>CAVTQM010000001.1:0-37242 GCA_963736805.1 uncultured Chloroflexia bacterium
ATGCCACGTATTGCTTATAAATTGAGAGTGAATATTTATAAAGCGATTATTTTAGATCGTATCATAAATTGTATCCCATTGAGAATACACCTTACGCCAGTCGTAATTCTCTTCCACCCAGGACCGACCATTCATCCTTAATTGCCCTGCCATAAGTTTATTGCAAGCACCTCAACTATAGCATCTGCAAAAGCCTGGGGGTTATCTGCGATCAGGATATTTTCACCTGGCTTGCAGTGGATTCCCTCTGCACCGATGCTGGTGGAGACAACAGGTAAGCCCCATCGCCATGCATCGATGATTTTCACCCGCATACCACCTCCTGAGAGAAGCGGTACAATGAAAACACCAGCCTTCTCAAGGCATGGTTGCGGGTCAGCGATATAACCTGTGACCTGGATGGTATGATCTACCACTTCCATTTTTGGAAAGTGCACGTATCTCAGAGGGTGGGTTTTTACCAACAATCGTGAAGGTAGCCTGAGGGAGCTTAGCAGCGACGATCGGCCAAACCTGGCGAGCAAACCACAGCACCCCTTCAACATTTGGCAGCCAGAACATCGTCCCCATGTGCAGTACATCGCAGTGCCCCAGCGATTGGCTTTACCGGAACGATTGATCGGGTATCAACACAGATAGGTATCGTCAAGAAATTATCAATTGTTTGAGATTGGTCGATCCGTCTTTTTGGATCTTTCTGAGAATGTACCAATCCCTGTAAAATGCGTTGATCCTGCTCGGTTACTGTTACAACATGGTCAAAGTTGGAACAGGTTTCAGCTTCATAGGCTTGCAACTTTCGCCATTCACGCTCCAACAATAAATGCTTCAGCGGATTATGTTCACCCACTGACAATCTCTTCCAAATCTGGAAGCATGCATTATGCTCATCCAGAACAAGCCTTGTTTTAGGTGCCACCCGTTTTGCCCGTAGGGCATATTGTGCCATCCATAACTGGTCGCTATGGACTGCATCAAATGGTTTACTTTGAAGTAACCGGTCGACTGTATTCGCCATTTCGCGAACAAAATCACGTTGGATAATGAACGACACCCCTTTTAACAGGCTGGTAGATAAGGATGTCATATTTCGAATGTTACTTCGGTGTATCGTTATCAGGTGAACATCTTCACAGATTTCTTGCAGATGCTGAATAGCCTCAGGGCTGTCGTCCGGTCGGGAGAATGCCAGTAAGGTAACTCGGTGCTTCTGAGCCAGATAGCGCAGGACGTAATATGATCGTACCTTTGGGCCAGCGTCGGTTGGATATGGAAGCAGCTGAGAGAGGAAGAGAATCTGGCTCATCAGGACATGGCCATTAATTTCTTTGAGACATCCCACCAGAAATCGTCTTTCCGAATACGACCCAGGCTGATAAATCGCAGTATTCGGTAGGTCAAACATTTACACGCTGCTGCGAGCAGCATCATATATTTTAGCCGGTTCTTAACCCCCAGAACCAAAATGCTTGTAGAAATACTGCAGTTTACCGGAATAGAGCAGCATAATGCGTCCGACAGTTTTACCTGTGCTACCCCCATTGGTATGAATTACCATCGCTGACGGTACATATATGACCTTCGCGCCGACCTTATGGCAGCGATTGCATAGATCAACTTCTTCACTGAACATAAAAAAAACTTCATCAAGTAAACCGACCTGGTCTAACAGTGTTTTTCGAATCAACAAGCACGTGCCACTCACAGTTCCGGTCTCCTGATAAGGACCATGATCACCTTTTTCCATTTGGAACTTATCTAGCCCAAATAAGCTGGCAACCTCGGACCAAAAAGTTGGAAGAGCTCCATGAGATACCTGCCAGCTACCGTCGGGGTAAACCAGGTGAGCTCCGGCAATCCCAATGGACAAATCGGATTCCATTGCATCGATCATTTTTTGAACAGCATGTGGGGTTAGAAATGCATCGCTATTCAAGAGCAAAATATAATTCCCAGAGCACAATCGGATTGCCTGGTTATTCGCTTTTGAGAAACCGAGATTTTCTCGGTTTTCGATCAGCGTAACTTCTGGAAAGTCCGTGCGGACCAGCTCTTGGCTACCATCCGAAGAACCGTTGTCGACGACAAAGGCTTCAATATTGAGATCTAAAAGATTAACTTTCACAGACCGTAAGCACTCTGCCAGTAGCTGTCTGGTATTCCAATTAACGATAATGACTGAAAGATTCTGGATTGATTTGGTTTGAGTCCATGAAACTATTTTTAATGTATCGTCAAAGTAGTCAATTAAAGTTATAAAAAAATGGATCTGTATTTTTGGGAAATGATGAAATTGGAAAATCGTGAATATCGATGCTAAACGTGATGCTGATATCAATCCAGGAAAATGATAACGAGACGAATTGGATGCATGGAAATCAAACTAGGTTAATATCTGCACTTTACCAATCTCATGGATTTCCAAGGGTGATTTCCAGGCTTGGACGCCAAACTCCATCATAATCAATACTGCTTGAGGAAAAGAAATATTTGCCATGGGGACCATAAAAATCGGCTGAATAAAGAACCACTTGAAGAGGCTTTCTATCCAAATATGCCCTGGTTGCGGCCAGACTCACATCAATGGTTCGAGCAATACCTACTTGTGATTGGTCGATCGACCCCACCCATCCGCGGCTTAAGATTCTCCATTGGCTGTGGGGCGTTATTCCACGAAAGTGTGGTTCGGATCCCAATCCTGGTTAATGTCAAACACCTGGATCAGAGAGTTGAGTGCTTTGGGCGGATCATAAGGAAACCCAGTAGAATTCCCGACTTGATGAAGCGTGAGAGTGGCAGTAATCACTTGCAATCCAATCGGTAGATCCTGCTGTTGGAAAAGTAATATAGATTTTCGAGAAGCAAGGCCAGTCATCGGTATTTCCCTGGTTTTGAACGTTGAGTTCCCTTACTCCAACGTAGCTGTGATTGCCCCACTCGCTCCAGAAATCCAGTCCTGCTCCACACATTGTACCTCCACCGACCATCCCATCTGTTACGGTGATCCCATTCAAACCATTCCGAAGGATATATGTTTGTGTGTTCGAGGCTGGTGGTGGTGAATAGTCAGGTAATCCGATAGTGACCCATTCCCCACGTGATGGGAAAATCAGGCAACATATTCTCTGGCCAAACTTTATCGGCGATTGGTGCTCCGGCAAAGTCGTCCCGGTCGTGTATTTGAACACCCATGCGCCACTCTGTTCCTTCTGGAGGAGTATCGGCAAAGCCGAGTGATTGATACGGGATTATATATTCGACCAACCAGGCACGGTCATCTTGATCATCATTTGGCTCAGGAAAACCATACCAATTGGTATGCGTTTCGAAATTGATCGGTTGAATCCGCCATCCTGCGCTGCTCGCCTGGTAAGCTGCCTGCCAATTTTCTCGTCCTTCCCACCAGTTCAACTGGGCATCAAACCGATAGGTATTGTCAAATGTAAAGTTATGACCGTTTCCATCAACATTCAAGAACAGGCTTGATGAATCCCACTTCGTGAGATCTTCTGGAGTTGGTGATTCGTCGTACCACAACCTGCGGTCGATGATGGAAATCCATACCCAGAGGCTCGATGGTGTATACCCGATCCGGACATCCGCATAATTCTCTGTGGGAGTCACTTTCCCAAACCAGAATACTGCGGACTCTTCTGGTAGAAATTCACCTTGGTTATTTTCAATCTTTGGAATATTAACCCTTGGAACTGCTGAGTAATTTACATTATATAAAATAGGCAGGAAAACACGATACACCTGAGCACTTTTATCGGAATCACTCGCACGTGCAGCTTTTATTGAATAATATCTTCCGTTTATTGGAAGGAGAGCCGTGATTAACAACACTAATCCTAAGAGTATATCCTTTGAATATCTGAAATCCGCAAGAATAATTGCGCGGAAGGAATTGGTAGCAATACTTTTTACCATATGGCGAATTATACATAATTAATACTCTTAAAGTAAATAGACCATCAATATCAGAACTATCTTCCCAGCGAATTCTACAATGATGCATTGTTTTGTAGTTCTAAGATCGTCGAAACTATTGTCTCCAGCCATCCAGGACTTTTTGAAATGAATGGTCAGTTTAGGCATTTCTTTGATTTATCGTAAGCTAGCAGTTCGGTCTCATTCCACCATTCATGCATTGGATCAGAATACCTAAAATATTAATTGATTATTATGGAGATGAAATACTGTCTACCATCTCTTTGAGTGCAACTATTTATGATGTGACTTCCCAACTCTGTTGACGGATTTTCCGTGTCTTGTTTGTCAAATATTCGCGCCAATGCCAATAATCCACCTAAAAATATCCATGCAAAAACACTGGAGCGAAACCCTGGTATTCCAATATTATACAAGTAGGGTAAAAACCAATCACCTAACATACCTGAGGCTAGCATGCCAACCAGGCCACCTAAACAGGCGTTGGTATATCCACTGCTAAAGCCATCTAACTTCAGTTTACTGAGTTTCCACCCACGTAACCCTATCGCAGATCATTACACCCAGGAATAGAATCAA
The DNA here is from genome assembly GCA_963736805.1 of uncultured Chloroflexia bacterium. Taxonomy (GTDB): domain Bacteria; phylum Chloroflexota; class Anaerolineae; order Anaerolineales; family UBA4823; genus FEB-25. The sequence goes on from CAVTQM010000001.1 coordinate 4,531, forward strand.
GCCCACAGAACCCTGTTTGTGCGATGATATCCATATAATTGTTGTGTGAATTAAAACTCACATTCCAACCCAAAATTGGATAGAGATATGTATAGTGAGAATAATTAGCAAAACCTAAACCAATAATCGGATTAGCTTTGATTAATTCAAACATGATTGGATAGGTTGCAAAACGGGAAGTAATACTATATTGATTGGTTGATACCACTGACCTATTAAAAATCGATGATTTTGATATCCCGAGTTCCAGCAACAACCAAGTATTGTAGCAGCCAGGCCCATCTTCCAAGAACGAAGCCATAGGATAGTTCCAATCGCCAGTAATGGTGGTAACCAACCCGATGTCCATTCTCTCCGGTCGGGGGATAGACCTGCAACGATAATAGCGATGATTAACAATCCAAGCGCAACTTTATATAGGATATGCATGTCTTTATTAAATAACAATTGTCCAAACACAATGGCTGCCAGCCAGGTCCAATATACGGACTCAAGGCTTCTGGGAACAAATAAGTTAAATCTAGTCAGGAAATTAAATGGTAGAAATAAACTAATAATATAGATAGAACCAAGAAAAATAAATATCCACACAATAATTTTCAACCAACGGATGTCCTTTATCACCGCTTGCATATACAACAGTAAACCAATCGGGAGAACATAAAGCAGCCAGCCTCCTAGTTGAGCAGGAAGAGAGGCTTGATCCTGTGCATTAACTACCCAACGGATGTTTCCCCCAAGAAGCGATAAGGATATCGCTACCAGGAATATGATCGAGAGAATACTTACTGAAGAATTGCCTTGATGGACTTGTAGTGCGAGTAGTAATACCGTTGAAAATCCAGATCCCTAGGATGGCAATACATAAAAGGAAAGTCAAGTTGAACGCGATGTTAGTTCCTGTACCAATTTCCCATCGGGCAAAAAATGATATTGGAATAAGTAAGATAATCCCAATCTCTGGTCGGCGTAGCAAAACGATGAATCCCAAAAAACCAGCTACAAGAATAATGGGTATCAAAGCCCATTTCGGTGAGGCTTTATAGCCAAAAATGATGGCTGCTGCAAGCACCATCAGGATCACGCCTGGTTTAATCCAATCCTCAAAACCCTTATCGAAAAATGGTAGGATAAAACTGGATCCGGAGGATATTACTTTATTGACATTTTTTTTGAATATCATTCCAATAACCGTGGCAACTTACTTTATGCTAATTTCAACTATTATTCAAATTCGAGTGATACCCATCCCTGATCTCGGGTGGTAAAAGTCGGAAAGAAAAGCGATCTAGTAATCATCCAAAGATACCCACTTGTCTCAGTTTACGTTGTAAATTTTGGATCTCTTTTGTTCAACACTCTTTCGATTAAAGAATTAAACAAAGTTCCAATCGCCTCCCAACCAAAGTTATTTTCTACCAATTCTCTCCCGTTTTTAGATAGTTCATTGCGCAATGCATTATCATTCAGCAATCGAATTGTTTGGGAAGAAAATTCTTCAGGGGAATTCTGCTAAGAGAATATTCTTCTCTGGAGTTATGCAGATCCCCTCAGCCGCTTTAGATGTTGCGATCACGGGAGTTCCGAGAGCCATAGCTTCTAGCATTTTCAACCGTGTGCCGCCACCTTGACGTAACGGGACTACACAAGCCCAGGCTTCAGCAACGGCTGGGCGAATATCTGGCAAAAAGCCTGAAAATATTACGTGATCATCCACAGGCAAGCGGGAAAGATCTACCCCCTGAATTGATTCCCGTAATCTTTAACTTAACTTCAGGCGCTTGTACCCGGATGATTGGAAAGATATCCTGTAAGAAATAGCGCATCGCATCGAAGTTGGCAGAAAATGTGAGCGCACCGTTATAGATTAACGTATTTGGCTGGGGTATTGACATGCCAGGTCGATTGAAATCGAGATCGACACCGTTTGGTACTACATCGATACGTTCATTCCCAGCTAATAACTGAGAGAATAATTCTCGTTCTTTATCTGATGCCACGATACATGCATCGTATTGTTTTAGAAGATACTTTATATATGCGCGTACCTTAGTCCAATAAAGTTTCTTGCGGATCCTGATTAACAGGTGAAGTTGAATTCGACCATACTTGTGAGAGTAATCCTAGCTGCATTTCATCCAGGATACAGGGGATGTTCCATTTTCGACCGGCATAAATGGCAGTATTCATTTCTGAAGCGATGATGAGATCCGGACGTTCCTGTTCAAGCGACCGCTTTAGTTGTTCAGCCATCTGTGGGCTATAGGTATCCACAACTGAACGCGGGGTTGGACTGAAAAAACCAGCAAGGCTCTTCCAGCTATTGGGTTTGAATTCTCGCCAGGGAATCATTGCCTCCAATTGGCAGATATCATCCAGCCCTGTCGGATCGACTTGTTCTCCCTCTCGTACAAATGAGATCAATCTTATTTCATGCTGGTGTGATAAAGTCTTGATCAGGTTATAAATTCGGATCTTAGAGCCATTTTCAGGTGGATATGGGAACCAGGGAGAGAGAAATAAAACTTTCATTGTTGCATCGGTCCCCAGCGTTTGCTCAGGAAATCTTTTATTCCTTGCCACATTGCATCACGGTGCTTGTTCATCGAGCGCCACTTCGGTCTAAGTGTCCAACTTATCAGGGTTGTTAAAGTTTGCCACCAGGCTGAGAACCAGGTAAGTATCGATGCATGATGCTTCGATAACAATAAAAAACGGTTCCTCGTGAAATAATACGTCACGGATGGAGCAGGATGGTAGTTTCTTTGAACTCCCTTATGCCATAGTTTTGCATGTGGAATGTGGAAGATATTCCACCCATTCTCCCGTGTGCGCATACACCAATCGAGTTCTTCCAGATAGATAAAAAAGTTCTCATCTAAAGAACCGATTTGATCGATAACTAATCGCCTTACCAATATTGCACAGCCCGAGATCCAATCAACCGGATGAGGCTCTACATATTGGCCAATATCCTGTTCATTTTGCCCTAAATGGATTGAATACAATCGATTATCCAGATGACCGCCAGCTGATTGGATGATATTTGGTTCATCATAGTGATACACCATTGGTCCGAGAATACCTATATTGGATTGGCTTTCACCCATTTCAACCAATTGCGTGAGACAATCTGGAGCCATCATGGTGTCTTCGTTTAAAAGGAATATCCAATCAGCTCCTTGAGTGAGTGCTGCCTGGATACCAACATTATTATTCCCAGCATAACCCCGATTTTCCTTTAAACTGATAATTTGAACTTGAGGATATTGAGTACGGATTGTTTCTACGGACCCATCTGTAGAAGCATTATCTAATATTAAGACAGTATAGTTTTGATAGGTACTTTTTACGATTGAAGATAAACACTCCAAAGTATCTGCTTTACGGTTCGTATTTAAGATGATTATGAAGACTAATGGTTCTGACATTTTATCGTGGACTTGATTAAGTTGTTGTTCCATCGCGATAGCAAGTTCTGAAGTTGCCATATCAATTTTATCGATGGCTGTCTGTTGCCTTAACCATGCCTTGAAGCTGATCATCCCATCCTCAGTTCGTCTAAATCCCAAACTTTAGAGTTCTATTCAACAATCTCCATTAACCCAATCAAAACCAATGATACCAGCACTAACAGTGGCATGATGGCTCATATATTTATTAATGTTTTTTATAAGATTACATGGTGTCGGATTATTGATGAATTCTTATCCCGTCAGATATGTATCCAGGATTCGAACGGTTTTATCCCAGGTCCAATTGTCAAGAACATTCTTACGACCGTTTTCCCCATATTCGTTGGCTAATTTTGGATTGGTTAGAAGATTTAAAATTGAATCAGCAAATAATCTGGGGTCTCGTTCGATCAACAAACCCGTTACATTATTTACAACAGTTTCGCGTACGCCTGCCTCATTCACCCCAACCACGGCTGTTCCACAGGCCATCGATTCAAGGGGAACAAAGCCAAAAGGTTCCATCACCGGTGAGTATAAGGTTAACAATGCATGATTGTATAGTTCCACCAGCTTCTCATCAGTGATCATTGCTCGGATCTCCAATTGAACTCCAGACCGTTGCGCCAGTCCTTCCAGATATGCTTTCTCCAGGGTATTGATCGCGTTACACGCAATCACCAGCGCTGGGCGTCGATCAGAGGGAATGAAAGCTAGGCTGTTAATCAAAAAATCAAATCCTTTATGCGGTCTCAACGCACCAACGGAACACACATAGGGTTGTCTTTCCATGTGCAATGGACGAAACTTCTCACAGTCAACTCCCAAATAACACGTGGTCGCAAATTCTCCATAAACCCGGTAAAATACTTCACGCGAATATGCAGAATTGACCAGAACTTTGGTTGCAGCCCAGGGTAGATGCTCGGTCGAGCTGCATAAATGTGCGCCGATAAAGGTCAGGTAGTGGATCCAAAATATCCACTGTTCTGCGAATGGATGAACGCTGAAAATATGGCCGGGCTACCTGTGGTTCGGTAAAAACCACGCGGCGGTTCTCCGCAATAATAAATTGATTTTGTTTGTAAAAATCGGATTAATCCAGGCGCCTGGCTGAAGCGACAATTGTGCACAAAAACCAGGTCGTAAGTCTGCTTGATCGATGTCTTTAGCAATTCTGCGTCTGTAGGGAATCTAAATCGAAATAAATCCATCGTGCGCAATGCAGGATTAACCCGACCCAAAGGACTTCTAAAAGTGTCGATGGATCGAAATGGATAGATGCCTGTCTGGTCTACATATGGGCGTATATCGCAAAAGTCATGTTCCGCACTTGATGTGTGTGAAAACATCCAGCTTATGCAAGGCTGCTAGGTGTTTTACCATTTCAAATAAAGCTCGTTTTCCTCCCCCTGAAGGAAGATTATGGTAAATTGCGATTTTCACCCTAAAGCCTCACATAGATTTCACCAATTGATCCATTCCGCCTGATAATGTAACCGCATTCACACTATCAATTGTAGATCTAGTAAAAATTTCATTATATTCTATGGATGTTTAAAAAAAATTTCCATGATGTTTTTTAAATCTCAGAAGAAATAGCTGTTCTGAAAGAAAGTATTGATATTCCGATCAGTTTTTGACGAGAACCAACAATTCTTGCGGGGACGCCCATTGCAATCGCATAATCGGGGATTGATTTGGTAACGACAGCACCAGCAGCAATAACTGCTCCCTTACCAATTCTGACTCCATCCAGGATGGTAGCCTTCGAACCAATCCAAACATCATCCTCAATGATTATGCCCTGGTAGGTAACACCCTGCTGATCAACACGCAATTCGGGATCTGAAAAATTATGATTTTCTGCATGAAGGTTGACACTTTGGCCAATCAGTACATGATTACCGATCTGGATTCCTCCACCAGCACCAATAACGGCGTTACAACCAATATAAGAATATTCTCCAATTGAAAAAAAGCCATGCTCATGGTCATTGGATCGTTCCTCCACAGTGTAACCAGCAATTCCTATCAATACTCGTATGGGATCCGATATGAACTCCCTTTGTTGAGAGACAATGCAAGTATGACGGACCTTCGATACTCACATCATCTCCAACTCTCAGGCAGTGTGGAAATAATATAATAACGTTAGAGCCTACCCCGAATTGTTTTCCAGCCTGCACCCCTTTAATGATTTGCCATCGACCACGAATTAGTTCAAAACGACGTTGAATACGCCTTTCAATTGATTCAATTTTGTCGTAAAACACAGAAGATGCCCTTTCAAACAACTTTATCGTCGAAAATTCATTGACTCTGGTCAGAAAAACCAGAATAGCCGTAACCGTACAGGAATATGAATATTTTGTCCACAGTAGGAGTGGTAATAACCTCCAACTCAGGTATATTTTACCCGGCGTTTTTTAATTAATATCTGGGCGCACATCATACACTTATTTATTTTGTCATTTTTTTATACACGCATCCCAAGAACCGCTTATAAATCCAAGTATGGTTGCCCCTAATAGCTTCCAGGATGCAATGCTTAGCCTCTTAACCGCATAGATCGTTGTACCATATAAAGTCTCAATCACATATCTACCATATGCCTTGTTTAATCCAAAATTTTTTGTTACATAATAAGCGCGGTTGTGGATATGATGGTATCGAACACTTGGATTTTCGTAGTCCCTGGTGATGACCCCTGCTACCCTTGGCGCAAAGATATGGTCGACCACAGCCGAAGGAATTAATATTAATTGATAACCTGCTTTTCTGACCCGGGTGGACATATCTACATCTTCAAATGAATTACTACCCCCATATTTTGGATCGAAACCACCCAAATCATTCAATATCGACCGCCGAAATGACATATTACAACCCCCAAACCATTCTACAAAAAAAGGATCTCCAATAGCCCTTGAGAAGTTTTGAACGACTGTCCCATCAGGAAATACTTTGCCTATTCGGGAATCATTTGGATCGACCTTGATGAAATTATCGAGTATTCTTCCGCCAACCCCTCCAATCATATCTCCCGCATAACCAGACACAATATTTTCCAACCAATCTGGAAATACCATACTGTCATCGTCAATAAAAGCGACGATATCTCCACGCGCATGGGATAACCCAAGGTTACGAGCCTTAGGCATGTTATTCCTTCCATCCCAGATGCTCAGGTAGTGAATTGCAGGCCATGAAGCAAGTAAATCCCTCGTTTCATAATTATCCGAGCTGTCAACCACGATGGTCTCAAAATCAGTATAACTTTGCTTTGCCAGGTGATCCAGACAATCGGCTAATACCTTGGGGCGATTACGTGTAATAATGATCACAGATGCAAATGGTTTATCTTTACGTGATTGCATATTCATCAGTAGGTATTCTTCCTATCTAGGAGCGATACATTCTATAAAAAAATGCGGCTGAAATCAGGATGATCACCAAAATTACTGGAAGAATTATCGCAGACAATAGCGATGGATTATGTTGAACCAGAGAAGGAGTAACCGCGATTTTTGTTGGAATCGGTGCTTCACCGATATTTAAATTTTCCGTGGGTGTGGGGATTGGTGTAGGATTTGCTACAGGTGTGGGAATAGGGGACTGGGGAATACTCGGGATACTAAGTATTTTTTCGCTGTACCAAATTTCGCTTGCGGGATCATTCCCACCATAAACTACGCTAAGTCGATTTCCCTGGCAGATTGCCATCATCTGTCCGTGAGGATCAAAATCTGGGGCGTCGATCAACTCAGCCACGCTCCAATCTGCTCCATTCCATGTTGAATGGAAAACTCCGCTAATTTCTGTAAGGACTACATGGAGCATACCAGCGTTATCTTTTACAATTTGATTGTATCCCCCAAAAGCTGCGCCAAGTTCTACCCCATTTACAATTGGAATTGGTTCGTTCCAGGTTACACCCCCATCAGCGGACCATTGGTGAAGTCGTTCGGGTATGTCGTAGGTCAGGTGAATTTCATCATTTCCAAATAAATATTCCCCCAGCAGTGCCAATCCTTGAAAAGTTGTACTGTCAGGAAAGGTTAGCGGAAAATCCCAATGTATTCCGGCATCCGTAGAACGCAAATATCCTAAAACCGAATACTTACCATAATCATACGAACGCGCGGTGTATACGACATGAAACCTACCCCTGCCATCAACGGCGAACTGGACCAGCATCGTAGATGGTAGAGGTGTGTCTATCTCTAGGATCAACTTTTCTTCCGACCAATTTTCACCGGAGTCAGGCGAAATTTTATAGAATATCGAATGCTTTAAGGCTTCGGAATTTGTTACTGTATATATTACATAGATGAGCCCATAATTATCAACAAAAACATTGCTAGCATACGCTTCACTGGCTAGTACAAACGGTTTAGACCACTTTCTAATTTGAGTTGCATCAACGAGAGGGGCTCGAAAATACATAACATCATGATCGACATTGGACCAGACGAGGTGAACCATGTCGTTTGGAGTAATGGCAGCATGTAATTCTTCGAATCTGGGGGTAATTAATAAATCGAACGGCTGAGACCATAAACCTCCAGGATCCGTCTTGTAAAACAAAGCAGACTGAGGAATACCATCCACTGATTCCAATTTTTCATCCCAGAATAGGTGCAGATTTTGGTACCGATCACAGAGTATATATGGCGCCCAGGAAGCAGTATCAGGCTGCTCTGAAAAATTTCTAGGAATCGACCATCCGTTGGTTTGACCTTGGGCATATTCCTGAGTCAACCCTAAAAGAATAGACATGAGAAGAATGAATAGGACAATGCGATTGAGCCACTTATTGAAGAGAGAATTTCGCATTCTTTTTTTTCTCATTCTCCTCTTGTTGAAGCATATATAAGGTGATTACCATGTCGCTCTGGTCGCTTGGTATTGATAACCCGGGGGGCGAGTATTTGGGTATGACCAGCTGGGTAGCAGACAAAAAGCAGGCTGGTGCGTAAAATGAAGAAAAGGATATGGATCGAGAGTTTCATAAGTTGTTAATAATCGGGAGCTTTACATCACCTGAGGCTAGCCAGCGGATCTTCCTGTAAGCCATTGAAGTAACTTGTAGAACCGCGGTGAAGTTGAAGCCTGGAGGATTATCCCGATCAATTCCCGTTTATTTGCATTACGTAGATCCATGCGGATCGATCTCAATGCATAATCCCTGGCCTTTGGCAGGTCACGGCTGCGATAAAAATACGCTGCTTTCTCCAATTGAGCTACCTCAAATCGGGCTCGGTGACCATCCGGGAAGTAGGAGGCAGCAAAAAGGCCAAATGCCGGATCGTTGCTGAATAGGTCTAACCACTGCGCCAGGTATCTGCCCAGGCTTGCCAAGACCGGATCAATGCTGAAACAGTTTTGGAGATGGACCTCTGCCTGCCTGTTCTGACCCAGGTTAAATTTCAAGTGTGCCATTCGAAAGGTCAGCAATGCTTGAACACGAGGATCGGCAAGCGGACCTGCGAACGGGGTAGGGACGAATTTTTCGATCACCGCCAGGTTGTGCCGGGTTTGGGTTTCATTGGTGCTCCCGGTAAACATGTTCACCCCGTGCACACGATACATTGCCAGGGGTTGGTCTATAAATCTGATGGGAAAGAAATTAGCCATCTTCAGCCACATGTCCCAGTCGCTGTATTGAAGCGTCTCATCATAAAATCCGGTTTTCGCAAGGCAGGCTCGCCGGTGAATTGCAGTCAGGTGCGGAACAAAATTACCAGCGACTAGCATTGGAAGCAAATCTTGGGTCATATCCCGGCCCATCACCTCGCCGGTCTTCATTCCCTTCGAATCAACGACATCCGCATAACTGTATGTCAATCCAGCTGCTGGGTGGCGGTCCAGTTCATCCACCTGACAAGCCAATTTATCAGGATACCAGGTATCGTCGGAGCCGAGCCAGGCCAGGTATTCGCCGCGTGACTTTTCGATAGCCAGGTTGCAGGTGGCTGAAATTCCCCGATTGATCCTCCCGGGATGGGTAAAAACCCGCACTTTATCCGGATAACGCCTAGCGTAACCTTCTGCGATTGCCTGGCTGTCGTCTTTCGAAGCATCATCGACCAAAACGATCTCGTAATCCTGGAAGGTTTGAGCCAGGATACTGTCCAGCGTTTCCGGCAAATAGATGGCGTAATTATACGAGGGAATGCAAACGCTGACTCGAGGAGTCATCTCTTGAAATTCTTTCATGCCAGAGCTGACTTGACCTCAGCAATGACTTGTTCAATATCTGCGGGTTTTAAGTGGGGTCCCATCGGGATGCTCAGAGCGGTTTGAGCGATCTCCTCAGTGATGGGAAAATCCCCCGGCTTCCAACCTGCTTCAGCGTAAGCATCAGAAAGGTGGGGAGGGATGGGGTAATGAATCAGCGTACCGATCCCAGCATGGTGAAGCGCAGCCTGTAATCTATCACGTTGAATATGACGGATAATGAACTGGTGCCAGATCGGCTGGGACCATTCTGGCACATAGGGCAGTACCAGACCAGGTACATCAACCATCGACTCAAGGTAACTGTGGGCAACAAGCTTGCGGCGTTCATTCCATTTATCGAGATGCTTGAGCTTCACCCGTAAAAATGCTGCTTGCAGTGGATCCAGGCGCGAATTGTAACCTTTGACCTCATTCTGATATTTGACCTTTGATCCATAATTGCGCAAGGCTTTTACCTTTTCCGCGAGCTGGTCATCGTTGGTCACGATCGCCCCAGCGTCGCCAAAAGCGCCCAGGTTCTTGCCAGGGTAAAAACTAAATCCGGCGGCATCACCCAGGCTGCCAGCCTTACAGCCCTGATATCGGGTGCCCTGTGCCTGGGCTGCATCTTCAATCACCTTCAAATCATAATGTTGGGCTATCTGCAGGATTAGATCCATATCCGTTGCTTGCCCGTAGAGATGCACAGGTAGGATCGCTCGCGTGCGAGGCGTGATCACCGCTTCGATGCAAAGCGGGTCCAGGTTATACACGCGCATATCCGGTTCTACTGGAACAGGGGTTGCCCCGGTATACGAAACAGCCAGCCAGGTCGCAATATAGGTATTGGCGGGCACGATCACCTCATCGCCTGTACCGATCCCATAGGCGCGTAAAATCAAGGTGAGCGCTTCCAGTCCATTTCCCACCCCGATACAATGTCTGACCTCGCAATAAGCTGCAAATTCGGCTTCGAACGCATCCAACTCTTCTCCCAGGATGTACCAGCCAGAGTCCATCACCCGTTGATAAGCCTCGTCCAGCTCTGCTTTAAGCTCCTGGTAAGGTGATTTCATATCCAATAATGGTATTTTCATTTTTTTAATTGCTGTCTAGCTTGCAGAAAGGCGTCGTACTCACGGTAATAATCCACTTCACTATAAATTTCTGAAGCCAGGGCTAAGCACACTGATCCAGATGAGAAGTTATCGATCTCCCGCCAGATCAAAGGTGGAATGTACAGTCCGTAATAAGAGCGATTGAGATGATATCGTTTTTTTGTTTCCCCATCATCCAGGATAACATCAAAACTGCCTGACATCGCAACAATGAACTGGTGGCACGACCTGAGCGCATGCCCTGCTCGGTTAGCACCGCCTGGAACATCGTAAAGGTAGAAAACTCTTTTTATGTTGAAAGGGATATGATGGTCACTTTCGATGAAGGTAAGATTTCCAGCGGGTCCGAAACCTTGGGGAGGTCAATCATGCGGCACGAGTTGAGGTCGATGTAAGGATTCATGGGGAGGTCTCTATTTGGATGGACTCAATTTGCTTACGCCAGTCGGTTGGGATATCCTTGAGATAAGTCGCTGGGACACCAGCGACGATCGTCCATGGTGCAACATTGCGGGTCACGACTGCACCCGCTGCTACCATCGCCCCGGTTCCGATTTCGACGCCGGGCAGGAGAACGGCACCTGTGCCAATTACGGCAAAGCGGCGGATGATCGGTCCGTGCAGGTCCAGGTCAGCCAGCCCAAAACGAGCCAGGTATACATTATTATCATTCGAGGTCATCACTCCCATACCAATGAAAACATCCTCCTCGATAACGAGATTGCCTACCAGATGGACCTGGTCCTGTATGCGACTCCGGCTACCGATCTTGCATTCGTATAGCGCTTGAACGCCACGACCGATGATCACCTGGTCGCCGATCTCGCAGCCCTCTCGCAAGGATGCCTGGTCACCGATCAAAACCTGTTTACCGATCCGGCTTCCGGTATAGAGGACGGTATTACAACCAATGATGCTACCTGCACCGATGGTCAGCTCGGAAAAATCGTGCGGGATCTGCCGCGTGGTGGTGGCATTAGAGATGGGCAGGCGACCAAGCACCGCGCCATCCAGGATGATGGCTGCCTCGCCTACCCGCACCCTGGGGTAGATCGTCACATGGTTGCCGATGTAGGCGCTCGGAGCGATGATCGCCTCTTCGGCTATAACTTTTCCACTGCTACCCCCTGGAAAAGCGTTCGTCAGGTTCAGGATTCATAGGTTTTCTCCCCATTTAATGCCTGAAAAATGCTTTCATCTGTAATCGACTGGCTCTCCAGGATGGTGCCTCCTCGCTGAAATATCCACTTACTGGCTGGCGTCTGGAAGACACCATCATGAGCATTCAATCCAATGCCTCCGATATAAAATGTACCGAAGGTTGACCAGGCATAAGGGTTCAGACGGGACAGATCACCTTGTAGGTGGCCTCCACCCCATGGCCAGACCAGGACGTGGATCTCGTAAAAATCGGGCACCAATCGTAAGGGTGGCAGCCAACCAGTGAGGGTGCATTGGCCTTCGATATAATCAATTTCAAAATTATCGTACCAGTTGTTGTAATTGCAAACCACAGTGCCATCTCCACGACGCAGCCCAAAATTAATCATCGGTCGTTCAATGCGCTTTATTGCATCCATATCGATCTGGATCGAGATCGGCTCACCGAAGGAAAATTCCCGCTTGGGTTGTCCACCTGCATCGAACATCTGCAGGCGCTGGATCGAGACGTATTCATCAGAAGAGATCCCGGCCAGGTTCAGGCGATCATCGCCAGTGCTACCGCCGGTTGACAGCATCTTGCGGAACTGCTCGATAACAGGTATTGGTTCGCCTTCAGCAATGAGCTGCCCATTGTTCATCAGCAGCACACGCTGGCACGAGCTTTGGATGGCTGCCATGTTATGCGAGACCAGCAGGATGGTCATGCCAGTTTGGGTCAAACCACGCATGTGGTTGAGGCATTTTTGCTGAAATGCCAGATCCCCAACTGCGAGGACCTCATCCACCAGGAGGATATCAGGGTCCAGGTGGGCAGCCACAGAAAATGCCAGGCGCAGGTACATCCCACTGGAATAATGCTTTACGGCAGTATCCAGGAATCTTCCGATCTCAGCAAATTCAACGATCTCTTCCATCTTTCGATCGATCTCGCGCCGTTTCATTCCCAGGATCGCACCGCTCAAATATAGATTCTCTCTCCCGGTCAGCTCGGGGTGAAAACCTGTCCCAACCTCCAGGAGGGAGCCCACTCTGCCATAGAGATCTAACGATCCCTCGGTTGGCTCGGTGATGCGGGAGAGCAGTTTCAGCAGGGTGCTCTTACCAGCTCCATTCCGACCAATCAGACCCACCACTTCGCCGGGCTTTACCTCGAAGGAAACATCTTTAAGCGCCCAGATGATATCCTCTTTATTGTTCTTGGTGGATGACGGTTTGAGCAGATGCCTGGCTTGCCTGAAGGGATATGAGGCTGAAATCGATCAAGGCTTCCCGAAATGTTTTATAACCTGATTGGCTGGCACCAATCCGGAATTTCTTGCTGAGATGGCTAACTTGAATAATCGATTCAGTCATGACTAGACCACATCTGCAAAAGTCTTTTCCATGCGTCGGAAATAATATAATCCGCTGATTAAAACGATTATTGCTGCCACCGCAGATAAAGCCAGCATAAGGGGAGCTGGCTGGGTTGATCCAAGCAATGCCCAGCGAAAACCTTCTACCACACCAGCCATCGGATTTAATACCATAGAGGGTACTCCAGGGCTGCTCGAGCAAAGAGCTGGGATAAGCAATCGGCGTGGCAAATAACCAGACTTGTACGAGGAAGGGTACCACATAGCGGATATCCCGGTATTGGACATTCAAAGCAGAGAACCACAAACCAACTCCCAGGGCTGTCACCAGGGCAAGCAGCAGGAATGGCAACAACCACATGGCATTCAGTGTCAATGGATAGCCATAATAAAACATTAATCCCAAGCCAACCATAAATGCTAACACAAAGTCAACCAATCCAGCCAGAATGGTGGCTACCGGGATTGCCAGGCGAGGAAAGTACACCTTTTTTATCATATTGGCAGAAGATACCAGGCTGTTAGATGAGAGCGTCAGCCCGTTCGCGAACAGCATCCATGGTACCAGAGCGATGAAGTAAAAGAGTGGATAGGGTAACCCATCTGAAGGTACCTTTACAACTTTACCAAAGAACACAGTGAATACGATCATCGTCAGGAATGGCTGGAGAACAGCCCAGGCAGCTCCCAACACGGTTTGTTTGTAGCGGATGATAATATCTCGCCAGGTTAAAAAGAAGAGCAGCTCACGGTAATCCCACAGCTCAAAGAGCTTTATCGAAGTCCAGCCACGCGAGGGCTCCATATGCACATGCTGTGATAACACGGTGTTTTGTCGGGCCAACCCTAAGCTTCCTCTCGTTTACTATCCAGAATAAAACTGGAATGAATATTTATATTCATAAATTATATCGTTGTTAATAACGGATATTGGTAGATCCTGAGATATTGAACTGACCATTTGAGGACATTAAAATATACTTAACCTATGAACCATTTACAAAATACTAAAAATATTGCATAATCAAAACAGTTTGCAAAAATTGTAAAATTGGAACGAGGAGAATATTCAATTTAATAAAAAATTATCCGATGGATAATTTATGGTTTTTAGCGGAGAATTGAGCATGCCTAAATCACACGTGCATGGATATTCAGTAGTTTATCAACTTATTTCTCTTTTGATCCTTAGCATTTTGATATTCAAGAGCGTTGATGGTGCGGCTGGTTCCAATACAAATCTGGAAGAAAACAGCTCATCGACTACCTATTTACCGATCATTTCATCCGGTGCACAATCCTGGTCGATGCTTGGGGCAAATCCTGAACGCACCTCCTGGGTTCCTGAAGAAATTCCTGGTAGATTAAAGCCTTTATGGTATAAGCAGTTTGAATCCTATATTCCACCAAAAGTCCAGATCATCACAGCCTACGCAACCTTATATATCTCAACCTCCAATGGTTTATATGCGATCAATGCTGAAACAGGTGCTGAGAACTGGGTTTATCCCACTGAACTACCCCTGGGTCATTCTCCAACGGTGGATAAGGGTGTCGTCTATGTTGGGGGCTTCGATAGGATGCTGCATGCAATCGATGCTTACAATGGGCAACGCCTGTGGACATTTACTGCGGGATCTGGTTTTGATACCAATCCCCTGGTTGTGAATGGGCTGGTGTTGCTTGGAAATCGGGATGGATACTTCTATGCAATCTATGCTCAGGGCTCACAAACAGGGCAGCTAGCCTGGAAATACAAAACCGGTGGTCCAATCGATTTCTCTGCAGCTTATAAAGATGGCGTGGTGTATTTTGCATCCGAAGACAGTTATGCTTACGCCTTGCAAGCGAACAGCGGGGAATTGGTTTGGAAATCCGAAAAACTATTAGGTGCCGGGTTTCGAGCCTGGTGGCCGGTGATCTATAAGGATTGGGTTATTTTTTCAGGAAGCCAAAACTATCGCAACTTTGTCGTACCTGGAGATGTTCCAGAGGATATTTATGAGGAAAATATTGTATTTCCAAATCACGACCTGGATCCCTGGGGCACATTGGTTGGACCGCTCGGAGCTGCACCCGGCAGCTGGGCGCACAATACACCGACGAGTAACACGAGCCAACCAGAAGTCACCCAAAATGGGAGTACAACCCCAGTAACTGAGTATTTTGAGCAGTATCCCTGGCGCCGTACTTACTTTGTGCTCAACAAAAACACGGGGGATGAATATACCACTGATTTTGATAGTGACGGTAAACCCGAATATGCCCCTATTTTATGGCTAGGATCGAATAGCCAGAACCGCTATCCCCCCGTAGTGGGTATCGATAATGTCCTCTATCAAACCAACATTTACATGTCTGGTCCATACAGTGCTGGAGGGCAGGTGACTGGTTGGAAATTAGGGTCTCCTTTTATTAGCATTGTAAGCTCGGATTGGAGTGCCATGGATGAGCCGATGGCATATTCTGCAGGTGGAAATTTGATCTATTGGAACTTATGCTGTGATCGCGAATCAGGCGCTTATAATATCACTCTGCCTGATACCGGATTTGCAGATCGTTACCGAGCCGGGGAACGGCCCTTTGGTCCTCTAGATCCTGATCGGGAATGGAAGTATTTTGACTATAATCTCGACCAGTTGCTCCCAGATTACTCGATGTATTATAACGGGACCAATGATTCTGTATTTTCAGCCTTCGGGAATCGCAATGGCGTTTATGGCTACCACGGTTTGCAGAATCCTCCGATTCCGTATAATGGAAAAGTATATATGCATCGCGGCAACAGTGTGATCGCATTTGCTCCACAGGCTGGACAGCCAGTAAAGCTACCGATGGCTCAAATTGTTCCTTATCAAGATCCAGATATTCAAATTCCGTCTGTTGATGTTTTAAAAACATCCCTGGCTTTAGAAGTCCAGAAGATGATCGATGCAGGTCATCTTAGGACGGGTTATTCTGGTAGTGGTAACCTGGATATTGGAGCAAAAAGGTGTGGTGATGATTTGATGGATTATTGGCATCATCCCGCTGACACCATATCCACTCTCGTTCAAGCCCTTCCTTATTTGCCGACGGACCTTCAGCAGCAAACCAGGCAATATTTGCAGAGTGAATTTTCGGTGTTTTCACCTTATCTCTACAATCACCTCGGCTGGAAAGATGGTGCCGGGCGTGAAACATTTATCGTTCCCCCAGAAGTACAAACCGATATGTCAGCCAGTGGTCCACAGTTCTACCGTTATGATTATTCTGGTTGGCAATTCGCACCGAATTCATTTTATGCCTTATGGAAGTATGCCCAGGTTTTTGAGGGAGCCCAGGGAATCTATAATGCCAGTAAAGATCAACTTGAAACTGTTCCATCCGATGATTTTTTGCTTAAAAATCCTCATGTGCTTAATGCTTATATCGCAGGATACCTGGGATTTCTTGAATTAGAGAAGTTAGCAGGATATCCAGAATCTACTAATGTCCGACAAACCTACAATCGAATGATTGCCTTGCGGGTCAGTACCTTTTCCAAAGATAATCCCAACCTGTGGTTTCAAGAATATGGATATTTCTATTGTCGTTCTTTCAGCGTGTCGATGAACTTCATGTACCTGGTTCCGGAATTGGGTCAATATCTACACGATAACGCCCTCAGTAAGGTGGTTCAAGCTTTGGGTGAATACACTTATCTCGCGCCGTATTGGTTTGAGGCAAAACCTGAGACAGCCTTTGGTGAGGGAGTGATCAATCATTTGTATGATTACCCATCGATTTTTGCAGCTAAAGCCATGATATTAAAAGAGCCTTATGAAGAGCTGGCAAAGTATATCGATGTACCTGCTACCTCAATCGGTGATTTGTTTTATATTCAAAATCTGGTTTTAGCTATCCAAGCAGCCAGCCAATAACGCTTCTACACCGTGATTCGCTTCTTCGTATTAATTTTCGAATTTCTTTAATCACAAGTTGTGTTCAAATTAAAAGAAAATGGATTTTGAAAAAGCTCGATCCAATAAAAATCTTTCTGGGTTTTCTTTTACTTTCCGAGCCTAAAAATCCACTTCTTTGATCGTATTCTGATGGTCGATAAAAAGAAGATCTGAATATTGAATTTCAGCCTCCAATAATTAATAAATAGCAGTTACGCATCCTTATAATAAGTGCAGTTAACCCATTTCTTTTCCTGATATCAAGTGTTCGAGGTAAACTTACCCACTGCATGTATTTCTCTCCCTGGTTCAATGCTCACCCATACCTCAAGCGAAGGCAGCTGGATAAAAATAATTTCTCCCTACTAACTTCTACTTATTAATCAAAAACACGTTTGGAAAATAATCTAAACACCAAACTGAAAAAATATACGATATTACCCTCAAACGGAAAGTCCGTGGGCTACTAATTCCCGGAGAGACTTCTCGAAATAATCAGCAGAATTCTGTCTACGCACCCAATTTACGAGTTCTGAGAACTCCCTGCTCAAAGTTAACTTTTGATCGGTATCCGAGCGAAGTCAACCGCTCAATGTCTGCATAGCAGTGACGTATATCCCCAGCCCGGAAATTCCTGGTTATTTCCGGTGATTGGGCAGATCCCATATATTTCGACAAAGCGACCGCCATATCCTTGATGCTCAGGCAGCGACCTGTGCCTACATTTACTGGTTCACCATCCACTTGATCGTTTTCCATGACAACCATATTTGCCTGGACGATATCGCTTACATGAGTAAAATCCCGCGATTGACATCCGTCCTCAAAAATGATCGGTGAATTCCCATTGAGTAAGCGGGCAGAAAAAATTGCTGCTACCCCGGTATATGGATTGCTCAATGCCTGGCGTGTGCCGTAAACGTTGAAGTAGCGCAGTGCGACGGATGGGATGGAATATGCGTTTCCAATGGAAAGGAAGAGCTCCTCCTGATCCCGTTTATTGATGGCATAGACGGATGTCGGATAGAGAGGTTTATCTTCATCCGTCGGGCAGGCAGTCAAATGCTCATTGCATCCGGAGATCGGGCAGTATAGTTCCCAATCACGAGCTGCTAGCTGCTGGGATGTGCGTAGTTTTGGATAAATTTTCCCATGCACATGGCAAATATAAGCACCCTCGCCGTAGATTGACATGGAAGAGGCGACCACCATCTTTCGAATATTCTGAGATTTACCATTGATGATTGCCTGTAGCAGAATAGCCGTACCATTCACATTGGTATCCGTGTAACGGGAGATCTCATACATGCTTTGGGCAACCCCCACTAAGGAAGCTTCGTGGAAGATAACGTCCACATCCCGAACCAGCTTGGTCACCAACTCAAGATCTCGAATATCTCCCAGGATGTATTCTGCCCCTGGATTTTTGTATTCTGGCCACAAACCTTGCTCCCGCAAGCTGCCATGCACTTGTGGCAATAGATTATCAAGCACTCGTACAGAATGCCCTTTTTCAACCAAAGCATCGACGAGGTGCGAGCCAATAAATCCTGCACCACCTGTAACCAAGATTTTTTCTTTCAATGCCCACGCTCCATAATAATCAACATTGGTATCCTGTAATAATAACGATAATTCATCATTGTAAGACCAGCATCTCTTATCGTTTATTTACCAGAGGCAAGTCTTCTTCTTTTTTTGTCAGCTCGGGCAGGAAAATTTCGGGTGCAGGTAATCCTCGATTGGATAAAGATTCATCTGGAATTTCTTTTACTTTACTTGCCCAAAAGTCTTCGCCTCCTTTAAATATCGTGATGGCTGTAAAAAACATGATTTTAAAGTCAAGTTTCAAGTTCCAGTTATCAATGTAATCCAGGTCGAGCTGGAGCAATTCGTTAAATGTGCAATCTGCTTTCCCGGTGGCCTGCCATAAGCCGGTCAAGCCCGGTCTCACGCTCAACCGGCGCTTCTGCTCCAATGTATAATGGTCGACTTCCATCTGGACATGTGGTCGAGGTCCAACTAAACTCATCTCTCCTCTAATCACATTCCATAATTGAGGCAGTTCATCCAGGTAGTATTTACGCAGGATGCAACCTATGCGGGTGACACGCGGGTCATCATCTCTTTTACGATAAGGACTGGTTGTGTCACCTCCAAATTGTTCGTTTTCAATCAGATTGCGTAAATGATCCAGATGGTCCTTTTCATCACATCCCATGGTCATTGAGCGAAACTTGTGCAAGCTGAATGGGCGCCCATCTTTACCGATCCGCCGATGGGTAAAGATAAACCCTCCTGGCGAATCGAGCCGGATAGCCGCAGCGATTACGATAAGGATTGGTAATAGGAAAATTAGTGCTGTAGCGGAAATAAATAGATCGAGAAACCGCTTGATACCCTGCTGTACTTGAAAAATCCCCTGGTTCGTTTTCATTAGAAACTCCCCTTTCTAGTGTTTTTCTCCGATGAATGAATTTGTAAACAATCGTAAAAATGATATACCAGTTTTATTATCATCCTTTCAACCAGCCTAATGTCTGCAAGCCAATATTGAGTGCACTTTTCAATCCCTGCCAGGTATTCATGCTCTTCAGGTAGGTGAGTATCGGTCCTGGACGCAGTGCCCATTCCCGGAAAGCCCGTTGTTGCCAGTACAACAGGTCTTCGGCTTTCAAATCGGGATAATCGAGCACCGTTCCCTGGTCCATATCGACCTCCTCCCAGTTGGTTCCCGGGCGGAACCAGCCATTTTCGATCACTTCAAAGAAGAATGGTGTACCAGGGTACGGGGCAGCAACGTGGAACAAGGCAATGTCCAGCGGCAGCTTCTTCGAAAGGGCGATGGTCTCCTGGATGCATTGCACGGTCTCGCCAGGCAGGCCAATAATGAAGTAACCCCAGTTCATAATTCCGGCTTGCTTCGCCCAGGTGAGCGCTTGACCCGCTTGTTCCAATCGGTAGCCTTTATGCGCTTTCTTCAGCACCGTTTCGTTGGCGCTCTCAATTCCCCAGGCGATCAGCATGCAACCGGCTTTTGCCATCGCACTGCAGCATTTCCTGGTCGACGAAATCCACCCGGCTGTTGCAGGTCCAGGTCATATTGAGCTTGCTTTTCTGGATCAGCTGGCATAACTCCATGACATGATCACGGTTGGCAGTAAACAGGTCGGCATACATCTGAACATGATGGATACCCAGGTTTGAAAGCACCGTCATCTCTTCGACGAGCTTTTCTGGTGACCGCAGCCGTACTGAATATTGGTAATTGACATGCTTGATGCAGAACTTGCAGCCTGCCGGGCAGCCACGACCGGTCACGATGAAAGTATAAGGACCTTTAACGAGCGGTGCCCGGTAGCGGTCAAACGGCAGCAGGTGATGCAGAGGGATGGGTAGATCATCCAGCGATTGGATAAATGGGCGGTCTGGATTGATGACGATCTCACCCTGCCTGCGCCAACCCAGACCTTGGATCGCAGCTCAGCTGGCTGTCGGGTGGGGTGGAAAATTCCTTGGGTGTATCACTCGTAGCGGATTGCCCACCTGGAATACTCCAGGCAGGTTGCCAGTCTAGTGATCTGAGATGTCCCAGATCTTCCACATGCGGGCATGGGCTTCCGGTTCCACCTGAGTTACACCGGGTCGAATAGGTGTTTATTTTCCTGGATCTATCCATCTACCGCGTGCAGTTTCGAAAGTATCGATCAGCTCGCGCAGGGTAGCCTCAGGTTCACCGCGTAATACAAAGTCGAGGGCTGGGAATGCACGCAGGGTTTCAGCACCCATGGGGGTTACATGGGTGCCAAAACCAATCGTCACTGCTCGCATGCTTTTTGCCAGAAAAACACCATACATATCATTGGTCAGTGTGGGTGCAGCGATCTGGGTCAGGTAATAATGTGGTTGTCGATCACGCAGAAGATCTGTGAACTCTTCCCAACTCATTCGCAAGGCAATCGCATCCACGATCTCAATCGAATAATCGGGGGATAACAGCGCTGCCAGTTGGGCTAGGCTCACCTGTGGCCAGATCATGTTTTCACGGCTGCGCCGTCCCACCCGATGTTGCGAGCGGATCCATATGGCCCCATCCGGTGCAGGTGGATTGACCAGCAGGACATCAACCTTGCTTTCGCGCAATCGAGCCGTAGCTCGCTGGAAACAGCCGCATCCGCAGAAGGAAACTTTGCAGTGAAATTGCGGGAATTCTTCTAGTCCCGAGATTCTTATCCATTACCATTCCCTATACCATTCAGGACTTGCATTTCACGCTGGCTTAATTCATCCAATACTCTCATCAGGAACCATGAAATGGAAAGCTGGACTCCGATCAGCACCAGCGTGGCACTGCCCAGTAAGTACAGCCATAACCTGGTGACTTCCCAACCCTGTAATAGGACAAATGTGCCAGGATCAGACCAAATATTAGATGACGATTCCCATCCAACCAAATTGGTGATCCAGGGGTGGTTTAAAGATGGGTTTGCCGAACAACCCTGGCGAATTGGTCGTTTATAAAATATTGCTACGAGATAGTTGAAGGTCGCTCCCAGCGCGAACAGGCTGACGCCGACCGTGCCGGAAACCAGAGCCAGAAACAGGGCAGCAGTGAACCAGGGATTCAAGTGTGGTGATCCCACTCAGGCGTGCAGCTACCAAACTCAATACTAACCAGCCCGGCAATCCCAATTCCTACGAGACCGAGTATGCCGAAGATGCGCACCGGGTTGTAACACATCACTGTCCAAACAATCGATTGCAGGAATACCGTCCCATCCCGTACGACACTCAATTTTGAGCGTCCAACCCGTTCGCTATAGGGAATGGGAACCTCAGCGACCCGCAGGCTTTCATGCAGAGCGCGGGTGCTCATCACCGGGGTCAGGTTCAACCCATCAGGGAGCGGGTAGATCTGCTCCAGGATGCTGCGCGAAAAGATGCGCATACCACTGGCACTATCGGTGACGCGCTGCCTTCCCAGGATGCTCAAGAGGGTGGCAAAGAATAGGTTTCCTACCCGCCGGGTGACTGGCATCTGGCTATTCTGCACCCGCCATGCGCGATCCAATTACCAGGTCAGCACCTTCGATTGCCTTCTGGCACAGTTGTGGGAAAATATTCAGGGGGATAGGTCCCATCCGCATCCAGAAAACCCACCAGGTCTCCTTGTGCTTGCGAAAAGCCTGTTTTCAGTGCACCACCATATCCCCGATTTTTAGTATGCCGGATGACACGCAAGCGGGGTTGCGCTTGGCAATATCCTCGGCGATTCTGGGCTGTTTGGTCACGCGAGCATCATCGACGACCAGCAATTCTTCCAAACCGACACCTGCTTTGGCCAGGTCGCCTTCTCACTCCCAGCACTCTTAAAATGATATCTGCAATCCCTCTTTCTTCGTTATAGGCAGGAATCACAATGGATAAAGTTGTCATAAGCTCCTTATAGGGTTTTTCATTGGATGAATAATAGATCGGGGAATGCTCCCTGGTATCCTTGCCAGTGATTTCCCGTAAGAATTCGGCAGGGACACCTCCAACTACGGTATGGGCTGGCACATCCTCTACTACCACAGCTCCGGCGGCAACGACAGCCCCTTTCCCGATATGAACACCATCCGTGATGATTGCTCCCGAACCGATCCAGACATCGTCTTCGATGGTGATCCCCTGGGCAGTGATCCCCTGGTCGACGAATGGTCTTCCAGGATTATCAAATACATGGTTCACAGCAATAATCTGAGTCAAGGGAGAGGTATATACACGGTCGCCAATCGTCACTCCACCCTGCCCACGAATGACCGAATATTCACCGACCAGGCTATCCCGACCGATGCGGATGAACGCACTTGGCAGGTTACGGAAGTTGTAGACATGGAGCACAGCACCATGCATCACGATCGTGCCTGAGCCAATCTCAATTCCTCCCGGGCAGGCGTGCAAGTAGGTTCCGCAATCCAGGTATGCACCATGGTGCAAGGTGATATTACTCGCATAGCGTAGCCGCACACCGTTCTCAATAGCAGCCCAGCCGTTCATTTTCAAAATCAGGCGGTAGAGAATTCCCCGGATCCCTATCCCTACAATGGTTGGAATCCAACCAATCAGCAGGAACAGAGACTGTTCCAGTGTGTAGCGCAATAACCCATCTGCTTGCCTGTTCAGATAGAGCTTGATTGGATGATGGCTTTTTATTTTTGCATGATTATGAGACATAGCTTCTCGATAATAGAACTTACTCTCCGCGCTCCGCCATTCCGACATAGATATTTTTCGGCTTTGAGATGAATAAGTAAACAGTAGCTCCTCAATATTTACCAAGGGTGCTTCCCAACTGTTATTGGATGAGTGATTCGTTTATGTTTACTAAGTTGGAATTGCAGATAGACTTGCTTCGATTATCTGCGCTTCCCCTGGTTTATCAAAAAATTGAAATATGTGCTCAATAGGTCTGCCTAGGAACGATCATGTATTTATTGATGACACAGATTATAAGAATCGATAATTGGTAAACTGAACCGCTACTCCACAGGATCCATCTACGTGGGGTTCTGTTCGAACAACGGTACCTTTGGTAGATAATTTGGGAGTGTCCGTAGTTATTGAGGTACTCGTTAGATAGATGATTACGGATACAGATGAGCCATATTCAATATTACGATTCACCCGCATAAATAAACCGCCCGCGCTGAGATTGGTCAACCTGGAATCCTCTTTGAACTTGGCTGTATCAACATCACAACCTTTGACACATGCCGGATAATCGCAATTGATCCTCGGTTTTGAACGTTTTTCATAATTTGTTTGCATATCGCGCTCGAATCCTAAGCGAAATTCATTACTTATAGGGTATTCATTATGAATTTGATTTATCATCAGTGTAACTATATAAGATAATCATCATTCATGCATCGTTGATGTGTCTGATTTATGATGTACCAAATAGACTATTTTTTATAACCCTTTCTGGACACAAAGAGACTAGCATTATGGCACATTTGTGCCATATACCTGGAGATTATAAAATCATCTGAATTTTCAGGATTTTCTAAGGGTATTCGTGGATGTATTGATGATTTGAGAGGGACCTTCAAGAATTGGGGGGATGAATCAATCCGTATTTGTGGGCTGTGTATGTTTAACCCCGTACAGTGCCGCTTCGTTCAGAAACGGGAAATGATCTTTCCATCCACTTTGCGCTTTGTCTTTTTGGTTCTTTCTGTGATCCAGTAATCCCACAATCCATTCAGGTTGGACACTCCAGGAGTGACCCATCTACGGGTGGGGATAACTACTCTGAGCTATCAGGCGAAATATCCTTCGCCAAAACCGTCTAAAGTTTCTGGGAATTGCTTACCAGGTCATGTACACTGGGGTAGGGGCAGTGGATTTCACTACTTCGCTTTATGCTCTTTGGTGAAAAACAACGGGATCGCTGCCAGCAAGGTTGCCACGCCGGCCACCTGGAACAGGAGCGGGGTCGGGATGAAGGCGGCCTGCCCGTCGATCACGGTCGGGATGCCGTAGGTGCTGCCCAGCCAGCCGCCGGTCAGCGGGCCGAGGATCATCGGGAGCATCACCCAGAAGAACAGGTAGAAGCCGGCAAACTGGCCGCGCTTGTCTTCGGGGAACAGGTCCTTGCTCCAGGTGCTGGTGGCGATCGTCCAGGCTGTCAGCGGCGCCAGCCACAGGATGCCGGTGATGACCAGCGGAACAAGGGATTTGGACAGCGAGAACAGGATCAACCCGACCATCTCCGCCGCGACCGCGATCAGCGCCACCGGTTTGCGTCCCCAGCGGTCGATCAGCAGGCCGAGCGGATAGGCCAGCGCGATCCCACCGACCAGGATGATGACCGCAATGGTGATGGAGGAGCTGATGGTATCCAGTTGAATGTAATGCTGGAGATAGATGATGAGATAGGGGAAGAATATATTGAGGCGATCTCCCAAAGCGAGATGCCGATCAGGACCAGGAAGAAATCGCGGTTGGCCACCAGGTTCTTCCAGCGGAAACTGTCGGCGATCTGGCG
Organism: uncultured Chloroflexia bacterium; assembly: GCA_963736805.1. Classification (GTDB taxonomy): domain Bacteria; phylum Chloroflexota; class Anaerolineae; order Anaerolineales; family UBA4823; genus FEB-25. The sequence continues at coordinate 29,803 of CAVTQM010000001.1, forward strand.
CCAGTAGCTCCTCTTCGGTTTCTCCGTCAGCGGCTCTTCGTGGATGAAGAAACTGCCCACCAAGCCCAGCACGAATACCAGTCCGCCGATCACGTAGAAGAAATGTGTAGTAGCCGAGGCTCTCGATGATCAGACCCTGCACCGCCGTAGACGATCAGGATGGCGACCCAGGTCAGGATCTCGCACCACGCCCATCACGCGGCCGCGGTTCTCGTTGGTGGTCACATCGGTGATGTAGGCGTTCAAGGCGGCATCGTTGGCGGTCGAGCCGAAGAAGGTCATCACGCAGTCGAACAGGATCGCCATGCCGATCGCCAGTCCGACCGGTTTGAAAAATGCCGCCGACGGGAAGAGGGCGGTCATGACGCCCCAGGCCAGGTAGCCGAACAGGATGAACGGCTTGCGCCGTCCCCAAGCGGCCGCGCGTGCGGTCGGAGAGCGTGCCCATCAGGATGGTCGTCAGCGTGGCTGCGACGGCGGAGGCAGCCACCATCCACGAGATCGGACGCGGGTCCGGGGTGATGTTGTTGTACATGAAGGTGTTGAAGAACTGGTTCTCGACCCCCCAGGCCAGTTGGCCGGAAAAGGCAAGCAGGATGATCGCGATCCAGATCTTTTTGGAAAGGGTGGTGTTGGTGGTCATAATTCGCTCCAGGATAGATTAGATATTAACCCACACCGTCATCTGCGATTCACCACGGTTGGCCCACAAATGGTAGGGAATAAAAGTCAACGACTGACCACCCACTGTTTGTCCGCGCAGGATGGTAATGCCTCCCAGCAAGTGCGGGGCAGGTTCGGAGGTCAGGCTGGCTGGATCGAGGCGGGTGGAGATGACTTCCACTCCGGGGTTATCGGTGCTTTCAAGGCAGTAGACCAGCGGGCCACGTGTGATGGCTACTTTGTGACGGTGTCCCCCGGACCTTCGGGTGGGCACGCCGCAAGGTGACCGGCATGTCGAAATCCAGCTCGAGCACATCGCCAGCTGACCAGAGGCGTTGGATGGAAAGATATCGGCTCTGGCACGGATCGTACCCCTGGGCGGTGGGTTCAGTAGGGTGGGGTATGTATGGTAATGGATCCGTTAAGGGATGTGATAGGCACGCCATTGATTTTGATCCCTGCGAATTCTGTAACATTTGAAACCCAGGAGGGAATGCGAAATGCAGGGTAAATTCGGTTGACATGGCTGGCTTGATATGAATTCTGATTTTCCCATCCCATGGCAAACCCAATTCGATTTCAATCTGCACAGGTTCATTTTTTTGAAGGATAGCTTTACTCCCAATGTATTGATGGATCCAAATCGCCTCCTTTTCTGTTGAGTAGATGTATTTTCCCAGGTCGGCCCAGGTGCGCGAAAGGTTGGACGGGCAGCATGGTACCGAGTACCAGGCTTTACGGGTCACACCACCCTTGCAGGTCAGGGGATTGTTGTAGAGATAATTCTCTCCGCTCAGCCCCATGCCAACCGCAGCCGCGTTGTATAGCTGCCACTCGAATAAATCGCTGTATTTAGCTGCACCGGTGATAAGCGACATCTGCCAATTCCAGAAGAAGCTGGCCAGGCTTGCGCAGGTCTCGGCGTAGGCATACTCGGGGTCGAGTTCATAATCGTTCCCAAAACCTTCCAGCCCGGGCACGGAACCGATCCCACCCGTGACATACATGCGCTGCCTCACCATGCGTTCCCAGGATTTTTCCAGTGCCGGGAGGAAAGTCTCGTCTACCTGGATACGCTGAAGCATAGCAGCTGCCGTTTGGAGGTACCCGAAGCGCACCGAATGCCCGACAGGGACAGTCTGCTTGCGGATCGGTGCATGTTGCTGGAGATATTTACCGTTCAGCTCGCTGAAAATCCAACGCACATACGAATTGGCGGCTTTTTTAGCGAAATTATTGGGAGGAACCTTTTTGGGGGAGTAGCCTGCGTGCTGGGCAAGATATTTCTGCTGTTGCTTGTGGACAAATGAAAGGCGGGCTGCCACAGATCTGAACTGGCGTATCAGGGAGATCGCAAAGAAGGGTTGATGTTTTCGACCGCGATGTTCGAGGAACTGGCGTGCCATATCCAGGTACGGGGTGTGTCTGGTGACTTCGTATAGCCGAAGGAGGGCGATCTCGATCTCCTCATGGCCGGGGGTATGCTCCGGACCTTTACCAACAAAGTCTGCGATCACCCGGTCAGCAGCTCGGCGGGCGATTTCGAGCATATCAGTTTTGTTTGTCGCCTGGTAATGTGAGACTCCCGCCTCGATCAGGTGACCATGGCAGTAAAGTTCATGCTCGATCATCAGGTTGACCCAGCGTGTACCGGGAAAGTGGATCTGGTTGTAGGTGAAAAGATAGCCATCCCTGTCCTGGGTTCGCTCAAGCAGGGCGATCAAACTGTCCATCAGGGTGGTGAGTGCCGGGTCTGGTTGCGTGGCACGGATGCGGGCAGCCGCGTCCAGCCATTTGTAGGCATCCGAGTCGGCAAAGAACCAGCCCTCGCGCAAGCCCTCCAGTTCTCCTGCTGCGATGCGGAAGTTATCGATGCAACCGCTGGCTTCCAGTTGTTCCCACTGGTGGAAGATGGCTCGGCTGGAATTGACCTCCAACCTGGCTGTCCAGAATGGGTCGTTGATCATCACTTGCCTAGGAGAGAGTTCATCCATGGGTTCTCCAGAATTCTTCTAGTTTAGTGCAAGCGGATGGCAATGTCAACGCCTGAAACGATGCCGTGCGCCTCACTGTCCTGGCCATAGATATTTTTACCAAAATGCGCTGTAAAACCCCTTGGTTTAGCAATGGGGATATAAAGCGCAGACCTTGACCGATTGAAACCCGCCGCAAGCCATGCCATTTTGAATGGCAGTGGACAAGGCGGGTTTTTGAGCTGGCTTTAGCCTTCCTGCGCGAAACACGCCTTGCATCCAGTTGAAATAGATAGTACAATTGTTCTACGACGATCCTCCCTGAGGACACGCTCGTGTTTTACCGCCACCACTGGTCATGGTCCGACCGAGGCGATGCAGGAGGAGATGGTCGCCTCAAAAAGGAGTGTCATGGTCTTCAAGGCATTCAAGTACCGGCTCTACCCATCCAAAGCACAGCAGCGCCTGCTGGAACAGACGGTTGAAACGTGCCGGAGGTGGTATAACACCTGCCTTGAGGAACGGAAGCTGGCCTGGGAGCTGAACAGCGTACTGTGGCCAAGTATGAGCAGCTTGCGAAGGTCAAGGATTACCGCAGGGAGAACCCCTATGCAGGCCAGCTGCACAGCCACATCCTTCAGGTCGTTGTTCAGGATTTAGATAAAGCCTTCCAGGCGTTCTTTCGGCGGGTAAAAGCTGGTGAAACTCCAGGGTACCCACGCTTCAAGGGCCGCGACCGATTCGATAGTTTTGGACTGAAAGAATACGGAAACGGGTTCAAGCTGGATGGTCGGCGCTTGCGGCTTACTGGGATTGGCCGGGTGCGCGTGCGCTGGCATCGCCCGTTACAAGGCAGGATCAAAACCATTCGTATTCGTAGACAGGCCGGGGAATGGTACGCCTGTTTTGCCTGTGAGGTGGAAGAACAACCCCTCTCGCCAACTGGCAGAGAAGTTGGGATCGATGTTGGAATTCATCACCTGCTGGCCACCAGTGAAAACGAGATCGTTGATAATCCCCATTGGTATCGAGAGGAACAGAAGCAAACTGCGGGTGATCCAACGCCGAGTTTCGCGTCGTAAGTTGGGGAGTGCGAACCGTAGAAAAGCGGTGCTGGCCCTCCAATCCTGGCACGAACACATATCTAACAGCCGAAGAGATTATCTTAACAAGCTGGCAAACAATATTATCGCTAATTATGATCGGATTGCTTTGGAAGATTTGCAGATCAATGGGATGGTTCAAAACCATCATCTCTCGAAAAGTATTCTGGATGCAGGCTGGGGCTACCTGAAACAACGCCTGATCGACAAAGCGGCAGAAGCTGGTCGTCTGGTAGTTCTGGTAAACCCGGCCTATACATCTAAAGCTTGTTGCTCTTGCGGTACGGTTTTTGCTGATCTATCCCTGGCGGATCGTTGGTTGGATTGCGCTTGCGGCCTGTCGATGGATCGGGATGTTAATGCTGCAATTAATATTAAACGGGCGGGACACGCCCGTTGGGGCGAAAGCACAGACGTTGGTCTAAGGCTGCTCCAAGAAGCCCCACCGCTTTAGCCGTAGGGGAGTGTCACCAGATGATTAAGCTGATGGGTCTGGCACGCCAGGCGGAATCGGCCCGTGGCTTGGCTGCCCTGTGGCTCAAACTACGCATGTGGCTGGCTTTCCAACCCGTCAAGGATAAGGCTAAATGGAGTGCGGGTCAGCTGATGGATCATTATTTTTAACTCCCCGGCGCTGAAAACCGTATTCCTGGGCATCGTGGCCGATTTCGTCACCGCCCCGAGCGAGTTCCCAGGATTGGGCGTGCCATCAATCCACCTGGAGACCGCCTTTGACAAGCGCATCCCAACCTCTCCTGGTGTAAAAAGCGCCCAGACCGCCTATACATATATCCTCGGAGGTTGCCAGACGCTGGTGGATGCGGTCATGAGTGTGGTGCTTGATCATGCTGGCAAAGTTTACACGAACACCACCGTAAATCGTATCGTTGTTGAGAACGGACGGGCAACTGGTGTAGAACTCTCCGATGGGCATGTCGAATCAGCGGACCAGGTACTCGCCTCGGGTGGGATGAAGGAAGTCTTCTTCGACCTGGTCGGGCGTGAGCACCTGCCCGAAGAATGGATCAAGGAGATCGAATCCAATTGCCTGATGGAATCCGTGCTGATGGTCCAGCTGGGGATCGACTTCGATCCCACCCCCTATCAACCCGCCGCCCTGTGCTACTACTATCTAACCGAAGACCTGGAAGGGGCGGTGAAACGCCTGCGCACGGGTGACTACCAGGAAGGGAAGGAAGGATTTCCTGATCTATGTCCCTTCGCTGCATTCTCCTTCCCTGGCTCCAGGTGGGAAATATGCGGTTACCATTTATACCGTCGCTCCAGATACACTTGCTGACGGGAGCTGGTCTGAGCGCAAAGCTGAGCTGGCAGATAAATTGGTCCTGGAAGCAGAACGATATATCCCTGACTTGCATGAACACACCCTAACCCGCCTGATTCTCACCCCCGAAGATTACCGCCACCGCACCCACCAGAAACATCACTCCTTCGGCGGCGTGCCACCGGTGATGGGTAATAAGCCACCCGCCCATAAGACACCCATTGAAGGATTGTGGTTTATCGGTGCCCAGAGCGAGAGTGCTGGGGGGTATTGAACGTCATGCTGGGTGCCCGCAAGGTCGCCAGGCGAATTATGAACGGTGAGTAGTGAGTTATAAACACAAACACCCCTACAAAGGGGCGTTCGTGTTGCGTTGGTGTTCACGACCGGTTTTGATAATTAAACAATCTGCTCCGGGTTACATGGGTTTGGTTAAATCAGCAGATAGGCTTGAATATCGTCTATCAACTCCTACTATTCGCGTTTATGCGGATTTGGGTGTGGGTAACAACATAGAATGGTGTCCAGGTATTCAATCCCACAGAAATGGGGGCAAATGGAAACGTTCTTTACTGCGCATTTGTGCTCATCTGTATTTTCGACCTTATTCCATGGGCATTCATCTTGCTGCCATGCAATCATATTCTTCGGAGTAGACAAATCGATATCCATATTTGCACCCACAAGCTTTTTGATTGATTCTTCCATGCTTTCCTCCTAATGATGTGGATTGGAGAAGGCTTCAGATCTGGCCTTCAGATCTGGCATTGAGATGGACAAGTATTACTGAAGATCCGGGCTATCGAGTGAAGAAAAGGCTGCCAGCAGGTCCGAGCGAGAAAGTCCAGCTGCAGCCAGGATGTCATCATCCGAAGTGACCAAGCGCTCCAGATAATCCAACAAAGCCAGACGGGTTTCAACCGGCAGGCTGGCGGGATCGAGATTATGGCGCAGCACCTCGATCTTCTGGATCAGCTCGAGGTCCGGGTTGGCTTGGCTTGCCAGAGCCGCCTCCAAGTACAAACGCAAGCAGCGCTGGGCTGTGAACAGGCTGTTTTCAGCCTGTCCTTGCATGCGGTACACCTCGGCTTGCTCATGGTAGATATCAGCCAGCACCACCAACCGTTCCACATCGAGCTTCCCCTGGAAGGTGAGCATTTCGAGCAGCAGGCTGTCGTCGAGCTGTTTGGCCAGGCGGGCGTTCAACCCGATCAGGTTCTCGATAGCCTGATCGAAGGTCTGTAACGCCTCGCTGAGTTGCCCCGTCTTCTTGAGACCAAGGGCGATCAAGAGAACCGCCAAGGCCTGGTTGATCAGGCGCATGATGTAATCTTCGGTCAGCATTATTTACCCACCCCATTTTATCGCACTACTGATAGATACTGCATCAGGTAGCGTACGGATAAAATCGCAATCCGGTTTCCAATTAGAGTATTTCAGAGGAGGTGCGATTATTCCCCGAGATTTAAGCAACCCCAGCCGGATTCGAACATTTCCATCCACTGTCTTCTGTTTCCGGCTTGTCATGAAAACTGGTATTTTTTTTGGAGGTCAGGCAGGGCATTATTTTCAGAATTGATTTAATTGCCAATAGATATCCGCAACTATGATAGCAGACGCCGGGATGGTCAACGCCAGGCAGTGAAGCGAGAGAGCCATCTGCGGGATTTATCTCTATCCCGAAAAAGAAGTATCATGCATGAACTACAAGACTTTCTTTCCCCATAACTTTCAACACCTGTTGAAAAGGTAGGTTCCATTACGAATCCCTTTTCCTAGTAATTTTACTGTACATACTTTCTTAAATTGTTTTCCATAAGGATTTACCAATCGTCTGTAGTAATCATCAGGATAATCTGGCAATATCTCCATGTTATTTTCCTAACTATATAGATTTACTACCAAAAATTCATTTAGATAATATTAGTCCAGCAATGATAACCGGTGAGGTAGATTTAATTTGCTGAATCCGATCTTCTGCAATCCCTACTCTATCTGAAATTTCAGGCCAAGCAATAAATGATTTGATCACGCGGTCGAGCATTTCAAAAGCCCGCTTGGTTTTAATACCTGCATCTTTGCCAATGAGGATATATCCTGTTTATTAATCAAATCCCTTTTTCCATTAATACTCATCTGGTGTTGACTCGTCCAAAAAGCCGTCGGGTTGTATGCATAAGAAAGATCAAAGGCAGGCGAAAGCTTCCATTCCCCTCTTCTATTCATAAGAAAAGCAATGTTCTTGACGTGATCATCATGATTTCGTCCAACAACATTGAACATGGCTCTTAGAACCTGCTGCTCCAAATCTTGTTGAGATAACCCCAGGCGTTTCATGGTTTGGATGGTCTGTTCGTATGAATATAGCCCTGGCTCATTGAAATCAACATGAGAAATGGCGCAAAGGGATTGCAAA
>CAVTQM010000002.1:0-25933 GCA_963736805.1 uncultured Chloroflexia bacterium
ATAGGTCCCCCCACCCGATCCTTCGGTAAACTGATAACCGCGAAAACCCAAGCCAGTGAAGGCAAGCTCACTGCCCGATTTCCAACGCTGCTAATTTTGAGCTAATCGTTGGACGCCAAGCATCCTCAAAAACCAAGCCCCTGATCATACATCTCTGCACTGGTTAGATAGCCGCTAGAAGGATACATTTGACCTGCTGTGATGAGCACCTTGCCGTTGAGTAATAACGTCTGGGTGTGACCGTAACGGGCAGTGCCCAACGGATTGATGGTTGTCATGTATTTGTCTCCGGATCATATACTTCAGCACTAAGGAAAATTTGAGCCGTCAAATCCCCCTGTAACGAGTACTTTACCACTCGGTAATAATGTCGTCGTATGATAGACACGGGCGGTATTTAAGGATGCAACGTCCGTCCAGGTGTCCATGTCTGGATCGTACAATTCGACACTATAGAGAGATTCGTAGCCAAGGTAATGACCTCCCACAACTAATACCTTGCCGTTCGGTAACAGTGTTGCTGTATGGGAAAATCGGGCAGTATTCAATGGATCTGCAGGTGTCCAACTGTCTCCGATCGGATGATCTCCCTCGGTGCTCGAACGGCTGCGCACCCATCCTCCTGCGATAAGTCCTTGCCACTCGGTAAAAGCGTTGCCGAGTGTGCATAACGGGTAGTGTTCATTGAGGCAACAGTCGTCCAACTATTTCCAATTGGATCATCCACCTCAGCACTTTCTTCATTCGCTACCATTCCAGCCCCCCACAACAAGCACCTTACCGGATGGTAGTAATGTCGCAGTATGTACGGTACGGGCGAAATTTAGTGGTGTAACAGTTCTCCAGTTGTTCATCCTTCGATCATACACCTCTGCGCTGAGTCTCCGCTGAAACCACTGGTGGTGTATCCTCCTGCAACCAGTACCTTACCGTTCGGGAGGTCTGTGGTTGTGTGAGCATAACGGGCATTTTAAGCTGGGCGACGGTCGTCCAGGTGTCTCCGTTCGGGTCATATACCTCTGTTTGCCGACAGAACTGCCATTGTCGGTGCCCCCAGTAACGAGTACTTTACCACTCGGAAGCAGTGTCGCCGTATGGAAGGTACGGGCATTATTCAAGCGGTTCGGCGGTCGTCCAGCTGCTTTCACTTCGATAATATACCTCGGCGCTCCCAGAGCAACATCGTTGTAACCTCCGATAACTACTACCGTTCCACTTGGTAATAGAATCGCAGAATGACTATAACGGGCAGTATTCAAAGTTGCCCCTAACGTCCAGTTGCCTAAATCCGGATCGTCACCTCTGTGGTGGCGATAGCGTTACTACCGTTATAACCTGCAATAATGAGTACTTTTCCATTCGGTAATAAAGTCGCTGAATGAACATAGCGGACTGAATTCAACGGAGCGATGGTTGTCCAGGTATTTCCAATAGGATCATATACCTCAGCACTATTCAGAGGTATGTTGCCGGTTGCCACTCCCCCAGTGACTAATACAGTACCATCCGGTAAGGATGTTGCTGTGTGAGCATCGCGACCAGTATTCATCGGGGCGACTTCCGTCCATATATCTAGGTTCGGATCATATACCTCGGCACTGGTTTGATAATTTAGAAACAAATCCCCTCCAGTGACCAGTACGTTACCGCTGGGCATCAGGGTTGCTGTATGCCCGGCACGGCCATTATGCATCGATGCAACGGGTGTCCATGTGTTCGCTCCTGGATCGAACACCTCCGCACTAACGTCGCCACTGTTGATGCCGTATCCTCCAGCAACCAGTACTTTCCCGTCTGGCAGCAAGGTTGCTGTGTGATAGTCACGACCGGTGTTCAAAGGTGCAACAGTAGTCCAGTCATTCGCCTGCGGATCATATAGCTCTGAGGTAGCGACAAGACTACCGTTGTAACCACCTGTGACCAGCACTTTACCATTGGGTAATAGCGTTGCCGTATGAGCATAACGGGGGATGCTTAGTGAAGGGAGCACCGTCCAAGTATTCGTGTCAGGAGCATACAGTTCCACACTGTCTAAAACACTACCTGAATCTATTACCTCCACAACCAGCAAATTGCCATCTGGTAGGAGAGTGGTACTCTGAGCATAGCGGGCAGTATTTAGTGAGCTGACGATTGTCCATGCCGGATCTGCAACCACAGGCGTCTGCTGAGCAGTAGTTATGCTGCTGTATGACAGAACCATGCAAAAAGCTATCAGGACTGCGAGTAAAGTTCTTTTAGTCATATTATCTCCATGTATAGAATTGCAGAAATCTTTCGTGACATAATACACAATTTGATACTGAATCACCTAATTATAATGGGATATTGTTTAACATAAGCATACCGAAACTTAACAGTTTTGTAGGGAGCTGGGATTACAGAGATTAGGAATTTAAATGACGCAATCGCAGATAGGATTTTTCAGTGCATGGCAGGAAAGTCGGCGCAACACAGAGCTGGTAGCATATCGGCAGTTGCTGTAAGTATGCTCCTCGACGCGGTTGGATTATTCATCATCGGAGCTGGCATCACCCTATTTACTGGCCGAAGCGTGCTATATTCAGGCATCCGGCAAGTATTGTTTGGTCTGGTTGCAGCAATGGTCACCTTTGGCATCGGTCGGTTGATTGGGGGAAACCTGGGCGGGTAAGGAAAGCGTATGTATCGTCCAGGCTAGTATTTATAAAACCCTACCTAATCAGATTATCATTTCTTTATTTTTGGAAGTGCTCTATTCATTGCATCAATCAGCTGATCTTGGAGACCGTCAACAAATGGATCAACCACCTGCCGGGAGCTATCCTCATCATACCAGGCGATGATCTCCTGTGCACCTTGGAAAAATGGGATTGTGGGTCGGAATTGCGGCACAAGCTTGCGTATTTTGCGGTTATCAAAGATCATGCTGTGCGCCTTATCACCCAGCAGTGAGGCACCCCATTCCGGGTCATACCTGGCGATAAGCTCGGATGGGACATGTACCAGCTGTGGTTCTACCCCTGCAGCCTGACCAACGATAGTGTAGATTTGGTTCCAGCTCAAGCATTCATCGGATGTAATGTGAAAACTTTGGCCGATGGCATGTGGATTACCCAGCAATCCAAGGAAACCAACCGCGAAATCACGGTGATGTGTCATCGTCCAAAGTGAGCTGCCATCGCCGTGCACGACCACCGGTTTACCTGCCCGCATCCGTGCGACCGTGGTGTAACCTCCATCAAAAGGAAGCAAAGTCCGATCATAGGTATGAGATGGGCGCACGATTGTGAATGGGAAGCCTTCCTGCACTCCAGCTTGTTGAAGGATGGCTTCACAGGCTGCCTTGTCACGCGAGTACTGCCAGAAGGGATTGTCCAGAGGTGTGCTTTCCGTAATTGGTAAAAACACGGGGGGTTTCTGGTATGCTGAAGCTGAGCTGATGAATATATATTGCCTGGTGCGTTTCCGAAAAAGCTCCAGGTCGATTTTAACCTGATCAGGGGTGAAAGCCACCCAATCCACCACCGCATCAAATGTCTGGTCACCTAAAATCTTCTTTACCAAGGCAGGCTGCCTGATATCACCACGAAGTAAGATTGCGCCATCCGGTACAGGGCGAGCAGAGTATCCTCGGTTGAGTAAATAGAGATCGATGCCATATCGAATTGCCAGCTCTGAACAGGCTGAGCTGATGATCCCAGTCCCGCCAATAAACAGTACTTTCATAAGATATCCTTTTTATACAGATTTATTCCGGTATATAGGGTGCATGGCGATCGATATTGCCAACAAACTGTGGCAGATCGGTATGCCTCAACATTTGCCGGATAGCCAGGTTTTCCCCAGTGTGGTACCAGTAGTGGTAGATCATACGTTGGATTAATGAACCATAAGTACGCTGTAGCTTTGTTCCGTCTGTTTTAACAACAAACTCCTGAAGCTTTTCACTCGTTATAGTCTCCAACCAGAGATTACCGCTCGAGGTGATATTTTTCCAGATTTTCAGCATCTCTCCCAGTGACGGTGTGCTTGCTGGAGCCCCATAGGCAAACAGTTTTTCGATCTCCGGATATGGCATTTGTCCTTGCCCATAATAGAGGATATACTTCTGCTCCTGCCAGGCTAAATGCCCCACATTCCAGCTAATGCAGTTCATGGGCAGGAAACGCTTAGCCCCATCTTCCTCAGATATTCCTTCGAGTGCTCGTTTGAACTCATTGCGGGTAAATTTCAGTTGTAGGACAAGGGGATGAGTCACTGTCATATGTCACTCCTAAATAAATAACCAGAGTTGAATAATCCTAATCCGGACAGGTGTGAATCTCAATCGTCGTGTGAACGACCCCCGTATCGTGGGGGATCATCGCTTTATACATGTCGGGTGATTCTGGATATTTCGTTATAACGGAAATTTCTGATGAGTAAATGCCTGGTCCGATGGACCATATGTGCAGGTCAGAGACCTTTGTATCTTTAAAACTCTCCAGGACACTGGTGATCTTACTCCGGACTTCGAGCGAGCTTTGATGGTCCAATAATACGATAGTTGTCCCTTGGATCAATCCAACTGACCAGCAAATCACCATAACAGCACCCACAATTCCCATGACTGGGTCCATCCAGACAAGATCAAAGTATTTTGCACTCAGCAGAGCAATAATTGCTAAAACCGAAGTCATGGCATCGGTTAATACGTGTAAATACGCTGCTTTCAAATTATGGTCAACACCATTGGAAACATGGGCGAGATCGTTATCGGGATGCTCATCATGGTGATGATCATGGTCTGAATGACTGTGCACTTCGTGATCATGAATTTCATGCTCGGGATCGTGATGGTCATGCAATCCGTGATCGTGGTCACCATGGGCATGGGTATGATTCTTTTCCCAAGGATCAGCATACTAATCCCATTTACAACCAGGCCAATCACAGCGACTATGATGGCTTGATTATAAAGATCTCGATTGGATCGATAATGCGGATAATACTCTCGTAAGCCATGAAAAGTGCGATGAATATCAGGATTAACGCGCTGAAAATCCTGCCAATGCATTTACCTTCCCAGTCCCAAAACTAAAGCGTTGATCTAGGGCGTGTTTACGGGCATATATATATGCAAAGAAGGTGATTCCAAGCCCAACCATATGCGAACCCATATGGATGCCATCTGCTGTAAGCGCCATCGATCCGAAAATGATCCGGCAGCGATTTCACCAACCATCATGATTCCGGTCATGATGATGACGAACAGCGTGCGCCTTTCTCCAGATCTGATTTGATCTTGTCCAAAAACATGGGTATGCTGATATTGAGAAATTGTTTCAGTATGCATAATCACACTCCGTTGGATGGACTGAACAGAGCATTTTACCTTAAATATGAGCAGATGATAAAGATTTTGCTTGTAATATTATTATAATTTTAATCAATTGTTCTTACCACATGGTATAAAAAAAGAATGTAGATTTTAATAACTGAGCCAATAATTGAATTAGAATATATGCAGAGAAACATCGGTATTAAATAATATTGGGCATGCCATATATCAATTGTACATAAACCGGAGGTTTGAATGACAGAACGTAAAAAAGTAACCCTGCCGTACTTGTTCAACAAGGTCCAAAATAATGAGCCGGTTACCTGGCTAACCTGTTACGACTATCCTACAGCCTACCTGATGGAGCAAGCGGGTCTTGACATGATCCTGGTGGAGACAGCCTGGCAATGACCATGCTTGGTTTTGAGACCACTTTACCCGCCACCATGGATGATATGATCCGCCATGCTGCAGCTGTCCGGCGTGGAACAGCCAACACCTTCATCGTTGGCGACATGCCATATATGAGTTACCAACCAAGCGTGGAAACTGCCATCCGTAACGCCGGGCAATTCATGGCTGAAGCCGGATGTGATTGTTGATCAAGTTGGAAGGGGGTGTGGAAATGGCTGACCGTATTCATGGGATCGTGAATGCCGGTATCCCTGCGGTTGGCCATTTAGGGCTCACCCGCAAAGTGCCTCTGCATTGGGTGGTCATAAAGTGCAGGGAAGGGCAGCCAAATCGGCCAAAAAGATCATCAATTCTGCCAAAGCACTTGAGCAGGCGGGGGCTTTTGCGATCCTTCTTGAAATGGTCCAGACCGAATTTGCAAGCTCATCACCGAACGAGCTGAAAACTGTATTATTTTGAGCCTTGGCTCCGGACCGCATGCTCATGGTCAGCTTCTGATCTATCATGACATGTTCGGTCTCTGTCCACGCTTCAAGCCACGTATGGCCAAAGTGTTTGGAAATGCTGGCGAGGTGATTCTAAATGGGCTCAAGCAATATGTATCCGAAGTATCAGACAAAACCTTCCCCCAACCGGAACATTGGTTCACCATGAAGGATGATGAATACGATGAGCTGATGGGTATATTATGAAATTTGCCAGCAGGATTCATCACCTGATCCCCGAAGGGGCATACCAGGTCCTAGCCCACGCTCAAGCTCAGGAAGCCAGTGGCCGTGAGATCATTCACCTTGAAATTGGACAGCCAGATTTCGAGACTTTCGAAAATATCAAGCGAGCCGGGGTAAAAGCCATCGATAAAGGCTTGACCCGCTACACGCCTCCCATTGGGATGAAATCCCTGCGCGAAGTGATTGCACAGGACGCAGGTGCCAGGCGTGGGTTGGTCATCCATCCCGACCAGGTCGTGGTCAGTCCGGGTGCTAAACCCAACCTTTTCTTTCCCACCCTGGCATTGATCGAACCGGGTGATGAGGTGATCTACCCCGATCCAGGCTTTCCAACCTATGCAGCCATGATCCATGTAGCTGGTGGCATCCCGGTACCTGTTCCCCTGCTGGAAGAAAACAATTTTTCATTCGATCTGGAAGCTTTTCACCACCTGGTGAACGATCGCACCAGGCTGATCATCCTGAATTCGCCCAGCAACCCCACTGGCGGAGTGATCCCGCTTGCGGATCTTGAAAAGATAGCCATTGCTGCTCAACGGTATAACTGCTGGGTGATGTCAGACGAGATTTATGCACGCATCGTTTATGATAATGCCACCGTTCCATCCATAGCATCCCTGCCAGGTATGCAAGAGCGAACGATCATCGTGGATGGTTTCTCCAAGACATATTCTATGACTGGCTGGCGCTTGGGATTTGGCATTATGCCCATAGAGCTTGCAGATAAAGTCCAATTGCTACTCACCCACTCCGTGGGCTGCACCGCTCATTTCGTCCAGGTTGCCGGGATCGAAGCACTCACTGGACCTCAGGAGCAGGTAGATAGCGTGGTTGCAGAGTACCAGCGTAGGCGAGATAGCATCGTGGACGGGTTAAATGCGATACCCGGGGTGACCTGCCAACGCCCCCAGGGAGCATTTTACGTCTTCCCTAACATTAAATCTTTCGGGCTCACTTCTTCCAGGCTGGCTGACCTGATATTGGATAATGCTAGAGTTGCCGTCTTACCCGGTTCTGCTTTTGGGGAGTTTGGTGAGGGCTACCTGCGCCTGGTTTATTCCAATTCGATCGAGAATATCAAGTTGGCGATTGAGAGGATAAGACAGGTAACCTTGGAAATATAAACCTTCCCATAAAAACACCTGTACAGATGATTCTTCATTCTGCCAGGTCGCATTGCTTATGGAGGTTGTAGGGAGAATGTTCAGGTGCCTTTATTATTTTATAAGACACGTGGGAGTAAGAAAGATAAAGCCGTTTTCGATTGCCAGAGCAGCTAATATACGATAGGATATACATACTCGCGAAAGTTGGGTGCCTGTGCAGATTCTATCCACCAAGCTATCGATTTCCCCTCTACGTTCAAGGTTGGTGCAGCGGCCGCGCTTGCTGCAAAAGCTAAGCCAGGGATTGGAATGCGGGTTTGTGTTAATCTCAGCTCCCGCCGGCTATGGAAAAACCACCCTGCTCACTGCCTGGCTCAGTCAAACCAAATATCCAACCACCTGGTTATCCATCGATGATAGCGATAATGAGCCCTCGCATTTCCTTACCTATTTAGCAGCTTCCTTGCAAAGGATTAAACCATCGATGGATAATCCTTTTGAAACAGCGTCTGGTTTTGATTCCCAACCAGATATTGACGCCTTCCTGACTCCACTGATCAACAATTTATGTCAGCTAGAAAATCCGTTTTACCTGGTCCTGGATGATTATCATGTCATTCAAAATCAAACGATTCACCAGGCAGTCAATTTTCTCCTGGAACACCGCCCACCATCAATGCATATGGTCATCGCCACGCGTGCCGATCCACCCCTGCCCCTGGCAAGGTTGCGTGCCCGCTCAGACATGCTTGAACTGCGATTAGCGGACTTGCGCTTCACAGATCAGGAAGCTGCAGATTTTCTTAACCTCACCATGGGGTTAAAAGTTACACCTGAGGATGTCATCCGTATTACTCAACGTACCGAGGGCTGGATCGCAGGACTGCAGATGGCAGCTTTATCAATGCAAAATTCAGAGGATATCTCTGAGTTCATCACCAATCTAACAGGCTCGCATCATTACATATTTGATTATTTACTGGAAGAAATCCTCAATCACCAGGCACCAGACATTCATCGATTCTTACTTTACACCTCCATCCTTGATCAATTAACTGCTCCCTTATGCGATGCCTTACTCGAATTGGAGAAGGAATCCATACCCTCTCAGCCTTCATCTGCCATCCTTGATGAGCTTGAACATGCCAATTTGTTCATCATTCCACTTGATCATGAGCAGCGCTGGTATCGCTACCATCCATTATTTGCTGAATTGCTAAGGGGGTATCTTCTGCAGACGAATTCCAGCCTGCTACCTTCCTTACATGCTCAAGCCAGTACCTGGTTTGAAGGGCAAGGGTTATTCGCCAATGCCATCCGCCACCTATTCGCTGCCAGGGATTGGGAAGGCGTCGTCAGGTTGGTCAGTGCCAATATTTTTGCCCTATTGGAGCAAAATGAGCTCAACAGTGTTGCAAGGCAGCTCGATAGCCTGACCGGTGAAAAGAGTATCGCACGCCCCTGGTTATTGATCGGGCGCGCCTGGCTGGCTGCTTATACCGGACAATTAAATTCCGTGGAACCTCTCCTGAAGCTGGCCGAAGCTGAGATAAGCAATCTGAGTAATGAATTGGAATTGCAAACCCTGGGTGGTCATATCGCTGCCATCCGGGCATATACGAATTGGATTGGGAATAAGCGGGATAAGGCTGTGAGTGCCGCACGCGCAGCCCTCGAATGGCTGCCTGAATCAGAGCACTTGATCCGCTGTCAGGCCGCCACGCTTTTGGGTTTATCAGAAGAAAATTTCAATGCCCGTGAACAAGCATTAAAACAGGCGTTAAGCAATGCCAGGGAATGTAGCGTTTCACATGTAACCATTTTTGCCCATGGTTGTTGGGCATGGGCGTTGGTGATGGAAGGCAAACTGCGTGAGGCTTATGCTGCCTGTCATGTAGCAATCCAGATGGCTCAGTCTGCCACTTCACACCAACCATTGCCAACCCTCAGCCATGTATATTCTACGTTGAGTTTCATTCTCTGCGAGTGGAATGACCTGGAAGCTGCTTTGCACTATTCAAAAGAAGCAGTGGATCTGGCACGACGTTGGGAGCAGGCAGATGCGCTGCATTTTGCACTTTACATTTATGGAACTGCTTTATTTTCAGCCGGTGATATAGAAGCAGCGTTTAAGGTACACAACCAGGCATGGCAGGTTGCCCAGCGAACTTCCAGCTGGTTTGAGGCAATAACAATTTCTCAAGGGGTTGAATGGTATCTGGCTCAGGGCAACCTGGAAGCGGCAGTCGACCAATTCCGCCTCCTTCAGGTGGATAGTGAAAAAGCCGAAAAAGTAGATCTAAGTTCCTATAAAAGTCTTCATATTCCTATTCTAATTGCTCAATTATTAGTCGCTCAAAAACAATATTCAAAAGCCCTAACACTGGTTGAAGCGCTTCTAGAGGATTTGAAAAAAAAGGCGATCGGTTATTATTCTGTCCGCGGCACTTATCTTAAAAGCGCTGGCTTTCCAAGGTTTAAAACAGGATCCCCAGGCTCTGATCTCGCTCAAGCGTGCCCTTACCCTCGCTGAACCCGAGGGCTATATTCGTACCTTCACCGGGCTTCATCCCGGAGTGATCTCTTTACTCCGCCAGGCTCAATCATCCAAGATTATGCCAGATTACGTTGAAATGTTATTGGCGTCTTTTGGGCGAGGTGTAGTTAACCGATCCATCGAGGCAGTAAACCCATCTGGAATAATTGATCCACTTTCCGAACGGGAGATGGACGTTCTCAAGCTGTTAGCCCAAGGCAGTACTGACAAGAAAATTGCCGAGAACCTGGTGATTGCCCGCGAGACAGTTCATAAACATCTCAAGAATATATACAGTAAGCTGGATGTCCATAGTCGAACGGAAGCCATCGCCCGTGCCCGTGAGTTAAAACTATTGTGATTCATTTTCTCAAAGGAACCCGAAGATGGTTCTCTATCTTTGTACAAAAAACAGCAGCAATATCACCCACATATTTCCTTGGAGCTTTATTCAAATACCCTTTGAACAAGCATTGAATCGCAATAATCCCGTGGGTGAATGGTTGTGTTGGCTGTCATCCTTAGCAGATTTGAGATTATTGGCCTGGTGATTGGAGCTGTGAAGTACGAGTTGTCAGTTTTCCTCGTGCTTGCCAATTCCTTCCATAGGATAAGTTATCACGTCCCAAAAGAAAAGTGGGTAACAATAAGTGTTATTTATATATTATGATTAGTATTGGTGTATTAACTATTGATAAGTTCCTTTGATTGTCGGATAAAGGAGGTGATTATCGTACAGAAATACTCGTTGAAAGTGATTTCATTCATTTCACTCGAATATTTAACGACAGTTCATAATAGGAGAAAATAGCCGTGAAAAAGTACCTACGTTTTACCTATATGCTTGTGGTGGTCGTGATACTTGCCGCTTTTGTTGGGGGTTGTACCCAAGCTTCGACACCCCTCCCACCAGAAATCGTCACGATAGAAAAAACCGTCGAAGTTCAGGTGGAAAAAATCATTACACAGGTGGTGGAAGTTATTAACGAAGTTGTCGTCACTCCCACCCCACAACCAACCACTGAGGGCAGTAAAATCATATTAAGAGTTGGCACCGGTGACAGTGGTGAGGGGTTAATCCTCATCAACAGATCATTGCCGAGTTCGAAAAACAAAACCCCGACATCCTGGTGCAGCTTGAGGCTGTTTCAGGGAATGACTACTATACCCGCTTGCTGACCCAAATTGCAGCAGGTGACGCGCCAGATATTATCCAGATTGGTGACGATGCTGTCCCCATGTTTGTCTCCAAGGGGGGATTCCTGCCGCTGGATGATTTTATTAATGGGAATTACCCATTGGACACCAGTATTTATCTACCTGGCACATTGGATCCTGGCAAATACCAGGGCGCACAATATTTCCTGCCCAAGGATTTCTCACCCCTGGCTGTGTATTATAACAAGAAGATTTTTGATGAATATAATGTAGCCTATCCCACGGACGATTGGACTTGGGACGATTTCTTGAAAACTGCCCAAGAACTCACCAAGGATGTCGATGGAGATGGTCAGACTGACATCTGGGGTGCTCAGCTTTCAGCCAACTGGACGAGTGGATTTGAATACTGGGTGGCCGCTGCTGGTGGCAGTCTGATCAGTCCGGATGGCACGAGCTATGTCGGCTACATGGATTCGCCAGAAACGATCAAGGCTGTACAGTTCTATTCCGATTTATATAACAAATACAAGGTAGCTCCTCCACCTGCTGATTTCAACCTTTGGGCAGGAGGCAACCCTGAATTTGAGTCTGGGAAAGCTGCCATGCGTTTGTTCGGTCGCTGGCCACAAACTGGCTTGCTCAGCAACCCAAATGTGGATCTGGGTACGGTGGAAGTGCCTGCTGGTGACGTTAAAGCCAATGTGCTCTTCTGGTCAGGCTTTGGTATCTTCAGTGGCTCAGAGAATCCTGAAGCTGCCTGGCGCTTCCTGAAGTACTACGTTGGTGCTGAAGGCTCAGAAATTTGGAAATTACATGGGATCCCGCCTGTTGCTGCCGTAGCAGAATCTGCCGGTATGACAACTGATCCAGTTGAAGGCGCTTGGATCCGCGGCCTTGATTATCTGGCCCCTCGCGCTTATGTTTCCACCGATTACTGGGGAGAAACAGGCGACCCTGCTCTGCGTAAAGCGCTTGAGACCGTGCTGATTGATCCAACCGCAGATGTTGCGCAAGTTATGCAAACAGCTGCACAGGAGGCTCAAGCTGCTCTGGACGAGAAACTGAAATAACAATTTCTATCCTGGGTGTGCCCACCCTCACGTGGGCACACCCAATCACTCATGTAAAGAATCCCAACTCAACTTCCTCCCATGAATTCGACCTCTATTAAAACAAGCCTGCGGATTCCAAGGCTAAATTTGCGCCAACGCGAGGCAATCTTATTCTATCTCTGCATTTCTCCATGGTTAATTGGCTTCGTTTTATTTTATCTCGGCCCCATCATAGCTTCTTTTTATTTCAGCCTGACCGAGTGGGATTTACTGACCTCCCCCCAATTTGTGGGCATGGATAATTACGTGCGCCTGTTCACGCGGGATACGCTGGCATTGAAATCCTTCAAAGTCACCCTGGTATATACCCTGGTCTATGTACCCCTGGACATGATTTTTGGCTTGTCGCTAGCACTCTTGCTTAATCAAAAGTTACGCGGAATCGGAGTGTTCAGAACCGTTTATTATTTGCCATCCGTCTTGAGTGGAGTCGCCTACGTAGTAATGTGGATGTGGATGTTCAACCCTCAATATGGATTGATCAATACACTCTTAAAATATGCCGGTATTCAGGGACCCCGCTGGTTGCTCGATCCCAAATGGGCGTTAAGCGCTTTGATCATTATGTCTTTATGGGGTGTTGGTCGGAGTATGATTATCTTTCTTGCCGGGTTGCAGGATATTCCTACTGTACTTTATGAAGTCGCAGAGATCGATGGTGCAAACCGCTGGAACAAGTTCTGGAAAGTAACCTTACCCCTTCTGACGCCATCTATTCTGTTCAACCTGATTTTTGGTATTATCCTGACTTTTCAAACCTTTACCAATGCTTTTGTTGCTACGAACGGTGGACCATTGGATTCAACCCTTTTTTATGTGCTCTATCTGTATCGCAAAGCCTTTGAGCACCTTCAAATGGGTTATGCTTCAGCCATGGCCTGGGTGCTCTTCCTGATCGTTTTAGCTTGCACGTTAGTGATCTTCCTGACCTCCGGTAAATGGGTGTTTTACCGCAGTATCGGAGAATGATGAATGGCTTCTAGAAATTCGTATAACGAGAGTGATTTTTTACAGCCTTCCCATTGGCGCAGGAATATCTGGAACCTGATCATTTATTTAATGCTGATCATGGGCTCTTTGATGTTTATCCTGCCCCTTTTTTGGGCTCTGTCGTCTTCTTTCAAATCGGATTACCAGGTTATGCAATATCCCCCTCAGTGGATACCTAGCCCGCTACGGTGGCAAAATTATCCAGAAGCGCTCACCTATGTGCCTTTCTGGCGTTTTGCCCTAAACACCCTTTTTATAGCCGCCATGGCTATCCTTGGAAATCTTTTATCCTGTACCATCATCGCATACGGATTTGCGCGCCTGCGCACGCCAGGCAAGAATTTCTTCTTCATCCTCATGCTATCGACCATGATGCTGGTTGAACCGGTACGGATTATTCCTCTCTATATTGAATTTAACACGCTTGGATGGATTGACTCTTACCTGCCACTGATCGTTCCAGCCTTCTTTGGCAGTCCATTTTATATCTTTTTATTGAGACAGTTTTTTATGAATATCCCCCTCGAATTAGAAGAGGCAGCCTTGATTGATGGAGCAAACCGGATGCAAATCCTTTGGAAGGTGATTGTACCGCTCTCAAAACCGGCTTTGGCTGCCATTGCCATTTTTAACTTTCAAGGGGTATGGAACGATTTCTTGTATCCTTTGGTGTTCTTGCACAAACAATCAAACTATACCATCGCCTTGGGATTAAATTTCTTTCGTAGCACATATACCGTGCATTGGGGGTATTTGATGGCAGCCTCAATCGTTGCATTGCTGCCCATGGTCATCATTTTCTTCATTGCCCAAAGATACTTCATCCAAGGCATCACCTTTACCGGCATAAAAGGGTAGCTGTTTCCTTAATTCCTTACTTAGAGCCTATGAGCAAAAACTCTCTTGTCTGTAAAAAAAAAACATCCTGGTGGTTCTGGCACACCCTGATGACACCAAAGCATTTTATGGTGGAAAAATTGCGAAAACTGTGCACCGCGGCTGCCATTAACGCATTGATGGCTCATCCTATATTATTTTCCTTCACCCAAGCAAACATGCTGGTCGATGAATATCTCAAAGCACACGCTGAATATATTGGAGAATGGAGGTAACATGATGACACAAAACTCTGTCAATCAATACGATGTGATCCATCTCGGTCCATATTTTTGTGATTTGATTATTGCTGGCCTGGGAGAGTTACCCCAGCTGGGCACGGAAATTTATGGCACGGAATTACACATGGTGCCTGGTGGTGCTTTTAATACTGCGTACGCACTTCACCGTTTAGAATTGAAAACAGGATGGATCTCAGACTTTGGCTCAGATCACTTCAGCCAGTTTGTGCTTGAGAAGATCAAAGAATTGGGCATTGACACTACTTTCTTCAAAATCCATGATCATCATCTTTGCGCTCTTTCGGTGGCATTCTCAAACCAATATGACCGAGGCTTTATCAGTTATATGGATCCCTGCGAACCCTGGAATCTTATCGAGATCCTGGAAACTTACCACCCGCGTGTCTTCCTGGTGGGTGGTTTAGAGTATGGTCCGGCATTTCTTGATTTTGCTGCTGCTGCCCGGCAGATGGGTATTACCCTGGTGATGGACTGTCAATACCGGGACGTAACCCTCCAAACGCCAGGTGTGATCGAAGCTCTGAGAAGCATAGATTTGTTCATGCCGAATTGCTGTGAAGCTTTTCGCCTGACTGGTATCCATGACACCGCAGAATCGGTACGCATTCTCGCTCAATATACCCCCCAGGTCGTGATTAAGATTGGACGGGAAGGTTCGGTTGCCTATTCCCATGGGGATGTAACGAGAATACCAGCGATCCAGGTTCGCGAGGGTAATGGATACCACGGGGGCAGGTGATAGCTTCAATGCGGGATTTTTATATGGCTTCCTGCATAGAGCGCCGATCGAAACTTGCCTTAAATATGCCAATTTGATGGGTGGCGCCTGTGTGACTGGTTTTGGCGTTTCGCAGATCCCAAACCGAGATCAATTGGAGGAATTGATTGTACAGTTCGACCAGATGGTTGCAGGAGCTGGGGAATTGCCCAGGCAACCTTCGCTGGGTTTAGATTTTAGCATCAGCCCAGTGATTAAATCATTTGGTGAAAAAGCTTAAAGCAGTGCTTTGAATCGAATGCGATGAGTTCATTATGGTGATTCTGAAGCGATGGGTGTCAACACCTTTGATTGGAAACCCCTCACCAACCGCGCTAACTCAACAAACGAAAGGATATGGATTTTTTTCCTTATGACCATCATTCGCGTATATAATGAAATAACCGATTCACAGGCTGTAGGGTTGCTCATAGCTGATACATACCGTACGTACAACCTTGATTTTGCCTCCTCTGATGAACAGGGAAAACTACTCGGACCATTTCGCTTTGCCGGGTCAACGGATCCTGAGCTTCAAGAAGCCATTACCCGGGTGCTGAGGACCAATATGATCTTTGTCGCCGAGGATGGGGACCAGATTGTTGGGGTATTAAGATGCAAACCTGGCCGCTTGCAGAGCCTTTTCGTACGCGGTGATCATCACCATCAGGGGATTGGACGTGGGTTGGTGGAACATTGCGAGCAATGGTGTGCCAGCCATGGTTCTAAAGTTATTACCCTTGCCTCCACGCTGTATGCGGTTCCGTTCTATACAACGCTTGGATACAAGAAATCCACCGGTGTCCGAATGGCTGGAGCTTTGATGGCCAGGGATTGAAATATCAGCCTATGAAAAAACATATCAACTTGTAGGTTCTGAGTTCCAACCGACCGTTGAATTTTAAAAGCACGATTTGTTCCATTTCTATAAAAACCAGCGTATATACTGATCCAGATTACTTGCTAGACTCGCGATTATTTCTAGGTGGATTATATTATCCTTTCCGATTGTATTGCATGCAATAATTTTATATACTTATCATAACCACGCAACGATGATATGCCAATTCAAATTCTATCCACCAAGCTATCTATCCCGCCCTTACGCTCAAGGTTGGTCAAGCGAACCCGTTTGATCCAAAAACTCAACCAGGGTTTGGAGTGTGGATTGGTGTTGGTATCTGCACCCGCTGGATATGGAAAATCCACCATGTTGAGTGCCTGGTTGAGCCAGGTGGAGGTCGACTCAGCCTGGCTTACCCTCGATGAGGGTGATAATGACCCTCCCCGGTTTATGGCTTATCTCATTGCTGCTCTCACTGAGATTTTCCCTTCGATTCCTGAGGTTCTTGAGGGCACACAGGTTTTTCGTAATCAGCCAGATGTTGAGCTGCTGCTTATCCCGCTGATCAATCAGCTTGCCCATCAAAAACACTCATTCTTTTTAGTTCTGGATGACTTTCATTTGATCCAAGACCGGACCGTGCTTCAGGTGGTGAATTTCCTGCTTGAAAACCGCCCCTCCTCATTGCATTTGGTGATCGCCACACGGGCTGATCCGTCACTTCCACTCGCCAGGCTTCGGGCACGTTCTGAGCTATTGGAATTACGCCTGGCTGACTTGCGTTTCACCACCAACGAAGCTGCAGACTTTTTGAATCGTACCATGGGCTTACAAATTTCACCTGCGGATGTTGCTACCATCACATCCCGCACGGAGGGTTGGATTGCAGGTTTGCAAATCGCAGCTCTCTCCATGCAAAACATCGAGGATGTTTCCAGTTTTATCGCTTCCCTGTCCGGAAGTGATTACTACATCTTCGATTACCTGGTTAAAGAGATCCTAATCCGGCAATCACCCGAAATTCGCCAATTTCTGCTTTATACCTCCATCCTTGATCAGCTTACCGCTCCGTTGTGTGATGCATTGCTTTCAGATGTTGGTGACTCAGCTCCCCCACGCCCCTCGGCAATTGTCCTCCAAGAGATTGAGCATGCCAATCTATTCCTCTTTCCCCCTGGATTACGAGCATCTCTGGTTTCGTTACCATCACCTATTCTCAGATTTGCTACAAGTTATTTTGGAACAAACCTACCGGGGTCATTCTAGCGAGCTCCACCGCCGGGCATGCCGCTGGTACGAAGCTCAGGAGATGATACCTGAAGCACTGCAACATGCCATATCGTCCGGTGATATGCAATTGGTAGCCCAGATTGTCTCTGCCAATGTTTTAGTGCTGCTGGAGAATGATGAGGTGATCCCAACACTACAAAAAATCGACTTGCTTCCTCAAAATGATATGATTGCACTGCCCTGGTTGGGAATTGCTCGCGCCTGGATCATGGGGGCAAGCCAAGTCGAGAGATCTCTCAATTTATTGGATGAGGTTGAAAAGAGTGTGAAAAATAGCCCGGATAGCAATGAACGCCAACGATTAAACGGCCATATCGCTGCTGCACGGGCTTTCCTGTTCAATGCCCAAGGGGATACAGCGAACATCATTTCGAATGCCCAACTGGCGGACGAGTTATTACCACCAGACAACATTTCTGTTCGTGCCATGAACCTTAATATCTGGGCAAGTGGGTACTCATTTAATTTCAAGGGGTACCCTGTCGCAATACCAATCATTGGAAAAAGCGCTAGCGTTGGCACTCAAGGCGAGAAAGCCGCATGTGGCAATGATCACCGCGACACACCTAGCCTCGTGTCAGCAGCATATGGGAAACCTGCATGCATGTCATCGCACCTGCCTTGAGGCTTTGGCAGTTGCAGAAGACTTTGAAAAACAATCCAAACGCCAGTTATCCGCAACCGGGCAGATCTATTCGCTCATGGCACGCAACCTGGCAGAATGGGGCGAGTTTGAAAAAGCCTTACAGGTTGCCCGGAAAGGTTTGCAATTAAGTGAACAATGGGGGCTGCCTGTTGCTATTACAGGTAGTCTAGATTTCCTAGGGCGAATCTTGGTGTTTTGCCAGGAACTGGAGCAGGCACGCCAGATTATTAATCGTTCTGACGATGCTTGCTCAGAAAATATCTCCTCGCTATTGGCAAGAAACCGCTTTGTATAACCTTGATACTCTATTAGACAGCGATGGATTTGATGGTGAAATTTCCCATCTCTTGCACCATCTGCAAGAGAGTAATGCACAATTTCCGCCCATGCTCAATGCCAAGTTGCTCATTAGAAATAAACATCTTGATGAGGCTCTGGCAGTGTTGGAAGGGGTGGAATCGGATCTATCGGGGCAGTCCTTCTTAATATTGTCCGGATTTATGCATTGCGCGCCATTGCATATCAAGCCAAGGGGAATGAAAAGCAAGCCCTGGATGCACTACGACAGGCGCTTGAATTAGGTGAACCCGAAAACCGGGTGGTGTCCTTCGTGCGCGAAGGTGCAGCGATGGAAAAGCTGCTGCGTCTGGCGCAGGCGAAAGCCATTACCCCAGGATTCGTCCAGCGACTGCTAGCAGCCTTCGAAGCTCGTCGCAAGATTAAACCACAATCCAACATTGTTAGCGACGCATTGGTTGAACCTCTCTCTGAGCGTGAAATGGATATTTTAAAGCTTCTGGCGCAGGGCTGCTCGGACAAGGTAATCGCTAAAACCCTGGTGATCGCCCCAGATACGGTACATAAACATCTCGGTAATATCTACGGCAAGCTGGATGTGCACAGCTCGCATGGAAGCCATCCTGCGCGCCCGCGAGCTTGGCTTGCTGTAATATCTGCTCTCAAAGAATACCCCATCCCAATACCCCATGAATAGCCTTTTAAGGGGCTGATTTTTCAGCCCCTTTTATTTATTATATGGTTGTAACCCATAAATACAGCCATCACGCCAATTGTAGGAGGTAATCATGGAATCAAAACAAATTAATCAAACAAACACCTATTGTATTAGGGTGAAAGAAAGGCTGGATCACCATATCACGGACTGCTTCGGCGACCTGACCCTCACCCCTCTGGATGATGGCAAGACCCTGCTTGTTGGTCCGTTCGTCGACCAGTCTGCCTTGCGTGGTTTGCTGAACCAGCTTTGGAACCTCAACATCACCGTAATATCTGTCGATGAGATTGAAAATGAAAACCAACAAGAATCAAGGATTGTTGAACATGATCAAGGAGAAACATAATGGATACCAACCTTAATCAAGAAGTGAAAATGAACTGGATTTTGAATGAAAACACACCGCCTGTCATCGAGACGCACGGTCTGACCAAGACCTATAAGGGTGTGGAAGCTCTCAAAGCACTGGACTTGCAGGTGCAGAAGAACTCGATCTGCGGCTTCCTGGGACCCAACGGCGCCGGGAAGACCACCACCATCAAGCTGCTGCTGGGACTGGCACGACCGACCGGGGGCAGTGCGCTTGTGTTTGGCAAGGATATCGAGAAGGAAAACGATCAAATCCGCCGCAAAGTCGGGTACCTTTCTCAGGACCCGCGCTACTACGATTATATGACCGCCCGCCAGACCCTGCGCTTCACTGCCGGCTTCTTCTATGAAGGACCCAAGGCAGAGATCGAAAACCGGGTGGCGGAGACGCTTGAGCTGGTAGGGCTTTCCGACAAGGCCGACCGCCCCATCAAAGGCTTCTCGGGTGGCGAGCGGCAGCGCCTGGGCATCGCTCAGGCCCAGGTCAACTACCCCGACCTGCTCATCCTGGATGAGCCTGCTGCCAGCCTCGACCCGATCGGGCGTCATGATGTGCTGGAAGTGATGGAAAGGCTGCGCAAGCACACCACCATTTTCTACTCGACCCACATCCTGGACGACGTCCAGCGCGTCAGCGACACGGTCGTCATCCTGAACAAGGGCGTGCTGGTTGCCCAGGGTCCGATCGAGGAGCTGCTTGCCGGTGGACAGGGAACCACCTTCACCCTGACCGTCAAAGGGGATAGCGCAGCAGTGGAAACCCGTCTGCGCAGCCAACCGTGGGTGACTGGTATCGAGACAATCTCAAAGAACGGAAAGATCAGCTGGCGGATCCGGGTCAGCGATCCGGAGATTGCCGAAGCCCAACTGGTGCCCCTGGCGCTGGCGGGCGGTGGTGTAACGGTCTGTGAGTTTGGGCGCAAAGCTCAAAACCTTGAGGAAGTCTTTATGAACATTGTAGAGGAGAATAACCATGACCACTTATGAATCATCTCTGATATCGAACCGCACCCTGGGCTGGAGGATGGGCTTGCGGAATATGCTAGCAAAGGAAAATTTTGCCTGGTGGCGAACACGCCGCTGGTGGATCCAGATCCTGGTTGCAGTGTTGATTTTGAACGGCTCGCTGGCTTTGAATCTAAGGGATCCTCAGCGTACATCTGTTGACCTTCAGGCGATAAACTTCCTGAATACGTCCGCTCTCTTTGTTCCGATCCTTATGGTTATTCTGACACAGGATTCGATCCTCAGCGAGCGGCACTCCGGGACAACCGCCTGGGTACTCTCGAAACCTCTTCAAAGGCCAGCCTTCATCCTCTCCAAGCTGATCGCCTATGGGCTGGGCTTTCTCGTGACCTGGGTGCTGATCCCGAACATCATCTTTTATTTCCAGCTCGTCGCTGCCGGCAGGGTAGGGTTGTCAATACCCGGGTTTATCGGGTTGATCGGCTTGAGTTTCCTCAACCTGCTCTTCTACATGACGCTGGCATTGATGCTGGCTACCCTGTTCAATAATAGGGCTCCAGGGCTGGGCATCTCGACTTTTGATCGCCTGGATAGGTCCGTTGCAGATCCTTGCCAGACCAATGGAGAAATACGTACCCTGGCTGGAGAATATTCTTCCCTGGAAGCTGATATCGAGTTTTGGTGAACCACCTCTGGCTGGATACCTGGCATTAGGAGCACCGCTGCCCACGGTGGTGCCAATCATCGCCACGGTGCTGTGGTGCGTGCTGTTCGTTGGCGTGGCCATCTGGCGCATTAGCCGGGAAGAGTTCTAATTCCGAGACCTGGCAGGTCTTTGCAGACCTGCCAGGTCTGATATATAGGCGAAAATAATGAACCTAAGAATAATTTCTAACAAAAAAAGACAGAGTAGACTCAAATTGATGGTAATCATGCTGCTTGGATTACTGCTGCTTCTCACCTCCTGCAAACCCCAAACACAGGAGCCCAGGATGGAAGAGATCACATACCAATCTGGGGAATTTAGCCTTGCCTGTGACCTGAGGCTGCCGGGGGGCATTCCCCCCTTTCCGATTGTCCTTATTGTTCAAGGCAGTGGGCCAGCTGACCGCACTGAAGGTGGTAGTTACTTACCGGTGTTCGAGCGCATGCTCAAGGCTGGTTATGCCATCTTCTCTTGCGACAAACCAGGAACGGGGGAATCGACCGGCACCATCGATGATGACCATCTCATCCTGCAGCGCGCCAAATCGTCCTGGATGCGATTGAGGTAATGAAGAAACGCTCTGATATAGATCCTGACCGGATCGGACTGGTGGGCATCAGTCAGGCGGGTTATGTGATGCCACGTGCCCTCTCGCTTATCAACAATATTGCCTTCATTGTTTGCATCTCCTGCCCGGGTAATCCTGGGGTGGATCAAACAACCTACCAGATCATGAAGGCTGCTATCTGCGAGGGAGTGCCTCAAGAAACCGAGGAAAAGCTAAAGGCATTACTTACTGAGCTGGACCAAGCTCGTTTCTACCAGACCTATGCTGAGTATGTGCATTACCGGCAGGTCATCAGCAGTTTGCTGGGTATTGCCTCTCATTCGCCTCAGGGTAATGGCTTTGAAGTCATTCCGGAGAGCCTGGATGGCAAATGACCCGGAAATCGAGCACTGGTGGAACCCCGTAGGCGTTGTAGGGCAGGTTACAATCCCAATCCTGGCTTTCTTTGGTGACAAGGACCCGCAGATTGACCCCGTCCAGGGGGAGATCGCTTAGAGGCATGACTTGGAGAAAGCCGGCAACCCTTATTCGAAAGTAGTCCTGGTGACCGGTGCAAACCATGGGATGACCCTGGCACAAACCGATTGTTATGATGACCAGCTAAAGGCAGCTCAAAGCACTGGTTACACCATCACCTCTGAGTTCCTGGATACGCTGGAGCAGTGGCTAAAGGAGATGCCAAAATGAAAAATCTCAGAGTTATGCTCTGCTTACTGCTTACCTTGCTGCTCCCCACCGCCTGTGCGAGGCAGCCCCAGTCGGCTAGGATCGAGGAGATCACCTTCCAGTCCGGGAGATTCGACCTCGTCGGCGAGCTCCGCACGCCTGCTGGAACCAGTCCATTCCCGGTCGTCCTGTTCGTGCATGGCGACACGCCAACGGCCAACAGGACGATGTTGGGAA
Source organism: uncultured Chloroflexia bacterium (assembly GCA_963736805.1). Lineage (GTDB taxonomy): Bacteria > Chloroflexota > Anaerolineae > Anaerolineales > UBA4823 > FEB-25. Next base: position 22,556 of record CAVTQM010000002.1, read on the forward strand.
TCTACCTGCCCATCATGGAGCGCATGCTGCAAGCCGGATACACCGGTATTCTCATGGGACAACCCAGGGGCCGGCGAATCGACGGGCACGATAGAGCGTTATCGAATTACCAGCCAGCAGGCGCAGATCGTCACGGACCGCGATCAAGGTCATGAAGGCTCACTCCGACATCGATCCGAACCGGATAGGTTTATGGGGGGTCAGCATGGCAGGCTGGGTGATGCCGCATGTGCTCATGGAGAGCGACGATGTCGCCTTCTTGATCTGTCAAAGCTGCGGGAGCATGTCGGGGCAGGACGAGATGGTATTTCAGACCGTCACTCAGGGTTACTGCGGGGGGGTTCCGGAAGAGGTTACCGGTCAATTGGAGGTCCTGCTCGCCGAGCTCGACAAGGCGCGGACTTTCGATACGTACGAGGGTTACCTGCACTACCGGGAGGTCCTGGATGAACTGGCTGTCCTCGGGTCGGTGACAGTGCCCAGTTAGGTCGTCTCCGAGACGGGCTGGCTGAAGAACGATCCCGATTCTCGGCATGGTCTCCGGTCCATGTATTTGAGCAGGTCTGCATTCCGGTGCTGGCCATCTGGGGCGAGCGGGACACCAAGATTGATCCGATCCGGGCTGCTCATGCCTACCGGGTTGCGTTGGAACAGGCGGGCAACTCCTTTCTACCGGGTGCGAGGTCATACCAGGTGCCGACCATCTCCTCGCCCCCTCGAAGACCGGTTGCGTATCAGAAGAGGGCAAATGCTTGAGCGGGTATTAGCAGGACAGGGTTTTACCTGGAAAACCTGAACATTCGACCACAGGACCCGGTGTTGCTCACGCTGGGGAGCGCCTGGCCCTACGCGCCGAAGTACCTGGACTTGATCGAGGAATGGCTCAGTGACCTTAAGCCATAACCAATCAGGGAGCGATCAGGACGACGTCAAGGATAAATTAGCTGTTCGAGTCACTTAGATAGGAAAATGATAATGAATACTCAATCTGTTGCATACAAAGTCAAAGCATTCGGGGCGGGCAAGCTGGCCTCCTCTTGCTGGTCATCCTGCTGCTTCTGCCTGCCTGCGCAAGGCAGCCCCAACCAGCCAGGGTCGAGGAGATTACCTTCGAGTCCGGGGACGTTCACCTTCGTTGGCGAGCTGCGGATACCCGCCGGGACTGCGCCGTTTCCGGTCGTCCTGTTCGTGCACGGCTCCGGGCTGATTGACCGCACCCTGTTCGGGGGTTATCTGCCGATCATGGAGCGTATGCTGGGCGCCGGTTATGCAGTATTTTCCTGGGACAAGCCTGGCACCGGCGAATCCACGGGTCAGATCAACGAGGGACGCGTGTATCACCAACGTGCTCAAATCGTCCTGGATGCAATTGAAGTCATGAAAAAGCGCCCCGACATCGACCACCGGCAAATTGGCCTGTGGGGTATCAGCCAGGGCGGGTATGTCATGCCATCGCCTTCGCAGACGAAGGATATCGCCTTCATGCTCTGCGTTTCCTGCGCAGGCGTAGCGGGTGATGACCAATTGGCATATCAGCTCGTACCGAAACGATCTGTGATGGAGTCCCGCAGGAAAAGGACGATCAGCTGAAACATCCTCTCCGAGCTTGATGAGGCGCGTACCTTTGAAACGTACGAAGAGTATGTGAGCTACCGGGAAGTGCTCTCTGCCTTGGAGGAAATTGGTTCAGATACAACCTCTGGCTCCAGGGTACCCGGGGTCATTCCAGAGGAAGCGTGGCAGGCAAATGATCCCGAGTTTCAGGGCTGGTGGAATCCGGTCAGGGTGATCGAACAGACCAGGATTCCTGTTCTGGTTATCAACGGCGACAAGGACACCAACGGCGATCCAATCCAGGGAGCGTACGCCTGGAGGAAAGCCCTGGAGCAGGCAGGCAATCCGAACTCCAGGGTGGAGCTCCTCCCAGGCATTAGCCACTTTATGTTTGCCCTCAGAATCTACCTGTATCCACGAACAGTATAAAACTTTCGAGCAGATACTGCACGACCGGGGTATGGATCAATGGATAAATCATTCGAGCTATTCCAGCAGGAACCAGGCCAGCACACACCATTCGTACGCTCTTCCCATCGACTCAGAGTTCTTGATCTTACAAGAGCAATGGCTCAGGAACCTGAAGCCATGATTTAACCTTATGATTTACTCAATTTTGGAGGCAAAATGAAAGCCATTTCCTAACCAACACCGTGATCGCTGAGAGAAAGAGAGCCCCTCTCTCACACTCGTGGCCACACTCCAATGCCACACTGCTGGTGTTCCTGCTATTTTTCCCAATCACTTTCATGAATTTGATTCTGCATGAAGCGGGCCATGCCTTGGTTCACCTAATCGAAGGGGTCCCTGTCCGCTTTTTATATGCACACCCCTTCTCATTTGTAGGTTACGTCAGGCCGGGAGGCGATTACTATAGTATCTGGACGCATGCCTCGGGAACGATTTTTGAGCTGTTGGTTTCAGCAGTGATTTTTATAGTATTGTGGAAGCGCCGCTCGTTTTATACGCTGCCTTTCCTCTTGGTCTTCCCATGGAGTGCACTTTATAATGGGATGGGGGGGATATTTGATACTTTAGGTCACACGGGGGACAACCATAATATTATGATAATCACTGGATGGTCACCGACAGGTATTTATCTAATCAGCCTGATCTACATCATCGGCGGGATTTTCTTCCTTATCTCACTCTTCCCTCTGTTGGGTTTAAAGCCGCAGGATAGAAGAACTCTCTTTGTGTTGCCAGCAGGAATGCTACTGTACACAGTCCTGGGATTACCGATAGCTTATTTCCTCGTGCCAGGTTCGCCCATTGATGTTCAGTATCATGTGGCACAAGAAATCATCCTGTCGGCATACTACCGGCCTCTCTTTATGGGAGCGATTGGATTGCTTCTGGCTGTGATTTACATCACGTTATATCGTAGTCAGTATCGAAGAATTCCTTCAAGTTTACGAACGGAGCTACTCAGCCTCTCATGGAAAGACTTTTGGTACCCCGGTTTACTGTTCGTCATCAGTATGGTCCTGGGTTTTATGGTCATCTTATAAGGGCGTCAATGGGCTGGGTGAAAGCCATGCATAACTCATAAATCATTTACACTCTGGTCTACCACACCGTTCTTTAAAAAATACCCCATCAATACCCCATATAGGGCATGACTTTAATCGCTCGAATGTTTATCATAGATATACTTCTTCAGAAATGGGCTTTCGCTCGTATTCGCCCATGGTAGATTAAAAAGAGGAGGATACATATGAAGGAATTTTCAAACCGAAAAGACAAATATCATAAACAGTACAAGCAAACTTTAAATGGGAGATAAAACCCATTTCGAGAGTGAAAGCAAAAAGTGTCTCAAGT
>CAVTQM010000003.1:0-103039 GCA_963736805.1 uncultured Chloroflexia bacterium
AGACGGGTTCCTTTAACACCGCGGTGCTTTTAATCAAATTCTGCAATTGAATAGTATCGCAAAGAACAAGGGAGTAGTCGCTGCCAGTGGCGGTAATTTTGCTCAGGGAGTTGCTTATGCCGCCAACAAGTTAGGCATCCAAGCGGTTATCTGTATGCCAGAATATACACCGTCTAATTATGTGGAGGCAACTAAATCTTATGGAGCAAGAGTAGAGCTCTCACCAGATTTTCCTTCAACATTTGCCAAAGCCGAATGATTCAAAGCAGACGGTTACGCCTTACTCAATGCTGTGGGATGATCCCAATCAAATAGCCGGTAATGGAACGATAGGACTTGAAATTCTAGATAGTCTCCCCAATGTTACGGATATTATTATAAGTATCGGTGGCGGGGATTAATTACAGGTATCACAGTTGCCATCAAAGCGCTGAAACCAGATGTCAGAATATGGGGTGTCGAAACAGAAGGTGCGCAAACGATGGGTAAAGCATTAGAAGCAGGCAAGGTTGTGCATATCATACCAAACTCTCCCTGGCTAAAAACCTCAGCGCTACTTATGTTGCTGAAGATGCTCTGAGAGTTGCACAAAACCATTTAGAACAATACATTGTAGTTTCCGACCAAGACGCAATCGAATCCCAAAGGTTTCTCCTTGAACGCACAAAGGTTCTTACTGAATTAGCAGCATCTTGCACATTCTCAGCCGCCCAGAAAATTCGCCAACACTTTGCTAAAAACGACCACGTTATATGCTTTTATGTGGCGGTAATGAATCGGTCACATCAAATATGTTCGGATATAACAAACTAAATCAGGTTTGAATTTTTGGGATTTTTTTTATATAGTTTTGGCAATCAGACTCCCAACTTGGAACGGAATCGCGATGCATATTCACGGTACTCGTCCAGCTGTTGCGGGCTCAGCTCATCCTGAAATTGCAGATTTACCTGGGTAAGAGCATCGATGAATGTATCCGCATACGGAGCGATTCCTAACACACCAACTTTGCTCCCGTATTCCAACTTTACTTTACCCAGCATAAAATCAGTCAGAAATTTATGCTCTTTGCTTAGGATGAGCTTCCATTCCTGGGGAGAAGCAGCCATGACAAATTCTGCTTTCTCTTTCGTTTCATCCTCGCTGAAAAAGCGGAGATCATTTAAAACACCTTGTGTAACTAAAGCCCCAAAGATGAAATCCGAGTTTATTCCCCATTCAAATTCAGCTGTGACGCGATAGAAAACTCGTACGCTTACTCGTTTCAAAGCCTCCTGAAAAGCGGCGTTGCCCGGTAAATCCTGGCACTCTCCTCCAGCCATTCGGGGGTGCAGTATATACAGTCCATGTTAATTAAGCCTCCTTTTGAGCTTTCATTCTGGCAATTGCCTGCTCTCGCAGAACATTTTTGAATACTTTCTCGCTGACCGTCAGCGGTAGCTCGTCGCAAAACTCAATGGTTTTCGGGACTGCGTATGGGGGCGAGCTCTGCCGGCAAAAATCACGCAACTCCTGCTCCGTGACCGAGCTCTGGTATCCAGTTTTAAGGGAGACAACCGCCATCACTCGTTCGCTCCCGGAACTTCTGCATCGGGATTCAAATGCAGCTGCCAATGCAATGGCAGGATGTTTATATAACACCTCATCCACTTCAGTTGTATAGACCTTTAAACCAGATATATTGACCATATCTTTGAGTCGGTCGACAATTAGGAAATAACCAGTCCCATCCATTACACCAACATCACCAGTATGTAACCAGCCATCCCCTGTCGATCCACTTGCAGGATCAGGCCAGTATCCAACCATGATATGCGGACCACGGATGACCACCTCGCCAGGTTTTCCTATCGGGACATCCTCTCCCGATTCAAGGTCCACGAGTTTACATTCCGTGTCGGGCAATGGCACCCCAATGCCGGGTTTCTCCTTAGCCATAAATCCCATGATACGTGAAAAGGCGGATAGGTGATATGGGGACACAGATGTAGATTCTGTTAATCCATAACCTTCTGAGAAATGGCCATGCCAGTTTTCCGTTTAATTTCTTGAGCAACTTCTGCTGGCAGAGGCGCAGATCCACTAAACAGCATACAATTGGATCGCTTCAACCCAGCATCCGCCAGGCGCATGAACTGCGTTGGAACTCCTGGGACAAGGAAAGGTCGATGATTTATGATCGACTCCAGGGATCGCATTCGTATCACGCGCATCGGGTAATATCAGCAGGCGTAGCCCCAGATAGACGCGGAGGTTTGAATAAAATTGCCGTAAGCATGAAACATCGGTATTGACAGGAGTACTGAAGTCTTGCCCTTGATGCCACCTAGTAGTGGCTTCATGAACCATGGTAAGGTTTGCATAAATGCTGCGCATACCGGTTAGCATGGCTGAGCATTACCCTCTTTGAGCACTCCGGTTGCTCCACCCGTAAATGCCAGTTCGCATAGGTCATGGGGAGCGTCAATTTCCACCTTGGGCGGAGGGGGGAATCGTTAGTGGATATCAAGGTTGCTATGTCGTAAACACCCTTGGGTAGTGAGTATTGCACCGGAGCCTCACATTATACCCATTATCGGAGGCAATCAGGATTACCTTCCAAATTGCTTCGTTCGCCTGGCACAGCCATCGCCCGGTCTAAATGAGCCTCCTTGCAAACCATAAATCGACTTCCAGAGTGCTCACCTGGTGGAATAATCCATCATCGGTTCGCAGGATGCTGGTTGGCACCACTACACCGCCAGCTTTGAGCACAGCCCAATAGGCTAAAATGTATTCCGAACAATTGGGGAGGAACAGGCACACGCGATCACCCTTCTCTAAACCTAAGCCTATGAATGCATTTGCCAAGCTATCCACGCGCCGTTTCAGCTGGTGGTATTTCAGTTCTCTTCCCTGGAATAGGATGGCTGTCTGGTTGGGGTGTTCTTGTGCAATCCGATCTAGATCTCGAACAAGGGTTTTTGCGGGTATGGAGCCAGGCTGTGTTCTAGCTTATATGGACCAAGCGAATAACTCTTTAGCCAGGGACGGTCTGTGTAATTCATCCCCACCTCCTTAATGTGGCTCTCTACCCGATTAATTATCCCAAAGTTGTGGGATTAAAAAGTAATCCAGGTCCAATTCTAGGAGCTTTGAGCGTGTTGGAACACCACTGGCCACATCCCACCCACGCAACTCATAATAGGCATCCTTCATTTTTTCCAGGGATGCGCGGTCAAGGACCATACCTTGGGCAGGGCCATCTGGCAGGGGATCGCTCATCAACCGCTCAGGTAGGATATCCTGTTCACGTCGCAATCCCTCCCGGACACAATACGCGCGAGCCATGGTCTGTAATCGGTCCCCACATTTCCGGAACTCATCCAGGTCAAAATCCCATCCAGTGGCTGCCTGCACTAGTTCCACAATCTCTCCCGCCGATATCAACACGCCCATGAATTTGCATCCCCCGAGAGCATCCAACACACTCAAGGCGTTTTCCATGTCAATTAACACCCGGGCATCCTGTGGATCAGCCACGAGGGGATTCCGAATTCGTGCTGTCGTCCACAATCAAAAAAGGTATATCGATAAAGTCAGGCCTTGGATGTAGCCGTTCATATGATCTCCTCCACGGTTGGCAGTCACGTATCCCAGACCGGTGATCTTGGCTGCCCGCGGTCATATGCAGGCAACTCCAGCCCCTTGACATGCATCGCAAAGTGTTCACTACCACCACCCAGGCGCTCAGACATACGCTGAGTCCCCTCTGCCAGCAAGTCCCCAATACCTTCCCGCTTTCCAATCCGCTCCACCAGGTCTACCAAAAGGTCAGCATCTCCAAAGTTTAGAGCAATGCCCCCGGTTTGATCGCGGTTCAGAATACCTTTTTGGTAACACTCCATCGCAAATGCAATGGATGCACCTGTGCTGATGGTATCCAAGCCATATTCATTACATAAGTAATTCGCCATAGTGATGGCATTCAGGTCATCCACTCCGCACATCGCCCCCAATGTATCAGCCGTTTCATATTCCGGCCCCTCCCCATGCGCTCCCTTCCACTTCCCCTGGCGGATCTCTGTCCCTCGCCCACAAGCCACGGGGCAGGCAAAGCAGCGCACACCTTTAACCAGAACTTGATCTGTCATCGCCTGACCATTCACGTTTTCTATCTGTTCAAATGTTCCAAATTGCCAATTATTCGTAGGGTAGCCACCGCGCACATTGACCATATCAGCAATCATATTGGTACCAAAAGTATCAAAACCTATTTTTAGAATCGACTTATCCATAAACTCGCGTGCTGCTGCTGAGTGACTCGATTGAATGCAGCTGTGTCATAGAGCGGGATGCGCCGGTTTCCACCGCAGGCAATCGCTTTCAAACGCTTGGAGCCCATCACTGCCCCCATCCCAGTGCGACCTGCTGCACGGTTTTTATTATTCATGATCCCGGCATAACGCACCAGGTTCTCCCCGCCAGGTCCAATACAGGCTACAGTCACCGGGCGTCCGATTTCTGCTTGCAACCGGTCATCACATTCAGGCACAGTCATGCCCCACATATGCGTGGCGTTCCGAAGTTCAGCTTTTCCATCCAGTATCAGCAAATAAACTGGTTCCGGTGAGACGCCCTCGAAGATCACCCCATCGAAACCACTCCATTTTAAAGCCGGACCAAAGAAGCCTCCTGAATTTGATTGTCCCCATAGGTTTGTTTGTGGTGATTTGGCAACCACAGAATAGCGGCTGGCACTGGCAGATGGCGTCCCGGTCAGAGCTCCCGTCATGAATATCAACACGTTCTCGGCGCCCAACGGATCAATACCCAGTGAGGTGAGCTCAAACAAATAGCGCGTCGCTAAACCGGCACCTCCCAGGGTTTGCCTCGCCCATTGCGGATTGAGAATGTCTCAGTGCTGAACTCTCCTGAGCTAAGGTTCACACGCAGGATTTGGCCAACAAATGCGTTACTCATACGATAGCCTCCCATTCCAGGATATCTGGCGTTTTTTATGGTTGGTTATAATACATAGAGTGTGTTGAAGTGTAAACCAATGTATCCCCAGAAAATAAGCCTCCAACACAGTGCTCCGGCTTAATCGAATGCAATCTCGTTAAGCCATCACACCGACTCTCCGCTATCGATTTTATATTCGGTCTATCAATTTATTATATAACAATTTTCTGAATATGATTGTCAACCAAACTGCCATTTAGGACAATCGCTGTAAAGTAATCGCCATTACCATTGGGTGGTAGAGAGGCTCCCCCACTCACCTCATTTTTAGAATGCTTTCATATTCTTTCCATTCCCCCATTTTAAATCGCATGGTAATATATAAAAATATTTGAATATGAGGTTTTTCTATGCGTAAATGGGCTCTCCCCTTACTATTGATCGTTTTACAGCTTATTCCGCTCGCGGTATATGCTCAAACCCCGCTTACATTAGGTTCATTGCAGGTCCAAATCTGGCCCGAATACGATAAACCCAGTGTATTAGTCATTTACAACATGACTCTTTCCGACACCACAACATACCCAACCGAGGTCTCGGTGCGGATTCCCAGCACTGCTGGTCAGCCATCTGCGGTTGCAGATCGCCAGCCCGACGGCAAGCTATATAATATCAGTTACAGCCTTAAGGCGGAAGGAGATTGGGTGGCTATCAACTTTACAGCTACCTCTCCAGATATTCGGATTGAATATTACGATCCAGGAATAACTACGGATGGCAATGCCCGGCATTATCAATATGTCTGGCCAGGCGATTACGCTGTAGCTCAATTCCTGATCGAAGTCCAGCAACCTGCCGGTGCCACGGATATGAGCATTTCGCCTAGCCTCGGCTCAGGAACCACACGTCCCGATAATTTGATCTATTACACCCAGGATATCGGTGCGATACCCGCAGGACAAAATATCAGCATCACCATGGACTACAATAAAACCTCGGATACACTGACCGCAGAAACTGCTCCTCTAGAGCCAAGTGCTCCCATACCGCAAAGTACACCTCAGGATTTTAATTTGACTACCTGGCTGCCCTGGATACTGGGAATTTTAGGAGCTGGGCTCATCATTGGTGGTATTCTCTGGTTTTGGCAGTCTGGCAAGCAGCGACCCGCTTCGGGTTCTCGTCGCAGGCATTCAAAATCCAGCACAAATAAACCAGGTCTTGCCGTGAACACAACAGAAGATTCGGTTTATTGTTCCCAATGCGGTAAGCGTGCCTCACCGGGTGACCAGTTCTGTCGCTCCTGCGGAGCTCCAATTCGTAATAAATAATTCCCACTCACTCATAACTGGCCTAAACGGGACAAAATATCGTCCCGTTTGCCATTCTCATTCTCACCCTATTAATGGGAACATCTCACCTTGTATTAATCTAATCATGTAAAAATTCAGTATGGTGTAACTTTTCACCAACACAGCGAAGGAGAGGTTCTTAATGGATCAAGGAGTAGAAACGCAGCCCAGATCTGGGAGTCGTTTAAAGTTTATCATTGGTGGAGCTTTGATCGTTGTCGCGATCGTATATCTGGTCATTTCATCCACTAAAGCGAATGCTCAATATTTTTATACGATTGATGAGTTGAAATCACGCGGCCAATCTATCGTAGGCGAAAATGTGCGTATTTCAGGTGCAGTGCTTGGCGATTCTATTCAATATGACCCACAAACCCTGGCTTTGAGTTTTACGATTGCCAATGTCCCGGCAGACAATAAACAAATTGAAGCCCAAGGCGGTTTAGCCTTTGTTTTGCACGATGCCGTCACCGACCCTGCCCGTACACGCATGCAAGCAGTCTATTTTGGCCCAAAGCCCGATTTATTGCGCGATGAAGCACAGGCTATCATGACAGGTCATGTGGGTGAAGATGGCGTGTTTTATGCCGATGAGCTGCTGTTGAAATGCCCAACCAAATACGAAGAAGCAGTTCCCAGCCAGGCAGCACCGTAAAATCAGGATTTTTAAGATGGTTGCAAACCTAGGTTACGCCAGCCTTATCATCACCTTCCTGGTTTCAATCTATGGCGTTATTGCTGCATATTTAGGGGCACGGAGAAACTCCTATGCCCTGGTTAATTCTGCGCGCAACGCCATGCTGCTCACATTTCCACTGCTGACCATCACAGCTTTATCCATGATATACCTTCTCATCAACGGTCATTATGAGGTTCAGTATGTGACCGAAGTAACCAGCAATAGCATGCCCCTCTACCTGAAGATAACCGCCCTGTGGGGTGGACAGGCTGGTTCGCTGTTATTTTGGTCCTGGCTGATGTCTGCATTTGCATCCGCCGTCACCCTGCGAAAATGGGATCGAGACCGAGAATTTCTCCCGTGGGTGATCCTGGTCTCTTTAATCACATTAGCCTTCTTCCTGATACTGAGTATCTTCGTAGAAAACCCATTTATTAGCTTCTGGCATTCACCCACTGGCAGCATCACTACCACCATGTTCCAGCCTGCTGGAACATCCCTCTTTATTCCCCAGGATGGAAATGGATTGAATCCACTTCTACGCCATCCGGGGATGATCATTCATCCACCCATGCTTTATTTGGGGTTTGTTGCCTTTGTTATCCCTTATGCATTTGCTATGGCAGCCCTGGTTACCGGACGCACGGATGCCCGTTGGATTCGCCTCACTCGCCGTTGGACAATTGTTGCCTGGGTTTTCTTGTCCCTGGGCTTGGTCCTGGGTATGCGTTGGGCATATGATGTGCTGGGATGGGGCGGCTATTGGGGCTGGGATCCTGTAGAAAATTCAGCCTTCATGCCCTGGTTGATTGGAACAGCCTTCCTTCATTCAGTAATTGTCCAAGAAAAACGTGGCATGCTCAAACAATGGAACATGGTCCTTATCATCCTGACATACGACCTGGTGATTTTTGGAACCTTTCTGACCCGTTCAGGAGTTTTATCCTCCGTGCATGCCTTTGCTCAGAGTGCCATCGGTCCATTGTTCTTTGGCTTCATAGGGGTAACCTTTATCACCTCCATGATCCTGGTGATTTACCGCTGGGACGAACTCAAGTCGGAAGTTGAGATGACTTCCTGGTTTTCTCGTGAAGGCTTGTTCCTGCTCAACAACCTGCTATTTTTTGGCCTCTTCATTGTGGTTTTCTGGGGTGTCATATTTCCAGTTCTTTCAGAAGCATTGGGTATCCTTGGTCAGAAAATTCCTTCCCTGTCAGGTATTTTCACCGGGCAGAAGGTAACCGTTGGTCCGCAATGGTATGAGGGCATCGTTTGGCTTCCATTTGCCGGTTTACTTTTATTGATGGGGATTGCACCGTTATCATCCTGGCAGTATTCAACCGCAAAAACCATCGGTCGAGCCATGTGGAAGCCTGCTATCGCCTCCCTGCTGGTGGTTATCGGCCTGGTATTATTCGGATTTCGTTCGCTGCCGGCAATACTTGGTTTTTGGCTGTGTGCCTTTGTTGCCTTCGTAACGTTTTATGAATTTTGGCGAGCTGCCTGGGCACGTCATAACGCACGAAATGAAAACCTGCTGGTAGCTTTCTGGTACATGATCGGAAAGAACCGGCGCCGATATGGTGGTTATATCATTCACCTGGGCATGATATTAATGGCAATCGGCATTCTTGGTATCGAGCTATTCCAGGAAGAGACCCAGGGGACCATTCCACAAGGTGGTCAAATCACCCTTGGGCAATATACCGTTAAATTTGATTCCTTAGCAGTTTTTGATACTGCGGATGGACGCAATGTTGCCCGCGCAGTTGTCAGTGTCTATAAAGATGGGAAGTATATTGGCGAGTTGTATCCACGCCGCGATTATTACTATGAATCTCAACAGCCAATGACCCTCGCTGGCGTGCGAAGTACTCCGGAAGACGACCTATACGTGCTGTTGGTGGACTGGCAGCCCTTATCCACTTCTGCTGCCACATTCAAAATTTACCATAATCCACTAGTTTGGTGGTTATGGTTTGGATCGATGGTATTTATCCTGGGTTCTGTCGTTGCTGCCTGGCCTTCGAAGGAACCGGAAATGGTGATGTCCTCAAGGGCAATTCCAGAGACTACCAAGGCATAGCTGGTCATGAAGATTACAAAAATCCTTCTTGCATTGATCCTCACCCTGTTATTTGCTGGAATGCTTGTGGGGGCTGTTTCAGCTCAGCAGCCTACTCCTTCAGATGACCAGGTCAACCGGATCGCCAAACAGCTTTATTGCCCGGTGTGTGAGAACATTCCCCTGGATGTCTGCCCGACGACTGCCTGTGCCCAGTGGCGCGAGTTGATCCGTGAAAAATTGGCTGATGGCTGGACTGAGCAGCAGATCAAGGATTATTTCGTTCTGCAGTATGGAGACCGCGTCTTGGGTACTCCACCTGCAAAAGGTATCAATTGGCTAGTTTATCTTGTTCCACCGATCGCAATTTTGGCAGGTGTGTATATCCTTTTCCGAGCTTTCCGTTCCTGGAAACGCCCTGTCCAAGCTGATAATCTAAAGCCCACTGACTCTGAAGTCACTCAAGCTGTAGGTCCCGACCAGGATGAATATATTAATCGCCTCGAAGAAGAAATTCGGAAACGATAATCATCAGGAAAATTCATGGATGAGATAACCACCAATCCTATTGAGAAACAGGCTCCCAGGGGTTCGCATTCGCTGGGGGCGCATACTTGCCTGGATCGCATTATTTGCTTTACTTGTGGTTGTTGCGCTTGCATTACTCCAAAGGCAGCAAGGTCCGGTGGCATTGGGTCAGAAAGTACCTCCATTCACCCTGACTACCTTCGATGGGCAGCAAATTGGACCCGAGGAAATGGTGGGCAAGGTGGTATTGGTAAATTTTTGGGCGTCATGGTGCAAGCCCTGTGAACAGGAAGCTGCTGACCTCGAATCGGTCTGGCGTTATTACCAGCCACGCGGCGATGTCCTGTTTCTTGGGATTGCCTGGACGGATACCGAGACCGCCTCCCTGGAATATATCGACAAGTTTGACATCACCTACCCTAATGGACCAGACCTGGGTACCAGTATATCCCAGGCATACCGTACCACCGGTGTACCTGAGACCTATATTATTGATAAAAATGGCCTCTTAACTTCCGTAAAGCTCAGTCCATTTACCTCACAAGCTGAGATCAAAGCTGTCATTGATCCACTGCTGGGTCCATAAACTAAGAAGAAATGTGACGTTTGATAATGGATATTGGTTCAATTTTTCTCATCCTCGCCATCTTGATCCCAGTTGTGGTCTTTTTATATCGCCCTTTCATGGAGCGCAATAAACCAACCACCAGTAGTGCTGAGCAGGAATTCTCCGCCCTGCTTGCTAAACGGGACCAGATTGTAGCCGAACTCCAGGAATTGGATGATGACTATAACCTTGGCAAAATACCAGAACAGATCTACCCACCCCGCAGGCAAACCATGCTCCAGAATGGGGTGGAAATTCTTCGCCAGATTGACGCCTATCAAATGACCTCATCTCCAGGGAGCGCTCAGGATCGATTGGAAGCTGCCGTCGAAACTCGCCGTCAAATATCCACAAACAGTCAAATTTCGATCAAGAAAAACGGTAGCGCTGTTCCCCCGGTGCCAGATGATGACCTGGAACAGAAGATTGCCTCTCGCCGCCGAGTCAGGCAAAGCAAAGCAGGCGGTTTTTGTCCAAAATGTGGCAAACCGGTGCAAGAAATCGATCGCTTCTGCCCCAAGTGTGGCGCCCCTTTGATTTGATCTAACCTTCATATATTGAGAGACAAAATGCTTAAAACACCCCGATCTTTCCTATTCATCGGTCTGGCAATCCTGTTATCTGCCTGCTCGATTTCATTAGCTGAAGACATCACCCCACCACCTGGATCGGAGTTAAAACCTCCTCAACAAGTCACTGAAACAGCACTTTCCGCTTCACTTTATCCAATTGTCCCACCCGATCCGGAAAATGGAGCAAAACTTTATAACCAGGAATGCGCTCAATGCCATGGACCGAAAGGACTTGGAGATGGTCCGCAGGCGACCCTATTGTCAGCACCTGTAGCTGCCCTGGGATTATCCGATTTTTCCCGCCTTTTTACACCAGCCGAGTGGTATTCAGTGGTCACACAGGGCAACATGGAAAAATTCATGCCTCCCTTTTCAAACCTGACTGACCGTCAGCGCTGGGATGTGGTTGCTTATGCATTGAGCCTCAGCACATCGAATGAAGTAATAGCAACGGGCAGGCAGATATATGAGGAAAACTGTACCGCATGTCACGGCTTGAATGGTAAAGGGGATGGACCAGAAGCTGGCAAGCTCTCCGCTGAACTGATTGACCTCACCGACCAATCCATAATGGCACAAAAGTCTGCTACCAGCCTTTACCAGGCAATTACATCAGGGATCGCTCCGGGTATGCCTACTTACGAAAGTGTTCTTGGCGATGAAAAACGCTGGGCGTTGGTCAGTTATCTCCGCTCATTAACCTTTCCCAACCAAAAAGCAACCGGAAATGCTTATCCCGCACCCGTCGATAGTTCCGTCTCAAGCCAATCCCTGGATGCTTACCCTGATCCACAGGCGTACCCGCAACCTGCTGAAACCCAAGTTCCACAGCTGACCTCAACCAGCGAGGTATCATCCACAACTTCTTTTAATGGAACGGTTTTAGTTCAGTTGATCAATGGCTCGGGAAGCGATGCTCCTTCAGGTGTGCCAGTCACCTTGTACGGTTTTGACCAGATGCAGAATACATACTCCGAGACCCTCCAAACCGGGGTGGATGGAGTTTATATCTTCCCCGAGGTCTACATGCCGGAAGGCAGGGTATTTTTAGCAGGTACTGAGTACGCTTCAGCTCCTTACAGTTCAGATATCGTCTCAGTTGACCCAGCCAATCCAGACTTACAACTTCAATTGATTGTGTATGACTCGACCACGGATGTAAGCGTTTTAACCACGGATCGGGTTCACATCTTTCTGGATTTCAGTAACCCTGACACTGTCCAGATCATGGAGGTCTTTATCATCTCCAATCCAACAAATCAGGTTGTTGTTTCACATTCCGAAGACGGAATTGTGGTCACCTTCCCATTACCAGAAGATTATACCAACCTGCAATTCCAGGACGGTGAGCTTGGAGCCCGTTATGTGGAAGTTGACCAGGGGTTTGCAGATACAATGCCTGTGAAACCTGGGGTGGGTGAATACCAGGTCATTTTTGCTTTTCAAATGCCCTACAATCGAAACCTTGATTTCGTCCAAACCATGTTCCTTCCAACCAGCGCTGTAGTGGTGATGATACCCGAGAATAGTGTAAAAGTTAAAAGTGACCAGTTGGTGGATAGCGGAACACGCGATATCAGTGGAAGTACTTACCACATGTACAATGGCAGCAACATGCTGGCAGGGAGCTCCCTCGAGTTCAGCCTGTCAGGCAAACCCAAGCAGGCAGCCCCGACTGGTATCAGTACTGGAACCATGCAAAACCTTGCCATCGGGCTGGGTGTATTTGGCGTGGTTCTTCTTATTGTTGGTATATGGTTGTTCCGCCAGAATCGCATTAAAAACGCCAGGCAACAATCCGCCGAAGCCGCCCTCGATGAGACAGATGTTCAGGTGGATGCCTTGGTGGAAGATGAGGATACATTAATGGATGCCATCATTGCCCTGGACGACCAATACCGTGCGGGCAATTTACCCGAAGAAGCATACCTGCAACGCAGGTTAGAACTGAAAGAGAAATTACGAAAAATCAATCAGGACTCAGACTGACAGGTTTGGAGCTTTATAACAGGTTGGCTTTATTATGATCATCACGGTTCGTAAATTGGTGAAACGCTTTGGGTTGAAGACGGTTTTACGTGGGATGGATTTTTCCGTCGCTCCTGGAGAGTTCGTTGCTTTGTTGGGACCCAATGGAGCTGGAAAGACTACCTTTTTACGTATTCTGTCGTCCCTATCGCGCCCGACCTTGGGTCAGGTGAGTATTGCTGGATTTTCACTACCACACCAGGCAGCTGCCGTCAGGCGTAGATTGGGTGTGGTATCCCACCTGCCATTACTGTATGGTGATTTAACCGCCGATGAGAACCTGCACTTTTTTGCCAGGATGTACGATATTGCCCATGCTGATGAACGTATCTCAGATGTTCTGGAGATGGTTGGTCTTGCATCTCGCCGGCGGGATTTGGTGCGCACTTTTTCGCGTGGGATGCAGCAGCGTCTGGCGATTGGCCGCGCGGTGCTACATGATCCGGAAGTCATGCTTTT
The DNA here is from genome assembly GCA_963736805.1 of uncultured Chloroflexia bacterium. GTDB lineage: Bacteria > Chloroflexota > Anaerolineae > Anaerolineales > UBA4823 > FEB-25. The sequence continues at coordinate 13,235 of CAVTQM010000003.1, forward strand.
TGATGAACCCCACACAGGTTTGGACCAGGATGCTTGCCAGATGCTCGATAAGGTTTTACAAGAAGTGGCAGCCCGCGGCCGAACGGTCGTGATGACTTCCCATGATCTTGCCCGTGTGGGTGACCTCGCCTCGCGTTTTGATATCTTGTCGCGTGGGGTAATTACATCTTCCATCCAACGGTCAGAGATGGACCCCAATAATTTACTCACCTATTACCGTCAGGCGATTGCAGAGGCATAGGGATGGAGCCCATTTCCCAGGCTGAAAAACAGCTCACACGTAAATCTTCTGCACCTGGCCTCGGCCAGTTCATCCGGGCGGTTTCGGCTGTTATTTGGAAAGACCTGGCAGCCGAGTTACGCAGCCGCGAACTCTTATCGGCGATGCTTGTGTTTGCTCTTTTAGTCATCCTGGTCTTCAACTTTGCCCTGGAATTGGATGCGGGTACACGTGCCGCGGTAACTGCAGGTGTGCTCTGGGTAACCTTTGCATTTGCCGGTACCCTTGGGCTCAACCGTTCCATGGCAATGGAAAAAGACCGCGGTTGCCTGGATGGATTGCTACTCGCCCCGGTTGACCGCAGTGCAATTTACTTTGGTAAAGCTATCGGTAATTTGATATTTATGCTGATTGTTGAAGCGATTGTGCTGCCCGTCTACAGTGTGCTGTATACAGTAAATCTGTTCAACCCAGGACTGCTATTGATCATCCTGCTTGGGTCGATCGGTTATGTTGCCGTAGGTACCTTGCTTTCCAGCATGGCCGTGCAAACCCGCACCCGTGATGTATTGCTTCCCGTTTTGCTCTTTCCGCTGGTAATCCCGATCCTCATTGCCTCAGTTAAAGGCAGCACTGGTTTTCTACAGGGTGTGGATATTGCGGATATTCGTCCGTGGATCAATCTATTGCTTGTTTATGACGTCATTTTTATCGCAGTGGCATTTATGGTATTTGATTATATAGTGGAGGAATGAAAGATGGAATCTAAGCCTCGAATGTTGACGATACTGGATGGTATTACCATCTTGTTATTTCTGACCGCAGTCGGTATGGTCTTTTTTTATGCTCCCCTCGAAGCCGTTATGGGCCAGGTTCAGCGGGTATTCTACTTTCACGTAGCCAACGCCTGGGTGGGGATGCTGGGTTTCATGGTTGCCGCCATTGCCGGAATTGCTTATTTACGGAAAGGTGACCGTAAATGGGATATCGTTGGCTTGTCTGCCATTGAGATTAGCTTTGTATTCTTCTTTACTGCCATTGTTTCCGGTTCCATCTGGGCGTGTGGCTCTTGGGGCACCTGGTGGACATGGGACCCACGCCTGACTACAGCAGCCATCTGCGAGCTTGTTTATGCTGCTTATTTCTTGTTGCGCCAGGGTATTGACGACCCTGACCGTCGTGCCCGTTTTGGGGCTGTTTACGCGCTCCTGAGCTTCATAAGCGTTCCACTTACCTTCATTTCCATCCGTATCTTTCGCACAATCCATCCGGTCATCATCGGCAGCGGAGGGAGTGGAGCAGAGGGCAGTTTTGATATGAGCCCGAGGATGCTGTATACATTCATCTTTAGCTTAATCACCTTCTCGATCATTTTCGCTGACCTGCTTTGGCACCGTATCCGCCTGGGTAAGTTGGCTGAAGAAGCAGAAAACTTACGTTTGAAGACCCTCCAATAAAAGGATAGATGATCATGATCAACACACTTTTACTGCAAGCGCCTGCTGAAACCACCCGCTATCTGGTCGCTGGTTACACGGTTATTTTTGGTATCATGTTCCTCTACATTATCAGCCTGGTTGTTCGCACGCGGAACTTAAAACGACAGTTGGAAATGCTCAGGGACTTGGACCAGGAGAAATAATGAGCCCCACTGAAACGTCCATAACTCCCAGCGAAGGTAAGCATGGAAGGACCGCCTGCGGATCCAGCATCCTGGTCACCTCCGACACGCCCTATATATATTATCGTGATGAAAGAGTTTTCTTCTGTGGACAGGATTGCAAGCAGATTTATGATGAGGATCCCTTGAGCTCATGCATGGCTGCCCGCCTTTTTTCCGGCGAATAACCCACTCACCGGGAACTCAGGTATTAGAGATTAAACAAAATATCGTGGGGGTGGATTTCTCTTTCTTCTTTCTTGATGTTTGATAAGTATTTTTATGGATATGAGATAGAATAATACCTACTCATTCCGATCATCCACTAAGCACGGTACATACGCCACGCTAAAAATAGGGCTCTGGGTGGTTTAATAATTTGGAATGTACGTACGGAGGGGTTTATGAAGAATATAATTTCTGGTAAGGAACTTGTTGTGCTTGGGTTAGCCCTTACTATCTCAATCATATTTCCAATAAACGCTGTATCATCCCGGACCAATAAAACTCTACCTTGGCAGGTTGCTGATAGCCCTACACCGACCGGCACTAATACGTCAAGCCCTACACCAACCGGGACAAAAACGTCAACCCCTACACCAACCGCCACTAAAACGTCAACCCCTACACCGACCAGCACTAAAACGTCAAGCCCTTCACCGACCGGCACTAAAACGTCAACCCCTACACCGACCAGGACTAACACATCAAGCCCTACACCGACCGGCACTAAAACATCAACCCCTACACCGACCGGGACAAAAACATCAACCCCTACACCGACCGGGACAAAAACGTCAAGCCCTACATTAACCCAGACCCCTACTCCAAGAAATGCTCCAATAATATTTTTTTATATGCCACTTATCTATAAATGATTGGAGCAATGATAGGTTTTTTTAACTGCACCCGATCTGCCACATGCCTGGTACTTAAACCACGCACAGGCAGGAGCACGGGGAATCAAAACTTGCCCGGGGAGTTTTTACTTAGCCTCCCCGGCTCTTTTTTGATGATTTACGCGCATACCTGGAAGTAAAGAAATTAATGATTCACTTGCTAAGCTGATAAAATTTCGTCTATAATAATGAGATTGAAATTAGCAAACATTAGGTGATTGATTATTAAATCCATTGTAATTTTTTTGCATAAGGATACTCATCCTGGAATTGGAATGGATTCGAATCAAATCATTCTGATTTATTGGATGTGTATTATTCCTGGCTAAAAAGAGTAAATGAAAAAGGAGGCATTGTATAAGATCTTAATGGAGTTCGTTATTTCATCAGGTATCTAACTTCAGTGCTTAGAAAATTATCAACTCTCTTAGGAGGAAGAAATGAAAAAGCTCTACATTTTTGTATCCCTGCTCTCTGGTTTTCACTTTTATCCTGTCAGGTTGTGCAAAAGAAACCCAGGCTCCCAAGGATAAGCTAGAAGAGATCCTTGCCCGCGGTACGCTCATTGTTTCCACCGATCCAGCGTACCCGCCACAATCAGAATTGGTTGAAGGTGCCACACCTGTCGCCAACACGAAATGCACGGGGGATCAAAAAACTGCCACGGAGATGCAAGGCTTTGATATTGATGTTGCAATTGCCATCGCTGACAAGCTAGGCGTGGAAGCCTGCTTCCTTACCGTCGATTGGTCCCTGATCACGGCAGGCAACTGGGCAAATCGCTGGGATCTATCCATCGGTTCAATGACCATCACCCCCGAGCGTATGGAGAAACTGTACTTTACACAGCCCTATTACACTACCCCGGCAGCCTTCTTCGTCCATACAGATAACACATCCTTGACCCAACCCAGTGACCTCACTGGCAAAAAGGTCGGTGCTTGCACAGGTTGTACTTATGATGCTTATATTGCTGGCACGTTGTCCATCCCCGGTGAAACGATCGACTTCGTCGTTCAAGATGCTGAGTTCATGGGCTATGACACCGATCTCTATGCATTGCAAGACCTTGCATTAGGCGACGGCGTCCGACTGGACGCGGTTCTGACCGCCCAGCCCACTGGTGCGGGTGAGATCAATAATGGACAGCCTTTCAAGCAATTAGGTGAGCCAGTTTACTTTGAATACCTGGCTGGTGCGGTGGATAAAGCCAGCACTCCCGACCCGGTTCCCTTCCTCAAGAAGGTCAGCGAGGTCATCCAGGGATTGAATACCGATGGTACACTGGCTAAGTTCTCCAACAAGTATTACGGTTTGGATCTGACTACCGCTGCTGCTTCGTTTGACCTGGCTGCTCTGAACCAGTGGCCGTAATACCCCAGTCTAAATGGAACTTGTTGGGGCGGTTTTAGTCTGGTTCATTCTTAAGACGGATAGCATACTCTACCGCTAACCATGCTGGATTGCCTCCGCCTTGCACAAGTTTGATTGGACAAATAGAATTTACGCTATAGGACATTGGGGCTGATTGAGGATAATTATATGATTCAATCAGCCCCTTTTGTTATATCCCTTAGGATTGTGAGGTACCGATGGCTGTAGAAACCATGAAGTTACCCGGGCAACCAGGTTATGACCCTGAGCTGGACATGGGGCAAGCCTTGATGGCTCAAAAACGTAAGGAACGACTCATCATGACGGTCAAAATTGGGGTCGTCTGGGTCGTACTGATCTTCTTTTAATCATCATCCTGCTCCAGTTCAACTTCGATCCCAAATACATGTTTGAGCACTACAATTTTGTGCTTCAAGGTTTGTGGATAACCATCGCACTTTCATTTCTCTCCATCACATTTGCCACCATTCTGGCTTTATTAGGAGCTGTAGCCCGGCTTTCAAATAACGCCATCGCCATGGGCATTTCCGGGCTTTATGTTTCCATCTTCCGTGGCACACCCTTGCTCGTACAGATCTTTATCATCTACAACGGATTACCCCAAATTGGCACGGTGCTAATCGAAAAAGGTTATCCGCAAATCGGCGAAAAGTTTATCCTTAACGCCTTTGCAACTGGTGTTTTAGCGCTTAGCCTTAACTATGGTGCTTATATGACCGAGATTTTCCGCGCTGGGATCCAGTCCATCAGCGGTGGGCAGCGTGAAGCCGCTGAATCAATCGGTATGAATCGCTGGCAGGTCATGCGCCGTGTCATCCTGCCGCAGGCGATTCGTGTGATCATCCCGGATATTGGTAACCAGTTCATTGCGATGCAGAAGGATTCCGCCCAGGTATCGGTCATGGGTGTGTGGGAGATGACCTTCCGCGCCAGCCGGTTCGCCCGCGTGGACAGCAAGTTCATGGAAATGTTCATCGTGGCTGCTTTCTTCTACTGGGTTCTGACCATCGTCTCATCCTGGGCAGTAGGATATGTGGAAAAACGTATGAGGCACGCATATGAGCGATAATGACATCATCCGTGTTGAGAACCTGCATAAGTGGTTCGATCTCTTGCATGTATTAAAAGGTGTGTCTTTTTCAGTCACCCCCAAGGAAGTGGTAGTCATCATCGGTCGCAGCGGTTCGGGTAAGAGCACCCTGTTACGCTGTTTAAATTTCCTGGAAGAACCTTCGGCAGGTACGATCACCGTCGCCGGTCATACAATGACCATGGGTCCCGGCATCCACTTCGATCAGGGAAAGGCGATCGATATGCGCCTGAACACTGGCATGGTCTTCCAGGAATTTAATTTGTTCCCGCATATGACCGCCCTGGAAAATGTCATCGAAGGGTTGGTGACGGTTAAGAAGATGCCCAAGAACCAGGCCATTCCCTTTGGGATAAAATTTCTCCAAAAGGTAGGGCTGGAAGAGAAGAAAGATGTGCACCCGATCCGACTTTCAGGTGGGCAGAAGCAGCGGGTTGCCATTGCGCGTGCCCTGGCGATGGAGCCCAAGGTGATGCTCTTTGATGAGCCCACCTCCGCCCTCGACCCCGAGCTGATCGGCGAGGTGCTGGATGTGATGAAGCAGATAGCGTTTGAAGGCACCACCATGGTAGTGGTCACCCATGAAATGGGCTTTGCCTGTGATGTTGCTGACCGGATCCTTTTCGTCGACAAAGGACTCATCGTTGAATCCGGTCCTCCCGACCAAATTTTCCATCACCCGCAGGATGAACGCACGAAGCTCTTCCTGGAACCGATCCGCAAGGTGCAACAAATATAAGTTATTTAATATTGCTTCGGGTTGGAAAGAGCATCCAACCCGAAGCATTCCTCGCCATATGTACAGCGGGTATAGTACCCACTATTACAGATTTGATAAATATAAATCCTCCAGATATTCTACACATCCGGGGGATTTTTTCGCCCTCATCAATATCTCACCATCCACATAATAATGGTATGATTCTCAAATACTTACCTGAACCCTAACCCCAAGGCACATCCCATGTCCACCCACAGGCTGACCAAACTTATCCTCGTTATCTTCACTGTACTCACCATTTACAACCTTGTCAGCCTATATGCCGGGGTTCCCTACCAACCGTTCTTTACCCCCCTTCTAACCCTGCTCGCCTTCACCTTCGCCGTGCAACATGGCTCGCAAAACCTGGGCTGGAAGCAGATGTTGTTACTTCTTATATTAACCTTTTCCATCAGCATGCTGTTCGAATGCGTGGGGGTAGCCACGGGCAAGATATATGGTCCCTACTACTATACTGACAAGCTGGGTTATAAATTCCTGGGGTTGGTACCGCTGATCATCCCGGTCGCCTGGTTCATGATGACTTACCCCTCCTATGTGATTGCCAATCGCCTGGTACCAAAATATAAATCGACCTGGATATGGCGGTTAGCGGTTGCTGGTGTTGGAGCGATGGTCATGACCGCCTGGGACCTGGTGATGGACCCCATGATGGTGGCAGGAGACCACTGGGTGTGGGAACAACCTGGGGAATATTTTGGTATCCCGATCTTGAATTACCTGGGTTGGTGGGTGACCACGTTTGTCACCTTCTGGCTATTCCTGACCCTGGCACGCATCCGTCCTGATTCGGACAGCTTGGGCGATTCCTTCAAACAAATGGCCATCTGGAGCTACGCCATCGTCGGGATCAGCACCATCCTGACGGACTTTCTCTTCGGCCTATCTGGCCCCGCTCTGGTAGGCATCTTCGCCATGCTGCCCTGGGTGCTGATGGGCTGGTGGAAAACATCGCAGAAGACTCCCGTTAACTGACCATGGAGGACGAATTGTTTCATTATATTCAAATGCATTCAATTCAGACATCCATGAGATCATTTCTAAATAGCTTGAGTTGAGATAATATATTATGAGAAATAATAAATTTTACAAATTTATCATAGTTCTATCACTGCTTATAAGTTTGGCGGCCTGTTCCAATAAAGCAAGTAAGCAAAAGGAAGATTCGTTTACAAAATTGCTGCCTATCCCAACAGGTGATATGAATGATGAGATCAAATTATCTCTTCCTGGTTTGGAGAGAGGATTTTACAAGCCAAAAATAGGCGAATTTATTACATTAGTATTAAACAACCAATCCAATAAAACTATTGTCTTTCCAGCAGATTATGGTTTGAAAATGTATTTATATAATAATGAAAAACAGACATGGATTGAAGTAAAAAACCTCGAAAAATATTCTACAGAAGAGTATAAACAGGTTTCTCCGATCGATGAGGGTAGTTTAAGTCAAATCCTTGTATCTGCTCTTCCAAGTTTAGATAAAACTTCAGATCCTATAGACATGCGAGTTATGGTCATAGGTACAATTTATAAGGATGGTACCCCTACGGATAAGCAAGTCGGTGCGTATACGGATATTACCTTACAACCGTAAGGTTTTTTCAGGTGTAGAGACGCTCCGGCGGGGGCGTCTCTACAGGATATAAGAGAATAGACATCTCCAGACTCAAGCTAACGGAACTTGGATAATTGAGAATTGATCACCCGGCAGTGCTGGACCATTACCCAACCAGATCTCCCCACCCAGTGCTGTCTGGCGCAGGATGATATATGCTTTGACATGAATATTGGCGTATGACCAGATACTCCCAGAACGTGTCTTCATCATGTCATGGAAGAAGCGCATATCACCCACCTCACCAGCTGTGCGATCCTTCTTTTGCATGGCTTTATGGGTTCGGTTAACACGCTGCAAGTACAACTTGTGATCCGTGGATGGTAGTTCCTCCACTTGCTTCACCCAGTCAGGTTCATCCTGGGAGAAAATATTCACCTGGAACAAATAATCACCCGTTTGCTCACCCAGGACATTCGGTAGGATATGGTTTTCGGTGAACTCATATTTCTCTGCCCGTACTTTCCCACCCTGAACAGACACAACGTTCAGCGCATACCCATCGAAGTAAGGTCCCAAGCTCTCAATCACCCTGGCAGTATCATAATGCGGTCCCAACCTCAGGGTGATCCAGGTGGCAATATTTGCCAACATTCCACCTTTAAGGAATGGGACTTCCCGCGTATGCAGTGTATCCACTGCCTGGGCATACCCATCGCTGCGCCATCCGAAGGCTGGACCGGGCAACAGGTCAGGGTAGATAAAGGCATGCATGCTGACAGGGTCATTTTCATCACCAACATTGAATGCAGCCAGGCGCAATTGGTCGAATCCGCTGCCATCTTCAAGCTCAATATCCTCTTCGGTATGCCAGAGAATGACCGACCCATCCGCCTGCCTGTAAAGACCGGTCTGGCAGCCGGTGTTGTCATTCTGGAGAAAAAGCGCTAAGTCTAACGTACAAAGTGGAATGTGAGCAGCCAATGCAGGGTGGTCAAAATTCCTCAACCCCGCCCCATCTCCCCAGGCTGTCAGACAATCTACATACTCTTGGAGTGCTTCATGTATCACCGAATCCCATCGCAGATCTGCAAGCTTGTCAGTAAGCAGCTCAGCACATGATTGAGATTGCTTCAACAGGAGACTGAATGTAGCAGGATTTAACCGGTCCAGGCGCTGATTAAGGATCTTGTGCACCTGCGGGCGAACATGCTCGCCCAAGTGCCGGTGGGCAGCCTGTAGATCATAGCCTGTAAGATCGAGGAAAGTAAAACCGTCAAACCTGTCCTTGACCGCCTGTAAATCACGGAGTGTATGCATATGGGTTAGCTCAACATGTTTATTCGTTGAATCAGCTGATGAATAAACGTGATAACTTTAAGCGTGTGAACGCTTTTATCGCGCCGGGATATATCCCAAGGGTGCCCGTTCGATCTTCTCCACTGGCAGCACATCCACCAGCTCATAAACACGGCTGCCCAGGCCAAGCTGTTCGCCATACTCGGTAATCTTATAGGGGTCTTTGAGCGGTCCATGCAGCCAACGGAACGGGTGCCCTTCACGGGTATGCACTTCCAGGCTGCACGGCAGGTTTTCCTCGATCAGCCTGGTGTGTGCCGTCATATCCAAAACTGCCTGGTCAACGGCGACGATATCATCCGAGCCAAAAACACCCGCATCCGGCAAGATGGGCATGCTGGTGAAACCAAAGCAATCACACACTGGGGTCATGTGGGTTGCCAGATTGATGTGCACGGCTTTCCCCGGTTTAAAAGTGGATAAAGTAATATCTGCACTGATAGCACAAGCCTCCATAAAGGAATGGAAGTTAACCGCATCGATTTTCAGGCTGCCTGCAGGAGCCACTTGCAAGCACCTGCCGCAAGCGTTGCATTGTTCCGGGTGGAGATGGAGGTGCTCAGTTTTTTCCTTATCCTCAACCAGCGCTTCGAATGGGCAGACCTGGGTGATGGCTTTGCGTACCTTTTCATCCGTACACAGCTCTGGAAACCAGTACGGATCATATTGCATCGTATCATGCATGGCACTGCGCGTCTCACCTACCATGCATCCCAGCGCCAGGTTCTTGAACGTGGCACCAAAACCACAGCTGGGGTGCCCTTTGACATGCGCCAGGTTTACCATGAAGGAGGCATCCTGGATCATGCCCGCCAATTTCCAATCCTGGATGTTTTTATAAGGTCGGTGATAACTGTAAAAGTATTTCTCGTCAACTCCGGCTGAATGATATATATTGCAACCGACCACCTCGTGCGAGTAGCCTCGCTTCTCTGCCCCGTGAACATCCCAACTCACATCAGCGATAAAAGGCTTGCCACCTCCGTCCTTGATTGCTTCGACCACTCTGCGAACAAAAACCGGGTGGATGGTGGAGTAAACCATATTATTCCCGGTATGCATTTTTATGACCACCGTCTCATCCTTCACCCGGTCCCGAAGATGAAGCTGTTCAAGGATCAGGTCAAGCTTGGCTGGCAAGGTCTCTTTTGCTTCCAGGCGTGCCTGGCGTGGAGAGCCGTAGAAAACTTTATTGGACATCATGAATTTCCTTTCAGTATGAAAAGTTGGTCTATTATACCCATGAAATAAATCCGGGAACACCCCACAGGTATGGGACGTCTTAAAGAATATACCCCATATGGGGCTTGCTTATTGTCAAATTTTCCTTTAAACTGTATATGGATTTAGGTTGGGCAAAACACCCCCTGCCTAGAGGAGACAACCATGAACATCAAATATTATAAGGCTTTTATTGGTTTAGGTTGTGTGATCTTATTACTAACGGCAAGCATCATTGCGGTACAGGCCCAGGATAATCAACCATGGGCTGGTCAATCCATTTTTATCCCGGTGGTTTACAGCGGACCTACCGGTCATGAAATCTCCGGCCGAGTTCTCAGCCCTCAAAATGTACCCATCTCGGGGGTTAAGATCCAGACAAATCTTGGCCAGTCAGCCCTAACCGATCAGAACGGAAATTATTCCCTGGATGGGTTGGCTGAAGGTACATATACCCTCACCCCATCCTTGGGTGGAACCGCTTTTTCTCCCCCTTCCTCTGCTGTGGTCGTCCCACCTGATGTGGTCTATCTGAACTTCACCGCAGATGTGGCATGCGGAGAGGCACTAGTAAATGGCGGCTTTGAAAGCAATTCGGGTTGGGAGTTTCCCATCACTGAATATCCTGCCGCTTATGACACTTCCCAGGCTCATAGCGGAAGCCGCTCGGCTCGTACGGGTATCACCAACCCGGCGGACAACCGGTACAGCTATTCATCCACTCGCCAGAAGGTAAGCATCCCCTCCGGAACATCCAGTGCATATCTTTCAATTTGGATCAAGTCATATAGCGCAGGTGCTGGTGGATTATCCCTGCCAGACAAACCAATCCATGGGGCTCAACTGAATGAGACACAAATGGCAGGGGATGTGCAGTACGTGCTTGTATTAGATGAAGCATTCAATATCATTGACACGCTCATCTGGCACCTGAGCAATAACCAGGCATGGACCGAATACCAGTTCAATTTAACTGCGTATACCGGCCGGACCATCTGGTTGCATTTCGGAACCTACAATGACGGGTATTATGGCATCGCTTCCATGTTCGTGGATGACGTTTCACTGGAGATTTGTCCGGGAGGTTCACCCACCCCATCACCCACCCCGGGTCCATGCAGCAATCTGTTCCAAAACTCTGGTTTTGAATCGGTAAGTGCCTGGGAAATTCCCATCACGGCTTATCCAGCAGGCTATTCAAGCGCACAAAGACATACCGGTTCCTGGTCCATGCGCACAGGCATCACATATTCTGGTGATAACAGGTACAGCTACTCAGATTTCCGCCAGGCAGTTCACATCCCGTCGGGTGCTTCGGTTGCCAAAGCCCGTTTCTGGCTGTATTCACTCAGCGGAGAAGCAATGGGTTTATCACAGCCAGAAAAAATCACACCCACTGGGCGTTCATTCAATGAGACGATTTTAAGTGGCGACCTGCAATACGTGCTGATATTGGACCAATACCAGAATTGGATCGATACACTCGTCTGGCAGCGCTCAAATGAGGGCTACTGGCATTACTACGAGTTTGACCTGAGGCGCTATTCAGGATATACAATCTACCTGCAATTCGGCACTTACAATGATGGATATAACGGCATCACCAGCATGTACGTGGACGATGTCAGCCTGGATGATTGTGCAACCACACCCACCCCAGGGCCAAGTCCCACACCGACCCAAACGCCATCTGTAACCCCCACCCCTGGACCTTGTTCAGAGTATATCGTCAACAGTAACTTCGAAGGCTCCAATGGTTGGGAAGTTCCCATCACCGAGTACCCGGCTGGTTATTCCAACTCGGAATACCACAGTGCTTTCCGCTCCATGCGAACGGGGATCGTTTATGCGGGTGATAACAGGTATAGTTACTCAGATTTCCGGCAGACTGTCTCCATACCATCGAATGCCGGTCATGCCACCTTGAAGATGTGGTATTACCCCTTGAGTGGAGAAGTATTGGGGCAACCGCTGCCACCTCAGCCAGCGATTGGTTCACGATTTATTGAATCGCAATTGGCGGGGGATGTCCAATACCTGCTGGTCATGGATCAAAGCTACAACATCCTGGATGTGCTCCTTTGGCAACTCACGGACAACCAAACCTGGCTCACCACGCAATTTGACCTGAGCAATTATCGTGGATGGACCATCCTGCTTCAATGGGGAACGTATAACGATGGCGGTGGAGGAATCAGCGCCATGTACGTGGATGATGTAACATTACAGGTTTGCCCCTAGAAATCCCAGTTAGAATAAAACTTCCTGGAAGCTAACCCATTCCAGGAAGTTTTATTTTACTCAAGCGCTGAGGCAACCTCCTCGGTGGAAACTTCCCGGCTTGAAAACAGCCCGGTCGCCCACAAGAGAGCTGCTACACCCATTACAATCAATGACCATCCTATGAGTTGTAACTGAACATGCCAGACATCCGCATAGTTCACACCACCAATGGTATGCGTGGATCCCATCCAATACTGGATGGTGAGGGCAATTGCGCCAGCGGTAATCGAAACCATGCCTCCAGCCACCCCGGCGGTGCTGGATGATGCGGGTTGCCCGAAACCAATTTCCTTCCACAGGGGTGGGATGCGGAATATCAAGAATACAACCAGGGTGAGAATATTCATGTAAGTGACCATATCCACGGGCATCGAACCACCCCGCAAGGCACGTGACACCAGGACATGGATCACCCCAACGATGGTGCCTCCCAGTAAAGCGATGACCGAATAGCGGTAGGCATTGGGCTTGTTGCGGATGAGCAGCCAGGTCGCACGTGCACCCATCACCCCAAAGGCAAATGTAACAATGACAAATAAAAAATACAGCCATTGGTAAGGAGCAATACCTGCAAATTTTCCATCATACCCATTTGGGTTGAGTGCCACACAGGTGGTCCCAATACCCCCCAGGATGGTGAATACGGCTGTCAAACCCATCAAAATAATACCAATAACCCGTAATACTTTCGCCCACCATTTTTTACCCATACAATCCTCCTCAGAATTTAATAATTTCAGGCAAGTGCAAAGCCTGCAACAAACGACATAGTCATCAACAACAAAATCCATGGCAGGATACGAATTATGATTTCACGAGAGACAATCGGTTTCCCAGCTTTTAGAAAAGAAAGTAACAAGCCCCCCAGCCCGATCAGCGCACCACCAAAACCAACCAGGGCAAATCCAGGATTGGTAACACCCTGGGCAGCCAGAACGCAGGGTAAAAGGAAGACAACCAACCCTGCCACACCATGTACAAATGCCAGGACGATGGTCGGCAGTCTCCCGGGCATGTGAACTAATCGCGTGACGATGATCGCCAGAAAACCAAGGATGGTAAATATCAAATAGGGAATGCGCCAGGCAGTACCATATTCCCAAACCAATCCAAGAGACAAACTGAGCGGGATAATCGTCGATACCACGACTACCACGGGGCTGTTCAATACATCAAAACCGAGGATGATGATCAGCAGGCTGGCTACCAGTAAAACACCAAACGCAATGGTATAAGCAATGGTGGGAATATTTTCCAGCCCATTGATACCCACCACCACCTGATATGCAGCCAGGAGGCAGGTGATCAGTAAAAGGATTCTGTCGAGGGGAGTTGGCTTCATTATCCTTGGTTTACAAGGACAACAAGATCATCGATGCCAGCATATATACTGAAGCATACTTGAACAAGCTAAAGTTCACCTGTTCAGAAGGTCGGAAAACGGTTGCAAATGAAAGCAGGAGTAGTCCAGTGGAAAGCACAGCCATCAGGCGAAGACTACCTGCCTGGATACCGATCATCACACCTGCCACACCGATGGAAGCGGCCGCCAGGATTGCCGATAAGGCGATGATCGCTCGGGTGGCTTCAAATCCGTAGGTGGAAGGGAAGGTAGGCACCTTGGCAGCCTGGTAATCATCAAAATAACGCATATTGAAGGTCAGGATATGGGTCGGGATCCAAAATAAGACTGCCATCATCAGCAATATGCCCACCAGGTCAATCTGCCCAATAGCAAGAGCGCGTCCAGCCAAGATGGGTATTCCACCCGAAATTCCACCCCACACGATGCTCCAACTTGTGCGGCGCTTGAGCCAGATCGTATAAACGACCACATCGAAGAATAAGCCTGCAAATACGATGAGTCCAAATAAAGTATCCTGCAGGATTGCCCAACCGACACCGGCAGACGCGAAAAATACGCCCAGCCAGAACGCTTCATGCGTGGATACTTTCCCGGTTGCCAATGGTCGGTTATGCGTGCGGTTCATCACGGTATCGATATCGCGGTCATACCACATATTCAGGATGGTTGAACCACTGATGGCAAGGAAAAGGCTCCCGGTGAGGCTGAGCAGGACCCTCAAATCCAGTGCTGTGTGGGCACTTAAGTATCCAGCTATACCCGTGGATAATAATAAGCCTGTCTGTAAGCTTTTTATGAGTGGCAAGAATGATCGAGCTTTAGCTATTACCTGTCTGAGGATCAACATACAGTTATTCTCCACCTCTCACACAGCGAAAACCCACACCAGGGCTGAAGTAGGTGGGGGTGGCATTGTTCCTTACCCAAATACGTAAATCCATATCGTAGGTATCCTTCGAACCGCCACGCAAGTAGCGGTAGTGCTGTCCTTCATAAATATCACCTGTCCACTGCCACACATTACCAGACATATCGTACAAGCCATACGGGCTGGCTGAATCGAGGGTTTCGTAACCGTCGTACACCTGGCCATTATAGAAACCCACCGGGGACGTGCGTGAGCCAAACGAACTCATATCTTCAAATGGGTCACGTGAGGAGTAAAAATTGGCATTGTTCCGGGCAATCTCCTCACCCCAGGGAAAGGGTCTACTGTCTGTAGAGCCTCGAGCGGCTTTTTCCCATTCGAGCTCAGTTGGCAGCCGATAGTCATTATACCCGCAGAAGCCCCAAGCTCCAAACCAGGAGACATTCGTCATCGGGTGAGTTTCATAACCTGGTTTCACATTAAAGGTCAATCCATCATAATTGAAACGAGAAGCTGGGTCATTGAGCGGAACAAATATATAATCCGCAGGTGGGATTTCAACCTCATGCTTGACGCCCTGAAATTCATCCCCCGGATAAAAACCCACGATTGAATCACCATCAACCTGAAGCTTCCTATATGATAAAGCATCATTGAGGTAGGAGACATATTGGGATACAGTCACATCCGTGACCATGATCTCATAGTCATAGTCGATCGTAACTGGTTCATTATGCTGCCCGGATTGAAATTCACCCGCCGGGATAACAACCCAGGCTTCCGTATCCACACCTGTATCATAGGTGGGGATCGGAGCGTCAAGGTTGACAGAGGTACATGCAGTCAGTAATATAAATACCAGTAGGATGCACCAGACAGCGGGTTTCATAGCTCCACCTCCGCAGTCAGATCATCCTGGTCAATTTCAAGTGTCCAACGGCCTTTCTTCTTGAACAAATCGAAGAGCCGCCAGAGCATGACCATCGCCAGGATCACCAGGAGCATGGCCAAGCCGAAGTCGGCCAGCAGCATCACGGTATTTACCAATGGTTGCTGTTCAGCTTCACTGATGAAGAGGCGCTTCATCTCAAAGATAGTCATGGAAGCGAAGGCCAGGTCGGAGAGGAGGATGATGCCCCAGCCATACCACTGGCGGACTTTACCTTTAAGCCCGATCAGGTCGCCATAATAAAGCAAGATAATGGTCGCGATGATCGCCGAGAGGATGTGCCAGTGCCCGGTGAGCTCGATGCGTTCCTCCCGGGCTGGCCAGATGCGGAAGATCTCGTCCAGCTTGACGGCCATCATGATGCCAATGCCACTGACGGTGAAATTCATAAAAACCATCTGCCAGAGCGAACCAAACTTGAGTGGATCGCGGATTAATGCCTTAAATTTTTGCCAGGGAGAAGGCTTCTCAATCCCTGCGATGCCCTGGCGGATGAACTTATCCCAACCAAAGATAACCAGCATCAAGGCTGCCAGCATGGATGGGGTCGCCCCAACATAGATGATCATGTGTGCCACGGGTTCCAGTGGGGTCACCACTCCCCATACACCCAGGTTCAGCACGATGGTACCTAAGATCATCAGTGGCATGGCAATTTTATGAAAGATGCCTTTGAAATCTAACCAGCGCCCGATAATGAGTGTGAGCATGATGGCGATGAGTGCCAGCATGATATGCAGGTGACCGATGACCGAATATTCCATGGTCGTCTTTTCGGGGTAGCGAATAATATTCTCAGCCAAGAATAACTTCGAATCCGTTGCCAAAATAAGAGCCAGGAATAGCACCAAAAAAGGCAGAAATCAGGGTCGTGACGGCGGTGGCAAAAAAAGCCACCCGCTCAATATCGACCCCATTTTTAGTGCGCGAGTAGGCTTTATCTGGCTGGTAGACCTCCCTGTTCCAGGGCCACAGGGCAATCGCCAAAAAAAGGCCAGCAAAGAAGATGAGGGTCAATCCGGCAATGTACAAGCCATGCAATGGCCAAATATGTCCCCAGTAGGCAAATCCCATCCCAAAAATCATTGCCATAAGGTAGCCTATGGTGACCAGTGCACGCGTGCAGCTACTTGATAGAATTCCTTCATCTTCAACATGCCGGTGATCATATAGACTTCGATGGCAACCACCGCCATGGCGATCGAATGGTACAGGATAATAATACGGCCTTCACGCTCAGCCTGGACTAGATCCATCCCGAACAAGTTTCACCACAATGTCCCGGACACCAAAATCCGCCATGGGTCCGGAGAGCATACCAAATATGGCAGTTTCCAGTCCGATCATGGCAATTGCCACCAGGATCAGTCCTTTGGTTGAGCGAAAAAGGTATTGTATGCGCTTCGCCATGAGTATTACTCCATTAATATATTTCTATCAGATATAAATCTTGGATGCGATGTGTTATTTGTACATCGTATCACAATAAAACCTGGGTGTCTTTGATTTATGTCAAATCAGGGGGTATCAACAAATTTAAACAATTCCACGCGACCTTCAGACATTACCGTTTTTCCCCATATATAAATAAATTTTTAGATTCAACTTGGGCTAATTTTGCCAGCTCAACTGGTTTTAAAACAGTGATTTTCGTCCGCGTGGTGTGGATAATTTCCTGACAGCGCAAAATATTTAATGCTCGGCTGATTGCCTCAGGTACTGTTGCTATATGCGCAGCCATCTCGCTAATTGATATTTCACTACGATTTATGGGTACCTGCCCATTATCGCTCAATTCATAGATCAACTTTGCCACTCGAACTGGCACAGTTAAAAAGGACAAGTCCGCATAGCTGTCTAATAATTGCCGATAACGGCCTGCCATAATATCCAATAATCCGAGAGCAACCTGCATGTATTGATCTTTCGCATATCTTTGGAGTAGTCTCTGATAAGCCTGATAGCTGATGTGCCAGGCAAAGCAATTTTGTGTCGCAATGGCTGTGTACGGATTTGGACCTCCGTCCAATAAAGCCACCTCGTTGAACATGATGACTGGGTCAATATCAGCAATAATGCTTTGCTGACCTTGTGGACCGAGTTTACAAATGTGCACATGTCCTTTTAGTAAAACAAACATACCAGCACATGGCTCTTCTTCTGAGAAGATGACTGTATCAGTTGAGAAAAGTCGTATTTGTCCGGCGAGGATGATAGCCAATCGGTCAGTTAACGGTAATTTCATGAAATGGCTGACATTACCGAGTCTATGGGCTAAATTTTCAGGAGTATCCATATTGATTGTTGTACCAGAGAATATGTGGAGTGTCAAATGATATTGAGGAAATAATCAAAATTAATAATTTTTTCATCCATTTATTATTTGATACTTGGTTAATCACACTTGATAATTGTCAAGTCAGTCATTGATACTTGTCAATGACTTTTGTTCTTAATTGTGATACTTTTAACAATAGATTAATCTTTCAGGAATTTTATCTGGATTTTATACGAATAATAGATAAATATTCTCTAATCTAAATTTTGTAAACAAAATCATTGGATTCGCATTTTTATCCAATGAGGAAATATTTAATAAGAATGCATATGTAACATAAATCAAAATTAATAAGGAGGAGTAGATGCAAATATTAAAATCAAGGTTTTTCGTTTTTGAATTAATACTTTTTTTTGCACTGGCCGTAAGCAGTTGTGGCGCTGAAGAGCCAACCGCTATTTCACCCACCACCACACCGATCATCGAATATGTTGAGGTTACCGTAGTGGTTCCACCCACTCCATTGCCTGCAACATCGACACCCGAACCAACACCCCTGCCAGATCAAGCTGAGTTTATTGCAGCCTGGGAGGGAAGTCCGCATGGGAATACCTATGGCGAAGGGAAAGGCCCAAACACCTGGTGCTCACGCTGCCATTCGCCCCAGAACTGGGACCCAGAATCATTTATTGGCCCGCCCCCATCCTGCTTCTCCTGCAAATTTCCTACGGATCCAGAGATGAGGATCGCAGAGGGAAATCCTTTTATTCCTGAAGAAGAATGGGTGGGAATCCCCTGTGAAACATGCCATCGAATGGAAAATGGTGTGGTTACGCAAGGCGTAGCATGGTTAAATCCAATCAGCATGGAATATGAAGACGTCAACATACCTAATGAGATTTGCGAAAAATGCCATGTCACTACAGTAGGCACCGGGAATCCTGTCAGATCAGCTGTCAGTCACGAGATCGTTCTTGGCGGTCCTGCCCATCTAAACTATGCAGGCTTTATAGATGAACAAAAGCCACCCACCTACTGTTCCGATTGCCATGATCCGCATACCCAGCAACCGAAGCAGTGTCAGGACTGCCATGAGATTGATACAGCCGCCCATGCCGGGGGAAAGTATCCCGCCATGGCTAGTGTACTAACCTGCATGGCGTGCCATGATTCATCTGAAGCCGAGGTTGGCCCAAACCCGGACGAAGCTGCAGGTGGAACGTGGACAACCCTCTTGACCACAGTTGGGAGAACCGGACAACCCTCGACAACCGCGATTATCTCTCACAGCATCCAATATGAGGTTGCTTGTGACCGGTGTCACTTTGAAGGGAACCCCTGGGAATTAACCGTTTATACAGCTGATGGCGAGATCCCAGAACCGACACCGACAGCAACGCCCTAAACTGGAGATGCGGTTTTTTTAAAAAACAGATAAACACTCCCTGCATATAAGAGAAGAAAATTTCGTAGAGCAGGAGATCAAAATAAAATTAACCTATTAGGGGTGGGGTAAGGCAGCCTTGCTCCACCCCGGTGAGTTAGATGATGCGAAAAACAAATATCTCCAAAGTTGGCCTCATAGTTTTCAGTCTTTATTTTCTTATTATTGGATTGGCAGCCTGCCAGACCGAAAGTGAACCACCACCAGAAGTAATTGAAACCAAAGAAGCACAGGCAGAGGCATCAATCCAAAGGGACTCCACGAGCATACCAGACAACACAAGCCCCTACCGTGGTGGGTGTTAAAGTTGAAAACCCTGAGCCTGACCCTGCTGCCATAGAAGCTGCATGGCAGTCCAGCCCGCATGCAGATTCCTTTGTATTAGATGCCAATGGTCAGAACAATACCTGCGCGCGTTGTCATGCTCCAATCAATTGGATGCCTTCAATGGATGATCTCCCGGAGAGTTGTTATACATGTAAATTTGAATTGGAAGACCCACCCTCAACCATCGCTGAGAGCGAATGGACCGACATTCCTTGTAATATCTGCCATGAAGTGGATAAAAAAGGCAATGTTCAAGCTGAATATGCCTGGCTGGAAATTGCTCCTCTTGGAGAATATGCTCAAGTGGCTTCACCATCTGAATTATGCTTGAAATGTCATTCAGCAGCAGAAGTCCCTGGGCACGGTACTGTTCAATTGGGCGGCGATCATCCTGGTTATGTGTGTACAGATTGTCACTCAGCCCATGATTCAACTACATCCTGCGATGCTGTTGGATGCCATCCTGATGTGAAGGAACCTGCGACTCCTATCCCAGGGCATGATCAAGATCACCAGTCAGTTACCTGTGGTGCCTGCCATGATGCCAATGGAATGGAGGTGGGACCCGATGAAGAAAGTGATCTATGGACCACGTTTATTTCTGCCTCGACAGAGACAGGTGCTGAGCGGTTCCCATTCACATCCCACAATGTGGTGCTTGAGGCCAATTGTGAGCGATGCCATTTTGTGAGTAACCCCTGGGGGTTATCTGAGAATGTATTGCAACCCTAACATACTAAAGTTTTCACCTTATAAGAAAATATCAAGAATAATCTACTGAATAGGAGGTTAAACTAGTGAATAAAACAGGAAAAATCATCCGCATTGTTGCAATTATATTAATGGGTATGACGGCTGCCATGAACCTGTTGGGTGGTATTGGTACTACCTGCGCAGCCTTCTCCAACAATGTAGGATATAGGATGGCATTCATAGAATTAAAGGATTATCGCTGGCTATATCAGATTTTTGTGGTTACCACAATTTTGATAGGTTTGGCGGGAATATGGGCTACAGTGAAGCTGGTGCGGGGAGGCTCAAACGTCTACCGAGATATCTTAATCATCCTGGTTATAGGGACCATTCTTGGCGGGATTCATTATTATACATCGATGACTCTGCGTGGAGAAGCCGCCCCTGCAAACGTGAAATTCTACCTGAATTTACTTACCTTGATTGTCTTCCTGCTGTTCAGGATACCTAGTATTTGGAAGAACCTGGATTTCAATTCTCCGGGAGGCAAGAATGAAACCAATTCGGGGATTGGATTGGCAGCCATCATCACCGGCATCCTAACACTTACCATATTTATTTGGGCAGGTCCCTCACATACCTTTTTCCAGGAAAACTGGACTTATGTACTCCAGGTTCCTTTGATCGTTGTTGGAATTGGATTAACATTGCTGGGAATAGGGCTTTTAGGGCACACAATTTTGGATGTACTAACCCAAAAAATCAAGATAGTGGAGCTAAAACCATCTGAGAGTAATGGTTAGAATCAGGTTTATTGGAAAACATGGAAATCATCATCCGTATATAGGTTTTGCATCTCTAAGCCTAAAACATTAATAATTACGACAAAAAATAAAAGCTGACCCATTCAAGGCGATATTTTACACTCGCTATGAATTGGGTCAGCAATATTTTCAAGTAAAAGAATATTATCTGGTCAGAGGTCTCTTCATCAGGAGTGATTTTCTAACCTTTTATATCTTTAACAAAGCCCCAGGTGAAGGCTAACGTCATCAACAGCAGGAGCGGGGGTAGGATTTGCATAACAAACTCAGGGCTGAAGAATAACAGCTGTGCACCAACCGAGATGAACGCCAGGGCAATACCTCCCAATCCAATCAGCAGCCCACCAATGCCCACCCACCAAAAACCTTTCGGTGCATTCTTTGGCAAAGAATGGACCCAAGAAGATGACCAATCCGGCTACTCCATGGAAGACCGGGACTGAAATTTTCCTGAGCGTATCGAGCCCAGCAATGGCTGATATGGCAATCGCCAGAAAGCCGATCAAGGCAAACCACTTGTAAGGTCTTTTATACTGCGGATAATACTCTTCAACGATGCCCATCGAGATACCTAGTGGGATGAGTGATGCTACCGTCAGCACGTACGGGGAGATTTCAGGATATCCAGCCCGAGGAAGATGAATAGCAATCCAGATATTAAGTAGGACCAGGAAACCCATGCCATAATATAAATCATAAAGCTTCTTTTGTCTTGCTCCAGCGGGTGTAAAAGCGCCAAAGTAGATAGATTGCGGTCAAGCCGGTTAATAAGAGGAATAGATTATCGAGAGTGAACATATGCCTTCTCCTTAGATATCGTTTTATCTAATAACACCTGCTCTGAATAAAGCCTTTATATTATTCCACAATACGCATTAAAGGAACGTGATATATATCACCATTGACCAAGTAAAAATATAGTATTGTTATATAGTAACGTATGCCTTCATAATTCCTGGTGTCGGTTTTATATACCAATTAACGGTTCACTTGTTTTCGTTAGCTTATTCCACACACCAGGCCATACAAATAGGATGATCAGAATCAGGCAGGAAATCGGTGCCAGGGCAAAGAGCGAGAAACGACCCAATTGTTGCGCCGTGGCAACCGCCAACGGAATGCCTACCACCAACTCCGCCACCCCTGCACTCAGGCCAACCACGCGCATCCATTCCTTAGGTTGCATGATGATCCCAACTGTAACCACTGCCCAACCGAGCATCGCCACCCAATTCAGGTGTTGTACTAAAGTGAAAATTGGCGCTCCAATCGTAATCATACGGCTGGTGCTGGCTACACCGTTCATCCAGCAGAAGATATAGGCGACGCCGGTTAATAATCCCAACAAAGTCCGGGTCCAAGGTACCTTCCCCACCCAGACAAGGAAGAGAAAGTAAAGGATCAGATATGGCCAGAAAAGCGGGAAGTAAACAGGTGGCAGACCAGCCGCCATATAGGGCACATTGATAAACCAGCTCCCCAACAGTGACAGGACAAGTGCGATGACTGTTAGAAAAAATGCCCAATTTTTCCTGGTGAAATAGCCATACGCGCTAACGGCAAACAAAACCCCAGCGAGCAGGCCAAGAGTTGCCATGAGTGGGTGAATGGTTTTTAACAAAATTTCACATCCTGGCTCGGCGGATGGAGTGTTCATTCCAATCTGGTACCATTTGAGGAATAGGACAAAATGCCCAATGATCCCCATCAGGGCAGCTATGATCGCCAGTATGCCTCCGTATAAATTTTCTTTTTTCATCATCATTCTCCTCTTTGTGCTAAATTATGGTTCGGGGGTTAAACCCGTGTGGCACGAGCAGCCATTGTAATAAGCGGTGTTGTTATGGTAGGCAACATAGACGACCGTCTGAGGTTCGATATTTAACTGGCAGTCCTTTAAGAAGGTGGGGTCTTCCGTCCATGGATAAACCTGGACATCGCAGGTAACATACACTGTGCCGCTCCACCAGTCATTGCACAATGGACCCGAAACTACTTTATCCACTTTCATCTCTCTTCGACCAATCACTACACTGTGAAGTTCTGATACAGGCGATGGGGTCGGTAATTGACCTGGCGGGGTGGTCAGGTATTGCGGAGTCTGTGTATTAGGTGGGCAAACAGGAGTAGCCTCCTGGCAGCTGGAAACAATAAGGAGGAGGGCGATAAGTATGAAGGAAAGAATAAATCTCTTCAAGAATCGTGTCTTCATAATCTATACATTGGTGTGTGAAATGTAACACAAAGCCAAGAAAAAGTCTTTACCTTTAACGCAAATCAGTTAATGGTGAACACTCGCCTAAAGGTATAATGTTTTGATGAGGTCATTCTATGGAGACTAAAGATTTTTTAAGGCACAGCGCTGTTTTTGGCTGCATGGCTGAGCATGAGCTGGACACTTTACTCGAACAAGCACTTGTGCGCCAATATCATAAAGGTCAATACCTTACCCATGCTGGAGATATCTGGCCTTTGCTCTTTATTCTATTAAAGGGCTCGGTCACCGCCGTCAAAGAATCACTGGAGGGGCGCAGTTTTGTTGCTACATCATTCAAACCCGGAGAGGTATTCTGGGGCGTATCCTTCTTCCACCCGGAGCTGCCGATGCCGGTTGCCTTGAAAGTGGAACAACAGAGCAGCGCGCTGTTATGGTCGCGTGAGCAGATATTACCCATCATCCTGCAAAATGGTCGTGTCGCGTGGGAATTATCCCGCCTGATGGTCTCAAGAATGCTGCGGGCGAGTGAGCTTGTGGAGGAGCTTGCTTTCCAGCCGGTAGCCGGCAGGTTGGCAAAATTACTGATCGATTTCCCTGGACAGGGATAACCACAGGACCGATTGCCCGTTCACTCACCTTGGATGACATGGCTGCCCGGATTGGCTCCACCCGTGAAATGGTCTGCCGTCTCCTGCAGCGATTTGCCGATCAGGAGCTGATCAAGATAACCCGCACAGAATTTGAAATTACCGATCGTGATCGGCTAACGGATATGATGCAAAAGGTACGAGGCTGATCTCGACCAATTATTTTATCCATAAGACCTTAAATCAAAGAGGCGACCTTTAAGCCGCCTCATCTTAGGATATTAAGATATTATGCCTTGGCGAGTAATTCTTGCAACACCGCCCGGGAGTGAGCATCCACACTTACATGCAGGCTGCCACCGTGCGAGTCCATGGTCACCACAGCCGGGAATTCCTTAACCTCGGTCACCCACATTGCCTCCGGTACTCCAAAATCGAGTTTGTATACACCCAGGACATTGACGACCGTCTGCGCTATTAACGAAGCTGCCCCGCCGATGGCGTGGAAATAAACACCCGGTACTTCCTGACAGGCAGCCAACGTCTTAGCACCCATGCCACCTTTTCCGATCACTCCCTTGATATTGAAATGCTTCATCACCATTCCCTGGTATGGTTCTTCACGGATGCTGGTAGTGGGTCCGGCAGCAACGAACTTATATTGCTTTGTATCCAATCCTGCAACCACCGGGCCACAATGGTAAATGACACTGCCTGCCAGCAGGGGTTTAATGGCTGCATAAACTTCCAAATCATCACCTTGAGGTTGTCGGGTGTGCTTTATGAATGTATCCACCATCCATTTATGGACTACATCACGACCGGTGACCATGATCCCATTCAGTAAAACGGGGTCACCCACCTTTAAACTGCGGATGGACTCATCGGATATTGGCATGTTAAGGGTTTGCATCTTCATCCTCCGTTTTACTCGAATTTGACCAGGTCGTTGGAGATGGTCAGCTTGCGCCGGCGGTATGCCCAGCACATGTAGCTGATACTGACAAAAAAGCTGGCAGGTAACCGGTTCAGGTGGGTGATCTTGGCACCCAACAGGGTGGTCTTACCACCAAAACCCATCGGACCAATTCCAAGCTGGTTGGATTCCTCAACCAGCCGGTTTTCCAATTCATTGAGCTGCGGATCAGGATTAATGTCGTCCATGTTTCGGTATAAAGCTTCTTTCGATGCGTAGAAGCCGGAACCTCGATCGCCACCGATGGCGATACCTAAAATTCCAGGGGCGCAGCCTTGCCCTTGTGCCTGGTAAACCGCATCCAACACAGCCTTGCGAACTCCCGCCAGGTCACGCCCGGCATTCAAGGCATCATTGGGAAGCGAATACTGTGCACCAACATTCTCACATCCGCCCCCTTTGAGCATCAACTCGATGGTCAGGGTATCACCCTCCACCTCCTCGAAATGGAGGCTGGGAAAATGGCTACCCCCCAGATTGTTCCCGCTGTTCTTTCCGGTTAGTGAGTCGACCGAGTTAGGGCGCAGGTAGGATTTTTTCGTAGCCTGGACAACCGCGGCTTCAATCTGCTGGCGTAAAGCTCGTACGCTCCACCCTACCGGAAAATATACGTAAAAAATTGGGGTGCCCGTATCCTGGCATATAGGGGTGGAATTTTGGCGTGACAGCTCTACATTCTTCAGAATGGTCTCAAGTGCACCACGCGCTGCAGAACCAGGTTCTTCCTGCTCCACAGCTCCGTCGGATCGATGCTTCAACATCAGGTGGAAGATCAGTTGATGTCAGCCTTATCAATTCAAGGATGTTTTCAGTAATTTCACGCATGCTTGCCTCCACAGATTCGGTTTGGAGATGAATTTAGCTTTTCTATTAATTTTGATGAATGATTGACATTCATTTTACCCTGCTTGTATAGCACTGGATACTGACAACTGCCAATATTTCAGCATGACAAACCGCCTCTTTCTATGTTTTCCCGGAAAGGTACTATGATACCTGTTTTACCAATCCCGGTTTGGGAACAAACAGGACCAGGCAAACCGGCCCAGCTAATAATAGCCACATCGCGGCAGGCAAGCCTGCCTGCGCAGCAAACCAGCCGATAAAAAAAGCGATACCTCCCCCCAACAAGCCCATGATCGAATTGGTTGCCATTACGGTCCCCGAACGACCTGGGATGGTTGCAAAGGCTTCCCCTTGTAACACCTCATACCATCCCAGGGTAACAAGCTTGATCAGGATGATCAAGCCAATCTTCGCCCATATCCAGGGGGCAAGCAGCCACGCGGCGTATAAAACCCCGGAGACAGCCGCGGAGATACGCACTAATTTTCGCCCAGGAAATCGCTCAAGCAAAGGGATAAGCACGATATTCGAGATCAACCCGGCCAGCATCAATACACTCATCATCAAGCTGGCCTGGGTGATGGTCATGCCAGTCACATCGGTGAAATACAACGGCAGGTAGCCGGTAAGCACATCCAGCAAGAGGTCCGAAAACTGGAGCAAGACCAGCCAGCGCATCAGGCCGGGATTGCGGAGCGCCTCCCAAAATCCTGCCAGCAGGGTTTTTACCTGGCTTGACGATTTCGATAGGGTCTCAATGCCCAAACGTGGAGGGAATTGCCTTGACCAGGTGAGACCAACCAACACTAAACATAAGATTGCCATTCCAAAAAATGCCCACCGCCAGCCAAACCCCAGGGCAAACCCTGCGGCGAGAATCAATGGACCGATCAAATTCGCCACAGACCCGGAAACTGTCCAGCGCGCCATCATCTGTGGCTCACGCCCAGGATGAAGGTCCATCAGGGTTGCTTGAGATAGCGATACAAATGCACCACTTGCTGGATATCCGATGATCATCCCCAATAGGACTACCGTAAAAGATTGGGTGCTGGCAATGGCAACCAGGGATACAACAATTACAAACCCACCTGCCAATATGATCTGTTTACGATAACGCGTATCCCCCAAAAGCATCAGGACCGGTTCAATGACTGTATTAATTATTCCAGGCAGTCCGAGCAGCATTCCAACCTGGATATAGGACAATCCAAAGTCGGAACGGATGGCTGGAAGAGCTGCATTTCCAATCCCATAATTCAGCTCATCAAAGAATTCAATTAACAGAAATAAATACGTCAGGGGAATCGCACCCCTGAGAATGCTGGATATTAAGATAAATTTCTTGCGCGGTGTTTGATTAACCATTTCAACCTCTTTCTCTCCGTTGGATTTGTGTGGGGGCTGCTGGGAGGGAAAGAGGTGGTGCGCGTGCATGATGAAGGAAAGCTATAGATCAACAGGGAGGATGGTAGCGGCTGTACATTTGCTTATTATACATTTATTTCAATGGGTAGGGTAACTTAGCTCGTCACCCCAATTGGATACTTCATCAAGAAACTCTGGAATGCTTAGCAAGCCAGCTGCCCAAAGGTAAGCCCGGTCACGCTCGGGGATTTCTGCCAGGGTCAACCATCCTACCTCCACCAGAATCTGATCATCACCCATAAATTCAGGATCAACTCCCATATGTGGTTCCTGTCTGCCAATATCAATCAGGAAAGTGACCGATTCCAGGCCATATCCGTCAATCATCTGACCAGTCTGGCGAATGATCTTGCCCCCGACACAACATTCTTCTTCAAGCTCACGGAGGGCAGCATCGCATGGATTCTCATGTGGTTCGACTCTACCCCCAGGCAGGCACCACCACTCAACACCTTCCATGCGGTGCTTGGCCATCAGGATATGATTACCCCGATGGACGATACATTGTGCCCTGATCATTGTTCAAACATATCCATGTAGGCAGAGTCAATCAGATCGGTCTCTTTGATCCCGAGTTTAGCCATCAGCAACTCAGCCTCAGCCTGACCTTGTGCGTCGGTTTGTCCAGGCTTGAGGACGACCTCCAGTTCCATGAATTTACCCAATCCCACCACATCGTCCAGGTGTATACGGGTTTGACCAACCAAATAAAGATACCTCGTTTTGGTAACCACCCCGCGTATGCCAAATGCCGTTTCAAGGATCAGTTTTAACCCTGCCGGATCATTGGTTTCAAAGATCTTGTACTCTGAGTGTTTTGGACCAACGATATCCTGACGTTGATAATAGATCAGCTGCCCGCGTTGAGGGTTTAATTCCCTGAGCTTTAACCGGCCACCCGGACAGTTGAAAAAAGTATCTTCCTGGGAGATGACCTGGCATCCTGAATCGCTTAGCTGGTCAGCAGCTTTCTTCAGGCTCTCGAAATCTGCTACGCGCGCTTTGATCTCAATGTTCGCTGGCATTCAATCCTCCAATTACGTCATCCACTGTAAGCCATCCCCGACCTGGAAAAATTTTCGCCACCTGGGAAGCAAAGGTGGTTGAATTGGTCAATAACTTCGTTGGCGAGCCATCACCTGTGATCACTCCATTTTCAAGGATGATTACCCGATCTGCTGCTTGAACCGCCAGCTCGACATCATGTGTGACCATCAGGATTGCCATTCCCTCATCACGCCAGCCACGTAATAATTCAAGCAAGATTTGCTTGGCATGATAATCCAGGCCACGTGTAGGCTCATCCAGGAGTAGCGCACCCGGGTGGGTGACCATGATCGCTCCCATAGCGACCCGCTGGCGTTCACCCACACTTAAATCACGGGGGTATTCGTTGTACTTGCTTGCCAGGCCTAATCGATCCAGAAGTTGATTCGCATTTGTACCTGAAGTATCAAGATGATGATTGCGCAATGTAATGAGAAGCTCTTCTGATACCGTATCCGCAAATAAAAGGGCATTGGGATCCTGCGGTAGATAGCCCACTTGCTGGCATATATCTGCCACAGACATTCCTGCAACATCCTTTCCGCCTACACGGATCATTCCTTCTGTAAATGGCATCAATCCAATGATTGACCGTAACAAAGTGCTCTTGCCCTGCCCCGTTAGGACCCATGATCACCGCGATTTCCCCATGATATAGATTGAGATCCACGCCTTGTAAGGCAGGGGTGTTGCCGTAACTGACCTGTAAATCTTTTACCTGGATGAATGGAGCTTTTGATTTCTCATGCATGTCAACGGAAACAGGCAGTGTATCTATATGATCTTCCCTGGTCGGCTTGTATCCAATTTGCACAAACTTTTGAGCTTCCTCAACCGTCAATGGTAATGGTTCCCATCCTAATGCTTTACCCAGGGTTATCACTGGAGGATTGAGTGGGACCCTACTTAAAATATCGCGCGGCTTGCCACTTAATCCGCCTGGAAACTCTTCCGACAGGTAAATGATTTGACTGGAATAGGGAATAACACGTTCCAGTCGGTGTTCTGCAAGCACAACGGTCAAGCCCAATTGACTATTTAAACGCGCCAGTATTTGTAGAACTTCTTCCGATGCATGTGGATCAAGCTGGGAAGTCGGTTCATCCAATACAAGTATCTGAGGTCTGAGAGCCAGGGCTGCTGCAATCGCAACTCGCTGGCGTTCACCTCCGGAGAGTGTTTCCAACTTTCGGGAGCGTAATTTGGAAAGCTCCAGAAGGGTAAGTGCCTGTTCAATCCGCGTTTCCATTTCGTCTTCGGGAATTGCAGCATTTTCCAAGGAAAAAGCAATTTCATCTTCCACCATATCAACAACGAATTGCGCCTCAGGATCTTGAAACACAAAACCAACCGTTTGGCTCATTGCCCGGGGAGAAAGCCTCACAGGGTCAAGACCATTCACCCGAATGCTACCGTGGATGCTTCCTCCACTAAAGTGAGGCACTAAACCGTTGATGCAACGTAGAAACGTGGATTTCCCCGACCCTGATGGACCCATCACCAGGCAGAACTGACCAGCCGCGATATGCATGCTGACCCCATTTAGGGCAGGGATATCCGCACCTGGATATGAGAATGATAGATCGTGAATATTAATCATGGGCTCTCAGTATATCATCATTGAAAATGATAAAGGACACGTTACTTATCCCGTGTCCTTAGCCACAAACAAACATGAAAATATATCTTTGATGGTTCCGAGTAAAATGATCTATTTGCGCTGCCGTTCCTTCTTTAGCAAGTCGACAATTATCCGTTCTTCCACGGGCATCGAAATTAATTTTCCTTGAATATATTCACAATCAAGCAAATTTAGCTGAGCAAGCTGCTCCTTGGTTTCAACACCTTCAGCTACCACGGTTAAACCTAGCCCATGGGTCAGCCTGATGATTGCCTGAACAATTTTTAAATAATCCGGATCTATCGTGATCTTTCCGACGAAAGAGCGATCAATTTTTAAAACTTTGATGGAATTATGGGATAAATAATTCAAAGACGAATAACCCACCCCAAAGTCATCAATTTGAACCTGGATCCCATGAGTTTTTAACTTATCAAGCACTTCCAGGATGATTTCAAAATTTCCCATGACTGCATTTTCAGTTATTTCCAAATTTAAACTGGAAGCCGATAAACCCACATCCAGTAATGTTTGAACAATATATTCAACAAAATCTGTCTGTGTTATGTGCTTGCCAGAGATATTTACACTGACACCTAATTGTGGGTCACTCGGGAATTGGTTTTGCCATAGAACAAGCTGTTGGGCAGCTTTACGCATCACCAGGCGGTCTATCTCAATGATGAGTCCGGTTTCATCTGCGAGAGGGAGAAACTTATCCGGCGATAAAAGTCCCCTAGTTACATGCTTCCACCTGACAAGTGCCTCAAACCATACAATTCGTCCGGTTTTTAGATCAGCCACTGGCTGGTAATATACATCTAGCTCTTGCTTTTCAATCGCCTGGCGCAGGGCTGACTCTAACTCAAGGCGGAGCATGATTTGTTCGCGCATTGCACTATCGAAGATTTCATAACGACACCGACCGTTTTCCTTTGCCTGATACATGGCTGTGTCAGCATCCCGCAGGATATCTTCAGGTCGGTCATACCCGGTGGTACTTAATACAATTCCCATACTGGCAGACATAAAAATGGTGTGATTGGGGAGTAATGTCGCCGCCATCAATTTTTTCTGGATACGTTCTGCCACCCGGGTTACATCACTGACGTCTTTTATTTCTTCCAACAGGATTACAAATTCATCTCCCCCCAACCGTGCGACGGTATCCATTGGGCGTAAAATGGATTGAAGCAAATGAGCAGTCGCTACTAATAATTGGTCTCCAGTCAAGTGCCCGAGGCTGTCGTTGACATCCTTGAACCGGTCCAAATCCAGGAACAAAACTGCATATATGCGGCTGGTATCGCGTTTGTTTCGTTCAATGACATGTTTTAACCGATCAATGAATAGTGAGCGGTTGGGTAATTCTGTCAGCGAGTCGTGAAACGCATCGTGAAGCAGTTTAATTTCCGCTTGCTTTCGCAGGGTAATATCGGTTTGCGAACCAGCCATACGCTGGGCTGTCTTATCATCTCCCATAACCGCCATGCCTCGACTTAGCATCCAGCGGTAGGAACCATTCGAATGTTGAATTCGATATTCACATTCAAAATGTGCCGATAAACCTCTCAGGTGTGCAGAAATATTCGTCCTTAATTGTTGTATATCATCTGGATGGACTCGATTGAACCATTCGTTTGGATTATTGCTAATTTCCTGGTCGGAAAAACCAAGCATATTCTTCCAGCGTGGTGAAAAATAAATTTGCCCGTTCTTCAGGTTCCAATCCCAAAGCCCATCATTCGCTGCCCGAACAGCGAGCGAATATCGTTCTTCACTTTCACGCAGTGCATCCTCTACCCTCTGTCGCTCAATAATCTCTTGCCTGGCTTGTTGGTACAAGTCGGCATTTTCGAGGGCTACGGCGGCATAATCAGCCAATGAGCTCAACACAACTTCATCTTTTTCCTTGAAAGGAGTATCATTTTTACGGTTGGTAACCGAGAGCACACCAAGGGGCATACCCTTAGAAAGGATCGGTACATGTAATAAGCTATGGACAAGGTAACCCGTTGATACTTTTAATGGTGCCTTCAGGCTGGGTTCTGTTGCACGTAATGGTCGCTTGGATCGAATTACCTGCCCAACCAAAGAATCAGCAATCGGTATCCGCAGGGTTTTAATATTACCTTCTTCCATATTCTTGACTGCCCGTAAATAAAGCAATCCATTTTCTTTATCCAATAAAGCCAGGAAACCTTCTTCTGCTTTGGTAAGGGACACTCCAGCTTCAACAATCCGAATCAATACATCCCCAAGCTCCAGTGAGGATGTTACGGATGTACCAACCTGAGAAAGGGAAGTAAGCCAGGCTACCTGATCTTGCAATTGTGTATTTAAAACCGCTTTTTCACGCTGCAGCCGGCTCTCTGAAAGTGCACGGGTAATCGCTTCAGTTAGTAACGTCTCATCCAAAGGTTTACTCAGGTAGTCATGCACACCAAGCCGGAAAGCTTCGGCAGCTACCTGCTCAGAGCCATGTCCAGTCATCAAGATTGTCGGGATATGAACACCACCAGCATCCAGGTGACGAAGCAGCTCAATCCCGGTTAAGTCGGGTAACTGCAAATCCAGGAGCATTAAATCCAGCTTTGCATTATGCTGTTTGATCATTTTTTTGGCAGAACTACCATCTCGAGCCACCATTACTTCATATCCCAGGCTCGGTAGCAAGGTTCCTGATAAAAAGTCGCTGATTTGACGGTTATCATCGACTACTAAAATGATCTCATGGCTCATCCTAACCCTCTATTCATCGTGCAATCACCTTACACCCATTAAATAAAATATTTAAGTCCATTATGATAAGAAATCAATCGCTATACCACGTCACCCATAATTCGAGGGACTAGACAATTATAATATATAGATGGCATGCACATATTATGCCAATCATCTTTTCTTTCGATGGTGGGCTTCTAGCCGGATTTTTCATGCATTTATTCGTGAATTTAGGGCAATGCAAGTAAAATACCTGAGTAATCTGGAATTAGCCTCGCGGTTTATAATATACCATTGAAACTATTTGAAAAATGGATCAGCTTATCTAGTCTATTTTGCGATATAGAAATAGCAGGAGACAGTTATGCAAATACTTGGAATCGACATAGGTGGCACAGGCATCAAAGGGGCACCCGTTGATACCGAAACCGGTCTATTGTTGGTTGAGCGATACCGACTGCCCACGCCTGAAGGAGCAAAACCAGGTCCTATTGCAGAGGTTGTCAAAAGTATTGCTGGTCAGTTCAATTGGCAAACCTCGATCGGCTGTGGTTTCCCTGCAGTGATCCGTAATGGAGTGGCTGAGTCTGCTGCCAATATCAATGAAAAATGGATCGGCACAAATGTAGCCAGGTTGTTCTCCAATGCCACTGGATGTAATGTAATTGTGGTAAACGATGCAGATGCAGCTGGGTTGGCTGAAGTTACATTCGGTGCCGGTAAGGGAGTGCAGGGTGTGGTGATGATGATCACGATCGGTACCGGGCTGGGTTCAGCGTTATTCATCGATGGAAAATTGGTACCGAATACCGAGCTGGGTCATATCGAAGTCGAATGCGATGATGCAGAGACAATCGCTTCAGATGTGGTACGCAAGCAGCAGGACCTTTCGTGGAAACAATGGGCGAAGCGTTTCGATAAATACCTTTGCCGGCTTGAAAGTCTATTTTCTCCCGACTTGATGATCCTTGGCGGTGGCGCAATTAAAAAGCAAGACCAATTTCTTCCATTGCTCACAGTACACACAAAGGTCATCCCGGCTGAGCTCGGAAATGACGCAGGCATTGTGGGGGCAGCACTGGCTGCTAAACGCGCCCTTGATTGATCAACAAAAAAGGAGCGAACAATCGCTCCTTTTTTTGTAGAATTGGATTTATTTATTGTATGTTTGTAACTTTGATGGTTTTTGGTTTATCCGACTCTGCTTTTAGAACATGCAGTGAAAGTACACCGTTCTTAATCGATGCTTCAACCTTGCTGGCATCAGTGGCGGTCGGAAGAGTGATCACACGGCTAAAGCGACCGCTAGGTAATTCACTAACCAGGTAATTTGCCTGGTCTTCGCTGCACGCTTTGAACTCACCACGGATTGTAACCGTATTATTCAAGACCTCAATATCCAGATCTTCCGCATCCAAGCCAGGTACTAAGGCAGTAATTTTATAGGCATCTTCAACCGCCTGGACATCTACAGCCAGCAGCATTTCACACTCGCTGGAGGTTCGATCAACCATAGAATCATGGTACATATGCTTCATTGCATGGCGCACAGCAGCCATTCGTTGGTAAGGGGAAATATAGAAAGTCATAACATCAGCTCCTTTGATTTTTTATTTATTAATTTTGATGTTTGAATAATACAGCACCAATATCAGAAGGATGCAAATGTTATATAAGAATTGTGCAAGAAACGTGTTGGGGAATGTTAATACAGTTAATGCTTGATCAGCAGGATTAAATCGGGCGAAGCTTCGGTATATGCAGATTGGTCAAAATCTCCAAAATACTGGGTAACTTTTAATCCTGCACTCTCAATTTCATCCACATAGGTGTTTAAGGGAACAATCTGTTGAACAGCATTTACAACCTGCCGGTCAACGCTACCATCTGGATATATATGATCATAGATCCATGCTAGATCAAAGGTGTTCTTCCTGCGCTGCCAGGTGCTACTCACCTGCACCGGGTTTCCCGTCTCGGGATGGAAAAATTCATCTTCCAGCTCTGCGTTTGACTGGTTCGGTAAATTGACGAACAATTGCGGATTTGGTATGCTAACGGCAAATATTCCGTCTTTCACTAAATGCTTCCGTACACAGCGTAAACAAGCAATACGCTGATCATCGCTCAACATGCTATAGGTATTACAGGGCAGGATGATCAACGGAAATTGAGCAGCCAGATTAAACCTGCAAAGATCAGCCACGATGATAATGGGTACATTTTGTAATAATGGGCGAATATTCGTTTGCAGGAATGTCAACATGGAGAGATCATGGTCCAAGCCAAAGGATTGGTAGCCTGCCTGTGCCAGCGGGATGAGCACTCTACCCGTGCCGCAACCCAGCTCCAGCACAGGGTCGCCCACCCGTGCAGCCAGCTCAAGCCAGAAGGGAAGGTCTTCCAGGTAACGGTTATGGTGTGCGTGGTAGAGCTGTGGAAACATTTTATTTCACGGCTGGTTTCAGCCGGCGCTTTAAAATCCCGATAATCGTTTGCGCTTCAGGAACCCTCAGCAGCAACACACAACATCCATAAACTGCGCCACCCACTAAAACACCGCCCAATCCCACCAGCCAGGCTGGTTGTGAGGTAGTCAATCCGAGCCAGACCCACAGAGCCATGCCCATGACTGCTGTCGCCAGGATCGCTTGAGTGGAGCCCTTCAAAATGTGCTTCCCTTCCAATCCGCCCAGTCTGCGGTGCATCAGGACATATAAACCCACCGCCTCCAACCCCGTTGCCAGTGAATTTGCCAATGCCAACCCACCATGCGGCATCCATCCGATGCGAGCAAACCAGGCTGAGAAGAGCACGCTAAAAAGAATGTTTAATCCCATGACGATGGCACCAACAATCACAGGTGTCTTCGTGTTTTGCATTGCATAAAAAGCCCGCGCCAGGATCTCTACAATACAGTGCCCCAACAGCCCAACAGCGTACCACAATACTGCCCAGGAGATTAACTGGGTGGATTCTTCGGTGAAATTACCATACTCAAGCAATAATGCCACAATGGGCTGCCTGAGCAGGATTAAACCCATGGAGGCAGGAATGGCAAGCAGCAGGATGCCTCGCAGGCTTGATGCCAGGGAGTGCCGTAGATCGTCAATCTTGTTCAACGCGTATTGAGCAGATAGAGTAGGTAGGGCTGCCATCGCCACCGATTGAGCAATGATCGCTTGCGGCATTAGCATCAGAGCCAGTCCCCAGCTGATGCCTGCAATGCTGCCTTCCATCATATGAGAGGCCAGGTTGATATTGACCCAGAAGTTGACCTGTACCACCGCAACCCCGAAGATGCGTGGGACCATTAACAAGCCCACCTGGCGTACATCCGGCAGCTTTAATCCCAGGGTTGGGAAGTAAATCCCCTTCAGCCTGAACAGGCTGGGGAGCTGTAACACCAGATGCATGATCGCCCCAATCACCACCCCCCATGCCAGTCCAAAGATTCCCATCTTTGGAGCCAGGAAAAGCACACCGAAGATCATCCCCAGGCGGTACATGGCGGGGGTGAAGGCGGGAATGAAAAACACCTGGTGTGAGTTTAGGATGCCCATCACCAATCCGCTTAATCCAAAAATTACCACCGAGGGCAGCATGATGAGCAGCAATTTTACGGTGAGGGCTTCCTGGACAGGATTATCGGCAAAGCCTGGCGCAAGCACATAATGCACCAGCGGTTTAGCAAAGATGGCTGTAATGATTGCCGCCAGGCTCAGCACAATCAGCACAAGGTTGCCAATGGCTGAAGCCAGTCTCCAGGCGGAATTTCGTTCCCCTTTGGTCAATAATCCGGTGAAAGTGGGAATGAAAGCTGATCCAAGCGCCCCTCCAGCCATGAGCAGGAACAAAGTCTCTGAGACACGATTGGCAGCCAGGAAGGCATCCATCTCAGCTTGTGTCCCGAACGTGGTGGCATTCAGGATCAGGCTGGCCAGGTTGATCAAATTACTCAATAACAAAGCGATCATCACCGTGCCAGCTGACCGGGCAATTTGACGGTTGGCTGTATTATCTATATCTGTCACAGAAATAGATTATATCCGCATATCGGTTTTAAAATCGCTGTTCCATTCCGGCTGACGAAGGTACAATTAGGGTGTGCGATGAGAAATTTCAAGCGGAGGGTAGCTGTATGAGTGTTAGCATGGTGATTGGAGCGCAATGGGGGGATGAAGCCAAGGGCAAGGTTGTTGACCTGCTTTCCCAGGATGCCCATATCACCGCCCGGTTTAACGGGGGTGACAATGCCGGGCATACGGTTATAAATGAATATGGCGAGTTCAAACTTCGGTTGACGCCCAACGGCTTTGCCAATCCCAATACCACTTGCATCATCGGTCCGGGTGTGGTGGTCAACCTGGGAACTTTGATCAGCGAGATCCAGATGATCAAGAGTGCCGGGATCGACTTGAATGAGCGCTTGTGGGTCTCACCCCGCTGCCATGTGGTCATGCCCTACCACCCCATTGTGGAAGGTATTTATGAGATTGCCAAGGGCGAAGCCAGCACGGGCACCACCAAACGCGGCATGGGCCCTGTGTACGCAGATAAGGTCAGCTATAACGGCATCCGGTTGGTGGACATGCTGGATAAGGATATTTTCCGTCAAAAACTCCACATTCAGCTGCAGGTGAAAAATGCGCTGTTCAAAGCCTTCAACCTGGAACCCCTGGATATTAACCTGGTACTGGAGGAAAAGTTGGATCAATTCTCCCAGATCAAACCCATGGTACGCGAGTCATTTGGATTATTACAAAACGCATTGAAGCATAAGGCGAATATCCTGCTGGAGGGAGCCCAGGGTTCTCTCCTGGACAACACCTGGGGAACATATCCATTTTGTACAGCTTCCACCACTTTCTCGGGTGGGGCGTCAGCCGGGCTGGGGATTGCTCCAGGTTGTATTGACCGAGTGATCGGGGTTGCCAAGGCTTATACCACCCGCGTCGGCCGTGGTCCAATGCCCACTGAACTTAATGACTTCATTGGTCAGGTTCTACAGAACGAAGGCAAGGAGTTCGGCACCGTCACCGGCAGACCGCGCCGCTGCGGTTGGTTCGATGCTGACCTGGTGGCTTTTTCCGCCAGGCTGAACGGCTTCACCGAAATTGCGCTAACCAAGCTGGACGTGCTGGACACATTGCCCAGGATCAAGATCGGGGTTGGCTACCATCCAAAAGGCCAGAAAGGTGATCTGGTTCATTATTGGGAGGGTGATGCGCTCTGGTTGGAAGGTCTTGAACCGGAATATATCGAGATGGATGGCTGGATGCAGTCCACCAAGGATGTACGCCAGTTCGAAAAGCTGCCATCGTCAGGCGCAGGCGTATGTACACCGCATCGAAGAGCTGGTGGAGACGCCTGTATCGATCGTCTCGGTGGGACCGGAGCGGAATGCGACCATCTGATAGGACGATAAATCCGGGTGGTTAAAGCAGGGAAGTCTGAGACTAGTATCACAGCCACCGTATTGACGATAACCAGAAAATAATTGTATAGTATTATCCTCGCACAAGAATTCGTTGTCTCGTCCAATAAAATATGATGGCATACCGCCTGGATCTGACAATGAAAGCTGCATCGCAACCCAAACACACCACGATCGATGGTCGTGGTGTGTCTCTTTTTAATCAATCCGATCGATGAAAAGGAGGCGTAAATGTTTTCAAATCCACATACTCGTAAACCCCTGATTGTTGGCCTCATCATTTCCACGCTGGTTGTAATGATGGTATGGGTCACACAATTTGCCCGGGCTAATAATCAAGCAAGCTCAACCACGGAGCAAACAATCATAAACTCACCCGATGGTGATGATGATATGCAAAATGAAGTCGGGGTGTTTTGGATCAATGATTATCAAATTCAAGACGATCATTATGATAATGATTATAG
Source organism: uncultured Chloroflexia bacterium (assembly GCA_963736805.1). Classification (GTDB taxonomy): domain Bacteria; phylum Chloroflexota; class Anaerolineae; order Anaerolineales; family UBA4823; genus FEB-25. The sequence goes on from CAVTQM010000003.1 coordinate 51,801, forward strand.
GGATGACTCAATGCCTGGGATTATATGATCAGCTGGGGAATGCTGGATGGGGTAAGAAGTATTAAGTTGGGGAAATGAGAATGTCTGGAGAATCTGATTTTGCAAACGAGGAATCAGGTGGATGGGAGGATGATTCAAGTCGATTCTGTGGATATCGCCATGGTCTGCACCGCCTGTTAATAGCATTTATGACGACTCTTTCTATAATGAAGATTCATTGCATCGTTACTATATCGGATCACCAACATCATCGTAGTGTCCTCCCGCGGACGTTTATGAAGCCTATGGCGATACGGATCTGGAATGGCTGGCTTTCGATGTCGTATGCTATGTTAGCGGAGCATAACCAACGCAGGTATTGGGCGGCGAGCATGAACGGGTTGCACCTCATGCTGGGATACAGCAACCTCGTGCATATCCATCTGCTAATAGTCAGGGGGATCTATGGGGCAGGTTAATGAATGGAGTATGTTTTTGGGAATACCCCTATTACTGCCTCCAAGCACGGTAGCGCAGGCCTGGTTAAAGGCCGTGGATTGGTCAGAACCTGGGGGTACGTGTGCGGTTGTGCTGGGGGAACGCCAAGAAAGTCTTAACGATTACCTGTGGGGTAAGGGACCGGTCAGCGCTGACCAACCGATTGATATGTTTTTTACAATGTCTGAGCATTGCACAAGCGGAACCAGCTATCTCGATCGGCTCAGCAGCTACGAACAGCCGCAGGTGCTCAGCATGCCTGTGCTTGAGGTGGTCGACAGGCTGGTGAATGAGGCTTACGTGCGCGACACGATCGCCCCGGCATTTGAGATCACCGGCGATGTGGGAAATGATGATGGTTTCTATTATATGGCGAAGAACAGTGGGGGTATCACCGAATCGCTGGTGGTGGATGGGATCACAGGAGGCTTCAGCTACCACAATTTGAGTAAATTATGGATCACCCCGGTCGTGACTCCCACCTTGCCTTCAGCGGATGTTTCAGATGTGCGTATCAACCTATGGTTCCACACAACACCGGCTGAGTTCCTGCCGGGTGCCAATTACCGCAATTCGGGTTTTGAATACATGGTGGAAAGCATCACTGGCATGACCAAGGCAAGCCCAGGAGGTGGAAATTTTTCCGAAAAGGTCATCAGCGAAATGCCTGCCAACGTCACCATGATCTACCCGCGCAAGATCACCCTGGCCTCAGGCACTGCCAGCGGTACCCAGCTGGTGGATTATCCAATTGTCGGCCCGGGAGGGCGGTTGATGGCTTATCTTGGGGATGAGGGCGAGATCATCGGGGTGCATGGCGGATCACGCGATGTGATTGAGACAGGGGAACAGGTAACCATCCTGGACCCTGGGGCTGTGTGGGAAATGTTCCTGGCGGATCACAGCCTGGCATCCCAAGCCTGCCATATGGGGGCTGATTTGATCACAAATTCTGGCATAGGAGTATTGGCCTATTATGAGATGTCTTACCTGCAACCACAGCATGAGCTGATTCCCGTGTGGGTGTTCATGGCTAATTTCATCTCGGATGGATAATATTATCGCCGAGAATGTTCCTGTATACCTGCCTGCGAAAGCCAGGGAATTTTCGTAAAGATATTCAAACTCAGCTTTTAAGCGAACTCCTAATCGTTTCTGCCATCAGCCGTGCACGCTGAGGTGCATCCCCCAGGTAGTGGTTGATATCCATGAGTCGATACAGATCATCAGCGGGAAGGAAGCGGACAATTTCCGGATCATGGCAGATCAATTCAGCCAGGGGATTGGGCTTTCCGGATTGAATCGCAGCCCAGGCAGCCAGGGAATGTTCACGCAGGTACTCGTGCATCACCTGCCGGTCAGCCCCAGCTTTCACCAAAGCCATGAGCACGCGCTCAACTGCTGCAAAGGGGGCATTTATCTGCAGGTTGCGTTGGATGGCATTCTCATTCACAATCAAGCCATCCAATATTCGTCTGGATGTGCGCAGCAGCTCATCACAGATCAGAAATGCTTCCGGTAACAGCGTGCGGCGGTTGGCTGAGTCATCCAGTGTACGCTCCAGCAGCGAGTTGGCCGCGTTGTCCCAGGCAAGACGTGGCATCTGGGCCAGCAAGCGGGCCAGCGAGTCGATCTTCTCTGCCTGGATCGGGTTGCGTTTGAATGGCATGGCGGAAGAACCCACCTGCTGCTGGCCAAATGGTTCATTCAGCTCGCCAATCGGGGAGGATTGCAGGATCCGCAAGTCAAAAGCAAACTTGTGTAATGATGCACCCAGGCTCGCCAGGTGGCTCAGCAGCATAAAATCCTGCTTACGTGGGTACACCTGGGTTACCACCGGGAAAAAAGGTAGCTCCAAACGTTTGGAAAGGCGGTTTTCGAAATCGACCAGGTTTTTTGTACCGATCAGCTCGGCATAGGAGGCAGCTGTCCCAACTGCTCCCCTGAAACCCTTCCCACGCAATTCATTTCTGGTTGTCTGAAGGGCATGCCAATCCATGAACAGGTCCTGGGCATAAACTGCCAGCCGATAGCCAAGCGTGGATGGCTCCGCTGGCTGGAGATGTGTGAAGGCGATCAATGGTAAATCTGCCCAGGTATCGATCTTTTCAATAAAGAGCAGGAGCAAGCTCCTTTAATTGATTGATAACCAGGTCAAGAGATTCTCGCTGTCGCAAAACGTCGGCGTTATCCTCGATGTCCATGGAAGTTGCCCCAAGGTGCAGGATAGCCCCACCCTGGGGGCATTGCTCAGCAAAAACCTTCAACTCAGCCATCAAGTCATGGTGTATCTGCGCTTCGATCTCCAGGGAACGAGGAACATCCACGCTGCCCATATGGCTGCGCAGGTCAGCGAGCTGTTCAGGTAGAACCAGACCAAACTCAGCCTGTACTTCAGCCAGGGTCACCCACAGCTTGCGCCATAGTAAACGTTTATTGACTTCGCTCCAGATTCTGCGCATCTCCTGGCTGCCATAACGCCAGGTAAAAGGGGATTGGTAGGTTTCATAATCGATAGTCATAGGGATATTATAGAACAAAAAACGCCGGAACATTCATTGATCCCGCATATCAGCGGATTTTATCTGGCATTTTATAATCAGCCTACATAGCTGTCTAGCTTTGCTAGATTTGTGCCAGTAAATAATTCTTCAGAATGTTCCGGCTTATTCAGTTGTAATTTCATCATAGCATTAAATGTGCAGCTAATTCAAATACCATTTGTCATCTTCGATTTTATGACAAATGTCATACGCGGCAGAAGTGTGCTCACAATACCTGGGCAGATTACTGGTCAGTCATTGTGGAGGATTCCCAAATATTTTATGGAGAACCTGGCTTGTATAACCACCCCATCCAATGTATTTATTTCCGTCCATGTCCTCTCCCAATTTCTTGAGTTGAGACAAGGTGTGGGAAATCATTATGGATACTGGTGTTCCAAACGAAGCAGGTAAACTTATAACCTGCGTGACAGCTCATCCAGCTGGGTTAATTCATCAACGGACAGTCGAAAATTCATTGCACCTGCATTATCCTTAGCCTGGTAAACCTTGGTCGCACCTGGGATGGTAACAACAACTTCCCCGTTATAGTTGATCAGCCAGTTCAATGCCACCTGGGCGATGGTTGCTTTATACTTATTTGCAATCTCGTCCATTGCCTGGATGAGCGCCCGGCTCTTCTCGAGGTTGCGCCGTATGCTGATTTTGCGCCATCCGGCCATTCGGCTAACGAGTTCCGGATTCTTGTGATATTTTCCACTCAACATGCCGAGTGCCAGAGGTGTGTAAGCGACGATCGTCACCCCCAACTCCCTGGCAGTTTCCAGAACACCATTCTTCTCGATTTTTCGGTTTAATAAACTATACTCAACCTGGTTTACTGCAAGAGGTAGACCTCTTTTTGCCAGAGCGCGATGCGCCCGCCTCATTCGAGCTGGATTAAAGTTGCTCACTCCCACTGAACGAATTTTGCCTGCCTCCACCAGGTCAGCCATGGCATTCATCTCGGCTTCAGGTGAGGAAAAGCTGTATGGCAGGTGGACCATATAATTGCCGATACTGAATCCATCCAGGTAGTGAAGGCGCTTATGGATACTATGAGGAATATTGCCAGCTGTCCTCAACAAAGGCAGCCATTTGGTTGCCACGATGACATCCTTGTCTGACTTCCCAGCTGCCTTCAGGCCAGTTGCCAGGGATCGCTCAGATACCCCACCGCCATAAATTTCTGCTGTGTCGAACCAATTAATACCTCCGTCCAGGGCAGCTTTGATGATGGCGTTCTTTTCCTCCTGCGGGATGACCGGGAACGCACGTCCAAGTAATCCTCCCCCACCGGCGAACTCCATAACTCCCAGCCCAATTGGGGAAACGAAGATATCAGTTTTTCCAAGCTGTCTCTTTTGTATCGCGTTATTCATTTCCATGATTAAAATCCTGTTGATGTTCCTTTGAAAGTAAGTAGCCAGCCTCCCCGATTTCGGTATGAAGAAGGGAGAGGCTGGGTTGATATTTATATAGAAGTATAAAATCCTTCGAGGTTAAATTTCTTTGCCTTCAAACTGGCTGTTGTAAAGCTCGGCATAAAACCCATTCTTTACCAGCAGCTTTTCATGTTTGCCCTGCTCCACAATATCGCCATCCTTCATCACCAGGATCCAGTCTGCTTCACGGATGGTCGACAGGCGATGGGCAATGATAAAGCTGGTGCGTCCTTTCATCAAGGTGTCCATGGCTTTTTGGATTTGTACCTCAGTGTGAGTATCCACTGAACTGGTGGCTTCATCCAGAATGAGAATAGTGGGGTCAACCAGGAAAGCGCGTGCGATGGTCATCAATTGCATTTGACCTTGGGATATGTTGGAAGTCTCTTCATTGAGTACCAAATTGTAACCTTCAGGCAAGGTGCGGACGAAATGGTCCACCCGTGCTGCCTTGGCAGCTGCGATGACTTCCTCATCAGTGGCAGCCATGCGACCGTAGCGGATGTTCTCCATGATGGTTCCGTTGTAAAGCCAGGTATCCTGCAAAACCATACCGAACATGCAGCGCAGGTCATTGCGGTTAAAATCCTTTATATTATGACCATCTACCAGGATGGCACCGCTGTTGACATCGTAGAAGCGCATCAGTAATTTAACCATGGTGGTTTTACCAGCACCGGTCGGACCAACAATGGCGATCTTCTGGCCAGGTTCGGCATAGAAGGTAAAGTCATTGATGATGATCTTATCCGGGCTATAGCCGAAGTGGACGTTCTTGAAATCCACACGACCTTCGAAATTAGCCATTTGGATGGGAGTATCAGTGTCGGGAATTTCCTCAGGTTCAGCCAGGAATTCGAACACACGTTCCGCTGCAGCGATGGTACCCTGGAGAATATTGGATATTTGGGCGATCTGCGTGATGGGCTGGGTGAACGAGCGCATGTATTGGATAAATGCCTGGATATCTCCGATCGGCATTGTGCCCTTGACCACCAGGTAACCGCCCAGGACACAGATGGCGACATAACCCAGGTTTCCAACGAAATTCATGATGGGGAACAGCAAGCCAGTCAGGAATTCCGATTTCCAGGCAGAATCGAAGAGGGTTTCGTTGATCTGGTCAAAGTATTCGACACTCTTAGCCTCACCATTGAAAGCCTTCACCACAACATGCCCACCGTACATTTCTTCGACATGTCCGTTGATATGACCCAGGTAATCCTGCCGGCGTTTGAAGTACACCTGCGATTTGCTCATGATCAAGCCAAGGATGCCAAACGACAACGGAAGGGTGGCTAAAGCCACCAGGGTCATCTGCCAGCTGATGGTAAACATCATCACCAGAATACCCAGTAGCATTGTCACGGAAGTAATGATCTGCGTCAGGCTCTGATTTAGAGTCTGGCTGACGGTATCCACATCGTTGGTGACCCGCGAAAGCACCTCGCCATGGCTGGTACCATCAAAGTATCGAAGCGGCATATGGTTGATCTTTTCAGCAATGTCCTTACGGAAAATGTAAGTGATTTTCATCGCTATGCCGGTCATGATCCAACCTTGAGCGAAGCTCAGCATGGCAGAAAACACATACAGCAACAGGGCTTGCAAGAGGATATTGCCGATGGCAGTAAAGTCGACGGTACCTGTGCCGGCAAGTTGAGCCATCACACCTTCGAACAGTATGGTGGTGGCTTTTCCGAGGATCTTGGGACCAAAGATCGCAGCCGCGGTTGAGGCAATCGCCAGCAACCAGACGAACAAGATCAAAAGCTTGTAACGCCCAAGATATTGGATCAGCTTTTTCAGCGTGCCCTTAAAGTCACGTGGCTTTTCGGCTTTACCTAACATCCCCATCGGACCGCCGCGTCCCATTGGACCGCCCATCGGACCGCCTCTTGCAGGACCACGATTTGTTGGAGTACTACTGCTGTGCATCATGATAACTCCTCCTTGCTCAACTGAGACAAGGCAATGCCTCGGTATATTTCAGAGTCCTTCATAAGTTCCTCATGGGAACCCTTGCCAACAATCTTGCCCTCGTCCAGCACGATGATCTGCTCAGCATTCTTGATCGTGGCAATCCGCTGGGTCACGATCAGCATGGTGCTTGCACCGGTCTGCTCCTTGAGCGCTTTTCGCAAGGTTGCGTCGGTCTTGAAATCCAAGGCAGAAAAGCTGTCGTCAAAGATATAAATGGGCGCTTTTTTCACCAAGGCTCGCGCGATTGCCAGGCGTTGCTTCTGACCACCAGACCAGTTCGTACCTCCCTGTGCAACTTCAGATTGCATACCAGCTTGCCCGCTAGCAATGAACTCAGTAGCTTGAGCAATGTCTGCAGCTACCTTCAATTCTTCATCGCTGGCGTTTTCATCCCCATACAACAGGTTGCTTTCGATCGTACCGGAGAAAAGTGTGCCCTTCTGGGGGATATAACCGATCCGATCACGCAATTCATGCTGCATGACTTCGCGGATATCGGTCCCATCCACATATACAGCTCCCTTCCGTGACTTCGTAGAAGCGTGGGATCAGGTTGACAATCGTGGATTTGCCCGAACCGGTGGTGCCGATCAGGGCAGTGGTCTGACCGGGTTGGGCAGTAAAATTGATATTGTGAAGTACATCTTCTTCCGCACCAGGATAGCGGAACGACACGTTCCTGAATTCAACCGACCCTTTGAATGGCTCGGCGAATTGCCGTGGTTCCTGCGGGTCTTTGATGACTGGATCGGTCTCCAGCACATCCGCAACACGATCTCCAGAGACAGCTGCTCTTGGTAGCATGATGAAAATCATTGCCAGCATGAGGAAGGAAAACAGGATCTGCATGGCGTATTGCATAAAGGCCATCATGTCGCCAACTTGGATATTCGCCTCAGCTACCTGATGGGCACCAACCCAAAGGATCGTTATCGTCACAATATTCATGACCAACATCATCAACGGCATCATGATAACCATCACCCGGTTGACGAACAGGTAATTACGGGTGACATCTATGTTGGCTTTATCGAAGCGAGTTTCCTCAAAGGACTGCATGTTGAAAGCCCGGATCACCATCATGCCGGACAAGTTTTCACGCACAACCAGGTTCAGCCGGTCGAGCAGGCTTTGAATGATCTTGAATTTTGGAAGGGCAATGGTGAATACCGAAATGATCAAGCCAAGCAGTACAATGACCGCCAGAGCAATGATCCACCACATGCTGGCGCTTGTTTGGGTGGCGCGGATGATGCCACCGATTGCAATGATGGGCGCATAGAAAACCATGCGCATGATAATGACGACCACCATCTGAATCTGGGTGATATCGTTGGTAGATCGGGTGATCAGCGAGGCGGTGGAGAACTTATCAAATTCGGTGGCTGAAAAACTTTCGACCCGTTGGAACACATACCGGCGCAGATCACGCGCCAGTCCGGCTCCGGTTTGAGCCGATAGATAACCCACAATGATCATACAGGTCCCAGAGATCAATGTGATGAGCAACATGATCATGCCAATCTGAACAATATAGCTGGTCGACAATTTCTGGGTATCCATACCGAGGGCGGTATATTCTGCGAGAATCGGCCTGGCGGCTGCCTGGGCGATCATGCTCTCGCTCATGGTGGAAAACTTCGCGGCGAACGGGGACATAATCTTGGCGAGCTGTTCTGGTGGAAGCTTCGCAAGAACAGTATAAATATCTGTCCCGGGGGGTAGCTTGGAAAGGTCGAAGCCCATACCTTTAGCCATTGCTGCTGCCTTGGCTGGGTCTGCCAAAGTTTGCTCGATTCCCGAAACGATTAATATTGCCTCGCCCATCACAGGGTTCAGCCAGGCTATCTCTGCCTCATCGACCTCGTTCAGGACATAGACAGGCTCCTGAGCAAGCGTGGGGTAGAGCTCGACATAAGTGGCATAATCAGGGGAATCCTTGTCCACAAGCGTGTAGTCGGAAAGCACCCTGGTTTTGTCCTCAGGACTCATGAATATAGTGATTTTGTCCATCGAGCTCTGGCGGATGGCTACCGGCACAGCATTTTCAACCCCTCCCTGCTGGATGCCGACATTTACGATATCCGCCATATAGCTGGGCAAAGCCAGGTCGGCAAATGCCTGCACAAACAGCAAGACGATGGTAAGCAGGATCAATATGCGGTATGGTTTTAGGTATTTGAGTAATCGAATCATGGTTATCTTCGTTCCTAATGAATAGACTTTGGAGTATTTAATAAAATGGTTTTTATATTAATTTATAGGCTGAAACCATCAAAAGTGCTTCTGGTAGCACAGAAATATCGTATTGTCCATTAGTAGAATTTTTTCCTTTAGAAATTTGATTTATCAACCGGGGCAATTTCAAGCTGGCTGGCTTTCTCGATCAGGATGACAAGCGCTTCTCTGACTTGCTCCTGTTCTGAGGGAGTCATCTTACTTGCCAGCTCTTCCAACCAGCTTTGATTTGCGTGTTCGCTCTCTTCTAAAATCTGACGACCTTTATCCGTCAGAACAATCTGCTTGACGCGTCGGTCAGCAGGGTCTTCGGAGCGTGTGATGATTTTTTGTTGTACCATGCGCTCCAACATCTGGCTGGCAGCCGAATTGGTCACCCCCAGGTCACTCCCAATGTCGGATACGCCGCATGCACCTTTGTGGAAGATATGGAGCAAAGCGCCAAATTGCGCCATGGTAAGTCCCTCTATCCTTGGCATATGCAAAAATGTTGCGCATCAAGTTACGGCGAAAAATGCTGAACCATTCGTGCAATGTAGCAGCTAAAGTTTTTGATGATTGCATCAATTAACCTTTCTAAATAGTTAAGAAGGCTTGATTATATCGATGGCTTTAGAATTTGTAAAGGAATGTGCTGGAAAATTAGATGAGAGTTCAGTGAGAAGCTGCCAGGAATTATCGACATTCATATTTTCATTAATAAAGGCCTTTTACTGAGGTGTAAAATATAGATGAAAGTACGTGGGTTTTCCCACAAAACACAATCATGACCTCACCAGATCAGGATACATTATGGAAGATTCAATTCAAGTTCTAATCACATTGGCTTTCACGGATGAACAGATAAAAAAGATCACTGAAATCTCCCCACGCTTGATCGTTGATATGATTGCTGCCCGCAAGGTGGACGAGATCAACGAAGAAGTGTGGAAGAAAGTGCAGGTGCTATACACGAACCGTGTCCTACCAGAACCCGAAAAAGCACCCAACCTGCGTTGGATCCAGTTCCATTGGGCTGGTCTGGACCATGCACTCGATAAACCCATCCTGCATCGGGAGGGGATGCTGATTACCAACATGAGCGGAGCATCAGCTTCTCAAATGGCAGAGCATGCGCTCATGATGATGCTGGCATTGGGGCACCATCTGCCGGATGTGCTGGCCCACCAAAAGCGGGCGGATTGGCCATCGGGTAGGTGGGATCTTTTCAATCCGCTGGAACTACGCGGTAGTACGGTTGGGATTATCGGTTATGGTAGTATAGGACGGCAAATTGCACGGCTGCTGCAGGTATTCGGGGCAACAGTCCTGGCAACCAAGCGCGATGCCAGGCATCCCGAGGATCCAGGCTATACCATTGAAGGATTGGGTGACCCAGGTGGAGATCTGGTGAACAGGCTCTATCCCCCGCAAGCAGTATGCTCCATGATCAAAGAGTGCGATTTTGTGATTGTCACCCTACCCCGCACATCCTCCACCCGGGCATTCCTGGGCGCTAAAGAGCTGGAAGCATTTAAACCAGGTGCCTATCTAATCGACATCTCGCGCGGAGATATCGTCGATCATAGTATTCTCATACCACTGCTGAGAGAACACAAGATTGCAGGTGCTGCTCTGGATGTATACCCGGTGGAACCCTTACCAGCCGACAGTCCACTCTGGAAACTGCCAAACGTGATCCTCACCCCACACATTGCCGGCTTTTCACCTCACTATGATGAACGCGCCGTGGACCTTTTTATTCAAAACCTGAATTGTTACTTGCAAGAACAGCCGCTTTATAACCTGTTGGATCCATCACTTGAGTATTAATATAAAACATCGAACAAGTAAATAAAGAGCCCGGAACGATCCGGGCTCTTGTATTGCTTATCACTTGATAGGTTTGCTCACTCTGTTGGGCGGGTTCCAAGCTCAAGGGTTACATCCTGGTATTGTCCATCGCGTAAAATCGTCAACGTAATTTCCTGGCCAGGTGTGGTCTGCAGGCTAAGGTAAACCAGGATATCGTCAAAAGTTTTTACCGGTTGCCCATCGATGGCTGTGATGACATCCCCACCTACCTCAACCTGGCGACCCTCCTGGGTGATGGTTTCAGTGGTTGCTTGAAGACCAGCCGCCAGTGCTGGACCACCTTCCGTAAGCGAGGAGACATACGCACCTTGCTCCACCGGCAGGTTCATTGCTTGCACCAGGGAAGGATTAACCGTGTATCCGGATACGCCCAACCAAGGCCAATCATAATGCCCGGTTTCAATTAATGTTGGAACTACCCGGCGAATAATGCTGACCGGAATGGCAAAACCCACACCGATGTTGCTGTCACTGGTGCCAGAAGTTTCAATTTGGGCGTTTACACCAACCACTTCCCCATTCATATTCAGTAGCGGACCACCTGAATTGCCTGGGTTAATCGCCGCATCGGTTTGGATAGCCTGTGGAATGGAGAAAATCGTCAGGGCTGGTATGGTGCGTCCCAAAGCGCTGATGATCCCACGTGTAAGCGTGCCTTCCAATCCAAATGGATTCCCAATGGCTACCACTGTCTGACCAACCGCTAGTTCTTCCATCACACCCAACGGGATGGAAGAAATTCCATCAGGAAGATCAACTTTTATCACTGCCAGGTCACTATGCAGGTCTTCACCCACAACGGTAGCTTCACGGATTAAACCATCCGAGAAGGTTACCTCAACACCGTCGGTGCCATGCACAACATGCGCATTGGTTAGTATGTGACCCTGATCATCATAGACAAAACCTGAACCCTGGGCAAATGAATCAAGCACACCATCCTGGTTGAGGTAGACGGTAATATTAACCACGGAGGGGTTGAGGCGTGAGTACATGTCTACCAATACCTGGTCTTCATCCGTAACAAGCTCAATACGGGGGGTGTCGGTTGTGGATGTTAGATTATTTTCCTGGCTAACCGGTGTAGGTTGGCTGTTGGTTAAACGCCGGGCAGGCAGTCCACAAGCCAGGGTGGTAATAGCTAATAACAAAACAATAGATAGGATAATTCGTTTATCCCGTGTAAGTCTTGGCATTCATTAAAACCCTTTCATAAGAGGATAAATTCTAATTCGATCTTGAAGTATAACGTTTTTTATACCTCAAGATTTTGAAGATTAGATAAGAATTGATAATACTGACGATGTATTGCATATTTCACAAGTCTGTAATCCTCTGTGATAGAATGGCGTGCCAACAAGAATCAGCTCACCATAGAATTTTTGCAGTAATACGATGCCAACCAAACGTCCTATCTTGCCATATCTCGCCCTGATCATGGGGATCATCTGCCTGAGTTTTTCAGCAATGTTTGGTAAGTGGGCAAATGCTCCGGGTCCGGTGATTGGTTTTTACCGCATTGGGATTGCAACGCTCATCCTTTTACCAGTCTTCTTATATCGAAATCGTAAAAATGGTGTGAAGTTCCCCATGGCTATATTGCTATTTCCAATCCTGGGAGGTATCTTCACCGCTCTCGACCATGGCACCTGGAATTCATCCCTGCGCTATACTTCGGCAGCCAATGCCACATTGCTTGGCAACACAGCTCCATTATGGGTAGCATTATTCGCATGGTTGGTCTTCCGCCAGAAGTTGCGGGGCTTATTCTGGGTAGGTTTGGCATTCGCCCTGGCGGGGGCAGCGATCGTCTTGGGAAGCGACTTTATCCGTCACCCGAGCATCGGATTGGGTGATATGTTAGCTCTGGCAGCAGGGGTGTTCTATGCAGGCTACTTTGTTGTGACGGAGCGCGGGCGGCAGAAAATGGATACGCTCTCTTACGTGTGGATGGTGGACCTGATTGCAGCTTTCACCCTGTTGTTAATATCGCTGGGGATGAGAATGCCTCTTACCGGATACCCTCCGCAATCCTACCTGGCTTTCCTGGGGGCGGCATTGGTTTCGCAGGTGGGCGGGTACTTAGCCATTGGGTATGCCCTGGGGCATCTATCAGCCTCGGTGGTCGCGCCTACTTTGATCGGACAACCCGTGGTGACGGCCCTTCTGGCGATCCCCTTACTGGGGGAAGCGCTGCGCACCGAGCAATGGATTGGAGGCCTGGTGGTGCTGGTGGGTATCTACCTGGTGCACCGCAGCCGGATGGGAAACCCACTCGTAGAAACACAAATTTAGTGAAATGAAAGAAAGGGCTGTCCTTTACTTTTGGGACAGCCCTTTGATGATTAACCTTTGAGCGAGCCTGCCAACAGGCCGCGCATGAAGTAGCGTCCGAGCAATATATATACCAGCAGCGTGGGCAGAGCCGCCATCAAGGCTCCTGCCATCTGCACATTCCACTCCACAATGAAGCTGCCTGCCAGGTTATTCAGCGCCACGGTGATCGGCTGTACATCGGCCTTGTTGGTGATCACGGTGGCGAACAGGAACTCATTCCAGATCGAGGTGAACTGCCAGATCAACACCACCACGAATGCCGGCATGGAGATCGGGAAAAGAATATAGCGGTATATACCACCAAAACCTGCTCCATCGATCTTGGATGCCTCCAACAGTTCATCCGGAATGGCGGCATAGTAGTTACGGAAAATCAGGGTGGTAATCGGGATTCCATAAATGACATGCACCATTACCAACCCCCCAATCGTTCCATACATGGGCATGTAAGTGGCTATCAGGGTTGGTAACCAGCCCAGCAGCTCCGGCGCATTCCATGCCAGGATCTCATTCAGCAACGGACGAAATGTCCGGCTAAAGGTTTGAAGGGTTTGCACTAAAGGAATCAATACACTCTGGTAAGGGATGAACATCCCAAATAGAATTATTGTAAATAGCACATCCGAGCCGCGGAATTTCCACTTGGAAAACACATAGCCATTTATCGAACCAAGCATGGCTGAAATGATGGTTGCCGGGATTGCTAATTTTAAGCTATTAATAAAGTTGGAGGATAATCCCATTGTACCCTTGGTGGGATCTCCAAACCAAGCTTGCCGGAAACTGTCGAGGTGAAAACCACCTGGGATTGACCACATGGTTGACAGTTTCACCTCAGCATAGCTTTTCAGGCTGGTTGCGACCAGCATATATATCGGTAGAAGATAGAAAATCGCCCCAGCGATCAACAGGACATACAACAAAACCCGCGTCCACTTTGGAGGTTTAAAGCGCTTTTTCATCGCTTCACCTCCGAACGCATATTACTGATCAGGTAGGGAACCACCAGCACTGCCACACTCAAAAGAATAATGATAGCGATTGCTGCGCCACGGGCAAAGTGATTTCCGCGGAACACCGTATCAAACATGTAATATGCTGGAACATCCGTGGCAAAAGCTGGTCCAGGACCAGTCATGGAGGAAACCAGGTCGAAGATCTTTAGCGATATATGACCCAGGATAATGATTGCACTCAACGTGATGGGTTTAAGCAAGGGTAAAATGATGTTTCGGTATACCTGAAATTCGGTAGCCCCATCTACTCTTGCAGCTTCACGCAGCTCCTCTGGTACACCACGCAGACCTGCCAGGTACATAGCCATGGTATAGCCAGACATCTGCCAGGTGGCAGCCAGGACCACCGATAGGATAGCAAAGGGGATACCAAACTTTGCCGTGGTAATAAAATCCAGCCCAATTGAGTTAAGAAATCCACCAATCGCTGAATCAGGTTGGATGAAACCAACCTCCGGATTGGTATACCAGGCGGATTGGAAGAAACCCAATCCCATATTTTTAAATAAAAGGTTGACTCCTACTGGGCCTGTTGAACTGTTGCCTGGATTTAACAACCAGCGCCACACGACGCCGGTGACAATGAATGAAACCGCCATTGGGAATAGAAAAATCCCGCGGAAAAGAGCCTCGCCCTTCACTTTCTGGTCGAGTAGTATCGCCATCATCAAGCCCAGCCCAAGGCAGGCAACAATAAAGGTAAGTGTAAAGACAACCGTGTTGCGTAAGTCAACTTGAAAGCGTTGATCTACGGTTAACAGACGGATAAAATTATCCATCCCCGCAAATGGCACGTTTGGAAATAGTTTGCCCTTGGCGATCATGGCAAGGTCATTCCACTTTAGCAACGATGCCCATCCCGTCCATCCGATGAAACCATACACAAATAGCAGGATAGCAATGACAGACGGGGTTATAAACAGAATTGCCGTCAGACGATCCTTGTCAAGGCGGCGCATGAAGACCTCCTCAAAGGAGAGAGGTCAGGAATTTCTGGTCCTGACCTCTCTTAGATTAATTATGAGCTATGGACAGACGCCAGCGTCCTGGCATGCAGCTGCCAGAGCTTGCCTGTGTACCAGCCACATCTCCGCTGGTGACAAAAGCGCCGATGGCATCGACATAACCAGTTGTCCAGCCTTCTGAAGCCGCTGCGCCATGGACAACAGAAGGAACGATGGTATCTACCTGCCAATCTGCAGCCGAAGACTGCAGGTAGGCATCAAAGGCACTGTAGTCGCAGTCCTTGCGGGCACAGATTGAGCCCTTGAGGATGTTGAATGCTTCCTGGCCTTCCTTCGAGCCAAGCACACCCAGGAACATCTTAACTGCCTCAGGCTGCTGGACGCCTTTGGGCAAGCCAAAAGTGTCAGACAGGGCGACATATACACCATCCGTGCCTGGAACGGGTGCCCAGCCGTAGCCAGTAAAGCCCTTGGCCACGTAGTCACCGTCGCACCAGTCACCCATGATGGTCATAGCTGCCGTGCCATCGATGACATATTGATTAGCCTGGTCCCATGAGAGGGCACTGTGATCCTCGTTGATGTAGCCCATCATCATTTTGAAGTTTTCCAATGCCTGGGTCACTTCAGGACCATTCCAGTCGGTTGAGCCATCCCATAAACCGATGTATGCTTCAGCACCAAGTGTGCCAGCCAGCACAGTCTCGAAGAGGTGTGCAGCTGCCCAGGGGCCATTATCACCTAACGCCAACGGGGTGATGCCAGCTGCTTTGAGTGTTTCTGCTGCAGCCTGCCAACCCTCATAGGTGTTCAGAGTAGCCGGGTCGATGCCATTCGCCTCGAACACTGCCTTGTTGTACCAAAGCACGTTCGAGCGGTGGATATTCACCGGAACAGACCAGGGATGCCCATCATACGATACGATATCAAGCACGCCCTGTGGGAAGACATCGTTGAAACCATATTCATTATAGACATCATCCAGGGGTTCCATGAAACCGGTGGTCACCCAGGTATCGATGAGCTCATGGCCCATGTGCACCTGGAAGCTGTCCGGGGGGTCACCACCCAACATACGTGTCTTGAGTACGGCCTTTGCATTCGAACCAGCTCCACCTGCCACGGCCGAGTTGTAAACGTTGTATTCTGGGTTGGCGGCGTTAAATTGATCCATCAGCTTCTGCAAGCCGTTGGCTTCACCACCCGTCGTCCACCAGGAGAATATCTCCACGGGGGTCTTGACGGTTGCTGGCTGACTGGCTACTGCCGGCATCAATGGCGGCCTGGATGAGGGCTTGCTGGGTTGCGGCCACGTCACGATTGGTGACAAACGCGCCGATTGCATCGACATAACTTGTTGCCCAACCTTCCGATGCCGCAGCGCCATGGACCACAGACGGTACGATCGTGTCTACTGACCAGTCTGCAGCCGAAGACTGCAGGTAAGCATCGAAATTACTGTAATCACAGTCCTTACGGGCACAGATCGAGCCTTTTAGCTTGTTAAATGTTTCCTGGCCTTCCTTTGACCCAAGCACACCCAGGAACTTCTTGGTCAGCTCGGGCTCTTTTGCTCCCTTGGGTAAGCCGAAGGTATCCGACAAGGCCACATACGTACCCTGAGTGCCCGGTACGGGTGCCCAACCATAACCTTCAAAACCCTTGGCAACATAGTCGCCATCCACCCAGTCGCCCATGATGGTCATGGCGGCTGTACCATCGATGACATACTGATTTGCCTGGTCCCATGACAAAGCTGTGTGGTCTTCGTTCACATAGTTCAACACAGTGCGGAACGTGTTTAGCGCTTCGGTTACCTTGGGATCATCCCAGGAAGTGCCACCGTTCCACAGACCAGTATATGCCTCAGGACCGAGAACACCAGCCAGGATGGTTTCAAACAGGTGGGCAGCTGCCCAGGGACCATTGTCGCCCAATGCCAGCGGGGTGATGCCAGCTGCTTTTAATGTTTCTGCCACGGCGATAAATTCATTCCAGGTGGTTGGAGCGGTCAGTCCATATTGTTCGAAGATGGCTTGGTTGTACCACATCACGTTCGAACGATGGATGTTCACCGGAACCGACCAGGGATGCCCATCATAGGATACAATATCGAGCACGCCCTGCGGGAAGACATCGTTGAATCCATATTCACTATAGACATCATCCAATGGTTCCATGAAATCTGTGGTTACCCAGGTATCAATGAGCTCATGACCCATGTGAACCTGGAAGCTGTCGGGGGGATCACCACCCAACATACGGGTCTTGAGCACTGCCTTCGCATTCGAGCCAGCGCCACCAGCAACTGCAGCATTGAAGACCTCTGCATCAGGATTCTCAGCGTTGAACTGGTCCATCAGTTTTTGCAAACCATTAGCTTCACCGCCAGTTGTCCACCAGGAGAATACTTCCACCGGTGTCTTGCCAGCCGGTATTACAGGAGTGGGTGGTTGAGAAACTGGTTCTTGAGTCGGCTGTGCTTCTGTGGTTGGAGCCTCTGTTGTGCCACCACCGCAGGCAGTTAAAACCATGACTGCAACAAGCATCAAGGCAAAGATGCTATACCAATTTTTCTTATTCTTCATTTCTTCTGCTCCTTTTATATGTTTTTTAGAATTCAAATTTTCGTTAGTTCTGGAAATCTGTCTTTTCGGTTGTTTGGGTTATCTTGGATTAGTTACCTCCTTGTAATTAATTATAGTACAACTCTTTCACTACGCGTGGATTTTGAAAATATGGCTTCCACGACTGTTGCAATTGTGCCAATCACCCTCACATCGGGACCAAACGCAGACATCTTGACCTGAACTTGCTTGTTAATTTCTGGTAGCGAGCATGGAACCTTCGAATTAATTGTTGCAGCAATTAATTAACCATATTAGAACAGCACAAATAAACTTTATCAAGGATGAATTGATAGGTATAAATCATTATTCATATCGCTAAGCTTGGGTTGCTAACGGTATGTCATACTTTATGATAATATCGCCCTTGCCTCATTTGTTAGGCATAAAACCAGGTAAAGCCTGGATGATATAATCTCTACCACGAAAAAAATACCCGTAAAGATTTCCCAGGAGGTTTATGATCATCCGGGCTGAAGAGCTTAAAGACCAATTCGCGGTTTATGCTGTTAATCAATCCGCTTTCGAAACACCTGCGGAAGCTGACCTGGTGGATATACTCAGGAAAGAAGCGCACCCAATTGTCTCTCTTGTTGCAGAGGAGAATGGAGCAATCATTGGGCATATCATGTTCTCGCCAGTTTCTCTCTCAGGTCATTCGGACCTTAAAATCATGGGGTTGGGTCCTATGGCAGTGATACCTGAACGGCAAGGCGAAGGGACTGGGTCAGCACTGGTCAAAGCAGGTCTGGAAAAGTGTAGATGATCTTGGGTTCGGTGCGGTCATTGTCCTGGGTCATCCAGGGTACTACCCTCGTTTCGGATTCGTGCCATCCGTGAATTATGGCATCAGCAGTGAATATGATGTGCCGCCTGAGGTTTTCATGGTCATAGAACTCCAGCCTCAGTTATCTGCAGGATGCACCCGGAATCATCCAATATCATGCTGCGTTTAATGGCGTATAAATATATTATCTGAGGAGATTCATGACAGCACTAGGGACCACACCGTTGATCATCATCAGTTTGGCATTGGTTTTTTATTCAATCGGCGTATGGAGTGAGCGCCTCCAGGGCAGGTTAAAACCATGGCACCTGGTTTTCTTTTACCTTGGCTTGATATGCGATACCTTGGGGACAGGTTTGATGATTGAAGCGGCTGGAGGATTAACGACCGATATTCACGGCATTACCGGGGTGATTGCCATCGTGCTGATGATGATCCATGCGGTGTGGGCAACCGTGGTACTGATCCGGAAGGATGAAAAAGCGATATTAAATTTCCACAAGTTCAGCCTGGTGGTATGGTTCATCTGGCTGATCCCTTACTTGAGCCCAATGATCATCAACATGCCAGGTAATTGAGAATAGGGAGAAATGAAATTTGATCCACTCAGATATCATCGACGTTCTATCCGTTAAAGGATTTTGACTATTCTCAGCCGGGAGCGTATTTTGTAACGCTAGTTACCCATAACCGCATGAACATATTCGGAGAGGTTGCCGATGGAACGATGCAGGTGAACCAACTGAGGCGAGATCACAGAAAAAACCTGGGAACGACTGCCGTCTTTTTTCGAATTCAACACGATGATGGGTGATCAAGAATTGTTTAACGGTGCCTTCCACCCAGCCGTGCAGTGTGTTGGGCGAGAGCGGGCAGCCCAGGCAGGCACCACCCAGGTGCACCTTGAGCACTTTCCCATCAAAGGAGATGAATTCAACCGAACCGCCGTGAAATTGCTCGATATAATCACTCAGGCGCTGAATGAGCACACGCACCTGCTCTTCGAGGGGGGCATTGCTATTGATCGGTGTAACCATGGCTTATCCTCCGGTTCCTTTCAGCTGTAGTCGTTAAACCGAGTTGCAAGAAGTGACAGGACCAGGTCATGCGTGGAATGCAGGCGTTCGGCAATAACCGTGGCAAGCCGGTCAAGAAAGACCATCCCAGTATCGGGATGTTGAATGCACAAGCGCCGCAGATCATCACCTCGCACTCGCAGCAGCTGGGTGTAGGTTGTACACACCGCACTGGAAGTATATAGCCTGCTACCAAGTGCAGCACTCCAGCCTACAATGCTTCCCGGTTGAACACACGCAACCACGATGGTGGGACCATCATCTGGTTTAAAGTTTACCACTACTTCCCCACTGACAACAGCAAACAAGTTTTCTGCTGGATCTCCTTGTTCGAATAAAACGGTATTCGTCGAAAATTCACAAGGAATGAATAGAGGTTGGAGCTGGCATAGCTGCTTAGGTGAGAGATCCCGGAAGAGGAACAAGTTTGGGAATGAATTGGCGTCCATGAGAGATTGTTCCATCCTAAAAATTTAATCCCATAGGGGTAAAATACCAAGTGGTTAATATCCTCATATGAGAGACAAAAATCACCAGCTTCGTGTTACAGGCATGTGTAATTTGTATGTGAGATTAAATTAAAAAGGTCGGGAGTTCAAGCCCGACCCTTTTCCAAACTTACTTGGTTTTATCTCGCACTTTCCTGTGGCAACTTTAATATCAACCTGCTGTTCGGCAGGGCTGAATATCAGACCATCCTTCGCTTCATTCACATCAGCGATGATGTGAGCATCGCGATGGAATTCGCCACTGAGCAAGCTCATTGAAAGGGGCGATTCGAGGAATTTTTGCAGAGCACGACGAAGAGGACGGGCACCAAAGGCAGAATCGTAACCGGCTTCTGCCAACCACTGGCGAGCTGCCAGAGTCAATTCGATGGTCAAGCCATTATCACCCATGCGCTCCTGGATCTCCTTCATCTGCAGATCGACGATCTTGACCATCTCATCCAACGAAAGTGGCGAGAAGGTGATAATCTCGTCAATCCGATTGAGGAATTCTGGTCGGAAAGTGCTCTTGAGGGCTTTGGATATTTTTTCCTGCGCTTCGCGGTCTTCAGTTGTGGAGCTGGGTAGGAACGAATCCAAGGCTTCCCGGATTTGCGCACGTACTCGGTTCCAAGGTTGCTGGTCATGATCAGCACTGAATTGCGGAAATCCACCATGCGACCCTGACCATCTGTCAAGCGACCGTCGTCAAGGATCTGCAACAGGGCATTCCATACTTCTGGGTGGGCTTTCTCAATTTCATCAAACAGGATTACCCGGTAAGGACGCCGCCGAACAGCTTCAGTGAGCTGACCGCCTTCCTCATAACCGACATATCCGGGAGGCGCACCAAATAATCGTGATACGGTGTGCTGCTCTCGGTATTCACTCATATCGATGCGAATCAGGGCATCTGCATCATCGAACATGAATTCAGCTAGGGCTTTGGCAAGTTCTGTCTTCCCGACACCCGATGGACCAATAAAAATGAAAGAACCAATCGGTCGCCGGGGATCTTTGAGACCTGAACGGGCACGCCGGATGGCATCCGATATGGCATGGATGGCTTCCTCCTGTCCGATGATGTGCTCATGCAGGCGAACTTCCATATTGAGTAGCTTATCAGATTCAGTTTCCATCATTTGGGAGACAGGGATGCCTGTCCATTGAGCTACCACAGAAGCGATGTCATTAACATCCACCACCTCATCCAGCTTATGTTCGCCCTCCCATTTGTCGCGCAATGTATTAAACTCAGTTTCCAATCGAAGTCGTTCAGCCTTTTTCTCGGCTGCGCGTTCGTAATCACGCGATAATCCAGATTGTTCTCGTTCTCTTCAGCTTGCAGGCGGTCAACTTCGCTTTTCATTGCCTTCAGGTCAGGGGGAAGCGAATATAGGCTACCCGCAACTTGGCAGCTGCTTCGTCCATCAAGTCAATCGCTTTATCAGGCAGGTGACGGTCGGTCACATAACGGGAGGACAGGCGGGCAGCTGCAACCAGGGCATCATCGGAGAAGGTTACCTTGTGGTGGGCTTCGTATCGGTCGCGTAATCCTCGTAGCATCTGGATGGTGTCGTCCACGGTGGGTTCTTCGACATACACGGGGGCAAAACGACGTTCAAGCGCGGCATCTTTTTCGATGTGCTTGTGGTACTCGTCTAGCGTCGTCGCCCCTACGCACTGTAGCTCTCCACGCGCCAGGGCAGGCTTAAGCATATTGGAGGCGTCCATAGCCCCCTGGGCAGCTCCAGCACCTATGACTGTATGAAGCTCATCAATAAATAAGATGACCTCACCCTGAGCACGCTGGATTTCTTCAATGGCAGCCTTGTAGGCGCTCTTCGAACTCGCCGTGGAAGCGTGAGCCAGCAATCATAGCGCCCAGGTCCAGGGCGATCACACGTTTTCCGGTCAGGATTTCCGGCACATCATTGGACGCGTCTTCTGCGCCAGGCCTTCAACGATGGCAGTTTTACCAACCCCAGCTTCACCAATCAACACCGGGTTGTTTTTTGTACGGCGTGAGAGAATTTGGGGATCACGCGGCATGATCTCGGTATCACGGCCGATAACCGGGTCGAGCTTGCCCTCGCGAGCCATCTGCGTCAGGTCGCGAGTACTTCTCGAGTGTGCGGTAACGTGTCTCTGCCGAGGGCGGTCAGTGACACGCTGCCCACCACGGATCTGCTGGACAGCCTCATAAACCCGCTCGTGGTTACGCCTGCGCCTTCCAATAAGCGGGCAGCTGGTGTGCTGCGTTCGTTAAGGATTGCCAGGAAGATATGTTCCGTAGAGATATATTCATCTTTGAGCCGGTTGGCTTCCTCATTCGCCAGGTCGATGATACGCTTGACGTGTGGGGTGATGAATATTTGGCCTGCACCCCCGCCAAAGATGTTTGCTTTTGGGCTGGTGCGTAAAACATAATCCAGGCGTTCGGTCAAGGCGTTGGCGTCAACCTTAAGGTATTCCAAAATCTGTGGAATCACGCCCTGGGGTTGCTCAATCAACGCCAGCAGGATATGTTCAGTATCTATCTGATTGTGCCCGTAGCGTTGAATGATCTCGGCTGCGCGTTGAGTACTTCTCGGGCGTGTTCAGTAAAACGATCAAATCGCATCATAGGTAAATTCCTTCCTTGTCAGGAGGATTATAACATTGAGTGGATACGTGCAAGAGCTGTGCCGGTGTAAGAATTCTATATGAGTTATGTATACAGGCTATTAATCATGCAGGTGCAGGGAAACAATCGCTAGGCTGAGATTTATTCTACTGCTCCTATATTCATGGTCCTCAGGGTGTACCTGTCGGTATGGGAGTGGCCCTACCTGTATCTCCCAATGCAATCAGGAGACCATTGGGAGTGATGACATAGGGTCTTCCGCTTGCAGCGGCTGCACCTATGATAGCTTGAACACTTTCATGGAAGGTATATGACCAAACTGGATCTGTACCATCTTGCGCATATGCCTGGCAGGTTATCGTTGGACCTTGTTCAGAGATGTTCGCAGTCCCGCAAATATAAGCCTACGAGAAGCCTAGAAAATGGATCAGTATCAAGGCAAGCGGGAAAATGGCTAGGCGGCGGATAATATATTTAAACATGTGATGATTGACTAATATATAGAAGAAATAATAATCACACGAACCATGTGGAGATTTTTCTCACAGGACTGTTATCTTCACTCGATCAACACACCAAGCACCTTGGGTTAATCATATCAGAATACTCTGATAGAGAAATCAATTAATAGATATACTCGTAAATTTTCACTTTAGTTCATCTCGTATGTGCAGCACGAGTGAGCCAAATAGAGTAAAATGAGCCCTATATGGTCATGGAAATTACCATACCTGCTGCTGCCCAAGGTCATTTACGTAAGCTTGATATGCGTCGCGATTTGCACAAGGTTGCAGACCTGGTCGAATTGTGCTTCTACGATACCCTTGATCCAGAAGGTAAACAATATCTGAAGGAAATGCGCAAGGCTGCCCAAAATGCTAGCATGCTCGGTTGGGCAAGCAGTATGATCGATCAAGCACCCATGCCGCCATCAGGATACGTATGGGAAGAAGACGGGCAGCTGGTGGGTAATTTGAGCTTGATCCCGATCAATCTAAAAGGTAAGCGAGGCTATATGATCGCCAACGTTGCCACGCACCCAGACTATCGTGGACGTGGCATTGCCCGAGCGCTTACATCAACTGCCCTTGATCATGCACGCTACCACAAAGCAGTCAGCACAATGCTCCAAGTGAGGGATGACAATCCGAGTGCAATCCATATCTATAAAACGAGTGGCTTTAGAGAATGCCTTCGCCGTACCAGCTGGTACAGCGGACCAAGTTTTGATGAAAGCCCGGCTGCTGTTGGCATACAGGTCAGCAAGCGCCGCTCGGAACATTGGTCGAGACAGAGAGATTGGCTGAAGCACGTTTATCCTCCTGAGCTTGAATGGAACATTCCATTCGATTGGAATTTATTCCGTGTCGATGTATTGGGAGGAATTTACCGATTCTTCTCCCTTGAATATCCCACCCACTGGAGCGTGGAGCGCGATCATCAGCTAAAAGGCGTCCTCACCTGGAAACACAGAAGTGGATTTACAGACCCATTATGGCTGGCAGTTCCTGAACAATTGGATGATGAGGCTGTTTCGTTTTTATTGACCAAAGCTCGCAAGTCTATACGTCAGGAACAACCTCTAAGTTTGAATTTACCTTCCGGAATGGCTGTGGATTTACTCCGCCAGGCAGGTTTCTATCCTCACCAGACATTGATCTGGATGGAATATCAACTCTAAGCGGCCAGCTCGGAAATAATGTAGGTGAATCGTAGGGTATAAGTCATACAAGGAGATTGACTTTACTATCAATTTGACTTATACTGAATTTAATCGGAGAAGATACCGCTATGCGAGTTTTTCTCTTAAAAGTGAATATGAGTAAAAGATAGTCTGGGCACGCGTTTGTTAACGTGTGCCTTTTATAAAAAATTCTGACAACGAAAGGAGACAATTGGAAAGATATGGATTCTGGCTTGATCCGCAAGCGAGAAAAAGCAAAACGCTATGCCGAGCAGCGTGAACGCATCCATGTAAACGCACTCTTGGTAACCTTCGAAGGGGATAATAATCCCCACACTGTGAAGTATAACGAAAATGCCTGGCACTGTGATTGTGATTTTTTCCTAACCCGCCAAACATGCAGCCATACCATGGCCCTTGAAATGATCATGGAAGGCTGTTCCTGGTCTGAAAAAATCCAGGAACAGGCGTAAACTGAATTAGTATGCATATTAGCGAGCCCAAAGGTGGGCTCGCTTTTTTTTAATGTAATCTTGCCAGCTCCTGTATAGGGAATTGGACTCACCCATGGCATCGTGGCAATGGGTGATAGCAAAGTGATCAAGCGCTCAACTGACTTGATTGCTCAGTTCAGTCGATACCAGCATAAGCCAGGCGACCTGTTTCATGATGATGCTTAAAATGATAAGCTCATCAACACGG
Organism: uncultured Chloroflexia bacterium; assembly: GCA_963736805.1. Taxonomy (GTDB): domain Bacteria; phylum Chloroflexota; class Anaerolineae; order Anaerolineales; family UBA4823; genus FEB-25. The sequence continues at coordinate 76,649 of CAVTQM010000003.1, forward strand.
ATGGCATCATCTGCTGAGAGCGATGTGGGGTAACGAAATAATTATGCGGGGTAATCCTGCCCAACCTTTTTGAAATTGCATGGCTGATAGTAAATTCAGTAGCAGGTCAATTCATCAGGCCAACAACACGACCTTGGATGAATCCTAAAGTAGTATGCTATACTAAAAATGGTTAATAACCAACCTGATAAGCATATGGCAAGACAACCAACCCCCACCAAGATCATCCTTCCTCAGCGTCGTAAAGATTTATTCGCTCGCCAGCGCTTGATCAATTTACTATATGATTTACTGGATGAAAAACTAATCCTGGTAATCGCCCCCGCTGGATATGGTAAAACCTCATTATTATTGGATTTTTCCTACCAGGTAGATTTTCCGGTTTGCTGGTATGCAGTGGATGACCTCGACCAGTCTCCGGAAAGGTTTTTTTCTTATTTTATTTCAGCGCTACACCGACGTTTCCCAGAATTTGGCGAACCATCCAAGGCTGCGTTAAAAGCCATTAATCAATTCAATCCCGATATCAATCAGCTCGTGTCGGTAATTGTTAATGATGCCTACGAACATATCCAGGAACATTTCCTGATCATCCTTGATGACTACCACTTGGTTAGTAATGTAAAAGATATACAGACGTTTATCAGCCGATTTATCAATAAATCAGCCGAAAACTGTCATTTGATCCTTAGCTCGCGCACCCTACTCAGCCTGCCTGACCTGCCCTTGTTGGTTGCACGTTCACAGGTGGGCGGTATTGGCTTTGAAGAATTGGCGTTTCGATCGGACGAAATCCAATCCTTTGTGCTGCAGTACTATCGTGTGACCCTATCCGATACTGCTGCCCAAGACCTTGCTCGTGATACGGAGGGTTGGATTACTGGATTAATGCTGTCTGCCCAGGTGATGGGCCAGGGAATGACCAACCAAATGAGAGCTGCAAGGGTCACAGGAGTAGAGCTTTATACATACCTGGCTCAAGAAATTCTGGACCAACAAACAACGGAAATCCGAGACTTCCTGCTGTGCACTTCTTTTTTAGATGAATTTGATGCTTCCCTTTGTGCCTCCATTTGGGGTACAGAAGTCAACTGGCGGAATTTGATCAACCAGGTCGTTAGCAACAACCTGTTCGTCTTGCCAGTCGGTGAGGATGGAAAGTGGCTGCGCTACCACCACTTATTTGGTGAGTTTTTAAAGGCGCAATTTGAAAAGGAAAGACCTGGCGAAGTGGAAAGTCTACTTCGTAAAGTGGCTGAAGTATATACCGAGCGGGAAGAATGGGGTCGTGCGTATACATTATATAACCGCATCAAGGATAATTCGGCCGTGGCAGACCTGATCGAGAGATCAGGTAGCTCACTCATCCGTAATGCACAATTCGCTCTACTTGCAAAATGGCTTGATGAACTGCCGGTTGAAGTCCTGGAAACTCGTCCAATCCTGCTTTCCCATAAAGGTACCGTACTGCTCATCCAGGGTCAACTGGAAAAAAGCCTTGAATATCTAAACCGGGCTGAAATTACCCAACGAGCAAACCAAGACTTGCCTGGGCTGGCTCGCACATTAGCGCGGCGGGCAGCTGCGTACCGATTTCAGGGAAAGTATCAAGAATCAATCCATGACGGTCTGGAAGCGATCAAGTTCTCCGAAGGAGAACCTTCACTGCGGACAGCTCAGGCGGAGGCTTGCAGTGCAGTGGGTGTGAGCCTGCAGCACCATGGACAGATCGATGAAGCCACTCAAATGCTGGAACGATCTCTTTCACTATTTCAAGCAGTAAAAGATGAACAAAATATGGCGATGGTGCGCATGGAGTTGGGTATATGCTGCCAACTTCAAGGGAAGACCAACCAGGCAGTCAAGCACTATGAACAGGCACTCGCCTACTGGCAGGAGGTCAGGAACTCCACCCGCCAATCCTTTGTTTTAAATAACCTGGGCGGTTTGTATCATTTGTCAGGGAACTATATTGAAGCTGCAAAATTATTCGAACAGGCATTGGCACTCGCTAGGAGCAATGGAATACTGCGCTCTGAGGCTTACCTGTTATTAAACCTGGGTATCCTATATTCAGACCTGGAGGCAAATGACAGCGCCAGGGACGCTTTTGAGAAAACCCGCAAAGCCTGCCAGGCTCTGAACGACCATTTTCTCCTGTTGAATGTTGACCTGGCAGAATCCACCCTTGCCCGGCGGGAAGGTAAACTTTCGAATGCCAGCGCTTATCTTCGATCTGCCGAGAAGTTAATCCAACATAGCCAATCTAATTTTGAGAAGAGTATCTGGTTATTGGAAGCCGGCAGCCTTTCACTGGCTGAAGCCAAGAACCAAAAAGCAATCACCCAACTTTCCGATGCATTTTCGCTTTTTAAAGAGAGCGGACAAAAGCTGGAAGCCGCCAGCGCAGCTCTGTTATTATGCCCTGCCTACCGGTCAGCTGGTGAGCCTCAAAATGTATATAAATCAATGGAGCAAGCGCTCGCTTTGGTTAAAGATTTGGACAGCCTCCAACCATTGATCGTTGTGGGGAGAAACGCCAAACAAGAGATAAAAAGCCTGGTGGAGGATGTCAATATCGGTCCTGGATGTGTGAAGCTGTTAGGTCAGATTGACTATTTTGAACGACATATTGCTTCCCTACGGCGGCGCTTACGCCCATATGCAGCCACTGTACTGCTCATCCCACCCAGATTAAGCATTTATGCCTTGGGTATTTCCCAGGTAAAAATCGATGGGAAACCTGTGACCAATCCCACCTGGATCAATCAGAAACGTGCCCGTGAGCTGTTTTTCCTGCTCCTGTCTCACCCCCATAAAGGCATGACCAGGGATGAGATTGGGGTCATTTTATGGCCAGACAGCTCAACTGAACAGCTTCGCTTGCAATTCCGGAACACCATTTATTACTTGCGCTATGCATTGGGCCAGGATGTCATTATAAATACCGAACGCAGGTATTTATTCAATTCAGACATAGATTACAGCTACGATGTTCAGGACTTTGAGAGGAAGATCATTCAGGCTGAGGAGGCGGTAACTCCCGTAAAGAAGATCGAGCTGTTGAAAGAAGCCATCCAGCTCTATCAAGGAGAATATTTCCCGGAAGGCGACGGTGATTGGGTGATGACTGATCGAAGCCGGTTGACCCAGATGCATGAACACACCCTGCTCACCCTGGCCCAGCTTCATCTTGAACAAAAAGAACCCCAAACGGCATTACTCCACTGCCAGACCATCTTGGCTGAGAATCATTGTATGGAATCCGCACATCGCCTGGCCATGCAAGCCTATGCGGCGCTTGGGAATCGATCTGGTGTTGTCAACCAATACGAGCTGTGCAGACAGCTATTTAAGTGATGAGCTGGGTTTAGAACCCTCCGTTGAAACTGAAGATTTATATAAATTGATTCGCTGATCCAGCAATAAAACAGTAAAAAAACCCCTTAAATGGGGTTTTTATTAATCTTTAACAGACTATTTAGAGGACAGGATTGTGTAATAATATGTGAACCAAGCTATACCATATTCTATTTTAGAGGAGATAATCAAATGAACACCCGTCTTTCTGCTTTATATTTAAAACTCAATAAGATCGATTCCCGCTATATCCGCCTGGCATTTATAGTGATCGCTCTGGCTGCTTCACGTGGCATTATTTTAGGCGTACCCATCCATGGTGATGTGAGCGGATAACCGACGATGCTTTGCATCACACCCATCCAACTTATATTTTATTCGCCATCAGACATTTATCATCGTATTATGAATTGAGGAAAATCCAATGTTATTGATAGATACACCCATGACACCCGTCATTCGGCAGACAGATAGTCTCCCTTCAAATCGACGAATTGAACCGCTTGCTCAGTGCGGCAGTGGTCAGTAAAAGTTTTCGAAATATGCTGCTGACCAATCCTGAGATTGCGGTTGCTTCTGGTTACCAGGGCGAGACATTTAATTTGAGCCCCGAAGACCAAAACTGGCTATATTCCATCCGCCCAGCCAACCTGGTTGATCTGGCTGCAAATATGGTCGCATACCAGCAGGAAAGCAAGGTGAATGTGCCGGTTAACCAGCTGCCTCATTTAGTTCGGGTGAATTAATACCATAAGACCTTAATCACCCTATTTTTAGTATTAGGAAGTGCAAACCTGGACACAGATGTTGTAGTGAGGGAGATTTCTCCCTGCTTAAATACACTTATCGACCATATCCCTGGCATGGCATACCAATGCCGGGTCGATTGGAACCATACCCTCGAGTATGCCAGTCAAGGCTGTTATGCATTAACGGGATACCCGGCGGATGACCTGATCATGAATCATGTCACCGCCTATGGCAATCTGATCTTCCCGGATGACAGGGAAATGGTCTGGATAAATATTCAAAATGCTTTTATTCTACAGAAATCTTTTGAGCTGGTCTACAGAATTCATACACAAAGCCGGCAAATAAAATGGGTCCGTGAACTGGGGATGAGCGCTTCCGATGAGAACGGGAAACGTCAATTATTGGATGGGTTCATCACTGATATCACCGACTGGAAAAAAGCTGAGGAACAAATCCAACGCCAGGTAGGCCGTTTTCAGGCTTTACGGGCAATCGACACAGCAATTTCAGCGGGTCCAGACTTACAATTCACTTTGGGTATTGTGCTTGAGCAAATTATGTCGCAGCTAAATATGGATGCCGCTGCAATCCTGCTTTACCGGCCTGGAACTCAGCGATTGGAATATGAGGCTACCCAAGGATTCCGAACCGATTCGATCATGCATTCAACCCTTCAAATCGGAAAAGGTTTTGCAGGAAGAGCCGCTCAAACATGTAAAACCATCCATATCCCCGATCTTTCGGTTATGCAGGAGGATGCAAACCAACCGCTTCCCATTGAAGCTGAAGGATTTAAAGTGTACTACGGGGTCCCATTGATTGCAAAAGGGCAGGTAAAAGGAGTACTGGAAGTCTTTCTACGTGCAGATCGACCCATCGACCAGGATCGACTGGAATTCCTTGAAGCTCTGGCTGGTCAGGCTGCCATTGCCATTGACAATTCCAGTTTATTCGAACAGCTCCAGGATTCGAATACCGAGCTCTCCATCGCCTATGATGCCACGTTGGAAGGTTGGGCAAAAGCTTTGGAACTGCGCGATCGTGAAACTGTCGGTCATGCCCACCGGGTGATTGAAATGACCTTACGGGTAGCTGATAGGATTGGGATACGCGGTGAATCCTTAAAGCACATTCGCCGGGGTGCATTACTGCACGACATCGGAAAAATGGGAATACCAGACTCAATTCTGTTAAAACCAGGACCATTGACACCATCCGAATGGGAAATCATGCGCTGCCACCCGGTGCATGCTTATGAAATGCTGAAAACTATCGATTATCTCGAGCCAGCATTGGAAATACCGTACTGCCATCATGAAAAATGGGATGGAAATGGATATCCACGCGGTTTGATCGGTAAAAATATCCCTTTGTCTGCCCGGATATTTGCGGTAGTGGATGTATGGGATGCACTCACCTCCGACCGACCTTATCGATCTGCCTGGCCAGAGCGCAAAGCTCTGGATTATATTCAAATTGAATCAGGCAAGCATTTTGACCCTCAGGTGGTTAGTGCATTTTTCAGCCAATAATAACAGGGGAATTAAACACGACGCACTTCCGAAGAAGTGCGCCTTATATACGATTTAATAAACCAACGCTCGGAGATGACCTTACCAGGCCACCTCCGTGGTCAGGTTTCCATTGGTGAACAACAACTACCAATGGTACCTATAAATTACACTTTCTTCTTTAGAACTGGCAAGCCAGTTTTGCTTTCTGATACAACATAACCTGCTGGGACTGCGTCCAACGCGCCTGCCTTTTGTGTCTTCGCAAAATAATAAAGATGTTGATTTTTACCACTCTTGAGGACACGTGTCGTGGCATGGAGGAAATAGGTTTGCCCCTTCGAGTTTTTGAAGCTGAATGCCATGGATGTGCTCCTTTCTTCTCATATGAATGAAATGAGACAAATTGCCCAAGCGATTCTGCCTGGATATCTAAATCATACATCAAATGTCGAAAAAAGTATAATTAAATCATCATTAATTTTTTTACAGGATTATGGCATTCTTTAGCCATTCACCCAGCTAGAAAAATGGCACCTAATATATATGGAATTAATGTAAGCAATCCAAGCAGTGGATTACGCCCACGCTGCATGTTTTTACTGTCCCACCTAAATAAATAGATTGCCAATCCAAAAGAAATCACTGCGCTGGAGAATAAAACCACTAAAGACCAAATGGGACTGAACACAGGTTCCATACCAAAAGCCAAACCCTTCCAGGCGTTCATGGCATAGGTGGTAGGCAGCAGCAGGGCAATCCGGTATAGAGCAGGTGGTAACATGTCAGAAGGGACCATCAACCCCCCTAAAAGCATGGAGGGTAGGAAAACCAATTGGCTGAACAAGACAATCATACGTGAATTAGGCGAGACTACTCCGATCAACACACCAAGTGTGGAAAAAGTTAAAGCTGTTAAAAAGAAAATCAGCACAAAAGATCCCCAATTAACCGGATTTATCCCTCCAAAAAACGGAGCAGCAGTCAATGTGATAATGGTGGAGACCAGGGTAATATGTACCATACTACTCAGCACGGGAATAGTGACGATCGAAAGAGCTGGCACACCATTGATCTTGAAACTGCGAAAGATCCCCAACTCTCGTGATTCCACCACAGGATTAGGTAAACCTAACAGCGTACATGCCATAATCGTAACCAGGATCATGGCCGGGATCATGGTAAGAACAAAAGTTGGATTAAGCCCCGTCATGAGCAAACCCATTAATATATAAAAACCAAGTGGAAATAGATAATTTAATAGGAGAAGTGATTTATCACGCAAGCCAATCCGAAAATCGTACATAAAATGATGAATAAATGCGGTCATGATTGGCCTCCGTCTAGACGGTCGGATTGGGTGATCTCAAGGAAGCGGTCTTCCAGTGAAGGGCGTTCTACACGCAGATCAACCAGGTGGTCATTGTGTGACTTAAGATAATCCAGGATGGCTGGCACAGACGCTCCGGCTTCGCGGCTGTAATAGATCACGTATTCATCCTTGAGAATTTGTTTTTCTACCTCTGGAAAAATCTCTGCATTGTGCACTAAGCAGCCACCTTCAGACGATACTGAAATTTTTACAAATCCACTGCCGGTGGCAGTCAGCTGGGTGGGTGTGTCCAAAGCCGCGATTTTGCCATTTAGCAAAATTGCAACCCGGTCAGTCATTTTTTCGGCTTCCGCCATATCATGGGTGGCAAGGATGATCGTGGTACCCTTAGCCTGTAATTCACGCATCACTTCGTGGAGCTCAACCCGAGAACCAACGTCCAGGCCGGCAGTGGGTTCATCCAGCAATACCACCGGTGGATCATGGGCGATCGCCAGTGCAAGTGACAATCGCCGCTGCAGTCCGGTAGATAGGGTGGAAAATTGTGCGTTGAGCTTTTCTCCCAATCCCAACCGAATAAGTAAATCTGGTCGAGTGGTTACCTTATGGTAGGCACAAAAGAACTCCATTGCCTCCTTCGAAGTCATATAACCAGGCAATCCGGAAGATTGCAGCTGAACACCAATCAGATTTTGTAAGCGGTTGGATTGGTGGGTTGGGTCAATCCCTAAAATATTTAATGAACCGCTTGTGGGCTGTCTTAATCCTTCCAGGCTTTCCAGGGTGGTGGTTTTGCCTGCTCCATTGGGTCCGAGCAAACCAAAGATCTCCCCTTTGTGGACTTCAAAGCTAATCCCATCCACGGCTCTCATCTCACCATAAGCCTTGCAAAAATCCTTTACAGATACCACCTCATCTTGCATTGATTAGCTCCTTCTTCAATTAAGGGATAATTAATAGGTATTCTATCAAAAAAACTATAAAACATATCAAAATGATAAAACTCATCATTTCACTCATGACTATCATAAATTTAGCTATTTTGGATGTTATTACTAATATTATATTAACGTAATTCTGATAAACTTCTTATACCAAATCCCAATTTTCGGAGGTAATAAAATCATATGAATCACTCATCCAGAAAATTCTGGACGACCTCACTTAGCATCCTGGCAGTGTTTGGAATGCTGACCGGCTTGATCTTACCATTCAGCAGCTGGGCAAAGCTCAGGCTGTCAAAGGACAAGAGCGCTGGTAAAACCCACCTTATATCCAGGGCCCATTTCTCTAACGAACCGGTTTACCCAACGGTGTTTCGAGGAGACTTAAGAGATTTGCCTCAGCTCCCTTCGGAGGGAGGCGAAATTCCTGCCCCAGGATCAACCAAGCAATCCGACCAGGGAAATCCTGCTGGCTCAACCTCCTGGGTAGACCCTGTTGCCCAGCAAACCTTTGCCAAAGGGCAAATGCCGGATCCGCTTGCAAATTTTGAAGGTCTGACCAAAGCCGAGAGTGGTGGATGGACTCCTCCAGACACCAATGGAGAGGTTGGTCCAAACCATTATATTCAGACTGTCAATGTTGCCATTGGTATCTATGATAAATTAGGGACTCCATTGGTAAAACTCAGCTACGATGCTTTCTTCCAGGGCCCTCCAGGCTCTCCATGTGACAATCAAAATCGAGGCGATGTGATTGTTCTTTACGACACGCAGGCGGATCGATGGATTGTGACAGATTTCTCCTTGCCTGCTGGTGGTCCCTTTTATGAATGTATCGCCGTTTCAATCACAGGAGATCCGGTCAGTGGTGGCTGGTACTTTTATGATTTAATCGCAAATACCGGTAACTTTGCGCAATTATTGGAATGACTATCCCAAGCTGGGCGTATGGGCGGACGGGTGGTACATGTCTGCCAATATGTTCAGGCAGAGCGATGATGCATTTGGTGGCGCACGTGTGTGGGCATTGGACCGAACTGCCATGATGGCAGGCGATCCTTTGAATGAGGTCCATTTTGACTGCCTCTATGCGGAAAATAGCAATTGTGCGTCGTTATTACCCGGTAATTTTCGAGGCGCTTTACCGCCAGGTGGATCACCGGAATATTTTTCGAGTATAACCGTCCCCAACACCCTCAACCTCTGGCAATTCCATACCGATTGGGACAATCCCGATAATTCCACTTTCACCGGACCATTCCCGATTGATGTGGCGGATTTCCAGATGGCAGATGACATCCCTCAGCAGGGAACCGGCCAGCTTGCTGGACAGCCTGGGTGACCGGATGATGATGCAGCTCCAGTACCGCAACTTGAATGGTGTTGAAGCGCTCTACGTAAACCACAGTGTGATCTCAGGTGGCGTGGATGGCATCCGCTGGTACGAAGTGCGTGACCCGGGTGGCACCCCGCTGCTCTTCCAGCAGGGTACTTACCAGCCCGACCAGCATTACCGCTGGATGGGTTCCATTGCAGCGGATGGTGAAGGTAATATCGCCGTTGGATATAGTGTATCAAGCAGCTCAATGTATCCTGCCATACGCTACGCTGGGCGACTGGCGGGTGAGACCCCCAACCTGCTTACCCAGAATGAAGCTGTACTTTACCAGGGAGCTGGTTCCCAGTCAGGCACAGCCCGTTGGGGTGATTACTCTTCCATGACGGTCGACCCAACCGATGATTGTACGTTCTGGTATACCACCGAGTATGCTACGAGCGGAAGCAACTGGCGTACCCGCATCGGGTCTTTTAAATTCCCCTCCTGTGGAGAGCCCAAGGGTACCATTGCAGGTTTTGTATATAATTCCGTAACCAACCTTCCAGTGGCTGGCGCGCCGGTGTTTGCAGCTGGAGCAAGCTATAACTTCAGCACGTTGACGGACGGCACCGGTCATTATTCAATCGATTTGCTCGGTGGCAGCTATGATATGACTGCTGGACCCTTCCTGCCGGGATATCCGGGTACGGATCTGGCAAATGATGTGCCAGTCGTGGTAGGCGAAACTACCAACCAGGACTTTTATCTCGACCCCGTACCATCTCTTGTGCATGACGGCGTAACTCTTAACGATCCGAATGGAAACAATAATGGCTTTCCAGAACCGGGTGAGCAAAATCTCCAGTTGGGTGAAATACTACTTAACCAGGGAGCTACGACCTCATCGGATATCACTGCCAAGATCACCAGCCTGACTGCAGGCGTGACTTTGGACACTGCCGATACTACTTATGCGGATATTCCTGCCGGCATTACTGAAACGAATACTACACCTTATGTCTTCTCGATCGACCCGAGCGTTGCTTGTGGCACCGATCTGGATTTCCAGGCAGTCATCACGGATAGCTACACCACGTACAATACCGCCTTCAGTCTGAATGCTTCCATACCCTTGCCCCGCACGGACCTGTTCTTCAATGATGTGGAAGATGGTGCTGCGGGATGGACAACCGGTGGCTCTCCCAACTCCTGGGCGATCACCACCATTGATGCTCACAGTCCCACCCACTCCTGGACGGACAGCCCGGCTGGTAATTATGCCGACAATGCTAACAACTGGGTACGCACCCCGGCTTATGACCTGAGCGGAAAGCGACATGTACAACTGAGCTGGTTGGTTCAAGATCGCACTCGAAGAAGGCTGGGACTATGTGGATGTGGAATATTCCCTTAATGGTGGCTCAAGCTGGAATCCAACCCCACTGGCGAGCTTTACAGGCTTCCAAGACTGGTTCGAGAGCTCCCTGGATGCCTCAGTATTGGACAACCAGCCGAATGTGGCATTACGATTACATCTCACCTCGGATAGTAATACAAATTTTGATGGCTTTTACGTGGATGACATTTCCTTATCCTATGAGCCATTTGAATGCAATTACACGCCTGTTCCAGAAGCCCCCACCCTGGTATCTCCAGCCGATGAAGCCTGGGTCAACAGCCCGGTGACTTTCGTCTGGCAGGCTGATGATAATGGTGTTCCTCCCGAAGGTTATGTGTTCTACCTGGATGGCACCCCCGTGGTTACATTCACTGAACCCATCACCACCACCACGCTCGATGTTTCGTCCTGGTCACACACCTGGTATGTAGTGGCTACCAGTGCGTCAGGTACTTCACTTCCATCTCCAACCTGGGCATTTCAATGTGTTGGGTAGGATCTTCCTGCCCATCACTCAGAAGTAATCACAAAGCCTAAACAATACACCCCTCGAGATGGTTCTCGGGGGGTGTAATATTTTAAAGGTGACTTACCTGACTGGCTTGGGACTAATTTCGGTTAAATCTTAGCCGAAAGGCGAATCTGGTTGCAAGAATCAGTGCTCTTATCTTGCGTCAAACCCGGCTAATTGCCGCTTCTCAAGCGGGCTTCCCAATAGTCGCTCGATCGTACGAACCATCGGCAAATCATCCTGGGTGACAAGGGTAAGCGCGGTACCCTGCCGGGCCATGCGACCCGTGCGCCCGATGCGATGGGTGTAAGCATCAGCCGTATCCGGCATATCGAAATTGATCACATGCGAGATCTGTGAAACATCGATCCCACGTGCGGCAATATCGGTGGCAACCAATACCTTGACTCGACCGGTGCGAAAGTTATCCATCGCCTCCTGTCGCCGGTTCTGAGATAAATTCCCTTGCAGCGAGGTGGCAGGTAGTCCAGCTTTGATCAGCTGATCCGCCAGCTTTTTGGCGCGGTGTTTCGTCCGGGTAAAGACCAGCACCTGCCCATTGCCAGATTTTCGCAATAACGCCAGCAACAACTCGGCTTTCCGGGTTTGATCCACAGGGTAGACCGCATGTCCGATTGTCTCAACCGGGCGGGACACCCCTAAATCGATCTTTACGGGATGGTTTAGGAATTCATCTGCCAGGGAGCGGATCTCTTCTGGCATGGTCGCTGAGAACAGCAATGTCTGACGTTGTTTGGGTAATGCTGCAAGAATTCGGCGGATATCCGGTAAAAAGCCCATATCGAACATCCGGTCAGCTTCATCGATGACCAGGATCTCAACCCAATTGAGGTTGACCGCATGCTGACCCATCAGGTCCAGCAAACGTCCCGGGCAGGCAACCACAATTTCTACCCCAGCGCGTAAACGCTTGATCTGAGGCAGTGCGGATACCCCTCCATAGATTGTCATACTGCGTAAGCCAGTTTGATATCCGAGTACTCCGATGTTAACATGGGTCTGCTCAGCCAGCTCACGCGTCGGAGAAAGGATCAGGGTGCGCAGTTTTCCGCGTGGTCCGGAAATGAGATGCTGTAGAATCGGTAACACAAACGCAGCAGTCTTCCCGGTTCCGGTTTGGGCTAAGCCCAGCACGTCATGTCCTTCCAATATGGGTGGAATGGTGTTAAGTTGAATGGCGGTTGGTGTTGAATAACCAGCACTAGATATCCCCGCATTGATCTGGGGATGAAATGCAAATGAAGTAAAGTTCACAAAAGGTCCTTTTAGGCATAAAATTGAGCCAAGGCGAACCCTGGCCCGTTCGCATCCATTTCGGATAATGTTTATCCACTTCGGATACGAACCCCGGATTATACCACAATAAAAATTTAAATACGCCCGGCTTATGAATAACCTTTTCATAAGGGTGCAAACCATCAGGCATTCCAAAATCTACTTGACAATCTGGGCACGCGATTAGATATATAATATAAATGATTTTTAAGGATTGATCTTTCAGTTAAAGAATATATTCCCGCACCTATATGTACAATGGGAGGGAAAAATGCGGATAAGAATTCTTTTTATCATTCTTTTTTCAACGCTGCTTGGTTTGTCGGCTTGTGGGTCCACTCCAACCACGCTTCCCACTGTCACCGAGCCAGGTATCACTGCCACCGAGCCGAGTCATTATTAAAGAAACCCAGCTCGTTGAAGTGACCCGTATCGTGGAACAGACCCAAATCGTTCAGGAAATACAGGTCGTTACTGTTGAAGTAACCCGCATCATTCTCGAACCGATCATCTACAACTCCCAGCCCTCAACCATTTCCAATGGTTGAATCATCGCAGGTAATATCTCTCCGCCTGCCTCGCGCCCAACATACTGCTACCCGCTTACAGGATGGAAGCATCCTGTTTGTAGGTGGTAGTACGAGTACTACAGAACAAACCAGCCAGGTTGAAATCTATGATCCTGGAACTGGTATTACCTTCTTGGCTGCCCCATTGCATACTCCACGGCATGCGCATACTGCTACATTCCTCCCAGATGGCCGTGTCTTGGTTGTGGGTGGATACAACCACAACCAGGGCTTGCTGAATGATGCTGAAGTATACGATCCCTCCACAAATGAGTGGCTGGTTATGCCCCCACCTACCTCACACGGTGTTGAACACACCGCTACCCTGATGAATGACGGTCGGGTGCTTATCGTCGGCGGAGCTATCGGTGGTGGTCAACAAACGGACCTGGTTGACATTTTCGATCCGCAGACGAATTCATGGTACGCTGCCCTGCCATTAGCCTCTGATCGAGCCAGCCATACAGCCATGCTTTTAAACGATGGACGAGTTTTAGTGATTGGCGGTGGATCGGCTGCAGGTATTCCTGCAGGAGGTGACGCGCTGCTTTATGATCCTCAGCTGGATACCTGGACAGCAACTGGACCGATGGTGATGCCGCGCGTCAATGCTGAAGCAGCAATCCTTCCAGACGGCAGCGTATTGGTGGCAGGCGGAATTAATCTGCAGGACACCTTAGGACCCGGAGCAACTCTATTACCCTCATCCAGCTCTGAGATATTTGATCCCGTTTCCAACACCTGGTCAGCAACCGCTGAACTTATCCAGCCTCGCAATGGATTTGTAATGCTGCCACTTAAGGATGGTCGGATATTGGCAATCGGAGGGGCACATGACGCCGAGTGTTGCCTGACAGAAAACTCATACATTCGCGAGATTGAGTTTTATGATCCCAGCACTCAACTTTGGAATATTGCGGGTGAACTTCCACAACCAGCGATCTATTCAGCAGGCGTGCTCATACCGGATGGCCGGGTGTGGGTCACCGGAGGTAAGGCTGGCGGGTCTGGTGAAAATTTCCTGGCAGACACCTGGCTGATATTTTATGCATCCAACCAACCCTAACCCAAACCTAGAAATAATTATCTAACTTTTTTCCATTCCTTCAACTAATCTTGCTCACAATGTACTTTGCATCCTCCCCCACACCACCCAGTAAGGCTGAGGTCAGGCCAGTCTGGAAGTGCAGACCGACGAAGTAAAGTCCCGGTGCTTTGGCACAACCCCATGCTCATGCCCTGGGATAGCCTAACTCTTCAAAAACTGGGCAGCCTGATCCCATGCTAATCCGGGTGGAAACCAATCGCCCAGATCACCCCTTCAGCAGGCAGTCTACGGTATCCCTTCTGTATAAGGCTTACCACCGAATAGTTAACCCAGCTTATCAGCCGGGATGCGTCCCACATCCCGTCCCGCCTGCCAGTCCTGCCTGACTGCTGCCAATTTCGATAGTATTAAAAGTCTCTACACTTGACATTTTATGCTACCTCTAATATCATGTAGTCTAACTCTAATGAGTATAGGTACACTACATAATATGTCCAATGTCAATAGTTTATCAAAATCCACATACCGCCAACGGCAGGCTAAATCTACCCGCGATATAATCGTGGCTGAATCCCAGGCTCTATTTCTGGAGCAAGGCTATATTTGCACCACCATCGATATCATTGCGGAGCGGTCTGGGGTGGCGGTCAGCACGGTCTATGCTATTTTTGGGTCAAAACGTGGTATTTTACGAGCGATCCGAGATACATGGCATGCGCGTACCCATATCCGGGAAGTACTAAATAACAGCCAACAGTCAACCAGCCCTGCAGAAAGATTGAACCAGCTGGCCGCGGCTACCCGCCAGCAATGGGAATTGGGTGCCGAGGTGACTGTTATTTATACTGGTGCGGCGGCGGCTGACCCAACCGCTGCAGCTGAGCTGAATGAAGCCCTGGCAGGAAGGCGCCAAGGATTGCAGAACTTTACCAAAAACCTGGAGTCCCACTTACGACCAGGGCTGAATGCTTCCCACGCAGCTGCCATCCTTCAAGCGCTATGCATGCCTGAAGTGTTTGACGAGCTGGTCAGGCATTCGGGTTGGTCGGCTGATGAATACCAGACATGGCTGGCGCGTACCCTGAAGCGCCAATTACTTGAAACCTGGGAGTAGATTATGATCCGCATTTTCGACGATTTCGAATCTCTCAGCCAGGCCGCGGCTGAGCTATTTATTGTCCAATCAAGACAGTCAATCGCAAACTGCGGTCGATTCAGCGTGGCACTTTCGGGAGGTGAGACTCCTCGACGCCTATACGAAATCCTGGCAGCCTCACCCTATCGTGAGCGTATTCACTGGGACAAAGTGCACGTATTTTGGAGTGACGAGCGTTGCGTACCAGAGGATGACCCGCGCAGCAATGCCAGGCTAGCCCGCCAGACCTTGCTCAACCAGGTACCCATCCCGGGGGAAAATATCCACTCCATTCGATGTGACCTATCTCCAGATCAAGCCGCATTCAAATACGAAGAAGAGCTGAGGGATTTCTTCAGGGTGCAAAATCCGAACTTCCATCTCGTCCTGCTGGGTTTAGGTGGGAATGGTCACATCGCTTCGCTCTTCCCCCACACACCTGTGCTTAACGAAAAGGAGCATTGGGTGTCTTATGTTTACATCCCTGAACTGGAAATGCATAGAGTGACATTTACTGCACCATTCATCAACCAGGCCAACCAGGTGGTTTTCCTGGTTTCAGGGTTGGATAAAGCCAGTGTATTAGAGCAAGTGCTTGAGGGTCCCTACCAACCACATGAGCTGCCAGCGCAACTTATCCGCCCGAACGGTGCCCATCCCATTTGGCTGGTGGATAAGGCTGCCAGCCATAAGCTAACCGATCAAACCGATCAGGATATCAGTCCATGACCACATTTTTATCTTTGAGTTTTGCAATCTACAATAAACTATATTCAAACATTTCAGCCACCTGGAATAAAAACACGCAACTTATTAAGTTGTATGATATAGTGTGTTTTAAGAAAACCCAAGGAGATTATGAAATGGCAAGCATTACTCAACCCCTAAGAGATGAGCATAAAGCACTATATCCGCAAGTCGAGATATTGCGATTGGCTGGTGATGTTGTAAATGAAAGCCTCACCACCTTAGCCCATGACAAAATCGAACAATCTTATAATTTCCTGACCCGTCAACTACTCCCCCATACCCAGGCAGAAGATCTAACCCTTTACCCCATGATCCAAAAAGCCATGGGTGACCCTAAGGCAACCGCTACAATGAGCCGTGATCATCTTGAACTTGATCGGCTTACCCAGGAATTGGGGACTCTCCGCGTTCACAAGTCTACGCTGTCCATCACCTTTGTGCAGGTCAATGCACTACGTCGTATTTTATATGGTCTCTACGCGCTGGTGAAATTACACTTTGCCAAGGAAGAGGAAATCTACCTGCCCCTGCTTGACTCAACGATTACTGCCGCGGATGCTCAAGCAATGTTCCAAGAAATGGTAGTTGCAGAAAACGAAGCCAAGGCACGCTTGCCACGCTAAGCAGAAAAACCCTGTAGTTCAACCGATCTAATATCTGTCAGAGTCTCTCAATAAACGTTAAAACCATCTGTTTAACGTGCCTCTTCACCCGTATCAGCGCTGCCTGCTTATATCTTCTGGGCTAAAAGAACAGCAAGAAGGTGATCAGGATCACAAACATTGCCACCACATTGGAATCACAGGCCGGTCGTGCAAACCAACCTATTTTTTATTTCATCTCAGGCTTTTTCACTCCGGTAAGCGCTTCAGTTCAATTCCCCACAGCGTGAGGGTCTCCTGGTAAACCAGACCACACTTCTCAATGACCCTCTGGGAAGCCAGGTTTTCAGGATGGACCAGGGCAATCATGTGATCCATCCCAAAATGGTCGAAACCGAATTTGATTGAAGCCTGCGCAGCCTCAGTGGCGTAACCTTTACCCCACCATGGGCGATCCAGCAGAAAACCGACCTCTGTTTCATCAAGCTCAGGCAGATATTGTAAACCTGCCCAGCCGATGATCTCCTGTCCGCCATCCGGTAGTACCCCCCAGTTCCCGTAACCGTGCTTTTCCCAATGTTCTCCTTGACCACCATATAAATCGCTGGACTTTCTCCAGCGGTGGAGGGACAGTAATGGGAAAATATCTTAAAACACCTTCCGATTGATAAATGCGGAACAGTACTTCAGCATCTTCTGGCTGAAGTTGACGTAAAATTAAGCGGGCTGTTCTGACAGGTGGAATTTCCATATTCTTCATATAAGCGAATGAATTCTTGATGTTTATGCATGCCGACCGGTCTAATTCTCAACCACCAGGTTTTCAGGCAGGTGAACGGCAAACCTGCATTGAAAATCTCCTTTGAGAACCGATTCTAGCAAGTCGACCTGGAGTGTTTGCCCAAATATCACCTCCCACGGTTTTTTACTGAAACCCCCGCTGCAATAACAAAAGATTGGATTCAATTGGATTGCCTCGGTTTTTACCGCTTCACGCGCCCATGGACAATGACAGGCATAATATCTCTTCATCGTGGGATCTGTCTCAGTCAGGTATTCCTTGGCATTGTACGGGATTTTTGTTATGAACAATAGATTGCCTTCACGCACTCCACACTCGATTTCTGGGTTGTTCTTCACGTAACGCACCACATCTTCTGTGACTTCCTGTGAAAAGAACAGTTCGTCATTTCGTTGGCATTTCTGCAATAATTTCACCAAGGCTTGATGTTTTTTCTTGAGATAAATGTCGATATCACCAGCTTTGATGTATTTCTCTCGTTCATCCATGAAGTAATCATCAGGCAGATCCCTCAGGCAGGCAGATAATAACCCCTCCAAAGCCTCATACCCTACAAGCCCAATTAATCGGTCGATGACCGGGAACATGTCATATGGCTTTTCCGGGGGAAGTACGCCTAAAATTGATACCCCTACACCCGCAAAGGCTTCATCGCGTACAGCCTCACCGAATTCTTCTCCAACTTTTTTATACAAATTCGGCTGAGCTTCAGCACCGTCCAACAGCTCGAGCATAGCAACATAGATGGCATTATTTTTAATATAAAGACCATAGCGCGCTAATGCCAGGAAATGATCATAGGTATTTTGTCCCTCTTCAATCAGGATTTTACAAAACTCCCAGGTTTTAGCTGTATCTGTCTTGCTGCTCGATGCTCTCAGGTAGACTTCAAATCGCTCAGCGAATTCAATGGATGCTTCGATCTTCTCATCACTCAACTTGCGAGTTTTAAGCAGCTCGCGAAATCCTTCTCTATCCATTTCTCCTCCATATTTATAGTGCTAGATTAAGATCACACTTTTTATACTTTTGTGTATTCGATGAAGTTCATCTACGATCAGTCAAACCTGGGAACCTGATCTCGAGATCTACTCTGTGCACCTCCAATAATTTGCGAATAGTAAATCACTCCGATGATCAGCAATATTTTTTACGTGACCTTTAATATTGATCCTTTCAAGGAGAGAAAATCCTAATCTCTGTTGAGAGGATTAGAGTCAAGGTAATATTTATAGACCTCGGTTGAAATAACCGAGTAATTTATTGCCACTATCATCCCGCCAGGGAGTATATTCCGCCACTCTTTTGGGGTCATGCTTGAGGAACTCAGAAGCCCACAGTAGCATGGTTGCAAATTGAGTTGCGACGAATAAATCAAGCTGAGCCCACTGCGTCTCAGGCAAGCTGCGAATTTGACTATATCCTTCCCGAAAGGCATCCGCTCATTCGCTTCCAATCATTACCCCACGCCCATTGGCATAACGCCACCGCAATATCCCACATCCAATATCCATATCCACAATCCTCAAAATCGATTGGATAGGCATTCCCGGCTTTGTAAAGCACATTTTCAGGATACAGGTCGGCGTGGATCAAGCCATATGCATCGGAATCCTTACCGAGCGCCTGCATGACTTGCCTGGCTTCCCGGGATATTTCCTGGAATGGCTCCCGAAATTTAACTGGCATCGATTCAACCAGCTCTTCCAGGGGATGCTCAAACATGCTCCCACCAAGCTGTGCCTTCCAGTCCCAATCAGGGCGCTTGAATTCACTCGGGGGGTGCCAGCTCGGAGGAAAAACTGTGCATCTGTGCTACAGCCTTTCCCAACGCGGTCAGGTGTTTGGGTCTTAATCCATCGCGTAGACTTCGTCCATCCAGCCAACGCATCAGCGAGACAACCCGCCCGTTCGGAATGCCAGGGGTAATGATGGTTGTCAGCAGCTTTCCATCAGCTGTTGGAACCGGCGCGGGTACAGATAATCCCGCCTCCTGGCTTAATGCATCCAACCAGATCAATTCCGAGGCGATCGCCTCCGTATCCCCCATGGCATGGATGCGAAGCAAGTATCGACCAGGGGTATAAGGCTCACCCATACTCGAGTCCGTGATCGCTGCTTCGTATTCCACGCGGTAGATGATATTTTCAAAGTATTGGATGAAACTTAAGGCACGCATCATCCATTCCATAGGCTTTAAGAGCCTCGTTAGCCAAGTCTCTCAGCCTGTATAAGCGACTGCGCCGGGTAGAGCTCACGGAAAGGTTTCATTTTATTATCCAATTTATTCTAACCAGGTACTTCAACCTAACCCAAGATGCAGCAATGATCTGTGCGGTAGGACTCAATCATCCTTTGGAAAAGAGAAATGCATCTGGACAGTGACCCATCGATTTCCACGCTTTTCCAGGGTACCAGTCCATCGGCAGTTATCCCATCCAGTAGGTTGGCCATTCCATTCCGCATGGTCGTCGAGAAAACACGCATACCAGGCCACATTTCCCAATTCTGCAAAAGTGATTCTTAATTCCTTGATCTTATAGTCCGTAGCTTTGAAGGCATCCGTCTTCCACGCGCCTTCGCTCATGTTCTTAAATGCATTAAACCCAATGATCGTGCTTTTTGAATCAGGATGGAAGATAAAGAAGTCCTCGTCTTGAGCTACAGCAGTGTACAATCGATCAAAATCCTTGGTCAGTGCCCAGCCGATAGTAGCATGAATGGTTTGTTCGACAGCAATTCGGTCTTCATCGGTAATCATCGTGGCTGCTCCTTAGAGATTTAACTGAATTCTTCCAATGCTCTTAAATTATAATTACATACCAGTTTTCGTTAGAAATTTTCATGCATGAAGGGACTCATCCTCGGAAACATTTCACGCAGGATAGGTTGGAGCTTAACATCCGGACTTCCCCAATTACGCAGTGGGATATCCTGGGGGTCATGTATTCCAACAACCAAAGCTGATAATCCCTGGATGGTCAGCTCGCAATCCACCTTCCCTGTTCTCGGTACTGCGAGTATCCCGTCTCTCGATTCAAACCTCCAGCCGCCCTCGTTCCATGGGCACAGTGGATCAATGATCCTTGCAGAAAAGCTGCCATTACCCACCCTCATCCCACCCATCTTTTCAATATCCAAAACCCGGCTCATGGCTGGGCGCACAGCGGCTTCAAACTTCACCTGTAGATCCGCCAGCCACGTTTCGGGATATTCGTCATCGCTGAGCCAAATTTCAGTCCAATCTGCCTGGTCAATATGACGGGCGATCCAGTTGGAGTAATAAGTATCGCGCCCGGCTGGTTTGGTAGTAAAAACGATAAGTAGCAAAATTATATTTACGTCACTTCTTCACCCAGGATGCGGTATAGCATCAGCCCTTCAATGTTCCCATCAAATTTAGCCAGGGCTGTCCACAATAGGTTTTGATTGGCGCGTAGCACGGTCACCATAATCAAAGAATGCCATCCCATGCCTGTGCTGGCGCATTTCCGTAAGATATTCCCGATAGGTGTCGTATGCTTCGCGGATATACTGTACTTTGAGTTCACCATCCAGGTCCATTTTCAATAATGGGGATAATGATTGCGTCGTCAGCCTGGCAATCTTTGTTAAAGGGAATGAAACGTAACCCATCCTTTCGTAAAACGACTCCCTGAAGGGATAGAGATTTGAAAATGCCTTTCCCGAATCCCTATCCGTTGAGAGTAGCTTTGCCATTGCTTGCCGGCAATAGCCCTTCCGCCGTGCAGCAGGTGCTGTGGACACTCCCCAAACCCCGGATGCCGGGTATAACTTTCCACGCATATTCTGCGTCATTGGCGTGCTGACCACGATGGAAACAGGTTCCTCGCCTTCAAAAACAGCAAAACAGGTCATGCCCCTGCGCTCGCTCACGATTCCCATCCACTCCTCTTTGTTTTGGAGTGGTGGTGAAGCATGGAGAGAATAGGAGTTCAAGGCGTACAGGGTTTCTAATAATTCATCACCCTCTAGCTGACGTATTGTGATTTCCATACAATTACCTCCGATTAGCTCTCATCAATATGAGTGATCGTTGGATCGGTCTAGATTAGATCACCCGATCAAGTGATAATTACAGCCATCTTTTTTCCCAAGGTTGGGTTATATCACAGATGGGACCTAATACAGACTCGTACAAACCATTTGCGGGAGGTTCCCCACCGATCGTCATAACCTGGGTGGCACCCAGCCGCTTTAATCGCTTCATCCCTTCATAAAGAAGGGAACGAGCCAGTCCACAGCGCTGGTGCTCAGGCATGGTCCCAACCGGTTCAAAATACCCGCAACGGGTTACGTTGTCGTACCAGACAGTGGTAAAGCAGCCACCTCACCAGATGGAGCAATGGCGACCAGGTCCAGGTCACGCCGGTAGAGCGGGGCTGCCTGGATATTCTGATACCACGACCAATCACGATCATATTTCTCGTCCGGCTCTTCAGGGTGGAAAGCCCTCCAGGATGCCCAGCTGCGGGAAGCCAGCTCTGCGGCCTCGCCCAGCGATCGGATCGTATAACCCTCTCTCATCGGCCATTCAGGGATAGGCCGCTCCAGGTCGCGCAGCCACTGATGTTCATCAGCTTCAGCGATATGGGTAAATCCCCTCCTTGCCAAAATCTCTTGCCGTTGGGTATCTCCCGCATCACACCAAACCCACAAAACCAGACCTCCCTTCCGGCTCGGTCCCTGTAAATGCTCTTCTGCTAAGCCGATCATCTGCTCTTCCAATCCAGCGGTTTTAAATGTCGGATGGACCTGCAGGAATGCCTGCCCGGCACCTTCACGGTTCAACACTGCTCACAATCTGCCCATCTCCGGTCTCCCATAAATACACACCTTTTCGAGTGAGCCATCATCAGGTTCATAATGCCATGCCAGCGCCAGTAATCCCATCGGGCGACGGGCCAGCTCAACATGCGCCGGTTATTCAGCAAGAATACCTCGCCGTAGGAAATTCCGGACGCGCCAGAAATCATCTTCGGTTTGATAGGAACGCATAATAAGTTTCATCTAATTTTCCGTAACCTCCAAGGATGGTGGCTACGAGGGCTTTGACTTGTCTTGAGTTCGGGTCGATGCAAACAGTTATGTTGGGGACATGGGATTGAAAAAGCTCCGATTGCCCACCGATATCCGGGATTGTCATATCCCCGTTCAAGACTGGTATACTTCTTGCCTTCGCTGGAGACCGTTGATACACTCATTGGCGGAGTTGATCTCTTCCTTGTCAACTTTCGTTCCCACTATTGTTTTTCCTGCCGGAAATCAACCTGAGGAATTGACATCTAACCACTCCTATACCCACGGCTCATCTTATTCATGCTCAGCGAACCACACCAAAACATATAGTTTATATGCTTCCAGTGATTTTGAATAGACCAGCACCATCATAGAACCCAAATTCGTAAGTCGGCTCAATCCTACATAGATCACTAATTTATTAGCTCGTATATTTTGAACTATCCTTGTGTGTATCCATGGTTCTTTCCCTTACCCATCTGCGATTTTAGCTTCAGTGTCCGGTTTTTATTTATGGCACTGGCCTCCAGACCGGGACCATCTCCTCACTCGGAGAAGTCGTTACCCTCTGCACCGCTGGCGTCCCAATACCCCCAAGGTATTCGTCGACGCTCATAACGTAAATATCAAAGCTTCCATTCCGATCGGTGGAAAAGCAATCCGGTTCCCATCCGGTGACCAGGCAGGTTCCTTATCAGAAGCCGGGTTATCTGTTAAACGAACTAGATTATTTCCGTCTGAATCCATGACATAGATCTCCGAGTTACCATCCCGATTGGAAGAAAAAACAATCCTGGAGCCATCAGGAGACCAAGAAGAAACAAGATTCTTCATTCCGCTGGCATTCGTGGTTCGTGTCAGCTGAAGCTGTTTGCCAGCCTCCGAGCCATTAAGCACTTCTGCAACATTCAGGACATAAATATCAATATTTCCATCCCGATCAGCAGAAAATGCGATTGCTTTACTATCGTGTGACCAGACAAGATTTCCATCTCTCGAAATGTCAGCAGTATAAGTCAACCGCCTCAGATCAGTCCCATCGGGCTTGATAAGATAAATATCCCCCAAGGTACCATTTTCATTGTTGAATGCTATCCATTCGCCATCAGGAGACCAGGCTGGTTTTACTCTCCACCTATTCTCCATGGTTGTGGGGGTTGGTAACACAGACACCACTCCGCTGGTGATATCTGCGATCCACAGTCCATTATTTTGAAAGACTAGCTTTTTACCATCTGGCGACCAGGATGGCTCGACACCACCTTGTCCCCCTACAGTCAATTGGGTCGGTTTAGTGCCATCAGCATTAACGAAGATAGATCCGAACGTTCGAGTTTTGCATGGAAGCATACGCAAGTACCCCACCGCCGTTGCCAGACATGGTGGGAAACAAGGTGGGCGTAAGGGTGACAGTTGGCAAAGGGATGGATGTGACCGTCTGTGTTGCCGAAAGGTGCGTTGGACTGGGCGGGATGGAAGTTGCTGTTGACTGTACGGATGTTGCGGACGGCGGTAGTGTGCTGGTAACTGGTGATGCTTTTCCACATCCGGTGATAAGCAATAACAGTAACAACGCTAAGGCAATCATCTTTTTCATTCGTATGGTCTTTTCCTCTCTTTGTAGATTTCAACAACTCACTGATTGCATAGTTGGAACAACCCTTGGGAACTAGAGCAAAAATGGATCAACACCCGGGCAGCTAATGCCACCAATCTTATACTCGAACGGGTAAGGCGAAGTTCATATCCATCTACTGCTCTTTCTTATCTAGGCTAGAACCCCTTAAAGCATCCTAGGGAAAGGTCAGGCTTGATATTTTAGCTATTTTCTTGTATGCTCATACTAATTTAGGAATCACTTTCCTTTACCTGAGAAATATCAGTAATATCCAAGAACCGTAATCGGAGGAAAAATGAAACCCAAAATCGATAGAACCAAATTTGGCACGATCACTGTTGACGGTATAAAATACGATTACGATATTCTGATCCGCCTGGATAAAAAAGTGGAAAAACGTAAGAAGAGGTTATCCAAAGCAGTCTACGGTACATCGCACACGATTTCGCTGGCAGAAGCGGAATACGCATACGAAAATGGGGCCGAGACATCATTATCGGCTCAGGCCAATCCGGGATGGTAGCCTATCGATGAGGCCGTCGAATTCTTCAAGCAAAAGAGATGCGCGGTTGATTTACTTCCCACGTCTGATGCCATTGAAATTTGGAATAAGGCCAAAGGGCAGCCAGTCGGACTGTTCCATATCACTTGCTGATCTCCGTACCATGGATCAGATCAATTTCTGAGAAAATGTAGCCTGCCTGACCTCATCGAAGATTTCCCCCTATTGTACTTTTTGGGAATTGGTAAGAATGAACGGGGACTTCCCGGTTATAAATCGTTACTAACTCTAATGAGAATTTCTGTCATAGAATCACGGAGTGGCGCCAGGATACTCTAGCGCCACTCTAACTGTTATGTGCTATCTTAACCGCCCCTTCTCCATATTCCGCAATGTTCATCCTGCAATTAGAGACGGATTAAGGTTTGTCCGGTTCAATCACCGCCTATTTTGTGCCAGTCAAGGATACTGTAAAATCCGTCAGCGTCTGCATGAATAGGACGATGGCATTCTCTTGCTGAATTGTTAGACCCAGGTCACCGAGCTCGTCCATGTTGACGGTATCCGGGTATTCAGGAGCCGCCAGCCCATTCCAGCTACATCACGTGTGTTGTAGAAGTGGGTGATGTCATAAAGGGACTAAAAAGATCCATTGTGTCCGTAGGCCTTAACGGTATCGTCTTCGCGTGTTATCGACATTGCGCAGGGTGGGTACTTTGAGTTGCCGAATTCTGGCTCGTATACTGAAGGCTCATAACCGGCTGACTGTAAAAATTTGCCCAGACCCTAATCTATAAAATCTGGATCATTATTGTATACAGGACTTCAGGATTTTTCGGTACACCCAAATTATCATACGTAAAGTCGGTAAACAATGGATATCCTGCTTCGCCTTCTTTCAGGGTGTGGCATAGTGAACATTTACCCTTACTCTCATCGTTAAGTGTGGCCAGTCCAAAGACCTCATCGTCCGTCAACCCCATGCCAGTATGATCTTTCCAGTTATTGAAGTTGATCAGGGTAACATCCATCTCAGCGGCTTTGGCATTATCCCAGAAGTTGTCAAAGTTTGAGTTGAATGGATTCACTTCGGCGGATTTCTCGTAGGCTGAAATCGAATATCCAATCTGATCATAAACCGTCTCAACATCCGCAGTTGTACCGCACTCCAAAGAACCCCATGCTTTTCTGAAAAGCTTGGCATTCTTGGAATAATAGACCCAATAGCACAGGGTCTCAGCATCTGGTAGGGCTTGCTCAACCGGGTTCAAGAATGGTCCTTTGGCCTGTTCGGCCAGTGGGTCGCCCAGGTTCCAGCCTGAGGCACGCCCATCCCAGAACATTCCGCCCACCCAGTACCTCACCTTCATCGTCATAATAAAGGATCGGGCTTTCACCACCATAAGCTGCGGTGGGTGGTTTGCGGTCGCCAAATAATGTTGGGTTTGAACCTGGATATACCGCTCCATGGAGGTTGATTTTCCCCTTGGGTCCCGTAAATCCAAATTCTTCAGCATGGCAGGTAGCACACGATTGGTTCTGGTTTACGGATAATCCTTTATCCAGGAAAAGCATTTTTCCCAATTTTTCAATTCCGTCACTTCATAAGTCGTTGCCCCAGCTGGTAGTGCTGATGCCAGGACCACTGTGAGCACACCGATGACTACTCCGGAAATCAGTAATACCTTTTTTAACATTTTTTACTCTCCTTGTGAATAACAACTGTATGCAAATGGCTGAGATTGTAGTATGTAAGTAAGTAATTCTAAATAATCACCTCCTCATATTACCTGACATAGTTTTTTAAATTGCTTTATTACTCAAGGTTCTTGATAAAACCCTGTTATCACCCTGATATGTGAAAATAATAACAAAATATTGTCTTTTTGTCAAATTAATA
>CAVTQM010000004.1:0-14255 GCA_963736805.1 uncultured Chloroflexia bacterium
CGAAGGGACTGGGTCAACACTGGTCAAATTTGGCCTGGATAAGTGTAGAGAGCTTGGGTTCGGTGCGGTCATTGTCCTAGGGCATCCAGGGTACTACCCTCGTTTCGGCTTCGTGCCATCCGTGAATTATGGCATCCGTAGTGAATACGATGTGCCGCCTGAGGTTTTCATGGCTATAGAACTCCTGCCTGGTTATCTCCAGGATGCACCGGGAATCATCCATTATCATGCAGCGTTTAATAGCGTATAAATATATTATCTGAGGAGATTTCATGACAGCACTAGGGACCACACCATTGATCATCATTAGTCTGGCATTGGTTTTTTATTCAATCGGCGTATGGAGTGAGCGCATCCAGGGCAGGTTAAAACCCTGGCATCTGGTTTTCTTTTATCTTGGTTTAATATGCGATTCCGTGGGGACAGGTTTGATGATTGAAGCAGTTGGAGGTTTAACGACCGATATTCACGGTATTACCGGGGTGATTGCCATTGTGCTGATGATGATCCATGCGGTCTGGGCAACCTTGGTACTGATCCGAAAGGATGAAAAAGCGATATTAAATTTCCACAAGTTCAGCCTGGTGGTATGGTTCATCTGGCTGATCCCTTACCTGAGTCCGATGATCATCAACATGCCAGGACTTGAATAGGCAGTCTACCAGAATCGCGCTGATCAGGTATCAGATTCTACTCTTTCGATTTGAGGGAAGAATTGTTTAACAGTGCCCTCCACCCAACCGTGCAGTGTATTGGGCGAGAGAGGGCAACCCAGGCAAGCACCACCCAGGCGGACCTTGAGCACCTTACCATCAAAGGAGATGAACTCGACTGAACCCCCGTGAAATTGCTCAATATAATCACTCAGGCGCTCGATGAGGGCGCGCACCTGCTCTTCGAGGGGGGCATTGCTATTGATCGGTGTAACCATGGCTCATCCTCCGTTCCTTTCAGCTGTAGTCGTTAAACCAAGTTGCAACAAGGACAGGACCAGGTCATGCGTGGAATGCAGGCGTTCGGCAATAACCGTGGCTAGCCGGTCAAGAAAGACCATCCCAGTATCAGGATGTTGAATGCACAAGCGCCGTAAATCATCACCTCGCACTCGCAATAGCTGGGTGTAGGTTGTACACACCGCACTGGAAGTATATAGCCTGCTACCAAGTGCAGCACTCCAGCCAACAATGCTTCCCGGTTGAACACATGCCACCACGATGGTGGGACCATCATCTGGTTTAAAGTTTACCACTATTTCCCCACTGACAACAGCAAACAGGTTTTCTGCAGGATCTCCTTGTTCGAATAACACGATATTCGCCGAAAATTCACAAGGGATGAATAAAGGTTGGAGCTGTCGTAACTGCGTAGGGGAAAGATCCCGGAAGAGGAACAAGTTTGGGAATGAATCTGTGTCCAGGAGAGATCGTTCCATAATAAAAATTTAATCCCATAGGGGTAAATTACCAAGTGGTTAATATCCTCATATGAGAGACAAAAATCACCAGCTTCGTGTTACAGGCTTGTGTAATTGGTATGTGAGATTAAATGAAAAAGGTCGGGAGCCCGACCTTTTTCTAAACTTACTTGGTTTTATCTCGCACTTTCCTGTGCAACTTTAATATCAACCTGCTGTTCGGCAAGGCTGAATATCAGACCATCCTTCGCTTCATTCACATCAGCAATGATATGAGCATCGCGCCGGAACTCGCCACTGAGCAAGCTCATTGAAAGGGGTGATTCAAGGAATTTTTGCAGAGCACGACGAAGAGGACGGGCACCAAAGGCAGAATCGTAACCGGCTTCTGCCAACCACTGGCGAGCTGCCAGAGTCAATTCGATGGTCAAGCCATTATCACTCATGCGCTCCTGGATCTCCTTCATCTGCAGATCAACGATCTTGACCATCTCATCCAACGAAAGTGGTGAGAAGGTGATAATCTCATCAATTCGATTGAGGAATTCTGGTCGGAAGGTGGACTTGAGGGCTTTGGATATTTTTTCTTGCGCTTCCCGGTCTTCAGTTGTGGAGCTGGTAGGCACAAATCCAAGGCTTCCAGATTTACGCACGTACTCGGTTCCAAGGTTGCTAGTCATGATCAGCACTGAATTGCGGAAATCCACCATGCGACCCTGACCATCCGTCAAGCGACCGTCGTCAAGGATCTGCAACAAGGCATTCCATACCTCTGGGTGGGCTTTCTCAATTTCATCAAACAGGATTACCCGGTAAGGACGCCGCCGAACAGCTTCCGTGAGCTGGCCGCCTTCCTCATAACCCACATATCCGGGAGGCGCACCAAATAATCTCGATACGGTGTGCTGCTCTCGGTATTCACTCATATCGATGCGAATCAAGGCCTCTGCATCATCGAACATGAATTCAGCCAGGGCTTTGGCAAGTTCAGTCTTCCCGACACCTGATGGACCAATAAAAATGAAAGAACCAATCGGTCGCCGGGGATCTTTGAGACCTGAACGGGCACGCCGGATGGCATCCGATATGGCATGGATGGCTTCCTCCTGTCCGATGATGTGCTCATGCAAACGAACTTCCATATTGAGTAGCTTATCAGATTCAGTTTCCATCATTTGGGAGACAGGGATACCTGTCCATTGAGCTACCACAGAAGCGATGTCATTGACATCCACCACCTCATCCAGCTTATGCTCGCCCTCCCATTTATCGCGCAATGTATTAAACTCAGTTTCCAATCGCAGTCGTTCAGCCTTTTTCTCGGCTGCGCGTTCGTAATCACGCGATAATCCAGATTGCTCTTCTTCAGCATGCAGGCGGTCGACCTCGCTTTTCATTGCCTTCAGGTCAGGGGGAAGCGAATATAAGGCCACCCGCAACTTGGCAGCTGCTTCGTCCATCAAGTCAATCGCTTTATCAGGCAGGTGACGGTCAGTCACATAACGGGAGGACAGGCGGGCAGCCGCAACAAGGGCATCGTCGGAGAAGGTTACCTTGTGGTGGGCTTCGTATCGATCCCTTAATCCACGCAACATCTGGATGGTGTCATCCACGGAAGGTTCTTCGACATACACGGGAGCAAAACGGCGTTCAAGTGCAGCATCTTTCTCTATGTGCTTGTGATACTCATCTAACGTGCTTGCCCCTACGCACTGCAGCTCTCCACGCGCCAGGGCAGGCTTGAGCATATTGGAGGCATCCATAGCCCCCTGGGCAGCTCCAGCACCTACGACAGTATGAAGCTCATCGATAAATAAAATGACCTCACCCTGAGCACGCTGGATTTCTTCGATAGCAGCCTTGAGGCGCTCTTCGAACTCGCCGCGGAAGCGTGAACCGGCGATCATAGCGCCCAGGTCCAGGGCGATCACGCGTTTTCCGGTCAGGATTTCCGGCACATCATTGGAAGCGATCTTCTGCGCCAGGCCTTCGACGATGGCAGTTTTACCAACCCCAGCTTCACCAATCAACACCGGATTGTTCTTCGTACGGCGGGAGAGAATTTGTATCACACGCAGGATCTCGGTATCACGGCCGATAACTGGGTCGAGCTTGCCCTCGCGAGCCATCTGGGTCAGGTCGCGCGAATACTTCTCGAGTGTGCGATAACGTGTCTCTGCCTGGGGGTCAGTGACACGCTGCCCACCACGGATCTGCTGGACAGCCTCATAAACCCGCTCGCGGGTTACGCCTGCGCCTTCCAATAAGCGGGCAGCTGGTGTGCTGCGTTCGTTTAGGATTGCCAGGAAGATATGTTCTGTAGAGATATATTCATCCTTGAGCCGGTTGGCTTCCTCGTTCGCCAGATCGATGATGCGCTTGACGCGCGGGGTGATGAATATTTGGCCTGCACCCCCGCCAAAGATGTTTGCTTTTGGGCTGGTGCGTAAAACATAATCCAGCCGTTCAGTCAAGGCGTTGGCGTCAACCTTAAGGTATTCCAAAATCTGTGGAATCACACCCTGGGGTTGCTCAATCAACGCCAGTAATATGTGTTCAGTATCTATCTGATTGTGCCCGTAGCGTTGAATGATCTCAGCTGCGCGCTGAGCAGCTTCTTGGGCACGTTCAGTAAAACGATCAAATCGCATCATAGGTAAATTCCTTCCTTGTCAGGAGGATTATAACATCGAGTGGATACGTGCAAGAGCTGTGCCGTGTAAGAGTTCTATATGAGTTATATATACAGGCTATTAACCCTGCAGGTTCGGGACACATTTATCAAGATGAGATATTCACTGCTCCAAATATAGTGCAATGGTCCTTAGGGTGTGCCGGTTGGTACGGGTGTGGCATTCCCTAGATCTCCCAATGCAATCAACAGACCCTCGGGTGTAATGACATAGAGTCTTCCGCTTGTGGCGGCTGCACCTATGATAGCTTGAACACTTTCATGGAAGGTATATGACCAAACTGGATCTGTACCATCTTGCGCATATGCCTGGCAGGTTGTCGTTGGACCTTGTCCAGAGATGTTCGCAGTCCCGCAAATATAAGCTAAATCAGTTCCATCCACATCGACCAAGCGTGTATTCTCATTGTAAGGAGGGAAGAAATTTCCTAATATTTTTCCGGTTGGGTCCAGCCAATACACGGATGTGCCTCCATAAAAACCCGAGTAGAATATCCAGATTTCGCCCTTTGGAGTAACACCCGCGTCTACGGGTAGGCCACTGGTTTGGCTGATACCAGCCCCGCGGTAGTTCCAATCTGCACTCTGCACCTGGTTAAATCCTTTGGAGGTTTGTGTCCACTGCACGACCACATGCCCGGCCAGCAGGTAGGTTTTACCATCTGCACCCACGAACAGGAATGCTTTGTTGCCATAGATGGCACTATCCTGTGTGGGTAAAGTTAGTTCCACAATGGAACCATCGATGGCGTTAATCACCCTATTTTTAACGAATACATACTTCTCATCAGGTGAGAGGCGTATGCCGGTATTTGCAGCGCGCGTTGTGGGCTGCATGGACCAGAGCAGTTCCCCATTTGGTAGCACAGCAAACAAGGAATCACCCCGCGCATCTTCTAGTAGATAATAAATGGTGCCGTTGGAGGCGACGATGGGTCCATGATTGGGTTTCCCAGTCTGTTCTGTTTTAATAGTCCATAAAATATTCCCATCAGGGCTGGATGCAGTCAATCCGCCCTTGGAATCAGCTATATAGATGAATCCTTCGGGTCCAATCGCAAGCGGACCTGAAGGGATTTCGGGTAGGTTGCTTTCCCAACGGGTTGTTCCGTCGGGGTTATACGCAAGCAGGACTGAATCCAATCCTGCCACATAGACCGTCCCATCCGCGGAAATAACAGGATTTCCTGAAAATCCTGCAGCATGCTTAACAATCCACAATTTTTGTGGATCTGCAGGACCAGTGGAATTCATGTATAACGTGCCATATGGATCAATCCGGTTAGAAGCCCAGGTCTGTCCACCAGGAACAGATAGTGCTGCCAGGGATGGATCGAAACGATTGGCCACCCAGTTTTGTATCAGATAGAAGCCCCCAAGTAAGGCAATTACAGCGGTGATCACTAAAATAGGCCGCAGGCGGTTCGCCTTGAACCAGCATGAAATTGGGTAGCTAACCGACTGCTCGAACCACATGCTGAAGCGGTGGCTGAAGAGTGAAACCGGGCTGTTTCGATTGATGTACTCTGGACTCAAGCGCTTGCGTAAACCATCCCCAAGTAGATTAAAACCCAGGACAGTGATAAAAATAATCGACCCCGTGAGAACCAACGGCCAGGGCTTTAGCAGATTGACCCACGAAGTGGCTAACATCTGGCCTAATTCCGGTGCACCACTCGTTCGGCGGGACACGAAATCTTCTACCTCTAACCATACATCACCGCCGATATAATAACCCAGGAAGCCTAATCCAGCTGTCACCATCAGCGTTCCGCTGATTTCAAAGGCAAAAAGCATCCAAACCATGGGCATGATCTGTCGCAGAACGTGCCGGATGAGCGTCTGGAAGCTTGAAGCGCCCAAAGAATAGGACGATTCAATATATAGTTGTCCCTTGATGAGCAAGGTCTGTTCGCGCACGAACCGGGCTGTCTCCCCCCATCCATTGATCGATAATCCAACAATAAATGCCATTATGCCAATCTCGGCTCCCAGCATGGCTATGGCGATTAAAGCAACGATCAGGATCGGAACTGAAAGAGCAGCCGAAATCATCCCATCCAGGATGCGACCTACACGACCGTTGGACCAACCTGCCCCTAAACCGATTACAGTCCCCAGGAAAAGCCTGACCACCGCAACAATACTGACCATGATCAAAGTGGGACGGACAGCGTATAGGAGCCGGCTTAACAAGTCACGCCCGAATTCATCGGAGCCTAAAGGATAACCTTGAACTTCGAAGGTATCAAATGGAGGGATGAACCATTTGTCACCGACCTGTAAAATCGCATGTTCCTCCAATGGGTCTTGAGGGGCGATCCATGGTCCTATGATTGCAGCCAGGAAAACAGACAGGACAATGATCGAGCCAATGATTAGAGACCAGTTGATCTTATGGCTTGGTGCGCGGAAGTCCTTCCCATTCGAGAGAACCTGGGCGGTGGGCTTCTCTACTAGCTTTTCCTGCTGAGTTTGAGCAGGGGTTTTCCATCCTTCAGCCTTTATGGGTTGGATGGGTTTTATATCGTTTATCGTGGTGGCCACATTTGCTGGTGTGTTTCGATTTACGTTTTAGGGCTGGCCAGGGCAGTCTTCGCTGAGGTGTTATCTGGATTAATTCTCAATACCCGTTGCAGGCAATCTATCACCTGTTCTTCAGAATCCGCTAACCGGGCCATTAATAACCAGGCTTGCTCATTCCGTGGGTCTGAATAAAGCACCTGGCTCAACAATTTTCGGGCACGGATTTTTTCACCGCGCTGCATGGCTTGTTGAGCTTCCGTGAAGATATCGATGCTCACCCGAGACCTCCAGGTTGGTTACGCTCGTCTTGGTTCCTCAGGCGCGGGTCGACGATACGCACAATCGCCGATGCGAGCATATCTGCCAGTAGAAATAAGGCAGCAATGATCACAATATCAAATGCAATGATCGGCGGATCAAGAAATAAGCGTGAAGCCCCCAGGTTGGTGCTTAGTTTTCCAGGAACCAGGGTGGAGGCTAACAACCTGCCCAACCCAGGCCAGTTGAACAGCCATTCAACCACAACCAATTCACCGACCAGGATCCGAAATGTTTTGGCAATCGTGAGGATTACTGCAGCAAGGATATTGCGCATGGCTTGCCGCCAGCGGATATCATGCCAGGTATGGCCAAAACTTCGTGCCGCAATTATGTATTGCTTTCCGAGCTCGCCCACCATTAAATTCGCAGTCACCTGGGCAATTTGCACCGTGGGGAATAACATCAGCGCAAAAACAGGCAGCACCAGGTGGGTATCCCAACCAAAGCCGCGAATAGGTAATAGCTTTTCATCTGCTGAGCCATTCGCCATGGAAACAAAAATAATGGCTAAGATGCTCAGGCTGCCAATATAAAAACTTGGCATCGCCAATCCGAGGGAAGTGAATGGGGTAAACCAACCCCGTATACTTGGAGGTTGGTTACGCACGGCAAGCAGTCCTAATAACACACCAAACAGGGTACTTAGAATCAGGGCAATTACTAATAAGCCCAGGCTGGCAACAAAGGAATTCCACATGCCCTGTGCAAACGATCCAATCTGAGGACCTTTTTCAGCGGGTTCGAATAATGAGCCGCTTAATATGTCTTGGATATGCTGCTGATACGTCACAAGCAGTGGCAGTGGATTTTCTACTTGTTCTCGCAAATACGGTGTTCTGGCAGCCCGGAGCGGTCGGGCAATATAAGCATACGAGAAGCCTAGAAAATGGATTAGGATCAAGGCAAGCGGGAAAATGGCTAGGCGGCGGAAAAAATATTTAAACATCGTGATGATTGATTAAATTATAGATGAAAAATTAATCACACAATCCATGTGGAGGTTTTTCTCACATGGCTGTTACCTTCACTTGATCAACACACCAAGCAGCTCGGGTTAATCATATCAGAATTATCTGATAGAGAAATCAATTAATAGATATACTCGTAATTTTTCGCTTTTGTTCATCCTGCATATACAGCACGAGTAAGCCAAATAGAGTAAAATGAGCCTTATATGGTCATGGAAATTACCATACCTGCTACTGCCCAAGGTCATTTACGTAAGCTTGATATGCGTCGCGATTTGCACAAGGTTGCAGACCTGGTCGAATTGTGCTTCTACGATACCCTTGATCCAGAAGGTAAACAATATCTGAAGGAAATGCGCAAGGCTGCCCAAAATGCCAGCATGCTCGGTTGGGCAAGCAGTATGATCGATCAAGCACCCATGCCGCCATCAGGATACATATGGGAAGAAGACGGGCAGCTGGTGGGTAATTTGAGCTTGATCCCGATCAATTTAAAAGGTAAGCGAGGCTATATGATCGCCAATGTTGCCACGCACCCAGACTATCGTGGACGTGGCATTGCCCGCGCGCTTACATTAACTGCCCTTGATCATGCACGCTACCACAAAGCAGTCAGCACAATGCTCCAAGTGAGAGATGACAATCCGAGTGCAATCCATATCTATAAAACGAGTGGCTTTACAGAATGCCTTCGCCGTACCAGCTGGTACAGTGGACCAAGTTTTGATGAAAGCCCAGCTGCTATTGGCGTCCAGGTCAGCAAGCGCCGCTCGGAACATTGGTCGAGACAGAGAGATTGGCTGAAGCGCGTTTTATCCTCCTGAGCTTGAATGGAACATGCCATTCGATTGGAATTTATTCCGTGTCGATGTATTGGGAGGAATTTACCGATTCTTCTCCCTTGAATATCCCACCCACTGGAGCGTCGAGCGCGATCAACAGCTAAAAGGTGTCCTCACCTGGAAACACAGAAGTGGATTTACAGACCCATTATGGCTGGCAGTTCCTGAACAATTGGATGATGAGGCTGTTTCTTTTTTATTGACCAAAGCTCGCAAGTCTATACGTCAGGAACAACCTCTAAGTTTGAATTTACCTTCCGGACTGGCTGTAGATTTACTCCGTCAGGCAGGTTTCTATCCTCACCAGACATTGATCTGGATGGAATATCAACTCTAAGCAGCCAGCTCGGAAATAATGTAGGTGAATCGTAGGGTATAAGTCATACAAGAAGATTGACTTTACTTTCAATTTGACTTATACTGAATTTAATCGGAGAAGATACCGCTATGCGAGTTTTTCTCTTAAAAGTGAATATGAGTTAAAGATAGTATGGGCACGCGTTTGTTAAACGTGTGCCTTTTATAAAAAAAATCTGATAACGAAAGGAGACAATTGGAAAGATATGGATTCTGGCTTGACCCGCAAGCGAGAAAAAGCAAAACGCTATGCCGAGCAGCGTGAACGCATCCATGTAAACTCACTCTTGGTAACCTTCGAAGGGGATAATAACCCCCACACTGTGAAGTATAACGAAAATGCCTGGCACTGTGATTGTGATTTTTTCCTAACCCGCCAAACATGCAGCCATACCATGGCCCTTGAAATGATCATGGAAGGATGTTCCTGGTCTGAAAAAATCCAGGAACAGGCGTAAACTGAATTAGTATGCATATTAGCGAGCCCAAAGGTGGGCTCGCTTTTTTTTAATGTAATCTTGCCCGTTCCTGGATAGGGAATTGGACTCACCCATGGTTTCGTGGCAATGGGTGATAACAAAGTGATCAAGCACTCAACTGACCTGATTGCTCAGTTCAGTTGATACCAGCATAAGCCAGGCAACCAGTTTCATGATGATGCCTAAAATGATAAGCTCATCCACAGAGATTTCATCATCTGCTGAGAGCGTTGTGGGGTGACAAAATAATTATGGGGGTTAATTCCGCCCAACCATTTTGAAATTGCATGGTTTAGAGTAAATTCAGTAGCAGATCAATTCATCAGGCCAACAACACAACCTTGGATGAATCCTAAAGTAGTATGCTATACTAAAAATGGTTAATAACCAACCTGATAAGTATATGGCAAGACAACCAACCCCCACCAAGATCATCCTTCCTCAGCGCCGCAAAGATTTATTCACTCGGCAGCGCTTGATCAATTTGCTATATGATTTACTGGATGAAAAACTAATCCTGGTAATTGCCCCCGCTGGATATGGTAAAACCTCATTATTATTGGATTTTTCCTACCAGGTAGATTTTCCGGTTTGCTGGTATGCGGTGGATGACCTCGACCAGTCTCCGGAAAGGTTTTTTTCTTTTTTTATTTCTGCGCTACACCGACGTTTCCCAGAATTTGGCGAAGCATCCAAGGCTGCATTAAAAGCCATTAATCAATTCAATCCCGATATCAATCAGCTCGTGTCGGTAATTGTTAATGATGCCTACGAACATATCCAGGAACATTTCCTGATCATCCTTGATGACTACCACTTGGTTAGTAATGTAAAAGATATACAGACGTTTATCAGCCGATTTATCAATGAATCAGCCGAAAACTGTCATTTGATCCTTAGCTCGCGCACCCTGCTCAGCCTGCCTGACCTGCCCTTGTTGGTTGCACGTTCACAAGTGGGCGGTATTGGCTTTGAAGAATTGGCGTTCAGATCAGACGAAATCCAATCCTTTGTGCTGCAGTACTATCGTGTGACCCTATCCGATACTGCTGCCCAAGACCTTGCTCGCGATACGGAGGGTTGGATTACTGGATTAATGCTGTCTGCCCAGGTGATGGGCCAGGGAATGACCAACCAAATGAGAGCTGCAAGGGTCACAGGAGTAGAGCTTTATACATACCTGGCTCAAGAAATTCTGGACCAACAAACAACGGAAATCCGAGACTTCCTGCTGTGCACTTCTTTTTTAGAGGAATTTGATGCTTCTTTTTGTGCCTCCATTTGGGGTACAGAAGTCAACTGGCGGAATTTGATCAACCAGGTCGTTAGCAACAACCTGTTCGTCTTGCCAGTCGGTGAGGATGGAAAGTGGCTGCGCTACCACCACTTATTTGGTGAGTTTTTAAAGGCGCAATTTGAAAAGGAAAGACCTGGCGAAGTGGAAAGTCTACTTCGCAAAGTGGCTGAAGTATATACCGAGCGGGAAGAATGGGGTCGTGCTTATACATTGTATAACCGTATCAAGGATAATTTGGCTGTGGCAGACCTGATCGAGAGATCAGGTAGCTCACTCATCCGCAATGCACAATTCGCTCTACTTGCCAAATGGCTTGATGAACTGCCAGTTGAAGTCCTGGAAACTCGTCCAATCCTGCTTTCCCATAAAGGTACCGTACTGCTCATCCAGGGTCAATTAGAAAAAAGCCTTGAATATCTAAACCGGGCTGAAGTTACCCAACGAGCAACCCAAGACTTGCCTGGGTTGGCTCGCACATTAGCGCGGCGGGCAGCCGCTTACCGATTTCAGGGGAAGTATCAAGAATCAATCCATGACGGTCTGGAAGCGATTAAGTTCTCCGAAGGAGAACCTTCACTGCGGACAGCCCAGGCGGATGCTTGCTGTGCAGTGGGTGTGAGCCTGCAGCACCATGGACAGATCGATGAAGCCACTCAAATGCTGGATCGATCTCTTTCACTATTTCAAGCAGTTAAAGATGAACAAAATATGGCGATGGTGCGCATGGAGTTGGGTATATGCTGCCAACTTCAAGGGAAGACCAACCAGGCAGTCAAGCACTATGAACAGGCACTCGCCTACTGGGAAGAGGTCAGGAACTCCACCCGCCAATCCTTTGTTTTAAATAACCTGGGCGGTTTATATCATTTGTCAGGGAACTATATTGAAGCTGCAAAATTATTCGAACAAGCACTAGCCCTCGCAAGGAGCAATGGAATACTGCGCAGTGAGGTTTACCTGTTATTAAACCTTGGTATCCTATATTCAGACTTGGAGGCCAATGACAGCGCCAGGGACGCTTTTGAGAAAACCCGCAAAGCCTGCCAGGCTCTGAACGACCATTTTCTCCTGTTGAATGTTGACCTGGCTGAATTGACCCTTGCCCGGCGGGAAGGTAAACTTTCGAATGCCAGCGCTTATCTTCGATCTGCCGAGAAGTTAATCCAACATAGCCAATCCAATTTTGAGAAGAGTATCTGGTTATTGGAAGCCGGCAGCCTTTCTCTGTATGAAGCCAAGAACCAAAAAGCAATCACCCAACTTTCCGATGCATTTTCGCTTTTTATAGAGAGCGGACAAAAGCTGGAAGCCGCCAGCGCAGCTCTGTTATTATGCCCTGCCTACCGGTCAGTTGGTGAGTTCTAATATGTATATAAATCAATGGAGCAAGTGCTCGCTTTGGTAAAAGATTTGGACAGCCTCCAACCATTGATCGTTGTGGGGAGAAACGCTAAACAAGAGATAAAAAGCCTGGTGGAGGACGTCAATATCGGTCCTGGGTGTGTGAAGCTATTAAGTCAGATTGATTATTTTGAACGACATATTGCTTCCCTAAGGCGGCGCTTACGCCCATATGCAGCCACCGTACTGCTCATCCCGCCCAGATTAAGCATTTATGCCTTGGGTATTTCCCAGGTAAAAATCGATGGGAAACCTGTGACCAATCCCACCTGGATCAATCAGAAACGTGCCCGTGAGCTGTTTTTCCTGCTCCTGTCTCACCCCCATAAAAGCATGACCAGGGATGAAATTGGGGTCATTTTATGGCCAGACAGCTCAACTGAACAGCT
The DNA here is from genome assembly GCA_963736805.1 of uncultured Chloroflexia bacterium. Taxonomy (GTDB): domain Bacteria; phylum Chloroflexota; class Anaerolineae; order Anaerolineales; family UBA4823; genus FEB-25. The sequence goes on from CAVTQM010000004.1 coordinate 12,687, forward strand.
TCGCTTGCAATTCCGGAACACCATTTATTACCTGCGCTATGCATTGGGCCAAGATGTCATTATAAATACCGAACGCAGGTATTTATTCAATTCAGACATTGATTACAGCTACGATGTTCAGGACTTTGAGAGGAAGATCATTCAGGCTGAGGAGGCTGTAAATCCTATAAAGAAGATCGAGCTGTTGAAAGAAGCCATCCAGCTCTATCAAGGAGAATATTTCCCGGAAGGCGACGGTGATTGGGTGATGACTGATCGAAGCCGGTTGACCCAGATGCATGAACACACACTGCTCACCCTGGCCCAGCTTCATCTTGAACAAAAAGAACCCCAAACAGCATTACTGCACTGCCAGACCATCTTGGCTGAGAATCATTGTATGGAATTCCTGGCACATCGCCTGGCCATGCATGCCTATGCAGCGCTTGGGAACCGATCCGGTGTTGTCAACCAATACGAGCTGTGCAGACAATATTTAAGGGATGAGCTGGGTTTAGAACCCTCTGTTGAAACTGAAGATTTATATAAATTGATTCGCTGATCCAGCAATAAAACAGTAAAAAAACCCCTTAAATGGGGTTTTTCATTGGGAATGAATAGACTATTTCCAGAGGACAGGACTGCGTAATAATATGTGAACCAAGCTATACCATATTCTATTTAGAGGAGATAATCAAATGAACACCCGTCTTTCTGCTATATATTTAAAACTCAATAAGATCGATTCCCGCTATATCCGCCTGGCATTTATAGTGATCGCTCTGGCTGCTTCACGTGGCATTATTTTAGGTGTACCCATCCATGGTGATGTGGGCAGCTAACCGACAATGCTTTGCATCCACCCATCCAACTTATATTTTATTCGCCATCAGACATTTATCATCGCATTATGAATTCTGAAGCGCAAAAATCCAATGTTACTGATAGATACACCCATGACACCCGTCATTCGGCAGCAGATAGTTTTCCTTTAAATCACGAATCGAACCGCTTGTCAGCGCAGCTGTGGTCAGTAAAAGTTTTCGAAATATGCTGCTGACCAATCCTGAGATTGCGGTTGCTTCTGGTTACCAGGGCGAGACATTTGAATTTGAGCCCAGAAGACCAAAACTGGCTATATTCAATCCGCCCTGCCAACCTGGTTGATCTGGCTGCAAATATGGTCGCATACCAGCAGGAAAGCAAGGTTAATGTGCCGGTTAACCAGCTGCCTCATTTAGTTCGGGTGAATTAATATCATAAGATCTTAATCACCCTATTTTTAGTATTAGGAAGTGCAAACCTGGACACAGATGTTGTAGTGAGGGAGATTTCTCCCGCTGGTAAATACACTTATCGACCACATCCCTGGCATGGCATACCAATGCCGGGTCGATTGGAACCATACCCTCGAGTATGCCAGTCAAGGCTGTTATGCATTAACAGGATACCAGGCGGATGACCTGATCATGAATTATGTCACTGCTTATGGCAGTCTGATCTTCCCGGATGACAGGGAAATGGTCTGGATAAATATTCAAAATGCTTTTATTCTACAGAAATCTTTTGAGCTGGTCTACAGAATTCATA
>CAVTQM010000005.1:0-37306 GCA_963736805.1 uncultured Chloroflexia bacterium
TCATAGTGAACCAATGTTCTGGTTGGGGGAAGGTTTTGTCTGATACTTCGGAACATATTGCTAAGACCATTTAGAATCACCTCGCCTGCATTTCCACACCTGGCCGTACGTGGTTTGAAGCGTGGGTAGACTCCAAACATCTCGTGATAGATCAACTAGCTGACCATGAGCATGTGGTCCGGATACGAACCTCAGGATGATGCAGTTCTCAGCTCGGTCGGTGATCAGCTTGCGTATTCGGTCTGGGACCATTTCAAGGAGGATGGCGAAGCCCCCGCCTGCTCAAGTGCTTTGGCAGAATCGATGATCTTTTTGGCCGATTTGGCTTCCCTCCCTGCACTTTGTGACCTCCCAATGCAGAGGCACTTTGCGGGGTGAGCCCTAAATGGCCACCCGCAGGGATACCGGCATTCACGATCCCATGAATACGGTCAGCCATTTCCACCCCGCCCTCCAGCTTGATCGAAATCGCATCCTGCTTCAGCCATGAAGTCGCCCGGCGTTGCGGATGGCAGTCTCCACACTGGGCTGATAGCTCATATATGGCATGTCTCCAACGATGAAGGCAGTTGGGTGTTCCACGCCGGACAGCAGCTGAATGGCGGATCATGTCATCCATGGTAGCTGGAAAGTGGTCTCAAAACCAAGCATGGTCATCGCCAGGCTGTCTCCCACCAGGATCATGTCAAGACCAGCCTGCTCCATCAGGTAGGCTGTGGGGTAGTCGTAACAGGTGAGCCAGGTGATCGGTTCATGATTGTGGACCTTGTCGAACAAGTATGGCAGGGCTAACTTTTTTACGTTCTGTCATTGAGTACCTCCATTTATTTACGTTTAAATATAGTCGGCCTAAGTATTTGATGGGCGACTGATTTCCCTGCGTATATTCTATTCAAGTGTGGGGCGCGTATGCTTTATCCTCGTTCATTTACTTTATCACTGTGTGAGTACTTTAAAATTCATCATAATTTGTATACTTTCTCGTATGCTCATTTTGAGGTACAATGTTTTTCTGTCATCCGACTTCGGAGAGATACCATGCACACAGAAACAATTGCACAATGGCAGCATACCCATGTCTTTCGGACAGGATCAAATCCGGTCTGGAGAACGGCGCACGCTGTTCGTCATCATCATGACGGGGTTAATGATGGTTGGTGAAATTGCGGCCGGGATCATTTTTGGATCGATGGCACTTACTGCGGATGGCATCCATATGGGTTCCCATATGATTGGGCTTGGAATCACATTCTTTGCCTATATCTACGCCCGTAAGCATGCTCATGATCAGCGTTTTAGTTTTGGGACCGGGAAGGTGAATGCCCTGGCAGGATATTCGAGCGCCATGATCCTTATTTTTATCGCGCTATTCATGGCTTATGAGAGTATTATTCGCATCATCAATCCAGTCGAAATTCTTATAATCAGGCCATCACAGTCGCAGTGATTGGCCTGGTTGTAAATGGGGTCAGTATGCTGATCCTTGGGGAAAAGAATCATACCCATGCCCATGGTGATCACGATCACGGAGCGCATGACCATCACGAACACGAGCATGAAATTCATGATCACGAAGAGCACAGTCATTCAGACCACGATCATCACCATGATGACCATCCCCATGACGATCTTGCCCATGTTTCCAATGGTGTTGACCATAATTTGAAAGCAGCGTATTTACACGTGTTAACCGATGCCATGACTTCGGTTTTGGCAATTATTGCTCTGCTAGTGCGAAATACTTTGATCTTGTTTGGATGGACCCAGTCATGGGAATCGTGGGTGCTATCATGGTGATTCGCTGGTCAGTTGGACTGATCCAAGGGACAACCATTGTATTGTTGGACCATCAAAGCTCCCTCGAAGTCCGGAGGAAGATCACCAGTGTCCTGGAGAGTTTTAAAGATACAAAGGTCTCTGACCTGCACATATGGTCCATCGGACCAGGCATTTACTCATCAGAAATTTCCGTTGTAACGAAATATCCAAATCACCCGACATTTATAAAGCGATGATCCCCACGATAGCGGGGTCGTTCACACGACAATTCAGGTTCATACCTGCCCGGATTAATTTAGATGAGCTTTCATTTTGATGATAGTTTTCTGGGATGAATAATGGCTTATCTGCTGGTAAAAATATCTGCGAACATACCAGTATTTATTGAGGCAATGATCCATTAAATATTACTGGGTGAAGATAAGGGCCTGTTCGCGAATGATAGTCAATTTATTTACCTCCAGCACTGACTCCATTAGATACTGTTCTCTTCGTAAAATGTGACAAGCTATATTTCAAGGAGGTAAATATCGAAAATTCGACATTCCTGGTTGACCACCTGGCTGCTTAAACCGATTAATCACTTACCGGGGAAACTCAGTTGTATATCCATATAATATAATAGTGAATTGGATCGTTGATCCTTACCATCAACAATCTTTAGGTTACTTATGTGGAGAGAATAATGGCAGCGACACATCCCCTCGCCTTACAGTTAAGATTTCACGCGCTGAGTTCAAGCGAGCACTTAAAGGATTAACGAGGAAGATGCAGCGAAGCGATTATTACCAATGAATTGCATCAGCTGGAACGTTGGTCATCTTGCCTGGCAGGAGCAGAAGTATATCCTCTATTATGGGCAAGGACAAATTCCATATCCGGAGATCGAAGAGCTGTTTGCCTATGGGGCTCCAGCAAGCACCCCCTCACTGGTCGAGATGCTGAAAATCTGGCAAAATATCACCTCGAGCGGTAATCCCTGGTTGGAGACTATAACGAGTGAAAAGCTTCAGGAGTTGCGTTGTTAAAACAGACGGAACAAAGCTACAGCGTACTTATGGTTCATTATTCCAACGTATGATCTACCACTACTGGTACCACACTGGGGAAAACCTGGCTATCCGGCAAATGTTGGGGCATACCGATCTACCGCAGTTTGTTGGCAATATCGATCGCCAGGCACCCTATATACCGGAATAAATCTGCATAAAAAGGATATCTTATGAAAGTACTGTTTGTTGGTGGGACTGGGATCATCAGCTCAGCATGTTCAGAGCTGGCAGTTCGAAATGGCATCGATCTCTATTTACTCAACCGAGGACACTCTGCTCGTCCTGCACCGGATGGTGCAATTACGCTTCGTGCTGATATCAGGCAGCCGGCTTCGGTAGAGATGATTTTTGGTGATCTGACATTTGATGTGGTGGTAGAATGGGTGGCTTTCACCCCTGATCAGGTTAAAACCGACCTGGAGCTTTTTCGTAAACGCACCAGGCAATATATATTCATCAGCTCAGCTTCAGCATACCAGAAACCACCCAGTTTTTTGCCCATCTCGGAAAGCACACCTCTGGACAATCCCTTCTGGCAGTACTCGCGTGACAAGGCAGCCTGTGAAGCCATCCTTCAACAAGCCGGAGTGCAGGAAGGCTTCCCATTCACAATCGTGCGCCCATCGCATACCTATGATCGGACTTCGCTTCCTTTTGATGGAGGTTACACCACGGTTGCACGGATGCGGGCAGGTAAACCGGTGGTCGTGCACGGCGATGGCAGCTCACTTTGGACGATGACACATCACCGTGATTTCGCGGTTGGTTTCCTTGGATTGCTGGGTAATCCACATGCCATCGGCCAAAGTTTCCACATTACATCCGATGAATGCTTGAGCTGGAACCAAATCTACACCATCGTTGGCCAGGCTGCAGGGGTAGAACCACAGCTGGTACATGTCCCATCCGAGCTTATCGCCAGGTATGACCCGAAATGGGGTGCCTCACTGCTGGGTGATAAGGCGCACAGCATGATCTTTGATAACCGCAAAATACGCCAGCTTGTGCCGCAATTCCGACCAACAATCCCGTTTTGGCTAGGAGCACGAGGAGATCATCGCCTGGTACGATGAGGATAGCTCCCGGCAGGTGGTTGATCCATTTGTTGACGGTCTCCAAGATCAGCTGATTGCTGCAATGAAAAGAGCACTTCCTAATAATAAAGAAATGATAATCTAATTGGGATAGTTTTTATAAATACAGTTGTTGAATAAACCAACCATTTCCCTACCGGACTAGGATCTCTCCAATCAGCCGTCCGATACCAAAGGTGACCACCGCAGCAGTCAATCCAAACAATACCTGTCATGTGCCTGGCTCACTTACAAAATTGTTAAGTATCGGAATACTTAAGTTTCTTAAAATCCACTTATAATTTAAAGGTTCAATTTAGAATTAAACCGTAACGAAAGATTCCTACAATTCTATACATGGAGATAATATGACTAAAAGAACTTTACTCGCAGTCCTGATAGCTTTTTGCATGGTTCTGTCATACAGCAGCATAACTACTGCTCAGCAGACGCCTGTGGTTGCAGATCCGGCATGGACAATCGTCAGCCTCACTAAATACTGCCCGCTATGCTCAGAGTACGCACTCTCCTACCGGATGGCAAGTTGCTGGTTGTGGGAGGTATAGATGGCAGGTAGTGTTTTAGACAGTGTGGAACTGTATGCTCCTGACACGAATACTTGGACGGTGCTCCCTTCACTAAGCATCCCCCGTTATGCTCATACGGCAACGCTATTACCCAACGGTAAAGTGCTGGTCACAGGTGGTTACAACGGTAGTCTTGTTGCTACCTCAGAGCTATATGATCCGCAGGCGAATGACTGGACTACTGTTGCACCTTGAACACCGGTCGTGACTATCACACGGCAACGTTGCTGCCAGATGGGAAAGTACTGGTTGCTGGAGGATACGGCATCAACAGTGGCGACGTCAGCGCGGAGGTGTTTGATCCAGGAGCGAACACTTGGACGCCCGGTTGCGTCGATGCATAATGGCCGTGCCGGGCATACAGCAACCCTGATGCCCAGCGGTAACGTACTGGTCACTGGAGGAGATTTGTTTCTAAATTATCAAACCAGTGCCGAGGTATATGATCCGAACCTAGAATATATGGACGGAAGTCGCCCCGATGAATACTGGTCGCGATGCTCACACAGCAACATTCCTTACCGGATGGTACTGTATTAGTCACTGGGGGAGTGGCAACCGGCAACATACCTACTGAATAGTGCTGAGTTATATGATCCTATTGGAAATACCTGGACAACCATCGCTCCGTTGAATTCAGTCCGCTATGTTCATTCAGCGACTTTATTACCGAATGGAAAAGTACTTATTATCGCAGGTTATAACGGTAGTAAGCGCTATGCCAGCACAGAGGTGTACGATCCGGATTTAGGCACCTGGACGTTAGGGGCAACATTGAATACTGCGCGTTATAGTCATTCTGCGATTATTATTACCAAGTGGCAACGGTAGTAGTTTCCGGAGGTTACAACGATGTTGCTCTGGGTAGCGCCGAGGTGTATGATCCAAGTGAAAGCAGCTGGATCGACTGCCGAGCCGCTTAGATAATGCTCGTACCTTCCATACAGCGACACTGCTTCCGAGTGGTAAAGTACTCGTTACTGGGGGCACCGACAACGGCAGTTCTGTCGGCAATGCAGAGGTATATGACCCGAACGGAGACACCTGGACGACCGTCGCCCAGCTTAATAATGCCCGTTATGCTCACACAACCACACTCCTCCCGAACGGTAAGGTACTGGTTGCAGGAGGTTATACACCACCAGTGGTTTCAGCGGAGACTCCAGCGCAGAGGTGTATGATCCAAGGATGAACAACTGGAGAACTGTTACACCACTAAATTTCGCCCGTACCGTACATACTGCGACATTACTACCATCCGGTAAGGTGCTTGTTGTGGGGGGCTGGAATGGTAGCGACCTAGACAGTGCTGAGGTGTATGATCCAATTGGAAATAGTTGGACTACTGTTGCCTCGATGAACACCACCCGTTATGCACACTCGGCAACGCTTTTACCGAGTGGCAAGGTACTTATCGCAGGAGGATGGGGTGCCAGCGGTTCCAGCACCGAGGTATATGATCCCATCGGAGACAGTTGGACACCTGGAGATCCATTGAACACTGCCCGATTTTCCCATACAGCAACGCTGTTACCGAACGGCAAGGTATTAGTTGTGGGAGGATCGATCACCTGGCTACGAATCTCTTGATAGTGTCGAATTGTACGATCCAGACATGGACACCTGGACGGACGTTGCATCTTTAAATACCGCCCGTGTCTATCATACGACGACATTATTACCGAGTGGTAAAGTACTCGTTACAGGGGGATTTGACGGCTCAGATTCTCTCCTTAGTGCTGAAGTATATGATCCGGAGACAAATACATGGACAACCATCAATCCGTTGGGCACTGCCCGTTACGGTCACACCCAGACGTTATTACTGAACGGCAAGGTGCTCATCACAGCAGGTCAAATGTATCCTTCTAGCGGCTATCTAACCAGTGCAGAGATGTATGATCAGGGGCTTGGCTTCGAGGACGCTTGGCGTCCAACGATTAGCTCAAAATTAGCAGCGTTGGAAATCGGCAGCGAGCTTGCCTTCACTGGCTTGGGTTTTCGCGGTTATCAGTTTACCGAAGGATCGGGCGGGGGGACCTAGTAGTTCTGCGACCAATTATCCCCTGGTCCAGATTAGACGCCTGGATAATGAGCAATGGCTGTGGGCAACTCCCAGCACCTTCACCAGCACAGCCTATAGCTCGATGCCTATTACTGACTTCCAGGAAGGGCCAGTAATGATCACCGTGTTCGTGAATGGAATCCCCAGCGTTTCGAAAATGCATGTGGAAACCCCTTATTTCTACTTACCAATAATCATCAAATAGGACATAGGATGAACGTGACTGGGAGTTAGATTGGGAAAAGTATAGCTGATATTACGCCCAGGCACTTAACGGGAAGGTCAGTCAGGGGGCTGATTTTGATCGTTGACCACGGTCAGCCTGGATCTGACAGCATGAAGAGCGAAGCATTAGCTCCGCTCTTCATGCTGTCAGGAATTATCCAAAATCAAAACCAACGCCTTACCCGCCCAGGTTCGCCCCAATCAGCCGACCGATGCCAAAGGTGACCATTGCTGCAACCAGACCAAACAATACCTGTCGAATGCCTGAATATAGCACGCTTCGGCCGGTGAATAGGGTGATGCCAGCTCCGATGATGAATAATCCAACCACGCTGAAGATCATACTGACAGCTACAGCGTTAGTGCCACTCAGAAAAACATAAGGTAGCACCGGGATGATCGCACCGATTGAAAAAAGGAAGAAAGAGGTCAAAGCAGCTTCCCAAGCTGAGCCACCCAGCTCGGAGGGGTCGACATTGAGTTCTTCACGTGAGAGGGTTTCAAGTGCGGAGCTTGGATCGCTGATGATATGCTGTGCCATACGCTGGGCTTCATCCTTGGGTAGGCCGCGCGCCTCGTAGATCAAAGCCAGCTCTTCGGCTTCCTCTTCTGGTGCCGCCGCCAGTTCTGCTTTCTCAATACTAATCTGATGCTGATAGAGTTCCCTTGAGCTCTGCACCGAAAGCCATTCACCCAAAGCCATAGAAATTGCCCCAGCCAATAATCCAGCAAAGCCAGTGATCAGGATGGCTGAATTGTTCAGGGATGCCCCAGTCACACCCATTACCAGGCTCAGGTTTGATACCAACCCATCGTTCGCACCTAATACGGCAGCCCGCAGGGCATTACCTCCCCCAGCACGGTGCCTGCCTTCCAGCTGAGCCAGAGCACCGCCCTCCATCCCACCTTTCATAGTACTCGCCACGTGGCTTAATAGCCGGTTGTGCGAAGCTTCATCTGCTCCCATTTCTGCACCACCAGGAGTATGGGCATATTTTCGGGTATCTTTACGCTCATTCCCAATTACGGTGGGTAACACGGTCCCTACACCCAGGTGTCTGGCAGCCCAACCCAGCGTTCGGCTACGCCAACTGGGTGAAAAGTCTGGGATTTTTACCTCGTCTTCTTTCAGGCGTTCAACCCAGGTAGTCACCATGATTGCGCTCAACTGCTGCCATACGCCGGTAAACTTCTGACAGGCGGGGGTCTTTCTCGGCTTTTGAGAGGGCATCGTAAAGGTATGCTCCATTGAGTTCATCGTTCAAACAAGCCAAGGCTGTGGATTGCATTTTGGAATCCATAACACCCTCCCGATATCTATGATCATTCTAGCGAATACGTTAATCTTATCACTTCTGCTTAAACGATACATTGTTTTCACAATTGTCAAAGCAGACGAAGAGTTTTTATGTGCTCCAGGTCGCATATGTAGATTTTGTAAGACGTGTTTATCCTTGGCCAATCCCGCTGATTGAAAAGAAAAGTGTTCTAAAGCCCTCGAGATTAAGCCTTATAGAAGGCGTTTAAGGACTGGGTTTTCAACCTCCAGTACCACATTAAGGTGTAAGTTAACTGGTAATACCAACCAGCTTATAAACCCATTAATATATTAAAGTTTGATGAGAGAGTGGAAATACGCTTGACAATGTATAGGTATTGTATATAATTATGAAAATTATGTACAAAATATGTACAATATCTCAAAGGAGATAACCATGAAACGTTTACCATATGTAACCCTGTTTGTTTTGTTGATTGCTTCGATTGTTTTAGCTGCATGTTCACCAGCTTCAACCCCCGCCCCCACGCAGCCACCTGCACCGGTGGAAACTCAAATGCCTCCCGCACCAGCCTTGTCCGACATCGTTGATACGGCAGTAGCGGATGGCCGCTTTACGACTCTGGTAGCAGCGGTGCAGGCCGCTGGATTAGTAGACACGCTTAAAGGGTGAAGGTCCTTTCACCGTGTTTGCACCCACCGACGATGCTTTTGCCAAGCTTCCCGCTGGAACAGTAGAAGACCTTCTCAAGCCCGAGAATCTCGAAACCCTTAAAAACATATTGCTCTACCATGTTGTTGGTGGAAAAGTGATGGCTGCGGATGTAATTCCGCTTGATGGTCAAAAGGTTGATACTGCCCTGGAAGGCGAGCAGGCGATGATCTCTGTGAAAGACGGCAAGGTTTATTTGAACGATAATGTTCAGGTAATCATCACCGATGTAGAAACCTCAAATGGTGTTATCCATGTTCTTGATGCAGTTCTGCTTCCGCCTGAAAAGTTATCCGACATTGTTGACACTGCTGTTGCAGATGGTCGCTTCACCACCCTCGTGGCTGCGGTCCAGGCTGCAGGATTAGTTGAAACCCTTAAAGGCGAAGGTCCCTTCACAGTTTTTGCACCAACCGATGAGGCTTTTGCTAAACTGCCCGCCGGAACCGTAGAAAACCTGCTCAAACCTGAGAACCTGGAGACTCTTAAGAATATCCTGCTCTACCATGTTGTTTCCGGTAAGGTGATGGCTGAGGATGTGACCATGTTGGAAAGCGCCAAGACTGTTCTAGGTGAGTCCGTTAGTATCAAAGAAGACATGGGAAATGTCAACATCAATGATGCAAAGGTACTTCTGACAGATGTCGAAACCTCGAATGGTGTGATCCATGTAATTGATTCCGTACTGCTTCCTCCAGAAAAGTTGTCTGACATCGTTGATACTGCTATAGCAGATGGCCGCTTCACGACTTTGGTGGCTGCATTGGAAGCCGCTGGGTTAGTTGATACTCTAAAAAGCGAAGGTCCCTTTACCGTCTTTGCCCCCACTGATGAGGCATTTGCCAAGCTTCCTGCTGGAACCGTGGAGAACTTGCTGAAACCCGAAAACCTGGAAACCCTAAAGAGCATTTTGCTCTACCATGTGGTCAGTGGAAAAGTGATGGCTGAGGATGTGGTTATGCTTGATGGGCAAAAGGTTGATACCGCCCTTGAAGGCAAGCAAGTCCAGATCTCCGTGAAAGATGGTAAGGTGTATTTGAACGACAATGTGGAGATCATCATCACCGATATCGAAACAGCGAACGGCGTGATCCATGTAATTGATGCAGTCTTGCTCCCGCCTGAGTAGATCCTAAATCCCTTAATTATTCTCCTCCAATTTGCAAACAACGGGAGTCAATATTATATGGCTCCCGTTGTTTTTTTTGAATTTGATCCATGGGTCGGTTTGCCCAATTGTCCATCAAAAACTAAGCTAAATTGCCTTAACCCATGAGATCATTCCCCATGCCATGTCGACAATGGTGGTTAAACTTAGAATTCTCTAAGGGTGGTAGATAAATTCCCTGTAATAATTTTGGGAGTATACTTATAAACCGAAATCAGGAAAGCTGAAAAAGACATGATCACCATGATGATTCCTACAAGACTGCCTGAGGAAGTGGATACGTCAGATTTACCTGCCCGGATCACCAGGATAGGGCAGCCGGCAGACTTATTATACGTTCCGCCTTTTAGCCAATCGGGATCGCGTTCAGGATGCTTTTCGGTCTTACGCCTACTTCCGTTGGCTGGATGATCTCCTTGATTGTGATGCAAACCCAAAACAAGAGAAGGTTGATTTGTTACAACGCCAACAGACACTTCTCGAGGCTTGTTATGAAGGGCAGCAACCTGGTTTTGTGAGCCCGGAGGAGCAGATGCTGGTGGATATGATCCAAAATGATGGGCGTAAAAACAGCGGATTGCAGATCTACCTGCGTAATATGATGGCAGTGATGGCATTTGATTTGGATCGTTGTGGTCGGGTAATCACTGAAGCTGAATTAACCAAATATACCCATCTGCTTTCGACAGCAGTGACGGAGTTATTGTTTTACTTTATCGGTCATGAAGATTCTCCTGCTCGTATTGAAAATCGCTATCATGCCGTGAATGGTGCCCATATTATGCATATGCTGCGGGATATGTTTGAAGACATTTCCGTACGGCTACATCAATGTTCCTGGAGAGTACATCAAAGAACAGCAGGTTTCATTGGATGAATTACGCAGCCTGTCCATTCCGAAAGTGGGTTTTTGACCGGGTGATGCTTGCTCGTCAATATTTTACGAGCAGGCAGAAGGTATATCGCCCAGGTAAAAAGTTTCCGGTGTCGCCTGGCAGGTTTTGCTTACCTTGCCCGTTTTGAGTGGATGATGAAAGCCATCGAGCAAGATGGATATTATCTCCGTCCTGAATACCCCGAACGGAAAAGCTTTAAGGCAGGCATGTGGATGCTCTGGAGGACATTTGTATCGATGCTAAACATACCCTGGATGAGCTTGGAACCTGGTCCTCAAGTAACGTTAACTGATCCATGTGAGGAAGAATGAAAGCGAAATCGGTCGTGATCATTGGTGCCGGGGTGGGTGGAGTATGTGCAGCAACCTATCTGGCACAACAGGGCTTGCATGTCACTGTATTTGAGAAAAATTCCAATCCGGGTGGGCGCTGTGATTGGATAGAGCGAGAGGGTCACCATTTTGACACCGGACCGACACTGATGGTCATGCAGCGGGTCTACGATGCCGAGTTTTCAGCCCTGGGTGGTTCGATAAACGAATTACTTGACTTGAAACAGGTGGATCCAAGTTATCGCCTGGTTTTTGATGATGGCAGCCAGCTAGCGCTAACATCTGATATGCAATCTATGCGTGATCAATTGGAGTCGATAGAGTATGGTTCCTTCCAGGGATTCATGCGCTACCATGCAGAAGGTGAAAAGCATTACCGTTTGGGGATGGAAAAATTGGTGAACCGTGATTTCCGCCGGTTCACAGATTTTTTCAATCTGAGTAATATCCCCCTGCTCTTCCAGGTGAAACCCCTGGTAAAGCACTATGCCCATATGTCGAATTATTTCAAGAACCCACGTTTGAAAGCCGGCTTTACCTTCCAGGATGTGTACATGGGATTGAGCCCTTTTGAAGCGCCTGCCACCTTCTCATTAATGCCATATAGCGAGCTGGAGCACGGCGTGTGGTATCCCAAGGGTGGCATGTACAGCATAGTGGATGCACTCATGTCGCTGGCGCGCAATGCCGGGGTGGAATTTGCTTTCGATACAACCGTCGAACAAATCATTGTAAAGAGCAACCGTGTAAAAGAGTTAGTGCTCGAGCACGATAAACGATTAAAGGCTGATGTGGTACTGGCGAATGCAGACTTACCGTATGTGTACCAGGAACTGCTTCCGAAAGATAACCAGGCTGAACGAATATCCAAAAAGAAATTCTCCTGCTCGGTGATCAGCTTTTTTTGGGGTTTGGATAAGCCCTACACGGCTCTTGGACCGCATACACTGTTCCTGGCAGATGACTATCGAGCAAATTTTGATACGATTATTGGCGAGCTTGGTTTGCCTGTCAATCCCAGTCTTTACATACACGCGCCCACCCAGCTTGAGCCCATCCATGGCTCCAGCGGGTGAAGATACCCTGATTGCGGTTGTTCCTGTAGGGTCACCTATCTGAGAAAGGAGACCAGGATTGGGATGCTATAACAGACCAGGCACGCAAGCATGTGTTTCGTCGATTGGCTTTGGTGGGGATCACTGATCTTGAAGCCCATATCAAGTTTGAAATCTCCTTTACGCCGCTCTCCTGGCGGAAAAGATATAACCTATTGAAGGGTTCCACGCATGGTCTGTCACACAACCTGACCCAGCTGGCATATTTCCGTCCTTCCAATCGGCACCCACGTTACAAGAATTTGTACTTTGTGGGCGCTAGCACCCATCCCGGTACCGGCCTACCGACTACCATGATTTCAGCCCGCCTGGTAGCAAAACGGATCATGGATGAGCTCGAGGGATTGGAGTGAAATACACGGATAACCTGTCTTTTTCCCTTCTATTTTGATCGGTGGCCGAAAAACAGTTTTACACAACTTATCGGCAAGAAGATTTTCGACAAAAAAAAATATAAATAATTTTCGGCAGGAAAGAGTTTGGCACGAATTCGTCTATATGGCTCTGAGATTGCATTCGTTATTGGATCCTGATTATCGGTAAGATGGACTGTTGAAGGTGCCGCCTGCAATATCCAAGGGGGAAGGATAACTATTTTAATCAAACATTAATCTGTTTCACCTTGCATTAATATGTACAATATATTATTATTAAATATACATAATATATACAATAGCTATATTAAATAAATACCTAATCATAATAAAGCTATCTAATCAAGGAAAAATATAAAAATGGAGATAAAAATGGACGACGAAAAGAAGTATAAAGGATTAAGACGTTTCAATGTGAGCATGGGTTTCTTGCACCTGATCCAGGGTATCTTGATGATTGTGTTGAGCAATGATACTGCATACCCAATCTACACAAACTTCCTGAAGTTTGATACCACCAAACTGGCATTGGTTCCTGACCCAAAACTGGCGGCTGAATTGCCCTTCGGACCGGCAGTGGCAGTTTTTCTACTGCTATCGGCAATCGCACACTTTTTCCTGGCAACGGTTGGATATAAGCTTTATGTTTCCAACCTTAAGAAGGGCATGAACCCGGTCAGGTTTTATGAATATGCACTGTCTTCATCGGTGATGATCGTGCTCATTGGTATGCTGGTTGGTATTTATGATCTGGGTGCCATCATTCTCATCTTTGGAATCAACGCCATGATGAACCTGTTTGGAATCATGATGGAGTACCACAACCAGAATACACAGAAGACCAATTGGACCTCATTCACCTTTGGATCTATCGCCGGGATCATTCCCTGGATCGTGATCGTAATGTATTTCATAGGATCACTGGCAGGCGAAGGTGGTGAGCCACCCGCATTCGTTTATGCCATCATACCCACCCTGTTTATCTTCTTCAATATATTTGCAGTGAACATGGTACTACAATATAAGAAGGTTGGTCGGTGGAAAGATTATCTATTTGGTGAGCGGGTTTATATCATCCTAAGCCTTACGGCAAAGACTGTCTTGGCCTGGATAATCTTTGCAGGCACGCTGGCACCGGTTTAATTTCGAAATAGATCACCAGCTTGCCATCAGATCATTTGTTGTATCCATCATTGGAAAAAGGAATTGCTATGGCAGACAATACTCCTCTCTATAACCTTAAAGCAGTGATCAATGAGGTTGAAATTAATCCAGTGACGTTACGAGCCTGGGAGCGCAGATATGATCTGATCAAGCCCAAACGGTCACCGGGTGGTCATCGGCTCTACTCCAGACAAGATATTGAAATGCTGAAATGGTTGAAAGAGAGGCAAGCAGAAGGACTGAGCATCAGCAGCGCAGTGGAAATGTGGAAAAGCCAACACCAATCTGAACAGGACAGCTTGCAACTGAGTACAACACCCGTGCCTGAAATTGGCACGGGTGAAAGTATATTAGGTGTTTTACGGGATCGATGGCTTTCAGCCTGTTTTTTGTTTGATGACCAGAGCGCTAACCGTATCCTTGATGAGGCATTTGCAGTAGCTGCTCCGGAAATGATCATTCGCGAAGTTATCCAGAAAGGCCTGGCTCTGGTTGGAGAGCGTTGGTATTCAGGCTCAGTCAGTGTTCAACAGGAGCATTTCACGTCTGCCATTGCCTTACGTCGCATCAACACCCTTATGGCAGCCGTTCCTCCACCTACCCGACCAGGGCATATCCTGGCAGCCTGCCCACCTGGTGAGGAACACGATTTCATTTTATTGGTAATCTCTTACTTGCTTCGAAGACGTGGTTGGGATGTTGTATATCTCGGGTCCAATGTACCGCTGATTGATTTGGATACAACCATCCGGATGACAACACCATTATTAATACTATCATCTGCTCAGACGTTAAGAACTGCGGCTTCCCTGAAGAATCTATCGGAATACATCTTCACACAAAATGTGCCTTTGGCATATGGTGGGGGCATTTTTAGCCAGGTTCCGGCGGTTATCCAGTGTGTCTCAGGATATTACCTGGGTACCGACTTAATGCGTATTCCTTTGCTGGTCGAACATCTGGTTGCTACCAATCCACCTATGCCTGCTGCCCAAGCCCTTCCCCTACAATATACACAAACGTTATCCAGATTCCTCGAAAATGAAGCTGCGGTCATCGCTCACGTTTCCTCTGTTTTCCACTCGGAGAATATTAAACCCTCGCAATTGGAAATTGCTAATTTAAGCCTCAGTCAGTTCATTGCTTCGGCATTGACCTTAGGGGATATCACTCTATTGGATTACACCAATGCTGAGTTGGATCATTTACTTCAATCATACGGGCTTACTGCAACATCGTTAAGTCAATATTACGCGGCATATCATCAGGCAGTGGAACGTTATCTCGGCGAGGATGGTGATATCATTCTGAATTGGCTTGCGAAGTACGAGGTATATATTTGATCGATGGGTTATTCCTTTAATCCCCATCAGGAGTCCCAATGAAGAATTCCCGATTGATAACCATTTTTCTGATCGTTTTTATAGATCTTCTGGGTTTTAGTTTAATCCTACCCTTACTGCCTTATTATGCTGAAGCATATGGGGCAACTCCGACCATCGTAGGCTTGCTGGTAGCATCATATGCCATTGGCCAGCTGATCGGTGCCCCATTACTTGGGCGATTATCAGATCGCATTGGTCGGAGGCCCGTCTTAATCATAAGCGTGGTCGGGACAGGTATTGGGTTCCTGCTGCTTGGATTTGCCGAACCGATTGGAAATCTCTTAGCTGGAATATTTGCTCCACAAGCCGCGAATGCATTTGTAATTGGTGTATTGTTCTTCAGCCGCATCCTGGATGGATTGACGGGAGGTAACATCACAGTGGCACAGGCGTATATCACTGACATCACCGATGATCAAAACCGCGCTAAGGGTTTGGGGATGATTGGGGCAGCTTTCGGATTAGGCTTCATCATTGGTCCGGCAGTGGGTGGGGCGCTCAGCCAGTGGGGATACAGCCTGCCTGCCTTTGTGGCTGCTTCTGTAGCCTTCTTTAATGTCCTTATGATTTTCTTCCTGCTGCCGGAATCACTACCCCCTGAGCGAAGGAGTAGTGCATCCGGGCAAAGTCGCCCACCGTTCAATTTTAATGCTCTTAAACAGGCACTTAATCGTCCTAAAGTTGGTCCCTTGCTCCAGGTACGGTTCTTCTTTGCCCTGGCTTTTGCCATTTTTCAAACGATATTTGCTCTTTATGCACAATCCATTGGACTAAGCTCTCAAACTACTGGGTTTCTATTGGCTTATGTCGGTATCCTATCCGTGGTAACCCAGGCAGGGTTGATCGGTATTCTGACACGTCGCTTCAGTGAAAACACCTTGATGATTAGCGGGCTTTGGATCATGGCCGGTGCATTACTGGCCTGGGCATTTGCCACACAGCTATGGTTCCTGGTGGTGTTGATCCTGCCCATGGCAGTTGCCGGTGGGGTATCAAATACCATCATTCAAAGCAGCACAACCAAATCCGTCACCCGGCAGGAAGTAGGTGGTATTCTTGGTATAACTGCCTCCCTTGAAGCTGTGACCCGTGTTATTGCACCGAATTGCAGGTGGATACCTGCTGCAAAACTTGGGTCTGTGGGCACCGGGCATTTTTAGCGCCATCCTGATGGTCTGGGCAATTATTCTAGCATATTGGCGAATCATCCGACCAGCCAGAGGCGAGAAGTTGGCTGAAGAGGCAGCCTGATGGAAACAGCAATTTGGTGGAATTCGCCGCGATTTACGCTTGAGCGACAACCAGGCATTGGCTGCTGCGCTTAGTCAGGCAGAAGTGGTCGTTCCTGTTTTCATCCTGGATCCAAAATTGTTGGCATCACCATATGCCAGCCAAAAACGTTTGGCTTTTTTGTACGAGGGTTTGCAAATCGCTTGATTTAGATTTAGTCAAGAGGGGAAGCAAACTGATCGTACGCAATGGAGATCCTGTGGAGGTTCTACTCACATTACGCAAAGAAACCGAAGCATCAGCCATCTATGCTGAAGCAGACGTTTCACCATATGCCAGGAAGCGCGATATTCGGGTAATGCGTACTTTGCCGCTAATACTTATCCCTGGCGTCACAGTTCATCCAGTTGAATGGCTGCGAAAATCTGATGAAACTCCATATACAGTGTTTACACCTTTCAGCCGGATGTGGCACAGTTTACCTTTCCCAGGGAAACCACTACCAGCGCCGGAGAGATTACCCATATTGCCTATTCTTACCAGTTCTGGATTGCCTGATATGCCAAAGCATTCACATGATAACATCTTCCCGGCCGGGGAGATTGAAGCACAGCGACGATTGACAAGGTTCACTGACTCATTGATAGAGCGTTATGATGAAGACCGAAACCGCATGGATCTGGATGGTACATCAGGTTTGTCGCCTTATCTTCGATTTGGCATGCTTTCAGCCAGGCAAGCAGTCTGGGCAGCACGTGAAGCGGAGGAATTAACAAAAGACATAAAGGCGAAATCAGGGGCAGAAACCTGGCTGAACGAGCTGATCTGGCGTGAGTTTTATGCTGCCATTCTTTATCATTTTCCATATGTGCGCCTGGTTGCCTTTCGTCCTGGGTTGCGTAAGATCGCATGGCGGGATGATATTGATGGGATGAATGCCTGGGCTGAAGGGCAGACTGGATATCCTGTGGTGGATGCTGCTATGCGTCAACTAAATGCCACTGGCTGGATGCACAACCGTGCACGCATGATCACAGCATCGTTCCTGACAAAGGATCTGCTGATTGATTGGCGGCAGGGTGAGCGATATTTTATGCAGCACCTGCTGGATGGCGACCCAGCCGCGAATAATGGTGGTTGGCAATGGACAGCCGGCACCGGCACGGATGCAGCTCCGTATTTCAGGATATTTTAATCCTGTGCTGCAAGGAAAAAAGTTCGACCCTGAGGGTGCCTATGTACGCCGCTGGGTGCCGGAGTTGGTGGATGTTCCCAATAGGTTCATCCACTCACCATGGGAAATGCCTGCTATTATGCAATCTCAGACGGGTTGTGTAATTGGTAAAAACTATCCTGCCCCAATTGTTGACCATGCTGAGGCAAGGCAGCGTGTCTTGGCAGCTTATCGTGAAGGAGTAATCTGAGAAAAATGTTGGCAGCATTTGAAAAACAAAAATACCTGAATTTGGAGACCTTCCGGAAGAGTGGTGTGGGGGTAAAAACCCCGGTGTGGTTCGTTCAGGATGGCGATGTGTTATTTGTTCGTACAATCGCTGATTCAGGCAAGGTGAAACGCATCCGCAATTATTCACTGGTGAACATCGCGCCGTGTAAAATGGATGGCACATTGCTTGGTGATTGGATTCAAGCAGAAGCCCGAGAAGTGTTGGACCAGGAAATTGACCGCAAGGTTGATTCCCTGTTGGGTAAAAAATATGGATTGATGAAAAAGATTTTTTCGATGTCCGCTGGACGAGAAGGCCGAAAAAATACAATTTTGGAGTTGAAAGTGAAAGGCTAAAATGAAAGATCTCCTACGACAAATTTCTGTGGCTTTGACAATTCTGGCTACCATTGTGGTTAATGTGCTTGCCAACGTCCTGCCGATCAACGGGCAAAACACCGGGGCAATCTCCGATCCGCTTCCAGGTTTATTTTGTTCCAGCAGGATATGTATTTTCCATCTGGGGGGTAATTTACATTGGTTTAATTGCCCTTGCGGTATTTCAGGCATTACCCTCCCAACGGGAGAATCCTCGCTTGCGTTCCACGGGTTGGTGGATCGTGCTTGGGGGGCTGGCAAACATCGTCTGGATCTTCCTGTGGCACTATGAGCAGTTCCCACTGACACCTGGTCGCGATGCTGGTTCTGCTTGGCACACTGATCATCACCTACCTGCGCCTGGGCATTGGTCGGTCGTCGGTATCCAAAGCGGAGACATGGACAGTACGGGTGCCCATCAGCATCTATCTGGGTTGGATCACAGTAGCGACTATTGCAAATGTCACCTCTCTGCTTAATTTCCTAAAATGGGATGGATTGGGTATTGCTCCAGAAGTATGGATGTGGATCATCTTGATAGCAGTGTTTGTGATCGCCACATTGATGAATTTTAATCGGCGCGATATCGCTTATACTGCAGTTATCTTATGGGCGTTGGCTGGGATATCGATCAAGCATGCAGATGTCCCTGCAGTTGCGATACCCACCTGGATCACCTTTGGATTGGTGACACTGACTTTGGTTTTGGCGTTTGTTCTGCCATGGAAGGCGTCTTCAGAACATCCTGTTCAATAATCGGAGTTATATATGCGCCGTTCTAGAAAACAAAAAGGGTTGTTAATTTTATGGCGGACTATGCCGCAATGGTAGTTGGACCATTGCTCATTCCAGTTAAACCACTCAAGGAGTACGGTACCTCCCGAGGAATTGGGGGATGAGAATTCCAATTCATTGAGATCAATGGTCAGAAAGTCCATGTCAAAAATAATGGGGCAGGGCGAGCCGGTATTCCTGCTCTTGCATGGATTTGCCTCCAGTTTATACTCATGGCATTCGGTCATGGAGCCACTCAGCCAACTTGGCACGGTGATCGCGTATGACCGCACAGGATTTGGTCTTTCAGAGCGTCCACTCACCTGGCAGGGGAAAAGTCCCTATAGCTCGGAGGTGCAGGTTGAGTTGGCGGTGGCGTTGCTGGATCACTATGATGTGCAGAAGGCGATCCTGGTTGGAAATTCAGCCGGTGGTACAGTGGCAATGCAGATTGCCCTGGAGTATCCGCAACGAGTGTCAGCGCTGGTACTGGTGGATCCGGCGGTATATAACGGAGGGGGAGCCCCGCAGTGGATGCAACCGATCCTGGCCAGCCCGCAAATGCGCCGCCTGGGGCCGTTATTTACCCGACAAATCCTGGCACGCGGTCCAGACTTGCTGAAATTAGCCTGGCACAATCCTGCGTTAATCCCACCGGAAATTGGACTTATCAAAGCCTTACCAGGTGGAGAATTGGGAAAAAGCGCTGTGGGAATTTACCCTCGCCAGCCGCCCAACCGGTCTGGGTGAGCGCCGACTGAGCCCACACCACCCAACACTGGTGATCACCGGTGACCACGACCGCATCGTCCCTACCAAGGACAGTATCCGCCTGTCGGGTGAATTACCCAATGCCAGCTGGAGGTGATCCCTAAAGCCGGGCATGTGCCTCACGAAGAACAACCCGAGATGTTTTTAAGGCAGTTTAAATTGTAACTAACATTCGACTATAGGAGAAGTAAATGCCAAGAGTCTCACTCAATACCCCTGCACCAGATTTCACATTGCAAAACTTTCGGGTGATACGGTAATTGTCTGATTACCATGGAACTTCGAATGCACTGCTGGTTTTCAATCGTGGCTTCACCTGACCATTCTGCCAGAGGCATATGGCGCAGTTGCGCCAGGATTACCAGGAATTTGTAAAAAGAGACACGCAAGTGATTGTGGTTGGTCCCGAAGATGCCAAGGCTTTCTCGGCATACTGGGCGAGAAACGACCTGCCGTTCATTGGTTTGCCTGATCCGAAAGCAAGTGTGCTCAAATTGTACGGCCAGGAAGTGAATTTGTTCAAGCTTGGACGCATGCCCGCCCAGGTGATCGTGGACAAAACTGGTATCGCCCGCTTTGTCCATTATGGTCATGACATGACCGATATCCCATCCAATGCCGAGTAGGTTGTTGGAAGTGTTGTAGTTAGCGCATATTTTGGGTAACCGGTCATTAAATTTAGAGATAAAGTGATCACTATCCTGTTATTTACAGGCTTTTATGGATAACTTGGTGGGCTTAAATACAAACCTCCTGGTCTTTCACCAAGAGCTTTGTTAACAACAGAATATTAAATTTAGGCTCAGGTAGTTTCGATCCAACCGAATTGCTGTATTAAGGACGGGGTGACGCTCGATCCACTCCGAACCGTGTGTTTCAATTGCGGGATGCTCAGATGGATGGCGCTTGAGCAATCGGAGCCGGCGTAACGGAGCGACAGGGTATCAGCAATTGGATGATGCTCGATCCAATCGGATCCGGCAATAGAGCAACTGTTGGAAACGGGAATGGATGAGAAAATCGATTGTAGTAAATTAGCCTGAGCTATCTGTGGTGCAAGTTGAGCGTCTGGGAACGATGGGATTGAGAAAATCTGAGCCAATCGATGATCGCTAGTTGCGGTTTAATCGACCGTGGGTAAAGCTCGTTGCTGTAATTTGGATCTGTGACTTACAGCATCGCCAGTTATTCTTGGAGGAAGAAGATGCGAAAATGCTCGGGACATAGTTTACCCCAGGGAATACCAGTATCACGGCTAGAATTCCAAAAGCTGCTATAAATTTGAGTAATGATTTGTTAGACATTTTATTCTCCTATCTAAATTTGTTTTGTGAGCAGGATCGCCCTATAGCACCCAATGAAAATGGACTAATAGGATAATTTATAGGAATTATATGAGGATAATAGATAAATGATAGTTGAATGAGTGTTTTTTAAAAGGGGCATCGCTAATTCCGGGTAAAAAGCAGGTCGAAATATTTGTATATAGCAACCATAATTGGCAATAATATATAATTCTACAATCTGGACACTCAATATTTTTATTTCAATATCAGCCAGTCTTTTATTCTGCTTAACTGAGAGAGAAATAATAAATCCCAGTTTCTTATTAATTAAAAAACCAGCCTTTAGAAAATAATGGCTGGCTTGATCAAGCTTGTCGATTAAACTATATGTTTATTTTACATGCGGACCAGGTCCAGTAGGTTGGGTTAGATGGCAGACCGTGCACTCCTCAAAGTTCCAGTCTGCTCCTGGAGCTGAATGAACTTAATCGCATCATTCGGTTCCCGGCTGGTGGCAATGGCATGGGTGCTGTCGTGGCAGGCTTCGCAGTACACGCCACCATGTCCTTTCGAAAAGCGGTATAGAGGCCTGGTCCTGGTTGATATTGATGGGTGTCAGTGGGGGTATGGCAGTCATCGCAGCGCGGTTCATTCAGCCAGGGATCCGGATTTTGTTTCACCTGTTCCATCCCACCGTGGCAGTCGATGCAGTCCATGTTTCTGGCGGGTCGATCGGGGATGGGACGTTAAGCGACATCGCATCCCGCAGACACTTCGTGGTTGGACCGGGATGGCAGGAATAGCACCCATCGAGCGCTATCGGGACATCACTCCGGTGTGCTGGTCATGCATGGCATTCGATAGGCTTGGCACCCCGGGACACCCCGGGCATTCCGAGTGCGTTTGAGCTGTGGCACCTGGCGCATAGCACCGGCCGGCTATTGATCAGATTTGTACCTTCCTCTTCATCATGCAGGGCAAGGATGTTCAGCTCAACCCGGGGCTGGTTTCCACCCGGGTCTCCTGACCGCTGGCATGGCAGGTGTCGCAGTGCATTTCTGTGGAGACGGGTGCCACCACGGTGAGGGTTTCAAGACTGCACCGGTGGCGATATCTTTCGCGGTCAGCTCTGCCAGCTGGTACGGATATGGGGACTGTGGGGTTACTGTCGCTGAATTCGGTCAGCGGGATGCCTTCAGCCACAAAATAATCCCCCTTGCACATCCATCACATCCGCCATGCCTTTGCCCTTTCAGTCCAACATTATCTGGCAAGGTTAACACCAAACAGCTGGGGTGCATAGGTCCAAAAGTTGGTCTTATTAGATGAGGTGGTGTTGTCGGGAAAGGCGTACTGGACCCGGATGCCCTGGGTGACGATTTGGGGTGGGTCACCGCGTTTGATCACCTGTGCCCACAAGGTGTTGTAGGGAGGAAGGACAGCCAGGTCCTGGAAATCGTGGTTGTAGCAGTGCATCCCCAGGTCATTCCAGCCCAAAAGCACATAGTGTCCCGGGAGCTAGGATTGTATTGACGACCAGGGGCAGGTAGGATTTGCGTAGCTTGAATAGCCTGGGATGGTGTGGAAGGTTGCGGCTCAGCTGCCCAATATCCGGTGTTATTGGAAGAAAGAGCTAATAAAAAACAGAAGGATTGGACGACCAGCCGGATGGCCGAAACTAGATCTTTTGAAGTGAACTGGTGAGTATGCATAGCATCCTCCCATTCAGCCAGATTTTCGAGAGCTCAACTTTGTAATTTATATCGCGTAGGTTTCTTGCAAGTTCATACTACCTGCTTAAGTATATCATTAAATTCACGAGCTGGGTTTAAATTTTGAATATGAGGTGGGACTTTAACTGATTATTCTCTCTGTTCGGAGGTTATGGGCATCTAACAATACAGCTTGGAATATTCCTCCCTGAACTGTAATTCAATTTTTATGTAAGTAACCCAATTTGTCAAGTGATTTTTCATGATGATTTAATTAAAAAAGAAACCTGGGCGGGGTTTGACTCCACCCGGTTGTTGGTTATTTAGGGATTGGCTACCGCCTGCACGTATGCCTGGAAACGAGGTCTGGAGCCTCCCAGTACCGTTCAATGTGACCCGCTGAAGCTCCAGGCGGGTACAAGCATGCGGTAGGCTGGGTCAAGGGCGAAATCGGGTGGCATGTTGCTCAGGTCGGGGCCAAGGTAAACCAGCTCAACCTTATCAATCACAGCTTCTGCCAGGCTGAGGTCGGGGGGCATCTGACCTTCATCGGAAGGATGTACTTGCAGGATGAACCACTCCAGGGTATCGTCAACCAATCCACCTTGAGCGATAGAGCGGAAGATCCGCAGGCACATCCGCCGGCAGGTCAGGCAGGTTCAGCTTGCTGCCATCACTCAGCTCAAGGAAATCACCTTCAGCGGTGCGGCGGACGGTGCCATCGAAAGTATCCGCTGAATTCATCGAATGGTTCCCAACCTGCCAGCAGCAGCGTGCGTGTGCCGTCCACTTCTTGCACTTCACCCCAGGCATGGATAGTGCCCTGGCCGTGTCCTGCAGGTACTCCAGGAGACTCGGATACATCACCTTCCAGAACCAGGTTGTGTCAAGCTGCACGTAGGGGGCTGTACCGGATCTTGCAGCCGGCAGGACAGTGGGTGCTCCAAACAATTCGGCAGCTCTGCCGGCAGGATAGATCCGTCCCCAATATTGGGGGTTGCCATCCTGAGTTGGGTAGTACGAGATGGAAATCTGGTCACTTGGCTGGCCGGTGTCCAGAAGTTCCAGGCTTGCTTCAGCGTTTATCACTGGGTATGCTTCCAACTGACTGGTAGTCTTCCCGGCTGACCCAGGCAGAACCTACCTGCCCTTGGGGGTCGATCTTTGACCGAGGCGGCGTGGGGTAGGTGATCGGAATATCATCCAATCAAACGGTAGAAATTCACCAGTCCGTAATTGTATTGGCTGAGGTCAACCTGGTAGTGGGTAATCCAGGTAGCCGCGCTCCACCAGGATATTGGGTGGCGGTCGTCACTGCCTGTTCGGCATGGCGGCAGCCCGGTCTCCGGGTACTGGTGACCCCCGTAGATGGGGAAAATGGACAGGTCGGTATAAGACAGCTCACTGTTCCACATGGACAGGTTCTGCATGCCATCGACGGCATGGTAGCTGCGCTCCGTCTGGTCGGGCGAGATGGATCTGCATCCAGGCGGGCATATAGAACTTGGCTTCAATCCCCACTGGGTTGCAATCTGCTGGCTTCCTCAAGGGTCAGTGGGGTGTTCTCCAGGCGGTAGTAGGCGGTCACTTCTGATGGAGCTTGCGGCAGCTCCGTTGCCAGGCTGACGGGCAACCCTTGGGGCAGGTTACCCGCGCCACTGTCCCGCCATAACCTGACCCCGAGGGCATCTGCCAGGGAAGGCAAGAGTGGGCGGCTGGTCCGGGATGGGCTGAGGAGTGAAGTTGATCGCCACCGGGATTGGGAGGTGGGTGGAACCACGGTGGGAGTGAGAGGAGAGAACGGGGTTGGCACCGGGGTACTGGTTGGCTGGGGTCGCCAGGACCAGCTGTGTTTGGGCGGGCGAGGGGAAGAGTGACGGGAATGGAGACCCACACAATGGCGAATAGGATGATGCCGATGAGGGCAAATGCTACTAGGCGTTTCATGGTGGTTTTCCTTTCGGGGATGTGTGAATGGATTGCCACAGCGCAGACAGCCAACCGGGACGGGTAGCTTGTGAACCTGCCTTGGCTGCCTGGCGGAGCTGCAGCTCCAACCGGGCAGCAAAGGCGGGGTCAGGCTCGGGTGCTTCTCAGCCAGTTTGAGCAGCTCACCAGCCAGACCGGAGGGGAAACCGGGTTCCCCAGGTGCAGGGTGCCCTCCGGCGGGTCTCCAGGTATTGGCAGCGAGCTCAGCCAGCTCTTCGGCGGTAGGATGGCTTGTATTTGGGTTCATCATGCCACCTCCAGGTTGACGGCTGCAGCCGTTCTTGCAGGTCGGAGATGCCGCGGTGGACCAGCATCTTCACCGCCGCTTCGCTCTTACCCACCACCTGGGCTGGCTTCAGCCAGGCTTAACCCGCCGAACAGGCACAGCACCAGGCTTCAGCCCGCTCGGGGGTGATGAGGCGCAGCACCTGACCACTCGGGCAAGCTCCAGATGCTGCAATGCTGCTTCCTCAGGCAATGGGACGGGGCTGTGATATCCTCGCTCTCTTCCAGGGGCAGCTCTGTGCGGCTGCGGCGGTAGTGGTCTGCCAGTTTATGACTGGCAATGCCAAACAGCCAGGAGGAAAAGCTGCCCTGCCCGCGGAAAGCTCCGGATGGATTCGAGGGCAGTGAGGAAGGTTTGGGCGGTCAGGTCCTCGGCTTCCTGAACATGACCCGTGCGCGCCAGGTGATAGCGGTAGATACCGGGCAGGTAGCGGTGGTAGAGCTCGGTGAAAGCATCCGGGTCGTTTGCGGCACGTTGAGCCAGTTCTATATCCTTTGGGGGCAGCTTGCTGTAGCTTTGCGATGTGGATAAGAGCTGACCAGGGTCAAGAACAGGGAGAGAGTGGTGAGTTTGAGCATACGAATCCTGCATACAAACCGTTGCGCTGTGAATGCAATCATATGTCGTTGTACCTCCCGAAAAGGTAACAGGGAATTTGTGAGGTTATTTTAGATGAAAAATGAAGGGAAGGAAAGTTCGATATTGTTCAAGTGAATGGATTGATATTTCAATAAAAAATAGGAAAAAGAGGAACAAAGAGGAACAAAGATGGGATGGTACCAAATGTTTTGGAAGGGGGGGATAGTCGGAGAGATAATGGGGATTTCGCAGGTGGTTTCCCTGCGAATCCCCATTTTTCTGAATTTTCTCGACAGTAAACCATGCATGTGCTTGGATAACCCATCGGTGAGTAATTACACCCTAATTATAGCACATATGTTCTGATTCTGCAAGAGGTTTATGAATAGTTTTAAGATTTCTAATGATTGGATGGTAGCCACGGCTTGGATATCGGGGATTAAGAGTAAACGCACCGCCATAGCAGCTCCCCGAAATGGCTGTTTGGACTGAAGATATGGGAGTGCGATGTATTTCAAGCGAGAAAAGTTGGCAACTTTATGGATATAATACCTGTATCCACCCCAAGGAGAACGGCGATGGATATAAGGATAATGCAGAAAAACCCAAAATGATTGAAGTTCGCTCCAATGGATCTTATCTCGTCAGTGGTAATATCCCACTGGTGAGCAAGACCCAGATCGTCTCGGAATATGGGGAGCCGCTGACCTGGAAAAAAGATGGGGAAATACCAGCAGAAGAACCTTATTACCTGTGCCGCTGTGGTGCATCCAGCAATAAACCATTTTGTGACAGGAGTCATCGGGCGATCAATTTTGATGGCACGGAGATGGCTCCCACAGATCATATTGCTGAACGCCGGGAGACATATCCGGGCATGTAAGAATATCGTCATCCGGATCGATATGAATGTCTGCACGAGCTCAGGTTTCTGTGCCAACCAGTTCACCACCATCGCCGAGATGGCGACCCATACCGACGATACACAGGTGCGCGCACTGGCGATCGCCATGGTGGAGCATTGCCCGTCCGGTGCGCTGACGTATACCCTCAAAGAGGGAGAAGCGGATATCGAGGTCGACCTGCCCCAGCAGATTGCAGTGACTACCGAGATCACTACGGAGGGTGCGATCCTTGGTCCATTGTGGGTGATGGGGGGAATCCCAATTATCCGCTCAGATGGGCAGCCGTTTGAGATCCGCAACCGGGTAACGCTGTGCAATTGCGGGCATTCACAGATAAAGCCATTGTGTGATGGCTCACATAGGGACAATCCATACAAAAGTATAGACAAAGTGGTTTAAACCAAATCTGGTAAAAACAAAAACCCTCGAGCGAATTGCCCGAGGGTTTTGTGTTTATCTGAGGTTAGCAAATTCCTTGATCACCTGCGGAATGGCCGGGTCGAAACCAACGACATCCATCATGCCCGCATCCTTCGGATCGGCAATAGGTCAAAAAGTGGGAGGAATCTTTGATGCATACGTGCCATATCCATATTTAGCGCATGAATGAACCATTGAAGGTAGAGTGCCCCTGTCTTTATTGGGGCAGGAGACAATTTTTACAAAGTTATCAGCCATCATTGGGCAAGGATTTAACAAAACTCAGCAGCTCCTGGCTTTCTTGCAGCCAAACCATGGGATTCGTGGTGCTCTTTACGTAACGGATCACGCCGTTGCGGTCAATCACCACGGAGGCGGTGCGCTGGATGAATATCATTGCCTTCTCCAGCCCATACCTGTGATATACACTACGCTCAGGGTCTGCCAGGACGGGGAATGGCAAATGCAGGCTATCGACATAGCGCCTGGCTTTTTCCAGCGGGTCTCCCAGAATCAGCAATATCTCACAATTTGCAGCCTGGAATTCTTTGAATAACCGTCCCAACTGGGCGGAATGGCTGCGGCACTGCATTCAGTTAAATTCGCGCACAAAGAACAGGTAAACATTATTTTTGGAGCGGAAATCAGCCAGCGCAATCTCGGTCCCGGTGCTGGCGGGGAGGCTGAATTCGGGGGCTATAGAGCCAACGATTAGATCAGATATGTCTGACATATTCACTTCCTTTTTATGACTTTTGGACCAAATCTACTTCTTTCCTAGAACTCCTCCCGGTTGAAGCGCCATAAACCGATGAGGATAAAAATGAGGCTTTCGACTACGATGACTGCTAAGGTAATCAACTGGTCGGGTTGAATCGGGATATTCATTATGAGCGAAGTAACGAGCGATGGGGTGTTACCCATAGGTATAACAAGATTCCAGGGCAGAACATAACCCAAAGCGGGTAAAAAGCCAATCAGATTCTGCTGCATGAATAAGATTCCCAGGGGGATGCCGATGACCGGACCCCGGCTGTCGAAAAAAGTGCCCAGCATCAGGGTTAGGGCAAGGAAGAAAAAGTGACTGATGAATATCACTCCCATTGCCTCAAGGAACCCCAATGGGTTCAGGCGAAGATTTTGTGGAGATTGTAATAATCGCAAGGCAATGAGGCATGGTACCACGACCATGGTTACAAGAATTCCCACACTGTTGGCAATGATCTTTGAAACCATGAATGCCGGGCGCGTCAGAGGCTTGGAGAGCACCCAGGCAGCTGTGCCCTCCCTTTTTTCGCCCACCAGGGCATCCTGCATGATGATGACCACCCCTACTGCCGGGAAAATGCCAGCAAATACTGCAAATATTATTAATAGTTCCTCAACGGGTGGTGATTGAGGGTTAAATGCAATCGCAGCCAATATGAAACCAATCAGGCTTCCCCAAATCAGGCATTGGACCCACCACATCCTGGTCTTAAACCAGCGACCAAGACCGCTTCGCAGCATGGTGTTCAGGCCGCGGCTCCAGCCGCGCTCACTCACCAATTCAAAAGCATCATTTCCTGACATCCTGGCCTCCTTCAATCACCTGCATGAACACATCTTCAAGGTCATATTGTTTACGGCGGAATTCATTCACCACCACCGGCTGGTTCACCAGCAGCTTGAGCAGCTGTATCTCGGCCGCTTCAGGATCGGTTACGCTTACCTGCCAGATACTCTCCTCATTACTTTGATTGGTTTTAACCCCACTGACCCAGGGAAGTGATTGAACGAGGTTGAGAGCCAACTCAACTTCCCCTTT
The DNA here is from genome assembly GCA_963736805.1 of uncultured Chloroflexia bacterium. GTDB lineage: Bacteria > Chloroflexota > Anaerolineae > Anaerolineales > UBA4823 > FEB-25. Next base: position 28,788 of record CAVTQM010000005.1, read on the forward strand.
CAGGTGAATGATATAGATGACACCTTCGCTGCCCGCCAGCAGCTCTTCAATCGGTCCCTGAGCCACCAACTTTCCTTTATTCAGGATGACCACGGTATCGCTGACACGCTGGACATCATCCAGGATATGGGTGGAATAGAAAATGGTGGTGTATTTACGGAGCCTAGACATGACTTCCAGCACATCCCGCCGTCCAAGTGGGTCCAAACTTGCGGCAGGCTCATCGAGAATGAGCAGGTCAGGATAATTCACCTGAGCCTGGGCAATACCCAACCGCTGCCTTTCACCGCCTGAAAATGTCTTGATTGGGCGATCCGCTTTATCTGACAGGTCCACCAGCTCGAGCATCTCATCCACCCGGTCGTCAATGGCTTTCTTGGGACCTTTAAAGAAGAATTCGGCGGTGAAACGAAGCGTCTGGCGGGCAGTCATGTACTCATAAAAGTGAGGCTCTTGTGGTAAATAACCGATGCGGGCGCGAATATCCACGCTGTGCTTGACGCTATCCATGCCAAAGATGGTGGCAGTGCCAGATGTGGGATGGGTCAAGCCAAGCATCAGCTTGATGGTGGTGGTCTTGCCAGCCCCGTTGGGACCCAAGAACCCGAAGATCGAGTTCTGGTGAACCTTTAAATCCAGCGAATTGAGCGCCTGGAGTTTCTTGTATGTTTTACTCAAGCCATGCGTTTCGATCACGTAGGAATTGGTTTGACTCATCTAACTCCTCCTTGAATTGTCATATAGCATACCAGTAAATCAAGTTCACTGAATCATCGATTAGGTAAGCTGTGAGATGGGATCGGGCAACCAGGTTAATAATTATATGTAATCGCATATGTAAAGGCGTATAGTTCTTGAGCGTATTCTATACCAGGCTACACTCATGGCCAGGGTATCGGCACCGGATCGGTATAGCCGTGCTTCTCGACGGTATATAACAGACCATTTGAATCTTGTGAGCAGGTGGTCTCATCCGTGAAAGTATAGAAGTTATCCATGGTTGCCACAGCCATCCAGATCAGGTTGCCATTCTGGCAGACATTGGCTTCGATCATGTAGCCACGGTCGTCGTCCTCGGTCATGTTGACCTTTTGCCAGGAGACGGTCACCGAATTGCCATCGCGCACGGCAGTGACATTGTCGGGCGGACCATACAGGACAGAATGTGGCAACCGTACCGGTGCAACACGCAGGATGGAGACATCCCCCTGAATCTCAACGGTTGAAGCAGCGATCCAGCACTGGTATTCGATATTATCGGGCTGGATCCAAAGCCAGGTCCCGGAATAATTACGCCCCCAAACCGTGCCGGTATCACCCGGATACATGCCCCAGGCGTACAGGTATGCTTTTGCAGGACCGTAACGGCAGTTAGCCTGCATCAACACGGTGATGGTGGGAAGGCTATAGGTTGGGGTGGGGGTGATGGTTGGTGTGGAAGAGGCGGTGGGAGTAAGGGATTGGGTTGGGGATGGCGTTTTCGTGGGGGTGCGGGTTGCTGTGGAGGTGACGGTCGAGGTAGGAACAGGGTGTGGGTTATTGAGGGAGCCAGGGTATGAGTGGATGTAGCTGGGTGTATATCGGTACTTGAGAAGTAGGGACCAGACCAGGTGTACCTGTCAACGTACAGGCTGCTAAAATAAAGCTAAAGGAAATGATCAGCCAATGTTTCGTCATACTATGCATCACATGATTTTATCAAAGATACTGGAATTGTCAGGAAAGTTCATTGACTTGAAGGAAAATAGCAATAGACTGTACGCCTGTCATGAATTCCACTATATTTGGAAAAATCCTGAAGGAGTGGATTTTGACTAAGAGATACTTATTACTTCTCTGATTACAGGGTTCTATAATTTGATGAAAACAGTAACATTTTTGTAATCAATCTGTTACATACGGCAGTGTCTAAATCAGCCTCAATTATTAATTTGACAAGAAGATAATATTTTGTTATTATTTTCACATATCAGGGCGATAACAGGGTTTTATTAAAAAACCTTGAAGTTAATAAAGCAATTAATAAAACGTAGTGTGCAGGTAACATGAGGAGGTGAATTAGTTTACAATTACTTACTCCAATCTCAGCCATTTGCATACAGTTGTTATTCACTAAGGAGAGTGAAAAATGTTGAAAAAGGTTTTACTGATTTCCGGAGTAGTCATCGGTGTGCTCACTGTGGTCCTGGCATTAGCACTACCAGCTGGGGCAACGAATTATGAATTGACACCAATTGAAAAATTGGGAAAAATGCTTTTCCTGGATAAAGGATTATCCGTAAACCAGAACCAGTCCTGTGCCACCTGCCATGCTGAAGAATTCGGATTTACGGGACCTAAGGGGAAAATCAACGTCCACGGAGCGGTATATCCAGGTTCAAACCCAACGTTATTTGGCGACCGCAGACCACCCACCGCTGCTTATGGTGGTGAAAGCACAATCCTTGATTATGACGAAGAAGGTGAGGTATGGGTGGGCGGTATGTTCTGGGATGGGCGTGCCTCAGGCTGGGATCCTGGGCGACCCACTGGCAGAACAGGCCAAAGGACCATTCTTGAACCCGGTTGAGCAAGCCCTACCAGATGCTGATACCCTGTGCTGGTGGGTCTATTATTCCAAGTATGCCAAGCTTTTCAGACAAGTATGGGGTTCGTTGGAGTGCGGTACGACCGTGGATGTTGAGACGGTTTATGATCAGATCGGTTATTCGATCTCAGCCTACGAGAAATCCGCTGAAGTGAATCGATTCAACTCAAACTTTGACAACTTCTGGGACAATGCAAAGGCCGCTGATGATGGATGTTACACTGATCAACTTCAGTAACTGGAAAGATTATACTGGCATGGGGTTGACGGATGATGAGGTCTTTGGACTGGCCATATTTTAACGATGAGACTAAGGGTAAATGTTCACTTATGCCACACCCTGGATGAAGGTGAAGCAGGATATCCATTGTTTACCGACTTTACGTATGATAATCTGGGTGTACCGAAGAATCCTGAGAATCCTGTATACTATGCATGATCCAGATTTTATCGATCCGGGTTTGGGCAGATTCTTACAGGCAGCCGGTTATGATGAAGTAAGTATACGAGGCAGAATGCGGCAAGTTCAAAGTACCCACACTGCGCAATGTCGATAAACGCGAAGATGATACTGTTAAGGCTTACGGACACAATGGGATTTTAAGTCTCTTTATGACATCACCCACTTCTACAACACACGTGATGTAGCTGGAATGGGCTGGCCGGCTCCTGAATACGCCGGCTACCGTCAACAAGACGAGCTCGGCAACCTGGGTCTGACAGCTTGAGGAAGCATAGAATGCCATCGGTCCTATTCATGCAGACGCTGACGGATTTTACAGTATCCTTGACGAGTCACAAAATAGGCTGTATATTTAGCTCAGTTAACTCTATAATCCGTCTTCAAATACTGAACGGACTAGAACAGATTGCGGTCAATATGTAGAAGAGCGGTTAAGGGAGGCATTGGAGTTGAGTGCAGTGCCAGGATATCTTGACACTACTTCTGTAATTCTACGCTAGATGAATGTTCATTGAGCGCTAGTGATGATCGATCGGCTGGTGAAGTCCCCGTATCAATCTTCCCAATTCTGACAACGCAAATTCAGGGGAATGCTAAGGTCAACTACGGCGGAAGCCTTCGCGAACAATTGATCTGAACCTTGGACGAGGGGTCTGCAGGTGATATGAAACAGGCCGATGGTTTGCCCTTTGGCTTTGTTCCAACGCTCAATGGCTTCGGGCGTGGGAAGTAAATCAACCTTGCATTTCTTTCCCTTGAAGAATTCCACAGCTTCATCGGATAGATTGGCTAAACCCGATTGCCCTGAGCCGATAATGAGGTTCTTTGCACCCTCTTCATAAATGTATTCCGCCTCAGCTAGGGAAATGGTGTGTGATGTACCATAGACTTCTTTGGATAACTTCTTCTTACGTTTTTCCACTTTTTTATCCAGGCGGATCAGAATATCGTATTCGTATTTTTCTCCATCGACAGTGATCGAGCCAAATTTGGTTTTATCGATTTTGGGTTTCATTTTTTCCTCCGATTATTGTTCTTGTATATTACTGATGTTTCGCAGGTAAAGGAAAGTGGTTTCTATATTAGTATGAGCATACAAGAAAATAGCTAAAATATCAAGCCTGACCTTTCCATAGGATGCTTAAAAGGGGTTTTAGCCTTAATAGGGAAGAGCATTAGATGGATATGAACTTCGCCTTACCCATTCGAGTATAAGATTGGTGGCATTAGCTGCCCGGGTGTTGATCCATTTTTGCTCTAGCTCCCAAGGGTTGTTTCCAACTATGCAATCAGAGTGTTGTTGAAATCTAAAAAGAGAAGGAAAAGACCATACGAATGAAAAAGATGATTGCCTTAGCGTTGTTACTGTTATTGCTTATCACCGGATGTGGAAAAGCATCACCAGTTACCAGCACACTACCGCCGTCCGCAACATCCGTACAGTCAACAGCAACTTCCATCCCGCCCAGTCCAACGCACCTTTCGCCAACACAGACGGTCACATCCATCCCTTTGCCAACTGTCACACTTACACCCACCTTGTTTCCCACCATGTCTGGCAACGGCGGTGGGGTACTTGCGTATACTTCCATGCAAAACTCGAACGTTCAGATCTATCTCATTAACGCTGATGGCAGTAAACCGACCCAATTGACTGTAGGGGGACAAGGTGGTGTCGAGCCATCCTGGTCGCCAGATGAAAAAGCTCGGCTTTCAAATGGTCTTATCGGGTATCACCAGCAGAGTAGTGTCTTCGTTACCGACCCCCACAACCATGGAGAATAGGTGGAGAGTAAAACCAGCCTGGTCTCCTGATGGCGAATGGATAGCATTCAACAATGAAAATGGTACCTTGGGGGATATTTATCTTATCAAGCCCGATGGGACAGATCTGAGGCGGTTGACTTCTACAGCTGACATTTCAAGGGATGGAAATCTTGTCTGGTCACCAGACAGTAAAGCGATAGCATTTTCTGCTGATCGGGATGGAAATATTGAGATTTATATCCTGAATGTTGCAGAAGTGTTAATGGCTCGGAGGTGGCAAACAGCGTCAGCTGACACCAACCACGAATGCCAGTGGAATGAAGAATTCTGTTTCTTCTTGGTCTCCTGATGGCTCCAGGATTGTTTTTTCTTCCAATCGGGATGGTAACTCGGAGATCTATGTCATGGATTTAGACGGAAATAATCTAGTTCGTTTAACAGATAACCCAGCTTCTGATAAGGAACCTGCCTGGTCACCGGATGGGAACCGGATCACTTTTTCCACCGATCGGAATGGAAGCTTTGATATTTACGTTATGAGCGTCGAACGATTCCTTGGGGGTATTGGGACGCCAGCGGTGCAGAGGGTAACGACTTCTCTGAGTGAGGAGATGGGCCCGGCTGGAGGCTCAGCGCCATAAACAACTTTGCTTGGATCCTGGTAGGAGTTGGTTAATCATATACAATTAAAGGCGAAGGGCATTCGGCACACCACTCTCCCAAGGCAATTTGCAGAATGCGTCGTCAAGCAATTCCTTCGTGGATAGGGAGGATTTGTGGAAGCCATTTTCCGGCAGTTTGGAGCAATCAGTTAGCTGGGAATGGAAATATAGAATTGGTCTGAACACGATATTGGAAGGGTAATTATGAAGAAACAAAAAAAAGGTTCAAAAATTATTGGTATCGTGATCGGTGTACTGGTTTTCCTATTCATCCTCATTGGACCCATGGCGCCCGTTTGGTCTCGCATGGGACTGGAGCCCATGTGCATCCAGGGAGAATGGCCTCACCTTCAATTCGTTTCCTGCAACGATGCAACGGCAGCTCTCCCGACCGTCACTCCCCTCGCATTGTCCAACCAGAACGGCCTTGTCCCAATCCCGGTCATTGTGGACGATGACGGCAGCCCGGATGGCACCATTGCCTTGCTTTACTTCCTGAGTAATCCAAGCATTGATGTCTGGGCGGTGACAATATCGAATGGAGAAGCCCATCCCGATTTGTTTGCCAGACACCCTGCAACTTCTTGCAGGGTTGGGCAGGGCAGACATACCCGTGGGTGCTGGCAATCTGTCCCCACTAGAAGGCAATAACTCATTTCCGGATCCATGGCGGCAAGCCAGTGATCAATTCTGGGATATCGAGCTTTCATCTACTGCTGTCACACTGGAACCTACCCCAGCAGCCGAGCTGATCGTGGACACGATTATAAATCCCCACAACCAGTGTTGTTGTTCGTCAGTGGCACGCACACCAACCTTGCTGGCACTGCGCCTCGACCCGGGAATCGCGGGAAAAATCCGGGATGTCTACATCATGGGAGGAAGTGTGAATGTGGAAGGTAATATCAAGAGTGATTGGCCAGCCATTGATAACAGTGTTGCGGAATGGAATATCTGGGTAGATCCTGCAGCTGCTGAGGTGGTTTTCACTTCCGGGCTTCCACTGCACCTGATACCCCTGTATGCCACCCGGAAAGTCAGCTGGACTCGATCTGATTTGCCTGGCTGGATTGAATTGAAATCACCCGAAGGAATTATGGCGGGCAACCTGCTGCAATGGATGTTGGATTCATGGTCACCGAGTGGTGTTTATGTTTGGGACCTGGTAGCCGCGGTTCAGGCTGCATCCCCGACCGTTTGCCCGGAAGTTCCACTGGCAATTAATATTGCTACTTCCCCCGGACCCGAGCAAGGACGTACCCTTGTTACACAGGGGGAACCCAATGTATCGGTTTGCCTTGAGCCTGACACTGGGCAAATTAAAATCACTTTCCGCTTCAATCCTGGGGCACTAGGGGATCTTTTCTGATGAAACTGATGATGCGTTCCTATCAAACCGAAGATGATTTCTGGCGCTGTCCGGAATTTCCTACGCGAGGGTATTCTTTCTGAATAACTGCCATATGTTAAGCTGGCCGGTAGCCCGATGGGATTACTGGCGCTGGCATGGAATAATGAACCTTAACGATGGTCCTCTTGAAAAACATGTGTATTTATGGGAGACCGGAGATGGGCAGATTGGAGCAGTGTTGAACCGCGAAGGTGCCGGGCAGGCCTTCCTGCAGGTCTATCCGACATTTTAAAACCGCTGGATTGGAAGAGCAGATGATCGGCTTAGCGGAAAAGCATTTACACGGACCGAGCCGGAAGGGAGGGTCCTGGTTTTGTGGGTTTGGTGTGATGCGGGAGAATACCCAACGGCAAGGAGATTTTGGCAAGGAAGGGGATTGACCCATATCGCTGAAGCTGATGAACATCAATACTGCGCGACCTGGAGCGGCCTATCCCAGACGGCCGGTCGAGTAGGAGATCCATCTCGCACCCCTGGGAGAGGGCATCAGAGTCTGCCTTCCCGCAGCTGGGCACCGGAGGGCTTTCCACCCTGAAGAGCCGGACGAGAAATATGATCGTGATTGGTCGTGGTACCAGAATATCCAGGCAGCCCCGCTCTACCGACGTGACCTGGACCTGGTCGCCATCGCTCCATCTGGAGAGGTGGCTGCTTTTACCACAACCTGGTACGACGATGTAACCCGTTGCGGGTATTTTGAGCCGGTTGGGACGATGCCTGAGCACCAGCGCTATGGACTGGCTCGCTCCCTCCTTTATGAAGGGATGGGATGATTAAAGCGGCTGGGTGCCACCCAGGTTATGACGATTGGTGGAGAACCTCCCGCAAATGGCTTATACGAATTAGTATTAGGTCCCATCCATGATCTGCTCAATCCCTGGGAGAAAAGATGGCCAGGATAAAGGAGTGATCAGAGTATTGGTAATATTGTGGTCTGAATGTTAGTCCATTAATTATTGGCAAAATGAGCGGAGGTAATTCCATGGAAATCACAATACGTCAGCTAGAGGGTGATGAATTATTAGAATCCCTGTACGCTTTGACCTCCTATTCACTCCATGCTTCACCACCACTCCAAAACAAGGAGGAGTGGATGGGAAATGTGCGCGAGCGCATGGGCATGACCTGTTTTGCTGTTTTTGAAGGCGAGGAACCTGTTTCGATCGTGGTCAGCACGCCAATGACGCAGAATATGCGTGGAAAGTTATACCCGTCTTCCGGGGTTTGGGGAGTGTCCACAGCACCTTCTGCACGCCGGAAGGGCTATTGCCGGCAAGCGATGGCAAAGTCTACTCTCAACGGATAGGGATTCGGGAAAGGCATTTTCAAATCTCTATCCCTTCAGGGAGTCGTTTTACGAAAGGATGGGTTACGTTTCATTCCCTTTAACAAAGATTGCCAGGCTGACGACGCAATCATTATCTCCTTATTGAAAATGGACCTGGATGGTGAACTCAAAGTACAGTATATCAGCGAAGCATACGACACCTATCGAGAGTACCTTGCGGAAATGCGCCAGCACAGGCATGGTATGGCATTCTTTGATTATGGTGACCGAGCACGTGCCAATCAAAACATATTGTGGACAGCCCTGGCTAAATTCGATGGGAAGATTGAAGGGCTGATGCT
>CAVTQM010000006.1:0-15056 GCA_963736805.1 uncultured Chloroflexia bacterium
TCATTCACCTTTGGATCTATCGCCGGGATCATTCCCTGGATCGTGATCGTAATGTATTTCATAGGATCACTGGCAGGCGAAGGTGGTGAGCCACCCGCATTCGTTTATGCCATCATACCCACCCTGTTTATCTTCTTCAATATATTTGCAGTGAACATGGTACTACAATATAAGAAGGTTGGTCGGTGGAAAGATTATCTATTTGGTGAGCGGGTTTATATCATCCTAAGCCTTACGGCAAAGACTGTCTTGGCCTGGATTATCTTTGCAGGCACGCTGGCACCGGTTTAATTTCGAAATAGATCACCAGCCTGGCACCAGATCATTTGTTGTATCCATCATTGGAAAAAGGAATTGCTATGGCAGACAATACTCCTCTCTATAACCTTAAAGCAGTGATCAATGAGGTTGAAATTAATCCAGTGACGTTACGAGCCTGGGAGCGCAGATATGATCTGGTCAAGCCCAAACGGTCACCGGGTGGTCACCGGCTATACTCCCGACAAGATATTGAAATGCTGAAATGGTTGAAAGAGAGGCAAGCAGAAGGACTGAGCATCAGCAGCGCAGTAGAAATGTGGAAAAACCAACACAAATACTGAACAGGACAGCTTGCAACTGATTACCACACCCGTGCCTGAAATTGGCACGGGTGAAAGTATATTAGGTGTTTTACGGGATCGATGGCTTTCAGCCTGTTTTTTGTTTGATGACCAGAGCGCTAACCGCATCCTTGATGAGGCATTTGCAGTAGCTGCCCCGGAAATGATCATTTGCGAAGTTATCCAGAAAGGCCTGGCACTTGTTGGAGAGCGTTGGTATTCAGGTTCAGTCAGTGTTCAACAGGAGCATTTCACGTCTGCCATCGCCTTACGTCGCATGAACACCCTTATGGCAGCCGTTCCTCCACCTACCCGATCAGGGCATATCCTGGCAGCCTGCCCACCTGGTGAGGAACACGATTTCATTTTACTGGTAATCACATACCTGCTTCGACGACGTGGTTGGGATGTGGTTTATCTCGGGTCCAATGTACCGCTGATTGATTTGGATACTACCATCCGGATGACAACACCATTATTAATACTATCATCTGCTCAGACGTTAAGAACTGCGGCTTCCCTGAAGAATCTATCGGAATACATCATCACACAAGATGTGCCTCTGGCATATGGTGGGGGCATTTTTAGCCAGGTTCCGGCGGTTACCCAGTGTGTCTCAGGATATTACCTGGGTACCGACTTAATGCGTATTCCTTTGCTGGTCGAACATCTGGTTGCTACCAATCCACCTATACCTGCTGCCCAAGCCCTTCCCCTACAATATACACAAACGTTAACCAGATTCCTCGAAAATGAAGCTGCGATCATCGCTCACGTTTCCTCTGTTTTCCACTCGGAGAATATTAAACCCTCGCAATTGGAAGTTGCTAATTTAAACCTCAGTCAGTTCATTGCATCGGCATTGACCTTAGGGGATATCACTCTATTGGATCACACCAATGCTGAGTTGGATCATTTACTTCAATCATACGGGCTTACTGCAACATCGTTAAGTCAATATTATGCTGCATATCATCAGGCAGTGGAACGTTATCTCGGCGAGGATGGTGACATCATCCTGAATTGGCTTGCGAAGTACGAAGTATATATTTGATCGATGGGTTATTCCTTTAATCCCCATCAGGAGTCCCAATGAAGAATTCCCGATTGATAACCATTTTTCTGATCGTTTTTATCGATCTTCTGGGTTTTAGTTTAATCCTGCCCTTACTGCCTTATTATGCTGAAACATATGGGGCAACTCCGACCATCGTAGGCTTGCTGGTAGCATCCTATGCCGCTGGCCAGCTCATCGGTGCCCCATTACTTGGGCGATTATCAGATCGCATTGGTCGGAGACCCGTCTTAATCATAAGCGTGGTCGGGACAGGTATGGGTTTCCTGCTGCTTGGATTTGCCGACCCGATTGGAAACCTCTTAGCCGGAATATTTGCTCCACAAGCCGCGAATGCATTTGTTATTGGTGTATTGTTCTTCAGCCGCATCCTGGATGGATTGACGGGAGGTAACATCACGGTGGCACAGGCGTATATCACTGACATCACCGATGATCAAAACCGCGCTAAGGGTTTGGGGATGATCGGGGCAGCTTTCGGATTAGGCTTCATCATCGGTCCGGCGGTGGGTGGGGCGCTCAGCCAGTGGGGATACAGCCTGCCTGCCTTTGTGGCTGCTTCTGTATCCTTCTTTAATGTCCTTATGATTTTCTTCCTGCTGCCGGAATCACTACCCCCTGAGCGAAGGAGCAGTGCATCTGGGCAAAGTCGCCCACCGTTCACTATTAATGCTCTTAGACAGGCACTTAATCGTCCTAAAGTGGGTCCCTTGCTCCAGGTACGGTTCTTCTTTGCCCTGGCTTTTGCCATTTTTCAAACGATATTTGCTCTTTATGCACAATCCATTGGACTAAGCTCTCAAACTACTGGGTTTCTATTGGCTTATGTCGGTATCTTATCCGTGGTAACCCAGGCAGGGTTGATCGGTATTCTGACACGTCGCTTCAGTGAAAACACCTTGATGATTAGCGGGCTTTGGATCATGGCCGGTGCATTACTGGCCTGGGCATTTGCCACACAGCTATGGTTCCTGGTGGTGTTGATCCTGCCCATGGCAGTTGCCGGTGGGGTATCGAATACCATCATTCAAAGCAGCACTACCAAATCCGTCACCCGGCAGGAAGTGGGTGGTATTCTTGGCATAACTGCCTCTCTCGAAGCTGTGACCCGTGTCATTGCACCGATCGCAGGTGGATACTTGCTGCAAAACTTGGGTCTGTGGGCACCGGGCATTTTTAGCGCCATCCTGATGGTCTGGACAATTATTCTAGCATATTGGCGTATCATCCGGCCAGCCAGGGGCGAGAAGTTAGCTGAAGAGGCAGCCTGATGGAAACAGCAATTTGGTGGATTCGCCGTGATTTACGCTTGAGCGACAACCAGGCATTGGCTGCTGCGCTTAGTCAGGCAGAAGTGGTCGTTCCTGTTTTCATCCTGGATCCAAAATTGTTGGCATCACCATATGCCAGCCAAAAACGTTTGGCTTTTTTGTACGAGGGTTTACAAACGCTTGATTTAGATTTAGTCAAGAGGGGAAGCAAACTGATCGTACGCAATGGAGATCCTGTGGAGGTTTTACTCACATTACGCAAAGAAACCGAAGCATCAGCCATCTATGCTGAAGCAGACGTTTCACCATACGCCAGGAAGCGCGATGCTCGGGTAATGTGTGCTTTGCCGCTAATACTTACCCCTGGCGTCACAGTTCATCCAGTTGAAAGGCTGCGAAAATCTGATGGAACTCCGTATACAGTGTTTACACCTTTCAGCCGGATGTGGCACAGTTTACCTTTCCCAGGGAAACCACTCCCAGCGCCGGAGAGATTACCCATATTGCCTATTCTTACCAGTTCTGGGTTGCCTGAGATGCCAAAGCATTCACATGATAACATCTTCCCAGCCGGGGAGATTGAAGCACAGCGACGATTGACAAGGTTCACTGACTCATTGATAGAGCGTTATGATGAAGACCGAAACCGTATGGATCTGGATGGTACATCAGGTTTGTCGCCTTACCTTCGATTTGGCATGCTTTCAGCCAGGCAGGCAGTCTGGGCAGCACGTGAAGCGGAGGAATTAACAAAAGACATAAAGGCGAATCAGGGGGCAGAAACCTGGCTGAACGAGTTGATCTGGCGTGAGTTTTACGCTGCCATTCTTTATCATTTTCCATATGTGCGCCTGGTTGCATTTCGTCCTGGGCTGCGTAAGATCGCATGGCGGGATGATATTGATGGGATGAATGCCTGGGTTGAGGGGCAGACTGGATATCCGGTGGTGGATGCTGCTATGCGCCAACTGAATGCCACTGGCTGGATGCACAACCGTGCACGCATGATCACAGCATCGTTCCTGACAAAGGATCTGCTGATCGATTGGCGGCAGGGTGAGCGATATTTTATGCAGCACCTGCTGGATGGCGACCCGGCAGCGAATAATGGTGGCTGGCAATGGACAGCTGGCACCGGCACGGATGCAGCACCGTATTTCAGGATATTTAATCCCGTGCTGCAAGGAAAAAAGTATCGACCCTGAGGGTGCCTATGTACGCCGCTGGGTGCCGGAGTTGGTGGATGTTCCCAATAGGTTCATCCACTCACCATGGGAAATGCCTGCCATTATGCAATCTCAGACGGGTTGTGTAATTGGTAAAAACTATCCTGCCCCAATTGTTGACCATGCTGAGGCAAGGAAGCGAGTCTTGGCAGCTTATCGTGAAGGAGTAAACTGAGAAAAATGTTGGCAGCATTTGAAAAACAAAAATACCTGAACCTGGAGACCTTCCGTAAGAGTGGTGAGGGGGTTAAAACCCCGGTGTGGTTCGTTCAGGATGGCGATGTGTTATTTGTTCGTACAATCGCTGATTCGGGCAAGGTGAAACGCATCCGCAATCATTCACTGGTGAACATCGCGCCGTGTAAAATGGATGGCACATTGCTTGGTGATTGGATTCAAGCAGAAGCCCGTGAAGTGTTGGACCAGGAAATTGACCGCAAGGTTGATGCCCTGTTGGGTAAAAAATACGGATTGATGAAAAAGATTTTTTCGATGTCCGCTGGACGGGAAGGCCGAAAAAATACTATTTTGGAGTTAAAAGTGAAAGGCTAAAATGAAAGATGTCCTGCGACAAATATCTGTGGCTTTGACAATTCTGGCTACCATCGTGGTTAATGTGCTAGCCAACGTCCTGCCGATCAACGGGCAAAACACCGGGGCAATCTCCGACCAGTTCCAGGTTTATTTTGTTCCAGCAGGATATGTATTTTCCATCTGGGGGGTGATTTACATCGGTTTAATTGCCCTTGCGGTATTTCAAGCATTGCCCTCCCAACGGGAGAATCCTCGCTTGCGTTCCACTGGTTGGTGGATCGTGCTTGGAGGGTTGGCAAACATCGCCTGGATCTTCCTGTGGCACTATGAGCAGTTCCCATTGACCCTGGTCGCGATGCTGGTTCTGCTTGGCACACTGATCATCACCTACCTGCGCCTGGGCATTGGTCGGTCGTCGGTATCCAAAGCGGAGACATGGACCGTACGGGTGCCCATCAGCATCTACCTGGGTTGGATAACAGTGGCGACTATTGCAAATGTCACCTCTCTGCTCAATTTCCTAAAATGGGATGGATTGGGTATTGCTCCAGAAGTATGGATGTGGATCATCCTGGTAGCAGTGTTTGTAATCGCCACATTGATGAATTTTTATCGGCGCGATATCGCTTATACTGCAGTTATATTATGGGCGTTGGCTGGGATATCGATCAAGCATGCAGATGTGCCTGCAGTAGCGATACCCACCTGGATCACCTTTGGATTAGTGGCACTGACTTTGGTTTTAGCTTTTGTTCTGCCATCGAAAGCGTCTTCAGAACATCCTGTTCAATAATCGGAGATAAGCATGCACCGTTCTAGAAAACAAAAAGGGTTGATTATTTTTATTGGCGGACTGGCCGTAATGGTTGTTGGACCATTGCTCATTCCAATTAAACCACTCAAGGATACGGTCCCTCCCCAGGAATTGGGGGATGCTGAATCCCAATTCATTGAGATCAATGGTCAGAAAATCCATGTCAAAAAAATGGGGCAGGGCGAGCCGGTATTCCTGCTCTTGCATGGATTTGCCTCCAGTTTGTACTCATGGCATTCGGTCATGCAGCCACTCAGCCAGCTTGGCACGGTGATCGCTTATGACCGCACAGGATTTGGTCTTTCTGAGCGTCCACTCACCTGGAAGGGGAAAAGTCCCTACAGCTCGGAGGTGCAGGTTGAGTTGGCGGTGGCGTTGCTGGATCACTTTGATGTGCAGAAGGCGATCCTGGTTGGCAATTCAGCGGGTGGTACAGTGGCAATGCAGATTGCCCTGGAGTATGCGCAACGAGTGTCAGCGCTGGTATTGGTGGATCCGGCGGTATATAACGGAGGGGGAGCCCCGCAGTGGATGCAACCCATCCTGGCCAGCCCGCAAATGCGCCGCCTGGGGCCTTTATTTGCCCGACAAATCCTGGCACACGGTCCAGACTTGCTGAAATTAGCCTGGCACAATCCTGCATTAATCCCACCGGATATACTGGAGCTTTACCAAAAACCTTATCAGGCAGAGAATTGGGATAAAGCCCTGTGGGAATTTACCCTTGCCAGCCGTCCTGCTGGTCTTAGCAAGCGATTAAATGAGCTTACACTTCCCATTTTGGTAATTAGCGGTGACCATGACCGAATCGTGCCCACCCAGGACAGCATTCGGCTAGCGAGCGAGCTGCCCAATGCCAGCCTGGAAGTGATCATTAATACCGGGCATGTGCCCCATGAAGAACAACCTGAGCAGTTTATGCAGGCAGTCACTGAATATATCAGTAACCTCCAACCAAAGGAGAATTGAAATGCCAAGAGTATCTTTAAACACCCCAGCTCCCGATTTCACCTTGCAAAACTTTCAGGGTGAAACGGTTAGATTGTCCGATTTCCATGGAACTTCGAATGTACTGCTGGTTTTCAATCGTGGTTTCACCTGACCATTCTGCCAGAAGCATATGGCGCAGTTGCGCCAGGATTATCAGGAATTTGTAAAAAGAGACACTCAAGTGATCGTGGTTGGACCTGAAGATGCCAAAGCCTTCTCGGCATACTGGGCAAAAAACAAGCTGCCTTTCATTGGATTGCCTGATCCGAAAGCGAGTGTGCTCAAGCTATACGGCCAGGAAGTCAATCTGTTCAAGCTCGGACGCATGCCCGCCCAGGTGATCGTGGATAAAGAAGGTGTGGCGCGTTTTGTGCACTATGGACATGATATGACCGATATCCCATCCAATACTGAAGTATTGACGTTACTGGAAGATGTGGCTCAAGTTAACGCATAATTCTGGGTAAATTGCCAATCAATCTAGCGGCAGATAAACTTACCATCTATGGTGCCTGGAATCCATAAGATTTTATGGACGGTTTGTTCAGGACGAAATAAAAACCTCCTGATATTTCCATCAGGAGGTTTTGTTAACAATTAGGATTTTAGGTTTCGTTATTAAGGTTTACTTTTCGGTCCAATCCGAAATGCTGTAGTAAGGAAAGGGGTGACTATCGATCGAATCTGAGCCAGCGGAATTCAACTGCTTGGATACATCAAACGGATGGTGATTGAGAAATTCTGAGCTATCTAATTTCAACTTCGGGGTAACATCAAACGGATGGTGATTGAGAAATTCTGAGCTATCCAATTTCAACTTCGGGGTAACATCAAACGGATGGTGATTGAGAAATTCTGATCCAGCTGAACTTAAGAGTTGGGTAACTGCTAATGGGTGGCGTTCGAAGTAATCCGATCCGGCGGCACTTCCTCTTACTTTGGCAAGTGCAAGGGCTTGACGCTCATAGTAATCCGATCCGGCAAACGAAAGTTGGGGTCCTATAGATCGTGGGTAAAGCTGGTTGAGGTAAACGGGTTCTGATAGATTTGCAATAACCGCCAGATCGTCCTTGGTTGAAGAAGATGCAAATATACGCGGGACATAGTTCACTCCCAAAAAGGCGAGTAAGATGGCCAAGATTCCAAAAGCGGCCACGAATTTAAGTAAAGATTTACTAGACATTTTATTCTCCATTGTCTTTCATTTTATTATGAGCAGGTAATTTTCTATCGTACCTGATGATATTGGACTAATAAGACCAATAATGTACAAATTATAATCCTAAGCAACATAATATATATGATAGCTTTATGAATGTTTTCTGGACGTTAGCCGCTTATTTGGACAAGTAGAACTTAATAATCTACCTAAATGTATGGATTTTTAAGTAAAACAGGAATAAACCTATAACCTGTCACTGTGGATATTTATCGAATTCATTATTCAGCCGTCATTTATTTATGGCTTTAACCTTGAAAGATGGAATGTGTTCCTGGTCATTTTATACAAGCCAGCCTATTACCAATGCTGGCTTGTATAAATTATCTTTACACGGTCCAGCTTATTTTATATGTGGACCAGGTCCCGCAGGCTGTGTCAAATGGCAGACGGTGCATTCATTTAGAGTGCCTGTGTGCTCCTGAAGCTGGAAAAACTTGATCGCATCATTCGGTTCCCGGCTGGTTGCGATGGCATGCGTACTGTCATGGCAGGCTTCGCAATAAACGCCTCCGTGTCCCTTTGAAAAACGGTATAGGGGCTGGTCCTGATTGTATTGTTGCGTGTCGGTTTCCAAATGGCAGGTATCGCAGCGTGGTTCATTCAGCCACGGCTCTGTATTTTGTGCAACCAATGCCATACCCCCATGACAATCTATACAATCCATCTTCCGGGCTGGGTCAATCGGTGAGGGGACATTTAGAGACATTGCATCGCGTAAACACTTTGTGGTTGGACCTGGATGGCAGGAATAGCAGCCATTTAACGTATCTGGTATTTCTTCAGTGTGCTTTTTCATGCATGGCATTCGATAGGCTGGGGACTCCAATGACCCCTGGAGCTCCCAAGGCATTCGAGCTGTGGCACCTGGCGCACAGAACTGGGCGGCTGTTGAGTAGATTTGTGCCTTCTTCTTCATCATGTAAGGCGAGGATATTAAGCTCAACGCGAGGCTGGTCTCCACCAGGTTCCTGACCGGTCGCATGGCAAGTGTCACAATGCATTTCGGTAGATACGGGTGCGACCACGGTAAGGGTGGCAAGGACTGAGCCTGAGGCGATGTCTTTGGCAGTCAACTCTGCCAGCTGGTATGGATATGGCGTTCCCGGATTACTATCACTGAATTCAGTAAGGGGTATGCCTTCAGCCACAAAATAACCAGCTTTCACATCCATGACATCAGCCATACCCTTCCCTTTTAATCCTACATTATCAGGTAATTGGACATCGAAAAGTTGTGGCGCATAAGTCCAGAAATTTGTCTTATTCGATGAAGTCTTGTTGTCGGGAAATGAATATTGTACCCGGATGCCTTCCGTAACGATCTGGGGTGGATTACCGCGTTTGATCACCTGTGCCCACAGGGTGTTATAGGGAGGGAGGACAGCCAGGTCCTGGAAATCGTGATTGTAACAATGCATACCCAGGTCATTCCAGCCTAAAAGGACATAATTTCTTGGGGCCATTTTTTCAACCAGAGGAAGATAACTTCGAGTGGATAAGGCAGCCTGGCTGGTGATATCCGTGTATGTTGTCAGACCTAACAAGATGACAATGATGGCTCCGACCCAAAACGCTTTATGTTGGAAAAAGAATTTTAATTGGGTTGAGATCAGTTTATTCTCCATACTGCCTCCTTAATAAAAGAAACCTTGAAATACTCGAACCTATTAGGCCACTCTGCTGATTGTAGATAAAAAGTTTTATTAGTATAGCATTAAGAATTCGCATTGTAAATTAAAAAAAATTAGTAAAGGGCGGAATTGAAATCCACCCTTTACGATTGTTATGGATTTGTTGCCGCCTGGACATACGCCCGGTAGACCAGGTCTGCACCACCTGTATTGGTGATATGACCGGTGAAGCTCCAGGCAGGCACGAGCATACGATAAGCCGGGTCAAGTGCCGTATCGGTAGGCATATTATTCAGACCAGGAGCGAGATAGATTAACTCCACTTTATCAATAATAGCCTGTGCCTGGCTGAGATCGGGGGGCATTTGACCTTCGTCCGCCGGGTGCACCTGTAAGATGAACCATTCCAGGGTGTTATCCACCCTGCCACCCTGGGCGTATAGGGGGATATCTGCAGGCACATCCTCAGGCAGGTCAGGTAAACTCAACCGGCTTCCATCGTTCAGCTCGAGGAAATCGCCATCAGGGGCACGACGGACGATGCCATCATAGTAGCCGCTGAACTCATCGAATGGCTCCCAGCCAGCCAACTGCAGCTGCCGTGCGCCATTCACTTCCTGCACCTCTCCCCAGGCATGGATATAACCCGGGTTTGACTGAAGGTATTCCATCAGACCGGATAGATCGCCTGAAAGAACCAGGTTATTCATCTGCACGTAAGGTGAAGCCGCAGGGTCTAGCTGGTAGAAAATAGGTAGGAGCACCAAATAGATGAGCAATTTTGACCCGTCGGGTAGACCCGCCCCCAATATTGGGGATTACCATCCTGAGCTGTGTAGTACGAGATTGAAATCTGGTCGCTGGGCTGCCCTGCATTGAGCAGATCCCAGGCCTGGCTTGCGTTAACCACCGGGTAGGATCCAACTGCCTGATATTCTTCACGACTAACCCAGGCAGAACCAACCTGACCCTGGGGGTCGATCTTAACCGAGGCGGTATGGTAGCTGATAGGCAGGTTGTCAAGCAGTCGGTAGTAATTCACCAGGCCATAGGTGTATTGGCTGAGGTCAACCTGGTAAGGGTAGTTCAGGTAGCCACGCTCGGTCAGGTATTGTGTGGCAGTTGAGACCGCCTGCTCGGAGGGAGGCAGACCTGTTTGTGGATATTGGTGGCCTGCATAGATAGGAGATTTGACCAGGTCATTATAAGAAAGCTCGCTGTTCCACATGGACAGATTTTGCATCCCTTCCACGGCAATATAACTACGCTCGATCTGATCGGGGGTGATGGATTCCATCCAGGCCGGCATATACAACTGGGCATTCAACCCCCATTGGGAGGCAATCTGGATGGCTTCTTCGAGGGTGAGTGGGGTGTTCTCCAGGCGGTAGTAAGCAGTCACTTCGGTAGGGCTGGCAGGCAGCTCGGTGGCCAGGCTGAGGGGCATCCCTTGTGGCAGGTTACCCATTCCACCCCCACCATACCCTGACCCGAGGGCGTTAACCAGGGAAGGCAAAGTGGGAGGTTGGTTTGGGATAGGTTGGGGTGTGAAGTTGATCGCCACCGGAGACTGAGAGGTGGGTGGAACCACGGTGGGGGTAAGTGGGGAGACGGAGGTTGATACGGCGTGTGCTGGTGGGTGGGGTTGCCAACACCAGCTGGGTTTGAGTGGGGGATGGGAAGAGGGAGGGGATGGAGATAAAAATTAATGCAAACAATACGATGCCGATGAGGGCAAAGGCTATCAGACGTTTCATGGCAGTTTTCCTTTCGGGTATGGAGAATGATTGCCACAGCGCATGCCACCATCCCGGACGGGATCCTTTTGAACCAGCCTTGACTGCCTGGCGGAGCTGCAGCTCCAACCGGGTAGCAAAAGCAGGGTCAGGTTGAGTGCTTTCTGCCAAGATGAGCAACTCACCTGCCAGTCCAGTGGGGAAGCCAGGTTCGCCAGGTAAGGGTTGCACCTGTTGTTCCCTTGCGGAGAGAAAAGCAGTGAGTTCGGTGAGCTCTTTGGCAGTTGGACGGCTTCTATCTTGGTCCATTAAGCCACCTCCTGGTTGACGGTTAACCGTTCTTGCAGGTCACATAAGCCACGGTGGACTAACATTTTCACTGCGGCCTCGCTCTTGCCCACCACCTGGGCTGCCTCCGCCATGCTTAACCCGCCAAACAGACACAGCACCAATGCCTCAGCCCGTTCAGGGCTGATCAGGCGCAACACCATCGCCACACGGGCGATTTCTAATGCCTGCAATGCGGCTTCCTCAGGCTGGGGAATGGGACTATGAAGTTGTTCTGCCTCTTCGAGGGGCAGCTCAGTGCGACTATGGCGGTAATGGTCGGCCAGCTTGTGGCTGGCGATGCCAAACAGCCAGGAAGATAAGCTGCCTTGCCCACGAAAGCTCCGGATGGATTCGAGGGCGGTGAGGAAGGTCTGGGCGGTCAGATCCTCAGCCTCCTGGACATGACCCGTGCGTGCAAGGTGGTAGCGATAGATGCGCGGCAGGTAGCGGTGGTAGAGATCGGTGAAGGCATCCGGGTCACCTGCGGCGCGTTGAGCCAGTTCCAGATCATGTGTGGGCAGGCTTGATGTAGCCTTACGGTTTGGATGAGAGCTGACCATAAACAAGAACAGAGAGAGAGTGGTGAGTTTGAGCATACGAATCCTGCATACGAACCATTGCGCTGTGATTGCAATCATATGTCGCTCTGCCTGCCGAAAAGGTAACAGGGAATTTGTGAGGTTATTTTAGATGAAAAATGAAGGGAAGCATAGTTCTGAATTGTTCAAGTGAATGGATTGATTTATTAATAAAAAATAGGAGGAACAAAGAGGAACAAAGATGGGATGGTAGGAACAGGAAGGATTGGCATTCTTCTTGGGGGATGGGATGATGCAGGCATCGAGCTGTCATGATTCGCAGGAAAGGATGAGTGAATAGAGACCGTTACAGATTTATTGGGCATGGTAAGGGATATCAATCCCACATAACGGTCGCGAAACTGCAAGAAAAGTACGCTCTTAAAAAACAAATCGATTCCATTATTCTTCACGGGACAGAATTGGACTTGAGTAGTCAGCCTTCACAGCTCACGCAAAAAGCGCTCGCGATGTTTCGTCGCTCATAATGAACATTCGCGATTCGGCAAAGAATGCCCTTGATATGTAATTATTCACCCATCCCGATAATGATCCGCTCAAATATTCGCAGGTGATGTGAAAATGCGGATATGAGAATTACTTCTTCACGGGAAAAAACCCGATGACGGGTGTAACTGTGAAGTAAATTAGCCTGACACACCTATGTAATTACTCACCGATTCGTTATGACAAACCCAACCCCCCTTTGTCCCCTCTTCCCAAACAACAAACTCTGGGAAGTGGGGAAAGAGGTCTAGAAAATGGGATGTCACAGGTGGATTTCCCTGTGACATCCCATTTTCGGATGAGACTCATCCAAATGCTCACAGGGGATATAAAAATACTGGACTAGTGAGTAATTACGACCCATTATAGCACAAATGTTCTAATTCCACAAGGGGTTTTAGGAAATTGACATCGAGAAAATCACTCGATCGTATGATTTCTGATGATTGGACGGTGGTTACCGCTTGGATCTCAGGGGTTAAGAAAAACCTATCCCCATACGATTTGGTATAGACCGGGGAGGTGGGACCCCGATTTAATTTTGAGAGGGAAAAGTGGGCACCAATATGGATATAATACCTGTATCAACATCAAGGAGAGTGGGCATGGATCTTAAAGAAATTCCGGAAAAACCTAAAATGATAGAAATTCGCCCCAATGGATCTTATCTGGTCAGTGGAAATATTCCACTGGTTAGAAAGACGCAGATCGTCTCGGAATACGGGGAGCCGCTGACATGGACAGATGAGGGGGAGATACCTGTAGAAGAACCTTATTACCTGTGCCGATGTGGTGCGTCAAACTCTAAACCATTTTGTGACAGGAGCCATCGTTCGATCAATTTTGATGGCACGGAGATGGCTCCCACGGATAAAATTGAAGAACGCCGGGAGAAATATCCGGGCAGTAAGAATATCATCATCCGGATGGATATGAGTATTTGCACCAGTGCAGGTTTCTGTGCCAACCGGATGACCACCATCGCCGAGATGGCGACCCGCACCGACGATAAACAGGTGTGCGCGTTGGCGATCGCCATGGTGGAGCACTGCCCTTCCGGCGCGCTGACATATACCCTCAAAGAGGGGGATCCGGATATCGAAGCTGACCTGCCCCAGCAGATCGCAGTGACAACCGAGATCACCACGGACGGTGCGATCCTTGGGCCATTTTGGGTAATGGGGGAAATCCCAATTATCCGCTCAGATGGGCAACCCTTTGAGATCCGCAACCGGGTGACGCTGTGCAATTGTGGACATTCTCAAATTAAACCGTTATGTGATGGTTCACACCGGGAACACCCCATATTTATAAAGTAAGACAATTGATCTCGATTTTGGTAAAAAATCAATAACCTGGAAGCAGGGAGAGCAAGCGGGGTGAGACACCCGTTTTTGCTTTATATATCAGCTTTATGCGAATATTCCAGTTAATAGTCAAAAAATGGGGGAATCTTTGATGCATGCGTGCCTATACACATATTTGAGCGCATGAATGACACTATTGAAGGCAGGTGCCCCTGCCTTTATTGGGGCAGAAGGTAATTTTACAAAGTTATCAAACAGCCTCTGGCATGGATTTAACAAAACTCAGCAACCCCTGGCTTTCTTGCAGCCAGAGCATGGGATTGGCGGTGCTCTTCATGTAACGGATCACGCCGTTAATGTCAATCACTATGGAGGCGGTGCGCTGGATGAATATCATCGCCTTCTCCAGCCCATACCTGTGATTTACGTTACGATCAGGGTCAGCCAGGACGGGGAACGGCAAATGCGGGCTATCGGCATAACGCCTGGCTTTTTCCAACGGGTCTCCCAGAATCAGCAAAATCTCACAACTTGCCGCCTGGAATTCTTTATATAACCGTCCCAACTGGGCGGAATGGCTGTGGCACGCATTCAGTTAAATTGCGCACAAAGAACAGGTAAACATTCTTCTTTGAGGAGAAATCCACCAGCGCAATCTCGGTCCCGGTGCTGGCGGGGAGGCTGAATTCGGGGGCTATAGAGCCAGCGATTAGATCAGGTATGTCAGACATATTCATTTCCTTATATGACGATTGGTAAAAATCTACTTATTTCCTAGAATTCCTCCTGGTTGAAACGCCATAAACCGATGAGAATAAAAATGAGGCTTTCTACCACAATGAACGCCAAGTTAATTAACTGGGAGGGCTGCACTGGGATATTCATAATGAGCGAAGTTACCAGCGATTGAGTGTTACCCAAAGGGATAACAAGATTCCAGGGCAGAACATAACCCAAAGCGGGTAAAAAGCCAATCAGATTCTGCTGCATGAATAAGATTCCCAGAGGGGATGCCGATGACCGGACCCCGGCTGTCAAAAAAGTGCCCAGCATCAGGGTTAGGGCAAGGAAGAAAAAGTGACTGATGAATATCACCACCATAGCCTCCAGGTACCCAAGCGGATTCGGTGAAGATTGGGTGGAGGTTGTAATAATCGCAAAGGCAAGGAGACATGGAACCACGACCATGGTTACGAGCGTTCCGACGCTGTTGGCTATGATCTTCGATACCAT
>CAVTQM010000007.1:0-10990 GCA_963736805.1 uncultured Chloroflexia bacterium
TGCGTACTTAGGCGTTTATATGGGCGGCACTTTGCGGATTCAGCCAACCAGGTCCCAACCTGGGGGAGATTATTCAGACAATACCTTCCTTTTTTGGTAATGGTGCTCACCTTCGTATTTGGACCGCAATTAGGGGCTAAACTACGTACCGCCGGATACCAGAGTGCTGCGGGGGAAAAATCTTCTACCGGTTAGTGTTGGGGGGGACATTTCAGGATTGTTTTATTCACTTATTCCGTTGGAAACTTAACCGTGATTTCTCCACCTTGCGAAGCATTACCAGAGAAGAAGAGAAGAAAAAGGTAAAAACATAATGAAGGCTTTGCTTGTCTCAGCCATAGTGCTTTTCCTGGTTGGTTTTGTGTTGCTTATTCAGGGCAACGCTCAAAAGCAAATTACCTTCAAGTGATAACAGCAGTTTAATCAAACTGGCTGCCTTATTTTTTCCGCTTATGCTTTTACCGGTGGTAATCGTATTGGCAATTCCAATTATGATGGGTCATACATCGATGAGCTGGCTACTGCCTGCAGGAGAGATGGCGTGGGTGATTGCTTCTGCATGGGTAGTAAAAGATGAACCAGCAATGATTGAGCTCTAAACATTGAAAATTCAATACGAACTCCGAACTTGATATAACTTCCTTCCCATTCTCATAAATAATATAAGTTTTTAAACACCCACTCTAAAACCGTTGATCGTTGCTCGGGGTCACCGCCACCTGGTCACGCCACCTGGTCACGCCACCTGGTCACCTGCAGGTATTATGTGCGGTCGTGCTCTTCAGCGGTCCCTTGCTTCAGCAGCTCGCCTGATGGATGATATTATTTCCCGATCGATCTTAAATCTCTTAATCCTCAGAGCTAAGCAATTCTCACGATCGCTCCCAGATTGGATTCCAGGAAACCCTGGAGATCGGTTATATTTTTTATCAAGGATGACCTGGGTAACTACATCCCTGGTTGCTCACACTTGACAGGTTCTACTTTACCCACACAGGCTAGTAGAGCTTCAAATCAATAACCAATCATGGGCAAATGACTCCCGTGCCCTGGTAATCCAAAACGTTGCTTTCCAAGCCTGGAAAGCAGGGTCAGATGGCTCACAGAGATTTGTGTTGAAGAAATAGAAATAGTAAAAATCTGGCTGGGTCAGGTTGATGAAACTGAGTGGGATGCTTCCACTCAATAATGGGTTGCCTTCGATACGCAACACATACATGTTTGTTAGGTTCCCCAGTTCGTGGGGGATCTGTCCACTCAACTGGTTATTGTTAAGAATCAGCCCAAATCGGATTGATGTGGCGAAATTACCCAGCTCTGGTGGGATGCTGCCACTTAGCTGGTTACCCCCTAAGTTGAGCCATTCAAGAGCCGGTAGGTTTCCTAGTTCTGATGGTATATTTCCGGTCAATTGGTTGTCACCTAAATCTATATATGTCAGAGCAGTCAGATTACCCAGCTCGATGGGTATGTTGCCAGTTAATTGATTGGACCCAAGCGTCGAGATCTCGGAGAGCGGTCAAATTACTTATCCAGGAAGGTATACTACCGGTAAATTCATTGGTCTCAAGCCCTAAACGCTCCAAGGAAGTTAGATTACTAAGTAAAGAAGGGATATTGCCTGTCAGCTGGTTATGCTCGACGACAGCATCTTAAGTGTTTTCAGATTACCCAACTCCGGAGGCAATAGTGCCTGTGAGCTGGTTGTCACCTAATGCCAGGGTCTCAAGAGATGGTAAATTCCCTAGCCTCAGGTGGTATGCTGCCACCTAATTGGTTGGCAGAAAGATACAGTTCTCTCAGAGAAGTCAGATTTTCCAACCATGTTGGAACACCACCAGTTAGCTGGTTGCAACATAAATCCAGATACTCGAGAGCAGTTAGGCTCGCAATTTCCTCTGGAATATCGCCACTTATAACATTATGATTAAAGTCGAGGCTTTCCAGGGCATTCAAGTTTCCGATTTCTAATGGTATAGTGCCAGTCAACTGATTTTCAGAAAGCTTTATTCGAATAATATGCCCATCACTCACAGTCAAGCCATACCAGTTGCTGGGTGTATTTGTTACCCACCAGTTCGTGCGGTCTGTCCAATTGTTTCCACCGGTACTATTGTACAAGGCAACGAGGGCTTCAAGCTCGGCCTGGGGAATTTCGTTTATTGAGGATGCAGTTTGAGATTGCTCCAGGGTCAGCGTTGGCGGAGCTGGTGTATTGGTGGGAGGAGGTAGGGTATTACTTGCAGGCACCTGAGTTGCCGTTGGGGGTGGCATCGTAACGATTTCTGTGGGATTGGCACAGCCTACCAGCATGGCGATAGAGAATATGATTGTCAACATCAGTCGAACAGTTTTGCGAATCACGATCCCTCTTGTTGATTTGGGAATCACCCAAATCATTCATCTAAAATACTATAGCACTTTATTGGATTGAATTCAATAGATTGCGTGAAGTAATATTTATCATGCAGGTATTCATTTGTACACAAAACCGGTCTCCAGGATTTTATGTGGACCGGTCTTTTTTCCCACGGTCCATTTCAAGAATTAATTAATGGCGCTAAATGTTTGTTCACTTTTCCAACTATGGCTATATGTGGGGGTATATCGAGTATTTACCCCATATCTAGGCGCCCGGCGGCCCGCTATTCGCTTGGCTCGGCCAATGGCCTCGGCCGCTTACGCTTGCCTAGGATTCGAACCTCCCTCAACGAACTGTCGGGATTAAGCACAACCGTCTGATCTGAACTCATTCATAAAATAATTTGATTCCCGAGAGTCGCATTTTCTTGTTCAAGCGATCTATATGAATAATTAATCCATCCAACACGCGACTTGCGCTTGACATTCGAATTTCTATTGTGTAATATATCAAAAGATTAAATTTCCTCATTTTTGTAAGTAATCTCTGTACAAAATATTTATATTCATTATTCTTAATCTAGGAGGGATTAACGTGAAAAAGCGTAAAATTAGCATAACGACAGGATTTGTGCTAGCCTTCTTATTGACAGTCATTGCTTGTGCACAGGCACCGGCTACTCAACCTCCAGATCTCCCAACCCCTCAGCTTATCAAGCCAACAAATACACACCTTCCTCCCACCTCAGCTCCTACAATCCCTACACCGACGACTGAACCGGAAACCTGGGATTTGTTAATCATCAGCAATTCCACAAACTGGAATGTTGGGCAATATTACGCTAAATTTATCGAGGACGACTTGAACATCAAGGTAAATCTGCATAACTGTTGGGTGAGCGGTCTGGGAGTCGATACGATATTGGAAAACTTGCAAAACAATACCTTTTCTTTTACCAATTATGAGGAAAGAAAAGATTGTCATCGACCGTGGCCAGAGTTGGTTCGCGAAGCTGAGGTTATGCTTCTGTTTGGCAATCCAGCTGGATCCAGACCAGCAGACGGTGCCTGGGATGTTCCTGAGAGTTACGACCCAGCGTGTTTCTTTGGTCTCTTTGAAAATACCGCAGCGATGGCTGATATGGCTGTTTTCAAAGAAAGAATGCTGCAAAGCTGCGATCCGGCGACATATTTAACCTACCAAAATACACTGAACGCTATCCTTGACGAAATTGTCAAGATCAGAGAAGGCAAGCCCCTCATCTTGCGAATGACTGATTATTATATTCCAGTTCACGCTCCTTACCGGGCAGCCGGGTTGGATGATACATGTACATTTTGCATGGGAAATTTTTCTACAGCTATCCAGCAGGTGGCGAAGGACCGCGGTGTGCCTCAGTTCAGCACGATGGATGTTCTCAATGGTCCAGACCACATGCTAGATCCCAGGGAAAGTGGGTATATTGACGAAGATGGTGGACATCTGTCTGAAATAGGTTGTGAATTTGTAGCTGAAAAGCTTTCTCAATTGGGTTATGCAGAATGGAAACCATAGTCTCTTCACTAGCGTCCCAGGCAAGGTCAGGCGTTGAGTTTTCCAAAGGATTCGAACATCCCTCCAACGAGTTATCGGGACCAGGCACAACCGCCGATCCGAAAGCAGGCGCTCTGTCCATTAGGCAGAGGGATTTTCAGGAGTTTCCACCTATGGAAATTAAAGCAATCTGACTTGATGAAATGGATAACGTTGATTTTATACTTGGGTTTCGGGCGAAACTATTCCGTCCTCAATCCAACGTACACTCTGCGTTGATGCTAGAGGCTGAGAGAGGATATTCAGTTCGGATTGGTGCAGGCACACCGCGCATCATTCTTCCCTTTGTTGCAGGCTAAATGAGATTTTACACAGACCCTGGAACTTATATAAATTATTTTGCGTCATATTATCTGATTACCATTGGGGCTGGCAGCAGCCTTATGTA
The DNA here is from genome assembly GCA_963736805.1 of uncultured Chloroflexia bacterium. Taxonomy (GTDB): domain Bacteria; phylum Chloroflexota; class Anaerolineae; order Anaerolineales; family UBA4823; genus FEB-25. The sequence continues at coordinate 4,344 of CAVTQM010000007.1, forward strand.
TAATATTTCTAAAAATCTGATCGTTGAAAATTTACAATACCAAAGGAGTTACTATGGTTTATAAACAGACAATGCACATCCTCACACCACTCTTGCTGATCTTCGCATTGTTTCTTTCCAGCTGTGCGCAGGCGATCCAACCGGTGGCAACCAATGAAAATGGTCCCACCCCGGTCACAACCGACTCGGCGGATGCCGTTGACAACCCCGATATCTTTGCCGACCCGGAATTCTTTCTGCCCGCACTGCTCCAGGCACTCACCTCGCATGAGACCGGAAAGCTGCAGCAGTGGATGACCAATCCATTCCTGGAGAGCACGTGGCGCTTCAACCAGTCCGAGATATCACCCGATGAGGCCATATATTTCCTTTACGCTGACCAGCTGGGCACAGAAAACAAGCTGGAGCTGGTCAAGGATGCCGATCTCAAAATCCTGATGGGTGGCATCGATCCGCTCTCCATTCCTGGAAGCGAGTCGGGTGTCATGTATGCTTACCTGGTCAGCGGCTGGGGTAAGGACGGAAGAGATGAAGCCATTCTGTTCATCACTAAGGAGCCTGCCGACAGCCTGAAATGGCACGGCTGGATGCAGATTAAGGGAGGCTTCAGCGGGGCACGCAACGGCGGCATACAGGCTTACACAGATGATGCTCTCGGCTTCAGCGTGTTCCTGCCCAATGATTATGAGGTTTTACACCCAAGTGACACTGAAGTCATGTTCCTGGCACCGGGAGAGGGTCATCCAAGCGATGATCGCGCCTCCGCCACCATCTTCGTCGAACCGGCAAATGGGCGCACGGCTGAGCAGGTTGCCACTGAAATTGCTGAGGATAACAAGTCTGCGATGGGTTCCGGGTATACCGGAGGCGACATCACGTCGATGGAAATCGATGGTGAGCCAGCCTATTCCGTCGGCGGGCTGACTGGGCAGGATATAAACCGCCGGTTGTACATGGTCCACAATGACCAGCTTTACTGGATGATGTTCGTGCCTGACACCACGCTCGCTCCTGCGTACCAACAGATGGAAGACGTGTATGCGATGATCGTCAACACCTACCAATTTACCCGGTAGTGTGAAGTCAGGTGGATTTCCCAAAAACATCACGAGGTCATCTGAGAAATTCTGAAATCGTTCTCCAATGCCCTCGCTGTGAATGGATCATTTGAGCCGGTGAATGGTTTCCTCGATGGGATCTTATACGGCGGCATAACAGGATGGGAAGGACTCCCCTCCTGTTATTTTTGCAATTCCAATTAACTTTCTGCTTTTCTAAGGCTAACTAAAGCCCGGAGGCAGAATGAGCGTCTGGCTGTGCAAATTCGTCATCGGCTTTACCGGAAATAACGCCGTGGGTAAGAGTGTCGTGCGTAATTTTCTTAAGCACCTGGGTGCCTACGGAATTGATGCAAATGGGCTGGACAATCGCGCCATCGCCAAAGACGCACCCAGGTACCAGTAAGTTCTGGATACCTAGGGGAGTAGGTGAAGGTTTCCCCAAAATCTACCCCGAGTAAGACCTACTGGGGTTGGTTATTTTCACCTTGGACTCTCCGTAGAGTATAAAATGGTGCTCAGCAACTGATTGATAAAAAAGACCGGTCCTATATATGGGGTCGATTGGTTATTTTCGGGGATATATTCCCATATATATGGGGTAAATAAGGGACTTGGCGACTTGGACCACTAGATCCTAAGTTTGAAGATGGATAAGTTATAATCGCCCCATGCATCAACAGCTTTTATACCAGGAAGACCCTGCCATGTTGGATTTCGATTCCAGTGTAATCGAAGTCCTCACCCTGCCGGATGGTCGCCAGGGCGTCGTGCTGGACCAGACCTACTTTTACCCCACCGGGGGTGGGCAGGAACACGACACCGGTCTGCTGGGTTCTGCCCGGGTGATGGACGTTTTCAAAGACGAAGAGCGTTCTCGGCTGGTGCACGTGGTGGAGGGTGAAGTGAAACCGGGTCCTATTCAGGCGCACATCGACGCCGAGCGGCGCTTGCGCCATATGCAGCACCACACCGCTCAGCACCTGCTCACCCAGTGCCTGCTGCGCCAGACCGGATGTGAGACCGTCTCCGCCAACATCAACGGTTATTCACCTTCCACTTTGGATATTGTTGCTACCCAGATCAGCAAACCGGACCTGGAAAGTGCCGAACAACAGGCGAACCGGGTTATTTATGAGAACCGGATGGTTAAAACCTACTTCGTTTCACCGCAAGAGCTGCAATCCATCCCACTCCGCCGGCCACCCAAGGTGACCGAGAACATCCGCATTGTGGAGATCGATGGCTATGATTATTCTCCCTGCGGTGGCACCCATGTGATCCACACCGGTAGCATCGGGCTGGTCAAGGTGCTTAAAGCCGAGCGGCAGAATGACAAAATGCGCATCTATTTCATTGCCGGATTGCAGGCATTGGATGTCTTCTCAAAAATGTATGATACTTTCAGCAGCCTGGCGAACCGGATGAGCATCGGCTGGCAGGATATCCCTGAAGTGTTAAGCAAACAGGAAAACCAGCTCAGCATGCTTCAGAAGGAGTTACAAAGTTTAAAACAAGCCAGCCTTCGGTATGAGGCGCATGAATTGGCTGAAATGGCGGAAGACCATACCGGGATCCGCCTGGTGCGGCAGTGCTTTGAAAACCGCCCACTGGCTGAGTTGCGCGTAATGGCAGAAGCGCTCAAACAGTTACCGGACCTGGTCAGCTACCTGGCAAGCTATGATGGTCAAAAACTATCCCTGATCGTCACTTGCGGCGCAGCCACAGGCAAAGACGCTCGCCGACTTCTCGCCTCGCAATTAACTGCCATCCAGGGTCGCGGGGGCGGTGATGCAAGCCTCGCCCAGGGGGGTGGGGTGGTATCTGTTGAACATTACCGCACTTTCCAGGACCAGGTCAATCTTGAGTAATGATTGATCCTCAAAACATACACTCCAAAGGTAATTACTCACTGATCCGTAAATATAACAGCCTCTGCGAATATTTAAATGGATCATTATCAGAAAAAGGATGTAAAGAAACCACCTGCGGCATCCTTTTGTCTGGATAAACTCTGCTAAAATAACCGCGGTTGACCCAGTAAGATAGATCCGTGGGCAGGGTCGAACAACCTATCCTTGTTTTATTATCTGCCTGTGTGAGGAATATCTTAGGATTTTTTAATTGTTTCAATCATAGTTTACTGGTATTATGCACCTAATTTACTCTATTCTGTCATGTAATCATAGGAGAAAACCATGCTCTGGGGACTTTGTTGCATGTTAGCCTTTTTAACCGGCGTTTTTTTTCTGAAATACCTCACCGCGCATCCACTGCGGATGAGCCTTTACTTAAGCCTGACCTGGGCATGCTTTTTTGGCAGCCTGATCCTCTTTCTCAGCCAGTGATTTTAAATCAAGCTGGATGGGCAATGTTGGCATGGGCAGGTTCTTTTCTGGGAGGCTACGCGCTTCAAACCAAAATTTTCCTGTCACGGGAAGACCCTCGGCAAGTGCCTCTTCTGACACGTCAAAAGGGCGACCCGGGCGATGGTCATACCGCAGTCATCTACTTCACGCATGGTGAGCCAGAGACGTATGATCCGATCGGATGGCTCAACCAGTTCCGCGAGTTTGATGAGCAGAGCATCCCCTTCGTTCCATTTTTAGCCAGACCATTTTTTGTTTACCAGTTACGGCAAAAATATCTCCAGGTAGGCGCAAGCAACCACAGGCAGGTACACCAGCGCATGCTGCGCAGCCTGGAGCGCGAATTCCGTTTGGAGGGAAATGAATCCTACAAATTCTATCTTAGCTTTCTGGATGACAATCCCCGCCCCGACGCGGCGGTGATTCAAGCTCTTAACGAAGGGGCAAGCCAGCTGATTGTGGCAGAAGTATTTGTGTCTGTTTCCAATCACACCCTGGAAGGCAAGAATTTGATCAACAAGCTTGGGCTGGAAGACTACGGCATCCCCATCTACTACACCAGTCCATTGTGGGATTCACCCACCCTGCACCGCATGTTCCTGGAGCGGGCTCAGAAGCACCTGGGTGATACAAACAAAAGTAAAGTCGGGATCCTATTAGTCGGACATGGACAGCCGGATGAATGGGACCGGGAATTTGCGACAGAAACTGAACATGAGCTCCAATTCCGTTATCATATCCTTGAGCTGTTTGAGCAGAATGGCTATTGCAAAGACAACCTGAGCCTGGCATGGATGGAATTTAAAGACCCCAAACCAGCTGTAGTGATTAATCAATTTGTGAAACATGGGGTTGAGAAGGTTTTTTATTTCTCAGCAGCCATCAGCGCTGACTCTATTCACAGTCAATTTGATATCCCTGAGCTTGTAAACAAGGCGCGCCTCCCCAAGGGATTCCCACTGGTGAACCTGGGGGCATGGAATGATGATCCACTGGTGATTCAGGCGATCAAGGAAAAAATCGAAGCTGCATCAGCGACCTGTATCGATCCTGGACGGAAAATCCTGCAAACCATGGAAGATATATCCTTTTAGCTGTGAAACTACATAAGCGCACACAGTATGTCTTTCAGATCGATGGCGTGCGTTTACCAGCCTGTGTGGGAAATAAAGCCGCTAATATTCACCGATTGATCCAAAAGCGGGCGCGTGTCCCGAAAACCTATGCGATCAGCTGGGAAGTTTACGATGGATATGTGCAGGACCAGGTTTCGATCGTGGAAGGATTGAGGCAGCAACTGTTGGATGTGCTGGATCCCTCCAAAGTATTTGCGGTCAGATCCTCAGGCAACATTGAAGATGCGTTGGAAGGTTTCTTTGCCGGACAATTTAAAACCGTGTTGGGGGTTCAGGGCGAACAAGCGATCTTGATGGCAATCTGGTCGATCTGGTCCAGTGTGAATTCGCCCGGTGTGGAAGCTTATCTAGAGAAACTACCCATTCAACAGGGTGAGTTGCACATGGGGGTTATTGTGCAAGAGATGGTAAATCCGGTTGTCTCGGGTGTGGCTTTCTCGCGCAATCCAATCACTGGAGAGGACGAAGTCATTGTAGAAGCTGTGTTCAGGGAGCTGGAACAGCTCTGGTTCAGGAGGGGGTCACACCATTGCACTGGGTGAATCGATCAGGGCTGTGGAAATCATCTCCACAAAATTCACCCATTGAGACCAATTTGATTGAGATGGTTTGCCAACAAACTCGTCAGATTGCGGCATCCTTCAAAGAGGCAGTAGACCTTGAGTGGGTCTATGATGGGCAGGATCTGTTCTGGGTACAAATGCGTGAGATTTCCTCACTCAAAAACCTGGCAACCTACTCGAACCGGATCGCTAAAGAAGTACTGCCAGGGATGATCAAACCGCTGATATGGTCGATCAATGTCCCCCTGATCAATTCTGTGTGGGTTGAGCTATTAACTGAACTGGTAGGTAAAAACGATCTCAAGTTTGATGACCTGGCGAAAAGTTTTTATTATCGAACATATTTTAATGTAAGTGCCTTAGGACGAGTTTGGGATGTGTTTGGCATGCCACGCGAAAGCCTGGAGATCATGATGGGAATCCTGCCACGTCCTGAAGGTCAGCGTATCTTCAAGCCAACCTGGCGGATGATGCGACTGATACCACGCCTGCTTTCAGTCTGGAGGAAGTGGAACCTTGGAAAGCGCTTTGAAAGTGATTTTCCTGGCCTGAAGTTGATTCCTGATGATCGACAGGTGGGATAATATTCATGAGGAAAGTGAAAGCGAGCTATTGGCTGAAATCAACCGGCTTTATCAGGATTTGCATCCTCTGGTTTATTACAACATAAACATCCCGATCTTGATGGCTGTTTACAACGCACTTTTCAGTAATTACCTAAAAAAAGCCGGGGTTGACCCAGCCCATTTCGATCTGATGGCAGGCATGACTGAGCATTTAGAATATGCTCCAGATATCACCCTGAGGGATTTACAACATGATTTTTGCGCGCCTGGAACCTGCCACCCAGGAGCACATCAAGAAATCTTCCTATGATGTCTTTCAGCATATGCCAGCCATCCGAGATTTTCAGGGGGAGGTGGCTGACTTCATGCTGCGCTTCGGGCACCTCTCGGATAGTGGCAATGATTTTTCGTCAGTCCCCTGGCGAGAGAAACCAGATATGGTGATTAATTTGCTCACACAGGAGGCAATAGATGAAATACATTCAACCAAGGTGTGCTTTGATGATCTAAAGCTGTCCAGGCTGACCTCCAGCTGGGCGAGGCTGTTGTATGATAAAGCCAGGAAATTGCGCCTATACCGTGAACAGATCAGCTCACTATATACCCTGGCTTATGGTTGTTTTCGACCGTATTACCTGTCGCTTGGGAATCGTTTCACTGACAGGGGTGTACTTGCAGAGCCTGAGGATATCTTTTTTCTCGATGCGGAGAGAGATTGAAGACATCATATCAACAACATCACCCAATCAAGGCTCCACATCCATCAGCAAGCTTAAACACAATTATGGCGCGCTTGCCAAGGAGCGCAAGGCTGAGATGGTCAGCTGTAAGGATATTCAATTGCCAGAATTAATTTATGGAAATGCACCACCCGTAGCGAATATTCGCGGGAGGAAAAGTTGATCGGTGTTCCAACCTCACGGGGGAATATTTTACAGGTCCGACCAGGGTCGTG
>CAVTQM010000008.1:0-46117 GCA_963736805.1 uncultured Chloroflexia bacterium
ATGAAGCCCATCTGATGCGCATCATTGACCGCATCGTGGCACCGTTGGGGAGACGTGTAGATGAATGATCCCACGGTAGATGCCTACCCAATGGGTACCGTGTCAACGTGATCATCCCGCCCCTTTCGCTGATCGGCCCCATGATGACCATCCGAAAATTCGCACAAACTCCCTATACTGCGCAAGATCTCGTGGCAAATGGAACGATCACATCCTCCCTGGCCAACTTCCTGAAGGCATGTGTGGAAGCCAGGGTTAATATTCGTCATTTCAGGTGGTACCGGTTCAGGGAAGACCACCCTGTCACAAAATGTTGTTCCAGCTTTCATTCCTTCCAATGAACGGATTATCACCATCGAGGATACGGCCGAGTTGCAGCTTAATCAACGCCACGTGGTACGCCTGAAAAAAGACCGCCAAATGTCGAAGGGCAGGGTGAGATGACCATCCGCCAATTGGTCGTTAACTCACTACGCATGCCCTGATCGCATCATTGTGGGTGAGTCACTCGGTGAAGCGTTGGATATGTTGCAGGCGATGAACACGGGTCATGATGGCTCGATGACTACCATCCATTCCAACGGGCCTCGGGATGCCTTGAGGAGAATTGAAACAATGGTACTGATGGCTGGACTTGAATTACCGCTGAAGGCGATCCGGGAACAGGTCTCATCCGTGATCGAGCTGGTGATCGACATGGAGAGGATGCGGATGGCACCCGTAAAGTAATCCACGTGGCCGAGGTACAAGGAAGCCAAGGTGAAACGATCTTGATGTAGGTAACTGATTCCTGTTCCGACCAGACCGGGATCCAAAACGGACGTGTGATCGGTTCCCTGAAATCCACTGGATTGAGACCAAAATTTGCAGAGAAATTCGCCATTAATAATATTGAATTGCCGATCGGGGTCAAATGTGGGTACAGTAATATAAATAACCCGGGTTCTATACCGTGACCCGATCAGGATGGAACATTCAGGCGTCGCTATCGAGAAACAATTTCTAAACCAGCGGTGTTGCTGGCTTAGCTGCCAGCCTGCCGTGCTGCTTTTCCCATAGTGAAGATTTATCTCTTACCTGGCCAGTCCTAAGCCTCAAGCAGATACCAGATGCAATGATGGTCATCCGTGCCTGGTACCACGCCTTGAGCTTGACGAACAAGGTTTCCTGAAAAGTAAAAATGATCACAGCTCCCAGGATCACATCCTTGCGGCGCAGACACAATGGAACCTGGAGCATAGTTTTCGTTGGGATAGGCTGGTCGACGAGGCGGAATGGGGATCGTGCTGCACTGGTATGGTGATGACCTGGGTTTTGACCAAACAGTTGAGGGCTACCTGCGGGGGTTTAATGTGGCTGCGCAGGCGGATAACTACCTGACCAGGACGAGTGCCCACTTCCTGATTGGAAGAGTATCTCCCATTCCAGGTCTAGCAGGCGACCAGGCAAAAGAGCAAACACCCAAACCCAGCTGGCGGATGGAAACGGGTTCCCCTTCACCGCTTCGCATTTAAAACCACTGGATTAGTATAGTTTTCACCAGGAAATCGCTGGACAGTATTTCGTACGGGCTCTTTACGAGCTGGGTTATTCTGAACCGAGCATTCATTCGCTCTTGCAGGATTGGTTCGATGGCAGGCGGGTGGACGCAGACGAGCGAGCCTGGCAATCGAGCTGACGGGTTGTTATTTTGATATGAGCCCGGTCATTTTCCAGCGCACAGCAAATTGCAAATACTTTGGGAGTGGTATGGGCGCTGATGCGCAGGTACAGTATCAAAGCCAGCAGCATCCTCGGGCATCATGAAGTCTCGCTGGATAAATCCGACCCAGGTAAACGATTCATGGCGCTGGTACGCTGCCTGCTGGGTGCAAAGGCACTGATCGAGAATGATCCGGTTATGAATGAACTCGTTTTGGTCAGCATCTCGGCCTGGTTCAGCATCCCCTATCAGCTGCCAGGATCTACTTCCAATGGGTGCGCGATTACCTTGTTCTGGTCAGCCAATCTGAGCCAGGTGCTTGCCTGGGAAGAAGAAAGTGGGTATTGGTTTCTTTACGACCAAATCTTTGGTGATGCGATATCCACCAGGAGGTTTATGCAGATCCAATTTTCGGACCAGCCGTAACGCAACTCACCCATCCCATTGAGGTCAGAAACAGGATGACGCCGATGGTTTTCCTGCGTCATCCTTTTTCTGGATATACTCTGTATAATATAGTCGCAGGTGGCCTGGCAAAATCGATCGATGAGTAATTACGACCAGCCAGCTCTGGTGGAATTATCCGGCAGGATTTCAACCGAAAAAAGAATAAATTAAACTTTACAACGATAAACGATATTCATATAAGACCTGGAAGGTTTTGGACACCTGCCAGGTCTCAAAAGGTTAGAATCAGTTTCAGCGGATCATCTTGTGAGGTGCGAGAATCCTGCTCGAGATCGGCGCGGCTCATAGAGCCCTTTTGAGGACCACATCAACCACAGATTTCCCGGTGCGCAGGGCTTCTTCGGGAAATTTGGCTGGCTTCTCTACCCTAAAATTGGATTGAGGGCGGTCACCAGACCGATGCTATGTTCCACCATCTGGCGGCAATGTTCGCGGTTGGCAGTGATGCCACGGATGCACCGCTCCACAAGTGTGCGGCAGGCACGCCCAAGCATATCCAGCGAGGTGAACAAATTGTAGGCGATGACTGGCTCCATGGCATTCAGCTCAAGCTGCCCGGCTTCGGCTGCCATGGTCACGGTCAGGTCATTGCCAATTACCTCAAACGCCACCTGGTTGACCACTTCAGGGATAATCGGGTTTACCTTGCCTGGCATGATGGATGAACCGGGTGCCATGGGTGGCAGGTTTATTTCACCAAATCCTGCCCGTGGTCCTGATGAGAGCAGGCGCAGGTCGTTGCTGATTTTTGAAAGTTTCACCGCCACACGCTTCAGCACACCGGAAAGCTGGACATATGCTCCAGCATCCTGGGTGGCTTCGACCAGGTTTTGGGATTGGACCACCGGAACAGCGCTGATTTCACGTAATTTTGCAGTGACGAAGCTCAGCATATCCGGGAGGCGCATTCAAGCCAGTCCCAATCGCTGTTGCTCCCAGATTGATCTCACGGATCAAGGCCTGTGCTTCACGTACCCGCAAAATATCTTCCCCAACCATCACGCCCCAGGCTTCGAATTCCTGACCCAAGGTCATCGGAACGGCATCCTGCAGCTGCGTGCGGCCCATCTTGATCACATCTGAAAACTCGACCCCCTTCTCGGTCAACGCCTCCTGCAGCGCTTGCATCTCAACCACCAGCCCATCCAGCTTCATGCTTAGGGTCAGGCGCAGAGCGGTGGGATAAACATCATTGGTGGATTGAGACAAGTTGACGTGATTGAGGGGATGCAGCACATCATAACTGCCTTTCGGGTAGCCCAGGTGCTCCAAGGCCCGGTTGGCAATCACCTCATTGGCGTTCATGTTGGTGGATGTGCCTGCGCCACCCTGGATAACATCCACGACAAATTCCATGAGTAAATCACCGGCCAGGATATCATCGCAGGCATGCGTGATCGCCTGGGCGACCTGGGCAGTTAATCAACCAAGCTCCAGGTTGGTCAGCGCAGCAGCTTTTTTAATATGAGGCGAGAGAATACACCAATCTCGGATAGTGTGAAATGGGAATCCCTGTGATGTTGAAGTTCTCCACTGCCCGAAGGGTCTGGATACCATAATAATGCTCATTTGGAACCTGGCGGTCTCCCAACAGGTCATGTTCAAGGCGAACGTTGGTCATATAAACTCCTCGTTTATGGGCAGTCGAAAGAGAAAATCTTCATGTTCTGGTCTACGTGGACTGCAAGGTATTGGCTGTCGTACGACCAATCTGTTTCGGTAGCAGTACCGTATATGCCGATTTCCAGGGGATAAAGATTGCCTGTACCGACATTTATGATCCAGGCGTAACCATTTTCATCTATATACGCAATTTGACGTTCATTGGGTGACCAGTTCAATAGACCTGGCAGGTCAATAAATTCAGCGCTTTGGGACATGGGTTGATGGGTATGTACAGACCATAAACTCCAATCGGGTTGGATGGGAGCACCTGCCTGCGTAGATAAGCCTGTGATCACCCCAAAAATCACACTTTGCATGCAGTCCACTCCGCACGATGTGAATACCCTCAGGCGTATATCGTCGATCCATTCACTGATGGCTTTCTGACTTGAATAATCATCTGTCCGTGCTGCTTCTCCCGGAAAAAGGTCTATGGCTGAACGCCCACTCGGATATGCCAATCCAACCGTATACAAGTTATCACTGCGGCGCAAGCCCAGGTAAGCGAGGATGGTCCCATCTGGAGACCAATCCAGCTCGCCGGCAGCCTGTGCTGCCAGCTTTATCGGATTATCAAATAAAGGTTCTGTAAGCATGTGTAACTCCCCCACATTCCAGCTTGATCCCTGGGTGGAGGGCAACGTAAGCCACGCTATTTTCGATCGGAGACCAGGCGATCAGGTCGCCCTGGGGGTTTTCTACGCGAATCATTGCCTGCTCGGCCACCTGACAGGCTTGAGGTGGGATAACATCCAGCCCGGGGATACTGGAAGTTGGTACCGGTGTGGGAGTAGGTCCTTCGGGAGTTCTACCCAGGATGGAGCAGGCAGAAAGCGCCAGGAGAAGTACTGTGACCCATCCAGCCTTTTTTATGGAAGAGATAATTAGAAGAAACAACATCTATCCTAAAATTATAACCTTCCTGCTGAAATGATGTTGTGCAGAACTGGTTCAATTTTAGATCGTAGAACCCTGTAGCGATAATTGTTTATCGACAGGAATAATATCTGCAACTCCAAGTTAAATTAATATCAACTTGTATTTAAGGCAAAATCCTATAATGGATTTTACCTGGCCGTGGCGGAACGGAAGGGGAGAGAGCTGTGGACCGCTGATGAAAGACTTTGTAACCGGGCACAGCAGCTAGACCTATCCTGGGAGCGAAGGATTGAAGAAGAGTAAACTTCCTGGTTCGATTATGTAAGAATGCGATGACTGCCGGTTAACGAAAATTACTATGAGGCGGATCCGCTGCCTGCCCGCCAGTGCTGCGCCTGCCCTGTTTACCTTCCTGCGTTCTGTGCATTCTCCTGACCGTTTTTGTCAGGTTTTCTTTGCAGGGTATTGTGCAGGAGTGCCAGGGATGGAGAATGCTCTTACGATGGATCCATTTTCCTGAGCGCAGGAGTAATATTCTTTATGAGATGTTTGGGATTATTTGTGCAATCCAACCTGGCATCCAGATCAACGATGGATTTACACTTTTTACATTGACCAACGATCCCATACTTATGGTTTTTCATGATTTCTCCGCGCAATTCCTGTAATTCTTGACGCTGGACATCTTCAGAACCTGTTTTAATCCCTCCTCCCAGCCCTCGGCAATGTGACCGCGCTTGAATTTAAAAGTCTTCTCTTTTTCAATGGTGTATTGCAGCATTTCCATAGCATATTCATCTTCCATGCCCAGGTATTTGTAGACTTCAGCACGTTGTTTATTCAGGTCGACGGAGGCTTTGGGTTTAGCTATCCTGGCATTTATATTTTCCAGGGCATGCTGTAAATCCGTCCTTGTCTCCATTGTCATACCCAGACTTTCATATAATTTTGCTCTTTCGATCAAGTAATCAAAAGCCTGGGTTTGCGGGGCACTATTGATCGCAGAGCCATAATCAGCAATGGCTTGCCACGGATTCAGGCTGACATGGCGCTTTGCACGAAGTGCATAACGCTCGTACAGCGGCACTTTACGAAAGAAGTGTATTATTCCCCACACGAAAATAATGGCCCCAAATAAAATCAGCCCTGAAAGGTAGATTAAATCTTTACCCCCGATTTCCGCCTTGAATTTGAAAACAAGGAAAGCGACGGCAAAGCTGATCACAGCTAAGATCGTTGTCGCAGCGAATACGCCAAGACGTTGCCCAATTCCCGCACCTGGCAGCAGGTTTGTGCCGCACTGACTGCATTTCTTTGCGCTGGGCTCATTCTCATGTTTGCATTTCTGACAGTGGATGGTTTGAACTTTCAGCTTACTCAAATCTGAGTGTGCAGGATGGTCCGCCTGGTTGGATTGAAGCATTTGGGAATCTACTTCGATCGGGTTCAACTCCTTAATAACACTTCCTTTCATCTTTATTTCCGTCAGGGCGGCCTCGCGTATGGGGTAAACCGTCTCACGCTCCCTGTCGTAATAATCAACAGAGGCGTTTAGATGGATCTGGAATTTCCCGCTCCTCCGAATACGGGTCACTCTCGGAGATGGCGATCAGTGCCGGGAGGCTTTCTTGCTCTTTGACAGCTCCCAGAATTTTGACAATCCACCGACGTAACTCGGGTGAGCTAAATTTCAGAAAATGAGTGATTGCTACCTGACGATTCTCCACATCTGTATTCATAAGATAATGAATGGTTTTATTAATATGATCCGGAAGAAGATTAATCGAACCCAGCAAGCTGGACATATTTGCTAGCTGGCCAATCTCTTGCTCAGCATCGCGAAAATCTTGCTGCACTTGCCGAATCTCAAAGTAAATCGGGGGAGCTGCATTCGGAATGGATGGGTTGATCGCAGGAGTTTTCAGGTTGCTGGCTACCGCCCCGGAAGGAGAACTCGGGGCAGTTATGCGCCAATCGGGGGTACTTCCTGCTTGGAGAGGCATGGTCACTTTACGGACAGACAGCCCCCGCAGCGTGGCGATTAGCGCCATCAGGAGCATCACCGCGCCAATTATCCCAAAAATCACGCTAAAAACCGGTAACATCAGAGAAAAGAGACTATCAGAACCTGCAGAAGTTGACAGCTTGTGCGTCAGCGCCCACCATGCGCCAACCAGGAACACAGCACCCCACGCAAAGTAGGGTGTGATCCTCTTCCAGCGCGCCTGGTGGCAGAATTTGCACACCAACCATTGATCCTTTAAAACGTTTCCGCAATTTGAGCAGATTGATTTATCAGCCATTTTTCCTCCATGAAAACTGCGCAAGCGTTGTAAAAATCCTGCCGACTATGCTTCAAAAATAATAATTATATCCTTGTCTCCACCTATTATGATCCTTAGTGCAAATGCGACTGTAGGTACCTGAGAAGAATAGAGACGACTGTTAAGGATAAATTCAATGTATTGGGAAACAAAACTGGAGACAACAAAAAACCTGCCGTTTTTCGGCAGGTTTTTATTTTCATTGAATCAGTATTGATAATTACATTGGGATGACGTTGGCAGCTTGCAGTCCTTTGGGGCCTTTTTCGATGGAGAACTCCACCTTCTGGCCTTCCTGGAGACTGCGGTAACCGTCAGATTGGATCGCCGAGTAGTGTACAAATACGTCCGCGCCATCAGGCTGAGACAAGAATCCGTACCCCTTGCTCCCGTTGAACCATTTGACTGTGCCGATAATTCTTTCAGACATTTAATTTACCTCCGTAAGGTATAAAAAAGGATGTGTGGTGCGCCTTCAAATCCATCGGAGCAGTCAAAATAAAACAGCCCAAGGAGCGAGCCTTGGACCGTCTACTTCCTACTTCTTCCAACGAGAACTTTCTGGCTTTCCTACAGAGAAGTAGTTTACCAGTGAATCGAGAAACCGTCAACCCATTTATGAGCAATGGTGTTGTACTTGATCTCAACGATCTTTGGAGGTAATTACTAACCCAGTTTTGTACTTTAAGTGCTATTCCAGCTTCATCTCCCTCTTCTCAGCACTCAGAATCTCATACCTCAACCTTCCCCCACAATATTCACTTACCAATCCCATCACCTGACTGGCGATGGCATGCACTTCTTCCAGCTCAACCGGGGGCAGGCGATCGATATTAAACTCGATGCTGTGCGTCTCCGGGAGGGTGAGGGTATGGTTTGCCTGCCGCCAGGTCCAGCGCCGGGTAAGCACGGTGAGGCCTTCGGTGAAGATAACCTCACCTGGTAAGGGATGTTCAAGATCAGTTGAGCCGAACGGGATGAAATCTTCTTCTCCAGTGGCGAAGCGCAGGGCAATATCCTGGGCTAATTCGTCCAGGGAATGCCCACCTACCGGTACCAGGTGCTCAAGTGAGACAATGTTGCCAATATCCACCAGGGTATTAATGCTGGGCAGTGGGTCGCCGCGCAGTGCCCGGCGTGCCATGGCTTCCACGGACGAACTGTATTCACTGGGCTTAGCGCCAAAGGCTTTATACGCCTGCCGCCAGGCTTGATGCGCGGGTGCTCGGCGATGCTCTCGATCGTGGTCTGCTGGCGCACCGAGGCTTCTGCCTGGCGCAGCCTCTCGATCAATCTTTCGGGCGATGCTCCATTGTGCACATCGAACGCCAGCACAACCCCCCGGCAATAGCCAGGGAATTTATCAAAAATATCTGTAGATATTGAATAGGTCAGTCCGGTCAAGCTATTATCCCTTTTCCAATCCACCCAGGCTGGCACCCACCGCGACGGGGATACCCTTCTGGCGCAGGAATTCCTCCATGGCATACAGGAAGTCCACCAGGTACTCGCGCGAAGATGCCTTGCCCAGGTGACCCACGCGGAAAATCTTGCCCGAGAGCTCGCCCAGGCCTCCGCCAATGGCAATCCCGCGTTTTTCCACCAGCCACTTGCTCATATCCGCCACCTCGAACTCCGGCGCGCCGCCTCACTCCAGTGACGATCGGGGAGGCATATGCGTCATCCACGTACATCTCATATCCCAGATTGCGCAATCCCTGCCGTACTGCCTGGCTGGCCCACCTGTACTTTTCAAAATGCTCTTCCAGACCCATTCCAACGATCTTTTGCAGGCTGGTATGCACTGCCAGGATGATGTTGGTGGGCAGGGTCACGGGGGTGGGGTGCCAGGTACCCCACTCTGTGGCGTATTGGCGCCAGGTTTTTAAGTTTAAATACCATCCATGATTAACCTGGCTGTGGCTGTCCACCAGCTCCCAGGCGCGCGGGGATACACAGATGAAGCCAATCCCCGGCAGCGCTTCCAGGCACTTGTTGGGGGTGGTCACGCAGATATCGATCCCCCATTCATCCACGCGCACATCCGTTCCGCCCAGGGAAGACACTGCATCCACCACCACTGCCTTCCCGGCCTCACTCGCCATGCGTGCCAGCTCGCCCAGTGGATTCATGACCGTGGTGCCAGTCTCATGATGAACCAGTGCCACCACTTTGGCATCCGGATGCTGTTTGAGTAAGCTGCCCAAGTCGTCTGGGTCGAGTGGTTTGCCCAGCGGGGCATTCAAGGTAATGGTTTGCAAGCCGTAGCCCCTGGCAATTAGTGCCAGTCGCTCGCCGAAGAAACCATTATCCCCCACAATGATCTTTTCTCCCGTGGCTAACAGGCTGCCAATCGCCATGTCCATCAAGCAGGAAGCTGCCCCTGGTACGAAGAAGATCTCATTTTTGGTTTTGAATACCTGTTTGAGCAACCCCTGCGTCTGGTTATAGATTTCCATCCACTCGGGTCCGTAGTGGCGTATGACCGGTGTTGCCAGGCTTGCCAGTACATCCTCATCCACATCACCCGGTCCGGGGGTAAACAGCTTGAGGTGTTTTACCATTTAATCCTCTCCAATCACCCGCACCAGTTCAACATTTGCCAAACGCAGGAACTCAAGCGTATTCTCATCGATGCGGTATTCCTGGTCATAGACAATGCGCACGATACCAGCATTGATCAGCATCTTGGCGCATTGGATGCACGGGAAGTGAGTCACGTAGCAGGTGGATCCCTTGGTGCTCACTCCGTGTAATGCTGCCTGGATGATGGCGTTGGCTTCTGCGTGGATGGTACGCACGCAGTGACCATCTACCATCAGATGATTGGTGTCATCGCAGTGGGGGAGCCCTGCCGGTGAGCCATTGAAACCGGTGGTCAGGATGCGCTTTTCCAATACAATCACGGTTCCCACAAATGCCCGATCACACGTGCTGCGCAGTGCTACTACATGCGCAATTTTCATGAAGTAAATATCCCATTCTGGTCGCATACTTTTCCCTTTCAATCTGTAAAATTGATCATTGCAGTGGTGCAATTGTAAAATGCCAGGGCTTGAATTGCAAGCCCAGAAGGTTGACATTATAATAATGCGATTGTATTTAGAATGCCCATCCCATTTCGTCCCATCGCCCGACTGCTTACCTGTACTTTGCGTCCCACACCTCACGTGAACCACACCTATGCGGAGAGCTTACCTGCTATCCTAAACCAGGCGGACCCCAGGCAGGGAGTGCTGATCACCGTAAACCACTATTCTTCTCCCGGCTTTCAAGCACTGTGGATTGCTACCCTGATCAGTGCAATTTTACCCCTGGATATTCATTGGGTGATGACTGCCGGTTGGACAAATTCAGGCTGGCTTAGTGGCCTCACCCATTGGCTTTTTCCGCATCTGGCGAGGGTTATTCGGGTTCACTCCCATGCCAGCCATGCCGCCGGATCCGGCAGATGTCGAAAAACGGGCAATCGCAGTACGGGCAGTGCTCAAATATGCCAGGGATACCCCACTCACCCGTAATTGGGATGGCTCCGGAAGGCGCAGATACCTGCGATGGGATTCTGGGTCCATTACCTGCAGGTGTGGGGAGATTTATCCACCTTCTGAACCGCTACTGCCCTCTAATCCTACCAGTGGGCATCTGGATGGAGGATGGTCGTGTCAATCTGAATTGCGGAGCGCTATATCGCTTGGAATTCCCAAATACCCAATCAGCCGATGAGCGTGATCGAATGGTAGGCCAAATTATCATGCAGCACATCGCTCAGCTGTTACCGGAACACCTGGGTGGTAATTACATAAAAAAATCCTGAAGGACGACTAAAAATCCTTCAGGTTATACCAATATCAATTTTGATTCCTGCCCTAAAAAATGCCGGAAAAATGGTCAGCGAAATGCTCGTAGGTGTTGCTGGCAATAACCTCCCATGGTTTCCAGTCACTTGGCATATCCTGGAAAAATCGGGCGTCTTCCAGTTCCTCATCGCGTAAAGTTTGCACTTGTGCCAGCAGCTCGTCGTAGACTTCCTGCTCCAGTCTCCATGACTGGAGTAAAGAATAATTAGCTCCTTCAGTCTTGATGTTCACATTGCGCACATCTACGGGTAATGTCCACCACGGTGAACCGACCAGGGTGCGCAGCTGAATCAGCTCCACCATCTCGCGTTCATACCAGGCAACATGAAAGAGGATATCGCGCAGGCTCATATCACCCGGTGTGCGGGGTCTCGAGGTGCCGAATAGATCGATGCCTTTCCATGTCTGCTGCCATTGGCGGCGTCCGTTCTGTAGGTTAAGTAGAAATTCAGTCTTGTTCATAGGAATATTCTACTACAAAATATTTGTTAACGGCAGGATGTAAGAATACCGAATGGGCTGTTCTTCACTTCGTTTATAATACCCATATGGATCACGTCTTTCGATACCATCCTGAAATTCTTTCCCAATTTCCAACCCTGCATGCCGGGGTCATCCTGGCAGAGGGATTGAATAATCCGCCCACCCCAGATGCTTTAAGCGCAGAATTCATTCAAGAGCAAAAAGCTGTGATTGAGCGTATGGGGCAGACCCCCATCAGTGAAATTACCTCGCTGGCAGGTTGGCGTGCGGCGTTCCGGAAATTTGGAGTCGATCCCACCCAGTACCGTTCTTCTATTGAAGCATTGTTGCGCCGGCTCACCAAGAAAGGCGATATACCGTGCATTAACACCCTGGTAGATGTAGCAAACAAGGTCAGCATCCACTACGCCCTGCCAGTTGCAGCTTTTAATTTGCGCTATCTGAAGCTGCCAATCACAGTGCGTTTTGCAAATGGTTCCGAACGCTACCTGCCGCTGGGTGAGACAGTTGTAGAACATCCCATTCCTGGTGAGGTCATTTTTGCCGATGAAACCGGTTTGGTCATTGCCAGGCGCTGGTGCCATCGGCAAAGTGATGAGAGTGCCGCCAGAGAAGATACAACCCACGCACTGTTCACCATCGAGGCGCAGCATGAAGGCGGTCAGGCTGATGTCCAACGGGCATTGGACGAATTATTGAAATTATTAAAAGTATATGCGGGAGGACGCTTTCAAATTGCCCGGTTGCCCTAATCAGGCAACTCCCTCTGCATCGCTTTCAGGTACAGGAAGCTGGTGATCATGGCCCATAGGAACAAGTGCTAAAAACCAGCCCAGGCAGCTCAGCGCATAGACGTCCACGTTAGGCGGGGAGATAAAGTATAGGATGATCGACCCAACCGCTGTGCCCAGACCCACAACCAGGAAACGCCCGCCTGCATACTCGTTTACCTTGTACCACAGCTTCGGGTTCTCAAGCGTGGAAGGGATCCGAAAGCCATATAATCCATTCGGTGGGATTTTATGCAGGATCAGCGGGACGGATAGCCCTGCCAGGAGTAACCCGGCGAAAGCATATAGCGCCAGTAGTATTTCCATTATTCTCCTTGTTAGTAGACGTCAGCCATCAGGCTTACTGAGATAATTTTACCTGTTTTTTGATACACCCGAATGATGAATTATCTTGCAGCAACACTTTGGTCCCAATGCATGGGTGGAGATATAATCGGTATTGTAAATACTTCTAAAAATGGAGAGCTGAGCAATGACACCAAAATCCATCCCTGACCCTGCTTCATTCATCGACGAATTGGTAGAATTTCGGGATCAATTTGTCATCCCGGATCCACACCTGATCTACCTGGATGGAAACTCGCTCGGACGCCTGCCCAAGACGACCGCTGAACGGCTGTCCGTGGTCGTTGATGATTGGGGTGATAAGCTCATCCGGGGATGGAATGCTGACTGGTTCGATGCTCCTATACGTATCGGTGAGAAGATTGCCAGGTTGGTCGGTGCGGCTCCAGGGCAGGTTGTGGTTACCGATACGACTTCAATCAATCTATTCAAGCTGGTAATGGCTGCCCTGGCGCAGCGTCCCGGGCGAACAAAGATCGTCAGTGACGAGTTTAACTTCCCTTCGGACCTGTATATCCTGCAATCCTGCATTGCCTTGCTGGGGAAGGGGCACACTCTGCACCTGGTGCGTTCGCGGGATGGGATCAGCATCCATCCGGATGATATTAAATCGGCCATCGACGATAACACGGCGCTTGTGAGCCTGTCGCACGTGGCTTTCAAATCTGGTTTTATGTACGATGGACAAGATGTCACCCACCTGGCACATAATTCTGGCGCGCTGATGCTCTGGGACCTTTGCCACGCGGTGGGGGCAGTGCCGGTTGAGCTGGATACCTGGGGCGCAGACCTGGCTGTGGGCTGTACATATAAGTATCTCAATGGAGGACCCGGTTCCCCGGCATTCCTTTACGTGCGCACTGAACTTCAAGAGCAGCTGCATCAACCTATCTGGGGTTGGTTTGCCCAAAATTCACCCTTTGCCTTCGATTTGGATTTCTCCCCAGCTCCAGGTATGGCACACTTTATGGTCAGCAGCCCACCCATCCTGTCTGCATTGGCCATGGAAGCAGCATTGGATGTGCTGCTGCAGGCAGGTATCCAGCGTATCCGGCGTAAATCGATCTCCCTGACCAAATATCTCATTGATCTATTCGATGTAGAGCTTGCCCCACTGGGATTCACGCTGGGCACCCCGCGCGACCCCAACATGCGTGGTTCGCATGTCTCCATCCGCCACCCGCAAGGCTACCGCATCAACCGCGCCCTGATCGAGGAGATGGACCTTATCCCTGATTTTCGTGAGCCCGATAACATCCGCCTGGGCATCGCACCCTTGTATATAAGTTTTGAGGATATCTATCAAGGGGTAGAACGCATCCGCCGTGTTGTGGAAGAGCAGCGCTACCTGCACTACCCGGAAGGTCGCCTGGCAGTCACATGATTGGATCAATTATTCTTTACTAGCCACAACCATCTCAATCGGTAATCCCCACATACTCCGCACCTGGCGTAAGAGGATCGTAAACCCTGCCTGATGGATTACGCTTTGCCCATCGATTGGTCGGCAGTCCACGTAAGCAGGCAGGGTCTCATGCATCCACTCGTATAGCCGTACGATCGCCCCTGGATGTTCGGGTTTCATCATGCTGACCACGCCTAACCGCCCACCCGGAAGCAGAACTCGCCAGCATTCATCCAACACCTGCGGGATTTCCGGTGTGTCAAATAATTCCAACGTGAAGCTGATAAAAACTGCAGTGAAACTTCCCCTTTGGTAGGGTAGGGTGGCGCCATCTCCCTCCAGCAGATATGCCCCTGGCTGTATGCCAGCGCTCATCAGCGTGGCACGTGACTTTTGCAGCATGCCGCGTGAAAGGTCGATGGCAAACACCTTTCCATTATCACCAACCAGGCGGCAAAGCTCCAGCAGGGCTTTCCCGGTGCCGCAACCGATCTCCAATACTGTTTCCCCCTTCTCGATCTTTAACAGTTCCAAGCCTTCGTGCATGAACTGTGACTCGCTTGAGCCAGCCAGCCAATCGTAAATATGGCTCAAGCGGTCATAGGCTCGTTTGGCTGCGCTTTTTGGACGTTTTACCCGGCTAATTTGCAATGCGATTCACTCCCAGGATATTACCCAGACCTATATTATAAGCATGCAGAAGACAATTTCCCATCTGGGAAGTAATGATAATATAAGCAGCCGAATTTTCAGGGATTTGTATTTCAGGACTTGACACTAATGGCTAATCTAAGCTAATAGCTAATTGCTAATCGCTGTTTTCTGTCTTCCCACCCGGTTCCTGCCCCCACGTTTAGCCCGGTACATGGCTGCATCCGCCCGACCAATGAACCCTGCCACATCATCCTGGCTTTGATACTCACTCGCTCCCAGGCTGATGGTCAGGGGGCGTTGATATGGAAAGGCGTGATTTTCCACCAGACTGCGCAGCTTCTCTGCCAGGTTGGCTGCGCCTTGTAAATTGGTGTCGGTGAGCAGCAGCACCAGCTCATCCCCGCCCCACCTGCCCAGGTAATCGGTATTGCGCTTGCTTCCCTCCAGCAGCTTTGCCAGCTGCTTCAAGACCTCATCCCCGGCATTGTGACCGTGAGTATCGTTGATCTGCTTGAAGGAATCCACGTCCATCATCAGCAGGGAGAGCGGACTTTTGGAGCGTTTTGAGCGGTTGATGGCATCGCCAATCAGCTGCTCCATGAAAGTGTGGTTGAACAGCCCCGTCATACCATCGCGAATGACCATGCCCTGCAGTTTTGCGTGAGATTGGCGCACCTTTTGCTCATGCTGCATGGTAAAACCCTGGATATAGAGCAGGCAGGCTGATAATCCAGCGACCTGCATCACCGATAAGACTGAAAAAAGTCCCTGGCTGATCCCAGTGGCATCGCTGATGAGTGTCCCGCTGAAGTGCGCACTGAGCACATCAAAGCACAGGAAAAGGATCACGCAAAAACCTAAAACCATCCATCCAAGGGAGCGCTCGTATCCATATATCAAGATAGGCAGCAGGAGAGCCAGGCAGAATCCCTGGCGCGCAAGGATATAGGTCAGAGGGTCGGATAATCCTCCCGATGATAGCTCAATCAAGGAATAGACCAGGATGATCATGGCAGGAGAGAAGGCAAAGATCGCCTGGGTGTATTGCACCTGGTGGGTATAGTTGAGGGTCAGAATGACGCTAAAAATCAGCAATCCACTCACCAACAGGCTGAATGTGTGTTCAAAACCTGCCAGCATCAACAAAAATGAACCTGGTAAGGCCAGCAGAAGGCTTGTGAATGAGACCAGGTTGATCAGCCTCAGGTTTCTGGTCTGGTAAAAAGGCATTTCGGCTTGAATGCCCAATGTGGATATCCAGGTTAACCCTGCCAATAGAACGACACGGGCAGAAGCAAGCTGGTTGGTGGCTTTCTCCAATACATTCCAGGCGAGAAGGTCTTCAAAACGGGCGTGGGAGGTCAGGCTATTTTTCCATTCCATGGATGCGGCAAATTCCTCACAGGGATTCGACCACAGGATGCTCCCCTATCCCCTGGCATCAAGGAGCACTCCTGAGGTCCAGGCAGGTAGATGCAAGATGTGTGCTAGAAAACCAGCTGCCAGCCGACAGTGATCAGCTTTCAGCGTGAAACATCAAGTCTTTGGAGGATGACATTAAAAGGAGCTTTGGTCTGGATTACACCAGTTCTAATGATCGTTCGTAATTACTCACGGATCCACATTTTCCGATCACCTGCAAATATTTGAGGGCTGTATGGCGAACACCGTACCCGCCACGTTACTCCTCCCCCATTTTGGTCAAAGACTGGAATGGTCCCATAAAAGTGGACATGATTAATGTCCTGAGGATTGCTCAAACTCTATTGGGCTGAGATAGCCCAAAGAAGAATGAAGTCGTTGACGATTGTACCAAACTTCAATGAACTCGAAGATGGTAGATCGTGCTTCAGCTCGTGATGCAAATTGTGAAACGGCACACTCTCCTTTCAACGTAGCGAAAAAGCTTTCCATCGCTGCGTTATCGTAAACATTTCCTGTGCGGCTCATGCTAATCATGCATTGGGCTTTGGTCAACAAGTTCAGGTACACTTCGCTGGTATATTGACTGCCCCGGTCGGAATGATGCAGCAGCTGGGCAGGTGGGTAGCGATTAGCTACAGCCATCTGCCAGGCTCGCTCGACCAGATCGGTGTCAACCCGGATACCCATCGCCCATCCCACCACCCTACGTGCAAACAAATCCAGGATCACAGCCAGGTACAACCAGCCTTCTGCAGTATCGATGTAGGTAATATCTCCGACCCATTTCTCGTTAGGGTGCAAAGCCTGAAAGTCCTGGTTGAGCAGATTAGGAGCCGTGCGTGCTCCAAGGCGCTGTTTCGTGGTGCGGGGGTGCCATTTGGTCATGCGGACAGGGATCAAATGGGCGCTTTTCATCAGACGTGCGATCCGGTGGCGGGAGAAATGGTAGCCTTGGCGCAACCAGTAGTGCTGAATGCGTAGACTGCCGTAAGTACAGCGGCTGTGGAGAAAGGCCTGGCGTACCTTGTGCAGCAGTTCCGCATTGGCTTGTGTGCGAGGGCTGACTGGTCGTTGCTTCCAGCCATAGTACCCACTCCGCTGCACCCCTAACACACGGCACATGCACTTGACCGAAAACACCCTCTCGTGCTCCGCAATGAACTGGTACTTCATTCGCTTTTTCGTGAGAAGATATAAAGTGCTTTTTTTAGGATATCTCTTTCCTCCTCCATGTTGGCCAGCTCACGCTGCAAACGACGGATTTCGGCTTTGGCGGCTTCCATATCACTCGGACCGATTTCGGGCACTTGCCCTTCCTTGGTTACGATCTGATAGCGTGCCCGCCATTTCACCAGCAGCCCAGGGGTTATCCCCAGCTCACGTTCAATCTGCCCAGCACTCTTGTCTCCTCGCTGCAAGAGCTCCAATGCTTCCAGTTTGAACTCCTGCGAGTATTTTCGGTAATTCCTGTCGTTCATATCCGTTCTCCTGATCTATTTAGTCTACCTGATCAGGACATTTTTTGTGTCCACTTTTTCGCACAATTCCAGAGCAGGATTTAGGGGAGGAGTTTATGAAGACCGGGTGGATTCCATCTCGGTTTTGACGGCTTTGTAGAGCGTCTCAGCCTTGAGCTCGCTGAGGGTGTAGCAGGGGGCTTCCAGGTGGTCTGCCAGGGATTGCGCCAGGCCCTGGTCGAAGGCAGTGTGTTCCATATTGACGACCACACAGTGGATGTCATCGAAGGCGATCTGGTCCGCCAGGCGGTGGGCTTCATCCTGAGGTGGCATGGAGGTCATGGACACGTTACCGGCACCATCGGTGAGCAGGATCACCAGAGGCTGAACATCCGGGTGCAGGATACGCTCGCGCAACAAGGTTTGATGAGCCATGTAAAGCCCGGCGGAGAGGGGTGTCTTGCCACCGACCGGGATATCCGCCAGGGCACGCTGAGCGAGCATAACCGAGTTGGTGGGCGGAAGGACCATGGTTGCGCGGTCCTTCTGGAAAACGATCAAACCCACCCGATCACGGCGCTGGTAGGCGTCGGTGAGCAGGGACAGGATAGCGCCCTTGGTGGCAGACATGCGCTCAGCGACTGCCATCGACCAGGAGGCATCCACAACGAACAGCACAAAGTTGGCGGTCTTTTTCACGCGCACCTTGCGTTGGAAGTCACTGGGGCGGATGGCGAAGGCTACCCGCTTACGCTGTTCCTGGCGCTGCTTTTGGAAGGGGGCGGCGGCACGTATCGTGGCATCAAACGCCAGGTCATCGGTTTTGCCGTTGGCAGGGCGAGCCTGGATATAGCGCCCGCGCTTGCGATCGGTGTGGGTGCGCGAACGACGACCAGCGCGCTTGCGGTAGAGCTGGTCTAATTGGGTATTCAAATTTCGTGGTCGGAAGGAATCTCCAACCTTTACTTTTTCGCCCCCATCCCACCAATAGGCATTGCCTATGTCAAAGACACTTTGGCGGGCAGGCTCACTCTGGTTCCGACTCTGTTGGTCTTGCTCCGAGGTGAGGTTTAGGTCTTTTTTTTTTATCAAAGCGTGGAGTATGATCTTCGTCCTCCGCCACTGGTTCTGGCTCACCTGCGCTGGCTGTTGAGCCTTGCAGCTGTTCGATGCGCTCCTGAAGCTCTTCTTCGGAGACCACCGCTTGTTGGAATGGTCCCTGCCGGATGCGGTGAGGCAATGCCAGCTCGGCTGCCAGGGCAATATCACGATCCGTGATGGATTTTCGACCTTCAAAGGCGGACTGGGCGCGGGCGGTTTTAAGGATCACAAGATCCGCCCGGTGACCTTCCACGTTCAGGGAGGCGGTCAGGGCGGCGATTGAAAGCAGATCACGGCTGGTGTAAGTAACTTTGTCCACCAACAGGCGTGCCAGCTCGATTTGGTGGGAAAGCTCTTTTTCCTTGTCCAGCCACTGCTTGCGGAATTTTTCGGGATTTTCTTCGAACGCCAGATTGCGCTCCATGATCAACACGCGCTCACGCGCTTCACGGATGCCATAGATCTCAGCTGAGTGGGCGAAGCGGTCGAGGAGCTGCGGACGCAGGTCACCTTCTTCAGGATTCATGGTGCCCACAAGGATGAAGCGGGCAGGGTGGGCAAAAGAGATGCCTTCACGCTCGACCACATTGACACCCATGGCGGCTGAGTCGAGCAGCAGGTCGACGACATGGTCATCCAGCAGGTTGACCTCGTCGATATAAAGCAAACCCCGGTTGGCAGCCGCCAGCACACCAGGCTCAAATATGCGCTCACCGCGCTGGATGGCAATTTCGATATCCAGGGTGCCGACGACTCTATCTTCGGTAGCGCTGATGGGCAAATCGATGAAGGCGATGCGGCGCTTGACTACCTTTAAATCGATACCAGCGGATTGGCGTTCTTTCACCCAATCTGACCAGGTGAGGGGTGCATCCGGGTCATCGTTGAAAGGAGAATCAGCGAAGACATCAATTTCAGGCAGCAGGGCTGCCATGCCGCGCGCAGCGGTGGATTTGCCGGTGCCGCGCTCACCACGAATGAGCACACCACCGATGCGCTGGTCCACTGCGTTTAAGACCAGGGAGCGCTTCATGCGTTCCTGGCCGACGATGGCTGTAAAGGGATAGACGGGTCGCATTAAATTCCTTTTGATGGGTCAATGATCTGGCAAGCGAATATTATACTACCACGATGGTAATTTATAATTTTAATAATACCTATTGTGATATTCACCCGACCTGGGTCAGGCTTTTTCTTCAAGAGACAACTCCCTGATCTCCATCCAGGCTGGCTCAGGGTTGGGTAAGGTTCCATATCTCAACCTAGCGCTGGGAGGCAGGGCGGCGTACTGGTTATCGATCCAGATCACCAGGCTTAAAGGTCCGCTGGGGGCAACATTTGTATGCATGATCTCCACCCCATCCAGGAAAAACCTGACCTGATCCACATCCCAATCTATGCGATAGGCGTGCCATGCTGTGACGTCCGTATGGACCAGGCGCGCGTCTTGCCTGATCAGGCGGCGTAATGCCCTGCGTATCGGTGGCGCAGTTTTGGGGATCAGGGCCAGCGCCAGGATAGGCGAAAGCAATGCCAGCCAGGCAGTGGCAACTTTTTTGGAGTTAAATGTAGCTGCCAGGAAGCCATTTGCTGGAAGATCGTCCCTGAAAGACAGGTAATTGTGGGGTGAAGCATGGAAGAACCAGACAGCCTCGGGTAGAGTTGGGAAGCGAAACACAATCCGGTTGTAGTTAAGCAAAAAGCTGAAGGGATCATTCCATAAACCGAATCCCCACGTGCCAGGAAGCTCCTGCGAGGAAAGGCGGGCTTGTAAACTCAGCTTTAATGGAGCCCGCCAGGGAAAATTTCGCCGTTGAAGCAACCCATGATCGTCCAGCTGCGCCAATCGATATCCGCGTCTGGTATTGGCAGGAATTTCCAGGTGCCAGCTACCCTCCCCCAGTTGACTTACCAAGGCAGTGGGAGATTTGGTGATATTCACAAGGTCATTTCCAGGAGACATTGCTGCGCTATCATACCACTTCCTCCTACCTTACCCATGATCAGTCTTGGATTTGTCAATCCATGCAAATGATATAATTCACCATCATTGGAGGTTGCATGGAAATTACCTGGTATGGCCTGTCCTGTTTTCGCCTGACTGAACGTAACCTGGCAACGGTTGTTACTGATCCATTCGATAGCCAGATTGCCGGATATGAAGCGATAAAACTTAGAGCGGATATCGTCACTGTCAGCCATGAAGCGCCAGGACATTCCAATATTTCTGCGGTTAAAGGATATTCACGCCTGATCAACACACCGGGTGAATTTGAGATCGGTGGAGTTTTTATCACGGGCGTCCAAACCAATGGGTATGGGAAGAATGATACAGATGAACCACGCAATACCCTGTACGTTTTTGATTATGAAGGCGTAACCGTGGCGCATTTGGGTGACCTGCGGCGCGTGCCAAGCCAGACCGAAATTGAAGCACTCGGTAGCGTGCATATTGCCCTGGTACCTGTGGGTGGAGGCGGCGGATTGAATGCTGCCAAGGCAGCCGAAGTTGTCAGCCTACTTGAGCCTGGATTTGTCATTCCAATGCATTATGGGACGTCGTCCAGTAACATCAAGCTGGCACCGCTCGAAAAATTCCTCAAAGAAATGGGTCTGGGTGATATTGAACCTCAGCCATCTCTGAAGGTAACCAAGAGTATGATCCCAGACGAAACGCGTGTGGTTGTGCTGGAATTCCAGCACTGATCAAATTGGAGTTGTGTTGTGACCGTTAAATTAATCATGACCTGGGATATAACCCCCGGTCGAGAGCAAGAATACTTTGAATTTGTAGTGCGTGAGTTCATTCCTCAAGTGCAACAGCTTGGGATGGAGTTAAAAGACGCCTGGCTGACAATGTATGGCGACCAGCCACAGATCATGGCTTCAGCCCAGATGTCTGACCTTGAAACCATGCAAGGCGCCCTGGATTCGAAGGAATGGCAGGGATTGGTCAACCGCTTATTGGATTATGTTGAAAACTACGAATATAAAATTGTTTCAGCCCGGTCAGGCTTCCAAATGTGAGACTGGTTGTCTGACGGAGAATATTCCGTCAGTTTTCTTCAGGCACATCCTACAAAGTTACATTCCATGGTAGAGGTATATGACCCATATGGTATTGCTCTGGCAGATTTTTGTTCTTTTCACACGCGTAGCAATGTTTTCGTGGGGTGGTGGTCCGGCTTCGCTGGCTTTAATGCAGCGCGAGACTACCTCCGCCACCTGGATTCCAAGAGATCAGACTGAGGCTGTTCCGTGGATCAACGCGGATGAATTTGCGGATGCGGTTGCGCTAGGTAATGCCATCCCCGGACCGATTGCCCCACAAGTATCTGCTTATGTAGGTTATAAATTAGCCGGGGTTCCAGGTGCGATTTCTGCTGCGGTTGGGACGGTGATTCCGACCACCGTGTTGATGCTTTTCCTGGTGGTACTTTTTTTTGGGGTCAAGAGCAGCCCAGCGGTTAAAGCCATGCTTCAAGCAGTCCGTCCAGTAGTGGTGGGATTATTGCTTTGGACGGCTTACGATATGGCAGTTTCGGTATTTGGGGTTAAAAAACTAGGCTGGGGTCAGGCGTTAGCCCAGGGCTGGGATAAGCTGCTGTTAGTGTTAGCGGCATTTGTATTATTGACCTTCACCAAGGTTAATCCAGCCTTGATCATCCTTGGTACTGCCATCCTGGGCTTGATTTTTTATCGGTAAGAGCCTCACTGCAGGTTTATTACCCCACGATTGGATTTCACACCCTGGATAAAGAGCTATTCTCCACGCGATTGCTAAGCTGGTATGCAAAGCATGGGCGCACACTCCCATGGCGAGGCCACCCTGATCCTTATGCCATCTGGGTCTCCGAGGTAATGCTCCAGCAGACGCGGGTGGAGACCGTGATCCCATACTTTGAACGCTGGATGCAATTCTTCCCAACCATCCATGTGCTGGCAAGCAGATCGCAACAAGAGGTCTTGGCGGTATGGGAAGGCCTTGGCTATTATGGCCGGGCGCGCAACCTGCACAAAGCTGCTCAAATTGTCATGGATGAATATAACGGTGTGCTGCCTGAAGAAGTGCAGCTGCTGCGCAGATTACCTGGCGTAGGACGTTATACTGCGGGGGCGATCGCTTCGATCGCATTTTCCCGTGATGAACCCACTCTGGATGGCAATATCCGCCGAGTAGTGGCGCGTCACTTCAACGTTAGTGAAGATGCCCGTTCCACCCAGGGGGAACAGCATCTGTGGAGGCTTGTATCACAACATCTCCCGGTAGGCCATGCAGGGGAATATAACCAGGCATTGATGGACCTGGGTGCGAGCCTGTGTTCCCCAAAATCTCCAGATTGTGAAGTATGTCCGCTTAAAGATACCTGCATCGCAAAGTATCTTGGAAACCAGGAACAGCGACCCGTGCGCCTGCCCAAACCGTCAATCCCGCACCATATTGTCACCGCAGCGGTGATCAGCAAGGATAACAATGTACTGATCGCCTGCCGCCCTCCCCGGGGCTTGCTGGGGGGGTTGTGGGAATTCCCGGGTGGTAAACTGCAAGAAGGAGAAGACCTGCAAGGATGCCTGCGGCGCGAGATAAGTGAAGAGCTTGGTGTGGAAGTTGAGATCGGCGCTCAGATCGGAGAATATCGGCATGCATATACTCATTTTCGGGTCACCCTGTTCGCCTACCGGTGCATTCTACTGCAGGGTGAGCCGCGTCCGATCCAGGCAGCCGATGTGCGCTGGGTCCTTCCGGGTGATCTACCGAAATATCCAATGGGAAAAATTGACCGCCAGATTTCACAAACTCTGTTATCATCTACATCCCTATGATTGACCCTTTAATTGTTGACGCACATCAAGACCTGGTCTGGAACATGTTCACCTTTGGGCGGGATTACACCCTGTCTGCAGCTGATACCCGGATACGGGAAGAGGGCACCCTTGCTCCACAGATGAATGGAGATAGCTTGCTTGGCTGGCCGGATTATCAGAACGGTAAGGTTGGGGTGGTATTTTCCACGCTCTTTGCCGCGCCTGCCCGGCTCAAGCTGGGTGAGTGGGACCAGCAGTGTTATGCTACAGACAAGGAAGCTCATATGCTTTACAGCCGGCAATTGGATGCATATACACGTTTAGCCGATGAGCATCCAGCCATGTTCCAGTTGATTAAAGAAGAACTGATCTAGAGTCCATCCTGGCACACTGGAAGCGGAATGACACCCAGGAGCATCCGGTTGGTTTGGTGATCCTGATGGAAGCGGCGGAGGGGGTGCGCGAGCCGGCTGAGCTGGAGGATTGGTACCAGCGCGGTGTGCGGATTATTGGTCCTGCCTGGGCAGGCACACGTTTCTGCGGAGGTACGCATGAACCAGGTCCTTTAACAAAAGATGGGTATGATTTACTGGAGCGGATGGCTGAATTTCGTTTTACGCTGGACCTAAGCCACATGGATGAAAAAGCTGCCTTACAGGCAATGGATACTTATGCTGGTCCGGTGATTGCATCGCATGCCAATGCCATGGAATTGTTGAAGGAATCAAGCAGCAACCGTCACCTGACGAACAGGGAAATCCAGGGTTTATTGGAAAGGGGAGGGACGATTGGTATCGTACCTGCCAATGGGTTCTTAAAACCAAACTGGAATGAAACCGGGGGTCGCGCAAGCGTTACATTGGATTACGTCACGGCACAAATTGATTATATTTGCCAGATGGCTGGAAATGCTCTCCATGTTGGCATCGGAAGTGATTTTGACGGTGGATTTGGTTTGCAATCGGTTCCCACTGAAATTAACTCGGTGGCTGATCTGCGAAAAATTATTCCACTCCTGTCCCAAAAGGGGTATACTGAGAGTGATATTTCTGCAATTATGGGCGGGAACTGGCTAGCTCACCTTCAAAACACACTTGCCGGAGGTATTATGACCGATGCTGTGCCTGTTCGCAAGACGAATGGGAGATTTCGCATCCGTATAGGTTTGGGGGTAACCATTTTAGGTTTCATCATCTATTTGCTGGGTGCTGAACCTGGGATTTTTAAGCTTGATCGCAGTCCAGTGGTTGGTTTTGTGCAAATTGCCACCTTCCTGGTGGGCCTGGGATTTATATGCCTGGGAGGGTATATAAGCCTGGCTGCCTTATGGAATGGCGGACCAAAATCCATCGCTTCCGACATTGGTTTACGGCTGGTCTGTACGGGTTACGTGATCGCGGTAGCCTGCGGTATGGCAGATATTTTTGGCTTCGGCAGCAACAATTACCCCACAATTCCGATTTTTGGCATTTATCAGCAGCTTGGAGTTCTGATTGGCGAGATCGTCATCGCAGTTGGTTTGCTGATGCTGATACCGTACAAGAAACCTCAACCCCAAATAGGCGAACTACAAAATACATAATCCTGGAATGCTCAGGCTTGCAGGGCTGATTCAATTCAGCCCCATAGCAGCCAGCATCTCTTCATTGGTGGCATATTTAAAAGCCGGCAGTCCTAATTTGGCTGCCTCAGCAGCCTCAGCTTCAGCCAGATCCTTCAGGTTTGGTTTTTGGATAATGGGCTTTTTGAATGTTTTTTGTTTACCAATAAATTCATCCAGGATGCTGTTAGGGTTGACTAAATTAGGTGTGGTTTTCAGGAACTCCAGTACCGCGCTGGCGCCGTTCTCGCCATCTTTACGCGCTACACCCACCAACCCACTGCTGGCTTCACGCGACCATCCTGCAACAAACACACGATCGATCGGCCGGTTTAAATCTGGATCGTATGCTTCATAGGATAAGCCATCCACGGGGAAAATTGGATCAGGATGTTTAACAAAGGCATTTTTTCGCACGGGCAGCCCAAAGGATTCATCCACCTTGTCGCCAATGCAGAATATAACCGTATCCACATCCAGGATTCGTTTTGTGCCCAATCTTTTTGCTTGAACCTGCCCCTCTGCGCACACCAGGGTGGTATTTTCGACTTCAAGACCGGTAACAAAACCCTGGGCATCTCCCAAAATGTGGGTCGGTGAAGCCAGGAAGTCGAAATAGAAGCGGGTGTTTGAAACGGGTTCAAGGGCTTTTGGTAATGTCGATAAAATGTAATCTTTTGCTTCAGCCACATTTTGCCCCACTGCATCCGCGATGGGCTGGGTTCGCTCCATCTCAGAATCCATTTTAGACAAGTCAAGATTTCGCACCACCATTTTTAGCTCTTCTTTTGAGAACTTGACTTCGTTGGGGCCTCTGCGTACAACTGAAATAACTTCATCTACTTGTAAATCACGGATCAACCAATGAGCAATATCCAGCATTACATTCCCCGCGCCAACCAATGCCACACGCTTACCGATATGAATAGTTCTGGTGCTATAGGGGGGTAATAAATTGTAATGAAATACCAGGTCCTTGGCGTGATAGACACCAGTCAGGTTTTCACCAGGCAGCCCAAGCCACTTGGTTCCTTGTGCACCAACCGTTACCAGTAAAGCTTGAAAACCAAAAGCGCGCAGATCCGACAAACTGAGGTCTCCATTTTCACCAATGGTGAGATTACCATAATAGTCGATCAAGGGATGATCCAGTATTTGTTGAAATTGCCGGCGCAGACCTTCTTTCATTTTAAATTTGTCATAATAAATGCCATATTCTGCCAGACCGCCTGGAATAATATCCCGGTTTAATAGCACCACGTGGATGCCATTCATGGCAAGTATTTTAGAGGCAAACAGACCCGCAGGACCTGCCCCAATGACAGCAACGAGGTGTTTCCCTAGAGATTCATCAGCCAATGGATATGCTCCTCGAAAAGACGGCTCTCGCCGTCTCTGTGCTAGATTAAAGCGCTACCTGACCCTATATAATTTGAAATAATCAGATTAAACAGGGGCTACTCAATTTTAGCGTGAGGAGGTTAAATTCACAAGAGAAAATCCCTGATTCACGCCTACCATTTAGCGATCAACTGGCAATGATTATTTGGCTTTCCTAATCAGCCTGTTTGTGCTATATTCAGCTATATATATTCAGGAGATGAACCATGGACAATACCAGCCCAGACCTGCCAGAGGAAGAACTGGAACCAAAACCTGATGCACTCCCAGAATCCACCCCAGAGCCACAACCATCCACTCAGGCTGAGTCGGGGGGGTATGTAAATGAGAACATCACCAGGGCTTTCGAGCGGGTAAAAATGTGGTTTGCGGAAGTTAAAGCACGCTACCTTCGCTCGCCACGCCTGCAAAAGTTCGTTTACCAGGGGAAATTTAAGCCTGCCTTTTGGACGGTTACGGCAATTTTTTCGTTACTGGTCAATACAATCTTCATTGCATTCCTGATCATTTTTGGGAATTATTTCTTTGAGATTAAAAAACTTGTCGCAGATGGATTAGTAACTGGTGTATCCAACAACCTGGCATTGATGGATAAAGCGCATATTGTCACCACGGTCCCTGTTGAAACGACTGTTCAGCTGCATGATAACTTGCCAGTGGTTTTTGACCTGCCGATTAACCAAAGCACACAATTATCGATCACCGAAGACATTCGAGTACCCGGCGCATATATTTATCTCAATAACACACCTGTGCTGACCGATCTCACCCTTCCGGCAGGTACGCCCATCCAGGTTAATCTCGATATGACCATCCCCGTCAGCCAGAGCATCCCGGTTGACGTTGCAGTACCGGTCTCGCTCAAGGTGCCATTAGACGTGGCGATCGACCAAACTGATCTACATCAATCCATTGTAGGTTTGCAGAGCGCCATTGAGCCGTATAAGGTTTTGCTGGGCACGAAATTCAACTCAAAAGAAGATTTTCCTTTATGCAGCCAATGGTGGTCTGGTTGGTTATGTGTTGTCATATTTGGCAATCATTAATAACCGGCTTGATTGGCAGCGCTATCTGTTGAGATAAAAACGATAAACAATGTTAAACAAAACATGAACAATTCATTTACCAAACTAACCCTTAAAAATGGCTTACTGGTTTTATTGAAAGAGATCCATACTTCGCCCATCATCAGCCAATGGATATGGTACCGCGTGGGTTCGCGGGATGAAGTGCCCGGGCTGACCGGCGCTTCGCATTGGGTAGAGCACATGATGTTTAAGGGTACTCCGCAATACCCGATGGGTGTGTTGGACCAGGTGATTTCCCGAGAGGGTGGATATTTAAATGCTTTCACATTCCTGGACTGGACATCCTATTTCGAAACCATGCCGGCAGATAAGTTCGATATCGCCTTACAATTGGAAGCAGACCGAATGTTCAACAGCATATTTGATGAGCGTGAGGTCAGCTCTGAGCGGACCGTGGTCATTTCGGAACGCCAGGGAAGCGAAAATGAGCCTCTCTTCCGATTGAGTGAAGAGGTACAGTCTGCTGCATTCCGGGTCCATCCTTACCACCACGAAATTATTGGGGACCTTACTGACCTGTATTCGATGCAATGTGAGGATTTGTACCGTCATTACCGTTCAAACTATATTCCCAACAATGCGGTACTTTCCATCGCGGGAGATTTTGAAACTCAATCCATGCTTGACCGGATTGGCGAGTTATTTGAACCGCTACGCTGCAGGTTCGGTTCCAGCTCGTTTAGATCGTACAGAACCACTCCAGACAGGTGAGCGGCGCGTGTCGGTTGAAGGACCTGGGGAAACAGTTTACCTGCAAGTATCCTACCGGGCACCCAAGTCGGATGACCAGGATTTCTTCGCGTTGAATGTTTTGGATAGCCTGCTCACTGGCCCGACGAATCTAAACATGTTTGGAGGGGGCACCACCAATAAGACCTGCCGCCTGTATAAAGCCCTGGTGGAGAAAGAGCTGGCTGTCAGTGTTAATGGTGGTTTGCAAGCCACGATCGATCCATATCTTTATACGACTGTTATCACCGTCCATCCAAAACATACTGCCAGCGATTGTATTGCTGCCATGGAAGCAGAAATCAAACGATTGCAGGATGCTCCTCCACCCAGCGAAGACCTCGAGCGTGCCATGAAACAAGCCCGAGCCATATTTGCATACGGCAGCGAGTCGATCTCCAACCAGGCTTTCTGGCTGGGGTTCTCGGAGATGTTCGCCACCGTTGACTGGTTCAATGACTATCTCGAGCGCCTTGCTGCAGTCACCCCGGCTGACGTCCAGCGGATTGCCCAGAATTATCTGCGGCCACAGAATCGTACCCTGGGTGTGTATCTTCCCAGTGAATCATCCCAAAATAAATAAGAAACGCCTTGTCCTTTTAAGAGACACATTACAGGAGTAGTTTAAACTTGAATACCCATTCACTTCCTGGTCCTGATAATATCACCCGCTCTAGCCTCCCTAACGGCATCACTGTGCTGGTTCGTCCGAATGCTGGCAGCCTGTCTGTGGTAATTAGCGGTTACCTTAACCATGGCGCCCTCAGTGAACCCGATGATAAACTTGGCCTGGCTGGCTTCACAGCACTCTCATTAATGCGCGGGACCACCCAGCGAGACTTTCAACAAATCTATGATGCACTGGAATCGAATGGCGCCAGCCTGGGCATCGATAGCGGAACGCATACCACTGGTTTCTATGGAAATGCCCTGGCAGAAGATTTAGACTTGCTCACCGCGACTCTATCGGAAACTTTACGCCAGCCTGTTTTTCCAGCAGAGCAGGTGGAACGCTTGCGCGATCAGCTGCTCACCGGCCTGGCCATCCGCGCTCAAGACACATCTGAGATTGCCTCGCTGGCATTCGATGAGATCGTATACGCCAACCATCCATACCGCCGACCAGAAGATGGCTACCCGGAGACGATTCGATCCATTACGCGTGATGATCTGGTTTCTTTTCATGACCAATACTATGGACCAGTCAGGGATGGTCATATCCATTGTTGGTGGAATTGACCCAAAACGAGCTGTGGATTCGGTCATGCGCTTCATGGGCGATTGGCAGAATCCCTCCCAACCCAATCCTCCTGAATTGCCAATGCTACAACCCTTGAATGAGATGGTAACCCGCCAAATCAGCATCCCTGGGAAAACTGAGGCTGACATCATCATGGGTGTAGCTGGTCCACCGCGCCGTTCTCCAGACTTCCTGGCAGCATCGATCGGGAATAATATTCTTGGTCAATTCGGGATGTTTGGGCGGATTGGTGAGTCGGTGAGAGAGCGTGAAGGCCTGGCGTACCATGCTTCATCCAGCTTGAGCGGGGGGATTGGCCCAGGACCATGGCTTTTCTTTGCAGGTGTCAATCCTAAAAACCTCGAAAAAACCATCGCGCTGATACGCAAAGAGATCGCGCGTTTTGTTAGCGAGCCTGTCACCAGCGAGGAATTGGCAGACAGCCAATCCAACTATATCGGCAGATTACCCCTTTCGCTCGAATCCAACGTGGGTGTTGCATCTGCCCTGATAAATCTCGAGCGATACCAGCTAGGGCTGGATTATTACCTGCACTATCCAGATTTAATCAATGCGGTGACCCCAAGCTGAAATCCTGGAGATTGCCCAACGCTACCTGAACCCTGACTGCCTGGCAATTGCATCTGCTGGGACATTCGAGGCTTCCAGCTCAGTAAGGCAGGACCTGCATGCCCACCAGCCTGCGTACGGGTGTTGATTTAATTGAAATTGAGCGTTTTTCATCTGCCTGCCAGCGTTTCGACCAGCGTTTTTTAAATCGTATTTTCACCCCAACCGAGCTGGCTCAAAATCGTAAAAACCTGCCTTCACTGGCAGCCCGTTTCGCCGCCAAGGAAGCGGTGGCAAAAGCATTTGGCACCGGCATTGGGGCTATCTCCTGGCAGGATATCGAAATCCTGCGGGGAGCATCAGGGGAGCCCATTTTACAGCTTTACGGTAAAGCGCAGAAATTAGCAGAAGAACAAAAAATCACAGGCTGGTCGCTGAGCCTGAGCCACACCCACAGCCATGCCATTGCCATGGTTGTGGCTATGGTTGAATCCACCTGAGTTTTTGTAATCACTAAGAATATCTTAGGTCTACTTTTCTAAAATCCATTAGGATTACTATACACATAAATCAACACGAAAGGATTAATGGATGGAACCAATAACAGCTTCCTTCGAAAAGATTTCTGAGTTTCTGCCATTTATCATCCCGCTGGTGCTTCTTCAGCTGACCTTGATGATCGTGGCGCTGGTGGATCTAATTCGTCGTGAAAAGACGAACGGACCAAAATGGGTGTGGGTACTGGTGATCGTATTGGGCGAGATCATCGGACCGGTCATCTATTTGATCTTTGGCCGCAAGGATTGAATTATGACGGCAATTCGCATTGAAGAGCTACGGAAAGTTTTTGGGACATTCCAGGCATTAGACGGATTGAGCCTGAGCGTAGAACCGGGCACTGTGTTTGGTTTTCTGGGACCGAATGGGGCGGGCAAGACCACCACCATCCGCATCCTGACCGGGCTGGCACATGCCACCAGCGGACATGCCTGGGTGCTTGGTAAAGAGGTGACTGCCGACGGGCAGGAAATCGCAAAGCATATCGGGTACCTGCCTGAAGAGCCGGCTTTTTATGCCTGGATGAAGCCGGGTGAATTCCTGGATTACGTTGGACGAATATTTGATTTTCCACCGTCTGAACGCTCCGCCAGAATAAAAGAGTTGCTGGCATTGGCAGGATTGGAAGAGGCTGCCAAGCGGCGGATAGGGGGCTTCTCGCGCGGCATGCGCCAGCGTTTGGGATTAGCGCAGGCGTTGTTCAATCGCCCGGAAGTCCTCTTTTTGGATGAGCCGACCAGCGCCTTGGACCCTGCAGGACGCAAGGAAGTGCTTGAGTTTATCGAGCAGTTACGCGGGCAGTGCACCGTATTCATGTCAACCCACATTCTGGCCGATGTAGAACGGGTTTGTGACACGATCGGGATCATCAACCGTGGAAAATTGGTGACTTCTGCACCACGTGACGCATTGCTGGCGCAATATGCTATTCCAGCCTTTGAAGTGGAAGTGGATGCTGAGGATGGAGCAGGCCTTGCCCGGTGGGGAGAAACAATGGGAAAAGAAAGCTGGGTAAAAACCGTTCTGGTGGATGGGTTGGTGGCGCGTGTGATTGTCAGTGATGTGGAAATTGCTAAAAAGGAGATGATGGCTGTCCATCACACAAGCCGGATTGATCCTCACCCGTTACGAGGTTGTACGGCCATCCCTGGAAGACGTCTTCCTGCAGCTGGTGGGCGAAGAGGAGGCACAACGATGAGCTTTTTTGTGGCGTTCCGTAAAGAATGGTTGGAATTAGCTCGGACCTACCGTTTGCTGGTGGTGGTCATTGTGCTGGTATTTTTTGGTCTGACCTCGCCATTGCTTGCCAAGCTAACCCCTGAGATAAACAAATTCGTACCGCAGGATTCGGTTATATCCATCCAGGTTCTGCGTCCACCCATCGTTGAGGATTCCATCACGCAATATGTAAAAAATATGGCGCAGTTCGGTATTCTCCTGGCAATACTTCTGGCCATGGGTGCTGTTGCGCAGGAAAAGGAAAAAGGAACGGCAGCCATGATCTTGGTCAAGCCACTGCCGCGCGGCACATTTTTATTGGCGAAATTTGCTGCACTAGCTGCATTATTCGCCGTCAGCCTGGCAGCGGCTGGCATTGCCTGCTACTATTACACCATGCTATTGTTCGAATCCATGAACCTGATGAATTGGATGGCGCTGAATTTTCTCCTGCTCGTATATGTGCTGGTGTATGTCGCGATTACCCTGCTTAGCAGCACACTGACAAAAACACCCGTTGCCGCAGGAGGCATAGCAGTGGGTGCGCTGATCTTTCTTGGATTGATTGGTTTGATCCCTGCATTTGGAAAATTCTTGCCGGGTGAATTGGTCACCTGGGGAACACGGCTGATGCTGGGCGATACGAGTACATCCTGGGCCGCGCTTGGGGTTTGCCTAGGGTTGATCGTGATTCCTTTATTGGCAGCCTGGATGGTATTCAGGAAGCAAGAGTTATAAATCACTATGAGTTTATAATGAAGCAAAGTTGGCGTAACAGCCGATTTTGTTATTATTTAAATGGGGATCGATGATATTCTCATATTCCTCTTGCTAAATCCGATGACATGGCAGATAATACCCACCCGAATGGTTTTTTTACTTCCGTAAACTGACAATTGAATATTGTAAACTGGTAATACGACTTCCCTTGCCAAAGGAGGGTGTATGTCCCCAAAACTTCGTCGTGTGCTGTTTTCCATATTAAGCGTCATTGTGGTATTGGCGCTGGTCTTGCTGGCGGTTGGATTGTACCTTCCGCGGGCATCATTTCCCCGTACCTCCGGGGAGGTAAAACTGGATGGGCTGGATTCTGCGGTTGATATTTACCGGGACGATTATGGAATCCCTCACATCTACGCCCAGACCTCGCATGACCTGTTCTTTGCGCAGGGATACGTGCATGCGCAGGACCGCTTCTGGCAGATGGACTTCTGGCGCCATATTGGCTCAGCCAGGCTGTCGGAGATGTTCGGTGATTCACAGTTGGACACAGATATATTCCTGCGCACGCTGGGTTGGGCACGTATCGTCCAGCAAGAGCTGGATAGCATGCCCCCGGATGAGTTTGCCATGCTGCAAGCCTATGCGGATGGTGTAAATGCCTACCTGGCAGATCACAAAGGGGCGTCACTCAGCCTGGAGTATGCCGTTCTCAAGCTGCTTACCCCGGATTACATACCTGAAGCCTGGGAACCGCTAAACACCCTCACCTGGGCGAAAGTCATGGCATGGAACCTGGGCGAGGGTCAGGTGAATATCGAGACTGTGCATGCCATCTTACTGAAGACTCTCACCCCAGAGCAAATTGCAGACCTCTTCCCGTATTACCCATCAGACCACCCAGTGGTCGTGCCTGATTTTTCACTGAACGAAACTCCCAGTGGCTTGGCAGTACAGCCGCAGCGCATACAAACCCTGGCTGATTTACACCCGGCTTTTGAGAGCATTTTGACCAACCTGTCAAACGTGGAATCAGTGCTGGGTCCATCCGGCAGGGGGATCGGTTCAAATAACTGGGTTCTGGCGGGCAGCCGAACATCCACCGGGCAACCATTCCTGGCGAATGACATGCACCTGGGTGAGATGATCCCTTCCATCTGGTATGAAATTGGCCTGCACTGCACCCCTAAAGGTCCTGACTGTCCATTTGAGGTCACAGGCTTTTCATTTGCCGGCGCACCTGGAGTGATCGTCGGGCATACCGATCGGATTGCCTGGGGCTTTACCAACGTCGACCCTGATGTATTGGACCTGTATATTGAAAAGATCAACCCTGATAACCCGGACCAGTATGAGGTCAATGGTCAATGGGTGGACATGACTTATGTTCAGGAGACCATCCAGGTCGCCGGATCGGATCCTGTGGAGCTTACCGTGCGCTATACCCGCCACGGTCCAGTGATTTGGGACGATCCTGAATCCCAGAAGACCACCCAGGAGGCATGGGGCGTCGATCTGCCTGCCAACTTTGCCATCTCCATGCGCTGGACTGCCCTGGAGCCTGGGGGTATCTTTTCGGCTGTATTCGGTTATGACCGTGCTCAAAATTGGGATGAATTCCGACAGGCAGCCGCACATTTTTCCGTCCCATCCCAGAACATGGTGTTCGCTGATATCGATGGCAACATTGGTTACCAAACACCAGGCAATATCCCCATTCGCAAGCCTGGACATGTTGGGGTATACCCCGTTCCTGGTTGGACGGATGACTACGAATGGCAGGGCTATATTCCTTTTGACCAACTACCCACCTCATATAACCCTCCCCAGGGATATATCACCAGCGCCAACAACGCGGTGATTGGAACGGACTATCCTTACAGCATCACCACATTATGGGACTCGGGCTTTCGGGCGGCCCGCATCGTAGAGATGATCGAGAATGCGCCAGGCTTTATTGATGCAGCATTCATTCAAAAGATGCATGGGGATAACTACAATGCCTCAGCAGCCTATCTGGTTCCGCTGCTGATGCAGCTCAACTTGCAGGATGAGCATCTGATCGATGTACGTAGCGTGCTCAAGGGTTGGGATTATCAAAATCACATGGACCTGGCTGCACCCGCACTCTATAACGTCTTCTGGCGAGCGACCCTGGCACGCACTTTCAACGACGAGTTGCCAGAAGATTACAGGCCGGACGGCGGAGATATCTGGTTTGAGGTGATGCGCCGCCTTGTCCAGGCAGCTGACAGTGCCTGGTGGGATGACGTCAATACCCCGGCGGTTGAGAAGCGCGATGATATTCTGGCGCTGGCATTTACGGATGCTGTGGCAGAAGTGGAGCAACTCCTGGGCAAGGAATTTCCCAATTGGACCTGGGGTGACTTGCACAGCGTCACCTTCCACAACCAGTCGCTTGGCACATCCGGGGTTGCCCCGATTGAAGCCATATTCAACCGCGGACCCTTTGCAACATCAGGTGGTAACTCCATTGTTAATGCCACATCTTGGGATGGTTCAGAAACCGACCCTGTGAAAGCTTACCAGGTAACCTGGTTACCCTCGGAGCGGATGATCGTTGACTTTAGCAATCTTTCCGCCTCCGTTTCGCTTAATACCACGGGAGAGTCAGGGCACGCCTTCCATCCGAATTATGATGACCAGATCGATCTATGGCGAACGATCCAATACCACCCGATGCTTTGGGACCGGGCGCAGGTGGAGAGTGCTGCCAAGGATCACCTGGTGCTGACGCCGTAATGCGGCGTTCCATGGTTTAAAGAATTACCAGTTATGCATCCCTTGGATGGTGGTTAAATTCTTCTGGACGAATCCAGCCAACTTATGGTATACTCCAACCCGCTCCCGCCTCAGGCGGGAGCGATTACGCCTGCCCGAGGCAGGAGAACCTTATCCCACACGCTCTCTGACCAACCGGTGCGTGCCGCAAATAACGTGAGATGACGTCTCACAAGCGGTCCCGGCTGGAGTGAGGGGAGCGGAGGAAAAACGCAAAAAGGAGAATAAGAATATGGCAGTTGTTCCGATGAAGTCTTTATTGGAATCCGGTGTTCACTTTGGGCATCGCACACATAAGTGGCACCCAGCCATGAAGCCGTATATTTTTACCGAGCGAAATGGCATTCACATTATCGATCTTCAAAAAACCTCAAAAGCATTGGATATTGCATTCAATGTAGTCAGAGATGCTGTTGCAGAAGGTGGCGTGGTGTTGTTTGTAGGCACGAAGCGCCAGGCACAGGAAACGATCCAGCAAGAGGCGATGCGCGCCAGCATGCCCTATGTGACAGCACGATGGTTGGGTGGTACGCTTACCAACTGGCGGACCATCCGTCAGCGCATCAATGAGCTTGAACGCCTGGAGCGCATGCGCGATAGTGGTGATTTCGGGCGCATTACTAAAAAAGAAGGCCTGATCCACATGCGCGAAATCGAACGCCTGGATGGTCTTCTAAGTGGCGTCCGTAAACTGGTACGCCCGCCTGATATGTTGTTTGTGGTTGATGTCTCGCGCGAGTTCACCGCCATCCATGAAGCAAATCTGCTTAAAATCCCCGTGGTTGCCATGGTGGATACGAACTGCGACCCATCCAATGTCGATTATGTTATCCCCTCCAACGACGATGCTATTCGAGCCATCAAGCTCATGGTAGGTAAGATTGCGGATGCCGCTATTGAAGGTTTAGCAACGCGTAAGGAAGAGATTGTCGAGGAAGAAGTTCGCACGATTGCACGCGCCGGCATGGATGATGCCGAGCTTTCCGATGAAGATCTGCTCGGTGAAGCTACACTGGCAAAATTGGTAGCCCATCCGAGGGATATTGTTGATCTTGATATTGACATCATTACGGAAGATGCTGATGTGGTAATCGATCTCGATGAAGAGGAAGTAGATGAGCTTATCGAAGAAGTGGTTGAAGAATTGGAAGCTGAAGAGGTAGCAGAAGAGTCTCTTGAAGTCGAGGAAGAATTGGAAGCTGTAGAAGAAGCAGAAGAAGTCTCCTGATGTCGAGGAAGAATTGGAAGCTGTAGAAGAAGCAGAAGTGTCTCCTGAAGCAGATGAAAAGTTAGAAAAAGCAGAAGATGAGACTGAAGAAGAAAAGTAAACGGCGAGAGGAATAGTTATGGCGATCGGTATCGAACAAATCAAACAATTGCGTGAAGAGACCGGGGCAGGTGTCCTGGATTGTCGCAAAGCGCTTGAAACATATAATGGCGATTTTGAAAAAGCCATCGAGTATCTGCGCGAAAAAGGCCTGGCAAAAGCAGCCAAGCGCGCTGACCGCGAAGTTCTCGAAGGAATGGTGGAACTATATTCTCACGGTAATGGGCGCGTGGGCGTGATGGTGGAAGTGAATTGCGAAACAGACTTTGTCGCCCGTTCCGAGTCATTCCGTAAATTTGCACACGAGGTGGCATTGCAAGTGGCTGCCGGTGCCCCAAAATTCGTCCGGGTAGAAGATATCCCGGCCGAGGTCGTGGAGCAGGAACGTGAGAAGGCGCGAAGCCTTGCCCTGGCAGAAGGGAAATCAGAAAATGTAATTGAACGGATCGTGGATGGAAAAATGGAGAAGTACTATAATGAAAACTGTCTCCTGCGCCAAACCTATGTCCGCGACGAAAATATAACCCTGGAAGATCTGCGCAACCAGCACATCGCCGCAATTGGCGAGAATATCGTCATCCGACGATTTGCCCGATGGGAAGTGGGCGAAGAGACGCAATCATAAACAGAACAGCCAACCTACGGGTTGGCTTTTTTGTTAAAATAGGTGTAAATATTAAGCAATAGTATTTACTGACCGAGCTAGTCACTTAATCCAGGAGGTCTTGATGGAACGAACGCTAAAATACAAGCGTATCTTGCTAAAGTTGAGTGGTGAGACATTGGGTGGCGCGGATGGATTGGGAATTCACCCAGAACAAGCAGAGACGGTGGCAAAGATTATCTCAGAGGTACGGCAGCATAATGTGGACGTGGCGATTGTAATTGGTGCCGGTAACCTATGGCGCGGGCGGACTGGCATACAACGCGGCATGGACCGTGCCACAGCCGATTATATGGGCATGCTAGCCACAGTGATGAATGCGCTTGCCCTGATGGACGCAATGGAGCGCATGGGAATGTACATTCGTGTCCAATCAGCGATGGAAATGCGCTCAGTTGCTGAACCGTATATCCGGCGTCGCGCGATCAGGCACCTGGAAAAGGGAAGAGTTGTAATCTTTGGGGGAGGCACGGGCAACCCATATTTCTCCACCGATACTGCA
This sequence comes from uncultured Chloroflexia bacterium, assembly GCA_963736805.1. Taxonomy (GTDB): domain Bacteria; phylum Chloroflexota; class Anaerolineae; order Anaerolineales; family UBA4823; genus FEB-25. Next base: position 37,782 of record CAVTQM010000008.1, read on the forward strand.
GCTGCCTTGCGCGCCATGGAAATTGGCGCGGATGTGCTTATCAAAGCCACGAAAGTTGATGGGGTATATGACTCCGACCCGGTCAAAAACCCCAATGCAGTACGGTTTGATCATTTAACATATATGGAGACGATGAATAAAAGGCTGGAAGTGATGGATAGCACTGCCATCTCGCTGTGTATGGATAATAACCTGCCCATCCTGGTGCTCAATATGTGGCAGTCCGATGGGCTGCTCAAAGCCATCTATGGAGAACCGGTCGGTACCCTGGTAAGCTCAAAATAAGGTTAGTTTCTTGTCTATTGCAGGTTACTCTCTCGATAGGTGCATTCCTTATGCCGAGAAGCGCTCCTGATTAGCGAGAGTTGTTAGAAGTGGTGTCAGGGTATAATCAGAAATTGTGAAGAACCTCAATACAAGGCTCCACAAGATCGTCAAACATGCTTATTTCCCAATCGTTCTCATTCTGATTGCCAACCTGATCATTGGCTTATTCACATTCCAGGATTATGGGATGAGCTGGGATGAGCCATTATTTTATGGGTATGCTGATGCGGTTCCTTATGCATACTCAATCTCAGCCCGGATGAGTGGGGATTTTGATATTGAAAAAGCGTATGGACCGTCGGCTGAGGATCATAAAATTTACGGCCCCATCTACTTGCTGCTTGGAAAACCTGCGGTTGACTTCTTAGATTGGATGCTACCCATCCCCAGGGCAGACTTATGGCACCTGGTTAATTTCCTGACCTTCCAGGTGGGAGTGCTTATTTTCTTTGCTTTATGCCGCCGATGGATGAGCTCCTGGGCTGCATTTGGTGCAGCCCTTATTTTCAGCACGCAACCGGTAATTTGGGGGCATAGCTGGATAAATCCGAAGGATATACCGTTTACGGTATTTTTCCTGGCGGCCATCTACTGGGGATATAAGATGGTGGATGCGCTTGAAGATCCCACGCTGGTGAAAAGCACACCCATCACTTTCAACAGCGAAACTTCAACCAAACGCTGGAAGATGTGGCGGACCATCCTGCAGGTATTGGCTGTTTTATTAATTGTCAGCGCCCTGGCAGGGTTTATTTTCTATACCCAAATCCAGGGCACGCTGAGCAACCTGATCCATTCCGCATACCAGGCGACCCCTGAGAGCCTGCTTGGGAAATATATTTTCCAGCCTGGCGGTCAATGCTCCATCAATCCCTGAAAGTGCATATATCAACAAGGGATTGATCCTGCTGTCGCGCCTGAGAATTACCCTGGTAATCCTGGCAGTTGTATTGCTAATCCCAGCCTTTGTGCTGACCTTCTGGATGCCGTCCATCCAACGGAAGTATCAGTGGTTGTTGGAAGCCTTGTCGCCCCTTCCAGTCAAACCTGAATGGTGGTGGAGCAAAATTGGCTCATGGAAAGTGCTGAGCCTTATTATCCTGGCAGGCATCCTGTCAGGGCTGGTGGTTTCCATTCGAGTAATCGGTCCGTTGGCGGGAGTCCTGGTTTTCTTATATTTCATGTTTAAACCAGGCAGGCACTCGCTGGGTGGGATGATCATCTATTTTATTTTAGCGATCCTGGCATTGTATATTTCCTGGCCGTATCTCTGGTCATCACCGGTAACCCGCTTTGTGGATGTGCTTCAACACATGTCACACAACCCCAAGGTTCTGCCGGTATTATTTAATGGAGTGGTCACCCCGTCGGATAAGCTTCCGATGACTTATCTGCCCTGTGATGTTGGGAATCAGCCTCACCTGGCCGGTGTGGCCGTTGTTCATCACCGGGTTATGGGCATTTTGGTGCAGAATAAAATCAAGAAGGATTGATTGGCGCAGTGTTTTACCGATCGTGCTGTGGTTTTTGGTCCCATTTTTTTACGTACTGATCATCCGACCACCGATGTATGATGGTTACCGTCATTTCCTATTCATATTGCCTCCGGTTTTCATCCTGGGGGGTCTGGCAATCCAGGCAATCTGGGAGCGTTTAAGTAACTCATGGTACCGTGCCTTGACCCTGGCTGTGTTGGTTGTTCCGGGTGTGATCGGATTGGTCAGGCTGCATCCTTATGAGTATACCTATTACAACTTGCTGGTTGGCGAAACGGGGGGCGCTTTCCGCCATTATGAGACAGACTTCTGGCTGACATGTTATAAAGAGCTGATGCCCCAGTTGGATGAAAAAGCCAGTGAAGGCGCAACCCTGTTCGTTTACCGCCAGCCTTCAATTGCCAGGGAATACGCCCCACCAGGGCTCACCATCGAACGCTATGATCCGGATGACGACCGCACAAGTTCTGGAAGCTTGCTGTTGTTAACCACCCGGGCAAATGTGGATCTTTATAACCATCCAGAGGCTCCGGAAATCCTTAGCGTTGGGCGGGATGGGGCAAAATTTTGCCTGGTGAAGGAAATCCCATGACAGGACGAAGACGGTGGATTTTCCTGCTCGTCCTGGTCAGCTTATCTTTGATGGGCATGCTGGCATTATGGAGGAGCACTCCGTACGGGATGGGGTTGGTCAACGATTCAGCCACGTATATCGAGGGGGCAACCAGCCTGCTGGCTGGAAAAGGGTACGTGAGGATTTCTGGCGGGGGAGAGATTAAGCCCATAACCCATTTTCCACCGATGTTTTCCATTATTTTGGCAGGATGGGGACTTGCCGGTATGGATTTGCTGCAGGGTGCACGGGTGCTGATAACCATGCTCTTCGGGGTGGATATTTTACTGGTGGGGTTGAGTGTATATAAGATAAGTCGGTCGACGGGTTTTGCCGTCTTCGGCGCGCTTCTATTAGCTTTTTCTGACCTGCACCTCGGTGTGTATTCGTTTGCACTCAGTGAGCCTCTTTTTATTACCCTGATGCTGGCAGCCTTTCTCTGTTTGAGTCAGAGCTTTGACCGTGATCATTGGGGTTGGTCAGCACTGACTGGCTTGTTGTTGAGTCTGGCCTACCTGACACGTTATGCAGGCGCAAGCTTGTTCATCACAGCTTTATTGGTCATTATCTTCATGAGACCGATGCAGTTTGTAAAGCGGGCGCTTATCCTGCTTGCAGGTGCCCTGCTGCCCATATTGACCTGGATGTTATATGGTCAATTTACAGGTGGGACCGGCTCGTTAGGGAACCGGCAATTGCTGTGGCATCCATTATCTTTGGATACACTCTTTGAGGCTTTGAAGAACCTGTTGACATGGATTGCTCCCAATGACTTGCTGGCAGCCGGTTCCTTGTGGGGAAGATCGTTGAGCCTGATTTCTGTGTTGCTGCTGCCTGCCATGGCTGTCTGGTTGGGATGGGTAGTATGGAGACGGATCAAGACTGCCAAACAGAAGCAGGAACCAGGAGGGGACCTGGCACTTGCTTTTACCCAGGGACTGCACATCCTGGTTTACGTGGGGTTTCTGGTGATTTCACTCACTTTTTTTGATGCAAGCACCCCCCTCAATGACCGCATTCTTTCAGTTATTTACATCCCTGAGATAATCCTGTTCTCCAGTGCCATGGGGTGGTTGTGGAACAGGCTTACTGGGCGTTTGGCGGTATTGCGTTGGATTCTGATTGTGTTTTGTCTGTTTTTAATGGTGTTCAGCGTGAAGGATGGTTATGCTGCAGTTAACCAGCTTGGACGCGAAGGCCAGGGGTTTGCACACCGGGGTATCAGTGACTCGCCTGGGATTAAAACCATCCGAGGCATGCCGCCGATCATTATTTATTCAAATAAACCAGGAGCGATTTTTCTCTTAACGGGAAAAGCGGCTTACGTCACACCCACCTCCATGGATCCAGTCACAGGACAAGCCAGGTCGAATTTCAACGATGACCTGGTGCAGATGCAACAGCGCGTCAGGGATGGGGAGGCAATCCTGGTGTTGTTTGGTTTACGCAACAGCCAGGATCCAGATGAGATGAACTTGTATGACGCCTTATCTGATGACCTGCGTATACTAGCAGATTATGGTGATATCCTTATTTTTGGGATATCTCCCTAGATTCACCCTTTTCTACCCGCTTATTTTCGGGTATCCTATAGGTAGATGTTGAATCCGAAAACATGCGACAGTGTTGAACCAATATTTGTTCAGATAAACATACACGGAGACCTCTATGCTTAAGGAAGCACATACTGAAGCTGAAGAACGCATGAAGGGGGCAGTTGAGGCGCTGGAAGAAGATCTTGCTGGAATCCGGACTGGTCGCGCTTCACCGGCATTGGTTGAAAAATTAGCGGTCGAGTATTACGGTCTGCCAACCCCGTTAATGCAGCTAGCAACCATCAGTGTCCCAGAAGCGCGCATGCTCATGATCCGTCCTTTTGATGCTGCCTCCCTTCGAAATATTGAACGGGCGATCCAGGCGTCTGACCTGGGCTTGCCACCCAATAATGATGGCAAAGTCATCCGTTTACACCTTCCACCGCTCACCGAAGAACGCAGGCATGACCTGGTCAAGCTTGTTCATAACCGGCTTGAAGAAGCTCGTGTAGCAGTGCGAAATGTGAGACGGGATTGGATTAAAGACCTGCGGGAATTTGAACACGAGAAGCTGATCTCTGAGGATGAGCTTGAAGAGGGTGAGGAGAACCTGCAGGAACTAACGAATAAGTACATTGAATTGGTAAATGAAGTTGGAGTGCGAAAAGAAAAGGAAATCATGGAAGTATGACCCCGGACACGAAGGATGCTCTACCGGATAAAATCCCCAACCATATTGGGATCATCATGGATGGTAATGGGCGTTGGGCAACGGCGCGTGGGTTACCGCGTATGGCAGGCCATCGGGCTGGTACTGAAAATTTACGCCGTATCATTGAAGCATGTATTGAATTTGGCATCAAGTACCTGACAATCTATGCTTTTTCAACTGAGAATTGGGGACGGCCTACGGGTGAAGTGCAGGGATTGATGAGGATCTTCGAAAATGTGATTGATAATGAGCTCCAGGAGCTGAATGACCAGGGGGTCAGGCTTCGCCATTTGGGAAGGCTGGACCGCCTGCGACCATCCTTTCGAAAGAAAGTGTTGAAGGCGATGGATCTCACCCAGAATAATGAGCGCCTGATCCTCAATGTTGCCTTTAATTACGGAGGAAGAGATGAAATTGTTTGCGCCATTCAATCGTTGATTCGGGATGGCGTAAATGCCGATGATGTATCGGATAGCCTTGTTAGCCAATACCTGTTCACGGCTGGAATGCCTGACCCCGACATGATCATCAGGACTTCCGGAGAACAACGCAGCAGTAATTTCCTCATCTGGCAAGGGGCTTATTCAGAGTGGTATTTCCCCGCTACTTATTGGCCAGACTTCGACCGCCAGGAATTGCTGAAGGCAATCGAAGAATATAGCCAGCGTGAACGGCGCTATGGGCTGACAACCAAACAAATCAAGCGCAAGAGAAACCATGCTCCTTAAACGAATTTTAGTGGCGATTGTCCTGCTGCCGATTGGGCTGGCGGCCATCATCGCAGGTGGGTGGTATTTAACTGCCCTGATTGGCCTTTTTTTGGGCTTGGCAGCCTGGGAATACGTGACGTTATTTCGTAAAGGTGGCCTGCAGCCGGCGGTGGTTTTGGTTGATTGGAGGAACATTATTACTCCTGATTGGTAGAAATATAAACGGTTTTGAAGATGCGCCATGGATGATCAGCCTGGTCATCTTGTTGAGCATGACTTACCATCTGGTGGCTTATGAACGCGGACGAGACCAGGCAGGGACAGACTTTGGGGTGACCCTGGGGGGTATTTTTTATATTGGCTGGATTGGCGCATACTTTATTTCTCTGCGTAGTCTGCCTGAAGGCCAGTGGTGGATGCTTGTGGTGCTGGCAGGTGTGATGCTAGCTGATTCCGGGGCGTATTTTATCGGGAGGAAGTTCGGACGCCATAAACTTGCACCTCGCCTGAGCCCGAAGAAAACCTGGGAAGGATACTTCGGTGGAATCATTATAGGAGTGCCGCTCACAGCATTGTTAGCAGCTCTGATTCAGATGGGTGTTGGAACTGCATCTGGAATTACCCCTCTCAGGGGGATGCTTGTTGGTCTTGTAATGGCGCTTGTCCCCACCCTGGGGGATTTGGGTGAGAGCATGATCAAACGTCAGATGGGAGTAAAGGATTCGGGGAACATCCTGCCTGGTCATGGGGGAGCATTCGATAGGATTGATGCTTGGCTTTGGGCAGTCGTGATTGGATATTACATGGTCTTTTGGCTGTGGAGTTGATCAAATCACCAGGTTTAGGTGGACAGGTTGGAAGACCAGGTCAAGTTGACAATTGGTTCTAAGCATGGTATTATCCGCCCGACAATTTAACCGCCCCTAAAGGCGCTCTTATCCAGAGAGGTGGAGGGACCGGCCCTTTGAAACCTCGGCAACCTGGCAGCGACACTAGCAAATTGATCCTGCTAATCGCTTTCAAGGTGCCAACTCCGGCAGAGGTAATATCTGGAAGATGAGAGGGCAGTTCAAGTGAACGCTCGTTGTTTGCCCTTTCCTGACCAGAAGGGGCAATTTTATTATGGAGGCATAGATGAGCAATACTTTTATGAATTCCCCCAGCTTGCTGTTCACATCTGAATCAGTGACGGAGGGGCACCCCGATAAGCTATGTGATCAGATCAGTGATGGCGTCCTGGATGCCTGCCTGGAACAGGACCCATATTCGCGCGTGGCATGTGAAGCAGCAACCAAGACGGGATTTGTCATGCTACTGGGAGAAATCACCACCCGGGCGAATATTAATTTTGACGAGCTGGTGCGCAAGATCATCACCGAAGTTGGCTATGATTCAAGCGAGAAAGGTTTTGATGGCAACACCTGCGCAGTGCAGGTGGCTATCTCCAAGCAATCGGGGGATATCGCCATGGGTGTGAACAAATCCTTGGAAGCCAAATCAGGCATTAAGAACGAAGCCGAGGTGGATGCAGTGGGAGCTGGCGATCAGGGGATGATGTTCGGTTTCGCCTGCAATGAGACACCTCAACTGATGCCGCTGCCGATTTACCTGGCACATAAACTGGCACGCCGCCGGCGGAAGTGCGCAAGAATGGGACATTACCCTGGTTGCGTCCGGATGGAAAAACTCAGGTGACAGTGGAGTATAGTTACGGCAAGCCCAAACGGGTGCATACCGTCCTGGTCAGCACCCAGCACGCTCCCCATGTTTCGCATGCTGAAATCAGCGAGTCGGTGATCGAGCACATCATTATGCCCACCTTGCCCAAGGAGCTGGTGGATGAAAAGCTCAAGATCTACGTTAACCCCACCGGGCGCTTTGTGATTGGCGGTCCATTGGGTGATTCAGGGCTAACCGGGCGTAAGATCATCGTCGATACCTATGGGGGCATGGGTCGGCATGGTGGGGGCTGCTTCAGCGGAAAGGATCCCACCAAAGTGGACCGTTCTGCAGCGTATGCCGCCCGTTACGCGGCCAAGAACATTGTGGCAGCCGAACTGGCGGAGCGGGTTGAGATCCAGGTGGCTTATGCCATCGGCATGTCACACCCCTTGAGCGTCAACGTGGAGACCTTTGGCACGGGGAAGATCCCTGATGATGATATCGCACGCCTGGTGGTCGAGAACTTCGACCTGCGACCAGGAGCGATCATCCAAGACCTGAACTTGCGACGCCCCATCTTTCGGAAGACAGCCGCTTATGGGCATTTTGGACGCGATGACCTGGACTTGCCCTGGGAGAACACGGATAAAGTGGCGATCTTACGCAAGGCGGCAGGCATAGCCTGCGATTAACGGCTCTACTGCGAAGTTTGGATACAAAAAAAATAAGGCAGACGATTTGGTCTGCCTTATTCGTTCTAAATGGGTCCGGTAGGATTAAAGCGTAAGAACCGAATTTTGATACGATACGATCTTTGGGTTGGTACCCGCTCAACCTCTGCATTGGATTGCCGTTGACGAATATAATTAAAGTTGGCACGCCCATGACGCCATACTGCATGGCAATATTACTGTTTTCATCGACGTCAAGCTTGTAGAACTTAACCTTTCCATCCCAATCCTGGGAAAGTTGAGTGACGATTGGATCAAGCATCTTACATGGATTGCACCAGGTGGCTGTGAAGTCGACAATGACTGGTAATGTGGATTTAAGCACTTCAGTATCAAAGCCTGCTTCGGTTAGCTTGGGGATATCCGACATGTGAACTCCTAATCTGGTATGGGGAACTGACCCGATGGTAACAAGGTGGGATGAAAAAAGTCAAGGCTTGTATACCTGGCATAGGCGTGATAGAATAATTTTCGCTAAAACGGGCGTGTAGCTCAATGGCAGAGCAGTAGCCTTTTAAGCTATTGGTTGAGCGTTCGAGCCGCTCCACGC
>CAVTQM010000009.1:0-29596 GCA_963736805.1 uncultured Chloroflexia bacterium
AGCTGCCCGCGGTATGTATTCCCTTTCCGGAATGCAGCTGCAAGATGGGTCCCGCCAGGCGTGCACAATAAAACTGCAAGGAGAGGACCCTGAAAGCCTGCTGGTGCGCTTTCTATCCGAGCTACTCTGGATCGAGCAGGAGCAAGGATTGGGTTTCGATATATTCTCGATTGCGATCAACAACCCAAACAGCCTGGAAGCTGAGCTGCTTGGATCCACCATCACCAATTTGGACAAGGAGATCAAAGCAGTTACATACCACAATTTGGATGTTCAGACCACTGAGCAGGGGCTGCGAGTGATCATTGTGTTTGACGTGTAAATCAGGAGTTCAGTCATGGTCACCTTACAAGACTTATTACAAATCAGTGATTATGAGTGGGAAATCCCCAAAAGTTTTCGTGAAGATATGCGCGGTCCCGGTGAGATTGTTTGCCACCCGACGGCTGTTGGAAGATGTGATGAAAGATAAGTCGCTCGACCAGGCAGTTAATGCCGCCACGTTACCAGGGTTGGTTGGGCACGTGATCGTGATGCCCGATATGCACCAGGGATATGGGTTTCCCATCGGTGGGGTGGCCGCCACTCGCCTTCCGGATGGGGTTATCTCGCCCGGGGGTATTGGTTATGACATTAACTGCGGTGTACGATTGCTCGGATCGCAAATCAGACTGGAGGGAGCCCGTCCGCACCTGGATGCCCTGGCGACTGCGCTTAATCATTTCTGCCCGAGCGGTGTAGGCGAGAAGGGTTCTGTGAGAACCTCTGAAGCCGAATTAATGGCCGTCTGCCGTCAGGGCTCCCGCTGGGCACTCAAGCAGGGTTTCGCCAGTGAAGCTGACTTGCGCCGAACGGAGGAATCCGGCTGCGTTGAAGGTGCTGATCCTGATAAAGTTTCCGTAAGGGCGCGACTGCGAACGTGGGCGACCCCAGCTTGGTTCCCTCGGAGCTGGAAACCATTTCATTGAGATTGATCTGGTGGAACAGGTTTTCGATACCACGGCGGCTTCGGTGATGGGATTAGAAAGAAGGGATACCTGGCATTGCAGATCCTACTGTGGGTCTCGGGTGGTTTCGGTCTACCAGATATGCACTCATTACGTGGAAGAATTCCAGGGAGCTGTACGCCGGTTCGGAATTCACCTGGTGGACCGTGAGCTGGTTTGCGCTCCACTTGATTCTGGGGAAGGGCAAGATTACCTGGCAGCTATGCGGTGTGCTGCCAATTATGCTTTTGCGAACCGGCAGATCCTGGCGCACAATGCCCGTAAAGCCTTCGAGCAGGTTCTGGCAGGTAAGGTGAAAGATTGGCATCTGCATCAGGTGTATGATATCTGCCATAATATGGGCAAGATCGAGATGCATATCATCGATGGAGAGCGCATGAAAGTCTGCGTTCACCGTAAAGGAGCCACGCGTGCTTTTGGACCGGGCTCCCCCGAGCTGCCGGAGGAATATAAGCCAATTGGGCAGCCGGTACTCGTGCCGGGAAGTATGGGTACGGCTTCGTGGGTGCTGGTTGGAACGGAGACCAGTATGACGCAATCTTTTGGCTCTACATGCCATGGGGCTGGTCGCTTGATGAGCCGCCATGAAGCCAAGCGAAATGTGCGGGGCGAGAAACTGCGCCAGGATTTGGAAGCGGATGGGATTCACATCCGTGCTGGGTCCATGGCTGGACTGGCTGAGGAAGCCCCTCAGGCTTACAAGGATGTAGATCAGGTGGTTCAAGCCGTAGTTGGAGCAGGCATCGCCCGCAAGGTTGCCCGATTACATCCATTGGCAGTGATCAAAGGATAGGGAACTCTTAGCAAACAATATACGTCGATAAGAATAACACTTGGAGGCATTTATGAGCTTTAAATACTTTACATCTTTATTGGTAATTTCAGTAATACTGGCTGCATGTGGAAGGCGCTACAACGACACCAACCGAACCACCTGTAGCGACAGAGAAGCCAAAACTTCCAACCACATACCCGGAGCCAGTCACATCAACGATTGAACCTTTCCCCTATCCGGAACCAGGTGCGGATGTTATTCCCACCAATTCCGCCTATCCCGAACCAGGTTCGTCAGTCAGTGGCACACCTGTGATCCCGCTCTCCGGTTACGAACCCCAACCCGGGGACGAGGAACCTGAAGCGTCGACCAGGTCTTCCTCGAGCTTGCCAACAGCCAGTTCTCCAGCGAGTTCTCGACACCAACGCCGCGACTTATCAGGAGAAAGTCGTCCTGCAAGGGAATTTACCCGACCCCTGCCACCGCCTGCGGGTGGTGGTCACACCACCCGATGCAAAGAATGTGATCAATCTCGACGTTTATTCCGTGGTTGACCCGGGTGTTGCCTGCATTACGGTGCTCAAGCCTTTCACTGCCAGCATCCCGCTGGGAAGTTATTCAGATGATGAAGTATACACAGTGATGGTGAACGGTGAGTTGCTGGGCGAGTTTAGCGCAGGAGGGCGGAACTGCGCCTGCTGTACCAGTAACTCCTTGATACCCTGGGAGAATCTGGGTGAGTTTGATGCCTGATCCAGCAGGCTGACCAGGGCTTACGGACTTTAATCTCAGCAGCAGACTGGGTTTTCCAGCCTGTTACTGATAGCAGGAGGTTCGTGTGAAGTTGAAATCCTTCTTACCCATCCCTGATGCTTATCCTCGTCATAATCCTGGGCGGTTGTAGCGCGCCTATCCACGCATCCTCCCCGCAACTGCTACGTTCACTTCCATAACACCGACAGTGACCGTGCTTCCCTCCGCAACGCCCATGCCACCCACGGAGACACCTACACCTTTACCTCCAACACCTATAAACCCCATCCAGCACTTCCCGGCCGGGCAGGAGTTCACAGTTACTTCGATCCACATGGTTGATGCCAACCTGGGCTGGGCAATTGGCGGTTTGACTGATTGGGGTGACCACGTGCTGAGCACTGTTGATGGCGGTGTTACCTGGAAAGACGTCACCCCGCCCGAGGAGGTTGCCCCAAGCGATGACAATTTAGCTGCCACGGGGTTCTTCCAGGATGCCCAGACAGGTTGGGTGATCTACTCCTACACGAGCGGGATCACCCCGTCGCAGTCTGTCGTTTGGCGCACCCAGGATGGCGGTAACACCTGGCAAGTTAGCCAGCCTCTGGATATGACTGATCTGAGTGAGTTTTACAACCCATCGCATTTGCAGTTCGTCAACGGGCAAACGGGATGGCTGATGGTTCACGTGGGAGTGGGCATGAATTACGATTACATCGTCCTGTACCGCAGTAGCAATGGCGGTCTTAGCTGGGATCGTCTGCTTGACCCATATACGGACTAGCTCGGCATCATGAGCTGCAGCAAGACAGGCTTGTTTTCACCGACATCACCCACGGCTGGCTGACAGGTGATTGCCATGGGGTGGCTGCGGGAGTGCAACTGTTCAAGAGTAACGATGGCGGAGCTACATGGACGCCTGTCACATTGCCCGACCCCACCATTGCACCGGGATTGTTCTCGAAATTTGAGGCTGCCTGCGGATCGTATGATCCATTTTTCTTCAGCAATGAGCTGGGACATCTGGCGGTTAACTGCATGGATTACAGTCAGGATCCACCCACTTACCAGTATTTCATATACACCACGTATAACGGAGGTTCAAATTGGGTCTCTTCCACCTACCCGGGGGAATCACTGCATCTTTTTCTCAGAAGGAACGGGCTGGGCGTTGGCCAGGAAGATCCACCGCACCACAGATGGCGGATTCACCTGGAAAGCCATTGCGAATGTCAACTGGGATGTTGAGGTGGATTTCGTCACTGAGCAGGTTGGCTGGGGTGTCGCCCGGGCAGAAACTGAGTTTGCACTCGTGAAGACCATCGATGGTGGGGCGAAATGGGCAATGTTGGCACCGAGAGTGGGACCGTAAGACGGAATTGGGGGAGGGTTCTTTATGTTCGGTTGCGAGAATAAGTGGTTGATCCAACTAACTGCAACCACATAACCTCCTGCCTCCGCTAACTGCGCTCATAAAAAGAACCGCAAGGCTGTCCACTCCTTATACAAAACAGTTGGGGGAGAAATGTTTTACACTGGGGAAATTTCTATGTTTGATATGATTTAGAAATATAATTATTAATCTATGAACAATCTCTATCAATTTTTCCTGATCACAATGCTGCTTGTGTCTTGTTCGAAAGCTCCGACTGATTTACCAAGACGAACAGTCATTACTGAAACCGAAATCAGCCTGCCAATAAATACTTCAGCTCCCAGCCCAAGTAACACTCCCACTCAAAAACCCACCTCGATCAACACCCAACCACCCATCGTGACATTCGCACCAACCATAGCCTCCACTCCAACGGGAAGGTATCCTACTTTTATGAGATCGCTGACTGTCTTCCAGAAGGTGCCTCATTTACATGGAGGATTTGTTACGGAGATCATCGATGGTGATACGATCATCATCCGGATTGAGAATGGAGATATTTTCAGCGTCAGATACATTGGCATCGATGCGCCTGAAAGGAATGAACCAGACTTCAGCGAGGCGTACAATGCAAATGCAAACCTGGTGCTGCAAAAATCGGTGATCCTGGTCAAGGATATTTCGGAAACCGATCCGTATGACCGTCTGCTCAGGTACGTGATCGTGGATGATATTTTTGTTAATTTGGAATTGGTCAGGATGGGATACGCAAAAGCGGTAACTTTTCCCCCGGATATCACCTGTGCTGAGCAATTTACAGCAGCCGAGCAAGAAGCTCTGGCAAGTCGAACCGGTCTTTGGGAAGCGACCCAAATACCAGGACCTTCATCATCGCAGGTAATGATTGTTTCAGTGGATAAGAAAGTTGAATACGTAGATATCCAAAACCTGGGTAGCGCTGATATTGATTTGGCAGGTTGGAACCTGGTTTCCGAGAGAGGGTCATCAGGAATGCTACCTTTCAGGTATTCTCAAGGCTGGTGAAATGTTGCGGATTTGGTCAGGGAGTGCGCAAGGGGACGGGTTTAGCTGTGGCTACAACAGCCCGATTTGGAATAACTCGGAACCGGACGCAGCGGTGCTGTACAATGCACAGGGGGTGGAAGTAAGTAGAAAATAAATGTAGATCTGAAAGGCGGGATCTTCATATAACAAGCTTAGAGACCTGGCGGGCCAGGTCTTAAAAGACATCTTGTAAATAACCTTGCAGAACTGATAACAACTTCCAACATTATTTTCATTTTTAAGTATTTATAATACCCGGACTATTATTCAGGATGCCCATCATTGATTGGTGTTCGGATTGGTGTAATAGTTGCATCCTCTCGAGGTGGATGTTATTGAATGCAACATAAATTGGTAACCTATAATTTACCAACGAAAAAAGGTAGCCGTTCTTCAGGTGAGGGGAATAAATCACCCAGCAGACGACAAAAAGTTGATGCTGCAGTCGAGTTGCGTTACCGCGCAATTATTGAGCAAATTCCAACCATCATATATACCGACTTATTAGGCGACATAAACCACACCCTGTATATAAATCCACAGGTGGAGACGATCACAGGCTATACACCAGAAGAATGGATGGCGGATGACCTGCTGTGGTTCAATATCATTCACAAAGAAGACCAGGAACGCGTTTGGGAAGAAAACAAACGCACCGAGCAAACTGGAAAGACCTACAAGGTAGAATATCGACTTCATACACGCTCCGGGCAGATCAAATGGGTACACGATGAATCCTGGTTGATCCGGGATACTTCTGGCAAGCCGTTATTCTGGCAGGGCTTCATCATCGACATCACGGAACGAAAACAAATTGAAGTGGAGCTGGAACAACGTGCTGCTGAACTTTCAGCCTTACAAGAAACGGTGCTCAACCTGACCACGCGGCATTCATTACCTGAGTTGTTAAACCTGATCGTTGAACGAGCAACAAATCTTCTGAATGCCGATAGCGGAAAGTTATACCTGGATAATAATGACGAACAGATGGTCACTTGTGTTGTTAGTTACAATACTCCAATCGATTATTCAGGAACGATCTTACACTATGGTGAAGGGGCAGCGGGTGAGGTGATTAAGACCGGCAAGCCATTGATGATCAAGAATTACTCGAAGTGGTCTGGGCGGTCCAAGCTGTTTGACGATGAAGAAATACCACTTGCAGGCAGTGATCAGCGTGCCATTGATCTGGCAGGGGCAGGTTAAAGGTGTGCTGCAATTGCGTAGATCAGACCCATTCACCCGAAGGGACTTAAGCCAATTAACCATGTTTGCTAACCATGCAGCTGTAGCAGTTGAGAATGCACGCCTGCATGAATCAGTTGGCCAAGAACTTGAGGAACGAATACGTGCAGAGGCTGCCTTACGTGAATCCATCTCCATTTACAGGCAGGCGATCGAATTCGACGGGTGGCGTCCCTTATTACCAATCTTATTCCGAGGATGGAGAAACCTTTCAGTATGATTTCATCGGGGATGGAATTCAAGAGCTCACAGGTTATGCACCCGATGAATTTGATTTAGACATCTGGAACTCATTGATCCAGGAAGCTCACTTTGTCGGAGAATTAGCAGGAAATTCGTGGAGGGAGGCTATTCGTGCAACCCGCTCGGGGAGAATCCGATATCCACATGGAAATGCGAGTACAGGATTAGGGCACGTGACGGAAAAATACATTGGGTTTTCGATTCAGCGATCGAGCTCAGGGATGAACACGGAATCTCGCACGGATCGATCGGGCTGTATCGAGACATTACAGAAACCAAACGGGCTGAACAGGTGCAGCAGGCTATCTACAGGATATCCCAGGCAGTCGTGACGACAGCCAGCCTGGATGAACTGTACCATTCGATACACCATATCCTGGGTGAGCTGATGCCCGTTGAAAACTTCTACATTGCTCTCTACGATCCGAATAATGACCTGCTAAGTTTTCCATATTATGTTGACCTGTACGACCAACCACCCCCACCAGCCAAACCAGAACACGGCCTGACCGAATATGTCATGCGTACGAAAAAACCGCTCTGGGCACCTGAGGCAGTATATCGAAATCTCGTACAAGACGGAGAGGTAGAGGTCGTCGGCTCAGATTCATTTGACTGGATCGGTGTACCGCTAAAATTGGAAGAGCGAGTGACGGGGGTGATGGTTGCTCAAAGCTATACGCCTGGCGTTTTATACAGCCAGGAAGACCTTAACTTGATGGAGTTTGTGTCGACTCAGGTTGCGGTTTGCATTGAACGCAAGGAAGCAGAAGATGCACTGCGCATAAGCCTGGTGGAGACACGCAAGCACGCAGAACGCCTGGCATTGCTTAACCGGATTGCACGTGCAATCAGCACCACGTTGGACCTGGACGCCTTGTTGGAAATTGTTTACCAGGAAATCAGCAATGTAGTGCCAGCTGACTCTTTCTTTATTGGACTATACGACCAACATTCTGATCAGATCGAGTTCCGAATCCGGGTGGATGGTGAAATCCATGAAGCACCCCACGTGCGTCCGCTTGGGAATGCCCTGACTGCACAAGTGGTCCACGGTAAAAAGTGCCTGCTGGTCGAGGATTATGACCGCGAAAAGGATCAGCTTCCTCTGATGACCTTATGGGGAACTGGGAGACCCTCGCGTTCCTGGTTAGGTGCACCGATGCTGCTCGGAGATGATGTCTTGGGGGTGATCTCTGTCCAATCCTACAGCCCGAATGCTTTTGGGGAACGGGAACAGGAATTACTTTCCACGGTGGCGGATACGGTCGCCATCGCAATCGATAATGCACGCCTGTATGAAGCGGAAAAGCGACGGGCAGTCCATTTAACCCAGATCGTGAAACTGGGTACAGAGCTGGCTACCCTGCGCAACGAAAATGAAGTCCTGGATACCCTCGTCAGGCGTGTGGCAGATATTATGGAAAGCACTACCTGTACTGTGATGCTTATCGATTATGACAAAAATGAAGCCGTGCTGACTGCGCAAATCGGATTGTCATCGGATACTGGCAACCTGCGCGTCCCATTAACCCTGCCTGCCATCCGAAATTTAATCGATAGCGGAGAGCCTCTTATCCTGGCAGACATTGACCACCAGGAGCCATCCATCCGACAGGTACTTGTCCGACCAGACATTCATGCATTTTTTGCTTACCCGATGGTACGCAGGGAAAATGTGATCGGGGTTATCACGATGAGCAACCTTAAACCCTATCAACCATCGGTCGAAGAAATCTCTGCCTGCCGTTTGCTGGCGGAACGTGCAGCTGCCGCATTGGAGAACGCACGCTTATTCGAACGGACCGAACGCCACCTGCATCAGGTACAGGCATTAAGAACGATCGATGCTGCCATCGCTTCCAGTTTTGATTTGAAAGCCATCTTAAACATCATCCTCTATCAGATTGTGACCCAATTGAATGTGGATGCTGCCGATATTCTTCTGCTTAACCCCCACAGCTATGCCCTGGAGTATTTTGTTGGAAGAGGCTTTGTTACAACGTCTATTGAAAGATCACACTTTTTGCTTGGCGAAGGCGTGGTTGGCCAACAGATCATGGAACGCCGAACGATCAATATTCCCGACCTGAACTCAGTGCTCCAAACTTTATTGCGAGCGGATATATTTTCAAGCGAGGGTTTTGCCACATATTCTGCAGCACCGCTGATTGCCAAAGGTGAAGTTAAAGGTGTGCTTGAGGTTTACAACAGGAAAACATGCCTCCGCGATAGCGATTGGGTGGATTTTTTGGAAACCCTTGCCGGGCAGGTGGCGATCGCCATCGACAATTCTCAGTTATTTGCCAATCTGCAGCGCTCGAATCTTGAGCTCAGCATGGCTTATGATGCCACCATCGAAGGCTGGTCGCGGGCGATGGACATGCGTGATAGCGTGACCGAAGGCCACACCAAGCGGGTGACAGATATTGCCATGCTCCTGGCACGCACCATGGGGATGGGGGAGTCTGACCTGGTGCATATGCGCCGCGGTATCATGCTGCATGACATGGGCAAAATGGGGATTCCAGATACAGTTTTGCTCAAACCCGGTCCGTTGACTGAAGAAGAATGGAAGATAATGCGCATGCATCCCCAGTATGCGTATGAGATGCTGGCACCCATTTCGTACCTGCGCCCTGCCCTGGATATCCCCGGCAGCCACCATGAGAAATGGGATGGAACAGGTTACCCACGCGGGTTGAAAGGTGAGCAAATTCCACTGGCAGCCCGGATATTTACCGTGGTGGATGTGTATGATGCACTGACCTCGGACCGCCCCTATCGAAAGGCATGGTCAAAGGAAAAAGCTATTGAATATATCCTGGAAGAAAAGGAAAAATTCTTCGACCCACGCGTCGTGGATGTGTTCATGTCGCTCAAGCATGAGATAGGCTTGAAAGGTAAGGACGAGGTAAAATAAGCTTTCGTAAAGCAATCCAACCAACCCTCACAGGTTTTAGACACCTGTGAGGATTTTTTTATCTATTCTTCTAATCAAGAAGGAGGATGCTGCGAAATACCCAGGAAAATGCCGGCCTGGTTGGTATTGTTTAATACTATCCAATACACTCTCCCACGTAATTTTCCTGACATTTCTACGGAGGCCAGCATGCAGTCCTTATCAGGAATACTACGGATTAATGTGACCATCATATGTTCAATTCTTCTCGGATACGTCGGGCGATGTCCGTACGGACCCTTTGCAACCGTCCATCCTTCTCTAAACGTATGTTGTCAACGTAGAACCACAGCTGAAGGATGGTTGTATCACCTGTGAAGCTCTTAAAAGTTACCTTCGGATTCTTCCAGGATTCGGGTAGTATACGATATTCAGTTCTAAGCCATTTCACCATAGAGAGAGCCATGTCATCCAGGCGCATCTCTGTCGGGTCATCCGGCTTGATCATCTTCCCCTGCAACTCGTTCCAACGCATCTCCAGGCGTTCATTCCTTAGTCCCCAAATTTGACGGACAACAGCGTGCTCAGGCACTGAAGCATAGGGGTCGCGTTCCTCACTCCAAGAGTTTGCTGCAGTAAGCAAAGCCTGGTAGGCTGCCTGTGTGGGAGCCAGGTATTCGTCTTTGATCTCTCTTTTTTCGTCAGCGGAAAATCCCTGCGCTTCGCGTTCCTTCAAACCATATGCAAGCCCTTCCAGGTTACGTATAAAAGCAGCCAACGCCTGGTTGAATTCCCACTCCTGCGTCAATTTAATAATTGCGCCTCGATAACGGATGATCTCTTCCTCAAGCGAATGATGAAGGGTGCCATCCTGATTGGATTCATTCAGGCAAGCCTCCATCTCTGCCAGGCGTTGTTGGACAACATTAGTTTTTTGTTGCAAATCAGACACCAGCACGCCTGGAATGCTCGTTGCAATTTGAATGAGCCTGGTTTCGACCGCTGCCATACTGGCCTTACTGGGAAGATTAAACTCGATATGGTCGCGCTGTTCAACCGTGGGTTTGGTGATATTGATGATCGTCATATTCGCAAGGCTCTTATTGGGCATATAAAGGGTGCAGTGTGAGGCGAGTGAATACATGCGGGTGGTGCGTAAGCCCATCTCCTCCACCTCACAAACGCTGCCATCCGCTAATTGGAGCAGATCACCAATCCGGTACGCTGCATCCACCACCAGGCTCATCCCACTGAAAATATTGGAGAGGCTATCCTGGAGAGCCAGGCCAAGGATCAAGCCGATCACACCCGCACCCACCAGGGCAGAGCTGATGTCCAAACCCCACATTGGCAACACCATCATCACACCGATAATTACAATCATCAGAGGTCCAAAAATATTCAGGATCGGGATCAGGTTATCGTCAAACTTGCTCTCCGTTTTACGCGCCCATCCCTTGCCATAATAAACAATCACGTCCTTTATCAAGCGCCATAACAGGTAAAGTACGACCAAAATCAAGATAGTCTGAAGCATTTTTTCAAGGAATGCTATCAAGCCGGGGGTCAGGGGCAGCGTCTCCAGAGTATTGACCAACCCGAAAGACAAGATCAGGATGATGGTTGGTTTTCGTATGATCCCCAGCAGAGTGTCTTCGACCTCTCCAGGCAGACGGCGGGCAATTGCTTTTAAGACATAGGTCAATATCAGGTAAGCCAATAAACCAATCACGATCCAGGCTATGGCGGTGATTAGAAATGTAGCGAAGATTGGATCAAGCTGGTCGAGGGGCGGAGGAAGGTTGATTGGATAACCGAACACAGTAATCATTGCGGCACGTCTCCTTAAAAATGGAAGGGATTTAATGAATTATATGGGTTGTTTTTCATAATGGGAACCGTCTATATGATGAGGCATCCTTTCAGATGTTCAATATCTTGAGCTTATCCTTCAGAGATGATTTTTTCGAGGCGTGCATTGGAAAGCTTAACCAGTGCATCCACTGGCAGGCGAATATTGAGCCCTCTTTGCCCACCAGAGACGTGGATTTCATTATAACTTTCTGAACTGGAATCCAATACCACCTGGAACCCCTTGTTGAGCAATGCCAGGGGTGAAATACCACCCGCCTGCAAACCAGTGATCTGCTCTGCCTCGTGCTCGGTGGCCAGGTAAGAGCTTCTTCTCTCCCAGGGCTTTTGCCAATCTTTTTAAATCGACTTCTGATGTTCCTGGAACAACCGCCAGAATTGGTTTACCTTTTCCTTCCCGCTTCACCACGATGGTCTTGAACACCTGCTCCAGAGGCACGCCTAGGAGACCGGCAGTTTCGATAGCGCCCAGTTTTTCAGGCGGAAGCTCGAAAGCAGTGTAAGGAATTTTTTTGGCATCCAGCATGCGGGTAATATTATTGGTTGGCATTTGATTGACTTTCAGTCGTGATTCCTGTATATTAATAGCAGCGATAGATATAATGGTGTTTTTTTGTTTTTTCTCTTCCATAGGTAATGCTTGATTTTACTGTACATCCGAAATATTGATAATTAATCCTAAATGTTGACTGTGGCTAAGCTGGATTATTGACTCAGCATGATCACTTATCCATGTTCCCAATTTTTCATCAGTCGAACCCAAATGTGCGGGCGTATACCGTAAACAAGGAGGAAAATATGTCTGATAAGCCCTGGTTAGAGCATTATGATCAAGGTGTGCCAAAAACCTTGCAACCCTACCCCGAAATCACCTTGATCGATACCCTGCGTGAAATTGTTCAAATAAAACCAGAATTCCCGGTGCTGCTGTTTAAGGGTGCTCCCATGTGCGCGATGGACCTGGAGCAATTAAGCAATGCCATGGCCGCGGCATTGATTGCCAAAGGCGTGAAGAAAGGCGATCGGGTTGCACTGGTCCTTCCTAACAGTCCGCAGAGTATCATCGGATTATTCGGGATCTGGAAAGCAGGCGGCATCGCAGTACCGATCAACCCCTTGTATACCGAGAGCGAGATGGATTTTGCCCTGCAGGAATGCGGTGCAAGCGTGGTTATTGTGCTCTCCTCATTCTATAACAAGATCAAATCGGTTCAAGTGCATACCAGGGTAGGTTTGGTGATAGCCACGAACATTAAAGAGTACTTGCCACCCATACTGCGCCTGCTGTTCACCCTGGTAAAAGAGAAGAAGGAAGGCTACCGGGTTACACTTGAAACAGGCGATATTTGGCTAGGAGCACTACTCGATCAATACAGCTCTGCCAAAAAACCAAACGTGCTGGTAAAACCGGATGACCCGGCAATTTTCCTGTTCTCGGGGGGCACAACCGGGACCCCGAAGTGTGCCATTGGCTCTCACCAGGGGCTGGTCATGTCGGGTATGCAGATCAACAGCTGGTTCCAGCTGAATGCGAGTGAGTGGCAAGGCTCCATCATGCAGAATATGCCGCTGTTCCACGTGTATGGCCTGGCTGGGGTAATGCCTACAGGACTGGTCGGGCATTACACCCTGGTATTAATTCCTAACCCGCGCGATATGAAGGATTTACTCGAAACCATTCACAAGGTTAAACCGACCTTCCTACCCGGGGTTCCCACACTGTTCATCGCACTGATCAACCATCCGGAGATTCAATCCGGGAAGGTGAGTCTCAAGTCGATCAAGAACTGCATATCCGGAGCTGCACCCCTAATGTATGAGACCAAACAACGCTTCGAAGCGCTAACGGGTGGAAATATCGTTGAGGGCTATGCCATGACAGAAACAATGATGGCAGCTGTGATTTCACCGATTGGGGGAACCTATAAACCAGGCTCGACGGGATTGCCAGCTCCGGATGTAGAAATCCGGATCGTGGATGCAGAGACGGGTCAGGTGCAGATACCGCTCAAAGAGGTTGGTGAGATCACCGTGCGCTGTCCCCAAATCATGTTGGGTTATTACCAACACCCCACCGAGACCGCCAACTCCATCCGGGATGGGTGGTTATTCACGGGCGACCTGGGATATATGGATGAGGATGGTTACCTGTTCATCGTCGACCGCAAGAAGGATGTGATTAAACCGAGCGGATTCCAGGTATGGCCGCGTGATGTGGAAGAAGTGATCGCTACTCATCCTGCTGTGGCGGAGGTGGGCGTGGCGGGTATCCCGGATGCATACTCAGGCGAAGCGGTCAAAGCCTGGGTGGTGCTACGCCAGGGTCAACAGGTTAGCGAGGATGAGTTGCGTCAGTTTTGTCATACTAAGCTGGTCGGATATAAAGTCCCCAAATTCTTTGAGTTCCGTGATTCGCTACCGAAATCGATGGTTGGCAAGGTATTAAGGCGCGAGCTGGTGCGCCAGGAAACCTCCGGCGAAATGTAAGCTGTATGAACTAAACCTCAGGGTACAATCCTCTGGCCAGAGGATTGTACCCTGTTATTTTTAACATTTCTCCCATGATACACTTAACCCATGGAGAATTCCTGATGCCGGCCAATCTCTTGGGAGCTTTCCTTGCCCTCGTCTCGGCTGCTTTTTGGGGTAGCGGAGATTTCAGCGGCGGTATGGCAGCCAGGAAAAGCCACCAATACCAGGTGCTTATGCTGGCAGCACTATTCGGGATGGTTGTGCTGATTGCCTGCGTTCTGCTTTGGGGGGAAGGCCTCCCTTCCCAATCCAGTGTTCTATGGGGAGTCCTGGCGGGCTCGGCGGGTGCCCTGGGTATGGCTGCCCTCTACCATGCCTTATCGATGGGTAATGCAGCCAGCGTCGCCCCAACCTCTGCCATCGTATGTGCGGCATTACCCGTGATAGTCGGAGTTGCGACTGCTGGATTTCCAACCGCGACCCAGCTGGGAGGTTTCGTGCTGGCTTTTTTAGGAATCTGGTTTTTAAGCAAATCTCCTTCGGCAGGTGAAAAGACTTTCAAAGAAGGGATGCTGCTTGCTTTTCTATCGGGAATCGGATTTGGTGGTTTCTTTGTGTTTATCGCCCAGGTGGACAAGGGGCAGGTATTTGCCCCAATTTTAGTGGCCCGCGCCGTAACATTCTGCATTGCAATTGTAATGCTTAAGTTACGCCGTATCCCCCTCCCCGGGCTTACCTCCAGTCCTATCGCTATCTTAGCAGGGGTGTTGGATACGGGTGGGAATGTCTTTTATTTACTGGCTACCCAATATACCCGGCTGGATGTGGCAGCCGTGCTTTCCTCGCTCTACCCGGCAGGGACTGTCATACTATCGACAACGATCCTGAAGGAGAAGGTTTCGCTCGCTTCAATGGGTAGGGGTCTGTTTATGCCTTCTGGCGGTAGTTTTAATTACATTATAGAGCGGAGCAGTGAACATGCACATTGAACATATCGCCCTGTGGACGAGTCAGCTTGAGTGCCTGAAAGACTTTTATGAGAAGTATTTTCAGGCAAGGTCTGGCAGAAAGTACCAAAACCAGGCTAAAGGTTTTGAATCTTACTTTTTGAGCTTTTCAACGGGGGCGCGGATGGAATTAATCAGCCAGGCTGACCTCCAGGAAAGCACGCTCCCGCCTGGTCATGCTCACACAGGTTATGCGCATCTTTCATTTGCGACTGGAAGTGAATTTGGGGTGGATGAGCTCACCGACCGACTACGGCGGGATGGTTATCAGGTATTAAGTGGTCCACGCCATACTGGGGACGGGTATTATGAAAGTGTAATAGCGGACCCTGATGGAAACCAGGTTGAGATAACAGCCTGAGAACTGGGTTTGACGCAGCAGGTGAAATGCTGTATATTGCAGCAGTAGTTTATAAACTGTTTACCATGCCTGTTTCGCTCAACACGATAACTTGATATAAAGTGAACCTATTTGTTCTTTTGATTTATTTGGGAAAGGATCATAATTTGTGGAGCAGACCTTGAACACAGCCCCTGACAATACCAGCCTCTATAATTCCCAACTGCACACCTATCTATCCATCGGTGATTGGGAATCTCTTTACCAAACTGCCTCTCGATGGCTTCAAGCTGAACCTGAACAACCTGTGGCAACCTTCATCCAAAATATTGCCTGTTTATATATCAATCCACCTGCCATAATTCGGAACAAAAAGTACCTGGAAAGTGTTGGGAATAAGGATTGGAAAGCGGTGCATAATTGGTTTAAGGATTTCTGTAGCCTGCAAGACCTGCATAATCCATATTTTCAGGGAATCGATTTCATCCTCCAACCCTCTGCCAAGAAGAAAGACAGCATCGAGGCTGCGCTCCGGGAACACCCGGATAATGCTGAATTATTGTTCTTGCAGTCGATATCTTTACGTGACCATAGCACCTCGATCGAAAAACTCAAGTTGGCTGTTGAGAACAAGCCTCAGTTTCCGGCTGCTCTATACCTGCTGGGAATATTCTCCCTGGAGCTGAACCAGGTGGGGGCAGCTGAAGGCTACCTGAAGCAAGCGATCTCTCAGGCACCCGACTTCCTGGAAGCACATTACCAATTGGGCTCCATGTATAGCTTATATTTCCCCGACTCCCGCGAACAGGCTTCGCAGCATTTGCAGAAAGTGATCGAGCTGGACCCGGAAGGTGGAGCAGGTAAGGATGCCAAAAAAGTTCTCGAGAACAACGCAAAACCACAATATGGGCAGCGTGTGGGTGGTGGTTCTGCACCCCGCCGGGGTGGGATGTCGATGCTAACCATCCTTGCAATCTCTTTGCTGATGGCATGGTTATTTTCTGGCCCGATCGCTAACGTGTTCCATATCACCAACCCAACCGTTGGGATCGTGGCAGGTTTGTTCGTATTTATTGGGCTCTATTTGGGATGGGGTAAAAGGAAATAAGGACTGTATCACGTCTGAATATCCTCTACAAAACAGGGTGGCGGTATGAAAGGAGCAATCTATGGCGTGGGAAAATCAACTCAAAGGTGATTCAATCAACTGGCTGTTGGAAAATGAGAATCCGGGCGTGCGTTACCTGGCACTCCGAGATTTACTGGATATGCCTGCCGATGACCAGGATTTGGTCTCCGCACGGCAGGCTGCCCATACCCAAGGCCCCATCCACAGCATTCTGGAGAGCATGCAGCCGGAGGGATATTGGGCTGAGAAAGGTCCGGGGTACAATCCGAAGTACCGCTCGACGGTCTGGTCGATCACCCTGCTGGCTCAATTAGGAGCATTGGCAAGTGAAGATGAGCGCATCAGGCGTGCCTGCGATTACCTGCTCGAGCATAACCTGACACCTGGAGGCCAATTCAGCGTTAACGGCACTCCATCAGGTACGATCGACTGCCTGCAGGGCAATTTGGGCTGGGCTTTGCTCGAGCTAGGCTACGATGACCCGCGCCTGGACACTGCCTTCGAGTGGATGGCACGCACTGTCACGGGTGAAGGTCTGGCATCCAAGGGTCAAAAGAATGCCGAACGCCGGTATTTCGCCGCGAAATGTGGACCACAATTCGCCTGCGGAGCCAACTACAACCTGCCCTGCGCATGGGGTGCAACCAAGGTTATGCTGGCATTTGGAAAGCTCCCGGAAACGCGGCAGACAGCGTTGATCCATAATGCGATCCAACAGGGAGTGGATTTTCTACTCAGCACGTGATCCGGTCAAAGCAGATTGGCCTTCAGGAGGGTCGGAAAAACCCAGCACAAACTGGTGGAAATTTGGCTATCCCGTCTTCTACGTCACTGACATTTTACAGGTGGTGGAGGCATTGGTCGGATTGGGGTATGGGAATGACCCGCGCCTGGCCAACGCTCTCGATTTCATCCGCCAGAAACAGGATGATCGGGGCAGGTGGATGCTGGAGTATGATTACAGCGGTAAGACCTGGGTGGACTTTGGGAAGAAGAAAGAGCCCAACAAGTGGGTCACCCTGCGAGCGCTGAGGGTGCTGAAGAGGGTGGGATAATAGTTAATCGTATTTGTCTCGATGACTCGTTAGAGGTTTGAAAACTAACGGGTAGAAGGAATCCTGCAAGGTTGACGAGGCAAGCGTTAAAGAATGAAAAGAACTAGTACATATTACCAATTGGTTTATCATTTTATCTGGGGCACGAAAAATCAACTGCCACTCATTACACCATCAGTAGAAGCTCGATTATTCCCATACATTCGATATAAATGCAAGGAACTTGGGTATTTCCTTCATGCCATTAATGGTACAGAGAATCACATCCATTTGTTGCTTTCTCTGACACCATCAATTTTAGTGGCGGATGTGGCAAAAAACATTAAAGGTTCATCATCCCATTATATAAACAAGGAAACTGATCTAGGAGAGATTTTGTATTGGCAAGATGGTTATGGCGTTGTCACCCTACGGGAAACTGAAGTAAAACAAGTTAGGGAATATAGTAGGCATCAAAAAGAGCATCACCTTAGGGGTGATTTATGGGATGTTCAAGAAAGTTTTGGTAAATAAAGTATTATCTTCATTTTCGTATTCAGTAATTCAATTGAGCAACAACGGTTTTCATCGGATTTAAACCTGCAGTGGCGTAGCCGTTGGTTTCTAACCAACGGCCTACCATTATGAAACCCGCCAGCGGGTTTAACCTGAGCAGCCATTGGATTCAATCCAATGGCGAGTCTGATAGGGATGTCTAAATTGGTTGAATCCTTTCGGTAAAAGGTAATAAACCTACTGGGTGGGTCAATCATGTGGTTCCGGAGTGTTTCATCAGCAGGCAAAGGTTGGGAATTATTTAGATTTTTTATTAATTATTGACATTCATCGGCAGCGTCAAAGTAAAGAACGCACCACCTGAAGCGTGGTTGGTGGCGGTGAGGTCGCCTCCATGGGCACGTGCCAGGTTGCGGGCAATTGCCAACCCAAGCCCGCTTCCGCCCTCTGCACGCGAGCGGGATTTATCTGCCCGGTAGAAACGCTCAAATATGAACGGTAAAGCGTCCTGCGGGATGCCCGGACCAGTGTCTCTTACTGTCAGACGGGCGAATTTTGGGAGCTGGTTAATTGCAACTTCAATCTGCCCAGCTTGGGGTGTGTAGCGCAGGGCGTTCGACAGCAGGTTGGTGAGCATCTGCTCCAGGCGGATTGGATCGAGCGAGATCAGCTGCATTGGGATGGCAGGCGATGAAAAGTGAAGGCTGACCTGGTTTTTAGCAGCCTGGGGCTGGAACTGTTCCACCACACGCTGTACCAGGGCAGGTAAGTCGGTGGGGATGCACTCCAGCTCGATCTGCCCGGCATCCGCCAGTGCCAGGGTGCGTAAATCTTCCACCAGGTGGGTGAGCAGGTGATTTTGCTCGACGACCGGCGAGAGATTTTCCACCGTGAGGGGGTAAACACCGTCCTGTAGTGCTTCCAGGTTGGCACGTTGGACTGCCAGGGGAGTGCGCAGCTCATGGGCAATATCGGCGGTCATTATACGGCGTGACTCCTCCGCCTGCTGGAGCGAATCGGCCATGTGATTGAATGCCTGACCTAAAGTGGCCATCTCATCCTTCCCATGGATCTCCACGCGCTGAGACAGGTCTCCCTGGGCCAGGTTTTGAGACGCCAGAGTAAGGTCACGCACGGGCCGTAGCAGTGTATATGCAAGCCCAAAGGCCAATAGTAAACCCAAGACCCCTGCCACCAACCCCGCCAGGAGAACCCCCCGATTCAGTCGATCATACAAAGCTTGCTGGCTGGCAGCGTTAATACCCATACCACCAGCAGAGTACAGGTAACCGACCGTCTTACCATTCACTTTTAATGGAATAGCCACTGCCAGTTCAGATGGAGTGAGCGAGGTACCCGTATTACCTGTCCCAGTGCCAAGGAGCACAGTTCCGTTTGTATCTGCAAGGATCAGGCGCTGGTTCATCATCCCACCCATACCTTGCACACCGGCATGGTTGAGATTAATAATAGACTGGACACCCTCCCAGGTGTCCATGCTCTTGATAATAATTTTCCAATTCAGTCGCCATGTCATTCAAGCCAACCATCCCACCGCGGTACATGAATAAGCGCACTTCATTCACTGCCCCTCGTCGTGCAATGATCGCCACCAGTGAGACGGAGACGAGAACGATAAATGTAAATGCAAGGAATAATTTCAGCCGCATAAGATCACCTGATCAGATATCTATCTATCACTCGGAAGCAAAACGATAACCAACTCCAAAAACTGTTTCGATATACCTTGGTTTTTTAGAATCATGCTCGATCTTGGCGCGCAGGTTCTTGATATGGGCGTCGATGGTACGCTCGTAGCCCTCGTAGGCGACACCCTGGGAGGCTTCGAGAAGCTGTAAGCGGCTGAAGGCACGCCCAGGCTGCCCGGCAAGTGTTTGCAGCAGGCTGAACTCGGTAGGGGTCAGCTCAATTGTTTTCCCTGCACGTTTGAGGGTATGCGCTTGCGGGTCGATCTCCAGGTCAGCGATGTGGATTCGCAAAACAGATTGCTTAAGGGGTTCAGAACGGCGCAGCAGGGCTTTCACCCGGGCGACGACAATGCGAGGTGAGAAGGGCTTGGGGATGTAATCATCCGCGCCCAGCTCCAAGCCGAGCAGCTGGTCCAGCTCGTCTGCCCGGGCGGTGAGCATGAGGATGGGTGTGCGCTGAGTTTCGTGCTGGCGAATGTGACGGGCTACGTCGAGACCATCCATGCCGGGCAGGTTGAGGTCCAGGATGACCAGGTCGGGGTGCTTGTCCTCCCAGGCGGTGAGACCGGTATCGCCGCGAGAGGAGCTGAGCACGTGAAAGCCAGCCTGTTCGAGGTAGGATTTTAGCACGCGTACCAGCTCGGGTTCGTCTTCGATGATGAGCAAGGTGGGCATGGGGAGAGTATTACCGCGATTAGGGATGAGCGATTAGCCATTAGCGATTAGCTGTTAGCGATTAGCTATTAGCTGTTAGCTAGGAGTAATGAGGAGTGAGCTTCATATCGAGTAAGGGTCATATTTGTTGAGTTATAACCCGAGATGACATCAACAAAATTTAATAAAAATATTCGAAAATAAAATCGAAACGAAACGAATCCGTTTTATAAGTAATGAAGTTGGTAAAGAGCAACCCGAATTCCGGCCCATCTGTAAAAAAAGGCTGATGGAGAGGGAGTAGTCTAATTTAATACTCACTAATTCGTTATGACAAACCCAATTGGATTAATGTTTTACTCAGCTACGAGATGTTTAGAGACTGATAATTGGATTAGGAAAATGAATTACGCATCTATAGATATTTACTTTTTTTAAAAAAAACTTTAACTCATCAAGCCTATGACGAGCATCAGCAATCTGATCTTCGCAAAAGAGAGTACGAAAACTCTCTCCACAGGAGGTGCTAGAGTGGCACAGGCAGGTGCATGAGGACCTGTTAATTGCGCTGAGTGAGGCACCCGAAGATTGGTTCAGTAGCAGGGAGCGTAGACAGGCATGACTGTACGACCTGGATGGTCACTATGGCTACCATCGGGTTAAGGAAATTGAACGGGCACTAGCAGATAAAAAAAGAATCGGATTGAATAATGATTTAGCGGAGCTATGCAGCTTCTTGCTTTGGCATAAGCAACAGGAATGAGATGAAAAATATAAACGTAAGCAACCCAGAAGCCAGCACAACCACGCTTCTCAGGTTATAGAAAGCCATGAATACAAAGATCACCAGGGTGACCAGGCCGTTATCTACGACACCCGCTTTTACGATGGCAACATTATGGATTGGATCCTTATAGGCGTACCAATAAGCGACCCCGAATGCAATGATAATGGCTCCTGATAGCCTGATGAAGAGGGAATCGTCGGGCATGGGTACGCCAAGACGCTGAAAATAGGCCATGGGGGCAAGCAGATAAGGCAACCCCCACACAAAAAAGCAAAAGAAAACTTTAACCAGTAGAAAAACCTTTAGCCATTTAAGTTTGCGATCGCTTACCATTTGGAATTCTCCTTTCAAAAAGCAATGCCTGATTGAATTGAGCTCTATCTAATGATCAGGTTCAGCCGCCACAATGCCGGTTAGATTGGTTAGCCTGCGACCTCAGAACTCTTGGGAAGGTTGGTGATTGGGTCTATCTCACCCTTGAAACCATCTCCATAGTAGGCTGCAGCGATTAGGATCCTGCCGATGATATGCAGATTGAATTCCACCAGTTCTTCAGCAGACACCCAAAGCTCTTGATGAACCCCTTGCTTACCGACTTCATGAACCTCAAAGCGGGAGGTGTAACTATTTTCTAAAACGAACTTAGTCACGAAGCCGGCAAAGTCGCCGCTCGTCGCGTTCCAATCACGAGCTATCTGTTCTGCATACTCAAAGTTGAGTACTGGATAGAATAAGGGTTGGTCGGGAAGGCGGGGTGGGAAAGCCCGAAAATTTGTTTCAGCGATCAACGCCAATTCTTTCAACCCAACAGGTCGGTAAAGAATCATCCTTGTCAAATCCTATCCGTTTTCAATAAACAAAATATATTTTTGCTGATCGGCAGTAGAGTTACTTGATTTTACTCCTAAACTAGCTATGCCATGTCAGCGGTTGGGAAAAAATAAATATATGTAATCTGCTACAGTGTATAACTTTAGTATTGTTGGGTTTCCCAAAGTGTCCATCGCTCCCAAAAACAGGTCGCTATGCTGCGAGCAAAGTACGCTCTTGCTCAACCCATCTCGCGATCTTTTAGCGAGGTATCGCCCTCAACGTGCAACTCGCCGAATGGCTTCCAGCGGGTTAGGGAACCCACCCAGTGACGAAATCCTGTTTCGGGGATCAGCGGGATCAAGATCACGGCATCGGTTGAAAAACAGTTCGCGTTTTGGGGTCGTTAGCCTCGGTAACATTTTCTTTTGTGCTAACGATGATACTTCAGGATCATATACGAACTAACGACATCCCTTTCTTGACAGCATTTTCCCTAATGGTAAACTCACCCCGTTTAATCGTTATTCTATAGAAAGGAGTGCGTTTTATGGTGAATGAATATCGGTAGTTGCCTTCATTCTCCATGGACACGCCTCCGCTGCCAGGTAAGACCAGGGTATCCTTCTAGGTCAGCCTGCCACGGGAGCGTCTGTGCCCCGTGGCTTTTGAGTTTAAGCTGCTTAAATTGATCCGACCCTCCAACAGGGTGCGTTAGGTTCAGTGAATAAGCAGCGAGTAATTATCAGAAATTTTTGATCACACCAGCCACGGGTAACCAACATGGCTGGTTTTGTTTAATTAGGATTAAAGAAAATGCACATCAGTATTACGACTATGTACGACGGAAGACCCACTTACAATGGTGTGGTCTACAAGAAAACAATCGGAAATTACACCGTGCACCGAAATGGGCAGGCTGTGGTGTGCGAGCTCTCCAACCGCATCCGCAAACAGCTGATCTACCCAACGGCGGACCCAGGCTCTTTACGCCACCGGGTGCAGAAGGTGGTGGAGCTTGAGCACATGGATCCCATCGCGGTGGGTGACGAGGTGCGCTACATTCAGGCGGAGGATGGCAAGGGTTTGATCGTGGAGCTTTTAACGCGGCGCAACAAGCTCACCCGCCGGAGTGCGGTGCCCAAACCGCTGCACCACGGGGCACACCCGTTCGAGCAGATCATCGTGACCAACGTGGACCAGGTGGTGCCAGTTCTGGCGGCTGCCCAGCCCGACCCGAAATGGAACTTGCTGGATCGCTACCTGGCATCGGCAGAGACAGCCGGGATCCGGTCGCTGATCTGTATCACCAAGCTTGACCTGGTAGAAGGACAGCGAGCAAGAGCTGTTTGGTGCGATGGATGAATACCAGCAAATTGGCTACCCCAGCGTGCTCACCAGCTTACACCGCTGAGGGGATCGAGAAATTACAGGAAGCTCTTAAAGGGCGCATATCCGTCTTTGTGGGCAAGTCGGGCGTGGGAAAGACCGCCTTGCTGGAACGTGCTCCAGCCAGGACTGGGCTTACGGGTGAAAGAGGTGAACCAGGTGACGGGCAAAGGCAAGCATACCACCACCAACCTGGAAATGTTCCCGCTGGAAGGTGGGGGTGCCATCGTGGATACACCCGGGACGCGCGAATTTGGATTATGGCAGTTTGAAGATGACCTGGCGTTGCTGTTTCCGGAGATGCGCCCGCTGGTGGGAAAGTGCCGCTTTGGGGTGGATTGCCAGCATGATGAAGAACCAGGCTGTGCCATCCGCAATGCGGTGATGGATGGGAAGGTCAATCCGCGCCGCTACCAGAGCTATTTGGTATTGAACAAGGAATTGTACGATGTATCCAGAAACCTGTAATCCGGCGAAAAACCACCCGGCGTATCGCTATGGGAGAACTCTGTTCGAGGATGCTTTCAGGTGCCGGCAGTGCAACATGCTGGTAACTATGCAATCCATGCTTTCAGGCGTGAAAAATCGAAACCACTGCCCTTACTGCCTGTGGTCACGCCATGTTGATCTTTACGAGGCAGGGGACCGATTATCAGCCTGTAGGTCACCTATGGAACCGATCGGCTTAACCGTCAAGCAAAGGCAGAATAAGTATGGGATCGGGAACACCGGTGAGCTGATGCTGATTCACCATTGCGAAGTATGTGACAAGTTTTCGATCAACAGAATCGCAGCCGATGACATTTCCGATAAACTGCTGGAAGTCTTTCATGCTTCCGTGGAACTGGATGCGACCACACGGGGAAACTGGAAGTATGTGGAATCCAGGTGTTACAGGGAGATGATCATCAGGTGTGATGCGTCAGTTGTGGGGATATCTGGAATTGAAAAGAGACGCGGGTTGCGCCGCGTCTTTCAAAAAAATCATCGGTTACTTTTAATTAGGGCTGCTGTTCTTCATCCCCATCCAGCATCGGGCAGCCGTCAAAACCAGACTTGAATCCAGGTCCAAACCCTGGACCCATATAGTTATTCATATGCTCAAGCATTAGATCAGCCTGAGCCTGGGTGATGGTGCCATCAGCAACAGCGCCATTCAAGGCCGCAGTGCGCACCTGAACCAGCAAGTCAGGAAGGTCGGCTTCAGCGATGCCTTGTGCAATGGCGATCTCTTTGAAGGTTTCTCCAGCTTCATGGCGGGTTTCCACTTCTTGAGCGGTGAGGTCAACCGCTTCAGCGAAGGCTGAAATCATGTATTCATGCATGGGACCTTCACCACGAGCGGCATCCAGGCCGCGTCTGCCCATCATGCCCCCAGGACCGTAACCATTGCCACGTCCGCCCATCATGCCCCCGGGACCGTAAGCATTGCCTTGCATCATGCTGCCCGGACCATAGACCTTGCATCATGCTGCCGGGTCCAAAGGTTCGCCCGCATTCGCCTGCATCACCATCCTGGCAGGGAAAATCGCCGCCTCAGCTTGTAGCTCGCCTGAACCATAGGTGAATACTCGAACATCCCCCTGCCCGTTTTGGAAGGTTCTCGTAAGTACGAGAGGGTTATTGGCAACGCCACTGGCACGGGCAAAGACGACCCCGGTACCGCCAATGACGATGAGGGCTAATGCAACGATCAAACCGATAAGTAAAACTTTTTTCATGAAATACTCCTTTAATTATTGATCATTGCAGGTCCCATGATGGAGCAATCTCAGGTCGCTATGTTGGAGATTGCTTCGCTCGAAAAGAACTCTCGCTCGCAATGACATAGTTATAGTTTAACCGATAATTGTGAAGGAAGTATGAAGAAATGCAGCGGTAAGCAATTAGCTGATAGCAGTTAGCTGTTAGCAGTTAGTAAATGCGAGTAGCGGTTGACGAAATCATGCCAACAAGTTTGGTCTGAATTAAAAGTATAAATATTCAGGCGATTTAAAAACAGGTGGAAAGTGATTGAGCTCGCTTTCCACCTGCCATACACATAGACCGCAAGCTACCTGGATACGAGCGGGGTATAGATGAATTTATACGGCTCACCCAGCACTGCCCAATAGGCTAAGTGATCAGGAGTGGCGGTGATCTTGTTTTGGACTGGATCCACGACAGCACTGGGCTCGTTCACCCAGTTATCGCCATTCCAATAATACAAACCCAAAGATTTTTCCATAGCAAACACGAGCTCGCCTGGAGTGTAACCGATGGTCATGCTGTAGGGTTGAGAGGGTTGTACAGGTTCACCATTTAACGTGGCTTCAAGATTGAAGAAGTGACCTGCTCCTACTAGCTCGCCAAAGCCTGGCAAGACTAGAGGTGAGACCTGGGTGTGGGTGACGATGACTGTCTCCGAGAAAATACCGGAGGGAAGGTATAACTCGTGTTATCTTGGGGTGAACTCAAGATGCCTCCTTCAGGTGGGATCAGCCCCTGGATGCCTATGGCGAGATCCTCGATGTTCCAAAAGGTGCTCTCTGTCGGGTCGAGGGTGAAGTTGGTGATATGTGGGGCAGTGATGCCGTATTTTAGTCGTAGGAATAACGGCAAAACCGGGAGTTCTTCGGTGAAAATCCGCGTCACTTCAGAATAGTTCGCCACACGGTCAGCCTCAGTGAGGGAACCCTGGGCTTGTAAACAAGCAGCATCATACAGAGGGTTGTTATAACCAGGGTCATTCATTCCAACTGGATTGATATCGGAGGGGATATTCCGGCTAAGGTACAGGTCGCAGGGAGGTTTATGTGCAGTAAGCCAGGCGAATTCAGAAAGATCAAATTTCCGCCCAAATATAGGACCATCAGGCCATTGCTCGAAAAGATCTTGCGCTGGCTTGTGGATCGATGTTACCTGGATACCACATTCAGCCATATGTTCTGCAATCAGGCTGGCGACTGTATAACGGACTTGTGAATTCGTGGTCAATAATGTGATCATGAATTCGATACCCCCCTGGTCGCGGATGCCATTCCCGTTGCTGTCAATCCAACTGGCAGCAGTCAACAGAGCCTTTCCCTGAGCTGGGTTAAGGGATAGATGGCTAGCATCCGGCGGGAAAAACGGATGAATATCGGGGATAAAGGCGTCTGGAACCTCTCCTAAACCATAATAAACCGCATCAGCAATAGCCTGCCGGTCGATGCAGTAGGCAAACGCCTGGCGGACACGCACATCTTGAAAGGCACCCGTCAGAGCGGCAAAACCGGAGTAGACAGGCGACGATTGGATGCCAAAATCCAGGTGCTCCCAGTTTGTTCCGGGAGTGGTAGCTACTTCCATTAACCCGATATCGTCGTATTCCAGAAGCATGCCTAAATCTTCGGTAGATGAAAATACCACGTCGCATGTGCCATCCATGATGCCAGCTGACTCAATCCCAAAATGGACCACCAGATCATCGAAATTTGGTAATCCCTCCCCGGCACGAAAATATAGTGGATTTTTATGCATGGCGATATGGCTGCCAGACACCCACTCATCGATCACATACGGCCCCCAACCCAGGGGGGTACGGCTGCTAACTGTGGCAGTGATCAGCTCGGTGGGGGTATAGTCACTCCAGATGTGTTCTGGCAAGGGGACCCAGTATATATTGGAATAGTCGAACGGGAAGTAGCCGGGTAACCCGGTCCACAGAGTTTGGGTTAATGTCGTCGTGATGAATGAGGTTGTCCGTTCTATCCTATCTTTGGGTGCGGGGGTAGCCGGATCAGCATCCAGATTGAAAGAATACAGCATATCCTCAGAAGTCAACGGCTCTCCATCTGACCAGGTGAGGCCTGGCAGCAAGGTGTTTGTAACCAGCATGTGCTCCATTTCCACGGGTCCACCTGAGTAAATGACAGCACAACTTTCTCCATAACATCCGCTGGGCAAGTAGGTCTAAACCCACCTCGAGTGTAATGACATACAATCCCGCGCTGTCGACGATAAGGTCCCCAGCAGATACCACCACTGTCTCGGTAACCGCCAGTCCATTCTCCAGGACTGGTACTGTCAAAAATCACCGGTTGGTAGGAATACGAGCGGGTATCGATTGGACCATCGTAGATCGCATCGAGAACCTGAGCTTGCCATGGATCAACAAAACCCTGAAAAGCATAATAATATAAAGAAGCTGGCTCAGTGCTCATGCACAGATCCAGTATGGTGTCACTAGCGGGGTGGGATGGTTTTGGAGTATGTTTTTCAGTCAGGGTGTCTTGTGCTGACACGAGGCTTCCCACTGATAGCAGCATGACTGGAATTAAGATGGTAAATAAAAGGTAATACAATTTTTGGCTCATCTTGATTTCCTCCCAAAACCATTATAGAAAAAAACAAATGCAAAGTCAATATAAAAACATCCAAGACGGATATTCCCTCCCACCTTCCTTGAGCATTTTAAG
Source organism: uncultured Chloroflexia bacterium (assembly GCA_963736805.1). Lineage (GTDB taxonomy): Bacteria > Chloroflexota > Anaerolineae > Anaerolineales > UBA4823 > FEB-25. The sequence goes on from CAVTQM010000009.1 coordinate 27,524, forward strand.
AAAAGTAGGGGCGGATTTTTATTCCGCCCCTACAAGCGATATTATTTCATTGAGAGCTATTCCTCGCCAGCGAGGTAGCGGACTCTCTCCCAGGGTGGGGTGTGATTGATCTCAGCCAGGATGCCGCGCAGCTCGAAGATCTCATCGCGCAGGACGGCGGCTTTCTCGAACTCCAGCTCCTTGGCAGCCAGTTTCATCTGGACTTCGAGCTCGGCGATCAGGCGTTTGAGCTCATCCTTGGGCATCTGGGTGGGGCTGACGGGGCGCTCACCCCGGGCGGCAGCCTGGGCTTTACCACCCAGCTGGTCGGTCAGGTCACGGACTGCCTTGACAATGCTGACCGGCTCGATGCCATGCTCCTGATTGTATGCCTCCTGCTTTGCACGGCGGCGGTCAGGGTCCATTAATAGCAAAATTTATCGCATCGGTCATCTTGTCGGCATACATGATGACCGTGCCATCGACGTGCCGGGCAGCGCGTCCAATGGTCTGAATGAGAGCCGTTCCGGTGCGCAGAAAGCCTTGCTTGTCCGCGTCGAGGATCGCTACCAGGGAGACTTCCGGCAGGTCGAACCCTTCGCGCAGCAGGTTGATGCCGACCACTACGTCGAAGACACCCAGACGCAGGTCGCGCAGGATATCGATGCGTTCGAAGGTTTCGACTTCGCTGTGGAGATAGTGCACCTTGACGCCGAATTCCATCAGGTAATCGGCAAGGTCTTCAGCCATGCGCTTGGTGAGGGTGGTTACCAGCATGCGCTTCCCACTTCCTACCCGATTGCAGAATCGCACTGAGCAGGTCGTCGACCTGGCCTTCAACCGGACGGACTACCACTTGAGGGTCGACCAGGCCGGTTGGGCGGATGATCTGCTCCACCACCCGTTCAGAACGTTCCATTTCGTAAGGACCGGGCGTGGCTGGTGTAGATGGGTAGCCCATGTGGGATTCAAACTCCTTAAAGGTGAGGGGACGATTATCCAGGGCGGAGGGCAGGCGAAAACCGTACTTCACCAGTTTTCTTTGCGTGCGGTCGCCGTTATACATGGCGCGAATTTGCGGCACCGTCATGTGGCACTCGTCGATGATGAGCAGATAGTCGTCCGGAAGGTAATCGATCAGCGTCCAGGGTGGGGTACCTTCGCACGTTGGTCAAGGTGCCGCGAATAGTTTTCGATGCCGGAACAGTTGCCCACTTCGCGCAGCATTTCCAGATCATACTTCGTGCGCTGCTCGATGCGCTGCGCTTCAAGGTACATCTCATGGGCCTTGAAATATTTGATCCTGTCCTGCAGTTCCTCCTCGATCGACGCCGAGCCCGCTGCAACTTCTCTTCCGAGGTGATAAACTGCTTGGCCGGATAAATATCGACCGCGGCGTGCTCGGCCAGGATCTCGCCGGTCAGCGGCTGAATCTCAGTCAGGCGCTCCACCGTGTCGCCCCAGAACTCGACGCGATACGCCGTCTCGGCGTAGGCCGGCTGCACTTCCAGCGTATCGCCGCGCACGCGAAACTTGCCGCCCGAAGGCGACGTCGTTGCGCTCGTATTGCAGATCGACCAGGTGGCGCAGCAGCAAATCGCGGCGGCGGTTCTCACCCACCGACAACTTGACCATGACCTTGCCCCAGTCCTGCGGGTTGCCGATGCCGTAGATGCACGACACCGAGGCGACGATGATCACATCCCGCCGTGAAAACAGGGATGAGGTGGCGGCCAGCCGCAGCCGATCCAACTCTTCATTGATCGAGGTGTCCTTCTCAATGTAGGTGTCCGTGCGGGCGATGTAGGCTTCCGGCTGATAGTAGTCGTAGTACGACACAAAGTAGTTGACGGCACTGCGCGGGAAGAATTCCTTGAACTCCGAGTACAACTGCGCCGCCAGCGTCTTGTTATGCGCCATGACCAGCGCGGGCTTCTGCGTGCGCTGAATCACCTGCGCGATGGTGTACGTCTTGCCGGTGCCCGTGGCCCCCAGCAGCCGCACCTGGTGCTTGTAACCCTTCTATTGATACCATCCACTGCGGCGGATGGCTTCCCGGCTGGTCACCGGTGGGATGGAAGGGGGCTTGAAGTT
>CAVTQM010000010.1:0-9628 GCA_963736805.1 uncultured Chloroflexia bacterium
TGATATCGATGATGAAGCCTTGCCAGAATAACGGCGTTCCAGATGTATCCCGGATCACCCAGGTCAGCGTAAAATTCATTAATCTGCCCCGGAGCGAGTATGAAGTCGATATTCTACCTTGTAGGTCTTTCCAGTTTGCTCGGTGCGTTTGTTTTCTTCCCAAACACGTTCCTGGTCTTCTTTGTGAATGATATTGAACCACAGCAGATCATCCGCCATCCATTCTTCTGGTGTATAGCCTGTGATCGTCTCCACCTTGTGGATTTATAAACAGGGTGTGATTTATGTCGCCTAATGAGTCGGTATATATAATGGTTGGAATTTGCTCAATAATTCCGCGGTAACGCAACTCGACTGCAGCATCAACTTTTTGTCGCCTGCTGGGTGATTTATTTATCACCTGAAGAACGGCTGCCTTTTTTCGTTGGTCAAGTCTTCGTTACCAATTTATGTTGCATTCAATACCATCCACCTCGAGAGGATGCAACTATTACACCAATCCGAACACCAATCAATGATGGGTATCCTGAATAATTGTCCGGGTATTATAAATACTTAAAAATGAAAATAATGTTGGAAGTTGTTATCAGTTCTGCAAGGTTATTTACAAGATGCCTTTTAGAGACCTGCCAGGTCTCTAAGCTTGTTATATGCAGATCCCGTATTTCAGATCTACATTTATTTTCTACTCACCTCCACCCCCTGGTCATTGTACAGCACCGCTGGGTCCCTTCGGAGTTGTTCCAAATGGGACTGCCGTACCCACAGCTATATCCGTCGCCTTGCGCACTCCCTGACCAGATCCGTAACGTTTCACCAGGCGTGAGTATACCTGAAAGATAACATTCCTGACGACCCCTTTCAGAAACCAGGTTCCAACCTGCCAAATCCATATCGGCGCTACCCAGGTTCTGGATATCTACGTATTCAGCTTTCTTGTCCACTGAAACAATGATTACCTGTGATGCTGAGGGTCCTGGTGTTTGGGTTGCTTCCCAAGGACCGGATCGACTTGCCAGGGCTTCTTGCTCAGCTGCTGCAAATTGATCTGCGCATGCAGTATCCGGGGGAAAAGTTATCGCTTTTGCATAACCCATCCTGACCAATTCTAAATTGACAAAAATATCATCTACGATCACATACCTGAGCAGACGGTCATACGGGTCGGTTTCAGATATGTCCTGGACCAGGATCACCGATTTTTGCAGCACCAGGTTTGCATTTGCGTTGTATGCCTCACGTGAAGTTTGGCTCGTCCCTTTCAGGTGCATCGATGCCAATGTATCTGACCCTAAAAATATCTCCATTCTCAATCCGGATAATGATTGTGTCGCCATCGATGATCTCGGTTACGAAGCCTTTATGAAAATCGCTGCCTTCTGGAAGACAGTTAGCGATCGCAGAAAAGGAATATTCCTCGGTTGGGGTGGAGGCTTTGGTTGGAGCAATTGTCCATACCGGTGTCAACGTTTTTGTTGAGCTAGGTTTTTGAGTTGCAGCGGTCGTTGGAGTGGGAGGTGGTGGTTGCGTGAAAATACTGAGTGGTGTTGATGTTATGACGGTTGGATTTGGTGCATCAGCCAGAGTAGGAGAACAAGCAACCAACAGGATGGCGATCAGGATAAAGTGATAGAGATTGTTCATAGATTTATTATTATATTTCTAAATCACATCAAACATAGAAATTTCCTCAGTTTAAAGGTACCCCCCCCATACTGTTTTGTTTAAGGAGTGGAAAGCCTTGCGGTTTTTTTTATAAGCGTAGTTAGCGGAGGCATGAGGGGTGTCATTGTAGGTTGGTTTGAGATCAACGACTTATACTCGAAACCCAACAAAAGGAACTCCTCCCCCAATTCCGCCTTACGGTCCCACTATCGGTGCCAACAGCGCCCATTTTGCCCCACCATCGATGGTCTTCACGAGTGCAAACTCAGTTTCTGCCCGGGCGACACCCCAGCCAACCTGCTCAGTGACGAAATCCACCTCAACATCCCAGTTGACATTCGCAATGGCGTTCCAGGTAAATCCGCCATCTGTGGTGCGGTGGATCTTCCCTGGCCAACGCCCAACCCGTTCCTTCTGAGAAAAAATACAGTGATTCACCTGGGTAGGTGGAGGAGACCCAATTTGAACCTCCGTTATACGTGGTGTATATGAAATACTGGTAAGTGGGTGGATCCTGACTGTAATCCATGCAGTCAACCGCCAGATGTCCCAGCTCATTGCTGAAGAAAAATGGATCATACGAGCCGCAGGCAGCCTCAAATTTCGAGAACAATCCCGGTGCATTGGTGGGGTCGGGCAATGTGACAGGCGTCCATGTAGCTCCGCCATCGTCACTCTTGAACAGCTGCACTCCTGCAGCCACCCCATGGCAATCACCTGTTAGCCAGCCGTGGGTGACATCGGTGAAAAGCAAGCCTGTCTTGCTGCAGCCCATGATGCTGCTCGAGTCATTATATGGATCAAGCAGGCGTTCCCAACTAAGGCCACTATCGCTGCTGCGGTACAGGACGATGTAATCATGATTCATGCCTACTCCCACGTGAACCATCAGCCATCCCGTTTGCCCGTTGACGAACTGCAAATGCGATGGGTTGTAAAACTCAGTCAGATCAGTTATATCCAGAGGCTGGCTGACTTGCCAGGTGCTTCCGCCATCCTGGGTGCGCCAGACGACAGACTGCGACGGGGTGATCCCGCTCGTGTAGGAGTAGATCACCCAACCTGTCTGGGCATCCTGGAAGAAACCCGTGGCAGCTAAATTGTCATCGCTTGGGGCAATCTCCTCGGGCGGGGTGACGTCTTTCCAGGTAACACCGCCATCTGCAGTGCTCAGCACGTGGTCACCCCAATCAGTCAAACCGCCAATTGCCCAGCCCAGGTTGACATCAACCATGTGGATCGAAGTAACTGTGAACTCCTGCCCTGCCGGGAAGTGCTGGATGGGGTTTATAGGTGTTGGAGTGGGTGTTGGAGGTAAAGGTGTAGGTGTCTCCGTGGGTGGCATGGTCGTTACGGATGGAAGCACGGTCACTGTCGGTGTTATGGCAGTGAGCGTGGCAGTTGCGGGGAGGATCGTGGTAGGCGCGCTACAACCGCCCAGGATTATGACGAGGATAAGCATCAGGATAGGTAAGAAGGATTTCAACTTCACGCGAACCTCCTGCTTTCAGTGGCAGGCTGGAAAACCCAGGCTGCTGCTGAGATGAAAGTCCGTAGCCCTGGACAGCCTGCTGGATCAGGCATCAAACTCGCCCAGCTTCTCCCAGGGTATCAAGGAGTTACTGGTACAGCAGGCGCAGTTCCGCCTCCTGCACTAAACTCGCCCAACTTCTCACCGTTCACCATCACTGTGTATACTTCATCATCTGAATAACTTCCTAACGGGATGCTGGCAGTGAAAGGCTTGAGCACTGTAATGCAGGCAAGGCCCGGGTCAACCACGGAATAAACGTCGAGATTGATCACATTCTTTGCATCGGGTGGTGTGACCACCACCACGCAGGCGGTGGCAGGGGTCGGGTAAATTCCCTTGCAGGACGACTTTCTCCTGATAAGTCGCGGAGTTAGGTGTCGAGAACTCGCTGGAGAACTGGCTGTTGGCAAGCTCGAGGAAGACCTGGTCGCGCTTCAGGTTCTCATCCCCAGGTTGGGGTTCGTAACCGGAGGGCGGGATCACTGGTGTGCCACTGACAGACGAACCTGGTTCGGGATAGGCGGAATTGGTGGGAATAACATTCGCACCTGGTTCCGGATAGGGGAATGGTTCAATCGTTGATGTGACTGGCTCCGGGTATGTGGTTGGAAGTTTTGGCTTCTCTGTCGCTACAGGTGGTTCAGGGGGTGTCGTTGTAGCGCCTCCACATGCAGCCAGTATTACTGAAATTACCAATAAAGATGTTAAGTATTTAAAGCTCATAAATGCCTCCAAGTGTTATTCTTATCGACGTATATTGTTTGCTAAGAGTTCCCTATCCTTTGATCACTGCCAATGGATGTAATCGGGCAACCTTGCGGGCGATGCCTGCTCCAACTACGGCTTGAACCACCTGATCTACATCCTTATAAGCCTGAGGGGCTTCCTCAGCCAGTCCAGCCATGGACCCAGCGCGGATGTGAATACCATCCGCTTCCAAATCCTGGCGCAGTTTCTCGCCCCGCACATTTCGCTTGGCTTCATGGCGGCTCATCAAGCGACCAGCCCCATGGCATGTGGAGCCAAAAGATTGCATCATACTGGTTTCCGTTCCAACCAGCACCCACGAAGCTGTACCCATACTTCCCGGCACGAGTACCGGCTGCCCAATTGGCTTATATTCCTCCGGCAGCTCGGGGAGCCTGGTCCAAAAGCGCGCGTGGCTCCTTTGCGGTGAACGCAGACTTTCATGCGCTCTCCATCGATGATATGCATCTCGATCTTGCCCATATTATGGCAGATATCATACACCTGATGCAGGTGCCGATCTTTCACTTTACCTGCCAGAACCTGCTCGAAGGCTTTACGGGCATTGTGTGCCAGGATCTGCCGATTCGCAAAAGCGAAATTGGCGGCACACCGCATAGCTGCCAGGTAATCTTGCCCTTCACGAGAATCCAGTGGAGCGCAAACCAGCTCACGGTCCACCAGGTGAATCCGAACCGGCGTACAGCTCCCTGGAATTCTTCCACGTAATCGGTGCATATCTGGTGACCGAAACCGCGCGACCCACAGTGGATCTGCAATGCCAGGTATCCCTCTTCTAATCCCATCACCGAAGCCGCCGTGGTATCGAAAACCTGTTCCACCAGATCAATCTCAATGAAATGGTTCCGAGTCCGAGGGAACCAAGCTCGGGTCGCCCACGTTCGCGCGCCCTTACGGATACTTTATCAGGATCAGCACCTTCAATACAGCCGGATTCCTCCGTTCGGCGCAGGTCAGCTTCACTGGCGAAACCCTGCTTGAGTGCCCAGCGGGAGCCCTGACGGCAGACGGCAATTAATTCGGCTTCAGAGGTTCTCACAGAACCCTTCTCGCCTACACCGCTTGGGCAGAAATGGTTAAGCGCTGTCGCCAGGGTATCCAGGTGCGGATGCGCAGCCGCCAGGCTGATTTGAGATCCCAGCAATCGCACTCCGCAGTTAATATCATAACCAATACCCCCGGGTGAGATAACCCCATCCGGAAGACGAGTGGCGGCCACCCACCGATCGGAAACCCATATCCCTGGTGCATATCGGGCATCACGATCACGTGCCCAACCAGCCCTGGTAGCGTGGCGGCATTAACTCGCCTGGTCGAGCGACTTATCTTTCATCACATCTTCCAACAGCCGCCGGGTGGCAAACAATCTCACCGGAACGCGCATATCTTCACGAAAACTTTTGGGGATTTCCCACTCATAATCACTGATTTGTAATAAGTCTTGTAAGGTGACCATGACTTGGAATTCCTCATTTACACGTCAAACACAATGATCACTCGAAGCCCCTGCTCAGTCGTCTGAACATCCAAATTGTGGTATGTAACTGCTTTGATCTCCTCGTCCAAATCTGGTGATGGTGGATCCAGCGGCTTCAGCTTCCAGGCTGTTTGGGTTGTTGATCGCAATCGAAGTATATCGAAACCCAATCCTTGCTCCTGCTCGATCAGAGTAGCTCGGATAGAAAGCGCACCAGCAGGCTTTCAGGGTCCTTGCCTTGCAGTTTCTATTGTGCACGCCTGGCGGGACCCATCTTCCAGCTGCATTCCGGAAAGGGAATACATACCGCGGGCAGCTTGCTCCAGCAAGCTGGGAAGATGGGGTGCCCAGACTTCGCAATTCCCAATCTGCAGTGTGCTGGTTTTCTCGGAAACCAAATGCTGATGACATACGTCTAAAGAGATATACAGTATTTTTATCCACATTTTACCAATGTAAAACTGAGTAATTTCGCTGTGTTCTATATCTAGTTTGCCCTTCTTGATTCAACATTCTGTTCTCGATTGTGGTTAAATTATGGAAATGTCACGAATTGAAACATCATTGACCCGCCTGGAAACTCAGTTGCGAAGCGCTTTTGAAGGAATATTTCTAGAGGGGGAATCTCTACAAAAAATGCACAGCGACCTTCTAAAGGCATTGCTGCAGTCATGCAGGTCAAAGCAAGAGCGTCCAAGCCTGAAATCTGGTGCGACTGGCACCACATTCAATTGCCCTGATATTTACACGATCATTTTGCCCGAAAATCAGGCAAACATACTCATCAATCATCCACCCGCGCTGGATGCGTTGGCACAAAAAATGGAAAATTCGGCCTCCAGGCTGGTTTTCGGGTACGCGGGATCACCCATGCTGCGCGTGGTGTGCAGACCCAAACATTGAGCAGTTCCGTATCATAGCAGATTATAGCCCATCCTGGGCTTGGTGATTCATTTACGACCGAAATGGATGGGAGCCGCTGACAATCGGGTTACCAGTTGACGGAAGGATACCCAATGCGTTCTTGATCGTCAATGGATTATCGACCTATCAACTCAACCATCCGGTGATCAATATCGGAAGTGACCTATCCAATCACCTGGTATTGGTGATCTAAACATTTCGCAAATACATGCCCAGCTGCGTTGTATTTCTGGTCATTTCGTCATTTTTGACTTAAATTCCCGGCAGGGAACATTTGTTAACGGGACGGCAGTCTCCAGCCATGTTCTTCATCCAGGAGATGTCATCCTTCTGGCGGGTGTCCCTTTGGTATATGGACAGGAAACTTCCTCCGAGGTGGGTTATACCCGGGAGATGCCGGCAGACCCACCTGCGCTGGAAGTCTTGTGAGGGTAAAATATCCTTATGAGTGCAATCATATTTCTGGTTCTAAGAATACTTCTGGCTGTTGTACTTTATGGCTTTCTTGGTCTCGCTTTTTACACATTGTGGCGGGATATGCAACAGCAGGGTCAATTATTCGCAGCCAGGCAGCCGTCTCCTCTTATCATCACCAGCCTGGCAGAAAGCCTCGCTCTCACCAGGCATTTCACCAAGCCTGAGATCATCCTGGGACGTGAGCCTGCCTGTGATCTTCAATTGGATGACCAGACTGTATCGTTAAGACACGCCCGGCTATCCTATCGTCAGAACCAATGGTGGCTGGAAGATATGGCATCTACGAACGGAACATACCTGAATGGTGAAATTGTAACTGCCCCAGTGGTCATCACGCAAGGGGATGAACTTCGCCTGGGGCAGGTAGGGGTAAAAATATCGATCGGCTAGTTCGATCACAAAGCCGAATTGTTGGAGAGTATTCCTTAGGTTTTACTCAATCCTCATAAATTAAGCTCGATTACGGTGCAGGTGTGAACCTGGTCAATTCCAAGCCGTCAGAAAAACTAACATTGGGAACATTGCTTGTGCCCTGGCTTTTTATCATCCCGACATTCGGAGCCATCCAGGATGTGATGTTATATGTGCCGTACTGGATCCTGAAATTACTGATCTCAATCCGGATGGAAGTGTTCACACGCAATGCTTCATATGTCCCGGATGGGACGGTAACAGTCTCGTAGCCAGCTGCGCTGTAATCTAAAACGAGTCGTCCATTGGTGGATATTCCCTGGGCAGAACCTTCCCATTCAACGATTTGCTGCCAGCTATCGCCTGGATTGACCTGGTTTGGTAAGCTGATGCCTGAGTTGGAAACTAAATTGAGTTCGATCTGGCCGTTCAAGCTGGTCAGGATTGCCCCCAAATACTGCTGAATGGGGTTCACCACCACCAGACCTGCCTCACGTACAGGTGTATTCCACGGGGTAACTGACCCCTGATACGGAACTTTCCACGCTGAATGCGGTATCACCAGAATTGCTGATGGTGTCTGTGCGGGTGTAGCTTCCTGTGGCGGATGTATTCCCGGCATACTCCCAGTTATCACCAACCTTGTTGGGAAAATACAGGTTGTCACATAGCGAAGGAATTGGGGTGGGGGTATTTACGATCGTGTTGACCTGTGACTCTGGAGTTTGTAGCATTCAGTACTTCTCTGCTCGGGTAGGTTGCAGGATGACAACACAAGCACGGATAGTATCAACGCGGTAACAATAAAAGTATATTTTTTAAACATGATCATCTCCAATTGCATAATATCAAAAAGATTATACTACTCTATACTAACAGAGAAAATGCAAAACAGATCAATATGTGCCTTAAATCTATATTAAGCAGTTTTAAACACACGGTTAATTTTTCCGGCTTCTGACGCATATGTCCACTAAGACGCCATTTTGAGGTATTGTGTTCCACTATTCCCTACATCTCAGGAACATCAGGAATTCTTCCCTGATTTACCCATATTATTATTATGGTATGATGAAGTTCCCCAGGCTGACCGGATGACCGCGGTGGTATGTGCCATCGAGGAAAGTCCGCACTCCAAGGGCAAGGTGCCGGGTAATTCCCGGGACGGGGCAACCTGACGGATCGGGCCACAGAAACAGACCGCATCCCCCCTATGGGTGGGTGCAAAGGTGAAAAGGTGGTGTAAGAGACCACCGGCGTGGGCGGTAACGACCGCGGCCAGGCAACCCCCACCTGGAGCAAGGTCAAGCAGAGGCAATCCCTTTGGGAGGTGGCGGCTCGTCACCTGGATTTATCCGCAGCCTCGGGTAGACTGCATGAGGTGTGAGGTAACTCACGCCCTAGAGAGATGGTCATCGGCGCGGGGCAACCTGCGTGCACAGAATGCGGCTTACAGGTTAGCCTGGGGAAAGCAATTTATAACAAAAGCCTTCATCCATATCAAAGTATGATGCAGTCCATAATATAAAGGATATCCTGAATGGCATATTACATGGATGGTGCGACCATCAGTCTTCCTAATTTGCGTAAGCGAATCGAGACTACCGACCTTGTACCGAGCCGAGCAACTCTTCTGGAGGGTATAGAAAATAACTTTCTCGAACTCGAAAAACAAGGCATAACCACACTTGCAGCTCTGCGCCATGAGCTCAAGAGCAACAAACGCCTGGAAAATATTTCAGTAATCACTGGGATAGACTCGCAGTATCTTGTTTTACTCAGACGTGAGATAGAAAGCTATTTTCCAAGCCCATATGCCTTGAATGATTTCTTCTGGTTACCGAAAGAAGAAATCACAAAGCTCGTGGATAGCGGACTACGCGATACTGCGGCGTTATACAACACAGTAATTAGTGCTAAGAGCATTGCTGAGTTTGCGGAATCGATCAAGATAGACGTAACCATTCTAGAAGCACTCATCAGGCTGGCGGATTTGACCAGGGTGCAGTGGGTGAGTCCAACCACAGCCAGGATGCTTATGGAAGCTGGTTTTGACAGCGCTTCCAAGCTGGCATCAGCTGATGCTGAGGATTTATGCAATGCCCTCGTGCAAGTTAATGCGCAGGATAGGTTTTTCAAGGGTAAGATTGGCCTGCGCGATATAAAAAGGTTAATCAGGGCTGCCAGCTATATTCCAAGTTAGCCATCGAACAATCAACAAGATTACCGAGCGTCGTCTCCTTTACTTCGTGCATAGCTGAAAGGCGTTTATTATATTGTCTGGAGTCTATTATGGTTAATTTCAATGCCGATCACAAATCTGTTCTCGATGAAATGCTTCTGGGTCACCCGCATGTTCGCCCAGGCAAGAT
>CAVTQM010000011.1:0-9906 GCA_963736805.1 uncultured Chloroflexia bacterium
CCGCTTCCGCCCTCTGCACGCGGCGGGATTTATCTGCCCGGTAGAACGCTTAAATATAAACGGTAAAGCGTCCTGCGGGATGCCCGGACCAGTGTCTCTTACGGTCAGACGGGGCGAATTTTGGGAGCGGGTTAATTGCAACTTCAATCTGCCCAGCTTGGGGTGTGTAGCGCAGGGCATTTGTTAGCAGGTTGGTCAGTATCTGCTCCAGGCGGATTGGATCGAGCGAGATCAGCTGCATTGGGGTGGCAGGCGATGAAAAGTGAAGGCTGACCTGGTTTTTAGCGGCCTGGCGTTGGAGCTGTTCCACCCACGCTGTACCAGGGCAGGTAAGTTGGTGGGGATGCACTCCAGCTCGATGCCCGGCATCCGCCAGTGCCAGGGTGCGTAGATCTTCCACCAGGTGGGTGAGCAGGTGATTTTGCTCGACGATCGGCGAGAGATTTTCCACCGTGACGGGGTAAACACCGTCCTGTAATGCTTCCAGGTTGGCACGTTGGACTGCCGGGGGAGTGCGACGTTCATGGGGCAATATTGCGGTCATTATACGGCGTGACTCCTCCGCCTGCTGGAGCGAATTGTCCATGTGATTGAATGCCTGACCTAAAGTGGCCATTTCATCCTCCCTGGATCTCCACGCGCTGAGACAGGTCTCCTTGGGCCAGGTTTTGAGACGCCAGAGTAAGGTCACGCACGGGCCGTAGCAGTGTATATGCAAGCCCAAAGGCCAATAGTAAACCCAAGACCCCTGCCACCAACCCCGCCAGGAGAACCCCCCGAATTTCAGTCGATCATACAAAGCTTGCTGGCTGGCAGCGGTAATACCCATACCACCAGCAGAGTACAGGTAACCGACCGTCTTACCATTCATATTTAAAAGGAATAGCCACTGCCTGTTAGATGGAGTGCGCAAGGTACCCGTATTTCCTGTTCCAGTGCCAAGGAGACAGTTCCGTTCGTATCTGCAAGGATCAGGCGCTGGTTCATCATCCCACCCATACCTTGCACACCGGCATGGTTGAGATTAAAAATAGCCTGGGCACCCTCCCAGGTTCCATGCTCTTGATAATAATTTTCCAATTCAGTCGCCATGTCATTCAAGCCAACCATCCCACCGCGGTACATGAATAAGCGCACTTCATTCACTGCCCCTTGTCGTGCAATGATCGCCACCAGTGAGACGGAGACGAGAACGATAAATGTAAATGCAAGGAATAATTTCAGCCGCATTTGATCACCTGATCAGATATCTATCTATGACTCGGAAGCAAAACGATAACCAACTCCAAAAACTGTTTCGATATACCTTGGTTTTTTAGAATGATGCTCGATCTTGGCGTGGAAGTTCTTGATATGGGCGTCGATGGTGCGCTCGTAGCCCTCGTAGGCGACACCCTGGGAGGCATCGAGAAGTTGTAAGCGGCTGAAGGCACGCCCAGGCTGCCCGGCAAGTGTTTGCAAAAGGCTAAACTCGGTAGGGGTGAGCTCAATTGTTTTCCCTGCCCGTTTGAGGGTATGCGCTTGCGGGTCGATCTCCAGGTCGGCGATTTGGATTGGCGAAACAGATTGCTTAAGGGGTTCAGAGCGGCGTAGCAGGGCTTTCACCCGGGCAACAACAATGCGAGGTGAGAAAGGCTTGGGGATGTAATCATCCGCTCCAAGCTCCAAACCGAGAAGCTGGTCCAGCTCGTCGGTCCGGGCGGTGAGCATGAGGATGGGGGTGCGCTGAGTTTCGTGCTGGCGAATGTGTCGGGCTACGTCGAGACCATCCATGCCGGGCAGGTTGAGGTCCAGGATGACCAGGTCGGGGTGCTTGTCCTCCCAGGCGGTGAGACCAGTATCGCCGCGAGAGGAGCTGAGCACGTGAAAGCCGGCCTGTTCGAGGAGGATTTTAGCACGCGCACCAATTCTGGTTCGTCTTCAATGATGAGCAAAGTGGGAGGCATGGGCTGAGTATACCGCAATTAGGGATGAGTGGTTAGCTAGGAGTTATGAGGAGTGAGCTTTATGTCGAGTAAGGGTAAGATTTGTTGAGTTAACACCCGGGATGACATCAACATATTTAATAAAAATATTCGAAAATAAAATCGAAACGAAACGAATCTGATTTATAAGGTGGGAAATTGGTAAAGAGCAACCCCATTCCGGTCCTCCGCTTCCGCAAAAATGGCGGATGAAGAGATTGATGTAATTACTCACCCGTCTTCCCTTTTTGCAATTGGGGGACGAGTTTGGGATCAACAATCACGGCATCGCTCAAAAACAGTTCGCGCTGTTTCACGTCGCTACGCTCGGTGTAACCGGACAACAAACCTCCTCAACTACAACCTGCGGGTAAGATACCCGCTCTACAGTGTGGTGTATCTATAATGTTGAAGATTGCTTCTCCCTTGCGCTGCTCGGGACACAGGTCGCAAAGATCGCTTCTTACCCAAAAATCAGCGGGGACCACCGCAATGACATCCAAAACTAGCTCTCGACGAGGAGTTTAACAAGGGGCTCAAGCCCCTTGTTGGAGAGGCGGGAGAGGTGTGGTGAGTAGTTACATTCTTCATCGGGAAAAACCACCCGATGTACGGGTGCTTATATTGATATGGAAAATCACCATATCAATATTTGTACGCACCCTAATTATAGCACAAATGTTCTAATTTCACAAGGGGTTTATGGATTTTTTAAGGTTTCTAATATACATTCACCTTACCCTCATCCCGGCCCAGCGAAAACACGAAGACGCCGCATGTTCTCCCTATAAGGGAGAAGGGGACCTATTGGACTCGGATGTTGTTCCATTTTCTCCCAGCTCCTCTACAATACCTTTGAACTGCTCCAGGGCGGCTTCCAGCTCTTCCATGATCTCCTTAGCCAAGATGTCTGGATCAGGCAGGTTGGCGGAATCTTCCAGTGATTCATCGCGCAACCAGAAGATATCGAGGTTGACCTTGTCGCGTGCGATCAGTTCATCATAAGTAAACATTCGCCAGCGACCGTCCGGATTGACTTCCGACCAGGTGGGCTGACGCTCATGGCGGTTTTGGGGGTTGTAACAGGCGACGAATTCATCCAAATCGGAGCGGACCAGCATATTGGTCTTGAGGGTGAAGTTCATGTTGGTACGAAAGTCATAAATCCAGAGCTGCTTGGTCCAGGGGGTTTCACTGGCAGGTTTCGGTCAAAAAAGAGCACATTAGCCTTGACCCCCTGGGCATAAAAGATGCCGGTTGGAAGGCGAAGCAGGGTATGCACGTCACATTCGTTGAGCAGGCGGCGGCGCACCACCTCACCCGCGCCGCCCTCGAAGAGGACATTGTCGGGCACGACCACGGCAGCACGACCGTTTTGCAACAAGATGCTGCGGACATGCTGGACGAAGTTAAGCTGCTTGTTGCTGGTGGAGGTCCAGAAGTCGTCACGCACGATGTTCTGGGATTCACGGCGCATCTCGCCCTCGTCGGTGACGAAGGTGACGCTGCTCTTCTTGCCGAAGGGGGATTGGTGAGGACCAGGTCGAAATACTTACCCGGGTGGGCAGCCAGGCTATCGGCAACGCGGATCGGGGGATTCTGGGAGGGTCGCATTCTCCGGGTGGGTCTCAGACCCGCCCCTACAACACTTTTCTGGGGGGCAGGATACATGCTTTACAATCCGGTATGTAGCCGCCATCGATGATGGTGGTCCGGGATCAACGATCCCGGCTACAATTCGGCGGGATACAATCCCGCCCTACGAAATCACGCTTCGTATGGTCAGGCGGGGGATCTCCGACCCGTGTTGAAGATTGCTTCGACTGGCTTTAAAAGTGAAGTGCGCCTGTCTCGCAATGACAGCCCCTGACTGTGGATCAACGATCCCGGCTACAATTCGGCGGGATGCAATCCCGCCCTACGAGATCACGCTGCGTATGGTCAGGTGGGGAATCTCCGACCCGTGTTGAAGATTGCTTCGACTGGCTTTAAAAGTGAAGTGCGCCAGTCTCGTAATGACAGTCCCTGACCGGGATCAACGATCCCGGCTACAAAAAAATACTTGATAAATAAGCCCAAAAAATCCCCTTGACAGCATTTTCCACTAATGGTAAACTCACCCCGTTTTAATCTTATTCTATAGAAAGGAGTGCGTTTTATGGTGAATATAATCTCGGTAGTTGCCTTCATTCTCCATGGACACGCGCCTCCGCTGCCAGGTAAGACCAAGGTATCCTTCTAGGTCAGCCTGCCACGGGAGCGTCCATGCCCCGTGGCTTTTTGTTTAAGCTGCTTCCAAGAACTGATCCAACCCTCCAACAGGGTGCGATAGGCTCAGTGAATAAGCAGCGAGTAATTATCGAAGTTTTGATCACACCAGCCACGGGTAAACAACGTGGCTGGTTTTGTTTTATTCAGGATTAACGAAAATGCACATCAGTATTACGACCATGTACGACGGAAGATCCACCTTCACAGGTGTGGTCTACAAGAAAACAATCGGGAATTACACCGTTCACCGAAATGGGCAAGCTGTGGTGTGCGAGCTCTCCAACCGCATCCGCAAGCAGCTGATCTACCCGACGGCTGACCCAGGTTCTTTACGCCACCGGGTGCAGAAGGTGGTGGAGCTCGAGCACATGGATCCCATCGCGGTGGGTGACGAGGTACGCTACATTCAAGCCGAGGATGGCAAGGGCTTGATCGTGGAGCTCTTAACGCGGCGCAACAAGCTCACCCGCCGGAGCGCGGTCGCCAAACCGCTGCATCACGGGGCGCACCCGTTCGAGCAAATCATCGTGACCAACGTGGACCAGGTTGTGCCAGTACTGGCGGCAGCCCAGCCCGACCCCAAGTGGAACCTGCTGGACCGCTACCTGGCATCGGCAGAGACAGCCGGGATCCGGTCGCTGATCTGCATCACCAAGCTTGACCTGGTAGAAGGAAGCGAGCAAGAGCTGTTCGGTGCGATGGATGTATACCAGCAAATTGGCTACCCCAGCGTGCTTACCAGCTCTTACACCGGTGAGGGGATCGAGAAATTACGGGAAGCTCTTAAAGGGCGCATATCAGTCTTTGTGGGCAAGTCAGGCGTGGGAAAGACTGCCTTGCTGAACGCGCTCCAGCCAGGACTGGGCTTACGGGTGAAAGAGGTCAACCAGGTGACGGGCAAGGGCAAGCATACCACCACCAACCTGGAAATGTTCCCGCTGGAAGGTGGGGGTGCCATCGTGGATACACCCGGGACGCGTGAGTTCGGATTGTGGCAGTTTGAGGATGACCTGGCGTTGCTGTTTCCGGAGATGCGCCCGCTGGTGGGTAAGTGCCGTTTTGGGGTGGATTGCCAGCATAATGAAGAACCAGGCTGTGCCATCCGCACGGCGGTGATGGATGGGAAGGTCAACCCACGCCGCTACCAGAGCTATCTGGTATTGAACAAGGAATTGTACGATGTATCCAGAAACCTGTAATCCGGCGAAAAACCACCCGGCGTATCGCTATGGGAGACGTTTGTTCGAAGATGCTTTCAGGTGCCGGCGCTGCAACGCGCTGGTAACTATGCAATCCATGCTTTCAGGTGTGAAAAATCGAAACCACTGCCCGTACTGCCTGTGGTCACGCCACGTTGACCTTTTCGAGGCAGGGGACCGATTATCAGCCTGTAAGTCCACCGATGGAACCGATCGGCTTAACGGTTAAGCAAAGGCAGAAATAAGTATGGATGTGGGAGCAGCGGCGAGCTGATGCTGATCCACCACTGCGAAGTGTGCGATAAGTTCTCCATCAACAGGATCGCAGCCGACGACACTTCCGATAAGCTGTTGGAAATCTTCCATACATCCGTGGAACTGGATGCGACCATACGGGGTAAACTGGAAGCGTGTGGAATCCAGGTTCTACAGGGAGATGATCATCCGGTAGTGATGCGTCAGCTGTGGGGGATAACTGAAGAATTTTATGAGGCAATTCATAAGGAAAAAATATGAATTTGGTCTATTCCAAAGAGGTGGGATTATGCATCACGGGAGAAGATTGCTTCCCCCTCACTGCGCTCGGGGCACGGGGCAAAAATCGCCTCGCAATGACAGTTTAAACCAAAGAGGCTGTCTAATGTTATTAGACAGCCTCTATATTGTTCAATCTAAAACAGGTTATGGTTGCTGTTCTTCGTCCCCATCCATCATCGGGCAGCCGTCAAAACCAGACTTGAATCCAGGTCCAAACCCTGGACCCATGTAGTTATTCATATGCTCAAGCATCAGGTCAGCCTGAGCCTGGGTGATGGTGCCATCTGCAACAGCGGCATCCAGGGCAGCCTGACGCACCTGGGTGACCAAATCAGGGAGCTGGTCTTGAGTGATTCCCTGGGCAAGGGCGATCTCTTTGAAGGTTTCCCCAGCTTCCAGGCGGGTTTCCACTTCTTGAGCGGTGAGGTCAACGGCTTCAGCAAAGGCCGAAATCATGTATTCATGCATGGGACCTTCACCACGAGCGACATCCAGGCCACGTCTGCCCATCATACCCCCGGGACCGTAACCATTGCCACGTCCGCCCATCATGCCGCCGGGACCGTAAGCGTTGCCTTGCATCATGCCGCCAGGACCATAGCCATAACCTTGCATCATACCACCGGGTCCAACGCTTAACCCGCATTCGCCTGCATCACTATCCAGGCAGGGAAGAGCGCCATCCTCAACTTGTAGCTCGCCTGAACCATAGCTGAATACCCGAACATCCGCCTGCCCGTTTTGGAAGGTTCTCGTAAGTACGAGAGGGTTATTCGCAACGCCACTGGCGCGGGCAAAGACGACCCCGGTACCGCCAATGACGATGAGGGCTAATGCAACAATCAAACCGATAAGTAAAACTTTTTTCATGAAAAACTCCTTATAATCATTGATTCGTCACTGCGAGACAAATCTCCACGTACAAGGTGAAGATTGTCAATGACATAAATAGTTTAACCG
The DNA here is from genome assembly GCA_963736805.1 of uncultured Chloroflexia bacterium. Taxonomy (GTDB): domain Bacteria; phylum Chloroflexota; class Anaerolineae; order Anaerolineales; family UBA4823; genus FEB-25. The sequence continues at coordinate 6,932 of CAVTQM010000011.1, forward strand.
ATATTTGTGAAGAAATTGTGAAGAAATGCAGATGTTAGAAATTAGCCCCCTCCCGCCTCCCCCATTTTTAAAAGCAAAAATATGGGAAGAGTTATTAGTTAACTCCGCAAAATTGCTGTGCGCTATTCAGTGGAGGAGAAATTATGATTCCTCGCCAGCCAGGTAGCGGACTTTCTCCCAGGGTGGGGTGTGGCTAATCTCAGCCAGGATGCCGCGCAGCTCGAAGATCTCATCCCGCAGGACGGCGGCTTTCTCGAACTCCAGCTCCTTGGCAGCCAGTTTCATCTGGACTTCGAGCTCGGTGATCAGGCGTTTGAGCTCATCCTTGGGCATCTGGGTGGGGCTTACGGGGCGCTCACCCCGGGCAGCAGCCTGGGCTTTACCGCCCAATTGGTCGGTCAGGTCACGGACTGCCTTGACAATGCTGACCGGCTCGATGCCATGCTCCTGGTTGTATGCCTCCTGCTTTGCACGGCGGCGGTTGGTTTCACTAATCGCAAAATTTATCGCATCGGTCATCTTATCGGCATACATGATGACCTTGCCATCCACATGCCGGGCAGCGCGTCCGATGGTTTGGATGAGAGCAGTCCCGGAGCGCAGAAAGCCTTGCTTGTCTGCATCCAGGATCGCCACCAGGGAAACTTCCGGTAGATCCAACCCTTCACGCAGCAGGTTAATGCCGACCACCACATCGAACACCCCCAGACGCAGGTCACGCAGGATGCCGATGCGCTCGAGGGTCTCGACTTCAGAGTGAAGATAGTGCACCTTGACGCCTAATTCCATCAGGTAATCGGCAAGTTTTTCAGCCATGCGCTTGGTGAGGGTGGTTACCAGCGTGCGCTGCCCCACTTCCACCCGCTTGCGAATCTCACTGAGCAGGTCGTCGACCTGGCCTTCGACCGGACGGACTTCCACTTGAGGGTCCACCAAGCCGGTTGGGCGGATGATCTGCTCCACCACCTGTTCGGCACGCTCCATTTCATACGGTCCAGGAGTGGCTGATGTGTAGATGGTGTAGCCCATGTGGGATTCAAACTCTTTGAACTTGAGGGGGCGGTTATCCAAAGCGGAGGGCAGGCGAAAACCGTATTCCACCAGGGTTTCCTTGCGTGAGCGGTCGCCGTTGTACATGCCGCGAATCTGCGGAACAGACATATGGGACTCGTCGATGATGAGCAAATAATCATGAGGAAGGTAATCGATAAGCGTCCAGGGTGGGGTGCCCTCCCCACGCTGGTCGAGGTGGCGCGAATAATTCTCGATGCCGGCACAGGTGCCGATCTCGCGCAGCATTTCGAGGTCATAATTCGTGCGCTGTTCGATGCGTTGGGCTTCCAGGATCTTCTCTTGGGAGCGGTAGAATTTCACGCGAGCGTGGAGCTCATCTTCAATATCCTGGATGGCTTGCTTGAGCTTGTCTTCGGCGGCGATGTAATGTTTGGCCGGGTAGATAGCCACGGTATCCAGCTGATTGCGCAGCTCACCGGTGAGGGCATCGAACTCAACGATGCGCTCGACTTCATCACCGAAGTAAGTAACCCGGTATCCAAACCGGTCCTGGTAGGCTGGGATGACTTCGAGGGTATCACCGCGCACACGGAAGGTGGCAGGCTTCAGGTCCATGTCATTGCGCTCGTACTGGCTTTCGATCAGGTCGCGCAGCAAGGCGTTGCGGCGGAAGATCTTGCCCTTCTCGATATTGATCACCACGCGACCATACTCTGCCGGGTTGCCGAGGCCGTAGATGCACGACACCGAGGCGACGATGATGACATCCTGGCGCGACATGAGGGAGGTGGTGGCAGCCAGGCGCAGACGTTCGATCTCCTCGTTGCGCTCGGTCTCTTTCTCGATATACAGGTCGTGACGGGGTACGTACGCCTCAGGCTGGTAGTAATCGTAATAACTGACGAAATATTCCACGGCATTTTCAGGGAAGAATTCCTTGAATTCAGCATACAGCTGGGCTGCCAGGGTCTTGTTGTGGGCCATCACCAATGCCGGTCGCTGAACCTGGGTGATGACCTGCGCCATGGTGTAGGTCTTACCGGTGCCTGTAGCACCCAGCAGCACCTGGTGCTTGTAACCCTTATTGATACCATCCACTATTTGGCGAATGGCTTCCGGCTGGTCACCGGTGGGATGGAAGGGGGCTTGAAGTTTGAATTCCATGGATCCTCGAATAGGCTGGAGGGATATGTTCGAGAAGCAGAACAATAATCATACCCTTAAATTGTAATTAGAACAAGGGTTCTAGGGTCGAAAGATAATTACTCACCATTATTCAGAACATACAATTTCTCGCCTGTCATTGCGAAACCAGCGTTCTGCGTTTTTTGCAGCTGGTTGAAGCAATCTCAGTGTAAGTTAAAGAGAGATTGCTTCAGTCGCAAAGAACGCTCCTTCGCAATGACAAATTCTTTAGTGTGAGTAATTACATTGGAGTGTAACTACTCACTCATCCAGTATTTTTATGTCCCCTGTGAGCATTTGGATGCAGTCTCATCTTCCCACCTTCCCAGAGTTTTTTAGGGAAGGGAAAAAAAAGGGGGGATGGGTGAGTAATTACATCAATGTGTAATTACTCATCGAGTTGCAATACGCCGCAGTGATCACGGTTACACACAATAATCGCATCCATTAAGCTGTCATTGCGAGGCAGCCTTTGCCGAAGCAATCTTCCACAGATCTTGGTGGTCAACTGGGATTAGAAATTATATTAAGCAATCTTGGAAAATGAAGATTGCCACGACAAGCAGAGAACGCTGGTCTCGCAATGACAAATCCCTAATTCACCCAAAGAGAAATGTTCAAAGCGATGAGTAATTACGTTGAAAAGTGATTACTCACCCATCCCCGATAAGGATCTACGTAAATATTCGTAGGTGATGTGAAAATACAGTTCAATGATGAATTATGTTGAAAAGTCAGTCGACATATACCGGATTGGAATAAATCCACCCCCGCCG
>CAVTQM010000012.1:0-200491 GCA_963736805.1 uncultured Chloroflexia bacterium
GCTGTTAGCTATTAGCAGTTAGCAGTTAGCTGTTAGTGTGTCGTCCTGATATATATTTACAGTAAGATTTAAGGAAAACAGGATGACAAAGACAATCAAAAGATATAGTAAATCATTCAAAATAGAAGTAGTGGCAGAATATGAAGCTGGTGCCAATGTGTTCTCCTTGCAGAAGAAATATGGGATTGTAGGCGGGCAAACCATCCAGGGTTGGATAAAGAAATACGCTACCCAAGGATACAGGACCGAAGTCATACGTATCCAAAAGGCGGAGGAAGCCAACCGGGTGCGAGAGCTGGAAAAGCAAGTGAAGGAATTGGAACAAGCATTGGGTAAGGTTATGTTGGAGAAGCTGAAGCTGGAAAGCATGCTTGATGTGCTGCAAGAAGTCAATGGTGATTGGGTGAAAAAAAACGTACTTCCATCATCCAACAATTCTTCTGGAAAACCCGACAAAGGGAGTGCCAAGTGAGCATGGCTCAGATTTGTGCCCAGTTTTCCATAAGTCGCCAAGCACATTACCAGAAGATGTGGCGAGAAATCGAACGCCAGTCTAATGACGAAGTTGTGTTGGAAATGGTCCGCCAAGTCAGACGAAGGCATCCTCGCATGGGAGGTCGCAAGCTGTTGTTCAAAATACAACCACTTCTGGCAGCTGAACGGCTGCAAATTGGGCGCGATCGCTTGTTTGAGCTCATGCGTAGACAAGATTTGTTGGTCAAACGGCGTAAAACTTACCGACGAACGACCATTCCTGGTCTGTGGAGAGCTCCTAACCGGCTTCCTGGCTTGACCATCTCCCACCCAAATCAGGTCTGGGTTTGCGATATTACTTATCTGGATGTGGAAATAGACCGCTTTGCCTACTTGTTTGTTTTGATGGATCTCTTTGCACGTTATATCCTGGGCTGGCATGTTTCCACTTCCCTGGCTGCAGATGGTGCACTGAGCAGCCTTGATATGGCTTTGTCTCATCGCTCCAGTGCCACCTGCGATTTGATCCACCATTCCGATCATGGCGTCCAATACACAAGCCATGCTTACATGAACACTTTGCTCGCCAGCAACATTCAACCCAGCATGGGCGCTATCGGCAATTGTTATGACAACATCTTCGCCGAACGTCTGATCGGTATCTTGAAATCCGAATATCGACTGGACACCCGTTTCATGAATTTCACTCAAGTCAATTTGGCGGTTAAGGAGGTGGTTCATCTATATAATACCGATCGACCTCATTTTTCACTCAATCTGGCGGTCCCACATGATGTGTACTTCGGTCATCGTTCTGATGTCCCTTCTTTGGTGATCCCAGATGATACTGATGGACTTACTAATTACTAACTTTTCCTGTAAACGTATTTCAGGACTTGACAGAGCACTGAGCCGTGAGATGGGAAAAGGAAAGATTACCACCCAGCTCATTCATTCGCTGGGTATCCCCTCCATTCATTCGCTGGGTATCCCCTGCTCATTCATTCGCTGGGTATCCGAAGGTCAAAAAGGATGCAAAGGATAAATGAACTTAAGCAGGTAATCGGGTGCATGGGTGATCGGGTGGTAAGGCGTTATGGGGATTGTAGCGTAACCTGTAGCTTGGGTGGATTCGAATTAAAATAAAACGAAGCGGAACGAATAGTATTTATGGAGACGGGTGAACACCTGGCTGGTAGGGTGTTGCGTTGGGTTGAATTGTATCTAAATAATTCAAATGCATTCAATTCACCTTTCCTGTGTGGGGTAGGGTTAGGTTGATTTCGTGGATAGAATGCCTATTCCTCGCTCCTACACTACAGTCGCGAGACTGCGACAGACAAAGACCGTCTGCCCACGGTCGTAAAGCAGTGAAATCACGGGGATACTGTACAATCGCTCCTTTATCGACCAAAGAACGGTCGATATACGACTGCGTTTATCAATACGGGAAAGCACCGGATTGCCAAATGAACGCATCTTATACCGGTGAAGATCAACCGGTATACGGGTGCATTTATGGATATGGAAAATCACCATATCAATATTTGTACGCACCTGCATCGGGAAAAAACACCCGATGTACGGGTGCTTATATTGATATGTAAAATCACCATATCAATATTTGTACGCACCTGCATCGGGAAAAAACACCCGATGTACGGGTGCTTATATTGATATGTAAAATCACCATATCAATATTTGTACGCACCCTAATTTTAGCACAGATGTTCTGTTTTCACAAGGGGTTTAAGGAAATTGGCATCGAGAAAAGCACTCGATGTATAATTTCTCATGTGGAAAGCATAAAACCGATAAGATATTGGCTGTGAATAGCCCCCACCAGAACATGTCATGTGGGGAGTTCGCCTCATATATATGGGTGTGATGCACACCAATGGGTAATTCGTGTATCGCACAACTCTATTCTTTACCCGCCAAAATTCATCAGCCTCTTTATCAATTTTCGACACACGTGTGTAATGATCCGGAAATTCATTGAGATGTGCTGAGGGTATCTTGCCAGTGAGTAGAAAGTCATCATTGGTTTTGAGATTTTTAATAAACTATATTGGGCTTACCACTTCTAGTTTCTGTTGTTTTAGCTTGTAATAAGCAACGCTCAAGAAAGCACCAAAGAGAAAGATGAGGCCACTCACATAAGCCCAGAACAGGAAGGCAATTATGGCTGCCACTGAACCGTAGACCAGGTTCGAGACGGAGATATAGCTGGAAACAAAGAATAAAAAGACTTTCTTAGCCAGCTCCCAGAGTAAACCGGCACTGATCGCGCCAGGTAAAATCTCGCGCCAGGAAGAAGCTCCATGTGGGAGCATGATGTAGAGTATCATAAACAAGGCAACATCGAGCAAGATAGCCAATACAATACTGAAAACGTCCCCGATTGGAATGAATTGGTCGGGCAACCAGGTGCGCAGGTTGGCTATCAGGCTGCTAGCAAACGAAGCCAGGAAAAGAGCCGGACCAACGAAAACTCAGGACAAAAAGTATTGCCAGACCACGGCGCTTCCAAACTGGCCGATTTCGTTTATTGCTCCAAATTCCATTCAGGGTTATGGGTGAGAGTGTAAAAAATTGTGGAGGCAGACCAGATCAGACCAACTAAAGCGATACCGGTAACCGGTCCGCGTGCCCGGATGATTTCGTCAATATTTTTACCCAACAATTGACCGAGGGCTGGTGCAATGAACTCTAGTTTTTGTACGATGAGTTGTTGGTCCATCAACGAGCCAAGGTTGAAACTGGCAATGGAAATGCTCAAGAGGGTGAGGGGAAATAGGGAGAAGAGGGCAAAGTAGGCAATTGCAGCGGCTGTAATCGCTGAGCTGGGCTTTAAGGCTTCCATGGCTGCGCCTGCCAACATCCCTAACCAGCCATGTGTCCTCTCATTAAGCCTGCGGACTCTGCGGATACCCCTTTGCCAAAGGTGTGCCATGGACGTAGCCATTCGAGGTATAGTCATCGCCTGTTTCTCAGGATTTTCTAGATACAGCCGGTCCACCTTCAGTGGAAGTAGGCTGGGGTGAGGGGAATTGTCCAGAAGCTTCGGTCTGCAGGCTGGCTTGTAGAATTGGTTCAGCTTTCTCAATCAGATGGGAGAGGCGCTCCATGCTGCTGGTCACCAATGGGAGCGGTGGTTCATCCATCGCCTTGATTGCAGCCCAAACCATTGCTTGCCGCTCCTTGAGGTCTGATATTTGATCCGCTGCTCCTGAAACAGCACGGTGGGTAACCAGGCGACTCCACAGGATTTGGCATACAACGGATAATGGTGGTGCAACAATGATCCCCAAAAGGCCAAAAGCGTCTGCCAGGGCAATCAGCAGAACTACGGTTAGAATCGGGTTATTCCATCTATGGGTAAAAAGTCGTGGCATAACCCATACTCCCAAGGCAATCATTACAACAAGCACATAGAGAGCTGTAATCAGGCTAAGTGGAACGCTGGTCAGCAGCCCCACCAAGAGCACGGTAACTACCGCTATATGCCATCCCAACGACGGGTATCAGGCATACAAGAGCACCGACCAACGCCAATATCGCTGGATATGGGGACCCAAGCAGCCAGCAGCCAAGGCCGATTAGCAGCCCGGCCAGGAGACTCTGGATTAACTCGCCGCGAATATAAACGCCAATATCAGGCTCGACTGTTCGCCAAATACCACGTGCCTTTTTACGCTGACCAGATGGAAGTAATGAGAGCCAGAGTCGTTCAAAATGAATTTGATTAATGCTCCAATAGATGCTCAAGAATAGAATGACGATCACAGCACTCAGGATGCTACCGACGCCCTGAGTGAATCCGAGTAAGGCTGGAAGCACGAGCTGCCCCTGATTACCGGTAACTGCTTCGAAGAGCTTACTCGGTGGTGGCAGTCGGGTTAACAGAACCTGTTGGAATGAGCTGCTCTCCAGCCATACCGGTAGCACCCACTTATCCTGCACCGCTACAGTATGGCCCAACTGTTGAAGCTCTTGGATCGCAGCCTCAGTGGTTAGGAAGAGTAAGAAGATGAGACTGGCCAAGGCCACCAGGTACAGTAGGATCCAAGCCAGGCGCACAGCCAGGCTTTCTCCGGCCAGGCGTTTAAAAAATGGGCGTAGAGTAGCTGCTAGCATTAACGAGATCAAAACGTAAACAACGACGATGCGGAACTGCCATAATATCACCAGTGCCAGCGCCGTGGTCATAACCGCCATTCCGAACACTACCAGTTTCTTCGTCATGGTGTACCTGAAATACTGACTTGGGCTAACAGAGAGTCGAGGTCGGTTGTTATGGTCTCAATTTCATCCAACACCTGATCAACCTGCTTGACTCTTAAATCTGTGCCTCCTTTTTTGAGGCGAGCCTGCTTGCGTAAGTCTTGAGCGAGATCCAATGCTTCATAACGTAGCCGGCTGGCAAGGTCGCGCCCGGTCGAGACTTCCGCTTCGATCGATCCTGGATGAAAGACGAAGCGATCGAGGAGGAGCTGAATAATAGCTGCCATGGGAATTGCCATGAGCGCACCGGCAATACCGAATAAAGAGCTAAAGGCAAAAAAAGACAGCAGGGAGACGAACGGGTTGATCCCCACCGCCTTGCGCATGACGCGCGGCACCAGTAAACTGTTTTCTATCTGCTGAATAACTACCGTGGCAACGATCACCCAGATCAACTTGGAAGGTGCGATGGATAAGGCAATTACCGCCGCAGGAATGGCACCAAGCAGCGGTCCGATCATCGGTACAGCCTCCAATACACCCGCTACGAGCGCCAGCACCAGGGCATTGGGCAAGCCAATCAGCAGATAAGCAACCAGGGCCATGATGCCGATGATCAGGCAAAGGATAGCTTGCCCGGCAAGATAGGAACTAATCTTGGTTTCCATGGCCGAGATCAGTTCGCTAATCACTTCGCGCTGGTCCTTTGAAACCAGCGGCAACAAGGATTGAATGATGCGCGGTCCATCGATCGTCCAGTGATAGGCCAATAGCAAAATAACAATAGCTATAAAGATAACCTTTGCCGCTAGAGACACGTAACCCAGCGCTTGCCCAGCAGAAGCCAGCATCTGTTGTGCCGTTTGCGCTATCGGCTGCAGGCTTGGTAGTGTCAGCGGGAGGAACTCACTTAAGCGCACGATCGATGGATTAGGATAATTTAACATCCACTCGCGCAAGCTTTGGTAATAACCTGGGACAGCAGCAGCAATCGTTGTACCTTGCTCGACAAGCAAGGGGAATAATAACAGCACGAAGCTGATGAGCAGGGCGAGCAAGATAAGGTAAACAAGAATTACTCCCGCAATCCGGGGGAGTCCTCGCTGGTACAACCAGGTGACGGCTGGTCTGATCACTGTGCCTATCACGATGGCGATGAATAAGATGAAAACGACTTGGTTAAATCGATAGAGTAGCCAGAAGCTAAGGGCGATAAAAACCAGGACAAGAGTCGCCCCCATGACGCGGCGAAATGTCCATTGGTAGGGTTGTGAAGGTGGTTGGAGTGTCATGTTTTATTTCCCTTCAAAACATCTTGAAAAAAGCCAAAATTACTATGCTGACCAGCCAGATCTATGCTCACGAGGTTAACGCTGGCCGTCCACGATTCCCACGAAACAAAAAGGTCAATAAAAACCCAACCACAAATCCGCCGATGTGTGCCATATAAGCGACGCCACCTGTCTGCGCGGTGCTGGAAATGGAACCGAAGTAGACAAAAAACTGTAGGACGATCCAGATCCCAATCACAATCAGTGCGGGCACCTGGATCTCTCGTTGGCCTTGCAATACTCTGACCTTTCCTTGAGGGAACAGTAAAATGTAAGCGCCAAGCACCCCCGCAATCGCCCCAGAGGCACCCAAATTTGGCACATCTGATCCGCTATTAACCGCCAACTGTGCAAAAGTGGCAGCAAGCCCACAGATCAGGTAGAAGATTAAGAACTTGATATGCCCAAAGCGGTCTTCCACATTGTCACCGAAGATCCATAAGTAGAGCATGTTACCAGCCAGGTGAACCCACCCGGCATGCATGAACATGGCGGTGAAGAGGGTTAGAAAATCGGCCAGGGGATTGGCAAGGAAAGCGGCTAGGGACGAAAGCCCATTTCTCAATAAAAGCGTCACCACCACTCAGCTCTACAATGAAAAACAGGACATTCAGAACGATCAAGCCATACGTAACTATTGGAACAGTTCTGCGAGCGGAATTGTCATCACCAATAGGTAACATAAGGTTTTACTCCTTTTATTTTCGGGTAATCGAAGAGTCAGAAGCGCAGTCCCCGAGGCCGCGGGATGGCTCACCGTTCAGCGCTGCGGAGGCTGGAAAACCGATACCATCTGCCACCCAGTTGATCAACTGGGTGGCATGTGACATTGCGGTTTAGCAAAATGAAGACTTCATTAGCGTCGACAGACTCGATCCAATTGTTGAATCGCGATGGGTTTATATCACACCAAGGAGGTTCAATATGATGAGTATGATGGCGATAACGATCAGAGTGTGGATCCAACCGCCGGTCTTTGGGAAGCTCGAGCTTATGTTCCGACCGAAAAAGCCGAGAGCCCATAGAATTACCAGAACTATGACGATGATCCAGATTAGTGACATGAGATTTCTCCTTTTAAATGATGTATTAATTATTGGCAGCCACCTGGTCACGGTTGACCAAGTGACTGTTGACCTAACCGTCGAACCTAACGGCCCAGTAAAATGAAGATGCCGGCCGCAATGGCGAGCAGCCCCATGATCACACCGAGGCCATCAAAGCTCAAGCTGAACAAGGCAATCAGCCCGGTCAGGATGAGCCAGATGGCCAGTAAGAGCATGCCGATGTTCTTTGTGAATTTTTTCATACAAGTATCCTATCTTTTTGATCAGGTTTATCGATTGGGGTCATGCGGAGGATCTACACCTTCCGCATGACCGTTTCAACAAGGTGGCTTAGCTCTCCTCAGAGCTGGAAACCTTGGCAGGTACTTGTTTGTGGGTCCACCCGTCTTCTGTCGTGACTATCCCTCTGGCAAACCAGCCAATAACAGCCCCAGCACTGAGCCACAGAATAAATTTAATCAGCTCCATTTCAATTCTCCTTTCAGAGTGTTTCACAACCCTGGGTTTTCTTCACATTGGCAAGTCGAATATTTTATCGACCTGACCATTTTGGAGTTACCCAAGATGCTGCCGGCTTGGTTTGAGTAATACCCCCAGCAGCAGACCAACAGCCAGGGATATCGTGATCGATACCCAAGGGTATCCAGCAACTTTCTTGGCGAAGTCACCCGGAACTCTGTCTGCAACATCCTGGACTTTCGCATTGTATTCACTCAATCCTTGTCCAACAGCCTTATTAACATTCTTTACTGCGACATCTACCGTTTTCTTTGTGTCATCTGTCAATTGTTCAAATTTCCTGGTCAACCCGGTGATGCCATCATCCCCCAGTGTAGCTATATCATCTTTTGCTTGTTCAACGTCCTGATCAACTTTGTTTTCAAATTGCTTATCGTTCATTTTCAATTTCCTTTCTGGCTTTCGCCATGGGTGTGTTCAGGGTAGCTCAAGCTTTTTCAACTTTCTTCTCAAGATCATTTATCCGCCGATTGAATTCCTCTTCAGCGGCCTCGCGGGTGTAGCCATACTTCTGTTGGAGTAATCCGACGATTTGTTCGGCATTGCCGCCTGCTTGTTCCAGCTCATCGTCGGTGAGCTTGCCCCACCACTCTTTCATCTGGCCGTGCATTTCCTTCCACTTGCCTTCTAAAATGTCCTTGTTCATTTTGTGTTCCTTTTATCCTTCGGATATACTGCCCCTGTTATTTACGCCAGCGCTCCGGGCAGTGTAGCGCGCCAGCCTTCCAATGCGTATCTCTTCTAGTGTGAGCGGAATTTAAATCCTCCACCCACCTTATGGGTTGGAGAACAGGTTATCCTCCAGCTGCACCAAGTTATTCGTCAACTGATCCAGCTCAATCTCCGCTAAGGTAATTGGCTTTCACCCTTGATACACTACACGCGACAGATGCGGGGATGTCGGCCTACTGAATTTGTGAGTGCACTCGAAGACGTAATCGTCTCTTATTACGTCTGGTTTATCACCGTTTAATCAAACGCACTACGAGAAGCAACAGTACAGCCCCAACGAACGCAATCAGGATTGACCTGATGTCGATCCCTGTCATCCCGCCTAAATTCAGGAATGTGGTAGCAATCCAGCCTCCCAACAATCCACCTAACACACCGACGACAATATCACCAATCAATCCAAAGCCTCCCCCTTTCATGACCTTCCCTGCTAACCAACCAGCGATCAAACCAACGACAATCCATGAAAGTATTCCCATTCTTTTCTCCATTTCTTTTGAATATGGTTTTATTATTGAGGTCATACGAAGGATCTAACCCTTTTGCATGACCATTTTGACAAGAAGATTTAGCTCTTCTTGGTGTTGCTGGAATTTAAAGACCACTCAAAGAGCAGCTCCTGGTTGGGTGGGAGTGGTGTTGGCTGGGTGAATTGCTCATACCCAGCCAGGTTGACGCCGTGCAGCTCCTGCAGCTTCTCCCGATACCAGACGTCAAACGTGAGATCTGAGGCGATGATCTGCCCCAAAGCCTGCGCCACATCAGGTGCTTCCAACGTGGTCACAGAAGTCGCTCCAAAGGCGGTTTCCACCAAAGACAACCGTTCACACGTGATACCCAACCTTTGGCGTGAGGCTTCGTACGACTTTCGTTGAAAGCCACATAATTCCTGGCAAAATCGCCGCCAGGCTTCCACCTTTCCGTCCAGGATGGGGAATGTTAGAACAATACCAGACATCGTGGGCCTTCTTTCGGGTTACTTCACTCACTTTTTAAGAATCAAAATCTTTCTATTAATCATTAACCTGAGTATAATGACGATGCGTCTCAAAAGCGTCACAAGGAGCCGTGCAATGGCTGACCAGGTACTACCATTACATCTCTATGCATTGGGACCTCCTGAAGTGCGCCTGGGTGAAAACCTGGTGACGTTTCCCACGCGCAAGACGCTGGCGCTACTGATCTACCTGGCGATAGAGTCAGGGCCACAACCACGCGAGCATCTGGCAGCCCTGCTGTGGCCGGAAGCCAGCCCTGAGCGTAGCCATGCATCGCTTCGTAATACCCTCGATCACCTGCAAACAGCCTTACGCCAGGCAAGTGGTCAAGCCCAAACATCCTATCTTTCTGTCACACATAATTCGCTGAGCCTGAATCCAGATGCCAATATCAACTTTGACCTGCGAACGGTAGAACGTGCTTACGCGCTGGCACGCGCAGAACGTTCTAGCCGGACACTGCCGGAGGGTACAGCCAGCCTGCCTTTATTACAATCGGCGGCAGTCTGTCAGCGTGGTAATTTCCTGGCAGGATTTTCGCTGGGAGATGCGCCTGACTTCGACGATTGGGCTGCCATTCAGCGCGAGGTCTGGAATCGCCGGTTGGGTTTGATCCTTGACCGCCTATCCGAAATCCAATTTGCGCAGGGCGAGTTTGCCGGTACCACAGAGACAGCTTCGCGTTGGATTGCCCTGGATGCGCTGAACGAAATTGCCTATCGCCGCAAGATGCGGGCACACTTTGCAGCTGGTGAGCGCGGGCAGGCACTGGAGACATTCGAGGAATGTCGCGCCATTTTAGCAGACGAATTGGGTATCGAGCCAGAACCGGATACAACTGTGTTGGCAGAGCGTATTCGCACACAGCCATCCCTTAAACGTCCTTACGACCGTCGGTCCACGCTTCGTCCACAACAAGCGGATACTTCGGTCGCTTTTCTGGGAAACCTGTTTGCCGGGCGCAACCGCGAGTACCAGGAGCTTGTAAAATGTTATGAACGCGCTGCTGATGACCAGCCTCAGCTTTTAGTACTACGCGGCGAGGCTGGGATCGGTAAGACCCGCCTGGCCAGGAAATTTATCGATTGGGCAACTAGCCAGGGTGCAGAATTGCTGCTGGGAAGTGCCTTTGAGAGTGGCAGTCATTTGCCTTTTCAACCGTTGGTAGAAGCACTCCGGCTGAGGCTCGAGGGTGAAAGCTCGTTAGTAGATTTGGTGGATGAGATCTGGTTGTCGCCGCTGAGTCAGCTGATGCCAGAATTGCGCCAACACTTTCCGAATTTATCCCCCACGCCTGTGGAGTCTCCTCACCCGGAAGCAGATCAAAGCCAGGCGCAGTTGTACGAACCCCTGGTGCAATTTATGCTGGCTCTGGCCAAACGAGCGCCACTGGTGCTGTTTATGGACGATTTACAGTGGGCAGACAGCGCCACATTAGACCTGCTGCAATATGCCATCCGCCGCTGGAAAGATAGCACGGCACGGGTCTTGTTTTTGGCCAGTCTGCGATCGGAAGCTTTGCACCCCATGACCCAACCCCAGCTCGGAGGCAGCCCGCAGGGATTGAGCCAATGGCTGGAAGGAATGGGGCGCGCATTGACGCCGGTTCATATTGAGCTGGAGCCGCTCGGGGAACATGAAACAGTGCAAATGATGCTATCCATCCTATCACCCCCCGATGCTGGCTTCGCTCAGTGGTTGTACGATGAAACACATGGACAGCCCTTCTACCTGATTGAGACCCTCAAGGATTTGCTCGAACGGCGTGTATTGCAACCAAAGCGGCGGGCGGAGGGACAATGGACCTTTGCCGTGGACGATGATCACGATCTTGGGCAGGCGGTGCGTGTCCCGTCTACTGTGCATAATGTAATCCGCTCACGCTTGAATCGACTCAGTCCGAATGCCTTCAGCCTGTTAGCAGGTGGAGCCGCGCTTGAGTATCGGATCACCTTTGAGCGCATGTGCGCCATCTCAAACCTAAGCGAAGATCAGGCTCTACCCGCCCTGGATGAATTGATCAGCGGTCGGCTCTTACTGGAAACCATCCAACCAGGAGTGATCAGTGCGTACACTTTCACCAATGATATGCTGCGCGACGTGGTGTACACCGAAGCCGGGGATGCGCGACGGCAGCTTTTCCACAGGCGGTCATTGGAAGTTCTCGAAAAGGGTGGGGAGTTAGCAGCCGTGCTAGCCCACCATGCGCTGGCTGCCGGGCTGAGGCAGGCCGCCTTCCAGTATAGCCTGGCTGCCGGGCGAGATGCACTGCGTCTATCGGCAGTGAGTGAAGCTGTCATCCACTTTGAACACGCCCTCCAATTTGTGCGGGAGGCGGTTCCGCCAGAATTGCCAGATGAGGAAGATTTGAGGGATCTGTACACCCAGCTAAGCCGGGCTTATAAATTAGGCGGTCAAATGGAAAAAGCTTTGGTGATTGAGGCTGAACGGAAAAGATTCCTGCCGGATTGAAAACCATCAATTGAGTGATTCTGATTTTCTTCTGTATTCACGGGGGTAGTTATTGGAAAACCGTCTGTGAACTGGTTCATTCGGTCTTATAATTCATCGTAGATTTAAAATCTAAATTAAGAAATACATAGAGGAGGAAAACATGTCAACGGATTTATTCTTCACCCTGGCTTGCACCGCCCTGATTGCGTCCTTATTCGGGTTGGCGCTCGCATTTGCCGGATATAAACTCTTCCGGGTCCTGCTACCAATCTGGGGTTTTTTCTTCGGCCTCTGGTTAGGTGCACAGTCCATCCAGGTGCTTTTTAATGAGGGTTTCCTGACGACGATCACGAGCTGGGTGGTCGGTTTACTGGTCGGCATCCTGTTTGCGGTGCTCGCCTTCCCGTTCTATCTCTTCGGAGTGGCAATCATCGCTTCATCGCTGGGTTATTTTGTGACCGTGGGGCTGCTGCTGTGGCTTGGCATGTCTTGGGGCTGGCTCATGTGGCTGATCGGTATCGTGGTGGCAATTGCGTTTGCAGCGGTGACCCTGATACTCAACCTGCAGAAGTGGGTGATCATTATTGCCTCATCTGTTTTGGGTGCGGGATTGGTCGTGGGCGTCATCACGGCATTGTTCAGACCGGTGTCCCTGTTATTGGAAAACCCGGTAAGGGTGATGCTCGATACCTCGCCACTGCTGCTGATCTTATTCCTGGTAATGGTGATCTTAGGGATCATTGTACAGGCCAGGACGCACGCGTAGCGCTGCCATGGTTGAGCCTGCGACACCCGTTAAATCTGTAGAGGTCCCTATGCCAGCCCCGGTTGAGGCTGCTCCCGCTGCGGCGGTAGTCGGTGCGGCTGGTGTGGCTGCAGTTGTTGAAGAAACCAGGCAGGAGCCTGCCCCAGTTATACCTGTAGCCCCAGTTGAGACAATCGAGGAAGTTGCCCCCGCAGCAGTGCCCGTTGAACCCCTCGCAGCTGAGGCTTTTTCTGAGGATAGCAAGGTTGCTGTCATCAGTGGGGAGGATGACGATAAATTCAAATCCAACCTGGAATATATCGAAGGCATAGGCCCGGTGTATGCCGCCAAGCTGAATGCAATCGGGATTAACAACCTGCTCGACCTGCTGGAAAAAGGCGCTTTCCCTAAAGGCAGGGAAGAGATCGCCACAGCCGCTGGGATCAGCCATACCCTGGTGCTAAAGTGGGTCAACCACGTCGACTTATTCCGTATTAAAGGGGTGGGGTCAGAGTACGCCGATCTACTGGAGATGGCGGGTGTAGATACCGTGGTCGAGCTGGCCCAGCGCAACCCAGACAACCTGTTTGCCAAGTTGGGGTTAGTGAACGAGGAAAAGAAGCTGGTGCGGAGACTGCCGGTACTCAACCAGGTGCAGGAGTGGGTTGAGCAAGCCAAGAGCCTGCCGCGTAAGATCAACTATTAATTTTTCGTCAGATGTCATCGGTTAAAGGGCAGACCAGCTGGAGGTCAATTGATCTTCAGCTGGTCTGGGTGGGAACAGAGCGTAACTCGTACGATTGGTTGAGCGTTCGAGACGCCCCGTGCTCAACGATCTATTTTACATGGGAAGTTCATCAACAGGTTGATTCAATGAAATAAGATGTAGATACCTATCATAGAAGAACATGGAGACCTGAATGAAAACAGATGATCATCTCAATGATAAAGACCAATCACGTAATGGCAGGCTGGCATTGATGGTCTTTTCAATCGGGGCGATCATCGGGGCGGTGATTTCACTGGTTCTTTCGCGCACAGACCGGATCAAAGCGTTCTTCCGGCAAGCACCGCCTTATTCCGAACCCGGTGAGGATGGTGAACCGAGCAGCAACGAATTTGCAGACCAGGTAACAGATTTATCATCAAATCAGACAAGCCTCGCACCTGGGAATCCATCCACCACCGCCTCGGTTCAAATGCCGACTGCCTCATCTGTAGTTCCGATAGCAGGGTTAGCACCCAAAATCAACCAGCCAGTGGCGAAAACCGCAGCTGCGGTGGCAACCCCGGCCAGCAACCGCTGGAGTGCCCCCACGCGTTACATTATGGGTGTGTTCCTGTTCGTGTCGGTGATCGTTGTATTGTTTATCGGGCGGTCAGCCATACCCATGGTGATCGGCGCAGCACTGCTGGCTTTATTGGTAGATCCATTGATCCGGTTGATGATGCGCCGCATGCGGATAAAAAAAGGGCTGGCAGTTGGGATCACATATTTCTTTGTGGTAGCCATCCTGGTACTGGTCCCCCTGTTGGCTGTCCCATCGTTGGTGCAAGCGTTTAACTTCGTCACGCAAATCGACACTCATCTGGCAGCCCGCCAGTTGAATGAGGTGATCCAATCCATATCAAGTGCGTTGCAAGCCAACCCCGGGGTGGCGGCGATATTACAACCCACCCTGGATTCCCTTTCTGTAAAACTGGAAAGTTTTGCCTCCGCAAGCCAGGTCGGGGCTTCGGGTTTAAACCTGTCGGTGGCTGATTTCACCAGTGGATTTGGGAAGGCAATGGGCACCCTGGCAAATATTTTGGGACCCACTTTTTCAGTTCTGGTATCATTATTTTTCTCGTTGTTGATGTCGCTGCAAATGTCACTCACTGCGGAAGCGTTTACGAACTGGTATGCAGACCTGATCCCTCCGGATTATAGCCCGGAGCTTAATGGGCTACTGATGAATATCCGCCGGACGTGGACTGGTTTTCTGCGCGGTCAGATGACGCTAATGTTGTTCATCGGCATCGTCATCTGGCTGGGGGCGACGATACTTGGACTGCCTCAAGCGATTTTACTGGGTGTTATTGCGGGAGTGATGGAACTGATCCCCAATGTTGGCCCTACTCTGGCGGCAATTCCAGCGGTTCTGCTCGCCCTGTTATTCGGATCCACCAATTTTGATATTAACCACCTGGTTTTTGCGATGATTGTTATTGCTTTTTACGTGCTTGTCCAGCTGATGGAAAATCAATTGATCGTGCCCAAAATCATGGGCGATGCAGTGAATCTCCCCACCCTGGTGGTTTTAATTGGCACCATCGCCGGTGCCGGGGCATTTGGGATCCTGGGGGCACTTTTAGCAACCCCGGCAATTGCCACGGGAAACCTGGTGTTCCGCTACATTTATGGAAAGATCATGGAGAAACCCCCTCTCCCGCCACCGGTTGAAGAAAAGCCAGGTATTTTGGATAGCGTGAAAGGTTTTCTAACGGGGATACGAAATCAATTTAACCGAGGAAAACGTTCGTCATCCGGCGAATGGAAAGGACGATAATCAAAAACATTAGCAAATAATCATTTTCCAAACCTTGTTATCCCTTCAAAGTCTGATATAATTACCTTTACACGGACTCCAGATTCGCGCTCGGTTATAAACGCCGCCATTCTGCATCGAATGGCGGTTTCTTTTTTCGAAGTTGATCCTGGATGCTCTTATAACAGCTGCCTAGATGCCGGGATGACTGAGGTTAGTTGCACACTTAAAAAAGGAAAAAAGAATGGATGCAAAATTATATGTTGGAAATCTGTCCTACGATACAACCGAGGACGGACTGCGCGCAAAATTCGCTGAAGCTGGGACGGTTGTTGCAGTGGAAGTGATCAAGGATCGCGATACTGGACGCATGAAGGGCTTTGCTTTCGTGACGATGAACAACCAGGAAGAGGCGGAGAACGCCATCCGGATGTTAAACGGAAAAACGCTCGATAACCGCGAGATCAAGGTGAACATTGCCCGTCCACGCGAAGAGCGCCCTCGTAAATCGTACGGCAGCCGACGCTGGTAGACTAAACCATATTTTCAACGGATCAGGGTGCCCTACATCCTGATCCGTGATTTATTTATTGGGTAGGGAGAGAGGTGTATCATGGGCTTTCAAGTTGGCAATCAAGTTATTCATTGTACATTTGGCCTTGGTGAGATCACCCAAATCGAGGAAATGACCATCAATGGAAAACAGGAAAACTGTTATGTCGTTCGGATGAATGACATGACGATCTGGATTCCCATGAATGATGAAGGGCAAAACAGCCTGCGCGAACCCACCCCACCAGAGGAGTTTATCAATACCTTACCCATCCTGACCAGCCCAGAACGAGAATTTGCTGGAGGACCGTGTTCTGCGAAAAAAGCAGCTCACAGACCAATTAAAAGATGGGCAATTATCTTCAATCTGCCGGGTGGTGCGGGATTTGAAATACTACCAGCGCAGTTCCAAGTTGAATGACCAGGAGAAATCCATTCTTGAAAGAGCAGTAAAATCTCTACTCACTGAATGGGTGTTTTCGATGGGGACAACACCACTCCAGGCAAACCAGGCGATGGAAAGTATGTTCGAAAGTTAAGTACTTAAGTCAATTTATAGACCCTGAGGAAGTACCTCCAAGTCCTCAGGGTCTTTTTTTATATTTTGAACCTATTGGACCCGTATCCAATTGGTCACCCATCTGGGCTCCAATTATCATAACCCAACGACAAAGCTTGACTGATAAATCCAGCCTGTCAGGCTTTGACTCGTGCGCTGGCAGCCAGGGCTGAGGAGGTCTGGCAACCTACGATGGCGGGTGCCTCATGAATCAGTTCGTCATTCTCGAGGGCTGCCACCATGAAGAGGGCATAATCCACCCGACGGGTGAGGTTGCTCTCAAGGATGGGGTCACCTACATGCCTGCTCCACACAGGTAATCCCTGGCTCTCGCCTTCTTCCAGGTCGCTTCCCCGCACAACTGTCCAGTTGGTGTCGGATGCAAACACCCGCCGGCAGGCTTCCACCTGGTCATCGATATCGACAAGGCGGGTCAGCCGCCCAATCCAACGGGCAAGCTTCTCTTGTCTTTGTAGGGACGGAGGGTAGACGTCCTTGCCGTCCAGCGTGATATGCCAGCCGCAGGAGAAAATGAGGCGCGCCCCGGGTTTCGAATGGTCGAGAACAGCCTGGGCTGTTCCCGATGAGTAATGGTTAGCTCCCCAGGGTACCAATACGGTGAGCACTCCGTCACACCCTGCGACTGCCTGCTTGATGACCTGGGGGTCATTCGTCATCCCGGGAATGATTGTGATGCGCTCTTTGAACGGCTCAAGCTTGTGGACGCTTTGTTCTCGACACACACCAACCACTGCGTAGCCCCGGTTTAGGGCGTGCTGTACCATGTACTGCCCAAGCTTTCCGGAAGCCCCCACGATACAAATTCTCTTCATAATTCTTAGTCCGTCTTTTTAGATTTACTCAGCTGATAAAATGCTGAAAACTAATCTGCACAGCAAACGACCACCACCAACCACCCCGCTCATGGTTTGGTTTTAAGCGCCCGTACGATGTCCCTGACCCGGTGGAAGGCAGAATGTGCGTCGAGGTCGTATGGCCAGTCGGGCCTGTGCTGCCTGCCGCTGAACCATTCTTCAGGCGCTTCTCTCAGGGCGGCCAGCACATGCTCCTGGACCTGCCTGTGCCAGGCCAGCACCTCCTGAGGAGAACGGTCGTGCCAGATCAAGTAGATGTTATGGTTCTCCTCGGTTTCGTCCAATCCACGCCAATCAGGCGGGCGCGGCTGCCCCCTGACTGAGCGGACTTTGTCGGCTTTCCAATAGGTGATATGGCTTACGGCATCCTTCACCGTCCAGGGGTCTTTCGACTCGGACCGGATCAGCAACCTTTCCCAATCCTCATCGACAAGATTTGCAACTAGACCGTCCAGGAGCTCAAACTCCCGGATGGTGCGGGCGATAACTTCCTCACGGTTGTGAAGCATGATTTATATCTCCTGTCTGGTCAGTGCATTAAATGAAGCGTGTTACATGTCCATATTATATTTAGGATTAATTGAGATTGATCTGATAACAGGTTTAGTATACCCCAGGTGTGTTGATTGAGATTCTGAGTGAACGCTTTTAACATATATATCAAATATCGATGAGCATATTCTGGAATAAATGCAATCTCCCCTTATGGATATAGCCTTTATTCACCTTTTGCAAAATCAAAATGGTGAGATGTTCTGATTAAGTAGTATATTACTATCGTAACCCAATCACACGAAAGAGAGAAAAGGAGGAGTCATGAAAATCATACGTCGTATCCTTGGGGTATTGGTCATGATCGCTGGTATCCTTGGTTTAGGGATCAGTCTGGCTGGGCTTATTGCGGTGTGGGTAGCAAAACCAACCGTGAGCAGCTTTGCAAATACCACCATCGACACGCTCAGCGAGAGTGTCACCACCAGCCAAAATGTCATGGAAATCACTGGACAGGCATTGGGAGCTACTGTTGATAGCCTGGATGCGTTATCAACCATGTTGAGTACGACGGCTACCACGGTGGATAATACCACGCCAATGCTCATGGATATCAACACCATCATGTCTGATACCGTACCTTCCACACTGGAAGCAGCCACATCTTCGCTGTACACTGCCCAAGAGGCTGCGCAAGTTCTCGAAAGCACGATTAAATCTCTGGATGCTTTTCGTTTTATATTGAGTGCCACACCGTTGTTGGGTAATTTAGTGGGCCAGACGGGCAAATCCTACAACCCGGAGAAACCTTTGGCGGATTCATTAGGCGAGTTGGCTGCAAGCCTCGAAACTCTGCCGAATACATTTGTTGAAATGTCGACCAAACTCAGTACCGCCGATGACAACATGGGATCCATACAAGAAAATCTGGTTACCATGTCAGATGGGGTTGGCGTTGATTTCATCCAGCCTGGGCGAGTATGAAAAGATGGTCGTTCAATCTCGATCATCCATGGATAATGTAACATCACTCCTCACCAACATTCAATCCAACCTGGCAACCATCCTAAATGGGGTGGCCATCGTATTGACGTTGTTTTTCCTGTGGCTTCTGGCGGCTCAGGCTGTTATCCTCAGCCAGGGATGGGAGTTGTATCAGGGCACTGCAGATCGTATGGAAGGTGGAGAAGCCTAGGCACCGGTAAATGGTCCAGGTGCCGAGGTTGGGAAGAATTTTCATGATAAAATTTTCTCAAGATTCTCGGAAATATTCACTATTCATCCAATTCATTTTTTTAGGAGGCTATTTATGGCATTCACACTCGATACCACGCTCGGTGAACTCTTAAACGATCCACAGGCAAAAGCCGTATTGGAAAAACAAATGCCAGGCGTTGCGGATAACCCAATGGTGGCGATGGCGAAAGGTATGTCACTGAACATGATTCTCTCCATGCCACAAGCAGCACAGCTCGGTATCACTAAGGAAAAGGTCAACGCCGTCCTGGCGGAAGTCAACAAACAGGTTAAGCGGTAATATTCCCGGGCGTAGCAGCTCAATATAACGAGCTATCCTTTATCATTTGCCCACCACAATTAAATTTATCCCAGTGAATGGTTGAGAGCTGCTAAGCGGCTCTCATCTATTCAGCATTGTGCCGCGCGGAGTAAAGCCATGCAAAACGAAAAGATCGCCAATCAATTTGGATTTTTCGATGAAACCAGCGGTGAGTATGTGATCACCCGCCCGGATACGCCCACGCCCTGGATCAATTACCTGGGCGAAGGACGCTACGGTGGGATCATCTCGAACACCGCCGGAGGCTACTCCTTCGATCGCGATCCCAAAAACCGGCGTGTGACCCGCTACCGCTATAATGCCGTCCCGGTTGATCAGCCTGGGCGCTACGTTTACCTGCGCGACCAGGAAAGTGGAGCGTATTGGAGCCCGACCTGGCAGCCCATCCCCGAGCGGAAGCTGGATGCTTACGAGTGCCGCCATGGGCCGGGCTACACGCGCATCACCAGCCGTTACCGGGGAATCCAATGCGAGTTAACCTATTTTGTGCCGCATTCCACCATCCACAGCCCATCCGTTAAAGAGACCGAGGAAGCAGCCTGCGAGTTGTGGGTATTACACCTGCGCAACCGGTCCAGGCGGCCGCGACTGCTGCGCTCCTTCAGCTACGTTGAGTTCAGCCTGTGGAATGCAGATGCCGACTTGAACAACCTGGATTGGGGACAGCACGTCCTGCACAGCCGGGTTGAAAATGGGATCATCTACGTAAACACCACCTTTCGTCCCACCACCAGCTTTTTTGCCAGCAGCCTGCCTCCGACTGGTTTCGATACAGAGCGGGAGGCGTTTATCGGCAGCTACCGGGATCTATCGAATCCGGTTGTGGTTGAGAATGGAATACCCAACAACTCGCAGAGCGGGCGAGGGAATAACGTAGGCGTACTGTGCCATGAAATCAAGCCTGGATCCCGGTGAGGAGAAGGAGATCATCTACATATTGGGGGTCACTGAGGCGGCCGAGCAAATCGCCCCACTGGTAGCCCATTACGCACAGGTGGAAAATGTGCGGGCGGCTTTTACTGACCAAAAAGCTGAGTGGGATATATACCTGAGTAAATTCCAGGTTGAAACCCCGGATGCCAGGATGAACGCCATGTTGAATGTGTGGAACCAGGTGCAATGCCGGGCAACCCTGTTCTGGTCGCGCTTTGCTTCGGCGTATGAGACGGGGCTTGGACGAGGTATGGGGACGCGCGACTCAGCCCAGGATACATTGGCAGTGGTGCAGAATGCGCCTGAGCGGGCGCGCCAGAACCTGTCGACACTGTGGAAACTTCAATTCCGGGATGGGCATACCTGGCATCAGGTCTTCCCGCTGACCGGGGAAGGCGGGGCTGGGCTGGCAGCCGAGTACCCTGAAAAACCGCAGTGGTTCTGCGATGACCACCTGTGGCTGGTGATGGCGGTGTGCGCCTACCTGCGCGAGACGGGAGATTTTTCCTACCTAGACGAACGCATTCGCCTATGCGGATGAGGGCGACGATTCTGTGTGGGGGCATATGCAACGTGCGGTGGATTTCACGCTGGCACATCGAGGTCCACAGGGCTTGCCGCGCCTGGGTTTTTCGGACTGGGACGATACCATGAACCTGGACCATGGCTCAGGCAAGGCTGAGAGTGTGATGGCAGCCCAGCAGTTCTGCCGGGTGATGCTCGACCTGGCAGAGTTATGCGACCAGCTTGGAATGGCGGAGGAGGGCAAACGGTACCGGAGGCTGCACGGTGAAATGGCGGAGATCATCAATAGGGTTGCATGGGATGGAGCCGTGGTACGCACGCGCTTTTGACGACGAGGGAAGACCGGTGGGAGTGCAGGCGGAGGAATATCACCAGATCGGCCTGAACACGCAAACCTGGGCAGTAATTGGGGAGTGCGCTCCCGAGGAACGCGCCAGGCAAGCGATGGGCAGTGCGCATGAACGGCTCAATTCTCCCTTCGGCCTGGCGCTCCTGGCACCCGCATATACCCACGGGGACCCGCGCATCGGTGGCACCACCACCTACCCACCCGGTGCCAAGGAAAACGGCGGAATCTTCTGCCACAGCAACACCTGGGCGATCATTGCAGCTGCCCGGCTGGGTTTAAACGACCTGGCATACCAATACTATCAGCAGATCAACCCGATGGCTCGCAGCGATCATGACGTGTTCAAAGTTGAGCCATACGTATATTGTGGGAATATCTGCGGTCCGGAACATCCTCAATTTGGCTATGGGCGCAACTCATGGCTGTCTGGCACGGCGTCCTGGACTTACGTGGCAGGCACCCAGTGGATCCTGGGTATACGACCCACTTATCAAGGTTTGAAAATCGCCCCGGTCATCCCGCAAACCTGGAACGGATTCAAAGCCAGGCGCGTATTCCGCGGGGTGACCTACCATATCCAGGTGGAGCGGGCTGGCGGTGGGAATAATGCATCACTGACGGTGGATGGCAGACCGATTGAAGGGGATGTCGTGCCTTTCCCAGCAGACGGGAAAGAAGATGTGCAGGTGGATGTGGTGGTGAGGTGAAAGTCGATTGCAACCAGCAGTAAGCGGCTGTTGATTGGTATTTTTCACATAATAAGGATCATTCCAGGCATGAATGTCTTTAACCAGAATCACCTATCGAACAGAGCTTATATAATAAAATAATACATACGGTAATCATCGCCCTAATAAATACCTGGATATCCTACAAGACCGATCCGCTAACTCTCACCAGCTTTGAACAAAGGAATCAATGCATGAACGATAAAAATCCAAATCCAGCTTACGGTGCGCATCTGGAACCATTTCATGGAATTACAACTTTCATGCGCCTGCCAGCCAGTCGTGAGCTAAAAAATGTCGATGTAGCTATCGTCGGTGTCCCCTATGATAGTGGTACTAGTTTTCGAAGCGGAACACGCTTTGGGCCTCGAAAAATCCGCGAATTATCTTTGTTGCTGTGGGGATTCAACAATGTCCTTGGTGTCTCACCTACAGAGGTACTCACGATCGTCGATTACGGAGATATCGAGGTGGTTCCGGTTGAGATCTTAAAAACAATGGGGAATATCACCCAGGAAATCAGCGACATCCTCCAGAAAAGTACGACGGTGATTAGCCTGGGTGGCGATCACTCGATCAGCCTGCCGTTGTTACGTGCGCATAAAGCCCAATTTGGGCCACTGGCTGTCATCCATTTCGACTCACATCCTGATACCTGGGACGAGGAATACGCAGGGCAACCATACAGCCATGGCACCCCATTTCGCCGGGCAATTGAAGAAGGCTTGATCGATACCAATGCTTATATCCAGATTGGAATCCGCGGACCAGTCAGCGATGCCAATGATCTACCTGAGGCACGAAAAATGGGGGCGCACATCTTCACGATCGATCAGGTTTTCGACGCAGGAATTCCGTCAATAATACGGGAACTGCATGCCATCATCAGTGACCGGCGGGTATACATCTCGTTAGACATCGACTCAGTTGATCCAGCTTTTGCGCCTGGCACTGGCACCCCAGAAGTGGGAGGGCTATCCAGTTATCATATCTTACAACTCGTACGTGGCTTGCAAGGATTGAATTTCGTGGGATTCGACCTGGTGGAAGTGAGCCCCCCTTACGACCATGGAGAAATTACTTCGATCCTGGCGGCTAACCTGGTATTCGAGTTTCTATCCCTTTTAGCTCTTCGTTCTCGCAATCGACCCCAGGCGTAAGGTTGTGCTGGTGGTTGAAATCCAGACTGTGTAACGAAAGCAAATCTGGCTATTGGTTATATTTTTCTATTCTCAGAAAGTAATTACTCAACCATCTGTAATCGACCCCCTCCCAACCTCCCCCAACATCGCTCACAAAGACCGTTCGCGATGTTTGGGGAGGAGTTTTAAGGACCCTCCCCAAAATAGCCGTTGGTGACCAAGCAAAATCGATCCGTGAGTTGTTACCTCAGAAAGATAGGATTGCAGTCCTGAATCCAAAATACCCGTTGGCTTTTGGGCTTGTTAGCCCTTCCCGGCTTGGCTCGGAAGCAGGATCGCTGTTCCGATCCGTGTTTATTGGGCTGAAAAATTGTTCAGAGCCTCATTTGACTGCCACTTTTAGGGAATGGCAGGTCTTAGCACCGGTTGCGGACGTTCCTTGGGATCGATGATCTCAGGCAGGGGTAAGGGCTCATAGATCTGCCCGGTGCCAATCGTTCCAAATGGGATGTAATACAGCCTGGTTGTGCTGGCTTGCCCAAGGGTGATATCCTGGAAAGCAAACACCAGGTAGCTGCCATCCGGGCTAAACTGTGGATCACGGTAGCAGCAGGTATTGTTGATCGGGTTTACGCTCTCACTATATGTAAAGGTATCCATATTGAAGAGATGGAGATCACCAAAACCATCGTTGCGGGTTACCCCATGCAAGGCAAATAAGGAATTGCCGTCAAAGCCCAGGTCCTGGATCGAAGGAAATTTTTCGTAGCCTGGATAGGTGAAATGAGGCGGGGGAAATTGAACTTCAAAGGCGGCATAGTTATCGGTATAACAGGTGTCAACCGGGAAAACAGCCACAACATCGGCGCGCATGCCATTATAGGGGACCATAGCCACAAGCGCCCACCTCCGGCTATCTGAAGACCAACGTGCAAAACGAGCGCTATTACGTGTGTATGGCGCCATGTTCGCACAGGTTGCCAATGCTGACAAACTATCATGCGAATAGGCGGTAGACAGAGCTTCCAGGTCAAACGGCACCAGATAAACCTGGCTATCCAGACCGATGACGACTTGCTTGCCATCCGGTGAGACTTCAAAGCCTTCCAATTTATCGGCGTTATTAAAGCAGGTTATTTGAGAGATTTCACCCGAGAGAGCGACCGATTCAATACATTTCCCACTGATATACGATAATGCCTGCCCATCGGGCAACCAGCGCAGGTAGTTCTTATCGGTGTTATCCGTTGTAAGCTGGGTCAACTCGGTGCCATCCAGGTTGGCTACCCAAACATTCTTCCCCGATAAAAAGGCGATCTTATCTGCTCCACCGATCACAACTGGAGCAGGCGAGGCGGTGGGCGCTTCGGTTGGGGTTGGGCTGGGGATTTCGGTTTGTGTGGCAACCGGCAAGGTGGGAGTGGGCTGCAAAGTTGTTTCAGTCGTAATGGGTAACGGTATCGATCGCTCCAGCATCAACGGTTGGAGAAGCTACGGGAGAATTTATACCACCACCAGCGAAAAACTTGGTGTAAGCGAAGTAACCTCCCACACCCACAAATACGATCAACAGAACCACGAGGATCGGTACCCAGGCTTTACTTTTCTTACGCTCGCCGGGGATGCTTTCAGGAATGACTTCAGCAGTAGGTGGGGCTGTGCGCTGAACAGGCTGAACAACCTGCTCGACAAGAGTCGGTTGGTATTGGGGTTGTGCAGGAGGTGGCTTGACCACTGCGGCTACGGGTTTTGAGGGTTCTTTAGCCGGGGTGAGCGGACCAGGAGCTTCGATGATGGTCTCCCCCGTATCTTTCACAATTGCAGCTTCAATGAAGGTGGCTTCAGGAGATCCTGGCAGTGGTTGGGAAACAACAACAGGGGTCTTGCGAGGTTGATCCGGTATTTTACGCAGAGCAGCAGCCAGTTCGCTGGCGGATTGATAGCGTTCATCACGGTTTTTTGCCAAGGCTTTATTGTTGATCACCAGCAGGTCCAGACGGGGTATCGGGTTGGAGCTCCTGGAGATCGGGAACCGGATCATTCAGGTGCATCATCATTAAGGTCATGGCAGAATCGGCTTCGAAGGGCGGTTTCCCGCTCAACATCTCGAAGAGCATGACCCCAATCGAATAGATGTCAGCCCTGGCGTCGGTTTGAAGTCCCTGGATCTGCTCGGGAGACATATACATTGCCGTTCCCAACACAGCACCTGTGGCGGTGTGTTGAGAGGCGCCGACCATCCGTGCAATGCCAAAATCCATCAAGATGGCTTTGCCATCGACATCCAACATGATATTGGCAGGTTTAATGTCGCGATGAATCATGCCCCGCTGGTGGGCATAAAATGCCGCATCACAAATTTCTGCGGTGAAGGTAATCACCTCTTTGATACTCAATCGGCGCTTGGAGGCATTCAGCCGTTTTAAGCGAGTTTGGAGGGTCTCGCCCAGCACAAACTCCATCACCATGAAATACAGATCGCCATCGTGGTTATAATCGTACATCTGGACGATGTTAGGATGCCGCAAGTGAGCAACAGCCGTGGCTTCCTCTTCAAAGCGACGGAAGAATTCCGGGTTACTGGAAAGATGGGGATGAATTACCTTGATTGCCACCGCCCGGCGCAGGTTCGGGTCGTATGCCTTATAAACCGATGCCATGCCGCCCTGGCCAATCAGAGATTGGATTTGATATCTTCCACCTAACGTTTGTCCGACTAAGTTCGAATTACTCACTTATAGCCTCCGATGATCAAGGTTCTAGCAACCATAACCAGGCATTATCATATTTACACATCGTGCGACCACCCTGCGTGACAGCAAGCATACCTAAAAATCCATCTGTAAATACTGCTTTTCCTTCCTGGTAATTCGCCTTGGCAACCTGGAAATTCTGTTGAGCTTGCTCTATGGACTGTTGATACGCTGCCAACTGATCTTCATATGCTTTCTGAGCAGCCGTATCCGAGTTGTCGACCGGTGGTACTGGCTTCGCCGGCATCGACAATCTGCTTAGGGGGTTGGGTGGTGTCGATTTCACCAATTTTCGTTCCGTTGGTATAAAT
Source organism: uncultured Chloroflexia bacterium (assembly GCA_963736805.1). Lineage (GTDB taxonomy): Bacteria > Chloroflexota > Anaerolineae > Anaerolineales > UBA4823 > FEB-25. The sequence goes on from CAVTQM010000012.1 coordinate 25,874, forward strand.
TTCGATCAGGTTATCGCGTGCCACGATCGCAATTCGATTGGTCGTGTCATTCTGCCACTGGAAAGAACGATCGGCATCCTTGGGATAGAAATCATGGATATTGGCAAGCTCACCATCTGCAACAGCAGTAAATATTACCCGACCATTGGCAAAACGGGTGGCAATCAGCATGTATTGGCTCGGATTTTTTTGATCACCATTCGAACGGAACATGAAACCACAGCCTGAATCGCCATATTGGGTGTTCCAGGTCACATCCGCAGCCAGGACGAAATTCTTCGCCGTAACGTTCATAAAATCATTCCCATAAGCAGACTGCTGATAACCAGAGACATCCAAAGTAAGCGGGTTATGAATCCAGCCAACTTTTCCACTGGAAGCATCCAAACCATAGGTAGGCAGCTCAGCGATAATCGGTGCGGCGATGGTGGCAGTGGCGAGCTTGGATACATCTCGATTGGCAAGCTGGGCTGTCTGGGTGGCAGAAATGTTCTGGGCTTGTTGGGTTGCTTCAGCCTGTGCAGTTGCCAAATCCCCCGCGCTGGATGCATTTGCTTTCTCAGCTGTGGCTGTCCCTGCAATCGCATGGCTGATGGCCGTCAAGGTTGCATTCGATGAAGCGTTTTGCGTTCCCGCTCCACAGCCCTGGAGGAGAAAGGTCAGAATGCCCAACAGTAATAAGCCTGTCTTGAATGGAGAGTAATGGTTTTTTCTCATGTGAACCCTCATTGAAATCCCGTCCTCTTATGCGGATGCATCCTTGCGTTTGATAAACAACAGGATAAGCAAAAAATACACGCCAATGATGATCAATTGAGCGGTCCAGGTTTTGGTTACCCAGGTGGTCAATGTATTCATATCCCGGATATCGACAAAAGCCCAACCCATTTGATCGATAGTGGCTTTGATCAATGATTCGGCTGAGTTGATGGCGGTACTGCGGGCTGCCTCGTACGATATCCTTGGCGGTCTGGTATTCCGTCATTTGGGCGGTATAGAGATCTGCCTGGGAGCGATACAAATTCATCTCACTCCTGAATTGATCCTGGAGTAACTTCACGTCGTCCTGGTAGGACTGCAGGGCATTCATATACTGGACCATCGCCACCTGGTCATTCTGGTCAGTAGGTGGCTCGGGAGCGGGAGGGATGACCGGTTCTGCGGGTTCAGGACCGAGAGCAGCGGGCTCAATGGGAGCAGGTTGATCAATTTCCGGTTGTATAGAACTGACCAACACCGGGGAAATTACACGAATTGATGTCAAAGACCGCCAATCCCATGCACTTACAACCGAAAGCTGTTTTTTGTTCCAGGGATAGCAGGTCACGTTCGTCTTCGGATAGCTTCCAGCAAGGATCTGCAGGCAACATCCGAGCCCATCCCGGTGAGACCGGCAAAATCCTGGAAAGCCCAGCGTGTCGAAGCGATGGCAGTCACTTTTTCGGGTAAAGGTGCCAGACTGCCACTCAATACGATCTGCGGGATGATCAGTAAAATCATCAACAAAGGTGCAACACTGGGAGATTTTGAGATGGCAGAAGCAAGCAAGCCACTCATGCTGCCGGCTAAAACCGCCAGGACCATGGAAATATAATAGAGCCCAATGATTAATGGAGTTGTCGGAATATCAAATGCCAGAAAGTCGAATGGTGACAAATGCCAAAGCCCCATAAAAAGATAACAGCAGCGCCACCCAGGCTTTCGAGGCGACATAGGGGAATATTTTCAGATTGACCAGGCGCTCGCGTTTGTAAACATCAGCTTCTTTCACAAACTCGCGCATCTGTGAGAAACCTCCCACCAGCAGGCAGTCGATGGCTAACAGGAAGATCGTCACGGAGGCATTGGCAGCATTTCCGATCTTGTAATCGAATAAATGCTTTCCCATGGCGGGAGCCAGGAAAAAATCCAGCGAGGCAACCAGGATTGGCACCAAAAGCATCAGGATCAGGCTGGTTCGATCGCGAGACAGGATTTTGATATTGCGGGCAGAGAGGATCAAGAATTGGCGAAATCCTGAGACACGCGACCTGCTCTTTGAGCGGGCAACTTTTTCTTGCTGTTTTTTCTTGGGACTTTTCATGACCAGGGTGCGCGCAGACTGCAGTGCATCGACGATATATTTCTGATAGGCCGGGTGCTGCTGGTAGCGCTCTGCCCAATCTTGAGCTTTCCCCTTGCTTGGATCATCCAGGATGGCATAGATCTGGTCGAACTCCATCTCGTGGGCACGTTGCTCGCGTTCGGAGCGGTATTGGTTGAAATAATGCCAGTGCTTCTTCCGGGGGGCCAAACCAGGCGACATAGCCACCGCGTGCCAGGAAAACAACTTTATCTGCCAGCATCACGTTCTTGGTTGCATGCGTGATCATGACAATGGTCCGGCCTTGATCTGCCAGCCGGCGCATCAGGTGCATAAAGGCGGTTTCAGTTCCCGGGTCCAGGCCGGAAGTGGGCTCATCCAAGAAAAATAGCCCAGGCTTCGTCAACAGCTCCACACCAATCGAGACACGCTTGATCTGCCCACCACTCAACCGGCTGATGGGGGTGTCTTTGCGTTCAACCAGGTCAAGGTCTTCGAGCACCTGCAGGATGCGCTGGTGGCGTTCTTCTTTTTTAGTATCGCCTGGCATGCGCAGGCGGGCAGCATAGTTTAATGCCTGGTAGACTGTGAGCTCGTAATGGATGATATCGCGCTCGGGGAACATAGCCGATCTCATTCTGAACCACATCAAAGTTTGAGTAGATATTCGTACCATTGACCAGCACCACACCCTGGGTAGCTGGACGATACCCGGCAATCGCATCGACCAGGGTGGATTTTCCACCACCCGATTGACCCACGACCACTACAAACTCGCGTGGCTTAAAAGCCAGCGAGATATCTTTGAGGATGTTTAAGTCTTTGCGTACCCATTTATTCAGGTCGAGAGCATCCACCCGCAAGCCACGGCTTTCATCATATTGGCCAAGCTCATCCTCGCCCATCACAAAACGGAAAGAGCCGATGCGAATCACATCGCTGGGCTGCAACCAGACATCCCCTTCGACACGTTTATCATTGATAAAGGTGCCATTCGTGCTGCGCAGATCGGTCAAGCGGTGACGCTGACCGACACGTTCGATCTGTGCATGGTAACTCGAGACCACGGGTGAATTCAGAACAACATCATTGCTGGCATCACGACCAATCTGGATGATATTCTTTTCACTAAATTGGATCGGGGAAGCCTGGGTCTCAACTGCCTGGGACAGGTCGACATAGGTCATCGTAACCATCATGCCAGGATCCAGGCTGCCAATCCGCAATATATCGCCATGTCGGAGTTTGTGCGAGGCGGTCAAAGGCCTGCCATCCAATAACACAGGGTTTCCCGCTTCTGGTATTACGGTCAGGAGGTAACCGTCTTGCACGCGCTCCAGGACAGCGTGATGACGCGAGACAATCCGTGAATCGATCACGATCTCATTATCTTCGAGGCGACCTATGGTCACCCTGGCTTTACCCAAAGAATAAGTCTTGAGTGCCTGACCAGCGATAGTGACGATCAATTGTGGCGGAGAGACGTCTTGTAAAATCGGTAATTCCTGGCCGATCATCGTCATTTGCGGTTCTAGAGGGGGTGGAATTGCCACCGGAGCAGGGTGAATTGCTACCCGAGGGGCTGGAGGTGGTTGAGTGGGGATGAGGGGTTGCTCAGGCGCTGCCTCGATGATGGTTCCACCTACCAGAGGTAGCTCGCTCTCGATCATCGTCGCAGACACTGGAGGCAACGCCACCTGGTACTCCAGCTGGATCATCTTCCCCAAACTAACGATGTCACCGTTTTTCAATAACCAGGGTTTTGAAATTCGTTCTCCATTCACAAAAGTTCCATTGCTGCTGCCAAGGTCTTCGAGCAGGTATTGGTTATTTTGGAATATGAGACGGGCGTGCCTGCGTGATACGCCGGGAGAATCGATCTGGAGTGTGCAGGTTGGCTCACGACCGATGACGATTTCAATCCCTTCCAATGGGTAAGTCTTTCCTGCGGAGGGTCCTTCTTTTATAACGAGGAGATGGGGATATTGTGCATTCATAGTCACTCCACATCGATACGAATTTATTAAATTATTCGGGAATCATAAGTTTGGATTAATACCTTGAGCGTGCTTAAGGATTTATTAATGATAATTATAACATCTTCATTTTTATCGAATAATAAAACCTTTCATAATTGATAAATAGGTTTAAGGAGTTTGCTTGCTGACCAGCCTGTGCGGAAGATGTTCGCTTTGTTCCCCTAACCTGGTAAACACCGTATGGGGGATTTTTGAGGTGAACTATACGGAGAATATTGCAAACCATGGGGTAATCCTATATACTGAAGATGATATTGATCGAAATTGCTATTGACCGATATAAAGATAATCATCGATGCCTGATTGGATATGCTGACAAAATACAGAATATCCTTCTTTTAGGGCAAGGATAAGCTGTGAAATTACGGTATAGCAAGAGTCCGTAGAATCAATAGCTGGGTAGATAAAAAGTCCATCAGGGAGGATGATATGAATACATTTAAAAAATGGCAAAATCAGGAAAATTCATTGAGAAAGTATTTGTTATTCCTGGGTATAGGAGCATTGATATTTCCTATATTTATTCCAGCAGTCCTCGTCATATTGCTTCCGCAAGTAGACAAAATGATTGGAATAAGCTCTTTTTTTATTGGAGATGAAAATATAGTTATTGGCATCATATCAATTCTATTCGGCGGCATCCTGGCTTTTTGGACGATATTCGCACAAATAAAATTGGCATCGGGAACACCATTTCCAATGATACCAACAAAGAAATTGATAATTATTGGACCCTTTAAATATTGCAGAAACCCAATGACATTAGGAACAATAATGGCGTTTTCAGGAATCGTCGTAATGATCGGATCGTATACTTCTCTTTTATTCGTAGTTCTATTTACGATGATTCTAATAGTCTATATAAAGTTGGTGGAGGAGAAAGAATTAGAATTAAGATTTGGAAAAGAATACGTAGATTATAAAAATGATACACCTTTCATTATCCCAATTCGTATCGCAAGAGTGAAAAAGAAATAATTGAACTACTGCGCTGCCCAACACCGGCTATAGTCGGACAGCGGCTCAACCAAATCGTTAGCCTTCCTCTATCTTGACAACAGGCAGCAATGTATTAAGAAAGGAATATTCCATGAATTCGAATGTTGATGAAGCACGCAAGCTGATGGGGCAATACCTCGATGTGACCCGGCGAGAGACACGACTGGCAGTCTCTGGCATCGATCCAGATCGTGTTGTCCATGACGACAACCCGGCATGGCGCGTCCGGGATGTAGTAGGACACCTTGGTGTGTGGAATGGTGAGGCGGCACGTTCGCTGGGCGCGCATGCCAAGGGCGGCGAGTATTATTGCATCCCAGAGGAGAAATATGATGAGTACAATGGCTTAGCCGTCGATACTCGGCGCAATTGGAGTATTGAGCAGGTTTGGTCAGAGTATGAGGCATCCTATGACCAACTCAAGTTGCTCGTGGAGACAATGCCAGCCGAAAAATGGAATATCGAGATGTTGTATCCCTGGAATGAGAGGGGTACCATCCAGAACTTGATCGAAGTGATGATGAAGCATGATGTCGAGCATCGGGATATCATCCTGGCGGGCTAACAAAGTGCGCATCTGGACAGGTGGGATGCTGCGGTGTTTTCAAGCATTTTTCCCTGCCTAGCTCGCCGGGGCAGGCTGGCTTCGAGTTTATAATGCTCCCAAGCAGGTCCACGCCCGCCCACACGCAGCTAACCCAAACCGTGTAGCCCATAAATCGTACACAAAACTGATTAAGAGCAAAAGTCAATTCACGATTACTTCAACTGGGTAAGACATTCACATGATGGATCAATCACAAGAAATCACCATTCTACCTTTCCAGTCCGAATATCAATCCGAAGTAAAGGAACTAATTTTGGCTGGATTAGCAGAACATTGGGGTGCCGTTGACCTAACCAAGAATCCTGATTTACATGACATTGGTTTTACCTATGCCAATGCAGTTTTTCTGGTTGCCTGGCAAAACAACAAAATAATTGGCACGGGCGCACTTGTTCCCAAATCAAATGATATTGCGGAAATTGTTAGAATGTCCGTTGCCAAGGATATGCGTCGAAAAGGTGTCGGGAGAAAGATCCTTCAAAGATTATACGAGCAGGCAAAACGAAATGGATATAAACGCCTTGTGCTTGAAACCACTCAAACATGGTATGAAGTTATCGAGTTCTATAAGCAATTTGGTTTTCAAGAAACCCACCTTCTTGATGGCGATGTTTATTTTGCTCTTGATTTATCAAATTTCAGTCAATGAATCGCGATTAAAATTGTCTCATTGCGTTTAATATACTGCTTATCGCTTTGGAAAAAGCTGGTTAATAATGCGTGCAGCCAACAAGTGGGATTTGGCGTATTTTATAAGCCTTTTTCTGGCTTTGATTCTCTCCCACATCTCAGGTCGACTCCACGCCCGCCCACTTGCGGCTAGTGCGAATCGTTAGGCACATTTGGTATTACTATCATAAAAAAAGGAATTGAGTATGGAAACATTTCATGAATACTTAAACGAGTATAGAAAACAACTTGAGAAGGGTGCGATTCAAAAGGCATATAAAGGATTGATGGAATATGTGATGGATTTGAGAACGCATTTTAAAAACAAATATCCTGATTATTCCGTACCCAGCAGTATTTATTATGGATACATGGATATGACCTATTTCCCCGTTTTCCCAAAATCATTGAAGGATCGAAACCTGAAAATCGCCATCGTGCTAATCCATGAAGCATTACGATTTGAAGCCTGGTTAGTAGGAGTGAATAAAGGGGTTCAAACGCAGTATTGGAAAATGATTAAAGATAGTGATTGGAATCAATACCACATCGTTCCAACCACAAAAGGCTATGATTCTATTATAGAGCACGTTTTGGTTGAGGCTCCGGATTTCAATGACCTGGGGGCATTAACACAACAAATCGAGAGCGAGACGTTGAAATTCATCAAGGATGTTGAGGGCTTTTTATCTAGACATTAAAATTGACGCTGGGTAAAATTCATTGCACGGATAAGATTGTGTATGGCTTGACTTTATTTGTACATCGTACCAAATGCTTACGGACGCATAAAGAGGAGAAAACTGCGATATGAATGCCAATGCCTTTCGCCATTTCTACGAATATCACTTCACTGAAAATCGCAAAATATGGGAGACAAATATCACTTCACTATCCCATGAACAGTTCACGCAAGCTGTGGACTACTCACATGGGTCTGTACGAGACCAAATCATTCATCTGATGAGCGTGGACGAAGTATGGTTCAGCGAACTGCGAGGTGTTGAACCCTCAGAACCGTTATCTCCCGCCAAGCTTGACGATCGAGAAATCATTCGCGCCCACTGGGACAGCGTTGAGCAGGGTATGCGCGATTATCTTGCAACATTACGGGACGATATGTTGTTCGATAAGCCAATCAAAGAACCAGAAGAAGACAAAAATCTCATTGTGTGGCAAGTGCTTCTCCATGTGGTTAATCACGGTACAGATCATCGCGCCCAACTTCTCAGATTACTTCACGATCTGGGAGTTAAAACTGCGTCTCAAGATTACATTTTCTACGTCTATGACAACCTATAGATGCTTTTGCTGTTTGGACTGGATTATCTCACCTCCGCTAAGAAGAGGCATTTTTTGGACTACAAATACCTATCGGCACACAAGGCGGATCTCGTTCCACCCACTGGCGGCTCATTCAAACTGTCAGGTAGCCGCACGATTCACTATAATCCCTATAAGGTGTTCCCATGGCAATTTCTCAACCTGAGGGCTTTCTCGCCGTCCCACCCACCGGCAAGGGAGCCGGTGTATTGGTCCTGCATGCCTGGTGGGGGTTGAACAACACCATAAAGGCCTTATGCACTCGACTGGCTAAATCTGGTTTCGTGGTATTTTCTCCTGACCTTTATCATGGCAAGGTCGCTGACAACATTGCCGATGCGGAAGTTCTTGGCAAAGCTCTCGACAGCAACTACCTGCAAGCCAAAGTCGAGATCGCGGATGCAGCCATGTTTCTTAACGCACGTGCTGGCCAAGATGAGGACGGTCTGGCTGTGATTGGCTTCTCTCTGGGAGCTTATTATGCGCTGGACCTGGCTGCCACCGATCCTGAACATATTCGTTCTGTCGTCTTATTTTACGGGACAGGGGGCGGCGATTTTAGCAGCTCAAGAGCCAGCCTACCTGGGTCACTTTGCCGAGAATGATGAGTTTGAGCCACAATCCAATGTCGACAACCTGGAGGATTCCCTAAAGAGTGCTGGTCGCCAGGTGACTTTCTATCGTTACAGCGATACCGGACATTGGTTCTTTGAACCAGACCGCTCACAGGCCTACAATCAAGCGGCAGCAAGCCTGGCATGGGATCGAACCCTAGCCTTCTTGAAGCGTTCATCAAGCTGGTGAGTCCAACCAATTGGCTGCTGCCTTATAAAACGTGCAGTGGACTTGTGGAATTCTGAACGGTTTGGAAAGGGATTCGCTGGCTTAGACCGCTACACATTTCTGAAGAACAGTGCAGGCTGGTATAACAAGAGGAGAATCTTTTATGACACTGCGTGCCACACTCACCCCTGGTATGTACCATGGTTTCAACAAAAAACCACCCTTCTTTGAAGGCTGGTATTACAAATTAGTCAGCGCTGACGAGAGCTTTAAAATGGCTATTATCCCGGGGGTGATCCTGGGCCAGGAGGCGCACGCCTTCGTGCAAGTGCTGGATGGTGTGGATGGAACCACGGCCTATCACATATTCCAAGTTGAGGATTTTCGGGCTGACGATCGACGCTTTGCGCTCGAGATCGGTGAAAACCGGTTCGATGGCAGCGCACCTGTCGTTAGCACTTGAGAGTTCCGAAGGTCAACTCACTGGTCATATTAACCTGGGACCACTCAACCCCTGGCCGGTGACACTAATTTCACCAGGCGTCATGGGTTGGTATGCGTGGGTGCCGCGTATGGAATGCTATCATGGCGTGCTTAGCTTTGATCATTCCCTGCAAGGTACACTGACACTCAATGGCAAAAGGATGGACTTCAGCAATGGCCACGGTTATATCGAGAAGGATTGGGGACAAGCTTTCCCAGCGGCATGGATCTGGTTTCAGAGCAACCATTTCGGTGGGGTTTCCGCTTGTATCACTGCATCGGTAGCGATCATCCCATGGGTAGGGCAAGCCTTCCGGGGGTTTATTGTTGGCCTGTGGCTGAATGGCAAACTCTATCGTTTTACCACCTACAATGGGTCGCGGACCGAATCCCTGCAAATATTCGACGACCATGTAGACTGGGTATTGGTTAACCACCAGCATCGCCTGTCCATGACTGCCTGCCGTGTCCAGGGCGGTTTGCTGCGCGGGCCAACCCGCCTGGATATGGGCAAGCGGGTGCTAGAAACTCTGAATGCCACAGTGCAGGTGCGGCTCGAAACTCTACAAGGTGGAGTGCTGTTTGAGGGTGTTGGCGCTCATACCGGATTGGAAGTGATGGGTGATCTGCCACGGCTGTTGCGGGGTTGATAGGTGTGCCATCACAGGGGATTGGGACAGCATCTTCATACCGCAGGCTTTTTTGTTCCAGTCTGCGATCAGCGAAGGCATATACCAGTAGTGTTGAACCTGATGCATGCCACCTAAGCAACTGACTTATGAGATTATTGCGTCAATAAAACCACCATCCACGGGGAATATCAGGCAGCTGCTCTGTGGATATGGTTATGAACTGCGAATTAGAAGGAATAAAGGCGAGCATGGGCAGAATTGTCAACACTTTCCCACCATGTCTACAAGCAGTTGAACGACCAGCCTCAGAAAGAAATTCTATATAGACATTAATTGAAGAAAACCAGATATTATATATATAATTTAGTACCATTATGGTCTTAATTATCTGGTTATTAATAGAATTCTTGATGTTTTTATCCACAATAAACGCATTAAGCAGTTTTTTATTGCTGATCACCTAAGACAGGAATGGAGAATTTCAATCAATGTTAAAACTTGACCACACAAAGGATAATCCCTGGGTTCTCAAGACCCCTCCGGGAACTTCAGAATACACGATGCACGTAGATTACAAAGATGGCTTGCAGGTCCTCGTCTGCACTGTCGGTAGTACTGTTCTTCTTTATAATGCCCGCTGTATCGATGACCTGTACAGCATGCTGAAAGAAACTGGCGATTGGGTCGAACTTGGCGGTGCAGATGAGCAAAAGCCAGCCAAGGAAGGAACAGTTGAAGCCTGGGGAAGGGCAACCTCCAATCCAGTCAAGGGGTGGTATGGCTTAAAGAAGGGACTGCGCGGCCGCTTTGGGGTTTATATCCCGCCGTTGATGGAAGCCCTCGGTCTTGGCGAGCTTGAGCATAATCCGAAGAACAACCGGATGCGCGCAAAGTAACCCAGCAACCAGTTAATCGCAGCAGAGTGCCGCAAATTCTCATTCAACCAGTTTTGGAAGGCGTTTGCCTGCAGGATTTCACTATCAGGCACGCGACCCAATATCAGGTATAAGAATTCGCAATGTAAAAGATCAATTGTTCTTATATAAGGAGGCACGATGAGCGATGTGGAAGAGAAAATAACCGTTGAAAACGTAAACGTTCCGGGAATTACGACCCGGGTAAGTAAGGCAATGTATGATGCGATGCAGCAAGCCATGCGGAAAGTTCTCCCCACAAAGTCGGCTGACCTGACACAAGCCGAGATCCGCGAGTTGGTAGTTCCACACCTCCCTGAGGACTTGTTCCCGGACGGGGCGAAAAGCCGGATGGTGGTCAAAAACCGTGCAGCTGGATCAAGAGGCAAAGGGAAACCTGGTTCGAGAGGCAAGCAAACCGCTGCGCTGGCATCGGATTACTTCATGAAGACTACATATAGGAGCAAAGTATGGAACTTGGTGCATTTTCAATCAGCCTAGCGGTCAAGGATATCAAGGCATCGGAGACTTTTTACAAAAAGTTGGGCTTTACTTTCTTCGGAGGTGATCCCTCGCAGAATTGGCTGATCTTGAAGAACGGCGATCACGTGATAGGTCTGTTTCAAGGAATGTTCGAGAAGAATATCTTAACCTTCAACCCTGGCTGGGACAGCAGTGCGCACAAGGTAGATGATTTCACGGACGTACGTGAACTACAACGACAGTTGAAGGCGCAAGGTGTAGAGATACAGACCGAAGCAGACGAGAGTACAACCGGACCCGCCAGTTTTATCGTTGTAGACCCTGACGGAAATCCGATCCTTATTGATCAACACGTCTGAGCTGGATAACCTCTAGCTAGTAAGGTCGTGCTGTAAACAGGTAATACTCAGAAGTGGAAAATTTATGCGGGATCCAGGATTAACTGGACTAGGGTCGCTTTCTCCAACTCCTGCCGATCGAAGATCATGGGATGGTAGCCACGGGTGAACCAGGGTTTTATCTGGTCAGCATAATGCTTGCTGAAGGGATGCCCAGACTGACCAGGGGTGAGTAGTCCCAGGCAATGATCCAGGTCTCCGAGGTCAGCGATGAAACGAAATGGTGGACCGACGACTATGTCGGAAGTCAAGTCGTGGTAACTGGTGCCTGTATTCCAAATTGTATTCGAATCGCCCCCAACTGGGTAAGGACCGCGGTTATACAACTTATCCAGTGGTTTTACACTCCCCAGGACGTGAGAAAACCTGATCTTATGCAATTTCTTCCATTGCCATTGATCCATAGAGGAGCCGAATTGGGTCTTTAACTCATCCACGGTCTGACGTAATGCTATGCGCATAAGGTTATCCCGGTTTGTTCCAGCTTCGCTTTGGAACCAGGCAGACTCTTGATGGCTCAGGATCATTATTAACCATTCAAAGGCACGTTCACCAAACAGGCTGGTCTCTGCCAGCATGGGGACGGGACCTTTGCCAAGATAACGGATCGCCAGGTCGCCAAGCCTGGTAGAAGTTAGCAGCAGGATCATACGGCGGGAAAAGATTTCGTAAAGAGATGCTTCAGGGCTATCCGAGGCGAGCTTGCCATCCCATTTCTTCATGCGATCGACGATCAGCTTTAATTCCGGATCATCGGTTTCCAGCTTCCCCAGAAAGCCAGCCATAGTCCGCGCGTGAGGTGAAAGCTGGTCGAAATGCATATCCTGAATGTAAGCGATATCGATTTTTGGATTGGCTTCAATTAACTCTTTGATGCGGCGAGCGCGATTGGCAGATATATAGTCGTTTCCAAGGAAGTGAGGATAACTACTATCTGCAACACGATTGTTGGCAGTGACAATGTATCCCTGGGGAGGGTTATAGAGCTGGGGAAGCTGCTCAAAAGGAATAAAACCAGCCCACTCGTATTCACCGGTCCAACCAGGGACAGGGATGCGTCCATCCCCTTTGGAACGCACCGGCACTCTCCCGGTCAGGTTATAGGCGATATTGCCCTGTGTGTCAGCATACACCGTGTTCTGAGATGGAGTGCCCCAAAAATGCAGAGCTTCTCTGAATTCAAGACAATTATGAGCCCGGTTCATATGGTGTAAAGCCAGGAATAACTGCTCGGGGTCATAGGATGTCCAGCGTAAGGCCAGAGGTGTTTCTCCGCTAAAATCAGGAGCCAACTGGTTGATGATCGGTCCATGGCGGGTGATGATCACTTCTTGATAAACCGTCTTCCCTCCTTTCACCTGGATCGGCTCCTGAAGTACCTCCGCATTGATCCATTGGCCTTGATATTCGTATTGAACCTGCCCTTGATCCGTGCGTGACAGATGCTCCATATACAGGTCCTGGACGTCAGGAAAACCGTTGGTAAAGCCCCAGGCGACATGCTGGTTGTGCCCAGCGATAATCCCAAGCACACCAGGGAAAGACACCCCGGAGAGGTTCAAGTCACCACCAACCAGGTGATTTTCATACCAGATGGCGGGGATACCCATGAGCAGGTGCATATCATTCGCCAGGAGGGGTTTACCAGACGCGGTGTGCGAACCGGAGAGCACCCAATTGTTGCTGCCCAGGCCTTCCTTGGCTGCTGGACCAGTAAAAGTGCGGGCTGCCTCAGACCGCTGGGAAGCGGTGTGACCGATGGCGGAGTAGTCTGTGCCAGGTGGGATGATATACGGCTCAACTGTGGATGTATCCGGTTCCAGCTCAGCAGCCATTTCGGGTCCAAGCCGGGCAATCAACTGGGCACGCAGGAGCTCGGCTTCCCAGTTCGCCGAGAGCGTCCAGGCCATCATCTTGCCCCAGGAGAGTGAATCGACAACCGTCCAGGGTTCAGGTTGATAGCGTAACAGGCTGAACTCCATTGGATAGTGACCCAGTGCAATGCAGGCATTAACACCAGCCGTGTATGCATCGATTTGAGCCTGGGCATCCGGTGGGATGAGTGAGGCATCCCTCTCCGCAGCGCGACGCATGCCAAGGATGCGCATCCAACGATCATTCTGGAGAGCCACCTCGCCCAGAATCTCAGACAGGCGACCTGCTACCACCCGCCTTTGGAAATCCATCTGCCACAAGCGATCTTGGGCGTGCACAAATCCCTGAGCAAACATCAGATCTGTTTCATTCCGGGCGTAAATATGGGGTATTCCCAATTGGTCACGGATAATCTCAACAGGGTCAATCAATCCCTTAATTTTCAAATTACCCGTGGTTTGTGGCAGGAATCTGTTCTTCAAGAAAAAATAACCAGTGCCTGCCAAAGTTGCCAGTGCGCCAAATACCAAACCGATCTTAAGCCATTGCTTGTCCATTTTCCCCTCCATAAACGATTGTTTTTGGGGTGATAAATTAATTATAGTGATAATGCTATCAAATGCAAGCGGACCATGAACACTCGCATGAGATTAATCTGAATAATAACTTAGATGGTTTAATACCAGGCATTTGATAGTCTTCCTGAGGGAGGAGATATGAAGAATGTTTTTATGGCTTGAATGATAAGTATTGTCATTGTACGAGGGGAATATTAAATTTATAAAACAGCTATTACCCTTGCATTACAGTAGCGCGTGAAAATGAAGCACTGCCCTCATGAAAACTATCACCTAAAGTAGCCTAGGCTGGTTAATTTTGCTTAAACATTAACTGCACCTCTCCGGTAATCATTTAAAAGCCTTTACATAGATTGCCCTGTCAGCTTTGTATGGTACAGAATATAGTAATATACATATTTTGGTCTGTTTCTCAGGATTATTTGCTTGCTTTTTATAGAATATCATCTATACTATTAATTAATAGAGCCCTTAGTAAGGCATGAGTATAAACCTAATCATACAGAAAGGAGAGATCTGCTGTTCATTGGCTCGATGATCGGCGGATAACAAAAATACTGTGAAAACCAAAACATCAATAAAATTCGTTTTACTGGGGTTGTTGGTAATACTAACCTTGATGATGACAGTAGTTGTAGCTGCTCAGACACCTGAATTCTGGCCTTTCAGCTCTGATCCTGATGACGGCGAGTCATCTGATGCTACTCCTGCTGAGCAAATCCATGTCAGCAATGCTCCGGACCAGGATGGTTACACCGGTTCACTCGAGGAAGGAATAACAGCTGCAGGTGAGCCTTCCGGCAGTACGTCCACAGACTTATCCATGGCTCAACCAGGACTGGTTGGTGCGCAACCGGATGACATTGGCTATATCGGACCACTTTGGAACCCAGAAACCGATCAGGCTGAACCATCCGGAACCATTGACCAGGAAGTTCCCGATTGGGATTCCCTTATGACTGGACCACAGGCGGATGTTAATGACCCACTAGCACCGCTTGAACCGGAATGGTCAGGATTCTTCTACATCAATGCCGCTGGTTCAACTTTAAAACCACGCGACAGTGGTCAGGATTGGGGGAACTCTGGGAGCGGCGGGTGTATCTACGCCAACACTCTAGGAAGTGAAGTGATGAACCTTCACCTTGACATCCCAACCGGCAGCCGTATCGACTACCTGCGCCTCTTTTTCTATGACACCAGCGCCTCAACCAGCAATGCCTGGGTCACAACCTATGATGGCGCTTCAGGATTTACCGACCTCACCAGTGTATCATCCACGGGTAATACCGGTTACGGTACCTCTCTCAGCGCCTACGTCGGACATATCGTTGATAATAATGATTATTCCTATGTCTTGAACTGGCGTCCAAATGTTACCGGTAACACAATGATGTTGTGTGGATTACGGGTAGCCTACCGGCTACCTTGACCATGGATTCTATAATTCTTCAGGATGCATGGATTCAGGGAAATGGAGGCTTACAATGAAATTAAAAAATAAATATAATATCTATCTTATCCTGATAACCGTTTTAGTTTTATTTAGCGGTTTCATACTGATGGGTATGTCGGGTAAAGGGCAATCATTATTGCTCTATAATGAAGGCCTGCTCACACCACAAGTAAATAATGTCAACGCACCTGAGTATAGTGACTGGTCAGGATTCCGCTACATCAATGCCGCTGGTACAACTTTAAAACCACGCAACAGTGGTCAGGATTGGGGGAACTCTGGGAGCGGTGGGTGTATCTACGCCAACACTCTAGGAAGTGAAGTGATGAACCTTCACCTTGACATCCCAACCGGCAGCCGTATCGACTACCTGCGTCTCTTTTACTATGACACCAGCGCCTCAAATAGCATAGCCTGGGTCACAACCTATGATGGCGCTTCAGGATTTACCGACCTCACCAATGTAACATCCACGGGTAATACCGGTTACGGTACCTCTCTCAGCGCCTACGTCGGACATATCGTTGATAATTTTAACAATTCCTATGTCTTGAACTGGCGCCCTATTGTTACCGGTAACACAATGATGTTGTGTGGATTACGGGTAGCCTACCGGGTACCATTAACCCCAGTTTTCCTTCCATTGACGCTTCGATAAAGAATAATTAATATAATTGAGTAGGAGGCGGGAAATCCCGCCTCCCCTCACACCAATGCAAATGTGAGACTGAATTCCATGGTATGATTTCCCCAATCGCTAGCCGATGAAACCTTAGCGAGCGTTGTGCAAACGCACAATGATTACTTTCCGCCCCTGGTTGGCAAACATGGGGACGATTATTTTAATTACGAACTCAATCTGTAGACTAATTAACGCTAAATATTCTTCTCGGTGTAAAATGCCAGGTCATGAGGACGAATACAACAGTTCGCAATAGCTTTATTGATAGAATCTATTGGTATCGGAAACATTGTTGTGTTGCACAAGCCGATAAAATAAGCATACTTGTAATAATAAATATTGTGGGCGATGTGATTTTTTTATTTCAAACTCCTTTGATTCTACTATGTGCCAAAGACGTTTACAATTCATAAATAGTTTCTATAAGGGTATTCTTTGTCTTATTTACTGGACTTATGGGTTTAGGACATTGATTGCGGTTTATTGCTCGAGAACAATTCTATGAATACCATTGCCAAAACGACTCGTGTCAACATCGCTTTTCAAGTCATTTATCTGAAGGACGCATAACTAAAAAAGTGACTTCACGGATATAAACCTACTCTCGACTGGTTTAGTCCCCCACCAGGATAACTACCGTTTGAACTGGCATATGCAAACGGATATAATCCATTCACTGTACAATTTCAAATTTGTTATACACGGGAGGAACCAAAATGACAGAACCACTTGATGCAATTAAGGCAATCCACAATGCTTTCCGGCATGATATGAGTATCATCGACACTGCAGCACTCGAAACAGGACGCGGTAAAGCCAGGGCTTGCTCCAACGATTGAGCGATTCCGATTTTTTAACGAAATACTGGTATGGCATGCACATGGAGAGGAAATCGCCATCTTCCCTGCACTAGAAGCCGTCGCACCTTTGGTCGCCGAGGCATATTTGAGGGATCACCATGGTCTGGATGCTGCATTTGAGGCAATGGACAAGGCATATTCAGCAGGTGATACATTGGAGACTGCGCGCGACCTCGGCTGCATTCAAGTTCCACCTCGACATTCACCTGGAGAAGGAAGATGCGCACTTATACCGCCTGGTGAAGGAGCTGGTGCCCGCACCCGAATTGATCAAGGCATTAACCATAATGTCGGGCACTATGCCACAAGAACGCTTCCCGGAAGTGATCGCATGGATGTTCCCCCTGATGGGTAACGACGACCGGGAGAACATGACCCGTATCTGGCAGATGGTGATGCCTGCACCTGTTTTTGAGGGGGCTAAGGCTCTCATCCATAAAGCCATCGGTAATGACTGGGCAGAGCTGACACGACGAATCCCTACGCTGGGTAAGGTGTAACAGGATAGGCTGAAATACAAGTAAAGGCTACATAATTCTCGAGACCGGAATAGCTGGGCAGTTTTTCGCTTTCCAACTGTAAGCGGGAGCGATTATACATACCCTGCATTTCATCCAGCATATGATGACATTTTTAGCTGTGGATCTTGAGATTAAGGCTGTTTTTTAGCACACAATTCATAACCAGAAAGCAAGATCTTGTTTTTCTCGATTACCAGGTTCGGGTAGGTCACTTCGAAATATTCTTTTTATATTTGATACCCCCTTCCTGATCACATTTTATCAATGGTAGCATATTGTTCATTTTCCCTGTCGAAAAATGCTGCCAATCACATCTCCCAGCAAGATGCAGTGGCGTCCGTGTAATTCAGGTAGCACTGCATGGAAAATACGGAAGTGTCGGATAAACCAACCACCACGTATTGTATATAATATTCATCATAGCAGCATATTGATGGGGTGGTCGCACCGTTTGTTCCTTCGGATCAGACAGTTATGGGTTCGAATCCGCTGTCAAGCGGCACCGGCGTAAAAAGCGGCAGCCGCCTGAAAGCACCGCCGATGAACACGGCAGGTGGCGGTGACGTGGCCCCGCCGGGGGTGTTAATTTATCGAGTAAATAGTAAACCAGCCTCAAGAAAATTTCCTGGAAGCCGGTTTCGGGTGCAATTCGTGTGTAACCAGTTGTAGTCTATTCAGTTTATGCTATTAAAAACGACTTCAAAATGGTATTGTGAGACATTTCAGCGACTTTACTGCAGCATAAATATTATGCTTACTCTTTTACCATCCATGCAGCAGCAAACACCCATCCGATCATAACTAAGGAAAGCAACCAGGTCTCTGTATGATCGATTATTCCAAAGGGGATTGCCAGGAGAATTAGGATCGGTACAAATGGCAGCAGGATGAACAACGCCACCAATTGGAGTGCCAAATCTTTTTTATCCGAAAACTCTTCACTACGCTTCGCAGACCACACCAATAACACGAAACCTACCAGGTATAGCATTACCGAGGCGATGAAACCTACCTGCATGACTTTTTGCGGTATGGAAAAATCAGTTAGGGACATTTCCCATTGCACCAACGTCATCGCAAGCCCCAGTAATATCCCACCCAGTGCTAAGCGGTAGAAGATTTTTCCTCCCACGTTTTTACATTCATATCCCACTGCGCGCAGCTTCACCGCAAGCTGTGGTCCTAGCACGATAGTCAGTACCATTGCCAGAAAGGGTAGGTATTGCCTGATTACTTCCTGCAGGCTGGGTCCTGGTTCAGAGAAGGGCAGGGTCCCGCCCATATAAACGCCCAAGTATACGAACGGAAATCCACCGAGTACTGGAACCGCCATAGCTAATCCGAGAGCAACCGGGAACCGTTTCGTACGGAGCATCATTACCGTAGCTGTGAACGCTAACAAGAACATCCAACCCCATGCCAATGATTTCTGCAGGGATGGTACAAATTCCAGAAAATATAGCCATATGATCGCCATGGGTGGAACCGCTGCCAGTAATCCACGCAATCGATTTCTGCAAGCAATCTTATATAACAGGTAGGCAAGTACCAATGGGATTACTAACACCTGTACTTCAGATACCCAGGCATTGTTTCCAATTATTGTATGAGGGATTGCATTCGCTACCATGACTCAGCAACAAAATGGCCATAATAAACATATATATAATCCAACTGGCTGACCAACTTTTCCAGCCTCTGGAAATACTAAATATCAACACTCCAATTAAGGATAAGGAAAAACAGATCAGCAGAAGGTATAAAACATTCTGATTATCTCTTGGATCCCATAAATAATTTCAGAACTCACAATAAGGATCCCCATTAAAAGGTGCGGTAATCCTGCCATGAATGATGCACCCCATCCTTCACCTGGAGGATTTACACCGCTGGTGCCTCCACCGCCCATGCTTGAAACCGCCACCTGTCTGCCTTGTCCTGCACTCATGGACCACATGTACACACCAACCAGGCTACCAGGCAGTTGTAATAACTCACGCAGGATAAAACCAGCCAACATCCCTTCTTCGCACGCCTGTAGCAATCCGGCATGGAAGATTTCTTCCATCTCCGAGGTAAACCGAAAACGGAACTGCTGCGGATAGAGCTTAAGCGCCAGTGAATACAACTTCATTATCCACATCATACCTGCTGCCCTCCAATCGACTCAACCTTCTTATTCACAGCAAGCAATAAGTGTTTCATCCGGCTTACTTCTGCTTCGAAGACTTCCAACCCCGAATGCATCAGCCGGTATACCTTCTTCCCGCGCGCCTTGTCTTCCGGTTCGATTTGCTCGATCAAACCCTGGTCAAGCAAGCCGGTACAGAGCGCCATATAATGTACCGGTAGACAGCTTCATCCTGTTGTCTGCTCAGTCTCAGCCACATCTTTTAGTATTGCATAGCCATGCTTCTCTCCACCTCGTAATGAGAGCAGGATGTAAAAGGTCGGTTCCTGCAGAGGAAGAAAATCATCCCTATCCATCATATATCACCTTCCGACATGTCAACGATTGATATATATTATACTCCAATGATCCCAAAAATACAAGCGTATATTAGTATTAAGCCGATCCCAAAATTCTTCCCCTTCCAGACACGATTGCAGGCTACCTTCCCGTATTGACAAAATAAATACTCGCTGGGTTTTCTGCGCCAAATGGTGCAGGATTAGTCTAGCGTGGAATACCAGTCCAACACTCGTAAGGCGCGCAGTGTGTTCCATCGGCTGGCTGTGCCTGCGGGACCTTCCATGACGAAGTTGACTTGTTCGAGGTGGGGATTCTGAAGCGGCCATCGCCCGTTTTGGTGCTGTTTTATTACCACCAGATCAATGGCCTCACCGAGGCGTTCATCAGGTCCAACGCCGGTACTGCGCATGTAATCCAGACCCCGCAGCACATCGTAGTGCCAGGTGGGTGGAAACGAGAAGCGCAGCCAGCCAGGGTTGATCACCGCGCCCGTTGACAACTTCCGAAACATACGACGCACCAGGAGATACTCCTGTGCGCGGAGGCGGGCATCGGTCACCGCAGGGCTGGCACCCTTGGCTTGCTCATACGCCAACAGTCCTTCCAGAACGCAGATGGTAGTGTGAAACGAGGATCGTCGGCTTGGCGGAGCCTCGCAATTCCAACCTCCATCCTCAAGCTGCTCGCTGAGGAGCCTGTCAACCAGTCGATCGCTCGCCGCGCCGAAGTAGGCACCTAACCCAAGAACCCTTCCGTTGATACAGGGCTCGACTTCACCCTCGAAGAACGGAGAGTTGCCGTGTTCTTGACCCCAGGTGACTTTGTGGCGAACGAGGTTTACAGCCTTCCGGGCTTGCTCACTCGCCGGGTCAAGCCCCATGTCCCTCAGAAGCAGCAAGGCATAAAATGTAGCTGCCCATTTCGCTAAAAAGATAGCGCCCCCCCACTTGCCGTCTGGACCCTGGAGGGCAAGCAACTGGGCACCCCAACCTTCCGTGGCTACTCGCTGTCGCGCGCCGCCAGGACCAACTCAACGGGCTCCTTGGTGAGGTCACGCATGACCTGCCAGCGAATCGAAGGATCGGAATCAAGCAGCCACCTTATGACCGCTCTGTTTGGCTTGGTGATTTGTTGTTTAAGTGGATTAATCATCACCTAACAATCCCTCCCAGCACGATTCAAATAACACTCTATCTTAATATATGTATCGGTCGATTTATCGCGATAGTGACGGCAGCCAGGTGTAGCGGGGTAAGGAAACCGTTACTGGTCCATAAAATTCGGAATACCCATCGCCCACCCATTCAACCCAGAAGTAAGTATGATTTTCCCAGTTCAGCTTTATCATCAAGGTATTGGTAGGAATTACCCCGCAGCTCTCCAGGGTTAATGGCTGGGATCAGATCTGGGTTGATCATCTCTTTAGGTCCATCAACCGCTTCCGCCCGGTAAAGATTAAATCCCAACAGGTCGATTTCCTGGGCGGAGTGCCAGGAAAGCTGAATGACCAGTGGCAGGGACTTCGCACTAAAGTTGACCAGCCTAACCGGGGTCGGGGCGCAGCCTGCTTGTCCAGCCTTGAGCACATTCAGGTAACCGTACCCAAAGGTATAGTTCCCCTGCCCATCCGGCGGGGCACCACAGTTACCGGCTGGGGCTGTATCGGTGTTGTTTTGTAATAGCTGGAAGGTCGCATCAATCTGACCCACCAATGCGGGGTTACACGACCAGAGGAGGGCAACTGCGCCAGCATTGTGCGGTGAAGCCATGGATGTACCACTCATCAATAGCCCATGCGATTCCCTGGTCTGGTGGATATCACACTCACACCCGGCGCGGATATGTTCGGCTTGGTATATGGAGTGTGCCCATAAGCAGACGCTCCACGGCTGGAGAAGTCAGCAATTGCTCCTGCTGGAATCATGAGCTGCGCTGGCAAATGATTCCTGGTAGTCACCTGGTGAACCGATTGTGTTGCATCCTGGACCTGCATTCCCGGCTGAAAAGGCCGGGAAAACTACCTGCTGCCACCCAGGCCTGGACTTTCGCCAAGAACCACTGGGTCTCCACCACCACCACCCCAGGAGTTATTCACAACATCTGGGCGATTGGCAGGATCACCATTGGGAGCGATGACCCAATCTGCACATGTATTGAGGTCATAATCAGGGCAAGCTACCTCTCGGACAACCCAAACAGGCGATCCATTGTGCGTTGGGTGCCATTCCTACCTGATAAGCCAGGGACGGATCATCATCACCGACCATGGTACCCATCGTGTGAGTACCATGGTAGATACCCTGATAAATCGTGTCACAAGGACCACCATCCGACCAGAACAATTGGCTGTACCTGGATCAAGCCAGCAAGCTGGACTTGAGGGATCAGCCAAACACTTATAACTCTGGTCAAGAGCAACATGCGTGTAATCCACACCCGTATCGATGTTCGCCACCACGATGCCATCACCCTGAACACCAAAGGTTGTCCAGAATTGATTAGCGCTTGTATCCGAGATACCCCAGGCTAATGCCGTGGGAGAAGCTACCAACGGTGGTCAAGGCATTGACTAGCAAGTAGATCGCCCGCCCAGTTGGCTGTCAGGATTGGATTTGAGACCTGCAATAACCGGATCTACTTGATAAACCCGTGTGGCACGGATGAAATACACCTCGGGTAAGGCTGCTAATTCAGTGGCGCTTCGTAGGGTTCCACTCCAAACATACAATTCGTTCCCTGCGATAAAGGTTTGATAGTTCAAACCCTCTGCATCCAGGATGGCTTTGGCATTTCACCTGGCTGTTGGTCGCGATATCACGCAGAGAATTGTAAACAAATTCACCGCGTGCATTCCAATCCATGCGAATATGCCGGTGAGAGATCTGCTTGAGCGATGAAACGCACGATGAAATCTGCGCTGCCGTTTTCCTCTAAGGCTGTCAGTAACCCAACCTCGATCTTGCCCGTTGTCTGAGCAGGATAAGGCTGCGGTTGCCAACCCACGCTATCTTGAGAGGCTTCCTGCAGCGGAGGATTTGCAGCCGATATTAAGAGTAGCTGCCTGACCAGAATCTGTAAAAGCCAGGATGGTCACCAGGAATGCTATGACAAAAAAAATAAAAATCCATAGTCTTTTTTCAGTGAACATCGGGCATCCTCCTCGCACATATAAACGGTGACTATGGATGAAAGCACGTTCTTTCCATAAATGATATTGTCCATTGATTATTCATATGGGTCTGTCACTAAAGCATTTTCGTATCTGGTTTCTCCAAACTCACAAAGTGTATGGCTATTTATCGGTAAATATATATCACATCTAACTGTCTGTCAATTTAAGGAGTAAATATAAAAGCCTCTCGCACCTGGACAGGGTTACTTATCACAATTTCCTTGCTTCAGGCAGTGCTAAAAAACGGTCAAAAAGTATGATAATCATAAAGATCTTGGACAATTCCTTGACATAAATCGCATGAACTATACCATTATGGAGACATTCTATGCGATTGAATACGACCGCTTGACGCCACTCCCCTCAGTAGATATACTGACCTGTATATGCGACATGCATCTGGCAAAGAAAATCCAGGGGAGCCATGCCTTATGACTCAGGACCATCTTGTGGGTGAGGCGGTTGAGCTAGACAGGGTATTCCTTGAGCAAGTCGAAGCTTCGCACCTGGGTAGGCTCAGAAGGATTGCCCGGGGTGAGGTGCTCTATTGGCAGGGTGACCCGGTCGAGGCTATCTTCGTCGTCAGTAGCGGCAGCCTGAAGGAGTATACTCTGCTCCAGGACGGCAGGGTTTACGCTTACCGCATACTGGGAGCAGGGGGGTTGGCGGGCGCGACTGCATACCTGCTTGGTCACGACGCACGACACGATAACTCAGGCGCTCGATGAGGCGCTGGTCCTTGCTTTGCAGCCCACCGAGTTCGACGATTTGCTCGCCAGGAATCCCCGCTTTGCCTCCCTGCTACTCAAGAAGCTAGCCCAGACAGCGCAGTCGTCAGCCGACCAGGCGCGCAATCTTGGGTTTCTCGATGTGCAGCAACGCCTTTTGCACAGCCTGATGAGCCTAGCCCGCCAGCACGGTATAATCACGGAGCGAGGGTTAGAGATCACGACTGAGCTGACCCACGAAGACATTGGCGAGCTGGTGGCGGCCAACCGTAGCACGATCACGGTGCTACTCAACAAGCTGAAGAAACAGGGGCTGATCTGGAAGCAAGGCCGGCACTGGGTTGTCATCACTCCAGAACATTATCAGATCCTGGAAGGCTTGCGTGAGGCAGTTGTGATGGCACATGACTGGGACGCCCAAGAGTTAGCTGAGCGGGCACTGTCCGAAAACGTTGATCCAATGTTAGCCCTCGATGCCCTGTCCGGTGGGATGAGGCAGATCGAGCGCTTGTATGTGGCGAACGAGCTTGAACTGGCGGAAGTGATCTGGTCAGCTTCAGTGATGAGAAAAGCTATGATTGTCATTGAAGCGCACATGCTGGCTTTGGGTCAGCAGGTGCATTCTTTGGGTACGGTGGTTTTTGGTACCGTGGAAGGTGATATCCACGACCTGGGTAAGAATATCGTGTCGATGTTCCTCACAGCCCACGGTTTCCGGGTCATCGACCTGGGCGTGGACGTGCCAATAGAACGTTTCGTGGAAGCCGTGCGCCAGCACCATCCTGACATTTTGGCCATGTCGGCGCTGCTCACCACCACTGCGCAAAATGTAAGCCAGGTAATACAAGCCCTCGAGACTGCCGGACTTCGATCCAGCGTCAAGGTGATTGTGGGCGGCGAGCCAATGACCCCGCATTTTGCAACTGAAATGGGAGCCGATGGATATGCGCCGAATGCACGCGAGGCGGTCGCCCTGGCCTGGCAGCTTACCCAGCCTTAGCTACTCTCCTTACGACCAACTCCCGCCTGATGTTGTGCAGCCAACAGACAGCGTATGCAGAAATTGATAATATTATTCTAACTGGCGTACAGTGTTGAAGCACCTGTGAAAACTCAAGGAGGTGTGATATGGCAAACGTAATGTTGACAATGGGTAAAGCTCTGGTGAAACACAAGTTGCACCTGGGTACTTTGACAGGTATGGAACGGTTCATGGTTTCAGCTGTCACTCTAGCCGACCGGGCAGCCACATTCCTGGCAGCTACAAATATCGAACCGGACCTGATTGATCCCAAGTTCGACTATGAGCTGCTATCGAAGAGTGTGGATGCCAACCTGGAGCTGTTCGGGCTCGTCCGTCAGAGAATCCATGCCGACGTAGTGGCGGTACCCTACTGGTTGGGGCTGATGTGCGTGGGACCTGCTGAGTTCGGCACGGTGTTCAAGATTGAGAAGCGGCGCGTGCCCTACCCGATCGACTATCCGATCAAGAAGCTTGAGGATATCGCCAAGATCAAGATCCCTGCAGCAGGCAACCGGCTACCTGAAGATGGTTTTTGACATCAACAAGGAAGCGCAACGCCGGTATCCTGATGCACTGGTCATGGTGATGATGGATGGACCGTGGGACCTGGCCATGCTGCTGCGCGGTGACCGGGAGCTGCCCACCGACATGCGCATCTACAAGGACTACACTGAGGCAAAGGATCAAGCCACACGGGATAAGATCAGGCGTTTCGGTAACCCGGACATCTATCCAGCCATCATGGAGCTGACCACACAGCTGTCCACGCGGTTCATCCAACTGGCGGAGGAGAGTGGGTTGTCATTGATGGGCTCCGCATTGGTCGATCAGTACGCAGCCAAGCCGATCATGAGCCGGGAGGACTATTTCAAGTACGTGCACCCCTACCGGATTCGCGTGTGGGAGGCCCTGGGAAAGAAGGTGAGCCCCGGTTATCAAGTTCCTTCACCCCAGGAAACCGAGCAGAACATGCAGGACCCAATGCTTAGCAAGGGGTTTGGAGGATTCAGCAACTATATCTTCCCGCAGACCCCGGAAGGTGTAACCCTACCGGAGTATGATCAGCCCATGTTGGAGCTGGCTAAGAAGTACAAACAGAGCTACATGTACATGGTGCATGGCAAATACCTGCGCGATGCCAGCGAGTCACAACTTGATACCACGGTGCAGCGCATCTGTAGGATGGCGACAGAAACCAGAGTGAACCTGATGGTCTCAATTGCTTCAGTACCACCAGGCGCCAGCGTGGAAAAGGCCAACTATGTTTTCCAACTCGTTGAAAAGTACGGGAGGTACTAGGATGAACACTGCAATCGCTCAAGCCGTTGAAGAAGGCAACCTGTACGACATCGAGGACATGGTCAACAGTGCCCTTGCCACTGGGGAAAGCCCAAAGGAGCTGCTGGAGGCTTTAATGGCTGGTCTCAAGGCTTGCGGTGACCGTTTTGAGAAGGGCGAGTTCTTTCTGCCAGAGCTAATGGGATCAGCTGAAGCGTTCAAGCTGGGGATGGGCATCCTCGCACCGAAACTGTCGGCGGGGGATCGAGTTTCGCAGGGCAAAGTGGTGCTGGGCACGGTGCACGGGGATGTACATGACATCGGTAAGAACCTGGTGGGATTTATGCTTTCCAGCGCTGGATTCACGGTGCTGGATATCGGTAACGACGTTTCCACGGGCGGCTTTGTCCAGGCTGTGCGTGATCACCAGCCTCAGGTTCTGGGTATGTCAGCTTTATTGACGACCACCATGCTGGGCATGGAGGACGTAATCAAGGAGTTGAAGAACCAGGGTCTCAGGGATAAGGTGAAGGTGATCATCGGTGGTGGGCCTGTGTCGAAGAAGTATGCGCAAGACATTGGCGCTGACGCGTACGGGAATGACGCAGCGCAGGCGGTGACCCTGGTGCGGTCGCTGTTATAAATAGAACTGGTGCTGGTAAACGAAAGCGAGATACCACTTCCCACAACAAATGCCATAACAGTGGCTACAATTGCTTACCTATTTAGGTCTACCTGATGTGTCTGAATTGGCAACCCAGCAATGTGTGAAACTGCGGTCGATCACACGTACGATTGCAGGATTGACACATACCAGTATAGAATAGCTGATAATGACGATAACCGTTAGTCAAGAGCCAAACCACTAACCCAAAAGCATGTTGAATGGAAAGGTAAACAGACCAGCAGATTTATCAATTCTCATAGTTGTGATGCAATGGCTGCTGCCGGCTATTAAACCAGGCAAAAACCAATAGGCCAATCTGTAAAGCGCTTGCAAGCAGGACAATCCATAGGATTTCAGTAAAGCCGCCCAGGATGGTAAAAGTGATATCTGAAAGATGGAGGACGATCGGGACGATGAATATAGGCAGATCAGCCATTGTGAAGCGGGTGGTCATCCTGCCGCGCCACAGAAATATCAGCAAGGCAACAGGGACGATCAGGTGGAAGGCAAGCATGACCCATTCGATTGGGTCACCTTTCTCAAAGAATGGTGCTAGCCAGAGGAGCAGACGTGAAATTGGGCTGATCATCAAAAGCAGCGCGGCGAACATGGCGATGATTGGGTAGATGCAACCAACCAGCGGGCGGTATCCTGATTTCTTGTACCACCAGCGCCCCACCAGCAAGCAGACTGTACCATACAACATGATCAGCATCCAGCCGGGAAAGTTGAAAACCGGGATACCTAATATATTCGGGTCGGTTGCGGTGTCAATGAGCCAATTCCAACGTCCTGAGGTCACCTCTGCAACGGTGTGGATCTGGCGGATAGCCAGTGGGTCGAGCGAGAAATCCTGGAGCATACCAAATAACCCAACAATCGGTGCCCAAGCCCATATGGGTAGCGATGTTTTTTCCAAGAACCAAATCCCTGTGATGAGTACGCAGGCTTCAATCAGAGGAACCGAGGCCGGAACAAAACCGATCATCACCAGCGAACGACCGTAGGAATACAGCCCCATTACAATGGCGGCGTTTTCATATATGGAAGCGTATAGGAAAACGAAGGCGAACATCTCCAGGATGACGACGACAGGGTGTTTCTCACGCCGGATGATGAAGGCTAGAACGAATAGTGCCAGCAGGATAGCGATGATATCCTGAACCAGCCAATCGATGGGGAATGGTTCGAGGAAAATATAGTCAAGAATGGTATTCAAGGTTGATGTCTCCTTAAGGTCAAACTAATCGACAATTGTCTATTAGCAAATTATAATTGTGACAGCAGGAATAAAATCGACATGCCAGCCAAAAATGTCGATTAGCTTACAACCCAGAGGATACTAACCTTGAAAGTCTCTGAATCTGATCCCCGCTCGATACGCACGCGTGAAATGCTGCGCCAGGCATTGATAAACCTTGTGGCGGAAAAGAATTTAACCAGTCTGAACGTCCAGGATGTCACCGACCTGGCCGGACTTAACCGCACAACATTTTACTTACATTACGGCGGGTTGCATGAGCTGCTTGAAGATTGCGCCCGGACATTATTCGCTCAGATGCGAATGGAGATCTATGCCAACAAAGTATTGGGAGATATACGGAGTACGACCAGCCTCACACCGTTCGTTGAAAGTGTATTTCGACACCTCGAAGGACATGAAAGATTCTACAAGGCAATTCTGGGGAGGCAGGGTGATCCTTTGTTTCGTGGGTTGTTCCAGGAATTATTATTGGAACTGATATTCGAGCCGATCGCCCGCCAAACTGGGGGTGATTTTACCGATCCCCAACTTGAAATGATCATCCGGTTTTTTAATGCCGGATTCACCGGTGTGGCTTCCTGGTGGTTAGAAAAGGGTAAGCCCATCTCGATCAAGCAAGCCTCACTACATATCACGCGCGATATCCTGCCTGGTTACCTGCGATTGATGAATACCTGAACCTGGTGCTAATTTTTTGAATGGGTCAGGGGATAATCGTGGCCAGTACCGGACATAGAGATCCTGTACCGATATGAATTAATCAAGGCACCCGATTACTATTTATAAATCGCAGCCAGATTGGATAAATTACGCATAACCGAGTATGGGATGGGGCTGATAGGCTTCTTCCAAATGCTGAATCTCATCTGGGGTGAGCTGGACGGAGATGGATGCGACAGCATCATCCAGGTGATGAGGCTTGGTTGCGCCAATGATGGGAGCGGTGATGACCGGTTTGGAGAACATCCAGGCTAATGCCACCTGAGCCATCGGTAGTCCACGGGCTTCTGCCACATCACTGACCCGCTGTGCGATGGTTAAGTCTTCGTCCGAGTACAAACGTTTGCCGATGGCATCGGTCTGAGCGCGATAGGTTTCATTGTGTTCATTCGAAGGTTTGCGGGTCAGTCGCCCCTTAGCCAGACGGTGACCAGGGGATCACGGCAATCTCTCTGATCCTGGCAGAGCGGAAGCATTTCCCGTTCCTCTTCCCGATAAATCAGGTTGTAATGGGGCTGCATGGAAACGAAACGCGTCCAGCCATGCAGATCCGATGTGAAAAGAGCTTTGGTAAACTGCCAGGCATACATTGATGATGCACCAATGTAACGGGCTTTGCCTGACCGGACCACGTCATGAAGCACTTCAAGCGTTTCTTCAATCGGGGTTTCATAGTCCCAGCGGTGGATCTGCAACAGGTCGACGTAATCCGTCCCCAGGCGCTTAAGACTGGCATCAATCGAGCTGAGGATATGTTTTCGGGAGAGACCACGGTCGTTGGGCTTCGGGCTCATCTCGAAATAAACTTTGGTGGCAATCACCACCTCATCCCGGGTAGCAAAATCACGCAGCGCACGACCCACCACGGTTTCGCTCAGCCCATTGGAGTAAACATTGGCGGTGTCAAAGAAATTAATGCCCAACTCCAAGGCGCGCTGGATAAACGGGCGGCTGTTCTCTTCATCGAGCGCCCACGGCCAGCGTTCGGTCGACCCACCATAGCTCATGCAGCCCAGGCAAATGCGCGAAACTTTCAAGCCAGTTGATCCAAATCGAACGATATTCCATTGCCTTCTCCTGTCTCTTGATCCTTTTTACTGATGACCAACGATGCGATGCGGCACATACGGCTCTTCCAGGTAGGCGACATCTTCCTGAGTCAGTTTAACCGACAGAGCGTCGACGGCATCTTCCAAATGCGTGATCTTTGTTGCCCCGATGATAGGCGCAGTCACTGGTTTCTTGTGCAACAGCCAGGCCAGTGCGATATGAACGCGCAGTACCTCATACTTTTCCGCAATCTCCGCAACCCGCTCCACGACCCGTCGATCGGTTTCTGCCGTCGCATCGTATTTGATTTTCGCGATTTGATCGGTTTCGGAACGAAGTGTGCTTTCCGATGACCACTCACGCGTCAATCTTCCCGATGCAAGTGGGCTATACGGGATCACCCCGATCTTCTCCTCGCGGCAGAGCGGCAGCATCTCCCGTTCCTCTTCACGGTAGATGAGGTTCAGATGATCCTGCATCGAGACGAAGCGGGTCCACCCATGTTCTCAGCGACGTGCAGCGCTTTCTGGAACTGCCAGGCGAACATGGCTGAGGCACCGATGTATCGGGCTTTACCGGCTTTAACTACATCGTTCAGTGCTTCCATCGTTTCCTCGATTGGGGTTTCGTAATCCCAGCGATGGATCTGGTACAGGTCAACGTAATCGGTCCCAAGCCGTTTCAGGCTTTTGTCGATCTCGCTCAGGATCGCCTTACGCGACAAGCCCGGAGCCATTCGGTCCGTCATGCATTTTGCCATGCACCTTGGTGGCGATGACGACCTCATCCCGCGTCGCAAAGTCTTTCAAAGCACGTCCGAGGATCTGCTCACTCTTTCCAATGGAATAAACGTTGGCCGTATCGAAGAAATTGATCCCCAGCTCGAGGGCTTTCTTGATGATCGGCCGGCTGTTTTCCTCGTTGAGCACCCATTGGTGAACCCAACGCGTCGCGTCTCCAAACCCCATGCAACCGAGGCAGATGCGCGAGACCTTCATACCGGTTGATCCTAATCGAACGTATTCCATTGCTTTCTCCTATGAGATGTTTTTTTATAATGTGACTATGAGTTTGTTGTGCGCGGCACAAGTTTGATGGTCGCGGCTCGCGCGGTGGGGCTGATAATGCTATTGATGATGCTTGCAGCGTAGCGGCGGTACTTCGTGCGGTAGGCGGTATCGATCTGTTCGTTGATCTCGAGGACCAGTTTCCTCCACAAAGGTGACGTCTTTCTCCACCCCACCAGCCTGGATATGACCCTCCTGGCGCACCTGAGTGCCGCGAAACCAGGCACTGGTGCGCCCGTTCACCGATCGGACGTACAGGTCGTCACCAAGGCGAACGACCCAGATCGTCACCGGCTTTCGCAGCGTGCCGTCTTGTCGAAGTGAGCTGATTTGCAACTCTTCTGCGGTTCCGATCTTGTTAAGCTCATTACTCGTCCAGTTAGTCATTGGTGCATCTCCTTTTTATTCGAGCCTTAATCCGGACAGGTATTGTTCATCACTGACCTTTTCCATCCATTCGGAGGAATTACCCTCGAGCCTCTCCACAATGGCAATGTGTGTCATGGCCGTGGTAGGTGTGGCACCGTGCCAATGCTTCTCAGCCGGTGAAATCCAGACCACGTCCCCCGGTCGAATTTCCTCGATCAGACCACCCCAGCACTGGACCCGGCCGCAGCCAGCCGTCACGATCAAGGTCTGGCCGAGCGGATGGCTGTGCCATGCGGTCCGAGCACCGGGCTCAAAGGTCACGCTGGCTTCGAACACGCGAGCTGGAGAAGGCGCATCGAATCAGGGGGTCAACCCGCACAGTGCCGGTAAAATACTCGGCAGGACCTTTGCCGGAAGGTTGTGAGCCAATTCTTTTAATTTCCATATTCTGAAATCCTTACATGCCTTGTCTTGCTCAGCCCTTGGTCTGGCGCTCTATGTCTTGGGGGTAGCGAGCCCCTTGCACCGTGATTTTCGAGATGGCGGCCTCAATCACCCGGAGATCGTCTGAGGTAAGGTCGACGGTAAGTGCGCCGAGGTTTTCATCCAGGCGCTCGAGCTTCCGGCTGCCCGGGATAGGAACAATCCACGGCTTCTGCGCCAGCAACCAGGCCAGCGCAATCTGAGCTGATGTCGCTCCTTTCTGTTCACCAATGCTGGTGAGCAGATCGATTACCACCCGGTTCGCTTTCCGTGCCTCTGGTGTAAAGCGTGGCATACGGCTGCGGATATCAACACTGGCGAAGGTTGTGTTTTCGTCGATCTTTCCCGTGAGATAACCCCTGCCCAGAGGGCTGAATGGCACAAAGCCGATCCCGAGTTCTTCGCATGCAGGCAGCACTTCTGCTTCAGGCTCTCTCCACCATAGCGAGTATTCGCTCTGGACGGCAGTGACTGGCTGGACTGCGTGTGCACGACGGATGGTATTGTGCCCCTGCTTCAGAAAGCCCAAAGTGCTTAACTTTACCTTCCTGGATCAGGTCCTTGACTGCTCCTGCCACATCCTCGATGGGCACGTTCGGATCAACGCGGTGTTGATAGAACAAATCGATGACATCAACCTTGAGGCGCTTGAGCGAGGCCTCGGCGACCCGCTTGATCTGTTCTGGCCGACTATCCAGGCCAACCGCAGGACTCGGCCCCTTTTGTGGATCATGTTTGAACCCGAACTTGGTGGCGATTACCACCTGTCCGCGGAAAGGAGCAAGCGCTTCACCTACGAGCTCTTCGTTGATGAACGGACCATACACTTCAGCGGTGTCGAAGAAGGTGATGCCACGGTCAACCGCCGCGTGAAGAAAAGAGATCATCTCCTGCTTGTCGGGAATCGGGCTTTCATCATGGCTCATTCTCATGCAACCGAGTCCAAGGGCTGAGACTTCCAGATTGCTATTTCCAAGTTTTCGTTTTTGCATTTTTTGTATTCCTATCTTTTGTAAATTGGAATATTTCTGGGGATTGGCTTTCAAAAAAACTCATTAATCTTACATCCCTTTTAATCCTCTATTGGAATCATTTCTTTCTCTTTTTTCAAAACCGTGTTTTCGTACACTCCAATCTTGTAGTCCAGGATGTCCAAAGTTTTTTGCAAGACTTTCATCTTAGCCATCAGATGCTCTCTCTGCTCTTTCAAGATTTCTTCCCTGGCTTCGATGGTCTGATCACCTTGCTGAACAAGTTGGATATACTCTGTTAACACATCAACTGGAAGCCCTGCACTCCTCATGCACATAATAAATTCAACCCGCTTCAGGTCGATTTCGGTGTAATCTCTGATA
Organism: uncultured Chloroflexia bacterium; assembly: GCA_963736805.1. GTDB lineage: Bacteria > Chloroflexota > Anaerolineae > Anaerolineales > UBA4823 > FEB-25. Next base: position 58,909 of record CAVTQM010000012.1, read on the forward strand.
CCACTTTTATTTCGATTGACAGGTGGGATGAGTCCAATACGTTCATAGTAGCGCAGCGTATCCAATGAAATACCATATCGTTCACTTACTTCCGCAATCTTCATAAATTCACCTCTACACATTAGTTTATCACTTGGAGTTGACTCCAAGTCAAGTGATTTTTATGAAAATATACAGCAGAAGTCCTTGGATGAGCGTTTAGCCTGCTCCACGCTCATAAATATCCGGGAGGGTTTACCAGATCTATTTTCCCCTGGACAGGGCTGCCAATCACATCTCCTTGCTTCATGCAGTGGTGTCCATGTAATTCAGATAACACAGCATGGTAATAGTGGAAATGTTGGATAAACTATCTAGCACATCTAGGAATTAGAAGTGATCTTTATACCTTATCTACAAGGTAGACACCGCTGGCCGCCCCGCTTAATCAATGGATCTGAGCTTCCCCCGATCAGGCTGAAATGGCATTAATTCCTAATGAAGGTTCTGGGGTAATCATCCAGGTGTGTTACTTCCTCGTCTCCCACTCGAGCACAGCGGAGCGGATTGCCCGGCGTACATCCTCATCCGGCACTTCCATCACCCCCTCGTACTGGTTCCCGTCCAGGGTGACCATCACGCCGCGGTCATTTCCATCATTCACCGATATACCTCGTTTTTCCAGGTCCGTGCCCTCCAGCTGAAGTTGTAAGATGTCGTTGATCTGGGAAGCAATGCTCTTGATCTCCGGTTCGTTTTTCGGCATTGGAACGAGTAATCCCCCCACCACGTCTGGCAGGTTGGTGCTGACGGGCTTTATTTCACCAACCGACCCGGCCGCGAAGGGAGGCGTATACTCTGTACGTGTCTCAGCAGGTCTTAACTCAGCTGGTGGCGGCATAAATTCCTGTGTGTCCAGCTCGGTCGGTGAAGGGGCAAGTTCTGTTGGGGATTCTTCCATCGGCTGCGGTGACAAGTGTGTTTTGGCTCCAGCCATTTTAGAAGCACGTTCGAGGCCAGACTCAAGCGGCGAAACTGGGTTGGAGAAAGCTCATGGGCAGCCTTAAAAGTCTTGCCATCCATCTTCACCACCATCTCCTGGGTCTGCAGATTGCGCATCAGGCGTGCCAATTCAGCAATGTTCGGGTCGGATGAATTGTGATTCTTTGAATTTTTCGGTTTTGTCAAGCGCTGGAAGTACCACATGAGCCCAATGACTGCAGCACCCATGATGAAAAAGAAGCCTGAGATAAGAAGAATGGTAAAACTATCCATGATTAACCTCCATCGAGGATAAGGGTGGCTGGCACTGAGGACAGAAATGAGTGCCACGCTGCCCAACAATTATCCGTGCAATCAATGTGCCACATTCCTGGCAAGGCTTGCCTGTTCGCTGGTAAACACGGAAGTAATTTTGAAAATCACCACCGCGGTATACCCAATCAATACTAGCCCCATTGCGCGCAATCCCATCCCGTAGAACGGTGCGGATGCTTTGCAATAAGCTGGCAGCCTGGGCTTCCGCCAGAGTATTGGAGATGATAAGCGGGTGGAGCTTGGCCAGGTTCAATGCTTCATCCACATAGATATTTCCCAACCCGGCAAGAAAGGACTGGTCAAGTAGCAGAGGCTTGAGCTGCCGCCTGGTGGATTGCAGGTGGGTGAAAAAAATAGCTGGTGTCAGGCTTTCATCGAGCGGTTCCGGTCCAAGGTGTCCCACCACACGATCCACCTCTTCCACAAGCCAAACTCTACCAAACTTACGTGCATCATTAAACACCAGCTCAAGCTCACCTTCAAGCGGGAGAACCAACCGGTCGTGAGTTTTTGGAGGTGAATCCAGGCGCCTCACAAGCAGGTCTCCGCTCATGCGCAGGTGGAAGAGCAGCCAATCGCAGGTAAGCTGGAAATACAGGAACTTACCCCTGCGGTCAATAGCTTCGATCACCTGCCCTTCAATACGTTGGGAGAATTCCACTGGAGATGGTTCGACCAGGGTCCGCTCCCATAACAGGTTAGCTCCCAGGATATGCCTGCCCACCAGGGAAGGCTGCTGCGGGGTTCCCAGGCACAGGTTTCGAGCAATGGTTTCTACCTCAGGTAATTCAGGCATGTACAGGTATCCATGATCAGCAGCAAAGAATTATCCGTTTAAGAACTCTTCCTTCAATATACTCATTACGAGGGTATCAACATACCTGCCATCCTTGAACTCCGACTGGCGCAATCTGCCTTCGTGGACAAAACCTGCCTTTTCGTAGGCGCGAATGGCACGGGGATTGTTATCAAACACATGCAGGAAAATTCGGTGCAAGTTGAGCGTGTTGAATCCATGCTTAAGCAGGAGACGTACTGCTTCGGTGCCATACCCCTGGTTCCAATAAGCCTTTTCTCCAATTAAAATCCCGAATTCAGAAGACCGGTTGCGCCAGTCAATGTTGGTAAAACCCAGGCTGCCAATCAGCTTCCAATTTTCTTCACCACTCTGTACGTCGGTTTCTTTTACCTCAATCCCCAGTATATGTTCATCCACAGGACGTTTGAGCATCCCTTCAAACCAATTTTCCTCCTCCACCAGCGAGAAAGGATGGTAGATTAAAATCCCTTGCCTTACTTCCGGATCATTCAACCAGGTCACAAAAGCAGGTAAATCATCCCGCTCCACTGCTCTGAAGCGAATCCGTTCCCCTGTAATCATAACACCTCCTTAGCCTCTTTAATTAACTATCTCTATTAATTTTTCCACTGCCTGGTAAGGCGAGATGCGCCTCTCCCAGCATATCCTGCAGGGTATTCTCGTAAACCCCGGCAGGCAGACTGGTGCGAAAGCCTTCGACCAGCCTGTTGGTTAAGAGCATATCCAACTCGGTCTTCAAACGCCAGCTTTCTCGCAATACCCAGCCTCCCGTTGCATCCAGGTGCGTCCGATGGTCTGAGATGGCTTTCACCAGTTCGGGGATGCCTGTCCCCTCAATGGCAACTGTACGTAAGATTGGAGTTTCCCAAATTGGTTCCGCTGCCTCAGTTCTATCATCCTGACCGGGCATTGTTTCAAATTGCCCGTGATGCAGGATGCGTTGTGGCAGGGGATGTGCCAGATCCAATGATCCACGCAAGGCACGCTCGGTGTTCTCCACGCCTGGCAGGTCTGCTTTGTTTACCACAAGCACGTCAGCAATCTCCAATATCCCTGCTTTAATCGCCTGGATGTCGTCACCAAGCCCGGGGCTTCGACCACCAGCGTGGTATGCGCCAGGTGAGCAATTTCCACCTCAGACTGACCCGCACCGACCGTCTCGATCAGGATCATATCAAATTTGGCTGCATCAAGCACCTGCACAACTGCTGCCGTGGTAGAGGCAATCCCACCCAGGGAGCCTCTGGTAGCCATCGAGCGGATGAACACACCCGGGTCGCCTGCCAGGTCGCGCATGCGGATGCGATCGCCCAGGATCGCTCCACCGGTGAAGGGACTGGTGGGATCGACCGCCACCACTGCCACACGGAGAGGCAGCAGGCCTTCTCCAGGTTGGCGGTAGTAACGTGCCAACTGGTTAACCAGCGATGATTTTCCGGTCCCAGAAGCACCGGTCACACCCACCAGGTGCGCATGACCGGTATGAGCGAAGAGCTTGCTCAGGGCTGACCTTCCCTCAGCGGTGTTGTTTTCTACATGAGAAAGGGTACGCGCCAGGGCTAGCCGATCACCCGCCAGCACCGCCTGAGCCAAGTCCAATTCAGCCATCTTGATTCGCTCTATGTACGTGCGGCTATCACAGCCCTACGGATTTCATTTACATAGGTATTGCTCAACGTGCCAGGTCCATAGATGCCCATCACCCCAAGCTCGAGCAGCACCGGTACGTCTTCATCGGGTACGATGCCCCCCAGGAAGACTTTCACGTGCTCCTGCCCGTTCGCTTTCAGCAATTCCAGAACGCGTGGAACCAGTGCCATGTGCGCCCCTGAAAGGATAGAAAGCCCTACCGCGTCCACATCCTCTTGCAAAGCAGCTTCAGCAATCATCTCCGGGGTCTGCCGCAGGCCAGTGTAAATGACCTCCATCCCAGCATCTCGCAGGGCGCGCGCCACCACCTTGGCTCCACGATCGTGCCCGTCCAGACCGGGCTTGGCTATCAATACACGTATCTTTCGCTCGCTCATCCAGCCTCCATAGGGACTATGATTGAAAATTATACCAAAGAGCAGCCATAAGATATTAGCTATTAGAAATTAGTTCTTAGTTGTTAGTTGTTAGTAGTTAGTGCGACTGTCAAGTCCTGAAATACGTTTACAGTGTTTAATATTAAGAAACCTAACAGCATTGATAGTTGTAATGGCATCACTTCAAATCATAATTACCATATCAGGCAGATTTTATACATCTATTAAACGAAATCACAGTAAACAGGTTACAGGTTTTTATGAACAGGCTCAAATCCATGCCCGAGCGTGAAAAATTCCAACACGCCTTAGAGATGGTACGCCTTTACCATAAACATGTGCTTCCCTTCGTCGAGAAGCACCTGGGTTACGCTGAGATGCATAACCTGCGTTCAGTCTGGCAGGCAGCAATCATTCCCATGCATGAGAATGATCCCGATATGGATAAGTACAATCATGCCTTCAACAACTGGCTGTGGATGGCACGCTGCAGCCATGATCTTCTCTCCGAGCGGTTGGCTGGAGAGGAACTATCAGAATATAAACGCTTGCTGTTGAAGAATCAAAGAACAGCAGCTGGATAACCCAAACCTGTTTTTTCTTTGCCAATTCAAAGCACACAGCACGCTGGCAAAAAGCCTGCTTTACGAGATGCAATGGCTGACCTCATTGGAGCTAACCAGCCTGGGCAAGGAGGAAATCACCTGCACCATCCGTGACTGTAAAATTGTACAAACGCCTGGAACGGAGCGAGTGTGCCACATGGATTGCCAAAGTGTAGGCACAGCATTTGCGCACAAAGTCTATCACCTGAAGAGAGTAACCATCCCCACAAACCACGGCTGCACCATCATCCTCACCCCCAACACAGCATAATTTGGATTAAATGCAAAGACGTCCAGATGGGCATAGTTACCTGTCGGGACGTCTTTTTAATTCGAATTGATCTAGCTGATCCGCTCGAATTTTTCGCCCTGGGTCTTACAAACCGGGCATGGACCTTCGTAGGGTCCCTCGTGAGTGAATCCACAGGTGGGACACACGTAGTAATCCACTTCTTGCAAAGGTTGCTGTGCTTCAAGGGTGGCTAGTGCTTTACGATAGAGCTGTTCGTGAATCTTCTCCACCTCCCAAGCCCACTTGAAAGAGTTCAGGGCACGCTTCATTGATTCGGCTTCAGCATCTTTGATGAAATCCGGGTACATGGTTACTGTTTCGTAATTTTCACCCTCAATGGCAACTTTCAAGTTATCATTCGTGGTGCCAACCCCATCCAGTGCACGAAAATGGTTGAGGGCGTGCACCGTTTCTGCAGCCGCGGCTGCCCGGAACAACCTGGCAATCTGTGGGTAGCCATCTGCATCAGCTTTCTTGGCAAACGCCAGGTATTTGCGGTTGGCTTGTGATTCGCCTGCAAATGCAGCTTGTAAATCATCAACTGTCTTAGTCATCGCATCCTCCTATATTTGATATGTTGTATAAAAATATATCACCTTTTACCAGCTCTCCCATTTGGGGGTAATCACCTTTTACGGGTGACATATTTCAGGTTTTGATGATTTAAACCACGAACTTTCACCACCCAGTTTGGCTGGTTTAAAATTCGATGGGAGCAAATTATCTGGATCTTTCCTTGGAAACCCTCAGCCCACCTGCTCAACCAGGTAGGCCTGGATGCCCATCATCCTCACCTGGTCATTCTGCGCCTCTATCCAGTCCACGTGATCTTCCTCATCGGTGAGGATGGAATCCAACAGCTCACGGCTGCCATTATCGTTCAGCTCGTATGCCAGGCGGACAGCATCGTTGTATCCCTTGACCGCACCATACTCGGCAGCAAGATCATTCTTCAATTGGGCTTCAATATCAGCCCCAATGGTGATCTTCTTCAGGTTGCTGACAACCGGGATTCCTTCGAGAAAAAGTATGCGTGCAATCAATTTTTCCGCATGCTTCATCTCGGTGATGGCGCGCCCTTCGATGGCTTTATGCAATTTCTCGAAGCCCCAATTGTCACACATCTCCGAATGCACCATATACTGATTAATGGCTGTTAACTCATCGGATAACAGGATATTCAATTCTGCGATGATCTTATCGTTACCTTTCATTTGTAATTTTCTCCTTAAACTTATAATTTAGCTAAATATCTTTATTCGTTAATTATATTATTTCTATACCCGGATGGGTAGTACAATCCTTCCTGAAATATAAAATAATAAATAACCAAAGCAGAGATTCGCCCTGCATATATTTTTGCTTAACGATTCTTGCTCAGGCAGTCTATCCAGTGGTTGTCAACCCCATCCGGCACCTGGTTCTCAACATCAGAAAGTGAAAAATCTGGTAATATTCCTTTTCCAGGCAATCTTATTCAATATTTCGATGGGGAGGTCGCCTTGATCAACCAAAATAAAATCGATGAGTGGATCCGCGAGGTTGAGGAAAGACCCGCTTCTGCCGCCTTGATTATCCAGTATATTGCCAATCGGTTAAGCGAGCTGGCAAGCCGAGAGGAAGAGCTGTCAGCTCAAAATATCGAGCTGCTCAACGGTCGAAAAGTTGAAGAATATGAGAATCGAATAGCAAATCTGGAATACCAGCTGGAATTGCTGAAGCGCCAGCTTGGCGGTGAAATCATCCTTCCAACCGAGAAACCAGCTACCAAAACCATCCGTCGAGACGATCAACTTGCTGGCTTATAACCCGTTCGGCCAGGTGCTGCGATTGGAGTTAAACCCAGCAAACCTGGCGTCCGGTATGGTGATCACCCGGATCAATACCCATGAAGACCTGGTTGATATACGTCCCAATATCCTGGTGACCAGCTCAAATGAAGGAGCTGCTGTTCCTTTTTGATTCGGGACGCACAGAGGGGATACCGGTTTCCAGCCTTCCCCTCTCCAGTCCTGACAACCTTGATTGGCAGCAAGCGTACGTTCAAGAGCCACGCCTCAAGGAAGAATTGGCTGCCATCCATCCAATTGCCAGAATGTCGCTTTTTGAAGCCTGTGTACAAGCCAGCCGCCGAGGGTTCGTGAAGAAAATTAAGACTTCCTTCCTCGCATCGCATGTCACAGAAAAATATATTGGTTCGGGTGTAAAAATGCCTGCAGATAGAACCTGCAGCCTGACGTTGGCGGATAAAGACGACCTGTATGTCATGGTCAGCCAGGAGGGGTATATCTTCAGCATGCTGGTGGACCGCCTTCCAGTAGCCATTGAGGAAGTCATCCACCTGGGAATCACCGACCACATCGTGGCAGCATTTGTGGCAGGTCGAAAACCTTCCTTAATTTTTATCACCCAAAATGGCAAGGCAGTCAACCGGGATACAAGCTGGCTTGATCAAGCCAGCTCATTCAAAACAAAAGGCCAGCCACTTCTATCGAAGGAAAGACGCGAAGCAGGTACCAGGGTCGTCGGGGCAGCACCTGTGGGTGATGGAGATTGGGGTGTATTCCTTCAGAGTGATGGCACACTCACAGCCTATAACCTGCATGAGCTCCTGGCAGCTGGTTCTATTCCAACAGGCAATCAAAGCCCACCGATACTCAGCTTCGCGAGCTTTCATTTGCCTGGAATCAAGAAATAACCAATTAGCGATAAGCACCAGGAGGGCATCCAAAACATGGGACTGCACGTAGGAATAGATTTTGGCACCTCGAATTCAGGGGTAGGCATCTACCAGAACAACCAGGTTCACATCCTGCCACTTGATTCCAAGAATATCGACCCTGAAGTGGTCAAGACGATTTTATATATCACCAGTGACGATAGACATTTCATCGGGCAGGAAGCGGTCGAGCTTTATTACAAGCACAATATCAACCGGCAAAGGCGCTTCGTAAAAAAATGGTCAGGTGAGATAGACTATCACGGCGCAGACATGCATTACGTGCGGGATATTTACGTATACGTGGATGAATTACAACCCGGTCGGTTGATGCAGTTTATCAAGTCTGCGTTGCGCTCGGAAAAATATGTTGGCACCCAGGTGTTTGATCGGTATTACAGCCTGAGCGATATCATCGCGACTTACTTGCACGCGCTGAAGCAGCGCGCGGAAGCCCTGCTGAAGGAAGAAATCAGTGGGGTCACCCTGGGCAGGCCGGTAAAATTCTCCCAAGATGCGGAGCTGGACCGGAAAGCTGAAGCCACACTCCACCAGGCAGCCCTGGAGGCGGGTTTTACACAGGTTGATTTTGAGCTTGAGCCGGTGGCAGCCGCACTATATTATGAATTCTCACTCAACAAGCCTCAGAATGTGCTGATTTTTGACTTTGGTGGCGGCACCCTGGACCTGACCATCATGCGCTTGGGTGACCCTCACCAGCGCGTGGTGTATGCCAGTGGTGGCATTGGTGTCGCGGGGAGCGACTTTGACCGTGCCATCATCCAAAAACGCATGCTGCCACACTTTGGGCAGGGTTTCGTACAGCATAACCCGGAGATTTTAAACCTGATCCATACCATCCCCGATTGGGCTGCCCTGCCAGAACTCTCCACTCCACAAGCACGCGTGGAATTGGAACGGGCAATCCAGGCCGGGCAAGCGCCGGTGAGGTTGAAGAGGCTCGAATCCCTGATCTTTAATGACCTGGCATTTTCTTTTTATAACATGGTCGAATCGACAAAGATCCAATTGTCTGGCAGGGGAGCGGTGGTTGCCAGGATGAAAGAGAAAAACCTGGATATCTGGGAGTTGTACACCCGTGCACAATTTGAGAAGGATATCCAGGAACATCGCCAGCAAATCCAGCGCGTGCTGATGGATACAGTATCTGCTTCAGGATTGGAACCGGGTCAAATTGATGCGGTGGTCAAGACGGGCGGGTCATCGAATATCCCGGTGTTTTCTGAAATGCTAGGCGGGATCTTTGGATCTGATAAGGTGAAATCATCAGATGTTTTCAACAGCGTGACTGCCGGATTGGCGATTAAAGCTCATCAGTACTCATAGACCGTTGTTGTAGGGAAACCATTTGCTTTTGTCTAATAAAATTCTCATCCGTCATTGTGACATATAAAGATATAATCTCAATCGCACCTTTTTTATCCGGAAAAATAACTCGACAATCATTCTTTATTCATTAAATGGATGGGAAATATGGCGAAAAAACCAGATTTTGATCTTTCGGCAGCACATAAATATTTTTCAGCAGACTGCTTCAACAAAACGTGGGATTACATCGATAAACCTACCAGAAAAACCAGCGAAGAGGATGCCATGCTCTGCTTGAGCCTGGCATCGTTATGGCACTGGACCCAACGGGAGGATTGCACAGACACGAATTTATCCGTTGGATATTGGCAGGTATCGCGGGTATTTGCGCTCTTACGACAGGCAGATAATGCCAGGCATTATGGAGAATTATGCCTGGAAGTATCACAAAAGGAAGGCGTCGAGCCTTTTTATTTAGGCTACGCCTATGAAGCACTCGCCCGAGCCGAGCACGTGGCAGGCAACCTGGATAAAAAGGAAGATCTCCTTGTCCAGGCGCACCAGGCAGCCACATCGATTTCGGATGCTGAAGAAAAAAAGATGCTCCTGAAAGACCTGGCAACACTCCGCTGATCCCATAGCAGTTTTTTTGGGTACGCTCCCTGGTATAAATCCAAACTTCAGGATTTATCCTATCCACCATCCTTAAGCAAGGTTACAATCCCATTATGGGTTTCATACACCTGCGCTCCCATTCCTGCTATTCTTTCTTGCGTGGAATACCATCACCGCAAGAATTAGCCCAAAAAGCGGCAGAGATGGGAATGCCGGCATTGGGATTAACGGATACACACTCTCTGAGTGGTGCCATCGAATTCCATGATGCCTGCCAGCAATCTGGGATAAAGCCCATTCTCGGGCTGGAAGTGGATGCAGCCCTCCCGCTTGACATGGCAAATACCCAGGTTGGCACTATAATCCTCCTGGCACTGGATATAAATGGATGGGGCAGCCTATGCCGGATCAGCAGCTCGCTCTCTGGAGATAAAGATGCACTCCCGTTTGACCGGCTGGTGGATGAGAATTCCGGTTTGCTTTGCCTGACTGGTGGCAGGCGGGGGATCCTGACAAAGTTGATCGCTTCCAGGCAAAGGCAAACAGCGGAGGGCTGGTCATCACGCCTGAAGGACCTTTTCGGTGATCGTTTATATTTAGAGCTGCAGAGGCATTCGGTGGAGGATGGCGAATTGTGTTTGAGCCTGACCACCCTCGGCCGACGGCTTGGGATACCGACCGTTGCCACGCATGATATCCACTACCTGACGCCGGACCAGGCTCACCTTCAGCTGGTACAAACGGCGATCAGGCTGAACCGTCCACTCAAAGATATAAATTCCTCCAATTGCGCCCCTCCCGAAGCATTCTTCCTGACTTCTAATGAAATGGCTGATCGGATGCCTAATTTTCCACGCGCACTGGCAGCCACGCAAGAGATTGCCGATCGCTGCAGCCTACAGCTGCCTTTGGGCGTTCCGCATTTCCCGGATATCCCATTACAGGAGGGTATGTCGAGCCAGGAGCTGTTACGCCAAAAAGCGTTGGCCGGTGTTACCCGGCTGTACGGCCAAGCCTCTCCAGAATTACAAGCCCGTATCGAACATGAATTATCGGTCATTGGAGAGTATGGTTACACTTCCCTGTTCCTGATCGTCGAAGAAATTCTCAACTATGCCCGAACGCAGGGTATTCCATTCTCTTCGCGTGGTTCAGCTGCTTCTTCGCTGGTGGCTCACTGCCTGGGAATCACCTCTCCAGACCCAATCCGGTTGAACCTGTATTTCGAGCGATTCTTAAACCCCGCGCGTGCCACGCCCCCTGATATTGATACGGACCTGTGCTCCCGCCGCCGGGAAGAAGTGATCCGATTCGTATACCAGCGCTTTGGAGAAGATCGTGTGGCAACCGTGTGCACGGTCAATCGTTTCCGAAGCCGCTCCGCATTACGCGAAGTGGCAAAGGCATACGGTTTAGCTGCAGAGGAAGTGAGCCTGCTGGCAGATAGCCTGCCATACCGGTGGTTTGGTCCGTCCAACCGGAAGGCCGGCAAGGACGATCCTTTTGCTGATTTAGCCGAACGGTATCGGACCCCAACCCACCAATCCATTTTTAAAGACGCAACTGCCTTGATCGGTTTACCCCATCATTTGTCCGTGCACCCGGGTGGAGTGGTCATCAGCCCTGGTCCGCTCACCGACCTGGCACCCACCCAGATGGCCTCAAAAGGGGTGACCATCACGCAATTCGACCTGGATTCGATCGAACGGTTAGGTCTGGTAAAGATCGACCTGCTGGGCATCCGTGGCCTGACCGTTTTGGGTGATGTGGTTGAAACCATTGCCAGGGAAAAACCAGGCAAGGACCTCCATCTTGGGAAATCCAGGCTGACCACAATCCTGGAGACCATCCCGGAAACTGATCCGGCGGTCAGCCAGATGATCAGCCAGGGACGGACGATCGGTTGTTTCCAGATCGAAAGTCCAGGCATGCGGGCGACTCTGAAGGAAGTCAAGGCGAAAAGCATAGACGATATCATGGTGGCATTGTCGCTCTACCGTCCAGGTCCGCTCACGGGTGGGCTAAAGGATTCGTTTGTAAAACGCCACCTGGGCAAGGAAACCACCGAACAGCTGCATCCTGCCTTGAACAATTTACTGGCAGATACCTATGGGGTCATCCTGTACCAGGAACAGGTTTTACGAATTGCGCACGAGCTGGGAGGTTTGACCCTGGCGGATGCTGATTTATTACGCAGGGCAATGTCACACTTTGATCCGGGCAAACAGATGCAAACTTTGCAAGATCGATTCGTGGCGGGTGCCTGGGAGAGAAACAAGGTTCCGGAGGAGGTTGCCAGGCGAATCTGGGAGCTGATGGCAGCTTTTGCGGGGTATGGCTTCCCAAAGGCTCATGCAGCCTCGTATGCCCAGGTAAGCTGGCGCTCTGCCTGGTGTAAAAGCCATTACCCCGCTTTTTTTATGGCGGCAGTACTGGCAAACTGGGGGGGCTATTACAGCCAGCGTGTGTATATGAATGAGGCGCGCCGCCTGGGGCTTAAGCTGCGTCCTCCACAAGTCAATCACGCCGGGCACGAGTTCAGCGTCAAAATCCTGGATGGGGAACCCGTGTTGTTCATGGGATTAGACCAGGTCCGGGAACTGACCCAGCGTACCCAAAAAGCCATTATCCAGAATAGACCTTTCAGCTCATTGGCTGATTTTCTGGGTCGTGTCGATCCACGCCCGGTCGAAGCTGAAAACTTGGTGAAGGTGGGTGCATTGGAAGATATCGGTACAATCCCAGAATTACTTTACCAAATCAAACATGGAGGCAGGCATGCTGGGCAGCTTTCATTGTTCTCAATGGATGACAGTGGGCATGATGATTGGAGCCTTGCTGAAAAGGTTGCTGCCCAGGAGGAACTACTTGGCACGGGTGTCATTGCTCACCCGCTGGAGCAGGTGCAGGAGAAAATTACTGCAGCCGGAGGCGCTAACCACCGTGGAAGCAGCCTCCAGGCTGGACCAGCAAGTACGTGTAGCTGGCATGCGGCAGGTCTGGCGCCGTAGCCGCACGACGCGCGGGGATTATATCTACTTCATGTCGTTGGAAGACCTGGATGGCATGTTGGATGTGGTAATTACTTCTGATGTTTACCAGCGTTCCCGGTCAGCTTTGACTACTGCCGGACCATACGTGGTCGAAGGGCGGGTGGTCCTGGATAACCAACGGGGTGAACCGCGCATCCATGCAGAAAAAATCTGGGCACTCAAGTGATCAGCCGACTCAAACCTAACTTAGCGGGGGAATGGTACCACCTATGACATCTAATTACCCAAATAGATCTGCCTGACCAGGTCCAATCTTTCAAGAGGAATATGTAACAAATCCCAGGAAATTGCTATGCCGGCTGCCCCGCATTTTTTTAACCGTACCAGATCAGATATGATTTGATCCGATTTAAGATTTGTCACTCCCTCCAGCTCAACCAGTTCTATACCAGCAAGAACTGGCGCTGAACATAATTCGATCCCATGCATAACCTCACGCTCAAGTGCCGATGAGGTGAGTCCATCTTGCATCAGCGATACCCGACTATTGGGCATAGGCAATCCAATGGATTGGCTCATCAAATCAAGTGATTGTTCTTCATTGAGTTTTGTGGAGTTGTTGAGAGTAACTAAGAAAACCAAATAATTCATAAGGTAAGCCAGCTGGACCAAGGGTGTGAGCATACGTCATCAGCTTGATCCAGTCAACAAACTCACTTAATGCATTGAGATCCTGACCGACCAAATGCGTCAGGCTGGGTGAGAAACAATCCAAACCAATCTCCATCTGTGCCTCTCTCAGTGGCTGAACGATAAGGGCAAGAAAATCCCGCACACTCCTTTTTCGAAAGGCAAGGAATTGGCTGACAGCAAGGCCTAGATCCGAAGATTCGGGATTTGTCTGCCCAGATAGCAGAGTCTTTGTCAAGATTATCCGTCCCTCATCATCCCGGATTTGCCGAAGAATTTCCCACTGAACTTCTCCCAGATCCAGGCCAACCTCAGCCGCTTTACGGTGGCAATACTCACAAAAGCAACCCAGGTCTCCGACCAGGCTGGTTGACGGAGATGGAAAACGCACCCGGTCTAAGAAAAAGCCCTGGAACATCCCCTGATCCAGCAGACCCTCCAGACGGTGGTAAAGCGCTTCCTGAACTGCGGGGTGATTGGGGCAAACGAAGGTAAATTCAGGCATGCCTCGATAACCCAACACCTTAGAACCGATCAGACCTACAGTTTGCCAGGTGGATTCGGGTTGAAACACTGCATCCGCGGTGAGCAGGGGGTGCCAGCGCAGAAAGCGCATGCCCAGACGGTCAGCTTCTGAGCGGCAGGCTTCCAGAAAGATTCGGAGGCAAGTTCCAGCCGATAAGAAGATGGGTGAAGGGCAGGATCTCAGCAGCCGCGCGTAATTTATTAACTACTGACTTCCGAATCCAATTGAACCAGGGCAGGTGAATCTTCTAAATATTGAATGGGAAGTATAGGAGATGACATCTTAAACCTGCTGTAAACTTAAATCACCCACCAACGACCTTCACTCGTACACCTTTTCACCATCCACGTCTGCATTCTGAGCGTCTGCCTCCACATCTCTGGTTGCAGGCTTGGTCGATAGTAATTCCTTAAAATACTCATGCTGGATGACCAGGTTCATGATCTCGTTCGTGCCAGTCCAGATCGTCATCAGGCGCGCATCCCGTAAAAGCCGCTCGATGGGGTAAACATTGGTGTAGCCAATCCCACCCATGATTTGCATGGCATCGTTGACCACAGCCCAGGCGGTATCGGTGGCAAATTTCTTGGCTTCAGAGACCATGCGCCGCACGTAACCGGAGTTGCCGATGGCATCAATGATGCGTGCTGTTTCATGCACCAGGGCACGGGCTGCATCCAGGCGTGTCAGGCTTTCAGCAATCTTGAAACTGACCCCTTCAAATTCACGGATCTTCTGCCCAAAGGCTTTACGCCGATCGGCATAGCGGGTGGAGATCTCCAAGGCGGCTCGGGCAAGTCCGAGCGCTCCCGCCGCGCTGGTCATCCTCTCGGGGATCATCATCTGATTGAAAACCTCATATGCCCCATGTTCCTGACCGATCAGGTTCTTGACCGGCACTTTTACATCTCTAAAGTACACCCGACCGGTCCCTCCACCACGCGTCCCCATCAGTCCATAAACATGCTGGACTTCCACACCTTCACTGCGTTCCACCAACAACGCACTGATCGCATTATGGCTGGATAGGTCTGGATTCGAACGGGCATAAACAAGGAACAGGTCAGCACCTTCCGCCCCAACGATGAAGCGTTTCTGACCATTCAGGATATAAAAATCGCCCTCCCGTGTCAGCGGTGGCCGTTGCACCAAAGAAATCCGAACCACCACGCGGTTCAGTCAGTGCCTCAGCGACAGTCAGCTTGCCCTCGATGATCGGTTTGAGATATTTTTCTTTCTGCTCATCTGTGCCAAAGCAATTAACTGCTTCTCCAACAATGGATGGCAGGGAGTACAGACATGCCAGGCTGGCGCCTAACACACCAATTTCCTCCAACACGATAACTTCATGAGCCCAGTCAAGGCCACGCCCACCCCATTCAAGAGGAAAGCGCAGGCCGAGCAAGTGGCTGGCAGCAAGATTCTCGATATATTGGCGCGGGTAATGAATTTTCTCAGCATCCATATCGAGTAGGAGCTGGCGGGTTACCCCTTCGCTGACAAAGTGGCGTGCTTCTTCGCGCAAGCTGCGTTGACCCGGTGTCATCAGATAATCAGCCATGATTCACCTCCTGATCTATATTATATATTTTTGTGATCAATCATGTGATCATAAGATCAGCCGTAAATCAATGGATTAGCTTGGGGCAACCATAAACCCAACTTTAATAATATTTCCTTGACAAAAAAGGTATTCTAATTTATAATTATTATAATATAATAATTATTATAAATAAATCTTATGACACCTTTCGACCATTACATCTCAACCCTAAAAGACTAGGGATGCGCCTCACTCCACAAAGGATCGCAATCTGCAAGTTATTATGTGAATCCAGTGAGCATCCCACGGCTGCCATGATCTATGATCATGTTCGCATGCAATACCCTTCGCTCTCTTTAATGACGGTCTATAATACCCTGGATAGCCTGGTAAACCTGGGCCTGGTAAATACGCTTGGCAATGTGGGCGATGACAACACGCATTATGATGGGGACACTTCAAGTCACATCAATCTTGCATGTATCTCTTGCCACAAGATCGAAGACATATCCACGTCACAAATTTCCATTATTGATCATGAAATCAGCAAGAACTCGGGTTACAAATTGCTGGGCGCACGCATGATGTATTATGGGCTTTGCCCCAATTGCCAAAATCAACCATCCAATAACCATTTAAAAAAAGGAGAAATAAAATGATTACCAAAACCATTCAAACTGCAATTAATGAACAGATCAATAAAGAACTATACTCATCCTACCTATACTTGTCCATGGCTGCTTATTTTGAAGATAAAAACCTACCTGGTTTTGCCAAGTGGATGTATGTACAGGCAGATGAGGAACGCGCTCACGGGATGAAGTTGTTTGAACACCTCGTGGAACACGGTGGTAAGGTAGAACTCAAACCGATTGCCGGTCCTCAAACCAGCTGGAATACAAGCCTGGAGGTTTTCAAGCAGGTCCAGGAGCATGAAGCTTCTGTAACTGCCTCCATCAACGCCTTATACGAGTTAGCCCTCAAGGAAAAGGATTATCCAGTCCAGGTTCTGCTGCAGTGGTTCATCACTGAACAGGTGGAAGAGGAAAAGAATGCTGCCGAAATCGTCCAGCAGATCGAGTTGATCGATGCCAAGGGAACAGCCGTTTTGATGCTTGACCACCAGCTTGGTCACCGTGGAAAAGAGTAAGAATCGTAAACCCGGAGGAAAATCTCCGGGTTTTTCTTTTAACAACCCCATGAATTGAATCGTGAAAAACTACTAAATCAGCATCACATCATGAGGACGTGACTCTTGCATGCCTGAAGATGTGATGCGGATGAACTCAGCTGCCTGCCAGAGCTCTGCAATCGAACAGGCACCTGCATAACTCATCCCAGAGCGCAACCCACCTACGAGCTGGTAGATGACATCCACCAGCGCACCTTTATAAGGCACCGTGGCTTCCACCCCTTCAGGAACCACCTCGCCCCACTCTTCGATTGCCAATTCACCGTTACGCAAGGATTCTTCGATCCACGTTGGCTGACAGCGAAGCCATACCGCGTACAATTTTAAAGCGCCGGTCTTCGCGGATGACCGTCGCCCCAGGGGCTTCGTCTGTACCAGCCAACAGGGACCCGATCATGACTGTGCTGGCACCCGCAGCCAGGGATTTCGTCATATCCCCCGAGTTGCGGATACCACCATCCGCAATGATAGGTACATTCAGTGCGTTTCCGGCTTCAGCACATTCAAGGATTGCACTTAGCTGCGGTACCCCAAAACCGGTCACAATTCGGGTGGTGCAGATCGAGCCAGACCCCACCCCAACTTTAACTGCATCTGCACCTGCTTCAGCCAGGTCCCTCACCCCTTGGGCGGTGGCAACATTTCCAGTGATAATGGGTAAACTGGGAAAGTGTGCTTTAGGCTACGGACCATTTGGATCACATGGTCGGAATGGCCGTGGGCAATATCCACCACCAGCACATCGACTCCGGCTGCCTGGCAGCTGGCTGCCCGTTCCATATCCTCCGGGCGAACCCCGATCGCCGCCCCGACCCGCAAACGACCCCGGCAATCTTTGGTGGCATTCGGATGTTCCTGGATTTTTACAATATCCTGGGCGGTGATCAATCCTGCCAGGTGCCCTTCCGCATCCACCAGGGGCAGCTTTTCGATACGATGTTCATATAGCTTGCGGCAGGCTTCTTCCAGGGTTTCGATCTTGGAAGCGACAACCAGCCTTTCACGGGGGGTCATCACCTGGCTAACCGGCACATCCATGTCGGGTGCGAGCAAAACATCACGGTTGGTGACAATCCCCAGCAGGTGGTTATCTTCATCCACGACCATCAAACCACCAACGTCCACATCTTCCATGCGCTGGCGAGCATACGCTACGGTTTGCCCAGGAGAGATGGTGAGTGGCGAATCCACGATGAGACTTTCGGAACGCTTAACACGCGAGACACATTCGGCTTGCTGCTCGATGGTCATA
Organism: uncultured Chloroflexia bacterium; assembly: GCA_963736805.1. Lineage (GTDB taxonomy): Bacteria > Chloroflexota > Anaerolineae > Anaerolineales > UBA4823 > FEB-25. The sequence goes on from CAVTQM010000012.1 coordinate 76,808, forward strand.
AAGCGGTGCAGGATCCCGATGCCACCCAGCTGTGCCATGGCAATTGCCATGCGCGTCTCTGTCACCGTGTCCATATTGGCGGAGACAATTGGGATAGAAAGGCGCATCCCCGGAACCAGCCAGGTGCCAGTGGAAACATCCTTTCGGCTGTGGATTGCGGACCGATGAGGAACGAGAAGAACATCGTCAAATGTCAAACCGATATCAGAACGGAGTTTCATATTCCCTCCAAAACAATAAATTTATTCAAAGAATATTAAAAGATCCCTTACCGTTCTCGTTTTTTCATATGTTTCCAAAAACTTGCTCAACAAGCAGGCGTTTCACTCGGTCTCCGGCTTTTGTTGGCATTTAAGCGCTAAAGTTATGGCGCTTGAATAAAGATCACTGAGCAAATGTATCCACCAGCAGTTTCAAATCGCCGCATACAGGATACAGGATCGGGCAGGTGCAGCCACGCTTGCGGTACTCATTCACGCAGCAGCGTGCTTCATCGGGTGTACCCGAGGCGGTAATACGGTCCACCAGGTCATCAGGGACCAGGTGCTTGGCCTGGTTGATCTGTTCCTGGGTGGCAGGCCAACCCAGGATGGATTGGATCTGCTTGACAATTTCATCAGGCATACCGGATGACTTGGCGATGTGTGGTTGCTGGGCAAGGTATTGGGTCAGCAATCCACGGGCAGATTCAAATGCAACATCGTGATCCTCATCCACCGAGCAGACGATCAGCTGTGGGCGGTCGATGTCATCCAGGCTGCGGCCGCTCTTCCTGGCACCTTTCTCCAGTAGTTCCAGGGCACGGTCATTTTGTTCCGGTGGTGCGCAGTAGTTCATGACGACCCCATCGGCAATTTCACCGGCCAGCTCCATCATCTGGTCACCCGTTGCACCGATCATGATCGGTACATTGCGCGGCTCACGACGCCCATGCACCACGTCCAGCTCAATGCCATTGACGTGGATAAATTCTCCATCAAATGTGACCCGCTCCATGTTCAGCAGGCGGCGCAGGACAAGCACGGTCTCTTTCATGGCGGTGAGTGGTTTCTTGCGATCAATGCCCACATTTTTCGCCAGTGGGTCCCACCAGGCCCCGATTCCACAGATCACGCGGTTCGGGGCCAGGTCGTCTAATGTGAGGAAGGTGGAGGCAAGCAGACCAATGTTGCGGGTCCAGTTGTTGATCACCCCTGAACCAACCTTGATACGCTCGGTCACTGCCGCATAAGCCGCCATGGGTACAATAGCGTCTCTCACCAGGCGGCTTTCAGCCTGCCAGACAGCTTCAAAGCCTTTACTCTCCGCATATTTTACATAATCGAGCCCATCACGCAGGTCGTGCGCGTCTTGCAAGTAAAGGGCAACTCGCTCCATCTCAATCCTCCTAATTATTTCAAATAGCCCTGCGTGTGCCAGGGTTTATTGGTTGACTATAGCTCCTGCAACCGCTTCCACATCTGCGGAGCCAACTCGCGCGAGCGGGCAGCGATGCGTTCCTCGTCCATGACCAGGAGCTGCTTTCCTTGCATCAGGATTTTACCTTTACAAACCGTGGTATCAACGGTGGCATCCACCAGACCAAAGATGAGATGGCCCAGGAAATTCGCCTCGCTGAGGGGCGTGGGAGGCTGGTAGTCGATGATAGCCAGGTCAGCGGGGCGGCCTTCGGCAATTTCACCCAGCCTCAGACCAAACTGCCTTTCGGCAATTGTCGCATTGTTCTGTAAAAGCAGCTGGGGAGCTTCCATGAAAGCTACGCGCGGATCGCGATTGGCAAGCCGGTGTAATAAGTAGGCACAGCGCATCTGGACCAACATATCAGAGCCCATTCCGTCGGTGCCTAATCCAACCAGCACTCCTTTTTTCAACAGCTTGAACAGTGGCGTGACGCCGACCGCATTGTTCATGTTTGATTCGGGGTTGTGCACCACACTTGTCCTTGTTTCAGCCAGGATATCCATCTCATCCTCGTCGATGTGGACACAGTGCACGAAGATTGACTTATCTCCCGTCACCCCTAGCTTGTGCAGGCGCTTTACCGTAGTTATATAATATTTGGCAAGCGAATCTTCCCGGTCTGAAGCGTCTTCCGCCACATGGATGTGACAGCCTACCCCGGCTTCCCGGGCAATCCCGACGCATTCTTCAATGGTTGCATTAGACAAAGTGAATGAGGCATGCATGCCCATCATGGCGGCGATCTGACCATCCCCCTGGCCGACCTTCTTGATGAAGCGCTTATTTTCTGCAACACCCCCGCCGGGGATATTACGATCGGAAACTTCATAACATAGCGAGGCACGCACACCTGCCTGCCGAACGGCATTCTCGATCTGATCCAGCGAGCCGTCCCTAAAAGCCGGGGAGGCATGGTGGTCAATGATGGTGGTCGTGCCATTGCGGATGCAGTCGATCAGGGGCAGCTGTGCCGAGAGGAGGACGTCTTCTTCATCCAGGGCTCGATCTACTTTCCACCACAACCGCTCAAGGATCTCGACGAAGTTCGAGGCGGGCTCGCCAGGGATGCCCATCCCGCGGGCCATGGTAGAGTAAAAGTGGTGATGCGTGCAGATAAAGCCGGGCAGGATGATCTTCCCGGAGCAGTCCACCACCTCAGCCTCAGGGTAGCGTTGCTTCATGGCCACAGAATCACCCAATGCGGCAATTTTCTCCCCATCGGTGACGACGGTTGCATTCCAAAGAACCCGGTTCTTTTCTCCAAGCGTGACAACAATCCCATTTTCAAAGCGAGTGGTCATATTCATCCTTTCGTGATTAATGCTCTTTCAGCACAGCCAATTCTTCCGGTGTGCGTTCCCGCATGCTAATGGCACCCACGAAGCACTTCTTGGCACAGATCGAACAGCCGATGCACAGGGCAGGGTCGGTGTACGGCATACCCTTCTCGTCCAGGGTGATCGCCAGGTATGGGCAGCGGGCACAGTTGCCGCACGATACGCAATAATCGTGATGAGCTTCTGAGATTTTCTTGACCGGCGTCAAGGCCATGAAATCGGTGATCGGGTTGGGTTGGGCGATGCCAATCAGCTCTTTCATCGAGGCGATGCCTCGCTGCTGCATCAGGAAGGAGGTGCCTGATGTCAAGGTCCTGGATGATGCCATAGCCCTGCTTCATGACAATGGTGCAGAACTGCACGGTTTTGACTCCCAGGGCAAGGAAATCCATGGCAGCTTTATAGTCCATCGGTCCCCCGTTACCCGAGATCTCGATCCCTTCCGGAACAGCCTGCGCCAGGGTCAGGTAGGAGATAGGGGTGACACCCTCGCCACTCATCCCCACAACCACCCCTTCCTCCCAGGCACGACCCAATGCCGGGCGAAATGCCAGGGTGGGGAAGGAATTCGCCAGGGTGATACCAGCCTTCTTGTTGGGGTACTTATCCAGCACATTACGAATTGCCCGCAGGATGGGCGCAATGGATGTGACCGCGGCGGTAAGCTTAAATAGCTTGGGGATATCCGGGTCACCAACCTGCATGATCCAATCGATGATCCGCGCAGTCAGGGCTGCATTTTGCGAGACGATAGCGCCTTCTGTGCCGTCGCCTCCCTGCGGGCAGGACAGTGAATACTCAATCCCCATTGCTCCAGCCGCTTCCAGTTTTTTCGTGTTGGATTGCCAGCCATCTGCATCACATTCCATATTGCCAGTGACCGGACCACCCGTTGAAGCCATGGTCAAACGATCGGGCCACTGCCTGACCAGCTGTTCAACTTCACGGCACACCCGGTCAAGCGCGTGACCGGAGACGTTATCCGCGTTGGCATACGTGTACGGATTGTAGGTGAACATGTATTCACCCGGGATATGGATGGGGACGTTATCAAAAGCGGTTTTCATCACACCCCCAGCCCATCCCGCCTGGTATGCCCGGTTCATCTGTTCCAGCCCATCCGTGGATGGAGAAGCGGAAATGAGGTATGGGGAGATGATCGGTCGACCAAAGAACTCGGTCGCCAATGAAACGGGCACCGGATTGTAGCCAGGCAGGCTGAAATAGGACTTGGTAGGCTTCTCAATAACCGGTTTTTCTTTGCCAGCCAGGTAAGCATCGATCTCCAGGGCGGCGTTCTTACCGGATGCAACTGCCTGGACGACGGTCGTCGGGCCTGCAGACATGTCACCCGCGTAAAAGATCCCATCAACCCGCTGGCGGGGAAGGGCTGCCCGCATGCCAATGGCAATAATGACTGCACTAAAATCAGCACGCATGCCCTCTGTTCCGGGAATGTCGCGGATATTCGCCGGGCTGAATGGCTTTCCTTCAGGAAGTTCGACCTTGATCGTTTCAAGACCTGAAACTTTCTTGCCGCTCTTGATGAGCTTGCTGATCCGGATGCGACCGTTAACTTCAATATCGAAATCCAACAATTCCTTGCGTTCTTTGGCAGTCAAGGGCATCTCAGAGAGTTTTTCCAGCATGAAGAGCTCCACATGCTCAGCGCCACATCCTTTGGCAGTGACTGCGCAATCAAGAGCGGTGGCTCCCCCACCAATGACCGCCACTTTCCCAGCAAACTTGTGTGCATACGGCTTTGCCAGCAGGTCAACCATTTTAACCGCCAGGTCTTCATTCTGGATCCCAAGCTCAATCGGCTTCCACAGGCCGGCAGTGACGCATACGGCCTCATATCCAATCTTAAATAATTCCTGGGGGTCCTCGACCCTGGTGTTGGTTTTGGCAGTGATGTTCCCCAGGGAAAGCAGGAATTGAATATCCGACTCAATCACCTTTTTATTCAGCCGGTGATCCGGGATCAGGTGCATCATCCCCCCCAGGCGGTTGCGTCCTTCAAAGATGTCCACGCTGTAGCCCAGGCTTGCCAACACAGCCGCAACACCCAGCCCGGCGGGACCACCACCAACGACAGCCACTTTCCTGCCGTTCAGCTTTGGCCTGGAGAATTCAGGGATGCCTCCCAGACCTTTGGCCAATTCAACCAGGGTTGCCTGGACGAACGGGATGTTGATCGCCCCGTCGAATTTCACCCGCGTGCAGGCTGCCATGCACAAGGTATCCGGGCAGACCATCCCGCAAACCCCACCCAGCGGATTGGCGTGCATGATCTCGCCAGCCGAGCGGCGGATATCGGACGGATTCCCGACCCTGGCAGCCATGATGAAATCGGCAGGAGAACAATTAACCGGGCAGGCTTCCTTACAAGGTTTCTCTTCGCAATATTCGCAGCGCCAGAGCTCTGCCTGGAGCTGTGCATTGGACATGATGAGGGGATGGATCAATGTATCTTTCATGGTGAACCTCTTTATCTTATGCGGATGAATTTGAAAGTATTATACTCGTTCTGAATTTTCCGAAAATCATCAGGGTGCAGGCGGTAAACTAGCAACATTTTCAAAGCTTCAATGAATAATGTTTGATTAAAATTCCTTCAGGGGGCAGTCGAAAAGCTAGCAACCTTTTCAAAGGCTTCAATGCAGTAATGGAAGAATTCCAATTCCGAAAGAAATGCATCTCACTCAGAAAAAATGGTCTTGAATTGACTTAATCTGCAATGCGACCAAAAAAATGACTGGCTGTAATTTTAAGAGCACATTCAGATCACGAAGCGATGGCATTTCAGCCGGATCAATCCGACCAGGGTGCGATTTTTCGATCCCAACGGTGGAGGCGCAATCTGGTGATCAATTCTCCAGGCAAGCCCAGCCCGTCGCTCACGCCCACATTCTCATTAAGGTGGTCCAGGGTGCGCATCCCCACAATGGTGGTGCCGACGTCTTTGTTGGACAGGATAAACCGGAGTGCCATTTCGGGCAGGCTCATACCATCCGGGAGCAGTTCTTTTAAGGCATTCGCCCGCACCACGGTGGGATGTAAGTTTTGTGGACCGAAATACTTCGCCCGCCAATCTGTCTTTGGGAAGCGCGTCTCATCGGTTAGCTGACCGGACAGACCGCCTTCATCCAGTGGCACCCGTGCGATCACTCCCACGTTCATTTTCTCGCACAGTGGGAATAACTGGTCCTCGGGGGCCTGGTCAAAGATATTGTAGATGACCTGGACAGCATCCACCAAACCGGTTTGGATGGCTTGCATGCCATTCCATGGTTCCCATCGATTGATGCTTAAGCCAAAATATCGGATCAGCTTTTTCGCCTTTAGATCGGTTATGGTTTGCTTCCACTCATCATCTTCAGTCCAGGTATCATCCCACACATGGAACTGCAGGACATCCAGGCAATTTGTTCCAATGCCGTCCAGGATTTTCTGTGTATATTCAAAGACATGTTGCCGCGGAAATACATCCTGAAGCTTATCTTTTGAAGATGCGGGCCATTGATTGTTTTTCGGTGGAATTTTGCTGGCCGCGATAATTTTGGCGTTGGGATTATCCTTGATCAGCTTCCCGAGCAATTGGTCACTATGCCCACTCCCATACGCCCAGGCGCTATCGAAGAAATTACAGCCCTTTTCCAATGAAACCTGCATTGTTGCAAGTGATGTCTTATCATCCGAACCCGACCAACCACCCATACCCCATAAGCCATGGCCAATTTCACTTACCATTAGATCTGTTCTGCCAAATTTTCTGTATTTCACGGTCTTTGCCTTTCTCAGCCTCGCTTCAGATATGATATCCTGTTGCGATTGTATCATGGTCTAAATATGTCTATTATGAACTGGGCAACCCGTTGTTAATACCAAGACCTGCCTGGATGGTTAAGGCAGGTCTGGATTTTTATCGACACGAACAGGTTTAGGTGTGTTTTTCCTGGAGGCTACCCATCTCCTTGCGGGTGTCAACCAGAATTTTTGTATAATACCTGTTGTATGTACAGCAGCCAATCGGACGCTGCCGGATGAGCAGTTCCAGACAGTTATCGCATGCGGTACAGTATTTGATTTCCTTCTCGCGACCTTCGCGCAGTTTCAGTGGAAGTAATGGGTCAGCAAAGGACTGGCGCCCCAGGGCAACCATATCCACATATCCCTTGGCGATGTTCTGGGCACCATAAGCCAGCAAAGCGCTATCCTTGGGGCTGACTGCCGCCAATTTATTCTTGCCCTTGCCAAACACCGAGTAGTTCGAACCGATCACAACCGTTTCCTTCTTCAGGTTATCCCGAAACACCTTGGCGAAATATTGGTGCAGGTAGGCAAAGTACGGATGGTCTTTATCGGCCTGGGTGAGGCTGATGGTGATCGAAGGGCTGCCCGCAGATTGGATGAAGTACTGTGCACCGCGCTCTTCCAGCCCCTTCACCAGGTCAACCGGCTCGGTCAGGTCAATCACCGGGGTGTCTGGTCCGGCTGTACCAAACCCACCCGGGAAACCCTCCCATACGGAAATCTTAGATCCGATCAAGAAATCCTTGTCCGGCACTGCCTTCTTGATGCGTTCATACAGGTCAAAAGCAAATTGGCGCCGGTTCTCCCACTTTCCACCGTATTTCCACTTGCGCGTATTGTATGGGCGAAGAATTTGAGACCCTAAATAGCCATGGCATAGCTTCATATCGATTCCATCTGCACCAGAATCACGGGTGATCTTGGCAGCCAGGATGAAATCATCCATGATTTTTTCAAATTCATTCTCCGTGAATACATCCGCTGTAAAACCTGGCAGCGGTTTAACCGATAGGCGTTTTGAAAATTCAGGGTTACTCAACTCACCGGAGTGGGTCAGCTGGTATATAAATATCGTCTTTGGATTGACTTCACGCAGGCGCTTAACAAATTTGGTTAAAGCCGGAAGGTTTTGGGGCATGATGAACAACTGGTTCAGGCGCGAGCGATTCTTATCCGTTATCGTGATCGCTTCAAGGCTGACCATGCCCGCTTCACCCTCGAACAGGTTCTCGTACCGCTGATAGGTCAGGTCGGAAGGATTGCCCTCCGTATCAGCATCGGTGCATTCCATAGCCTGGCTGAAAAAGCGGTTCACACTTGTAAAGGTGCCAATCTTGATCGGTGAAAGCAGGATTTCTTTATGATCCATTTGCAGTTACCTCCAGTAATTTGCTTTTTTGGTTTTTGAATACATTAAAATACCGATAATGGACTAATTTCTTACAATTTTTCACAAAATTCCAGGGTTACCCCGTTCGGATCGAGGAAAAGCAGCACGCGTGCTCCAAGGTTCGGCAGGTCACAGGTGGACAGGGTGATTTCCACGCCTTCGGCACGTAAACGCTGTTCATGGGCAAAAACATCTTCAACCTGGAAGGCGATGTGCCTGAGCCCTACTTCGCTTTCTTCGTGTGGCTTATCCTGGTTCTTGCCATGATAATCAAACAGCTCCAGGCGAGATCCATCCGGAAGGGCAAAGTAAGTGATATCGAACTCGCCGCAGTCCACGGTCTCCAACTGCTGGAGACCTAACACTCGCCGGTAAAAATCGAACGATTTTTGGATATCGATCACATTGATCGAGACATGGTCAATTTTACTGATCTTCAACTGCTTGGCTCCAAAAAAACCTGAATTATGCTGATATGCAGCCAATTAAAGAAAGGCTGCATATCAGATTGAATTAGAGAACTTCTCTTTTGGAAACTTCTGGAGAAACAAAGACCTTGAACAGGCTGGGGTCCTTGCGCAGCTCATGCAGCGCCCATTCCAAGTCTTCCAGGGGTACTTTCAAGGAGAAGAGTGGTTTTGGGTTGATCCGCCCGTTTGAAATGAGCGTGATCGCATCCGGCCAGTCGCTGCCCACACCTGCACACGAGCCAGTGACCTTTTTCTCGCCCAGCACGAACTCAAACGGGCGGATGTTCATTACATCTTGCTCGCCGGTGATGCCAAAGGCAGAGAGTCGCCCACCGCGCCGAAGCATGGCAAATGCCTGTTCGTAGGTTTTAACAGTTCCAACAGCTTCGATGGCATAGTCAGCCCCGCGCCCTTGGGTGAGTTTCATCACCTCTGCCACCGGGTCAGCCACATCATCGATATGGATGGCGTAATCTGCGCCCATATCCTTGGCGATCTGCAAGCGCTTGCGGTTGTCTCCAAAAATGATCACCGGGGCACACGCCCGCAATACTGCCATGCGGGCATGCAGCACTCCCAGCCCGCAGCCGATTATGGCAACGCTGCTGCCCAGGCAGGCATCCATGGCTTTGGCGGCATGGATGACACAGGAGACTGGCTCGATGAACGCGCCTTCTTCAAAGCTCATATTGTCGGGCAGTTTGTGCAGCAGTGAGGCAGGGGCTTTGACATATTCGGCAAACGTGCCATCGGTGTGGATGCCCAGCTGGGTAAAGCTGTCGCAGAGCAGTTTTTCTCCCTTGATGCAGTAGAAGCACTTCCCACAGCTCATGTTAATGTCACAGGTGACCCGATCTCCCTCATTCACACCCTTGACATTCTTTCCAATTTTAACGACTACACCCGAGAATTCATGCCCGGCGATCATGGGCAATTTATCGGCAGAATACCATCCGTTATAAATACTCCAATCGGTACCGCAAATACCAGTATTTTTGACCTTGATCAGCACGTCGTTCTCGCCAATCTCGGGGACGGGCACTTCCTTTACTTTAATCACACCTATTTTTTCAAAAACAGCTGCTTTCATCATGTTAGCCATAGATATGCTCCTTTAACAGTCATTTAAAATTATTGGAATAAAACGTCGTTACGGCCTTCGTAAGGCTTTTCGATCAATAATGGTTTCAAATATGCGATTGTCTTGTGGATGCCGTCGTTGCGGCTCATGGTCACATCTTCATGCTCGTAAGACATGACGTAATCGTACCCGATCAGCGATAGCTCAGTGATCACTTTCTTCCATGGTACTGAACCCCAGCCCGGGATCCTGAAGCGGAAACCGCGCCCAAGACGCTGCCAGTCACCCTGCGGGATCACCCCGGACCGGCGGACGTTATGGACCACGACTTCGCCGTCTTTTGCATGGACATGGTAGATTTTACCAGCCAGTGCATCGATGAAATTCTCCACATCGATGCCCAGATAGATCAGGTTGGCGGGGTCAAAATTGAAACCGAATTCCTTGCGGCCGCCCATCAGATCGACCGCCCGCAGGGCAGTCTCGACATTATATACAAGCTCATTCGGGTGGGGCTCGTGGGCAAACTTGACCCCATATTCACCGAATTTATCCAGGATTTTTCCCCAGCGTTCAACAAATTCCACTTCCATATCCGACCAGCCTTTGGAATAAGGCCAGGGGAAGAAGCGCCCAAAGTTCTCACAGCCGATGAACCCGGTGACCACCGGTACCTCGAGAGCATTGGCTGCCTGGGCAGTTTTGATCATCCGCTCGGTCCCGAACTTGATCTTCTCTTCCTTGGTGCCTTTGAATATTCCATCGGTGTCCTTGCCATATGGACCAAGAACGATCTGGCCTTCCGGGTGATTGGCCAGGGCGGAGATAATCAACCCATAGGATTGAACTTGTTTCTTCAATGCCTCCGCATTTTTACCTTTGACAATCTTTTCGATGTCCAGGTGTGGGTTATTTGCAAATGCGGGCATTTCCACCGCCCCATATCCCAAATCGGAAGCCATCTTGAAAACTTCCTCAATCTTCATATCCAGAAACGTAGCCGTGAATAATCCAATTTTCATATCTTTATTTCCTTTCAATAAGTAGATTTGATATAAGTACGATATTATCCAAATTAGTTGGCTGACTTATAACATTCTTGCTCAGAACTGCATAAAATTACGGGTGTTATCCTGGTATCACAATTGATTATAGAAACCTCCGTCCTGCATGTCAATAATCAAAAAAACCAACCTGAATATCTATAGCTCAATTTCACGTAGTGCATCGCTGATCTTTGCCTGGTATTCAGCGGATAGAGCAAAAACCGGCAGCAGCTTTTCGTATTTGCGGTTGTTATCCTTATCCGGCTCGACCAATCCAAGGGGCGTTGCTCATTTAACCCCACCTGGGGGTATTGGGTGGAATAGGGAACAAATGCACTCACCAGACAGTTGCCCTTCAGATCGTACAGACAGGCTTTATTTCCACCAGTACCAGGATCAAACGAGATCATTTTTTTATGCATGGTTTACCTGATTATCAGTCTGAAACCTATATCTCTATTTTTGATCCTAAGCCCGAACATTCCCCTACAATCTTCTTTCCGGTTTTGAGATTCACGCCGAAACGGCTTACCCCGGCATGGTACATATAGACTATTGTCTTCAATTCGCGGATACCACCCGAGGCCTTGATCTGGATGCGGTCGCCCACCAGTGACTTAATCAACTGTACATCTTCCAGGGTGGTGCCACGGTTAGCCCAACCGGTGCCTGTCTTTATGAATGCCGCTCCCGATCGCAGGCAAATGTCACATGCCTGGGTGGTCTCCTCAAGGGTCAGGTACATAATCTCGATGATCACTTTCACGGGGATCGGGTGCACTGTTTCGATCACAGCCCGCACATCAGCTTCCACCTCAGCCAGCTCTCCCGAGCGCAGCTTGCCGATGTTCATGACCATGTCGATTTCGTCACAGCCGGAGGCCATCATTTCCTTTGCCTGTAAAATTTTCAACGAAGTGGAATCCGAGCCGGATGGGAAGCTCACGTTCCCCACCAGGCGAACACCGGGCGAGGCTTGGAGCAATTGTTTAGTGTAGGGGATGAAACATTGCAGTACCGAGACCTGCCCAAATCCATACTTTTTGGTGGCTTCCACCATCTCCACGATATCCGCCTTGCTGGAGGTCGTTCGCACGCAGGAGAGATCGATCATCCTGGCAATATCATTTATGGTCAATCGCATTCCCTCGCCACCTTTCTTGGAGCCTATCTTTCAAAGCGTTTCCTCAAGCAGTTCCACTGCATCTAAAATACATTTTCTGCAGGTGGTCTTGAATAATCCCAGCTCCACCACTTTTGCTCTTTCTGTAGGGTCCATCAAGTTGTATCCGATCAGCTCCCGGCAGTAAATTGAGCCGTTCTTATCCTGGAATTTTCTTGCCAGATCGGCAACCAGGCGATAAGTCGTCTCTGTCTCCGTTCCATAGCGGGTGCCGTCAGTCTTTTCCTTGCCATGCTTCAACCCGATCACCATGAACGCGCCGGTAAGGGCACCGCATACCTCGCACATGCGACCCATACCTGAACCGAAACCTGTTGCCAGCTTCAGGGAGAGGCTTTCCTCCAATCCATAATCGCCAGCAAATGTGGTCAGCACCGCCTGAGCACAGCCATAGCCTTGTTCGTGAAGCTGTTTTGCACGTTCGGTTTTTTCGCTCATAGAAATCTCTTTCGTAGTGTTTATTTCCCACGGACCGATGAAGCAGCATGATTCAGCTGGTCAAATAAAGCCGGGGTGAGGTCAAAATGCAGCACCTGGGCAACCACCTGTGTCCAGCCATGCACGAAATAGATCCAGCCATCTTCCACTTTCACATGGCGGCTTTCCACCTGTGCCAGGGATTGGTGCAGAAAATCCAGCTCTCCCCGGTAGTTGAATTCCCATGCAATTGCATTCATCGGGAATTTTCCTTCCCAGGTGATCGGAGAGCCAGGCGTGTCCTTGCCCATCCCGGTGGCGTTGATGATGATGCTGTAAGGGGGGAATTTCTCCATGATCTTGTCGTTGATCAACGGATCGGAGTTGCAGATATACTCGATTTCAATGTCGGTTTTTTGTCCACTCACCATCTCTTTTGCATGGACCAGGCGCCCCTGTGAACGGTTCACAAAGGTGAACTTCTTAGGTCGATCGCCCTTGTCTTTTTTGTTGATCAGGTGCAAAAGGGTGGCGACACCCGATCCACCTGCGCCAAAACATAGCACGTGCCCATTCGTCCTGGCGAAATACCCTGGCTCGATGATCGCCTCCAGGCTGGCACCTGAAGTGAGGGGGTCCTTTGCATGCCCTTCCAGGTGACCATCCAGCTTGGAAATGCAGGAAACCTCCCCTGTGATCATGGCATACGGGTCGAGATAGTCAAACATATCCCTGGCTGCATTGAGCAGGTCGATCTTATGCGTGGTCACCAGCGAGCCAAGCGAGTTTGGGTCATATTTGATCTGGGCTACTGCCCTGCGGTATGCCTCGGGTTGATCGTGAATTTTACAATCCACGCCTTCCATGACGACCTCTTCCCGACCCAATACCTTCATCCACAAGGGAAAGACCTTCATGATCGAGGAATTTCCAGTGGTTACGCCAATGAAATAAAAAGTGGGCACTTCCTTTTTTACAACAGGATAATTTTCTTTTTTCATCATTTATACCTTCTATCACATGTATTATTACCCAGGCGGATTTCACGACTTACCCGAACTCGCTCGCTCGCCGGGTGGTTTCGTCAAATTTACCGTGAATCCTCCCAGTTTTTTAATGCATCCCGGCCAGCCTGCGGGCGATATTACCACCCAACATTTGGAAGATGGCATTGTCCGGGAATCCTTTTTGTTTCAATGTATCCCTTATCTCACCGGGTAGGCTTGCCAAACCCGGACCACCACCTATATGGTGGTAGAGGTCAAACTCAGCCATGTCGGTGGCAAGGGCAATCCGATCTGAGAGCCCAGCTCCAACCATTTGCTCAATCAACGGCCAAAGGTTGGTTGCTGGGTTGTATTTGGGTCGATAGAATGTGTCATATTCGAGCAGCACGCCAAAGCTGGCAAGTGCCTGGTGTAAGCTGAAATCTGGCCTTTTATCCATATGGCAGATTACCAGCTGGTGAGGTAGCAAGCCTTGATCAGTAAAATAAACGCATACCATCTCAGCCAGCAAGCCCTTTTCGGTATGAATTTCAAGTAATGCTTTTGTTTTATACGCAGCTAAAGCAGCGCCTTCCAGGGCAGCCTGCGGGCATTCCGTCCAGCTAGATTCAAGGGCGATTTTGATGAATCCCGCCCTGACGGGCAAGGGTGTGTCCAGCGTCTCCATCAGCCCTTGTTCTAATTCGGAACACAGGTACTCGCTTATATTTTGGGCACTTGCATCCCAAAGCCAATAACTTTGCGGATAATACTTTTTCCGGTGGAAGCCTGTGCATGCCAGGATATTCACCCTGGAAGTTTGCGAAAGTTCCAATAACTTGCTACCGTTCCGGCCACATCCACCAGGCTGGCAGTCCAGGATTGTTTCACCACCTTGCTGGCGATACTCCAATAATTCTTTCAAGATGAGATCATATTCGTCAAGAACCGGGTTGCCTTGTGCCGACCCCGGCACCGCCTCGATCCATACGTGATTATGAACATCCGTAATGCCCAGCTGATCGTATGGGACGGGTCCCTTCACCGTCATGACCGGCAGCGGAACGCTGAGAGGCGGGGAGAGAGGCATCGGGCTAGGGTTCCAGGATAATCTTTAATGATTTACGGTCTTCGGCTGCTGCAAAAGCCAGCACCGCGTCCTTCAATGGAAATCGCTGGCTGACAATATCTGAAAGATCAATAATTCCGGAATTGACGAGCCGGGTGGCTTGCCAGCAATCAGCCGTACTGCATGCTGTCGTCCCGGTGATCACCAATTCCTTGTAATGCACCAGGTTGGAATTAATACTGATGAGGGGACGATCCTTGGGAAGGCCACCGAAAAAGTTGATTCTCCCGCCAATGGCAGCCAGATCGAGGGTGCTTTCCTGTGCCGCATGAATCGGGGCTGCTACGATGATCGCATCCGCCCCGTGCCCGTGGCTTTCCTCCAGTAATATTGCTTTTAAATCCTGAGAGGTGGGATCTACCACCCGCGTGGCTCCCATCTTTTTTGCCTGGGTAGCTCTATCGGGCATCGGTTCGCTGACAATGATGTGACTTGCGCCACGGGCTCTGGCAAGCTTAATATGCATCACCCCAATGGGTCCGGCGCCCAAAATTAATACAACTTCACCTGCCGCGATATGCAGCGCATTCTGACCCCTGACAACGCAGGCAAAAGGCTCGATCAAGGCAGCCACAGCTGGATCAACCGTATCACTGATGGGTATTACGTTCCCCTGCCTGACCGAATTGGCTGGTATGCGAACAAATTCTGCAAAACCACCATCGGAAGTTACGCCAATGGCGTCATAGTCGGCGCATAAATTATTGTTGCCAGTGACGCACTGCTCACAGTGTCCACAGCCGGTATTGGGGGCACAAAACACGCGTTGGCCAATGGAATAATTGGCAACTCCTGCACCGATTTTTGCGATCGTACCCACTACCTCATGCCCTGGGATACGTACGGTGCCAGGCGCGTACATGCGGTGATTTCCATGGAAGATCCGTAAATCAGTTCCACAAATGCTGGCACTGATTACTTTAACCAGGATTTCATCATTCCCAATTTCAGGGATAGGTACGTTTTCAACACGTAAGTCATTGGGTCCGTGGTAGACAGCTGCCAGCATATTGCCTTCCTTGCCTTGTGGCTCATGCATTAATGATTTCCTTCAGGTAGACAGGGCGCTGTTCCAGAAAGGATTTTGTCCCGGCTAAAACACCCGCCACTGCCCAACGTCCATCCGTTCCTCCAGCGCGTGGGGGCGTATCCGTTTGAATACAGCTGACAAAATGTTCCAATTCATGGATATATGCCCACTTGAAACGTTCCGGCCAGGTGCGGTAAATGGGTGCGATCAATCCCTGGTCGCGGTTGGTGCACACTAAAATGGCTTGTCCTTTGAGCTCACCAATTTGCATGATCCCTTTTTCTCCTACGATCTCAACCCGTGCATCGTAGCCGTAGCCGCATGGACATACCCCAGAGATCATCCCCAAGCCCCCATTCTCGAATTTAACATTGACAATGGCATTGTCATAGAAATTAGGTGTATCCACATGGTTGGCTGCTCCTTTGAAATTAGCCACCTCGGTATATACTCTTTCCAGGTTTGAGCTCATAAACCAGCGCAGCGTGTCCCAATCATGGCTGTTAACTTCTGCCAGCATACCATTCGAAGAGCGCAGGTCACGTGCCCAGGCTGGTGGTAAACCAGGACCATGCGTGTTGGTCTTGATCATCATGGGTTGACCGATCTCTCCCGCTGCAATACGCTCTGCGGCTGCCACAAACTCGGGGTCAAATCGGCGCATAAATCCCAACTGTAAAAGAACAGCGTTCTTTCGGGTCACATCAAGGATCTCATCGCATTCCCGCAAATTCAATGCCATCGGTTTTTCCAGGAATACATGCTTTTTATTTTCAGCCGCCAGGGCAGTGATTGGCAGGTGTGTAGGGGTGGGGGTGGTTATGACAACCGCATCAAAGTCAACTTTTTCAAGGGCAGCTTCCAGTGATTCAAATTGATACTCAATCCCGAATTCATGTGCGGTTTCTTCACGCACCTGAGCCATGGTTTCAACCAGAGCGACAATTTTTCCGCCTGGTACATAGCCAGTAAGCGCTCGCGAGTGGTTTTTTCCTACTCTTCCCCCGCCGATCATGCAAATCTTTATTTGTTTTTTCATCAATCTTTCCTTAAAAATAGTACCATTGGATTTTCGTATAAAGCACGTTTCTACGATTTATAAAATTGGTTCAGGGCTTGTTCCAGCTTGATATATTTTTCGATCAGGGGAATATACGCCTCATGATTTCCTTTTAGTGGGGAAAACGGTTTCCCATTCAGCAGCGCACTTTGCTCAGCGTGGGAACCCAGGTCAGAAATCAAACCTGCCGCTTTACCTGCGATCATGGCTGCTCCCCAAGCGCCGAACTCGTTACCAACCAGCCTCTGATAGGGCACATTGAGAATGTCGGCCTTGATCTGATTCCAGACCTCGCTCCGTGCCCCACCACCCACAACACGCGCTTCCACCAACACCAGGTCAGGCAAGGAGTCCTTTAATATCTTTAAATAATAAGCATATTCGAAAGCGATGCTTTCCAGGATGGCATGTGCGAAATGAGCCTGTGTGTGCGACCATGATACACCCACCCATGCCCCACGCATATCCGGGCTTGAGGGACAGATGCGCCCGCCAAGGTGCGGCGAAAAGAATAGCCCATCAGAGCCTGGAGTAATTGTCTCAGCCAGTGCAATCATCTCCGTGTATAAATCCTCGTCAGCGATCGGAAGGCTTGCCCCCCGGGCTCGATTATAGAATTGGTCGCGGTACCAGCGCAATGCCAGGCCTCCCCCCCCAATATACGCCAGCGGGTTCCACAACCCGGGTATCACTGAGCGCATGGTGAGTAAAGCCCGGTTTTTCGTATCAGCAACAAATTTATTGGTGCAGCCTGCCAATACAGATGCAGTCCCAGCCACGTCAAAGAGCATACCTGGATAGACGATACCCGCGCCCAGCGCGTTCGCGGCGGTATCCCCGGCGCCAGCCGCAATGAGCGTACCGGGCGCTAACCCAAACTCCTTGGCTGCCTTCTGCGATACCTCCCCGATCACATCACTGGGATCGATAATTTTAGGGAGTTTATCCTGATCCAATCCAAATCGCTCGCAAAGCTCATCGGACCAGGTCCCTTCCTGGGCGTCTGAAAACCCTGAAAAATGGATAAAGGTATGATCGATAAATGCCTGATCGGATTTTAAACCAGCAATTCTACCAGCCACATAGGTGACTGGCATTACAAATTTTGCGATCCGCTGATAAACTTCTGGCTGTTCATTCTTCCACCACAGCATCTTCGGGCCATGGTCACAGGTGGGTGGGCAGCCTGTCAGCTGTGTGATCCGGTCACCCGCTTCTTTATCCATCCACTCAATATAGGGTTGGCAGCGCATATCCAGCCATGAGTCAAACCGGGTGGCAGGCTTAAAGTCTTCATCGATCGATCCCACGCCAGCCATCTGCGAATCAAATGCGATGGCAGCGATCTCGTTTGGTTCAACACCGCTGGATTCAATGCACGTACGGACGGTCTTGGCGGCTGAGGTATAGAAGTCTTCATTTTCTTGCTCCACTACACCCGGCTTTGGATAAAAGAGAGGCACTTCCACCGAAGCGGCAGATACGAGCTTTCCATCAACCTGATAGAGGGCCGCCTTGGTGCCACTTGTGCCCAGATCAACACCAATCATGAATTTTTTTTGCATTTTAATCTCCAGTATGCATTAAGCCAGGCAAGTTGTGTTATTGTATCGTCTGAAGACCAGGCCTACCGAATGGAACTTTAGTGAGCCAGGTTAGTTTGTCCCATTTTTCCCATTTTTTAAGTTTAACTCACGGATTCTGACCAGCTCAACCTCGAAGCGTGACCTGTCTCCACGGTGGAGTGCATGGTAATACTCAATGGGCAGGCCGTTCTCTGAAAAGCTCACACTATCCAACATCAATAAAGGTGCGCCGCGTTCGATTCCAAGAAGACCAGCTTCATATTCATTTGCAAGCACAGCTTCTATATAGCGATGACCTTTTGCTAACTCAATACCGCATTGCTTCTCTAAAAACTCATACAAAGATTGATTGGACAGATCTACGCTGGCTAATTCAGGACAAATCGTGTAAGGGATGTAGGTGGTGACTAATTGAATAGGTTCATCGTTTATAAATCTCAGGCGTTGAATATCGATCACCTGTTCGCCTGGCTTGATACTAAGGAAACGGGCTATCTTATCGTTGGATGGTATGACATTCTGGTGAAGTACTTTTGTGCCGGGTTTTAGGCCACGCTCAACCATGTCCTGGTAAAAACCGGTCAGTTTTTGAACAAGCCCTTCACTGATTTTGGGTAGGGAAATGAAAGTTCCTTTGCCTTTTTGGCGGGTGATCACGCCTTCGTATTCCAATTCTTTCAATGCCTGCCTGACGACCGTGCGGCTTACCTGGTAGTGGTCACAAAGGTCCTGCTCACCCGGGATCTGGTCGCCCGGAACCCATTCAGCCAGCTGTACCTTTTCTCTTAATATGTCGATCAGTTGAAGGTAATAGGGGATATGACTATCAAAATTGATTGAGTCTCTCATTTCACCCATCCCCAGGACACAAGCTGATTTGTTGTAATCCTGTAATTACAACTTATTATAGAAACAAACCCCCAACCTGTCAATAGAATAATTGTCATAAACCCGATCTTTGGGGCAAGGAAATTTCAGCATTATAATTATTGGAAGATTATCTTTTCTGTTAAGGGATTAACAAGAATTCACACCTGGCTATGTCTCACAGCGATTTCTGGAAAATTGACTCCACTGGAACCAAATATACACGATGAGATAACCAGAGATTTTGCTTATCAAGATACGATCTGGTTCTCAAGGATTATTTTTTATCATTCTCTTGAACTCTGATAGCTTAATCGTTATAATAATGTTATCCTGTAATGACAAGTTCAAATTTTTTGTACTACCAGGCGAAAAAACGATCTTTTATGGTTGATATAAATAATCAAAAATCATAAAATTGACGATAAATAGATACCTATACATATCCCAGGAGGCATAAAATGAAAGTTGGAATCGACAGTTATTGTTACCACCGTTTCTTTGGCGAAGTATATCCAGATCAGAAAACGCCTGCTAAAAATATGACCATGCAGGATTTTCTAAAACGCGCCAAGGAATTGGATGTGGATGGGGTTTCACTAGAGTCCTGCTTCTTCCCCAAAAATATCGACCAGGCATGGTTAAAGGACCTAAAAACCCGATTGGACGAATACAAATTTGACCGGGTTTATGCTTGGGGTCACCCGGATGGGCTTGAGCGAGGCCAGAATTGGGCTGCTTATGACGAGATGGTTGCGGGTATACCAAGCGCAAAGGCGATTGGCGCCGACGTGATGAGGGTGGTGGGCAGCAGCTTAATGTTCCGCCACGAACCGCACGGACCTCAGGTCAAGGCGCTTGCGGATATGTTCAAAAGAGCGGTTAAAGTTGCCAAGGAATATGACATCAAAATGGCGGTGGAGAATCATATTGACTTCACCTCTGAAGAGATTCTTCAGCTGCTGGAAATGGTTGATTCTGAATACTTCGGACTGAATTTTGATACCGGCAACTTCCTTCGCCTGTTGGATGATCCCGTAAAAGGGATGGAAAAACTTGCCCCGTATGTCCTGGCTACCCACGTCAAAGACCTGATGCCGGATAAAACCGCACGACCTACCGACTGGCATTTCTTTGCCGGCGTTCCAGTCGGAATGGGTTTGATCGACAACCAGGCTCTGGCTGAAATGCTGCATAAGGCAGACTTCAAAGGTTTCCTGGCCGTAGAGATCGATCACCCCCATGCGGACTGGACTGAACGCGAGGATGAAGCCGTTGCCTTGAGCATTAAAGAATTAAAGAGAATTGCTTCGTCTTTGAAATAAGATCTGATATTCCTGAAAATTGAATGAGAGAGGAGAGGGTCCTTTGAAAAAAGCAAACGTTGCTATTATCGGAACTGGTTTTATGGGTAAAGCCCACAGCAATGCCTGGAGCGCGGCCCCCAAGTTTTTTCAGCTGGGGATAAAACCGGTGATGAAGGTGGCATGTGACACAGAAACTGAGTGTACCACCACCTTCGCCAACAACTGGGGTTGGGAGAACGTAGAAACCGACTGGCGTAAAGTTGTCGAGCGGAAGGATGTCGATATCGTTGATATCTGCACGCCGACCTGGCTACACCAGGAGATTGCCATCGCAGCCGCTCAAAACGGAAAGCATATCTTTTGCGAAAAACCAATTACCCTGTCATATGCAGGGGCAAAAGAAATGTTCGAGGCTGCGGAAAAGGCCGGAGTTGTCCATTATATCAACCATAATTACCGCCGGGTGCCTGCAGTTACTTTCGCCAGGCAGTTGATCGATGAAGGCAAGATTGGCAGGATATTCCACTGGCGTGGGACTTACCTGCAGGATTGGATCACCGACCCCAATTTCCCCCTGACCTGGCACCTACAAAAGCAGTTTGCTGGTGCAGGTCCTCACTATGACCTGAACTCTCATAGTGTTGATCTTGGACGCTACCTCGTCGGTGAGATTGCTACCGTTACAGCCATGATGAAAACCTTCGTGACTGAAAGACCCTTGCCTGGTAAGGATGCGGGTACCTTCAAAGCTGGGACCGGGGCAAAGGAAAAAGCTCAGGTCACGGTGGATGATGCCGCCTTCATGCTCACTGAGTTTGAAAATGGTGCCCTGGGTTCCTTTGAAGCCAGCCGGTTTGCCAGCGGCCGTAAGAATTACAATTACTTCGAGATCTATGGCAGCAAAGGCAGCCTGGTGTTCAACCTTGAGCGCATGAACGAGCTCCAATACCTTGACCTTTCTGATACTGCCGATGAACAAGGTTTCAGGACCATCCTGGTGACCAATTCAACCCATCCGTACGTGGCAGCCTGGTGGCCGCCTGGGCACATTATTGGTTATGAGCACGAGTTCTCCCATGCCATCGTTGATTTCCTGGCCGCGATTGAAAAGGGTACCAAGCTAGCACCGAATTTTTATGATGGAATGAAAGCCATGCAAGTTTTGGAAGCCGCAATCAAGTCTGCAGAGTCGGGTCAAAAAGTAAGTGTATCCGATATCAAGTAAAGCTTGATTTTGGAGATTTTAAAATTCTAATGGTTTCAATACGAGGGACAGGGTTAGCACAGCCTGTTCCTCGTATATTTATAATAAGCAAATGCACATGTAAACAAAATCGAGATAGGAGAAAACCATGAAAGCGAAACTTGTCCCAATTTTCTTTAAAACAGCCGCTGATCCGGATTTTGCAGCCCAATTACAGAAATTACATGAACTACTTGCTGAAGAAGCTGAGATACTGGAACCGGTCCAATTGGGAGCAAAATTGCCGGAGACTGATGGCGTGATCTTTCCTCAAATGCTTGGAGAAGCCTTTCGGCTGCTGGACAAGATTAAAAATTTACCGCAACCGCTTTTGGTTGTCACCTCTGAATTCGGCACCGTCTCGATGTGGGATTGGGAAATCAACAGCTACCTGACAGCCAAAGGAATTAAAGTAATTGGTCCCACGAACCTGGAAAAGACCAAGCAGGCTTGCCGGGCTTTTGCTCTCAAACGCCAGCTGAAACAATCGAAATTGCTGGTGTACCAGGATAAGCCGGCCAGTGGCGGTGGAAACCAGGACGAGATTTTCAAACGCTTCTATTGGTGGGAACCGGAATGTGTGAATGCCATCGAGGCGAAGTACGGTGTTCAAGTGGTTGTCAAGAGTTTTAAGCAATTAGCCCAGGTTGCGAACGCCATCACAGATGAAGCTGCCTTAAAGGTTTGGGAGCAGCGCAAAGCGAAAACCCCGATCGGTAATATTACCCAACGGGCAGTCTTGAGCGCAGTAAAGACCTACATGGCGGTGAAAAGAGATCTGGACCAGGACCCGGATATCATTGCCGTGGGCATCAACTGCCTGAATGAATCGATGTTTTCGGATACCACCCCCTGCCTGGCATGGAATTTCTTTATGAAGATCAACGCATGGTGTGGGGCTGTGAGGCTGATCTGGTATCCATGCTTACCAAGGTTCTGATCGGGAAAACCATCGGTGTGCCATTTATGATGACCAACCTGTATCCATTCCAGATGGGTAATGCAGCCTTGAAACATGAGCATATCCCATACTTCCCTGAGGTCGAAGGAGCATCGGAAAACTACATCCTTTGCGCCCATTGCGGATATTTAGGCGTGGTTCCACAATCATTTTCAACCGAGTGGATGCTTAAAGAGAAAGTGCTGGCGATTGTCGATGATAATGCCACGGCTATTGATGCGCGTCTCCCGGAAGGAGCTATAACCCTGGTAAAACTCATGCCACCTTTTGACCGCTGGTCCATCGTGGAAGGAGAGCTTCCAAAATATGCCGGATTTGAGAATTCGCATTGCCTGAACGGCGCGATCATTCATGTTCCAAACGGCAAGAAACTGGTGGATGATCTGGTTTCTCATCACTATATAATCACAACGGGTCACAACCTGAATGAATTGCAGATGGTCTCAAAAGTATTTGACCTGGATTGTATTACGACCTAGATGAGGAACCGGAAAGATCTCATCGAGGGGATCTCTGAATAACCCTTGCACAAAACTATAAAAGTGAAACTAATAACCGAATATGTTATAAGTAGTTCCAATTTGCACAAAACATATTGACAGGTTGACACAAACAGCTATAATGATATGTAATCCTGTAATTAACAGTTCTCCTCCTGGATTTCATATTGCACTTTACATGGTTCGAACATGTGGTTTGTTCAGCTAAGCAGATCGATTGACTCATACTGCGTCTCGCAAAGACGATCGATATGCATGTACTCGCCATGATAACTTCTACATAAAATACTGAGCATGGTTGTAAATGGGAATCGAACGAGAAGTATTGCATAGGAAATTAATTACAGTCGCTCCAATGGAAAAACCATCGAAGCAGCACCCGGAAGATGGTATGCCCAATCAATATTTAGTTTCCATTTCCGAAAAAATATTGGTGGACCTGGTCCGGAAGTATGGCGAGATTTCCATTTCGGATTTGATGGCATTCACGGAGTACTCCCGAACCAAGATAACAGGTTATATCGAGTCTCTGCTCAACAAGAACATCCTTGTGGCAAATAATGTCACTGAATATACAGGTGGTCGACGCTCCAGGATGTACAGCCTGAACGGAGATTTTGGTATCGTGGCTGGCATAGATGTCGGGGCGACCAGTATTGACCTGGGCATCGCCGATTTTTCTGGAAGGTTGCTGGTTCGCTATGCTGAGCCTGCAACGGTCAAAGATGGACCGATCAGGATCTTAGGTCGGGTATGTTCTTTACTTGAAAAACTGCTCCTGGATAACAACCTGGATCCTGCCCAGCTTCACGGCATTGGAATTGGAGTACCTGGTCCGGTTGATTTTTCCATGGGGATTTTGGTCTCACCACCGATCATGCCAGGTTGGGATCGTTATCCGATCATTGAAACCATTCACCAATGGTTCCCTTCTTCAAATGTTGTCGTTGACAATGATGTGAATGTGATGGCGTTGGGGGAAATTTACCAGGGATCCGGTAAGGGGATCGGCAACCTGATCTTTATAAAAATAGGGACTGGAATTGGGGCTGGAATTGTTTGTGAGGGAAAAATCTATCGCGGAGCCAGCGGTTGCGCAGGCGATATTGGCCATATATGTGTCGATAAAAACGGACCTATTTGCCACTGTGGAAACAAAGGTTGTTTGGAAGCCATGTCTGCAGGTCCTGCGATTGCCGAGCGCGCTTTACATGCTGCCCAAACCGGAAAAAGCTCAATTATTATGAACTTATATGAAAAGAATGGTCATATCCTGCAGGCAGAGGATGTTGGGAATGCTTCAAGAGAGGGGGATGCCCTGGCGATAGAAGTTATCCGTGAGAGCGGACAATACATTGGTGATGTGCTTGCCGGATTGGTCAATTTTTACAACCCGGAAATGATTGTGATTGGGGGAGGGGTGAGCAACCTGGGCAATCTCTTGCTCTCCACCATTCGCCAGACAGTTTTACATCGTTCCCTCCCTTTGGCTACCCGTGATTTGCAAATTGTTTTTTCAGATATCGGGCAAGCTACAGGGGTAATCGGCGCCATCAATCTTGCCATGGATAATATCTTAACCCTACCAGCCAGCCGGTTCGAAGTTGTAATGGGATGAGGAGCATTTAATGAAATTTGGTGTTAATTCGTTCGTTTGGGTGTCACCTTGCACAACACAGGCCGTGCGGGAATTAGCGCCGAAAGTGAAAACGATGGGATTCGACATCCTGGAAATTGCCTGTGAAAACCCCGACTTGCTTGACATCCAAACCATAAAAAGCGAGCTGGATGCCAACGGGCTGTTACCCGTGATTTGCGGTGTATTTGGTCCCGATCGAAATATTTGCAGCTTTGACCCAAAAATCCGCCAAAACGCCCGTCAATATATCACCTGGTTGATCAATGCAGCTGCAGATATTGGATCACCGGTGGTATGTGGACCCATGTACTCAGCGGTTGGAAAAGAACATCTTGAGGATAGCGAATCCAGGGAGAGAGAATGGATATTAGCCGTAGCTGAGATTCGGGACCTGGCCGATTATGCCGCAGGAAAGAGGATTAAATTAGCCCTTGAACCGTTGAATCGCTTTGAAACGGATATGATCAACACGGTCTCACAAGGGCTGGCATTCATTAAAGATATCGGTCGGGATAATGTTGGATTTCATTTAGACACCTTTCACATGCACCTTGAAGAGAAAAGCAGCCCGCAGGCAATTCGTCTGGCAGGAGATAAAATATTCCACTTCCATGCCTGCGAAAATGACCGGGGTATCCCCGGGACTGGCCAGGTTCATTGGCAGGAAATTGCCCCCGCATTGAGAAGTACCAATTACCAGGGTCCGGTCGTGATAGAATCTTTTACTTCCCAGGTTAAAGAGATTGCCCGGGCAGTAAATATCTGGCGCGAGATCGCACCCAGCCAGGATGCGATCGCAATCCAGGGCTTGCAGTTCTTGAAAACCCTATTTGCTTGATCATCAGTCATTAATATGACGAGGTTATTTCTATGGCAAATGAAATAGATGACACAAATATAAAACCTGCTGAAGAAATTCAGCCCATCATGGAAGTACAGCACATCTCAAAGCGTTTCCCGGGTGTTGTAGCACTTGACGACGTATCGCTGCAGTTCCTCCCAGGCGAAACACACGCCGTTGTAGGTGAAAATGGTGCCGGTAAGTCCACACTGATGAAGATCATGTCGGGCGCTTATACTCCAGACTCTGGAACGATGTTTTTAAGCGGTGAGAAAGTGTCATTCTCCCACCCTCAGCGAAGCCCAGATGAAAGGGGTTGCCATTATCTACCAGGAATTTAACTTGCTTCCCGAGCGAACAGTAGCTCATAATATATTCCTGGCCCGGGAATCTTCACGCTTGGGAACTCTCAATATCCAGAAGATGAACAAAGACGCCGTGGAAGTATTAAAAGAGCTCGGTGTGGAAAAAATGATCTCACCGACTGCGCTGGTTAGCAGCCTTTCAGTGGCTGAGCAGCAGCTGGTGGAAATTGCCAAAGCCATCTCCTTCAAGGCGAAAGTGCTGATCATGGATGAGCCCACTGCCGCACTCACCTATACAGAGGTCGACCTGCTGGTAAATCTGATCAGTCGATTGAAACAAAATGGAATGTCAGTCATTTTCATCTCCCACCGATTAAGAGAGGTTTTTGATATTGCTGAAAAGATCACCGTATTGAAAGACGGAAAGCTTATCAAGACCGTAGTCAAGAAGGATGTCACCCCCTCCGATGTGGTGTACCTGATGGTTGGTCGCACGCTGGACCATTACTTTCCGCCTCTGGGTACCCCCGAGGATTTTGGTGAAGTGGTGCTGAAGGTTTCCAATGCTTCAAACCAGATATTGTCAGACATTAACTTCGAGCTGCGGAGAGGCGAAGTGCTGGGGGTTGCCGGGTTGCAGGGCTCTGGCCGGACAGAATTGGCTCAATCCTTGTTTGGTGTGATGCCTTTCAAAACAGGCAACATGGAGTTGCATGGAAAAGCCATCGCAGTAAAAACCCCTGCCAAGGCGATTAAGAACAGGATGGGATTTGTCACCGAAGATCGGAAATCGGAAGGCTTAGCCCCCAGGCAACCCATTCGGGATAACATGCTATTGACCGTGCGGTCTGTTCAATTTTTATTTGGGCTTATCCTTAAAGATGGGATCAGGAAATCTCGTAATCTTGTCCCCATGCTGGGTGAACAGGTCGATATACGGACGGATTCATTTGATCGCGAAGTGCAGTACCTGAGCGGTGGAAATCAGCAGAAAGTGGTGCTTGCCAAGTGGCTGGCATCGGACGCGGACGTATTTATTTTTGACGAGCCCACCCGCGGCATCGACGTGGAATCAAAGGCAGGCATCCACGATATGATCCGGGCATTGACGAAAAAGGGTATCGCGGTTTTGATGATTTCATCTGAATTGCCAGAGATCATCGGAATGAGCGACCGAATTCTTGTAATGGCAGATCACCGCATTGCTGGAGAACTTCCTGCCAGGTCTAGTGAACCGGAGATCATGCTGATGGCAATTGGCCATGCCAGCGATAAAATTACAGAGCTGACTGCCGCCGTAGGAGAGAACTGATATGACGACTACTACTGCAACCGAAAGCTGGTTTAAACGAACGAGCCGTTCTATCCATATTCCCCCTGTATATATATTCTTAATCGTTACTTTCCTGGTCAGCGGATTGCTGGATCAGATTCTTTCAGATGGTCAAATTCTAACCAATCCGGCCATTATGCTTAACATTATTGTTCGCTCCGTGGCGTTGGGAATTATTGCGGTCGGACAAACCATGGTGATCATCGGCGCATCCATAGACTTATCGGTTGCCTATACAATCAGCATCACCGCCGTTATGTCCTCTTACATTATGCTGGGAGACCCTGCGAAAGTTCCAATCGCCATCCCAGCTGTATTTGGAATAGGTATTATTATCGGGCTGACCAATGGACTGATTATCACCAAACTGAAAGTTAATCCCTTTATTGCCACCCTTGGGGTGAGCTTGATCATTAAAGGGATCATCAATGCCACGTTTTCCAACTATACTGGCAGCGTTCCTGAAAGTTTCGAATACTTTGGCTATGGCAAGATTGGTTCCATACCTGTATCCATTATCATCATGTTATTTGTGTTCCTGGCAGGTTGGTTCATCCTCGCCCGCACAAAATTTGGAGCTCACCTGTATGGCGTCGGCGGAAATTCTGAAGTTGCCCGTCTCTCCGGAGTCAGGACCGACCGCGTGGTGATCGGGGCACATATCCTTTGCAGCATGACCGCAGTTCTTTCGGGATTGTTTCTGGTCAGCCAGATGCGCTCAGGAGCTCCCTGGGTCGGTCCGAATGGGCTATATGACCTGAACTCCATCGCCACGACCGTGATCGGTGGTACTGCCCTCTCCGGTGGAAAAGGCGGAGTGTGGGGTACCCTCGCCGGAGTTTTGATCTTTGGCATCCTTGACACGACTTTCAACCAGCTGGGAGTGAACCCATATCTGAAAATGGTCCTGCGTGGCGCGATCATTATTCTAGCCGTGGCAAGCTACACGATACGCTCAAAGAAAGAAGCTGCTTAAGGAGTGGATCGAATGACGACATCTACCATTACTTCTCCAGGAAGATTTTCGAACACCCTCCGCAATTTATGGGGTTGGATCAAAAAAATTCCACCCGTATACCCGGTTTTCTTTGTGATATTTATTGTATTGGGTTTCCTCAATCCAGTGAAATATCAATCCATGAACGGGATGATGACCTTTCTTCGAACCGCTGCACCGTTGGCAATATTGGCGATGGGTGAGATGTTCGTCCTGGCGATCGGTGGATTCGATTTAACAGTTGGCGCGATTGTCACCTTTGTTGTCCTGGTGAGTTCGAAACTTCTGGCAAACGACCCTGCCAATGCATTTCCTACCATCATGATCATGCTGGGCTTCGGGGTCTTAATCGGACTGGTAAACGGCCTGGTAGTAAGTTATCTCAAGGTTCCCTCCTTTATTACCACGCTTGGTATGATGCTGCTTGTGCGCGGCGGTGCCCTGTACTATGTAGGTGGGGCACCCCAAGGGTATCTTACCGATAACTGGCGCGCATTTGGTCGAAATTACATTGAAAATGTGCCCGTATTGGGTAGGGTTCCTTATGCATTGATCATTTTGATCATAATTGGATTAATTTCTTATATATTTTTCCATCGTGGTAACTTCGGAAAGCAGCTCCTGGCCATCGGCGATAATGTCCGGGCCAGCCAGCTTTCTGGTGTAAGGGTCAGGCTGGTACGTGTGATTACCTTTATCCTATGTTCGGTTTTTGCGATTATAGGCGGTATAATGATTGGTGGGTATGGGGGAGTGAATGTCACCATCGGTGAAGGGCTGGAAATGCAAGCGATCGCTGCCTGCGTGGTGGGTGGCGTGTTGTTGGGCGGTGGCAAAGGTTCCGTACTCAATGTGATTTTTGGCGCGTTTACCCTGCAAGCGATCGTTAACCTGCTGAACATGCTCGGTTTACCCAAACCGTACACAGATGTTGTACAAGGTTTGATCATCATTGGTGCTGTGGCTTATGTTGGTCTTTCTTCACAGAAGAAAAAGTAATATGGTGATTTAACTCGCTATTCCTTCAGGTTTGATAAAATTGTGAGCGAGAACAGTAAATAAAATAGGAGGTGCTTATAAAAAAAATAACGAATGGTAAGTTAGTTGAGTTTGGTTAATCAAAATTATAAATAAAAATTTTTGGAGGAGATTTACTAATGAAAAAGTTGTATATTGTTGTTAGCTTGTTGGTTGCCTTCAGCATGTTGTTAGCTGCATGCAAATCGGCCGCCACCGAAGCCCCTGCAGTTGAAGAGCCCGTTGTAACCGAAGCCCCCGTAGCTGAAGAACCCGCTGAAGCGGCAAATCCAGGCCTGCAAATGGAATCAGCCACTGTTGCACAACAATTCTGGAGTGATGCTGAATACGACAAACAGAAGGAATTGATGACCAAAACAGCGCTGAATCCGAATGACCCCATCTACTTGCAGTACCTTGAGGATACCTCAACAGACATCAGCAAGTACCCCCAGTACGCCGCATTTGCTGAAAAAGCGCCCCCTTACAATGTCTGCTTCTCTAATGCTGGCGTCAACAATCCCTGGCGTGTGGTTGGTTATATTGACATCCGCGAACAGGTTGAGCAGCTGCGCGCTGAGGGTCTGGTGCAGAACTTCTATCACCTCGATGCCGCCGGTGACGATGCCAAGCAGATCGCTGATATCCAGGATATCATCAACACCCCCGGGAAATGCGACATCCTGATCGTTGCCTCGAACACCAGTGAAGCCCTGACCCCCATTGTTGAGAAAGCCTGCGAAGTTATGCCCGTAGTCCAGTTTGACCGCTATGCTCAAACCGACTGCCCGGTCGTCTCCGAGCGCAGCATAGGTGGTTATGCCTTTGGTATCTCCGGTGCTGAGTACATCGTTGATAATTTACCCGAAGGTGGCAACGTGCTTGCCTTCCGCATCCTGCCAGGTGTGGACGTCCTTGAGCAGCGCTGGGGTGCAGCCCGCAAGATCTTCGAAGAGAACCCGCAGCTCAACATCATCGGCGTGGAATTTGTAGCCTACGATTCCTTCAAAGCCAGCACTGTAGTCAGTGACTACCTGGCGAAGTACGGCACCATTGACGCTGTCTGGATGGATGCTGGTGGTACCGCTGTAACCGTCCTGGAAGCCTTCAAGGACGCTGGCGCTCCCTATCCGAAAGTCATGGTTGGTGAAGACCAGGAAGACTACCTGCAGTACTGGAAAGCCAACCTTGAGAAGGCTATTGCCCCCACCTTCGCAACTTACCAATGGCGCACAGCCGTATTATCTGCGGTAATGTTCCTGCAAGGCGAGACTGTCCAGCACAACTGGTACCTGCCTCAGCCGGATGTTACAACAGCCAATCTGGATTCATACATCAATACTGAAATGCCCCCATTGCACTACGCAATGTGTGGCTGTGAGGATATGACCAACTATCCAGATGCCTGGAAGAACCCTGATACAACCAAATACGTGGACGTTCCGTAAGCTTGAGTTTTGAAAGGTTCTAAATTTGAGCCCGCTCGATTTTCGGGCGGGCTCATTTTTATCTAAAAATATATTTGATATAAGGAGTTCCATTACTATGATCGAGATTGGTTTTCATACGGATGCTTTCAATAGCAGCTATTGGAGTTTTGAGCAATCTCTGCAATGGGCACAAAAGAATGACGTTCATTGGATCGAGTGCGGAATGATCGATGGGGTCAGCTGGATCCATGGGTTGGGCTACCAGCCGCATGTTGCCATGTGGGAAGATCCCATGATGTGGCGGGATAAAGCTGCCAGTTATGGGGTTAAGTTCTCACAAATTGATGCCGCATTCCCAATGTCTTTGCCGACAGGAACCAGCCTGGGTGTCGAATACGTCCTCCGCACCATCCGCTGGGCTTACCTGGCTGGCTGCGACCACATTGATACCACGGATGACCGCTTTGCACCGAAAGGCCTGTCACACGAAGAAGCGCTCGACATCATGAAGCGTGCCTACGGGCAAATCATGGAAGTTGCCGAACGCTACAAGATGATCATCGATATTGAGCCGCACGGCTTTTACACCACCAAACCTGAATTCATGGAAAAGATGCTCGCTTTTGTGGACAGCCCCTACCTGCGTATGAATATGGA
The DNA here is from genome assembly GCA_963736805.1 of uncultured Chloroflexia bacterium. Classification (GTDB taxonomy): domain Bacteria; phylum Chloroflexota; class Anaerolineae; order Anaerolineales; family UBA4823; genus FEB-25. Next base: position 107,897 of record CAVTQM010000012.1, read on the forward strand.
TACGGGAAATACATTTATTGCAGGCCAGGACCCCGTCGCATTCCTGAGAAAATTTCAAAACAAGGTCAGCCATGTTCACGTCAAGGATGTCAGTGAAACGTTGGCTGCCTCTCTGCGTGGTGAATTGACCGGGATTGCTGTCAGCCAATGCGCTATTGGCGATGGTGTAAATAAGGAAAATATCAAAAAATGCTTCGATATCCTGGTGGAAATTGGTTATAACGGTGTGGTCAGTTTAGAGTGTGAAGGTCAGGGCGGACCGATGATCGAGAAAAGTCTGGCTTTTGTAAGAGAACTTGTAAACGGCGCTAATCAACGACTGGCAGCCAAGTAATATATAAAAATAAATCGATTGGAGGTTATATGGGAAATGTATATCTCGGTATAAATATGGAGTTCATCCGTTCTCACGATAAACCTTTTGCGTGGGGTGTTGCAAAAGCTGCTGAAATTGGCTATCAGTATATTGAACCGATGGTCCATTGGGGCCGTGAATTATTAAGCGAAGCTGGCTATTTTCACAGTGTATCCATGTATGATGATCCTTTATGGGTCCGTGAGCTGTGCGATAAACATAATATTAAACTCTCAGGTCTCTCATCCCACACTCCCCTGTGTAAACCTGAGATCAGCGTTGAATATCTTAAACTGGCGATCCGTTGGGCGGCTGATGCGGGTGCACCCGTTGTGAATACAGACGAAGGCCCAAAACCATTGTGGACCACCAGGGAGATGGATTATACGCTGATGACCTATACCCTCACCGAAGCTGCGCGTGTGGCAGAACGGCATGGGATTAAGATCGGTCTCGAACCACACCAGCAATATTCCAAATCCATGGAAGGTCTGGATAGCATTTATGCTCTGGTGAAATCACCTTCGATAGGGATTAACTACGATACTGGCAACAGCTACCTGGCCGGCACCACGGATACCTATGAATGGCTTGCCCACGTCGTGGATCGCCTGGTGCACCTCCACGCAAAAGATATCAGCATTAAACACAGCCAGGCTGAAAAAGGAAAAGTAACTGGCACTCCCACCGGTTGCGCCTGCGGTGATGGCGTTGTGGATTGGAAGCGCATCATTCAACTGGTGAAGAAATGCCCCAGCGATATCGTTTTCAGCGTTGAATGCGGGAATGTTCCTGACGCGATCCGTAGCTTTGAACACTTGAGCAAGCTTATCTGAATCAATTCGCTGGAATGGTGCGTTATACGCCATTCCAGGGTTTTATGATTATGCAAATATTACAGGAGCATACCCTCCGGAATAAATGATATGCCAGCATTCCATCAAAGCGGAGGGCAACAATCACATTTTGGGAAATGGGAGTGTCATTACCTCACAGCTTTTGACAGAAGGGTTGGTCCGACAAGCAAGTTTGTAACAGCTTTGCGCGCAAAGGTATACAAACTCATTCGGATTTAACAACCGAGGATTATTTCAAGAGGAGTCATCATGAAAATCGGCGTCTTTTCAGTCATCTTTCAACAATTGTCCTATGAGCAAGCTTTGGATAAGATATTATCGTACGGGGCTACTGCTGTAGAGATAGGCACAGGCGGACTTCCGGGTGCCCATCACTGCCCGATCGATGATCTGTTGGCAAGTGCAGAAAAACGCAGGTTGTATTTAAAAGCAGTTGAAGAACGCGGCATGATCATCAGCGCCTTCAGCTGCCACTGGAATCCACTCGACCCTGACAAGAAAATTGCTGCTGATTCAGATGAGCTCTTCCGGAAGACTGTTCGCCTGGCGGAGATATGCGGAGTTCCGGCAATCAACTTGATGGCCGGGCTGCCGGCGGGATCACCAACAGATACGATGCCCAATTGGGTCACCTGCCCCTGGCCACCCCATTTTCTTGAGATCCTGGATTACCAGTGGAATAAGGTAGCCATACCCTACTGGCGTGGTGCCTCGAAATTCGCTGAAGAACACAATGTAAAGATAGGCGTGGAGATGCACCCAGGTATGATCATCTACAATGTCGAAACAATGCTTCGCATGCGTGATGCCTGCGGTCCTGCTATGGGCTGTAATTTTGATCCCAGCCACCTTTTCTGGAACGGGGTTGACCCTGTGGCTGCCATTCGCAAGCTTGGAGACGCAATTGTTCACGTGCATGCCAAGGATTGTTACGTGGACCCGTTTAACATCTCCGTGAACGGCTGTAATGACTATAAGAAATACACCGATATTCCCCACCGGTCCTGGACTTTCCGTACCATCGGTTATGGGCATGACCTGAAAGTATGGAAGGATATTGTCTCCGCCCTACGCATGGTTGGTTACGACCATGCCATCTCCCTTGAACATGAAGATGGTATGATGTCTTTCGATGAAGGGGTTGAAAAGGGGTTGGCAGCATTGCGCGAAGTCGTCACGGTGGAGTATCCTGGAGAAATGTTCTGGGCTTGAAATCACTACGTTTGTACTTGCTGGTTTATTGGCGACTCGAGCCATATCCCAATCATCATTGAGGTGATATTGTGAGCGAACAATCACGTAAACTTGAAATCATCCGCTCCTGGATGGCTGACCACAATGTGGGTGGTCTATATCTGCAAACTGTGGGCAGCTTTGCCTGGGCAACCTGTGGGGCTTCATCATACATAAATACGGCATCCACCAATGGGCTGGCGGCATTATTGATCACCCAAGAGAAGCAGTATCTGGTCACCACCAACATTGAAGCACCCCGCTTGGAGTTGGAGGAAGGTCTGGCGGCTCGGGGTTGGGAGTCGATAATTTCTCCCTGGTATCAAAATCAGGATGCGGTGGCAGATCTATCCCGCGGCATAAAACTGGCCTCGGATGGCTCCTTCCCAGGGGCAGTCGATCTCTCAGCGGAGTTAGCCCGTTTGCGGGCCAAACTCACGCCTGAAGAGGGGAATCGGTTCCGCGACCTGGGTAAGAGTTGTGCCCAGGCAGTGAAAAACGCTGCCGATACCGTCAGGCCCGGGCAAACGGAATATGAAATCGCCTCCCAATTGGCGTTTGAAGCCGAAAAACAGGGCGTGCAGGCAATTGTCAACCTGATTGCTACGGATGAGCGGATTTTCTCCTATCGCCACCCTTTGCCAACCTCAAAAAAGCTCGACAAGTATGCCATGCTCATCCTGTGCGGCAGGAAAGCTGGATTGATCTGTTCGCTCACCCGTTTGGTTCATTTTGGGCCGCTACCAGACGAACTTAAACAAAAAGCAGCTGCCTGTGCAAAAGTCGATGCAGCTTTCATTAGGTCCACCCGCCCTGGTATAACATTGGGGGAAATCTTTGAAAATGCTGTTACAGCTTATGCAGCGCAGGGATTTCCGGGTGAATGGCAAAAACATCACCAGGGTGGCGCAGCAGGATACGAGCCACGCGAATACCTGGCTTTGCCTGCTTCTGCAGACCGGGTCAGCACCGGGCAGGTATATGCATGGAATCCCTCCATTACGGGGTATAAATCCGAGGATACGATATTAGTGGGAGATGACTACAACGAGATCCTGACCGAGATTCCAGATTGGCCAGTGACGGTCGTTGATGGGATTGCCCGGCCGAAATTATGGTTGTATAGGCGACCGATAGGAGGGGAAATTAAGGATGATATTTCCCGAAATCCGGACAGCGGAGGTCGATAACCTTCAACCAGCCGTTTAAGAGTCAACCCCTCTCTCCACTGACATCCAAATAGTTTCCTGGTCAACCGGCAGACGATCTATCCGCACACCTACAGCATTAAAAATGGCGTTTACAATCGCCAGCACAGTGGGGATACCAGCAATCTCCCCCACCCCCTTCGCCCCGCATAGGCCGTCGCGGGTGGGCTGCTCAACCACAAAGCTGGTTATTCCCGGCGTATGCTGTATGACCGGTACCCGGTAACGCGCCATCCTATCGGTGACTACAAAACCATTGGCGATGATTTCGACATTCCAACTCACCGGCTGTTTATCCAAAAGGATATATTGACCGAACAGGTTTTTACCTGAGTGCAATTTATGTTAAAATTACCTTAGCGGTTGGGCTTGTTCTTGTCATCAAGAGGGAAAGGATTTCTACCCAATGCTAAGCGTTTCGCTACTGGGTGATTTCTGTATCAAACACGACAATACACCTGTCTCCGGCATCGATACACCGCGCCTGCGATCACTCCTGGCATACCTGATATTACATAGAGATGCTCCTCAATCCCGGTCGCATCTTGCATTTCTCTTCTGGCCAGATACAAGCGAAGCCCAAGCACATACCAACTTGCGTAATCTATTACACCACCTGCGGCGTGCATTGCCAAATGCAGATTCCTTTCTTGATATAAAAGTGCAGACTTTGCAGTGGCGATATGACGCCTCATTTTCCCTGGATGTGGCTAATTTTGAAGATTCTCTGGCCCATCTAGAGCAGGCCCGAAAAACGAACGATTCCATTGCAGCTAAAGTGGCATTAGAGCAGGCGGTAAGCTTGTATAAAGGTGATTTGTTACCCAGTTGCTACGATGATTGGATTATTCCTCAACGCGAAGGGCTGCACCAGGCAATTCTCAATGCCTTAGAACATCTGATTTGCCTGCTTGAAGATCAGCGCGATTACCAGGCGGCCATCGTCTATGCCCAGAACCTGTTACGTTATGACCCGTTGCATGAAGCTACATATCGACGTCTCGTTCGTATCCATGCATTAAATGGTGACCGGGCAGGCGCTTTGCGAGTCTATCATACATGTACCACAATCTTGCAGCGAGAGCTGGACGTAGAACCTAGCGCTCTAACTCAGGAGGCCTACGTGCAGCTGCTGGGTGCGGAGTCACAACCCTCTTTAACAGTACCGACTACAATTGCCTTTTCCCCTCTGGTTGGTCGGCAAAGCGAGTGGATGCAACTGCTCAAAGCCTGGAACGAAGTTGCTGGTGGTGGGGCACCACAAGTGGTGGTGTTAAGTGGAGTAGCAGGAATAGGTAAGACCAGACTGGTGGAAGAATTGCTTCAGTGGGCAGCACGCCAGGGGATTTCCAGAGCCAGTACCCGCTGTTATGCAGCTGAAGGTGCACTGGCATATTCTCCCGTCACTACCTGGCTACGTGCTAATCCATTGGTGCTCCTGGAAGATGTCTGGCTGGCAGAAGTTGCCAGACTGCTGCCAGAGATATTTACCCAGCGACCTGATCTACCAAGACCAATAGCGTTGACTGAAGCCTGGCAGCGACAACGGCTGTTTGAAGCGCTATCACGTGCCATCTATGGTTTAAACCAGCCAATCCTGTTGACAATTGACGACCTTCAATGGTGTGATCGGGATACCCTGGAATGGCTGCACTTTCTGCTGCGTTTTGACCGTCGTGTACGGCTGCTGATTGTAGGCACCTACCGGCCAGAGGAGATTGATCACACCCATCCGCTGGTTTCTTCGCTCCAGGCACTGCGGCTTGATGAAACAGGTGACTGAAATAGATCTGTCCCCATTGGATGAAGGTGCCACCCAAACCCTGGCATCATTGGTCGCTGGTATGGAAATCGGTGATACGATCGCTCAAATCTTATACCGAGAAACGGAGGGCAATCCTCTATTTGTAGTAGAGACTGTACGGGCTGGCTTGCCGGTTCATCAACAGAGATTGAATATAGATTCTGCCCAAAGGCTTGATAGCTCCTCGCTGGGCGACATAAACCTGCCACCGAAAGTAAAGTCAGTGATTGAGAGGCGCCTGGCGCAGATCTCAACCTCAGCACTCGAACTCGCCGAATTGGCAGCCACAATCGGCCGAGAGTTTAGCGTGAGGCTGCTGACTGAGGCTAGTGGTTGTGATGAGAATACCCTGGTACGCGAGCTTGATGAGCTGTGGCGACGGCGCATTGTTCGTGAGCATGGTGCGGACGCATACGACTTTAGCCATGATAAGCTGCGTGAAGCTGCTTATCGGGGTATGAGCATAGTGCACAGACGATTGTTGCACAGTCATATCGCCAAGGCATTAGAAACTCTGTATGCTAATGAATTGAATCCCGTCTGTCATCAGGTTGCAGTCCATTATGAGCGTGCTGGTTTACCAGAACAGGCTATTCCCTTCTACGTGCAGGCGGCCAGGGTGGAACGCCAGGTTTATGCCAATGAAGAAGCTCTCGCTTTAATCAAGCGTGGCCTTGCGCTTGTGGAGCAGGTCAGGGAGAGCAAGGGCGGGAGTGAACGAAGCAATGAGGTCATTACACAACTGTGGGAGGAGCTGGCTGACATTCTCGAACTTAAGGCACAACATGAGGAAGCCCTGCTAGCCTATACCAGCGCACAAGCCCATGTGCCCGGTAAAGATCGGGTCTGGCAGGCACGCCTGCATCGCAAGGCGGGAGTGACCTTGCGTGAGCAGAGGTTTTACATGGAGGCCTTAGCCGCCTGCAATCAAGCCGAGATCGCTCTGGGGGAGCCACCTGATACAAATGACAGTTTCTGGTGGAGGGAGTGGATTGAGGTACTAGTTGAACGGGTTTGGGCACACTACTGGCTAGCCCAGTGGCCCGAGATGGAAGCGTTGGTCAATAGGGTTCAACCGGTTGTGCAAGTGAGTGGAAGATCTGCCAGCCGGGCACGATTTCTGATGGCCTCCATCCTGATGCATTTGAGGAAAGAGCGCTACACAGTATCGGACGAAATGCTGACCGCATCATACGAATCATTGGTTGCAAGCCAGGAATGGGGCGACCTGAAGACCAGGGTTGAATGTCAGTTCGAGTTTGGTTTCCTCCATCTATGGCGGCGTGAACTCGATGAAGCTGAAGAAAACCTGCAAGCTGCTCTGAAGCTGGCTGAAACCTCTGGCGTTGTGCCAATGCAGGTCCTCAGTTTAACCTATTTAACCGTTCTATACCGCTTCCGAAATCAGGTTGACGAGGTTTTAGACCATGTATTGCGTGCACAGGAGGCGGCTGGAGCAGCCAAAATGCCCGATTATGTGGCAGCGGCCAGGGGCAATCAGGCCTGGCTTGCCTGGCGTAGAAATGACCTGATTACTGCAGAGCAAAAAGGCCAGGATGCTCTTATAATGTGGCACCAATCGCCACTTGTTTACCCCTTTCAATGGCAGGCTCTGTGGCCTCTTGTCGGTGTGGTGCTGGCACAATGTCGAGTTGACGAAGTGTGGGATTATATTCAAAAGCTTCTCGAACTTAGACAGCAATCCCTTCCCGATGAACTGAATGCCACATTGGAAGCAGCAATTCAAGCGAAAATAATGGATCAAACAGATGTAGCTTGCTCTCACCTGGATCGGGCTATGGCATTGGCTCGTGAGATGGGCTACTTGTAGCCAGATCATTAGATTATATCCTCCAACAATTCACTAAAATTTCCCATTTATTCCTTGCGGGGTTTTAGCAGGGTTAAACTGCCTGGAATTATCTCTCTTTATTTATCTCCGTAAATTCTCTTCCAAAATAAGCCCTACCAAACGCTTTGTAAACGCTCCTTTTGCTATGATGACTTCATATATCTGGCATATGAAGCCTAAATAATTTACAGATAGAAAAGGAGAGTTGAAATGAAAACAAGAATTTCGATAACAATGATGTTAGTCATGACCTGCATTCTCTTGGCGCTACCTGCCCCCGTTCAAGCGACACCACCTGACCCACTAACGATCAATGCAGATCTGTATCTGAATGGTCCGAATTCTGCCGTGGGCACCTTCAACGCAAGCGGCCTGTTCACCGACGCTGGATCTGCGACTGAGGTATTTTTTACCGCTGACGGCACTATCCACGGGGTCAAGACACTGGTGGGCGCGGCGGGTACAATCACCATTAAATTCCAGGCTCAGTTGACGTGGTCTTCACCGACAACCGGTATAGCTCAGGGGCGGTATGTCATCGTCTCAGGTACGGGTGCTTACGTGAAATTGCATGGCGTTGGTGAGACCTATGCGGAATTAGACCTTGGGACGGGACACATCTTAGCCAGTTACACGGGTATGGCGCACTTTAACTAAGGCTTTTTATATTGGAGAAAAGGATGTCCTATGATTCTCGTCGTTGGAGCAACAGGAATATTAGGTGGTTTGATCACCCAGCAGTTATTGCGGAAGGGTGAGGACGTACGCATTTTTGTGCGTCACAACTCCCCATCTGAGCAGATGGCATTACAGGGCATGGCAACATCCGTTCAGTCTTTGATTGAATCTGGAGCTAAGCCCATTTATGGTGATCTCAAGCAGCGTGCCTCAATTGATAAAGCCTGTGAAGGCATCGAGACAGTCATTACTACAGCCACTTCAGCAATGCGGGGCGGTGAAGATACCGTAGATACGGTTGACCGCCAGGGAAACCTCAACCTGATCGATGCAGCCAGGAAGGCAGGAGTGAAGCATTTCATCTTCATCTCTTTCCTCGGAGCCGACCTAAATAACCCGGTGCCGCTCTTCCAGGCTAAAGCCCAGGTAGAAGCAGTGCTCAAAGACAACGGGATGGTCTATACAATCCTGGCTCCTAACTTTTTCCTGGAGAGCTGGGTGGGTATGGTTGTAGGCATTCCATTGCAGGCCAAACAACCGATCACATTGGTGGGTGCTGGTCAACGTTTACACTCCCTTATCTCAATTGGAGATGTGGCAGCGTTTACAATAACAGCGGTGAGCAACCCTGCCGCGAAAAACCAGCGATTGATCCTTGGTGGGCCAGAGCCTGTATCCTGGTGTGGAATAGTGGACGCTTTTGGAAAAGTACTGGGTCAGGAGCTGCCCGTGCAGTTCGTAAATCCTGGTGACACAATTCCAAGTCTTCCGGAGATTGTCTCACCCGTGTTGGCAGGCATGGAAACCTATGATTTACCTATTTCCATGGATGAGCTTGCGTATAAGTTCGGCATAAAACAAACGACTTTGACCGCCTTTATAAATCGCATGCTCAATATCCCAGGTGCGTAGCGAGGCTTAATCACCATGGTCGTCAAAAACGATGCAGACCAACCCATCCAAAGCTCTCATCTGTTCATGCTGCGCATGTGGCTGGAAGACTTGGGTAGCGGGGAGACGGACTGGCGGGGAAAAGTTCAGCACGTGAACAGCGGCGAGGTACGTTATTTCCGGGATTGGGCAACCCTGGAGGCCTTTATGGAGGGACTCCTCCGAGCTACTGATCCGGAAGGTAAGCTGTCGGATGGGTAGCTCTGCATCTCTGGATATAGTTTGAAAATAAACGAATAATTCAATCATTACTGGAAGGAGGTAACAAGAGATGAAACACATAAAAATGTTGTTAGTCGTGGTCCTGGTACTCCTATGGGTGTTTGGATCATCCCCCCTCAATGGATTGGCGCTAAGCCAGGATGAGACAGCTCCCACTGGCGGTGGTGAAATTCAGGCTCTTTGGTACGTCGGTCACCTGGACACAGCAGGCGATGCCCGGGAGGTCGCCGTTGTGGGTGATTATGCCTATATCTGCGATTGGGGGACATTGCGGATTGTGGACGTGTCTGACCCGACAACCCCAGTCGAGGTGGGTTTCTACTCTCCCCCGTATGGTGACGGTCCCTGTATGACTATGGCTGTAGCAGGGAATTATGTCTATACCGGCGGATATTACACCCTCAATATCCTGGATGTCACAAATCCGGCAGCTCCGGTTAGGGTAGGACAGGCCAGTGGCTTGGATATGCCGGGGGGTATGGTTGTGGCAGGGGCATACGCTTACGTCGTGGATATACACGATACTGGGTCGGGGTATCTATATCGCCTGCTAATCTTTGATGTTTCGAATGTAACCAATCCTTTCATAACCGGCGGTTACACCTTAACAACAACTCCCGCTGATGTCGCTGTGGCAGGGAACTATGCTTATGTTGCTAATGCAGATGCCGGTCTGCGTGTGATCGATGTATCGAACCCATATGCTCCGGTCGAAGTGGGGGTTTACCCCTCATCGAACACCGATGGTGTGACTGTTGCAGGATCTTATGCTTATGTTGCAGAGGCTGGTTGGGGGCTGCGGATCATAGACATATCCAACCCTACGGCACCGTTTCAAGTAGGTTTATATGACCAGGAAGGTTATTACATTGAGAACAGCGCTGTGGCGTGGGGTTATGCCTATGTTGCAGCGGGTGAAGGTGGGGTGGTGATGTTGGATGTTTCGAACCCAGCAGCGCCCATTATGGCTGGCCTTTACAACACACCCGGAATGACCCATGATGTAGCAACCCCAGGAGATGGTTATGTCTACGCCGCAGATGGGTATAACGGTCTTATCATTTTGCGTTCCAGCTTCTCAATTACCGGATGGGTGACCGAGGAAGGCGGCACTCCGGTAACAGGCGTCACAATTACCGCTACTGGCGGCAAGACTGCTATCACCGACGGAGCAGGAGCGTATGTTTTCAATGACATGCTGCCGGGGACGTATACCCTCACAGCGTCTAAAGTGGGTTATAACTTTGGACCAGCAAGCCTGGAGGTAACTCTGCCGCCCAACGCGATTGGCAAGAACTTTACAGGCGAGCTTCTGGTAACCAAGGTATTCCTGCCCACGATCGTATTGAATCATTGATCGCCAGCTTATTCTGCGTATTCGTTCAGCCTGGCGCAGTAAGGTCCGGTATGTAAATAACGACGAGGTATGCCGTTTCCGTGATTGGCAGTTACTTGAGGCCTTTATATAAGAACGATTACATCGGACCAAACCATAAGGGAAGCAGATTAAGGAAATTGAAGCATAATGTTTTTCGGTAAATTGGGTAACTAAACCCAGGAGGATAATATGGCAACAAATGCAGTGTTACTTGTAGGTGGGGCGCTTATCGGCATGCTGATTATGGGGGTGGTTGTATGGTTAACGATGCCTTCGTTGATGCTGATCAAGCACCCCAGTAAGTTGGGATACGATGAGGCTCTGGCAATCTTAAATGATAGTCTCCAGAAGAAGCAGGATTGGCGTCTCGTAAAGATAAACGACTACCAGGAGAGCACAGCCAATTTTGGTGCTATGGAAAGAGTCTGCAGTGTGAATGTTGGTAATCTACGTTACGCTTCGGAGATTTTAAAGGATGATGCAAACCGCGGGGTAACGGCTTTCATGCCATTGGCGATTGGCGTATACGAAGATAAAAAAGGGCAGGTGTTTGTCTCACACCTCAATGTTGGGCTTATAGGCATGATGTTCGGTGGCACCATCGCAAAAGTGATGAATATGGCTGGTAAAGACATCAAAGAAGTTGTTGCATCCATGGTTACCAAGTAGGAAGCTGGTCCACTGCAATCTGTACTTGTTTGATGTTCAGGTTGATAGAGAAAATTTTACAAGCGTATCTGGCGCACTAGCTCAACTTCTCTCCCTCATCTTCGCGATCTGGGAAATATATTGCATGGTTTTGCATCACGGGCAAATATAAATCAACACTGAATAATGCAATTCTAATATTTACGATGCATATGAAAGTAGGCTACTCTTTATCGCGATTCATATCGTGAATGAATAAAAAATCCGTCCTTGTGGGCGGATTTTGTATACTAGCGGGGCTTCAATGAAAAGAGATGTTGGGTATCGGAGAAAAGCATCACCCTCAACCTAACCTACCAAAAAACGTCCTTCCTCAGGACGGGTTTGGGTCAGGTAGCGCGGCTTGGATTCAAACCAAGTACCTCCAGGTTATGAGCTTATATCCTAAATCCGTGTGATTTGTGCGCCAGGCTATGAAAATCAGCTTAATCAGCGTGTTGTGATTATTGCTTACCTGGCCTAATGAGGTAATTGATCAATATGAATGCAGTGGTCGTATTTAAAACTGCTGTCAAAAAACAGATTATCAAAAAGGGTTAGATTCATTCAAACCCGAATTAACTGATTAAGAGTCAACCCCTCTCTCCACCGATCTCCATATATATTCCTGATTCACCGGCAGACGATCCACGCGTACGCCCACCGCATTATAAATGGCGTTAATGATCGCTGGCGCGGTGGGGATACCAGCAATCTCTCCCACCCCCTTCGCCCCATACGGGCCGTCGCGGGTGGGCTGCTCAACCACAAAGCTGGTAATTTCCGGCGTATGCTGTATGACCGGTACCCGGTAGCGCGCCATCCTGTCGGTGAATACCATACCATTGTCGACGATGAAGTCTTCCAGCAGCGTTCCCCCAAGTCCCATCATCACACCCCCCTCAACCTGGCCTTGTAAACCGAGCGGATTCAAGCACTTACCTACATCATTCGCAGTGATCACTTGCAGAACCACCACTTCACCCGTACGGATATCCACTGAGACTTCGGCTGCTTGTGCTGCAAAGGAGTACGCGATATGGGTGTCGCCTGCTTCACCAATTGGCGTTGTATCGGGCGCCTTGTACTCATATCGAACCCGGGTCTCATGCCCTTCAGATCGCATCATCTCTACAACGTCTGCAAAAGTGAAGGATTGATCACCAGCCTGCACCATGCCGTCGGAGAAATGGATCATTTCCGGCGCAGTATCAATTTTTTCAGCCAGCACACCGATGATGGCATGCCGTAAGGTGCCTGCAGCCAGCCGTACAGCATTCCCACTGACGTAGGTCTGGCGCGAGGCGGTCGTGGCGCCTCCATCCGGTGTCAGGTCCGTATCCATTAAAACCACCCGCACCTGGGTGGTTGATACATCCAATTCCTCGGATACGATCATTTGAAGCACGGTCGATAATCCCTGCCCAAGTTCAGCGGAAGAAGTTCTCGCCTCCACGATATCCATCTGCCAGCATCTCAACCTCTGCACTGGCAGCATCAACCGCACCACCCCCAAAGCCAGTATTTTTATAACCGACTGCAAATCCCCATGCTTTGTGGATGTGACCTTCGATGCGAGGCGCAAATGGATCATCCCCGCCGCGTGTTTTTAGTTCAGCTTCTACCTTATCAATACATTCCTTCAACCCCACGCTATCCCGCAAAACCTGTCCGGTGCTGGTCGTGCCGCCCTCGCCCAGGGCATTCTTCCTGCGGAAATCAACCGGATCCATGCCCAATTCCACAGCCAGCATATCCATCATGCTTTCAATCGCGAAGGTGGCCTGGGTGACCCCAAAACCACGGAAAGCTCCTGCCGGCGGATTGTTGGTATACATGGCATAACAATCCGATGCCACGTTAGGTATTTCATAGGGTCCGGTGGAATGCGTGGTTGCCCGCTCCATGACCTTTTCTCCCAGAGAAGCATAGGCACCGGTATCCCCAAATAATTCGGTCTCCACTGCTGTCAGCCTGCCATCCCGTTTTACACCCGCTCTAACCCGAATTTGGGTGAAATGTCTTTTGGGATGAACCAGCATGCTCTCATGGCGGTCAAAAAGCAGCTTGACCGGTCGCCCGGTTGCTTGGGCAAGGAGTGCCGCATGGATTTGCCCGGCAATATCCTCCTTACCTCCGAAGCCACCGCCTACATACTGGCCAATCACTCGCACCCGCTCCTCCGGCCAGCCAAGCGCCTGTGCCACCTGCTCGCGATCAGAATATGGGATCTGCGTACCACAATAAATCTCCATTTTCCCCTCGGGGGTAGGCCTGGCAATACTGCATTCTGGTTCCATGAACAGGTGTTCAGCTGCTGGTATCTGGAAAGTGTGCTCCAACACCAGGTCGGCTTCTTTGAAACCCTGCCCCACGTCTCCTTTACGCACTTGGATGTGTTTTAGCAGGTTGCCCTGGCTGTGCAGGACGGGTGCATCGGGTTGCCGTGCTTCAACCGGACCTGCCACCACGCTCTGCAGGGTCAAAATCAATCGTGATCAGGTCCAGCGCTCTGGTCGCAGCTTCCCAGGTATCTGCTGCCACGATCGCAACCGCGTCACCCACATACCGTATACGCTCACCAATTCCAACCAATATAGGCCAATCCGCCCTGACCAGGCCATGGTTATGCTCACCAGGCAGGTTTTCTGCCGTCAAAACTGCCCGCACCCCGGGCAATGCACGAGCCTGGCTGACATCCACCTGGCGAAGGATGGCATGTGGAACTTCCGCCCGTTTCACCCGCCCATACAGCATATTACTAAATGTAAGGTCATCTGTATATTTTGCCTCACCAGTAACCTTCTGGACTGCATCAGGGCGGATCTGGATTTTACCAACCTCCCTGTGTTTCTCTCCCAAAAGTGGAAGAGATGGTGAAGAGATGGGTGAAATATTTCGTATGGAATCTGAAGCGGCCTGGATGGCGCGTTCAATTGCCGGATATCCTCCACAGCGGCAGATAGTACCCCTCAGTGCCTGGCGAATTTCTTCCCGCGACGGATTGGAGTTTCGTTTCAACAGCGCATACGCGGTCATGATCTGCCCTGGTGTGCAGAAGCCACATTGAACAGCACCGAAGTTTTACAAAAGCCTCTTGCAGAGGGTGTAAGCCTGCTGATTTATCCCCAGGGGAAAATAACGAAGCCAAGCCTTCGATGGTTATCACTTCTTTTCCTTGGGCACGCGCAGCAGGGTAGGAGCAGGACAGGACAGGTTCCCCGTTTACCAGCACCGTACACGCCCCGCATTCAGCTTCGTTGCAGCCGATTTTCGTACCGGTCAGCCCCAGGCGTTCACGCAGCAGATCAGCCAGCATCTCTCCAGGTAGAATGGGCATGGAGAATGGGCGTCCGTTTACAACCAGAGAGAGTTTTTTTTGTGGATCCATATTCTTAGCTATTTTCATTCAGCTCTCTGCCAGGCGGTCATTAACGCCTCCTGCAGCAGCACGCCAGCCAGCTGACGTCGATACTCGGCGGTCGCTCGATGCAGGCTGGTGCGAAAATGGGCTTCTTTGAGCATCTCATCCAAAGCCTGTCCCTGGTTCTCGGGAGATGGAGCTTTCCCAACCAATGCTTTTTCAGCAGAGAACATCCTCAGCGGGACAGGTCCCGATGGTCCAACGGCGATCCGGGTATCAACGATTTTGTCTTCTTTACGCTGCAGCCATATTGCCATATTCAACATTGCCAGGGCAATTCCCTGCGGATTAACACGGCGTGCAAACGCCGAACCCTGTCCTGTTTCTTTCAGGGGCAGGTAAAACCCTACCAGCACGTCCTGGTTGGGGTCTAAGGTAGATTCGCCAGGACCCTTGAACAAAGCCTTTAGCGGGACTCTGCGCCTGCCGGCTATATTCGCCACTTCAGCCTCCGCCTCAAGTGCTAACAGCGCAATCGTCCCATCGGCAGCGGGCAAGGCATGGGCAACATTGCCTCCCAGGGTTGCTACATTGCACACCTGCGGGTTAGCCATCAATACCGTTGCATCTGCCAATGCCTGGGCATGCAGATTTGTTAAATGTGAATGGGTGATTCGGGACAGGGTGACAGAAGCACCAATAAATAAACATCCCCCGCGTATCTCCAGCGCACACATCTCCTCAACTTCCGTTACATCGACCA
Organism: uncultured Chloroflexia bacterium; assembly: GCA_963736805.1. GTDB lineage: Bacteria > Chloroflexota > Anaerolineae > Anaerolineales > UBA4823 > FEB-25. The sequence goes on from CAVTQM010000012.1 coordinate 123,249, forward strand.
GCATCCCGACTGGTGGATGGATCCCTTGTTGTATCTCCAATAATAGATCCGATCCCCCGCTGATGATCCGCGCAGAGCCGTGCGCTGCAGACAGAGTCGCTACAACTTCCTCAATCGTTTGAGCAAGAAGGTATTCCTCACACAGGCTTTTCATGGGGCATCGTGAACGACCACCAGTCTTTTTTTTCAGGTGTACATTGCATCAAGTGCCGTTATTGTTTTACTGCATAGTGATCCTGGTAGCGGCAGGTTTCGCGCATGCTGCAGAAATCACAAGTCTTGCCAGCCGATTTTAAATTCAGCACCAATGCCCATGATCATGGTCAATGATTTTTGCGGGATCATGATGCAACTGGGCGTTAGGTTTACGATCGACCCTTCCTCGCCGAGCAGGTTGAATATTTGCGGCTGGCCGTCGTGCACAGTCCAATCCACCATCCCGGGGCTGAATGGAATGGAAGCCTCCAGCTTCTCCTGCTCAGCCTGTTTTTCAAAATACAGGCAGGCTGCATTGGCAAGGGCCTCCACCGATGCCGAACCCGCTCCATCCAACGCCAGGGCATAAACCATGTCGGCATCCCAAATTTTTGAAACCTGCTCTTCCAGCTTTTCGCCGATGGTGGCAAGGATGACAATCAGCCGGCTCGCTCCTCCAAGATGCTGGGCGAGCAGCTTGCTGTCAATTTTTCGCCCCCCTTGCAGGAGGATGCGCTCATGCAAAACTCCCTCAACTTCATATTCCTGGTAGATCACTTTGGGGAGCAGCAAGGAGAAGCTTTCCTGCATGGCTTTCTCCGCCACCTTCACCAGCCCCGGTCTGCGGGCGCGTAGAATTGCTGCGTCGGCCCCCTGCCCACGCAGCACTGCATCCACGTCATAGATCAGGTCAAGATTTTCCTGAAGTTCCATCGGCAACCAAACCTAGCGCTTGTCGTTTGCGGAAATCCTTGATGAACCGCCCCGCGAAGGCATCACGTCCTAACAGCAGATCAGACGCCCGGATGATGGGTGTCAGTTTCTCAGGGTTGGTGATGACGCAGCTTGCACCCGCTCCCGCTCCCAGTGCCAGGAAAGCCTGGTTTACCGTATGGCGGTCAGGAAGACCAAAAGAAACATTGCTTGCACCCAGGTTGATATTGACCCCAAATTCACGGCGAACCATTTCAATGGTTCGAAGCGTCACACGCCCGGCATGTTGGTCAGCACCTACGGTCAATACCAACGGGTCGATCACCACATCCTCAGCAGGGATGCCCAAGCTTGCCTGCCCGTTCAAGGATTTTTGCTGCAATTCCCATGCGCACTTCGGGATCGCTGGAGATACCATTCTCGTCCATGGTCAGGCCGATCACCGCTGCGCCGTATTCCTTGATGAGCGGTAGCAATTTGCTTAGATTCGCCTCTTCACCATTGACCGAGTTAACCAGCGGTTTTCCAGGAACTCACTTTAAGCGCTGCAGCTAAAGCATCTCGGTTGGAAGAATCCAGGCAGATGGGCACATCAAAACGCTCAGCACACTGCCAGCGCCACCTGCGAAAGCATGCGCACCTCATCCACACCAGGCGCGCCTACATTGATATCCAGGATATCCGCACCGGTATCGATCTGGGTTTGAGCCAGCTCAAAGACGTAATCCAGCTCTCCGGAGAGCAGCGCGGCAGTCAATTTCTTTCGTCGGGTTGGGTTAATGCTTTCACCGATGATGGCAACTGGTCCATCGGTGGTTATTCGATATTCTTTGGTCTTGCTTTTTAATAACGTCTGCATATTCATCACCTAATTTCTAGTCTTTCTTAGAGTTATCCAATCAAATATCTTAGTAATCTGAATATACCAGAAAATATCTTCAACATGGATTAATCGTACGGTCCACATGTAAAAGTCAAACCCAGCTTGGTCAAGGTTTCCTTGGCGCGCCGGTAGCAATCCTGCCATTCCTGCTTGGGAGTGATCGTCAGGGTATTATACAGTTCATGGAAGGGTTGACCAAGTTTTGGATTGTTGAAGGTGTCTTTGATACAACGGCAATAACTTGAGGGCAATCTCATTTGCCTTCTCACGTGTGATACCGCTGCGAGTTGCCGCCAATACCCACCTCACCCTGCCAGCCTGCTTCAAGCCCGGTGTGGTGGTCCACAATATTCCCGCCCGTGCTGCCAACGCCATGTTCCTGGTAGCCGCATACCGCACCAATGATGGCATGCCCGGCAACCTCGTACAGGTTCTCAACCGTTCCTGCACCATTGACACAGAATGGATCGTTCGTCCACACGATGTGCGAGTTGCGCGCCATCGCCTGGCCGGTCATGGCTAAAACATACATGCCCCACGGATCCGAATTGTTGGTCCACTTAATATGGGTAATACTCAGATAATGATAAGTTGCAAAATAGCACACCACGCCCATCAGGGTTTCTGCCACCGAGACTACGGCTACGCCTGTCGGTCCACCACCCACCCCGCCCGTCAGAGGTGTCATCAGGTTGATGATATGCGAACCATAATTGAGCAGGTGCGGCACACGGATGAGCTGGTCGTCATTGACCTTCATTTCGCACATCTGGGCAACCAGGCGTCCATCACATGGGCGCAGCAGGTTGACTGGCTCACTGGCAGCCATCTTGCCGACGGCAGTCATACCGGTGGCTGCATCACCAATGTGCATGCCCGGTTTACCCACCCGCCGGATAGCTTCACGGGCGGTGGCCGCATCCCGCTGAACGGCCTTTACCTCCATCAGCGTGTTCGCCATGATATCCATGCCGTTATACGTTAACGTTGCGCCCGATTCGATGGCATGCACATATGGCTCCTGGGCATAACTGATCATCAATTCCAGGTAATGCTCTTCGCTGCAGGGTTGCCCAGCTGGGCCGGTCAGGTTAAGTGGAGGGTTCGGATCTTCAATATTGCGGTGCCTGGCAATGACCATATCGCGTCCTTCACCCAGGTAAACGTATCCGGTGCCTGGCGTAATGCATCCAAAATTTCCTCACGGCTGAACTTGATCACCCGCTGGGTGTCCAGGTGATACGCACCTACATCAATGAACAGCTGTAAGCCAGCCTGGAAGACCCGGTCTGCCATGCCATCATCTGCAGGGCAGACATTCTGCGGATCAAAGGTGATGTTATATTCTTTAACCAGCTCCTGGGTGCGACGTGCCAGCAGCAGATCGTACTCCACCTCTTTCATGTACTGTCCGCTGCGTGAGCGTTGAAATATTTCAACAAGACGGTCGTTGGCGTACATGTTATGCTCCTCTCTTGTTTGCGATCAGGGTTTTAACCAGTTCCACCGCACCACTGCCCGTCTCCGAGAAGCCGTTTGCGCCAATCTCATCCGAGTATTCCTGGGTGATCGAGCCACCACCGACGATATAGAGATATTTGTCTTTCAGTCCTCGATCGCGTAACAGGTCAGCCACCTCACGGCACCCGGCACGCGTGATGCTCATCAAGGCTGAGACAGCGATGAAATCAGCATGGTTGGTTTCAGCTTCATCGATGAAACGCGCCGCCGGCACATCCTTGCCCAGGTCGATGACTTTATAGCCATGTGCTTTCAGCAGGCTGATGACGATGTTCTTGCCGATGTCATGGATATCCCCTTTGGCGGTACCGATGACCACCGTACCTTCGCTTTGCATCTGGTTGCCGCTTTTTAGAATCGCCTGCTCGATCAGGGCCGTACAGGCATTTCCTGCTTCACCAGCGGCCATTAATTCGGGCAGGAAGATGTCTAAATTCTTCAAAACGTCTCCCCACTTCCGTTAGAGTAGGAACAATCACCTCCTGGACAAGTGTCAGGGGTTTGATCCCCTGATCCAGCGCGTGCTGCGCTGCATTTACTGCCGCTTGTTTGTCACCTTGTATCAGGGCATTTATCAATCCGTCTGCTATCTCTTTCGGAAGAGAAGAGCCATTCATTTATCATGCAAATCTCCTTTCGTATTTGACATTCTTCTGATTTTCATGTATTATATTGTTAGATGGCAGCCATCAGACATTTTACTCTAGATAATCCGAATTTTCAAGTGTCCTATGAATAAGACCCCTGTTCGTCAATCCTCCTTGTCCTCCCAGATCCTTGGCTATTCTCATTGAGCAGATCAGGAATGGAACTTTCCCTCCTGAAACACCCTTACCTCCTGAAAATCAGCTGGCCGCGAATTATAAAGTCAGCCGGGCAACGATCCGCAGCGCCTTTGACCGTTTGGAGGCAATGGGGTTGATCATCCGCCGCCAGGGTGTTGGGACATTCGTCCGAAAAAGCTCAAATATCTCCAACCTGCTCAACCAGTTTATCGACTTTCCACACTTGATTGCCGATAATGGCTTCGAGCCTGGTTACGATCAGTTACGAGCCGAACTGATCTAGCCAACCCCCGAGCTGGATTCAAAATTTCAAGCTAAACCCGGATGACAGGCTGCTGGAGATCGAGAAGAGTGTTCCTTGCCGATGGAGATCCGATCATCTACTGCATCAACCACATTCCTGAATGGGTGTTCAAGGAGAGCCTTTCCCGGTGACGAGGTTATCGAACCCGGGCCTCACTGAACCTATCCTGGAATTCCTTGAGCAGAAGTGCGGTCAATCGATCTCCTATTACTGTCTCCTCGGTTCGTGCGGATATTCTGAAGAATTGCTGCGTTCCAAAAATATTTAAGAAATTGGATCCTTCTAACCCCCGTCCTGGTCATTGATGAGATCGGTTATAACCGCGACGAACAACCGGTGCACCAATCCATCGAATTCCACCCCGGCAATCGCATGAACTTCAAGCTTATCCGCTCACGTAATGGAACATAAGATTATCCCTATGTAGATTAGACCTTGACCCCCAGGTTGCCTGAAGGAGAATTGGAAGTGCATCACTGGGAATGTGTAAATCGCACAACTTTCTGAGATTTCATAATAATAGATAGATCTGCAACTTGCTCGATAAGGATACCGCTTTGCCACTTAGAAGGATTTAAATGTAAAAAACCGTATGAAATCCTTTCGATGGATGAGGTAGAAAGGATCCATCAGGGTTCCCTGGAAGTATTATCCGAAACAGGCATGACGGTTGTACATGAACGGTCGCTTAAAGATCCTTGAAGAGGGTGGCTGCCAGGTTGACTTTGACACAAAGCGGGTAAGATTTCCAACCGATCTTGTGGAATGGGCGATCTCTCAGCTGCCCAGAAACATTTTTACTGAAAGCCCGCAATCCAGATTTATCCCTCAATCTTGGGGGTGAGACTGTCTATTTCGCCTCTTTCCCTGGTTTCACCTGGCTCGACCCTGATACCCAGGAGCGGCGCGTAGCCACGGTTGAAGACTGTGCCAGGTTGGTCCGTTTATGTGATGCGTTGCCCCATGGTACATACGCTTTGTCAGCCAGTGGCTCACCTGGGCGATAAACCTCCCCAGGTTGAGCTGGAATGGGTGCATGCCACCGAGCTGCGCAATACCGATAAAACCATCATGGGCACGGCTTTTGGAGGCAGCTCAAAATGGTTGGTGCAGATGGTGGAGGCCACCGACCAACAAACTCTCGGCGGGATTTGCATATCCTCCCCTCTCGCCATCCCTGCCGACCAGGCCCAGGGCATCCTGGATTATGCCGAGTCTGGAAATCCCCAGCTAATCCTGAGCGGTCCATCGAAGGGAGCTACGGGACCGGCCAGCATGGCAGGCACCCTGGTGCTCCAGAATGCTGAGATCCTGGGCGGAACTGTGCTGGCCCAGCTGGCCAATCCGGGCTGCGGGGTGATGTATATGGGTTATTCCACCCCCATGGATATGCGTTATGGCACCATGGCCAGCGGTGCAGTGGAAGTGGGAATCATGGCGGTTGCCACTGCCCAGTTGGCACGTTTTTATGGGATGCCTTCGGGAGTGTTCTATCCCATGACGGATGCCAAGATTCCCGATCCCCAGGCTATTTTTGAAAAGCATTTGCAGACTTATTTGTGTGCTACCGCGGGTGTGAATTACATCATGCCGTTGGGCGGTTTGGATAATGAAGGTTCGCATTCACCGGTGCAGATGATCATCGACAATGAAGTATGCCGAATGGTCGGCAAGGTGTTGGAAGGGATCAAAGTCGATGACGAACACCTGGCGATCGACTCGATCAAGCAGGTCGGTCCTCCTCCTGGGAATTATTTAAAGACCAAACACACCCGCACCCACTGGCAGGAGGAATATCATCTTATCCGATGTGATCGTCCGGGAAAATTACAAAGCCTGGGTGGATGGCGGTAGCCATGGGAATTGTTGAGCGTGCTGCGGAGGTAGCCCGTCATCTGATGGATACCCATGTACCCAAATCCCCTCCCGCCCGAAGCAGACAGGGAGCTTGCCAAGATCCTGGTAGCTGCGGAAAAAGAGAAGATTAAGATCCTGATCACAGTTGATACGAGACATCCCTATAAAGAAACTCTATCATACCATATAAAAGGTGAAGCTATGCAAAATAACCGACTCTCACTCATCGTCGATCGATCAGAAAATGGTCCATTCATGAAGGAAACGGCTTATGACCTGGCATTGGCACGTAAAACGATGGAGCTGGTGCGGAAGCATGGTATTCATTTCGACCGTTCCATGATCGTCCCGACCGACGATGATATGGCTGACCGGCTTTACCAGGCCGGGTTGGAATTATTCTTAGAAATGGGGGTATACAACCAGTCTACTGAACGCTGCATCCATTTTTCCCGCGAAGAAGTGGAAACTGCGGTGGCCGAAGCCCCGAGAGCCATTCACCCTGGGCACCGGAAAGGATGCCCGTGAGATGCGCCATCGTGAGGTTGAGACAGCTGATCCGTGTATCGTCCACAGCGGTCCCACCGGCACCCCTTCCAGTGAACGCTACCACCCGCTTATTCTATACAGCTGCGCCCAGGAACCACTCGTGGACGTCCTGGGTGGCGGGTCGGTATCCACCTATATGGACCAGCTCATCATCCCCGGCTCACCCACTGAGATCCTCGGCTGCCGGAAACAGGCCACGGTAGCACGCCAGGCAATGCTGATGGCCGGCAGGGGCGGGATGGGTATCAACGATGTGGCGGTGCCGTTAACCTGCTCCGGGAAAATGGCTGCCTATGACCCCGAGACAGGGCTGCGTCCATGCGACAGCATGTTGGTGGCGATCATGCCCGAGCTCAAGACCAACTATGACCAACTGTCACGCGTGGCCTTCCAGCAAAGTGTTGGCATGCATATTGTCAACCTGATGACGCCTCTGATTGGAGGCCTGGGCGGTGGTGCCGAAGGCACAGCGGTCGTCACAGTCGCCAGCCATATCATGGGAGCAGTCTGCTACAGCGTTGCTTACCATGATATGGGGCACATGAGCTTGCGCTGGTCGCACAACACCGATCGCCTTGGGTTGTGGATCTATGCCATGGTTGGACAGGCTATCGCCCGCAACACTCCCATGATCACCACCAATGCCATCTACACCCGCAATGGATTAGGCACTCCTGAGATGCTCTGGGAAGTGGCTGCCTGCGCCATCGCCTGTACACCTTGCGGCGTGCACCAGATGGGGATTGGTACAACCGGTGGAAAGGAGACCGATCATACCAGCGGCTTGGAGGCGCGCTTCAATGCCGAGGTCGCCCATGCTGCCCTTGGTTTGGATCGCCAGGAAGCCAACCAGGTCGTGCTTAAGTGCCTGGAGTTTTACGAGCACACTATGAACGATCCTAATCCGGGTAAGCCATTCCCGTATCTATATAATATCGATACGGTCGAGCCCGTCCAGGAATGGCTGGATGTTTATCATCAGGTCCGGCAGAAATTGATTGAGCTTGGCTTGGACATGGATGGCGGTTGGAAAAAAGTAAGGAAAAATATCAGCTAGTGCTCTCATTCTGTTGGTCATGAAATGTAAAAATTGCCCAGTTAATCGGAGACGGAATGCAAAACAATCGTCTGCCTGAGATCGTCAATCGGTCAGAAAATGGTCCTTTCATGAAGGAAGCGGCATTTGATCTGACCCTGGCTCGTAAAACCGCGGAGCTGGTTAAAAAAGCACGCCATCAAATTTGATCGAAATGTGCTTGTGCCTTGTGATGACGAGATGGCCGACCGGCTCTATCAGGCTGGTCTGGAGTTATTTATCGAGATGGGTGTCTATAACCAGTCCACCGAGCGCCGTATTCTGTTTACCCGTGAAGAGGTTGAAACCACAGTGGCAACAGCACCCAATGCAGTCGTTTTGGGTTGTGGGAAAGATGCGATTATTGAAAGGCATCGTGATGTTGAGAGTCAGGAACCCTGCCGGATGCATAGTGGTCCAACTGGCACCCCCAGCAGCGAAAGGTTCCACTCCCTCATCCTGCAGTCCTGTGCTCAGGAACCCCTGGTGGATTGTCTGGGCGCCGGGTCAGTTGCCACGTATCTGGGACAGTTGATCGTATCCGGTTCGCCAACCGAGATCCTGGCTTCCCAGAAAGAGGCTGCACTGGCTCGCCAGGCGATCCGCAACGCTGGCAGGCCGGGTATGCACATTGAAGATGTAGCCGTCCCTCTGACCTGTGCCGGTAAGATGGCCACCTTTGATCCAACATCTGGTTTGCGACCATCGGATGGCTTGTTGGTATCGCAAATGCCCGAGCTGAAGACGGATTATGACCAGCTTTCACGCGTGGCTTACATGCAGAGCGTTGGTATGCATATCGTCGACCTGATGACCCCCCTGGTTGGTGGCTTGGGCGGTGGAGCAGAAGGTACAGCCATCGTTACTGTCGCCAGCCATATCCTGGGTGTGCTCTGCTATAGCGTGTCGTATCATTTCATGGGTCATATGAACCTGCAGTGGTCGCACAACACCGATCGCATGGGCTTGTGGATCCAGTCCATGGCCGGCCAGGCCCTGGCGCGCAACACCCCGCTGATATCCGTGAATGACCTGTACACCCGCTCGGGGTTGGGCACACCGGAAGTCCTCTGGGAAGTGGCTGCCGGTGCCATTGTCGGTGCAGTCAGTGGGCTGAACCAGCATGGTGTTGGTGCAACCTGCGGCACCAAGACCGATCATACCAGTGGACTCGAAGCCCGTTTTCAAGCCCAGGTAGCCCATGCTGCGTTGGGATTGACCCGCAGCCAGGCCAATGAATTCGTGCTGGAGTGTCTCTGCGCATTACGAGCATACCTTAGCAAATCCAAATCCTGGCAAACCATTCCCGGAGCTGTACAATACCGACACCCTCGAGCCAGGCCAGGAATGGCTGGATATATATATGAGGTTTGTCATGAACTTACCCAAATGGGTCTAAATATTGATGGAGGCTGGAGAAAGGTGCGACATGATGAAAATCCCTTCTGATCTATCTTGAAAAGCTCGATGCAGCCCTGCGCCTGGGGAATAGTGATGAAGCGGAACAGCTCACCCGGCAAGCGCTTGACGATGGAATAGAACCATTCGATACTCGTGCAGGAAGCACTGGTCCCTACGCTTACCGAGGTGGGCCAGAAATTTCAAGACTTCGAGATCTATCTGCCCGAGCTGATGATGGCCGGTGAAGCTGCTGAACGCGTGACTGCCCTATTGGAAGAGACGATGCTGAAGGCTGGTAAACCTACCGTTTCCTTTGGCACGATCATCCTGGGTCAGGTCGAAGGTGATATTCATGATATCGGCAGGAATATCGTCAGTATATTGCTCAAATCGCATGGTTTCAAAGTCATCGACTTGGGTCGCGATGTGGCTGCCAGCGCCTTCCTGGATGCAGCCCACAAGGAAAAAGCGGATATCATCGGCCTTTCTGCCCTGATGACCACCGCCCTGCCTGCCCAACGCCGGACCATCCATCTATTCGACGAAGTAGGTGTTCGTAGCCAATTTAAGCTCATCATCGGCGGAGGTGCCACCAACCAGGGTTGGGCGGATGAGATTGGTGCAGATGGGTATGCCCCGGATGCCGCCTCAGCCGTCGATTTGTGTAAAAAGCTGTTGGATCAACCCTCACCCAAATAAAATACCATCCCCATCGGACGGAATGGCTAATGCTGTACATCATCACTTCTACCAGAAGTAATCATTTGAATGCGCACACATTCCAAGTGAGGAGTAAACCTATGAAAAATACCAATCGATTGATGAATATCATCCAACGCTGTCTGACTGGCCCAATCATCGACGAAGCAGCAGTTCGACTCTGAGCATGTCACTCAGGGAATCCGCCGGGTCGTCAAACAGTATGACATCCAGCGTCGATCGATCCCATGTGGTCAACCTGGACGATGATCTGGCCGACCGGGTCTGGGAAGCTGCCCTCGATTTCCTGGTCGAATGCGGCATCTTCTGCCTGGATACCGGGCGGGTCATCCAATTCAGTCGCGACGAAATTGATCAGATCCTGGCAGATGCTCCTCAGGAAGTTCAGCTTGGCAGCGGTGAGGATGCGGTTACACGAGCATTACCGTCTCATCGAAGATACACGCCCTCCGCTCAACATGGGAGGACCGGTTGGCACACCCGTTAGTGAGGAGCTCTTCGTCCCGGTGATGCTGAGCTACGTCCAGGAACCCAACGTGGATGTCGTTTGCCCCGCCACCCTGAGCACCGTGGCTGGAAGTGATATCCGCACCCGTTCACCCCTTGAAATCATGGCAGCCTGGGAGGAATGTGATTGGATGATGCAGGTTCTTCAGCGTGCAGGGCGCCCAGGGATGGCGATTAATTGCGTGCAGATCAGCATCAGCGACGTGGGTTTCCTCTCCGCCATCAGCCGCAATGGCTACCGTCCCACCGATATGCACACCCTGGGGATGATCAGCGAATTGAAGGTTAACTTTGAACAGCTCAACAAGGTTGCCCATGCGATATATCAGGGTGGCATCATCGATCCGTTTGCCAATCCCATCTATGGAGGCCTGGGCGGTGGCGTGGAGGGGATTGCTGTCCTGCTCACCGCAGAGATGGTGGCGCTCAACCTGGTGTACATGGCTGTCTGCCACGGCTCCTCGCCAACCCACCCGTTCAATTTCAACGATACCGGGCGTGAGATTATGCAAGCCACCAGCCTGTCCCTCCAGGCACTGGCACGTAACTGCCACCTGATGACCAACATGACCGTTTCCCCGGTGGGTGGTCCAGGGACAAAGACCCTCCTGTACGAGTGTGCAGCCTACACGACGATGTGCACGGTTTCCGGGATCAGCCGCATCCTGGGACCTCGCTCAGCCTGCGGTACGGTCCAGGATCATGTCTCCGGGTCTCGAGGCGCGTTTCAATGGTCAGGTAGCCCAGGCTGCCGCCCGCCTGAACCGCGAGCAGGCTGATGAAATCGTTCAGCGTGCCCTTGCGTTCTATGAAGACTTGCAGGATAAAAAACCGGTGGGTAAGCCCTTCCAGGAAGTGTACGATCTAAAAACCATCCAGCCCACCAGGGAGTGGTTAAGTGTTACGATGAAGTTTTGGATGAAGTATCAGGTTGGGGTTTGCCGATGCACTGATTGGGGTTGCTGCTGAGTTAATAACCTCTCCCCTTTGATAAATGACATCCCTGGCATTCTTCCAGGGATGTCAGTGTTAAATAAATATTGGTTTACCGGTTGTTGATGGCTTTACCCAAATTGATGACTACAGTGGATGGATCGATCAATTTAATGAAACAGGGAATGGGCAACTTTTACCGCCTCAACCGCGTTATCACCATAGGCATCCGCGCCAGCTTTCTCCGCCCATTCATTGCTCACCGGTCCGCCGCCAACCATCACCTTGAAGCGCCCCTGGTACTTCGGATTTTCGCGCAGGATATCGATCACATCCTTCATGGATGGCAGTGAAGGCAGCATAAGCGCTGAGAGTGCGATGATGTCAGCATTGAACTCGACCGCTGCTTTGATCACATTCGCTGCACTGACATCCACGCCCAGGTCGCGCAGCTCGAAACCATTCACCTCCAGCATCGTTTTGACGATGTTTTTCCCGATGTCATGCAGGTCTCCTGAGACGGTGCAGATCACGATCCTGCCTTTTTTGGCTTGTGACTGGCTCACCTGCCAGGTAAGGCAGCAGCACCTCCTGAATCGCCTTTACGGTTGATGCAGAGTTCATCAGCTCGGGTAAAAATATATCCAGGCGGCTGAAGCGGTCTCCAACATCAACCAGGGTGGGTTCGATGCATTCGATAAAGATCTGTGGCACCTTTTTCCCCCCATTCACGAGTGCTAATGCTTCCCTGATCCCGGCTTCTTTATCCCCGGCGTGAATTGCGTTTGATAGTGATTGATATTCTTTGTTCATTTTTCTCTCTTTCAGATTTTTTTACTTTATCTCCAGGTTTTGATCATCAATGCTGCTTTACTTCAGTGCAGTCGACTTTGCCACTGGATTATGCTCACTGGTTCTTATGGATCCGGAAAAAAAGGGGAGATGATTTTATGCTCGATAACATCGATCAAGCCCATGTCCGTCAGACCCAATTCCGGCACGGTCGGCAGTGAGATGAACGAGAGCGTCATGAATGGGGCCGGCAGGTTGCAGCCCAGACTCCAGGCAGCTTCGTTCATTTTCTTAAGCGACTGGATTACCACCTCCGCCCGTCTGGTCGCTTAATCAACCCTGCAATCGGTAGTGCCAGTTCAGCCAGGACCTCTTCCCCATCGCATACGACCAAACCTCCTTGCATTCTCTCAATAGCTCTCACGCAGCCTGCCATGGAAGCCTCATCCGCACCGACGACAACAATATTATGGTGGTCATGGGAGACCGATGAAGCCATGGCTCCACTCTTAAGCCCAAATCCGCTCACAAATGTGATCCCGATGTTTCCATTTTTTCCATATCGCTCGACTACAGCCAGTTTTAAGATATCCTTCTCCGGGTCAGCCTGGACGTTCCCTCCAATCACCTCAAGCATAGCCGCTTTTTCTTGATTAACAATCTGGTCCGGGAATATCTTTATCACCCTGGCGTTTACCCTTGAACTTGCCAGCCTTCAGCTCAAAATCCCCAGCCGACCGGCCCCGGGTGATTTTTACCGTGTGCTGCAGCCATTTGGGGAAGGATTCGGTTTTGATATTCAGTTACCAGCTTCCCATTTTCAGCCACCAGCTCACCTTTGAAAAAGACGATATTCAGCGCGCAGATCATGCAGGTCCCTGGTCAACATGATATCAGCCCATCTCCCAGGCGATAAACTGCCCAGCACATGTTCTTTCCTGAAATGTACCGCCGCATTGATGGTCGCCATCTGGATGGCTTTGATCGGATCAAGCCCCATGGAGATCGCTTTACGCACCATGTGGTCGATATGTCCTTCTCTGGCGATATCATCCGGATGTTTGTCATCCGTGCACATCATCCAGCAGTGTGTGTCAGCCTTTTCCAGCACTAACCCCCGGACGAGCGCCTCAAGATTCCGTTCGGTGCTTCCTTCACGCACCAGGATATTCATGCCCAGGGCAAGCCGCTCCTTGGCTTCTTCATAGGTGATGCATTCATGGTCATCTGCAATCCGGGCACAGGCATACGCCACCAATTTCTCCCTGGATAGGCCGGCAGTGTGCCCGTTAACAATTTTCCCGACCGCCTGTGCCTGCAGCACTTTCTCAAGGTATTCTCTTTTTCGTTCAATGATCTTGGATGGATCGATTTCACCCAGGCTGATCGTGTTATCCCAGTCAAGCATTTCTCGGGTTTCTGCCAACCCAAGCGTCCCTCCGGTCGTCTCCAGCCCGGGGGCAGATGGCACCCTGGATGGCACTTCGACAAATAAGTGGTAAGGCAGGTCTTGAACTCGATTGGATGAACGCCTTCACGCCCTCCATTCCAGCAGCATTGGCAATTTCCATCGGGTCAGCGAAGACTGCCGTGGTCCCACAGGGTGTGATCAGGTCTGCCAGGGCAGAAGGTGTCAGTAAAGTCGAATCGATATGCACGTGTGTATCGATCAATCCCGGCAGTGCAAACAGGTGCTTCCCCTCGAATATTTTCTTCGCCTTTGCTTGCTCAGGGATATAGGACGAGACGATCATGCCATTGTAAATCCCGATTGAGCCTGTGTTGATTTCACCGGTAAAAACATTAACCACCTGTACATCACGGATGATAAGATCGAGCTCTCGGGTACCGCAGGCTGCTTCGATCAGCTCAACGGTGCTGTCTAAATTATCCACATTCATAGGGTTCAATCATCATTTCCTGGCAATATATGCGCTAAACTTCCAGACCCATCGAGCGCACTTCTTCCTTTACCTCGTTCATACATCGCTAACCATTCCAGCGTCGGTTGGATTGTCTCGGGGTCATATGCCTGGCTGAACGGTTTGCCCGGATTCCCCTCCGGGAGATCAAACACGTGTTCATATTTATCGATCAGCTTGTTTACCAACGCGTTTGCTTCATCATGGTCCAGCCTTTGCCGGGCTGCCGCCAGGCCAACTTCACCCATCCAGCGCGCCTCGAGTCCGCTGCAGTTCGGCAGCAAGCCATCCGCACTGGCTGGTCCTTTCAGGTGCCCGCCAGAAACAGTGATCACGATCGCGTTGGCTGCCACCTCATAAAGCAGCTCTTTGGTCAGCGCACCGCTCTTTGGGTAGATATCTCCAAATAGGATGCACGGCGCATGTTGTGCAAATGCCTGGATGACAACACTTTCAACCCACAGGACGCTTCTCGTCGTGGTGGCAACATGCCGTATGTGGATCGGATGGCAGCTGTGAAAATCTGCCAGGCAGGCAAGATTGGAGAGTGCAAAGGATGCAACATTCAGTACCGCTGATCCTGGCGCATCTCCGCCCAGCCCGCCCACAACCACACAGGCCAGGGATGAATTACGCATGCCATATTCGATCGAATTGGCAGCCTTCATCAGGCTGGTATAGTCTACTTTCAGTTCATTCTGCATGGGGATGAGGTGGGCATCACAACGTCGCAGGAATTCCGGGTTCGCCACGGATAAGTCCCCATATGCAGAGACCGAGCTCTCAGCCCCCATCAAGCCCATCCCCGGGCGACCGGCATTTTCGATCGCTTTCCGAAGCAGCTTTAATTCCCGCTGCGTTGCCATCAGTTCATAGGGCGTCCCGGTGCGAACCTCACGTCCATCCACCGAGGCCAGCGAACCGGTGGAAAGCATGTCAATCGTTTCTTTCCTTCGCATAGCTCGTTTCAATCGCTCAGGAACAGATCTTCTGGGATTGAAGTCCCCGGGCTGCCTCCCCAAACGAGCGGAGGGCGCACATCCATCACCTTGCGTGCAAACAGGGTGCGTGCATCCTTTCCCTCTCCCATCGTCAATTCCATGGGCATGGACTCTAAACCCGACTGTATTTCTTCCAGTCCATATGGAACAATCCGCTGGGTATCGCGCACGTAAACACCCAGCCGGCTGGCAAGCTCGATTCCTGCCTGGAATATTGCTGCTATTAATTTTGGGTCGTCAGGGATCAGTCTTTCCGGGTTCCAGGCAAGCTCATATTTCTTGACCATCTGGCGGGTTGTTGACCGCCACCTTATCCAGGTCCCAGGATTCTTCATCGATATATTCACCGCTGGTTGGAAAGATCAAGTACGTGGTTGATCCTTTCCAATTTCCACTCACGCGAGTGGAGCATAACTCAGCCTTCCTCACGGATATACGGGACACCCAGGTTGCGCGGTGCCAGTGATCTGGCCCGGCTTCCCATCAGGACCACGATTGCTAAAATATACGGTGCAGCAAGTAATATTTGGAAAGGAATTTGGATGCCAATTCCCTGTAATTGAAGCTGGAATGCATCCATAAAGGCAAATAATAAGGCGGCTAACAGGATCCTGCCAGCTCTCCAGTTGCCTGCAATTACAATCACCAGGGCCAGCCAGCCTCGCCCGGCAGAGATCTCGGGCAAAAAACGCACCGTGGTTCCAATGGTGATGAACGAACCAGCCAATCCCGACATGATCCCACCGAATATCACCGACATGTACTGCAGCCTGGTCACGTTGATGCCCTTCATATCAACTGCCCGCGGGTTTTCTCCTAGGCTGCGGATCGCCAACCCCGTGTATGTCCGGTAGAGAAAGAATGCGATCACCGGTACCATGATGAATGCCAGGTAGGTGAGAAAACCCTGATTGAAGAAAATCTCACCGATATAGGGGATATCTCCCAAAATGGGGATCTTGATGGTTCCCATGGTCTGTATGGTCGGTATAGACTCCGTACTTGTCCCCTTAAAAGCCACCCGGTACCAGAATAGCGAAATACCTGAAGCCAGTAAGTTGAGCGACAATCCAGTCACCGTTTGATCAACCTTCATGGTGGAAGCCATGAACGCCATGATTGTACTCATCAATGCGCCTGTCAGCATGGCAGCTCCAATCGCCATGGGTATTGAGTTCGTCTCGAATGCCACCAGGAATGCTATAAATGAGCTCATCAGCATTGTGCCTTCGATACCCAGGTTCATAACCCCCGATCGTTCGGTGACCAGCTCTCCCATCGCACCCAGCAGCAGTGGGGTGGCAATACGGACCGTCGAGGCAAGGATGTTTACGATGATTGCTGCTTGCAGAAGGCTATTCAGCATGCTCGGCTCTCCTGACCCGGAACCGTGTCAACACCTGTGCACTCAACAAGGATAACAGGACGATTGCCTGTATGGCGAAGGTCAATGCTGTCGGCACTCCCGTTGCAATGCGCATCTGTGCCGATCCATTGATCAGTGCACCAAACAGGATCGCGGCCGGGATGACCCCGATCGGGTTCAATCCCGCCACCATCGCCACGATGATCCCGGTATAACCATATCCTGGAGAAAGGTCAGGTCTCAGGCGATACTGAACGCCAAACAGCTCTCCGGTTCCTGCCAGTCCAGCCAGGCCACCACTGATGAACATGGTCATGATAATGATTTTATTGATATTGATCCCTTTGAATTTTGCTGCGCGTGGGTTTGACCCAAAGGCGCGCAGCTGGTATCCGAACGGGGTATGGTTCAAGATCAGGTAAACGATCATGCTGCACGCGATCGCGATCAGGAAACCCATGTGCAGGCGAGCATTTGCAAATAACAGTGGATAATATGCGTTTTCAGTGATTGAAGCCGTTTGCTGGTAATAAGAGCCTGGTTCCCGCCAGGGTCCGACACCCGAGAGCAGGAATGAGAGTAAATAGTCAATAATATAGTTGCCCATCACCGTGCTGATGATCACATCCACGTTGAAATAGGCTTTGAGCAAACCTGCCAGCATACCGCCAACGGCTCCAGTTAAAAACGCTGCCAAGGATAATAATGGGTACAAGGGCAGCTGCAGGCAGTCCTTCAAATATGCGGTATGCCCAATAACCTCCAATCGCTCCCAGGAAGAATTGCCCCTCCTGACCAATACTCCAGATTTTGCCCCGAAAAGCGATCACGGTTGCCAATCCGGTCAGAATTAATGGGGTGGATTTGGTCAGGGTTTCAAGGATAGCGCGTTTATTCCCAAACGCTCCTTTGATTAAATTGATGAATGCTTCCAGCGGGCTTGCATTGGCGAGTTTGATCAATATTGCCGAAACAAGCATTGCCGCAATCAGTGCCACCACGATCGCGATAGTCCGCCCTAGTGGGCTGACATCATCCCTTTTCTCGAACTTTAGCTTGTCGAATGGGTTCATTGGGTTTCCTTATCCGCGATGCCAGCCATCAAAAGCCCAATGCTTTCAATATCTGCTTCATGTGCATCGAATATCTTTAAGATCTTGCCTTTAAACATCACCGCGATGCGGTCCGATAAAGTGAATATCTCGTCCAAATCCTCGGATATCAGCAAGATCCCAACACCATTGCGTCTCATTTCGAGCAGTTGCTTGTGGACGTACTCGATCACCCCAACATCCAGCCCACGCGAAGGTTGGTTGGCGATCAGCACCTTGAGCGATTGCCGCAGTTCACGCGCCAAGATCACTTTTTGCAGATTACCTCCCGAGAGGTAGGAGGTTCTTTGTTTCATGGATGGCGTCACAATGTCATATTGAGCGATGCTTTCTTCTGCAAATTTCTTGATATAGCTTTTATTTAGAAACAGCCCTTTTCGATAGGGAGGGTTCTCCTCCAGGCCGAGGATCAGATTTTCTTCAACCGAGAAATCCGCGTATCAACCCCGCACCAATTCTGTCATCTGGGATATGTGCAAGATGCCTTCATTGGCAATCTTCCGTGGGCTGTTATTGATAATGTTTTTACCACCGATGATCACTTCACCAGCTGAATGCTTTACGCACACCCACCAGGACTTCAAATAATTCTTTCTGACCATTCCCTGCCACACCGGCAATACTCAGAATTTCACTCTGGTGGATGACTAGATTAATCCCGTGCAACGCTTCAAGCCCCATATCACTCTTAGCCATCAGGTCTTTAAGTTGAAGGACCGGATCTCCTCGCTTAACCTCATCCTTGTTTACCCGGAAAACAACTTTTCGACCCACCATCATGTAGGCCAGCTCTTCAGTGGTTACATCTTTGGTGTTTACAGTAGCAACTTTCTTACCCTTCTGAAGCACGGTGACCCGGTCAGATACTTGCATGACCTCTTTCAGCCTGTGCGTGATGAAGATGATCGATAAACCTTCATTCTTCATCCGTTGCAGCACAGAGAATAAACGGTCAGCCTCTGGTGGTGTGAGCACCGCCGTTGGTTCATCCAGGATCAGTAATTGGACGCCGGTGTATAAAGCCTTTAAGAATTTCGACCCATTGTTGTTCACCTACCGATAATTGCCAGATCTTGGCATGCAGGTCTATCTTTACATCATAAAGCTCACATAAGGATTGCTAGTTTTTTTTCTGTTGCTGCAAAATCTAGCAGGATCCCCTTGTGATCGGTACCCATCACAATATTCTCGATCACGCTCAGCGGTTCAACCAGCACGAAATGCTGGTGTACCATCCCAATCCCTAAATGGATGGCATCATTGGGGGAATTAAGAATACAACATTCACCATTAAAACGAATTTCACCTTCTTCAGGCTTATAAAATCCATACAGGCATTCTGCCAGCGTGGTTTTACCCGCTCCATTTTCGCCTAACAGGCAGTGGATCTCTCCTCGCCGGATATTAAAATCCACCTTATCATTGGCAAGCACCATTGGAAAGCGTTTTGTTAATTG
Source organism: uncultured Chloroflexia bacterium (assembly GCA_963736805.1). Taxonomy (GTDB): domain Bacteria; phylum Chloroflexota; class Anaerolineae; order Anaerolineales; family UBA4823; genus FEB-25. Next base: position 142,343 of record CAVTQM010000012.1, read on the forward strand.
GACCGCTTCCAATAAATAGGTTTCTTCTTTTTCACGGGTTCTCTCTGGATTATTATTTTGTTCCAAATAAATCCTCCAGGACGGGAGTGCCCTCGTAGATCTTATTCAGATAAGAAAGACGAGGGCACTTGGATTTATTGATTATCGATGGGTTTGAACTTTATGGAGTGGAGACAGGTGGCTCGATATTTAGGGCAATCTCAAGCTTTCCATCCATGAAATCTTGGTAAGCCTGGTTGATATTTATCCATACATTCCTGCGGGATGTTTGCATCCACACCGTGGAAATCCGCCAGTCCTGAAGCACCATCCAACATGGAGAACCAGTGCTTATCGGTAGGTGCATCGTATGGCAGTCACCGGTTGTTTTATGGTTCCACCAGCCATCGATCACCCACTTGATGTCGGGATCCCAATAATGCCAGGGCGCTGGTCAGCACATTTTCTGGTGCTGCAAAATTGTAATCCATGTAGGGTCCATAACAGTAGATATTATGCTCAGTGCAGGGCTCATATGATTCAGCGATCATGAACAGGTGGTCCTCACCCGCTGCAATCTGTGCAGTGGCTGCTTCATAAGCCTTGGCAGGGTCATACCAGCTTTCAACAAATGACACCTTTTGCTTGATTTCCGGATTTACCGATTTTGCACCTTCAAAGAAGGCATTGATTTCATCGTTGACGTCATCATAAGCGAAAGTCCCAACTGCACCGATCACATTGGTTTTAGTTGAACAGCCCGCAAGGATACCCATCAAGTACGAAGGCTCATGGATGCGCTTATAAACCCAGTAAACATTTCCACCCAATCCCTCATTGCCTGAACCCACCACCACCCAGGCGATTTCAGGGAATTCGTCTTTCAGATTCTTCACCTGGTCAGAATAGGTGCTGTGCGCCCAGATGATGTCGTATTCACCCGACTCGGCATATGCTCTCAATACGGTCTCTGCTTCGTCCCCCCACACACCCTCGGTATATTCCAGGTCAGCCATGGTGAGTCCATGTGGCTTCTCAGCCTGAACCCGTTGAAAGGCTTCAACGAAGGTCCTATCCCAGGCATTATCAAGACCAACGGTTAAAATGGCAGCCATATGCAGCTCGGTCGGTCGCTTCAGCTGCGTTGCCTCAGTCGGTACAACCACGGCTGTTGGTTCAACAACCACTTGTGTTGGCTCTACCGGAGCTGGAGCTTAGTCGCCTGGTGCCGCCACAAGCGCTCATCACCATTGACAGGAGCACAAGTACGAGCAACATCTTCAACAAAGATTTATTAAACATTTTACGGCTTCTCCTCATTATCAATTTTTGTATGGTCATATTGGATGTGTATTTTATCTGCATCGTCTATGGAAATGATCGAAAATTTAGATTATACCTGCCATCCTTTCCGTTCCCATCAGGGTAGCTGGATAGACGGAACAACGCCTGAAATAGCCTGGCGATCTTTATGGATTAAATGCTGATTCTCAAGGGGGTACTGAGAAGCGATTACATCTTTGTCATATCAATAAAATTGGATTTCACTTTGTGGATATAATATAACCGCGTCATTTGTCAGATGTCAGCCATCATACATCAATAATATAATCGAAATGGCATTCTTTGTCAACGACAGAGCCGAATCTTAAGCATACCATATACAGGCTAAAACAATGGACAAACTCACTCGTTTTCTTGATGTGATTGACCGAACTTACAGCGGTCCAATGGTGGATGAAGAGGAATTTGACCTTAAATATCGTTGCTGGGGGTGTCCAGCGGGTGCTCCAAAAATACAGCCATCAAATTCAACAAGGATCATATCATCCAGCAGGATGATGCATTGATCGACCGTGCTTTTGAAGCCGGGCTGGATTTTCTGGTTGAATGCGGTGTGTATAATCGCAGCACGGGGCGTCTGATTAAATTCTCCCGGGATGAGATCCTGGAAGCCCTCCAATCCGCCCCCTCGGAGATCACGATCGGGGAAGGGGCAGATGCTCGGGATCTATCGTACTCGTAAAGTGGAAGACACCACCCCTCCCCAGGTCAGTGGTGGACCGATTGGCACCCCCCTTTCTGAGAGACCAATACGTCCCCATCATGCAGTCCTATTGGCAGGAACCTATCCTCGACCTGATCGTCCCCGGGACACTTGGCAACCACCTATGGCAGGCAGCTCCGGGCGAAATCTCCGCTTGAGATTGCCGCTTCCTGGCAGGAAGTGTACCTTGGGGAACGAGGCAGCCAGACAGAGCTGGTCGGCCAGGTTTGTCGCGCATGTGTGTGGAGATGTCGATCAGTGATATCGGTCATCTCTCCTCGATCAGCCGAGGTGGGTTTAAGCCGACCGATGTGCATGTGGTTCCCATGATCGGCGAGATGAAAACCAATCACGAGCTGCTCAATAAGATCGCCCATAGCATCCATCAAAATGGGGTCATCCTCGGGTTTTATAATCCAATCCTTGGCGGACTGGCTGGTCCGGAGGAGGGTGTTGCCGTCCTGATTATCGCCGGTTGGATTGCCTTGCACATGATCTACATGCCGGATAGCGTCGAATCCTGTCCCACCCATCCATTTACCTTCAATTCCACTGCCCCGCAGATACTGCGTGCCGTCAGTGTTGCCGCGGCCGCCTTTGCACGTAACACCCACCTGTTGACGGAATTCATGACCTCACCGGTCAGCGGACCAGGCACCGAATCACTGCTGTATGAGTGTACGGCTATGGCTCTCGTTGCTTCAGTCTGTGGTGCTTCACGCATCCTCGGGGTTCGCTCGGCGGTCGGCGTAGTGGAGAACCACTGCTCCGGGCTCGAAACCCGCTTCAACGGAGAGGTCGCCCATGCCGCCGCCGGGTTGAGCCGCCAACAGGCCGACCAGATTGTGAAACAGGCTGTAGCCAAATACCTCCCTCAATTGGAGACGAAACCCATTGGTCTGCCCTTCGAAAAGGTATATGATCTGGAAACTGTCCAACCGAAGCAAAGCCTGGATGGATGTTTATGAGAAAGTGAAGGAACAGGTGTCAGATTGGGGTTTACCCCTTGGATAAGTCGCTGATATTTTTAGGCTATACAGAATTTCTGATCAAGAGACAATAATGAATAAGATCCTCATCCGTAATTGTCAATACCTGGTAACCCGTCCTGGCTCGATTGATGGGATCATCGAGGATGGGGCTGTATATATTGAAGGCTCACAGCATCGTGGCGGTCGGAAAATCCTCCCAGATTGAAGCCCAATATGCTCAGCAGCCGGGTATGGATATCCTGGACGCCCACGAGAAAGCCGTTCTGCCAGGTCTGGTGGACGCCCATAATCATGTGGGCGAGGTCCACACCCTGCTGGTACCAGGCTGGTTGGATACCCCCATCACCGGCATCATCGATGCGATGGACCGTATGTACTGGCCGGCCTATAACTGGCTGACCGAGCAAAGCGCCTACGACCTGACCTTGTTTGGCCTGCTCAATGTGCTCAAACATGGAGCCACAACCCATACCGATGCCATGATCTTCCCGGACGCCATCTACCGCGCCTCCATGGAAGCCAAAGCGCGCACAGTGATCCAGCCCCAGATGATTTCCAGTGTGCAGTTATCCGATGCAAGGGATGAGCAGGAATACCTGGCTCATACCGAATCAGCCATCCGGAATTATCAACCAGGCCGGGGATGGCATGATCCGCGTGGATGTGCATCCCAGTGCCATTTACAACTGCTACCGAAAACTTGCTGTTAAGGGCATGGAGCTCGCCCATAAATATGGGGTCCAGTTTGTCACCCACATCGCCGAATCACCGGATGAAATGGACCGGCAGGAACGAAATATATTCGGATTAGGGTGGCGTTATCCAGTATTTGCGTAGTATGGATCTGCTCGGTCCGCAGACAATCTTGTTTCATGGCACTTTGTTGAAGGAAAGCGATATTGATATACTGGCTGAAACCAGGACTTCGCTGGTTCATTGCCCATCGACCAATGCCTGGTTTGGCTATTGTGCCTATCTGCCATATATGCTGCAGGCTGGTTTGCGGGTGGGCCTGGGCACGGATTGCGTCACCCATAACCTGTTTAATGTAATGCTTTCGGTGTTGCAGCACCACAACATCATGCCCAGGGAGTTGCGCGGTGTGGACCCAATGGTGATCTTCGAGCTTGCCACGCTCGGCGGGGCGCGCGTACTGGGCATGGATGATCAGATCGGCTCTCTCGAACCCGGTAAAAAAGCAGACCTCATCACCCTGGATCTCAAGGACAATACGAATCTTTTTCCGCTTAGCCCACAGGTTTTTTATTCCATGCTTGCCCTCAATGGAGCAGGCAGCGAAGCCTGTGATGTCCTGATTGATGGCGTGTTCGTGCGTCGTAATTCCGAATTCACTTTCCTGGACGAGTCGGCCATTATTGCACGTGCCCGCCAGTGGTGTGATAAATTTTCTCTCGATTATCATCGGATGAAACGGGCACATCAGCCCATGTTTCACCGCTTATACCAGGAGTTTCAATCTCCCAAGGAGAGCTCATTATGACAACTATTCTCATTAAAGGTGGCTATCTCATCACCATGGATGCCGAGGATCATCGTTTTTATGCTGATCTGCTCATCGAAGGGAACACCATAAAACAGATTGGAATAAATATCAGCAGTCCGGCTGATAAGGTCATGGATGCCAGAGGCAGGTTGGTGCTGCCAGGTTTTGTCCAATCCCACATTCACCTGTGCCAATCGCTCTTCCGTGGCCAGGCCGATGACCAAAACTTGCTGAAATGGTTGGTGACCATCACCACCCTCGAATCACACCATACTCCGGAAACGCTTTACGCCTCTGCCCGTCTTGGTCTGGCGGAGATGATCAAATCCGGGGCGACCGGTGTGATCGATATGGGCACCCTGCATTATCAGGACAGTGTCTTCCAGGCCATCGAAGAATCAGGCATCCGCGCTCAGGCTGGCAAGGCCATGATGGATCTGACTGAAAATCTGCCCCCTGCTCTGCAGGAGACCACCGAGAGCTTCGGTCAGGGAAAGCCTGGACTTGCTCCATCGCTGGCATGGCAAGGCCAATGGACGTATCCGCTATGGTTTCGCCCCACGTTGGCAGTTGTGGAATACCGAAGGCTTGCTTAAAGAGATAAAACAGGAAGCCGACCGTCAGGGTGCGGGTATTCATGGTCATGCTGGTGAGATTTATGACGAGGTCCCGCAGATGCTGCGCGAGCGTGGTCGCCGCAATTTGAAATACCTTGAACACATCGGTGTGGTCGGTCCGAACGTACAGATGGCACACTGCATCTGGCTGGATGATTCCGAGCTGCGTGTATTGGCCGAAACGGGCACCCATGTGCTGCACTGCCCGTGCTGCAACCTGAAACTTGGCTCTGGTATTGCCCAGGTACCCGAGATGCTAGCCCGTGGCATTAACGTGGCCCTCGGCTCGGATGGTACACCCAGCAACAACAACTTTGACATGTTTATCGAAATGCGTTTTGCGTCTCTGATTCACAAGTATCGCCTGGGAGCCTTAACCATGCCAGCCGCTTCCGTCCTGCGTATGGCTACCAACAACGGCGCCAGAGCTTTGGACCTGGGGGGCTCTGGTTTTGGTTCATTGGAGGTCGGAAAGAAGGCTGACCTGATCATCCTCGACGATGGCGGGCTGCGTGCTGCACCCCTGCCAGACTTCGAGCGCGATGATCCGGTTAAGCGCATTGTCTCCGCCTACCAATCTGACAGCGTACAAACCAGCATTATTGATGGTCAATTGGTCATGGAGAATGGAAAATTACTGACCATGGACGAGGACGAAGTTTTTTCAGAGGCCTCCAAAGCATGGAATAGCATTGCCAATAAAATAGCTACTGGATGAACATTCATTATGCATAATGTTTCACGCTGATTATGTAACACCTGCCTCGCTGGAAGAGTTACTCACCGTGCTGCATCATCACGCTGGTGAGGCGAAAATTATTGCTGGCGGTACAGACCTGATTCCTCAGATGCGCCTGGGCAGGTTTACCCCAGGGATATTGGTTGACCCAAAACGCCTGCCATCGGTTGGGATTTCTGAAACAAGTTCATACATCCGTTTAGGTGCCAGTGTCACCCACACCCAGGCTGTCAATTCACCTCTCCTGCAAGCCGAATACCCGGCTCTTGTGGATGCCTGCCATCAGGTCGGTGGACCACCTGTTCGCAATCGTGGTACCCTGGCAGGCAACCTTGCCAATGCCTCTCCCGCCGCCGATTCGGCCCTGCCTTTGTTGGTTTATGATGCACAAGTCGTCATTGCCAGCCTTGCTGGAGATAGGGTCATCCCGCTCGCAGAATTCTATATCGGTCCTGGTCAGACCTGCCTGGCTGCAGATGAGTTCATCTATGAGCTTAGACTGCCAAAACTGCCACCTCGAACCCTGTCCATCTTTCTCAAGTTGGGCAACCGTAAAGCCATGGCTATAGCCGTGGCAAGCGTTGCCGTGCGCCTGTCGCTGGATGAGCTGGGACGAATTACCGAAGCGCGCATTGCCCTTGGATCGGTCGCTCCCACGCCTGTACGTGCAACCCAGGCGGAAGCCATATTGCAAGCGAATTCTCTGGATGATGAGCTATTTTCCACCGCAGCCGAGGCTGCCCAGCAAGCAGCTTCACCCATATCCGACCTGCGTGCCAGCGCTGGGTACCGCTCTAAAATGGTCGCAGTGCTTACACGTCGAGCCCTGCAGATGGTCTACAGCCAAATTACAGCAGGTGAAGCCCATGCCTGATATTGAGCTCCATCTGGTTGTCAATGGCGTACCACGCACTTTACAGACCGAACCTTGCCTTACCTTGTTAGAAATCCTGCGCGATAAGCTGGAATTGACCGGAACAAAAGAAGGCTGTGGGGCAGGTGACTGCGGCGCCTGTGTGGTGCTGATGGATGGACAGGCAGTCAACGCCTGCCTGGTCCTGGCTGCGCAAGCAGAAGGCACACACATTATTACGGTGGAAGGGCTGGCACAGGAGGGCAATCTCCACCCCTTGCAGCAAGCCTTTGTGGATCAATGGGCTCTTGCAGTGTGGTTTTTGTACCCCCGGGATGCTCATGTCTTGTTATGCCTTGTTGCTGAATAACCCCAACCCCACCCCGGAAGAGATCCGGGAGGCTATCGCCGGTAATCTTTGCCGCTGTGGTACCTATCAGAGCGTGGTGGAGGCCGTTCTTGCCAGCAGCCAGATCCACCAGGGAAGCCCGCCATGCCTGATTTTAGTGTCATCGGCAAACCCGCTCCTGCAAACCGGAGCCACGATATCGTCACCGGTCAGGCGCGCTACTGCCCGGACATTCGCCTGCCCGGGATGCTGGTGGGTAAACTGCTCTACCCAAAACACCCTTCCGCCCGCATCACTCGGCTGGACGTAAGTTCAGCACGCTTGTTACCCGGCGTCGTCACCGTTCTGACAGCCCGGGATATCCCCGGTGAGAACAGCTACTTATACGCCCTGCCTGCCGATCAGCCTTTATTGGTTGCGGATATCGTCCGCTATCAGGGCGATGCCTTGGCAGCCAGTCGCGGCTGAGACCGAAGAAGCAGCCCAGGCTGCTCTGGACGCCATACAGGTTGAATATGAACCACTTAACCGGAGTGTACGATGTTCTCGAAGCCATGCAGCCAGGCGCTCAACAGGTTTGGCCTGACCGGGGAAATGTTTGTGACCACCTGATCATCGATCATGGGGATATTGAAGCTCGGGTTCAAGCAGGCGGATATCATCATTGAGAATACCTATTACACCCCCCTGGTCGAGCACGCCTTCATGGAGACCGAAGGTGCTGTGGCATATCTTGATGAGGATGGGGTGATGGTAGTTTATTCTTCCTGCCAGGCACCCCACCGTGATCAGATCCAGATTGCCCGGGCTCTTGGTGTACCAGAAAACAAGGTCCGTGTGATCACCCCCCATATCGGTGGTGCATTCGGGGGCAAGGATGAAGCCCATGTTCAGATCCATGCTGCCTTACTGGCCCAAGCCAGCGGTCGTCCTGTCAGCATCATTCGCTCGCGCGAAGAGTCGATCCTGACGCATGTCAAGCGCCATCCGGTCATCATCCGTTATCGCACTGGCATCACCCGTGATGGAAAACTGACCGCTGTGCATGCCGAAGCCATCGGTGATACGGGTCCCTACCTCAACGCCGGCCGGGATGTGATGAACTTTGTCGCCGCCACCCTCAGCGGACCCTATTATGTCCCAAACGCACGGTTGGAAGCTTATACGGTTTTTACCAACAACCCCATCTGCGGTGCCATGCGTGGTTATGGTATTCCCCAGGCCAGTTTTGCCTATGAAGCCCACATGGATGCTCCTGGCACGCCGCATTGGCATGGATCCACTGGAGATTCGCTTGCTCAACGGTTTGGAGACCGGGATGCAGGTTCCCACCGGCGTGACCATCCGGGAAGGACGCGGTATGAAAGCCTGCCTGCAGGAAGCCGCCCAGCTCTCCGGTTGGAAGGAACGCCTCAATAAAACACGCTCAGCCTGCACCTCACCTGCGTCGCGGCTGGGGCATGGCTTCTATTTGGTTCAGCATCGGCATGGGGCGCAACATCCCCGATCACGCCACTGCCACGCTCGATGTGACCTCAGGACGGCTCGGTCATCCTGCACACCGGTGCTGCCGACATGGGACAGGGTGCCCACACTGCCCTGGCTCAGATGGCAGCTGAAGCGATCGGTGTCAAATTCGAGGCAGTCAAGGTCATCGGACCTGATACTGACCAGCACCTTTGATGCCGGTCCGTCGGTTGCCAGCCGGCAGACTTTCATCTCAGGCAATGCTGTCCTGAATGCTGCCCAACCGATCCGGGAAGTGCTCCTGCAAACTGCCAGCGAGATAACCGGGCTGCCAGTCGAGATATTACAGCTGAGGGATGGTCTGGTGCTGGCTGAAGGTGAGCGATTATCTCTGACGGTTGCTGAACTGGCAGTCAAAGCCACACAAGAAAACCGTTGCTTGCATGCCGATGGATTCTATGCCATGGAGTACCCCGAGCCGCTGCCACCCAATAGTTACCGCTATGCCCCTTCGGTTTTTACATTTGGCACCCAGGTAGCCCAGGTCCTGGTGGATATCGAAACCGGGCAGGTAACCATTGAAAAACTGGTTGCAGTCCAGGATGCGGGTCAGGTCATCAACCCTGGTGGCGCGCGTGGACAGATCGAAGGAGGCGTCATCATGGGTTTGGGCTATGCCCTCATGGAAGAACTGCTCGTCGACCAGGGCAGCACGCAAAATCCCAACCTCGGCACCTATCTCATCCCCACCGCCAAAGACGTGCCCGCACTGATTGTAAAAATTGTGGAGATTCCCGAACCCTATGCCCCCTTCGGTGCCAAGGGCTTGGGAGAACCTCCGCTTACGCCCACTGCTCCTGCCATCTTGAATGCAGTCGTCGATGCAATTGGCGTTCCCCTGTACCAAATTCCACTTACTCCCGAGCGTGTATTAACTGCCATCGAGTCTGCGCCTGAAAAATTTCCAAAAAATGGCAGCTGAACCCTTTGACACAAGTGAATCGATCGATTAAGTCTGGGTAACCCTATGGCTGAAAACTGGTTGTTCCGTAATGCCATCCTTGAAAACACCACTTCCCCTGTGGATATTGCCGTTCGCCTTGGCAGGATCGCTGGTATCGGTCCAGGGTTGGATGCAAATGGTTGCCAGGTTGTGGATGCGCAGTGGCATGCTGGCCTCCCCGCTCTTCATTGACCCGCATCACCATCTGGATTGTGCCTTCCTTTCCGAGCCACCCAACCTGTCTGGCACGCTGGAGGAAGCCATCCAGATCAATGCCCGCCTCAAGCAAAGCAGGTCCGATCAAGACATCTTCGAGAAAGCCTGCCGTCGCATTGCAGATGGCCGTCCAAAATGGCACAGGCTGGATGCGCAGCCACACCGATATTGACTCGGTCTCAAAACTCAAAATGCTCCCACCCATTTGTGCTGCTAAAGCAAAAATATCAGCGGGCAGCTGGATGTGCAGATCGTCGCCTTTCCTCAGCTTGGGTTGATCGCCGACCCACAGAGTATCGACTTGATGCGCCTCGCCATGCGTGAAGGTGCAGATGTGGTCGGAGGCATGCCGCATGCGGAAGCCTCTATGGACGACGCTGCCCGGCATATCGAGATTGCCTTTCAAATTGCCGAAGAGTTCAACGCCGATATTGATATGCACGTGGATGAAACCGATGACCCAAATTCACACACCCTCGAGCTGTTGGCTGACGCCACCATCCGCCATGGCTACCAGGGTCATGTAACTGCCGGCCATTGCTGTGCCTTAGCCGCCTACCCCGACGATTACGCCAGTATCGGTGATCGAAAAAGTCGCCCAGGCTCAGCTCAACGTTATCACCAATCCCATGGTCAACCTCTATCTCCAGGGTCGGCACGACCGGCAGCCCGTCCGGCGCGGTATCACCCGCGTCAAGCAGCTGATGGAGGCAGGCGTCAACGTGGCTTGTGGCTCAGATGACATCAGCAATCTCTTCTTCCCCTTCGGTCGCATGGACATGCTCGAAGTCGCCATGTTCACCTCCGTGGTCTCCCACCTGACCCGCCCGGAAGAGATCCAGGCCGCCTTCGATATGCCGCGTTACCGGGCAGCCAAAGGCTCTAAACCTGCAGGAATATGGGATAATGGTTGGTGCACCAGCCAATTTCGTCTTGCTTGCCGCTGATAAACGCCCGCGAGGCACTTCAGCTTCAGCCAGTGAACCGGCTGGTGGTCCGTAACGGGAACTTGATCTCAAGCCGTGAAGAGAGTATTACTTATCATACCATGAAACGAGGACGAATACCGATGACAGACAATGAATTAATTGCCCAGATTACCCAGGCTGTGCTGGACGGTGAAGCCGGAATCGCAACAGGATGCCACCCGCCACGGCACTTGAGGCCGGTATAGACCCATTAAGCGATCCTCAATGAAGGCCTTATGGCCGGCTCAGACGAGGTCGGGAAGCGCTTTGAGTCCGGTGAATACTTTCTGCCAGAATTGATGCTGGCTGGTCGCGCCCTTAAAGGCTGCCATGGAAATTCTCAACCCCTCCTTAGCTGGCAAAATCCAGTCCGCTGACAGCCAGGGTGGTATACGCGTGGTCATTGCCACGATCCAGACCGACATCCACGATATTGGCAAGAACATTGTCGCCTCCATGCTGACCGCCGCTGGCTATGATGTAACGGACCTGGGTGTGGATGTTCCCCTGAAAACCATTTTGGATAAGGCAGAAGAGCTTGGTGCCCAGGTCATCGCCTTATCCGCCCTGCTGACCACCTCCATGCCGTACATGAAAGATCTGGTCAACCTGCTCGAGGGTACGTGGCTTGCGCCAGAAATACATCGTTGCTGGTCGGGGGCGCTTCCGTGACCGAGATCTGGGCGCGCGACATTGGTTCGGATGGCACAGCCCGTAATGCCGCCCAGGCGGTCACATTGGTCCGTAACCTTCTCAAGACCTCCTAAGGAGTGGACAATGATCTGACTATCTCGAAATCCTCGAACGCTCCAATACGGGCGAATATATCACCGAAGAGAATTGGGATCTGGAAAAGGTCGCTGCCACTGCCAGGAGGCTGGTTAAAAAGTACCGCCTGCAATGGGATCGCAACCAGGTGGTCAGCGATGATCCATCCCTGGCAGATGCCATCTACCAGGCTGGCTACGAGATGGCGCTTGAATTGGGTGCTATATTGCCGTTCCACCGAGCGCATCATTCCGCTAACCCAGGCAGAGATCGACGATGGGATCGCCAGCACACCTCAAACCCTGGTCATGGGTGAAGGTAAGGACGCCCGCACGCTCTATGCCCGTAAGCTTGGTGATGAACGCCCTCCGCTGTTCTTCGGCGGTCCTCCCGGTAACCCCATTCCCCAGCACCTGCTCCTGCCGAATGTGCATCTCCTATGTCCAGGAGCCGCTGATCGACCTTGCCACCTGCGGTACGCTGACCGAGGTGAATGGCTTTACCGTCCGCACAGGTCACCCGATGGAGATCGTCGCCACCCGCCGTGAATCGCAGATATATGCATGCCGCCCTGGATAAGGTCGGACGCCCTGGTATGGGCATGCTGGGGGCACAGTCGAGCGTCTCCGAGCTGGGCAACCTGGCTGCCACCCAGCCGCGCTACTTGCGCCCGTGCGATTCGCACCTGGTCCCGCTGCTGAACGAGCTCAAGATGGATAACCGCAACTTCTCCCGCGTGGTCAACTCGCTGGACTATGGCATGATCAACGCCTCGCTCGCCTGCGTGATCGTGGGTGGTCTGGGTGGAGGCCCTCCTGGCTCGGCTGTCGTCACTGTGGCTTCATTCCTGGTCGCCAACGTCGATCTGCCGCGCCGGCTATCATCTCCTCCATCCCATCCACGTCCGGCACGTCGCCACCTCCACCCGGGATGTGCTCTGGGTGACCAGTATGGTCGGCCAGGCTTTTGCACGCAATGCCCCCTCCATTATCGTTGCCGATATCTATCCCAAGTCGGGTACGGGCACCATAGAGCTCCTCTACGAGACTGCTGCCAATGCCATCGTCAACTCGGTAACTGCCAGCCACCTGGAAGGCTGCGGTTCAGCCGATGGTGCCCTGCCAAACTGCTCCGGTCTGGAAGCCCGCCTGATGGCTGAAGTAGCCCTGGCTGCACACCGCTCGAAGATGACCCTCAGCGAAGCCAACCAGTGGGTGCTCAAGTTGCTCCACTTGTATGAGCATGTCTTCACCCTCGAAGAGGGCAATCCCGGCCTGCCCTTCGACCAGGTCTACGACCTCTCCTCCGTCCAACCGCGTGACTTCTGGCTCAAGCTGTACGACCAGGTCAAAGCCGAATTAAAGACCATGGGCTTGCCGTTATAACACCCCACCGATCAACATCTTAAACGATAGAAGCTTGACATCTTCACGGTCAAGCTTCTTTTTATGGTGACCCCGAGGCGGATCGAACGCCTAACCTAACGATTAAGAGTCGCTTGCTCTGCCAATTGAGCTACGGGGCCATGCTCTTGAAACGGATTACTGATAAAGTGCGTGCTTCTGCCGGAGATAGCCGGTGTTTTTAGCACCGGAATTATACCCCAAAGAAAGGCTATGTCAACTTCATGTACTCCCTGACCCTCAATAAGATTAATGTTTTTCCAATTCCCTTCAGCAGGGTTGCATTTTCAACCATTTAATCATAAACTAGAAATATCCAAACTTGCGTCTAATTGCATCTCTGGGGACGATGTAAATGCAGATAGGTAGTCAATCTTATCTGGTCGTTTTTATTACAAGCCACCATAGTTCCATGGCTTTAGGTCCCTTTCTACCAAAGTCGAATTCTTTAAGATTCGTCCTGAATGTTTTAAGTTTACTGTCGGGTAGTTAATTTGACCAGCATGCTATAATCTTTCTCTTCACGCCCATGTCATTTGTCCATCTTCACGTCCACACTGAATACTCCCTGCTGGATGGATTCAGCAACATCCACAAGCTGGTCGAGCGCGCCCACCAGATGGATATGCCAGCCATCGCCATCACCGACCACGGCACCATGTTTGGGGTCATCGAGTTCTACAACGCCGCCAAGGCTGTGGGTATCAAGCCCATCATCGGGCTGGAAGCTTACCTGGCAGCCCGCACCATCAAGGAGCACGACCCCCAGGAAGACAAGAAGTCCACTCACCTGCTGCTGCTGGCGGAGAATGCCACGGGCTACAAGAACCTGCTCCAGCTTGCCAGCATCGCCCAGCTGGAGGGCTTCTACTACTACCCGCGCATCGACCATGACATCCTGGCCGAGCACGCTGAAGGGCTGATCTGCACCTCCGGCTGCATGTCTGCCGAGATCCCGCGCCTCCTGCAGCATGGGCAACTCGAGCAGGCTGATAAGATGCTGGGCTGGTATTACGACCTGTTCGGACCCGACAACTACTTCCTCGAGCTTCAGCACCACGCCATCCCCGAGCTGGATTCGGTGAACAGGCAGCTGCTCGAGCTGGGGAAACGCCACAACTCCCGCTTCGTTGCCACCAACGATGTGCATTACGTCGATAAACAGGACGCCCGTCTGCAGGATATCATGCTCGCCGTCCAGACTGGTTCCATCCTCTCCGATCCCCGGCGCATGCGCATGAGCGCTGATAGCTTCTACCTGCGCAGCCCGCAGGAAATGGCTGAGCTGTTTGTAGAGACCCCCGATGCCCTTTCCAACACCCTGCTCATCGCCGAGCGCTGTGACCTCGACCTGGGTTTCAAGGGCTACCACCTGCCCAAGTTCGAGGTGCCGCCCCGCTTCACCGCCAACTCTTATCTGCGCCAGCTGTGCGAAGCCGGCCTGGCTCGCCGCTATGGTGACCAGGCGAACGATCCAAAGGTGCGCGAGCGCCTGGATTACGAGCTCAAGATCATCCACAAGATGGGCTTCGACACCTATTTCCTCATCGTGTGGGACCTGTGCCGCTATGCCCGCGAGCAGGGCATCTGGTACAACGCCCGCGGCTCCGGCAACGGTTCGATCGTCGCCTACTGCCTGGATATCACCCTGGTCGAGCCCATCCATCACGGGCTGATCTTCGAGCGCTTCCTCAACCCCGGGCGTATTTCCATGCCGGATATCGACCTGGATTTTCGTGATGACTGCCGCGCCGAGATGCTCCAGTATGCTTCCCGTAAATTTGGCTCCGACCGGGTAGCTCAGATCATCACCTTCGGCACATTGGGCGCACGCGCTGCCATCCGCGATGTAGGCCGGGTGATGGACATCCCGCTCAGCGAAGTCGACCGGGTTGCCAAGCTCATCCCCAACATCCCTGGTAAACCGGTCACCCTCAAAGAAGCCCTGGTCGATATCACCGAGTTCAAACAGATGTACGAATCGGAGAAGTACCTGCACGATTTGATCGACACGGCTGCCGATATGGAAGGTGTGGTGCGCAATGCCGGCACACATGCTGCCGGTGTGGTCATCGCCGATCAACCGTTGGTCGATTACGTACCCCTGCACCGCCCCACCGGTGCTGCCGCCTCTGAAGATTCGCCGATCAAGATCGTCACCCAGTTCGAGATGGGTGTGATCAATTCACTCGGCTTGCTCAAAGTGGATTTCCTTGGGCTTTCCACCCTCACCATCATGGCACGTGCCTGCCGGCTGATCCAGGAACGCCACGCCATCGACCTGACCCTGGACAACATCCCCACTGATGACCCTGCTACCTTTGCCCTGCTCGGTAGGGGTGAAACTGCCGGTGTGTTCCAGGTGGAAGGCTCGGGCATGCGCCGCTACCTGATGCAAATGAAGCCCACCGCCGTTGAGAACGTCATCGCCATGGTGGCTCTCTTCCGCCCGGGTCCCATGGAATATATCCCTGCCTACATCCGCCGTATGCATGGCGAGGAAGCCATCCAGTACCGCCACCCCCTGCTCGAACCACTCTTCAAGGAGACTTACGGCTTCCCGGTCTACCAGGAACAGCTCATGTACGCCGCCATGGAGCTGGCCGGCTATTCTCCTCCGAATCGGACGACCTGCGTAAAGCCATCTCCAAGAAGATCAAGGATAAGCTGCACAAGCACAAGGAGAAATTCGTGCGCGGAGCAGTTCAGCGCGGCATTGAAGAAGAAACCGCCAATGCTATCTTTGAAGACTGGGAGGAGTTCGCCCGTTACGGTTTCAACAAGAGCCATGCCGCCGATTATGGCATCATCGCCGTCCAGACCGGTTACCTCAAGTGCCATTATCCTGAAGAATACATGACTGCTCTGCTCTCCGTCACCCAGAATGACGCAGACAAGGTGGCGCTGTATGTGGCAGATTGCCGGCGCATGGGCATCGACGTCCAGCCACCCAGCGTGAACACCTCCGGCTGGGACTTCACCATCGAAGACCTCCCAGGCGGTAGGAACGCCATCCGCTTCGGGCTGGGTGCGGTTAAGAACGTCGGGCATGGACCGGTGAATGCTATTCTGGAAGCGCGAAATCCCGGCGGAACTTCCACTGAGGATGATAACCGTCCCTTTACCGATATCAACGATTTCGCACGCCGGGTGGACCTGCGCCAGGTGGGTAAGCGCCCGCTGGAATGTCTGGTGCGCGTGGGCGCACTCGACCAATTCGGCACCCGCAGTGCCATGCTCTTCAGCCTGGACCAGATCCTGTCGATCAGCGCCTCCCATTTCCGCGCTTCCGACCTGGGTCAGATCAGCATGTTCGGAGCCCACACCGGTATCAGCGACGAGGTCGTGCTCCCCACGGGCATCCTGGAAGCCAACCGGCGTGAGATCCTGGAATGGGAGCGTGAGTTGATCGGCCTGTACGTCTCCGACCACCCACTCAGCCCGGTTATGGACGCCCTCACCCAGGTCGTCAGCCACTTCTCCGCCCAGCTCAGTGATGCTGCCCCCGGCGAGAAAGTGCGCGTAGCCGGCATCGTCACGCGTGTACGCCCCCACCAGACCAAAACCGGCAAATCGATGGGCTTCGTCACCCTGGAGGACCTGCAGGGCAACATCGAGCTGGTGGTATTCCCGCGCACCTGGGACCAGTACTGGGAGGTTTTCGAGGTGGACAGCGTGGTGCTGGTGGATGGCAAGGTGGATGCCCAGGGTGGTGACCCCAAGGTGCTGGTGGACAGCGTCACCACTGACCTGAAGACTATCGTGTCATCGGGTCCGCCAATCCCACCTCCTACCTCGAATGCTAGCCAAAATTCCAGGGGATCTACTTCTGACGCCAACATCTCAGGTGTTCTACCTGACATCGATGTTCCGATCTCAAAGAATGATGTGACCATCCCAGGGAAGGCGGAGGGGTCGCCTACCGAAGCTCCTGCCCTTGAAGCTGAAGTACCAGCATTGAGGTCTAAAAGACCCAATGGAGCGACTACCGCTTCTTCAAAGGGTGAGCCCTGGGGAGAATCCCCACCTCCCCCGGATGAGTTCCCGCCCGATTGGAACGCCTTGGAGCTCACCCCCGGCGGCTTCATCCTGGAAGTGGGTGGTAAGGTTGCTGAAGTAACCGTCTCCGAGCCCGCCTCTGCCATAGCAGAGGTTGTTGAAGCTGCCCCTGGGCAGGAAGTGATCGAAACCGTGGCAGTGCCACCAACCTCAGACCCAGGCATGCTCACCAGCTCCACCCCCTCAGCGCAGAAGCCAGTGGATGCCCCTCCTGTAGTGGGTATTGGGTTGGCTGCCATCCCACTCGAACCCGTCGTTCCGCCCGAAATCCCGCTCCTGGCAGTGGATCTGTCACCAGCTGGGAGTATTCCCTCCCAGCCTGGCATAACCGGCGAGCCTAACAGGGCTGGGCCTCCATACATTTCGAATGCACTTTCGAACACCGAGGCGCGTGTCCTTGGCGCCGAGGTGCCGAACACCGAAGCCCTGAACTTTGGGGCTGACGTGACGCCTACGAAACCTGAGTTAACACCCGCAAGAGTAGAACCACAGATCACCGCACTGCCTTATATCCTGCCTCCCGCCGAGGCCTACGCCGGGCAGGACCTGCATATGATCACCGTCATCTTGCGCTGCGGGCCAGACAAGGTGCGCGACAACCTGCGCCTCAGGCAGTGCTACGGAATCATGATCTCTTACTCGGGGCACGACCGCTTCGCCCTGCAGATCTTCGAGCGTAATCGCGGCTACCGCATCGAGTTCCCCAATTACACCACCCTGTTCAGCTCCGAGCTGGTCGGACGCCTGGCCAGCATCGTCGGTGCAGACAACGTTATCGTCGAGTCGCTCAGGCTGCATTAAGAGAAAGAAAAACACCCGCTACGCGATGTTCACAAAGGTAAAAATTGAATGTGTTTTTGTAGTTGAGGGCGTTCTTTGTTCTTTGTAGCCCGAAACATCGCAAATGATTCGTATGAGCGATGCCAGGATCGGCGGTCCCTGACTTTGCTGGTTAATATATTTATTTACAAACTTCTCCTGTAAACTTAGATCAGGACTTGATATTGACATTGGGGTGGTTATCATTTAACAGCACATAGAGATTATGTTATAGTACGAAGCAATAGATTTCATCGTGCAGGCAAATAAAGGAGATAGCTATGGACTATAAATCCTCTCGCCAAACAATCAAAGCTGATTTGTGGGATGAATGGGACTCTCTAGAACTCGATCAAAAACTGGGTGTCTCCGTGCCACCCCTGCAAAAACCCTATTCACCGGGGTCGACTCTCATAGATCTGGTCTCTCCGGAGAATTTCACCGTTGGGACTATGCCTTTACTCGAAGCTATTCGATTGAGGCAAAGCTGCCGTAGTTACCAACCCGCACCGCTCACAATGGAAGAGTTATCTTTCCTCCTTTGGGCAACGCAGGGTGTCAGAACGATCATTATGGATGGTTATGCAAGCAGGCGCACCGTTCCTTCAGGTGGATCGCGCCATCCATTCGAGACCTACCTGGCTGTACAGAGAGTCGATAGTCTGGATCCTGGATTGTACCGCTACCTGGCAATTGAGCATAAACTTCTGCTCCTGAACAAAGATGCAGAAATTGGACCTAAAATATCCGAAGGCTGCGCTGATTTTTCCCTGAAAAGCGCCGTAACTTTCATCTGGACCGCGGTTCCCTATCGTACGGAGTGGCGCTACGGACCTCTCTCTCCCAAACTGATCGCCCAGGATTCAGGGCACGTCTGCCAAAACCTTTACCTTGCCTGTACTGCTATCCATGCTGGTACCTGTGCAGTGGGTGCTTATAACCAGACCAAAATGGATACCCTGCTCGGTGTTGATGGAGTCGATGAATTTACGATATACTGCGCACCAGTGGGGAAATATTAATGCGCCTGGAACTGGAGAGTGTGTTTCCAGCAAATGGATGAGATTTAAATCTTCCCTCTCCACCGGTGATTAAAGCCCTTTTAATAAAGCAAGGGCACAAGTAAAGGGCATAGCGCAGCGATCCACTCCCAAACCAGACCGGACAGGTCGCTGCGCCTCTAAGGTTATATATACCGGTAAACCTTCGTATACTTCATATAACTGGCTTGCACCCCACAGGTTTTGGAGGGTGTGGTGATCTTACCACGCTCACGGCGTTCACTAGGTCTCGTCGCAAAGGACTCTCTTCATTCACTCGTCATGATGAACAGCGGTTTCATTTCAAAGGACTCGTAATACGGCCTCAGGCGTTCTGCGTTGTAATAGGTCTTTACGTCCACCACTTTCTTGGTGCCGGTGACCACATCGATCGGCATATTATCATAGCGCCCATTCTTCAGCACCACCAGCCGGCCATGCACCTTCTTCATCGCCAGGTTGAGCGCCAGATTGCCGTACGCCATCGGCACAATCGAGTCGATCGCATCCGGGTCGCCGCCGCGCACCATGTAGCCCAGCTTCTGGTCGATGATGTTGATCGGCTTGCCATTGTTATGCTTGCTGGTCAGCTCTGCCAGGCGCACTGACACCAGGTCACCGATGCCGCCCAGTTTGGCGTGTCCGTAGGCATCAGCGGTTTTATCCTTGAAGACCATTTCGCCACCTTCGAACATGGCTCCCTCCGAGACGAGCACCACCGAATACTTGCTTGGGTTGCGGTTGCGATCATACACCAACAGCTCAGCCAGGCGCTCAATGTTGAACTTGTACTCTGGGATCACACAGCGGTTGGCTGCCCCAGCCATGGTGGGTAGCATGGCAGTAAAGCCGGCATAGCGCCCGAATACTTCCAGAACCATGATGCGCTCGTGCGAGCCAGCAATGGTGCGCAGGTTGTTGGTCAGCTGGATGGTGCGGGTCACGCAGGTGCTGAAGCCGATACAGTAATCGGTGCCGGGAACGTCGTTGTCCATCGTCTTGGGGATGGCGATGACCTTCAAACCCTCCGTGTACAGCCGCACGGCATAGCTGAGCGTATCATCCCCGCCAATGGGGATCAGGTAATCGATGCCCAACCAGTCCAGGTTCTTCAATACCTCGGGGGTGAGGTCGTTCTTCTCGGCATTGTACTTATCCTGCAGGTGAAAGGGCACACTTTCTTTCTTCACCGCACTCGGGCGGGTGCGAGAAGTGTGCAGAAAGGTGCCACCTGTACGCCCGGCTTTGTTTACCACTTCCTCAGTGAGCACCTGGTAGTTATCACTGTTATCTGCCTGCTCGTCCCGCACGATATCAATGATGCCTGCCCAGCCCCGCCGTAAGCCGATTACCTTGTAGCCCTCGCGCAGGGCTCGGATGGTCACGGCGCGGATAGCCGGGTTGAGACCGGGCACGTCGCCGCCGCCGGTCAGGATGCCAATCACGCCTTGGGTTTTCTTGATATTTGCCATAAATCACTCCAAAATATGTCCCCAGATGGGGATAAGGATATCCAGGTTAATCCTGGACTAGATCCAGGTGGGTTCCTGGTAAATTCCAAACTGTTTCTTCATCACGCCTACGATCTCGGAAAGCGTGGCATACGCCCGCACCGCCTCCAGGATATACGGCATGCTGTTTTCGGTGCCGGCACAGGCGACCCGCAGGCGATCAAGCGCCTGTCCCACCCGGCCTGCGTCCCGTTCCTGCCGTACATGTTTCAAGCGCTCCACCTGGCGGGCAAAACCAGCCGGGTCCATCTCCAGTAAGGGGATGGAGAGCGGTTTATCCTCGGCGTAAGCATTCACGCCCACAATTTTGCGTACGCCCTGATCGATCTCGCGCTGGTAGCGATAAGCTGCGTCCGAGATCTCTCCCTGGAAGAAGCCTTTCTCGATGGCTGGCAGCACCCCACCCAGGTTGTCGATGCGCCTGAAGTAGTCATAGGCCTCAGTTTCAATGCGGCGGGTGGCGGCTTCTAAAAAGTAGGAGCCTGCCAGCGGGTCGACCGTGTTGGCCACACCCGATTCTTCGGCAATGACCTGCTGGGTACGCAGGGCAATGGTGGCAGCATGCTGCGAGGGCAGCGCCAGGGCTTCGTCCATGCTGTTGGTGTGCAGTGATTGCGTCCCCCCCAGCACCGCGGCCAATGCCTGGATTGCCACACGTACGACGTTGATCTCCGGCTGCTGGGCGGTGAGTGAGACGCCAGCCGTTTGGGTGTGGAAGCGCATCAGCCACGAGCGCTCCTGCTTAGCCATAAATGTGTTGCGCATCTCGTGTGCCCAAATACGCCTGGCTGCCCGGTACTTGGCAATTTCCTCGAAGAAGTCGTTATGGGCGTTGAAGAAGAATGACAGGCGCGGGGCAAAGCTGTCGATGTCCAGCCCGCGTTTGAGCGTCCAGCGTACGTATTCCATCCCGTCTTCCAGGGTGAAAGCCAGCTCCTGGGCTGCGGTCGAGCCCGCCTCGCGGATGTGGTAACCCGAGATGCTGATCGTGTTCCACTGGGGCACGCTGGTGGTACCAAATTCGATCGTATCCACTACCAGGCGCATGGAAGGCTCGGGGGGAAAGATGTATTCCTTTTGAGCAATGTATTCCTTGAGGATGTCGTTCTGGGTGGTGCCGCGCAACTGCTCAGGCCTCACCCCCTGCTTCTCGGCTGCGGCAATATACATGGCCCAGATGATGGCTGCCGGCGAGTTGATCGTCATGCTGGTGGAGACCTGGTCCAGCGGGATCCCGTTCAGCAGGATCTCCATGTCTTTCAGCGACGAGACTGCCACGCCGCACTTGCCAAACTCACCCTCAGCCTCAGGGGCGTCAGTATCGTAGCCCATCAGGGTCGGCAGGTCGAAAGCGATCGAAAGCCCGGTCTGCCCCTGCTCCAGCAGGTACCTGAAGCGTTGGTTGGTCTCCTCGGCAGTGCCGAATCCGGCGAACATGCGCATGGTCCACAGCTTGCTGCGGTACAGGGTGGGGTGCACCCCACCGTATAGGGGTAATCGCCCGGGAAGCCCAGGTCGGCCAGATAATCGAAGTCTGGTAGGTCCAGCGGGGTATACAGCCGTTCCACTGGCTCGGAGGAGGTGGTGATAAATGACGCCTGGCGCTCCGGCATGTCTGCCAGGGTCTTGTTCAGGGTGGACTGCTCCCACTCCTGCTGAGCCTGGTGCAGATGTTCATGTTTATCTTGGTCATCCATGGCAGCATATCTCCTTTGGTAACCAGAAACACGCTTACGATTCAGGTAAAATTGCGACGCAAATTATAGCACTTCCTGGCATTGCAGGGTTAATGATTTCTTTCTGTAGGTCGGGAGGCAAGCCATGATAAACTATCTTGCAGGAACTGTCACTGTGAATAAGTAGACGCTGTACGCTAAAGGGCAAGCTGCAGCGTGAACATGAAGACGCTGTACGCTAAAGGGCAAGCTGCAGCGTGAACATGAAGACGCTGTACGCAAAAGGGCAAGCTAATGAACTATATCGTCGATGGACACAACCTGGTCTCGCATATCCCCGGGCTAAACTTGAGCATGCTGGATGACGAACAGCGCCTGGTGGAGCTGCTGATCCTGTTTTGCCAGCAGTCTAAACACAAGCTGGAGGTCTACTTTGACCGGGCACCGCTGGGAAGCTCAGGGACTACGAACCATGGAAAGGTGCGGGCTCATTTTGTACCCGAACGCTCATCGGCGGATGATGCCATCCGCAAACGTCTGAGATTGTTGGGTAAGTCAGCCAGCACCTGGGTGGTGGTCTCATCGGACCGCAGCGTTCAAGCAGCGGCGCGAGAAGCGCGTGCGCAGGTGCTCAGCGCCGGTGAATTTGCCAGCCTGATGCTCGCCTCCCTGCAGCCAAAAGACGCCACACCCGCCTACCCAGGGGACAAGCCGCTCAGCGAGGCCGAGGTGCAGCGAGTGGGAGGCGATCTTCAAGCAGGGGCGTAAGCCGAAGTAATCCAAGAAACACTCAATAAACTTAATCAGGTTCTAATCCTAAATTAGATAATTTTGGTGTATATTATAGGATATCCATTTGCCAGGCCTAAATTGGCAAAACGAGATATTCCCACCAAATTCTGGGGCAAAGCACCTCAATACCGTAACGGCTAATCGATCAGATCAGGATCGTTATACCCTAAGTCAGATGCTTAATCTGAAATCCATACGTGCTGTTCTTACGTAGTATGACATAGACAATATTCCTATCCCAAGCGGAGAAAAACATGATTAATAAGCAATTATTCGGAAACCGGCTGACCATGTGGGCGATATGCATTTCCCTGATACTGGCGGCAGCATGGACGCTGGTTGGAAGTGCGTCTGCCCAGCAGGTGAACCTCACTCCTTCACATTGGTTGCCTGGCGATGACACCATCGGCATGGCAGCCGAGTTACAGCTAACTCCGGCTATTGCCCGCGGTGGCGATATACTGCTCACCGTGTGGGCCGACCGTCGATCGATGCCCAGTGGCACCGGCGAATTCTATGAGACCGCCAGCGACATCTATGCCATGCGGCTGGATGCCAACGGCGACCTGCTCGATAGTGTGCCATTCGTGGTCACCCAGGCACAGTCCACCCAAGAAAATCCCAAGCTCGCCTGGAATGGCACCCACTGGCTGGTGGCTTTTGAGAGCTACACCGTCACTGAAGGAGGCTATTACCAAAAGTCATTAGCGGCTGTGAGAGTAGCACCAAATGGTGAGGTGATCGACGCAGCACCCATCCCGATCAATAATTTCTCACCGGTAGGAGGCGCTTGGGCAGTTGCCAGTGATGGTAACGATTGGGTTGTGGTTGCTGAAACCAGCGACTCAAACAGCAGCCTTAAAGCGGTGCGCATTGATTCCACTGGTATGGTTGAACAACCTCCCAAGCTACTGGTGCCATCCACCTACTATCTTCGCTTCAACTTACGCTTGGCCTATGCGGGTGGAGCCTACCTGTTTACCTGGATGGACTTTGACGACACGCAGGCTCTACGCTTCGACAGCGCGTTGAATGTGTTGGATGCCAGCCCTGTCACACTCGTCACCGGCCACAGTCTGGAAAGCCTGGCATCAAATGATAACCAGTATTACATCACCTGGCAAGCAACTCAACCAGACTTCTCAATTGCCGTCATGGGCTCGCGTGTTGATACCAACGCGCAGAAACTGGAACCCAATGGTGTCAATATTTCTGGCACTAACCAACCCGACAACGGCACGACCTCCAGTGTAGCCTGGGAGGGTACGAACTGGCGGGTGACCTGGGGCTACAATAACGCTGTGCGCATTGCCCGGGTAAATTCAGATGGCCTGGTATTGGACCCGGGAGGTGTGGCACTCACAGGCCTATCTACAGGCCCGACGGCTGGGACAGCAACTGGGGGCGTGCAGATCGTGTGGGCTGGTTACATTTCCGCTGAGAACGATATCTACACGGCAAATGTGAGCGCAGGCAACTCTGCTGGTCCGACCGAGGGATTATCTCTTGGTGGACCCATGCAGATCCGTTCTGACGTGGCGGTGGGCACGGACGGTTATATGCTTGTCTTTCGCAGCGATATCGGCGGATTACGCCGTATCATGGCCCAGCCGCTGGATGTTAATGGCGATCCCATCGGGACTGGTCCCATCCAGCTCGACTCAGGCGGTAACATTTATGGTCCTGGCATCCCTTCGGTTGCCTGGAACGGTTCGCTGTATCTGGCTACCTGGAATAACAACACCGGCATTGTGGCTCGGCGCTTGCAGCAGGATGGTACGCCGTTCGACCCCGCCTCATTCCTGGTTACTTCAGGCTTTGGTCCGACCGATGTGTCGGCACTCGGGGATGACTTCCTCGTGGTAGGGCTTCGGTATGATTCCAATCCCCAATTGGTGTATGGTGTCGGGGCACGCGTACGCGGTAACGATGGAGTGGTCCTGGACCCGGCGGGGATTGCTCTGAGTGGATCCTTTGCCCGCTGGGCAGCCGTCACCACCCTCGGTGACCGGTGGCTGGCGGTGTGGCATATAACCTGGAGCCACGACAATATGATGGGCAGTACCGTGGGAACCTTTGTCAACGCCAATGGCACCAGCCCGGGCGAGTTCTCCATTAATGGACCCTACTCAGCAGGTGGTGGTAATGGCATCTTTGAGATAGCGGTGGCTGCCAGCAGTAGTAAGGCTTTAGTGCTCCAATCCAGCGAGCTGACCTCAGGTGTTGAGACCGACTTATCGGCAAACTTTGTCAATACTGATGGCTCGGTCCAGCCGGCCATCAACCTGACACCATGGATAGGCAACCAGTATCGACCCCGGGTCGCCTGGGATGGTAACCAGTTCGTGGTGGTCTACAATGAGCAGAGAAACCGCTTTGCGCCTTCGACCCTGGATCAATTGGACGCCCGTAGCGACCTCTACGGCATGCGCATCAGCGCAGCGGGAACCATCCTCGATCCCAAGGGTTTTGCTTTCTCTCTCTCGAGTACTGGAGAAGCCTACCCTAACGTGGCAGCATCGGGAGGCGTGAGCGTGATTACCGGATCTGTGCTGAGGAACGAGTCACCCTATGCCGCATACCGCGTGGGCTATCAGAGTTTTGGCAGCGGAGGGAATCAATGGCCGGTAGCGGTAGCATCGTCGAGCCCTGGCAGTGGAGACATTCCGCTGGGTGTGAGCTTTAGTTCAGCCGGCAGCTCCGATCCTGACGGGAGCATCTCTGCTTATGCCTGGGATTTTGGTGATGGTGGCATCTCCAGCCTGGCTGATCCCAGCCACACCTACACCGTAGCCTGGCAATTATATAGCCACGCTGACAGTTACCGACAACCAGGCAGCTCCAGATCGGTGAATGCTGTCTCTCTGGCATTAACTGCCCCCAACCAACCGCCAGTGGCAGTAGCCGCAGCCAATCCGCAAAGTGGGACACCACCATTAGATGTAACCTTCAGTGCTGAGAATTCCTACGATCCCGATGGCGCACTTGGAAATAACCGTTGGGAGTTCCATGACGGCAGCGTCTATTGGGGCTCAACGGCATACTATACTTACCAGCAGCCAGGTATCTATGAGGTGATACTCACCGTGTGGGACAATCGAGGCGCAACCGGCTCCGACACCCTGACTGTTTATGTCGGTCAGCCCAACCAGCCGCCTACAGCGGTCAGTGATGCCTATTCAACAATAGAAGATTCAACGCTTGTGATATCTGCAATTTCGGGGGTTCTGTCTAACGATACAGACCCCGAAAATAATACCCTCACGGCGGTGCTGGACAGCAGTCCATCACACGGCTCAATTGAGTTGCATGCCGATGGATCCTTCACTTTCACACCCGTTGCCAATTTCTACGGTCAGGATGCCTTCTCTTACCATGCCAATGACGGCGAGCTTAATTCCAATTTAGCGACGGTGAATATAACAATCACACCGGTGAATGATGCACCACTTGCCTTGGATGATAGTTTTAACACATCCGTAAACTATCCTTTATTGATTGGTGCACCTGGGGTATTGCTCAACGATACCGATATTGAGAACAACCTGCTCACAGCCATATTGGACAGCCCACCTTTGCATGGCACTCTGGATTTACAGATGGACGGTTCATTCACCTATACACCAACGGTTGGCTTTATCGGAGTGGACACGTTCGCCTACCATATCAATGATGGCGAGCTTGACTCAAACCCAGCCACGGTGGAGATCAATGTTACAGGTTATCGTTTTAACTTGCCTATATTACTAAAATAAAAACTGATAACCAGCAGGTGACTCAGATACATAAGATCCCCGCACTCTCTTTTCTGGGTGTGGGGATGCTTTTTTATGCTCTACAACCCTAATCAAGTTTTAATCAAAACTGGATAAATTGGGTGTATATTATAAAGGTTGACACTTGCTAAAACTTTTATTGGTATCACAAGTGTCCACCACCGGACCAAATATTGCTGTCCGTCCCCCCGGACATGCAATACCGGTGGCCCTCCTTAGATTGCCGGACGTGTCCCCCCCACGTCCGGCATCCTTTTAATCAAAAAGAGAGTCCGGGTGGTGAAGGCACTACCCGCGACCCTCTTTGAGAATGCGAATGGAATCTTACTTGCGGGTCAAGTTGAGGTTTTGGTCAGCCGAGCTCATCGACATAGGGTGGTAGGTCGGTTCGGAGCGTGGATTAGCAGGCTGTACAGGTTTCGGTGCGGGATGCGCCTCACCTTTGGATGGTACCCGGTATTGGGCTGCGTGGGCTGAAATTACCGGGCTGGCTGCCAGCGGTTGAGGCTGCGTTTGCCTTGCCACTGGATGCACCGATGGCTTGGTTGTACCCTGGCTGAAGAGGCGGCTACCATTCACCGAGAAGGAGCCGATGATCAGCACCCGGATCACCCACACCATGATGGCCACAAATATTGGCACCACTTTGAGCATCGTCTCGCGGGAGAGCACCGCCCCTCCCAGCGATTCGTGGTTGAGCACAGCAATCGCCACACCCCACCAGGTGAGCATGGCATTCATTGCCGCTGCTAGCAACCATGCGCCAAACAGGTACCAGACTTCCTTGGGCTCTCCCCCACCACGTTCAGGGGTGAACAAGCGGGCGAGGCCGGCAAAGTCGATGCCGCAGAAGGCGATCGCCAGGATGGTTGCCCAGCGCAAGCCCATAAAGCGTAGGTCGCCGAGCAAATCGGTGAGCGCAAAGTCGGTGGTGGTGTAGTTGAAGATCTCAAATGCCACCAAAGCACCCACGATCAGCATACCGAATATCAACCCGCGTGATGGCTTGTAGGCATGGAGAGCACGGTTCACTTTCGATGCGGTCATTCCATTGTGGTTCATATTAATATCTCCTTTGGTCTTCTAGACCTATGATCTGGTAGTTTTTATCGCCCAATAGAACAATTACGTATAATATAGAACAATTGTTCTAATTTGTCAAGAGGCAATTTCTGGAATTACATTGCCCATCTCTTGCTTAATTAGAACATATGTGCTATCATCGGGAAATTGATACTATTCATCGGAGGGCATATGAGCAACGGACCATCGCTGGTGATTCGAGGCACGTTCATGGGATGTACTGCATTGGCTTTGCTGGGCTGGTTCCTGGCTGGACAGATCAAGCTCTCTCCTTCAGACGAAGTGGCATATGCCGCTGCACCGTCTCAGGCTGATGAAAATTCAGCCCAATCCAATAACTGCCAGGTGAGCTTGAGTTATCCGTATGGCATATTACAATGGTGTGAGATCATTACAGAACAGGCGACCCTGGTTGAGCTGCCCCCCGACCTGATCGCGGCAGTCATCCTGATGGAAAGTGGCGGAGACGAGGCTGCCTTTTCAGGCAGCGGTGCGGTGGGCTTGATGCAGGTGATGCCACGCGATGGCATTGCGTCCTCCTTCGAATGCATCAATGGACCCTGTTTTGCCAGCCGTCCGACGATCGAAGAGCTGTTGCAACCCGAATTCAACGTTGAATACGGCAGCCAGATGCTGGCCGGATTGATCTCCAACTTGGGTAGCTCTCGCGAGGCATTGAAAGCCTACGGTCCCATGGACGTGGATTATTCCTATGCAGATCGGGTGCTCTCGATTTACGAAAACTACCGCTAAACCATTTCATTGCCCATGCGAAACTAGTTATGGGCTCTTCACCGTCACTGGAAGGAAGTAAGACCTGCCAAGCAGAGTGCTGATTGGCTCACCAATAACCCTGACAGCCTGGTCACTCTGGACTGCATAATATTCATTAACAAGTGCGCTGCCCGTAGTACGGCCTACCCTTATCACCAAATTCACATCAATAGTACTCAACGGTTCCAGGCTGGGGAATTCCCAGCCAATGGTGTCTGCAACTCTCGTGTAGGGTAAACTGGAAGATATAAAAGTCGCTCCAGTTGGGAGAGTATCGGTGAGCACGACATTCGTGGTTGGAATGAGCTCGTGGGCATTGGTGACGCTGATGGTATAAGTAAGCAGGTCGCCCTGGAAGACCATGGCTGCTGAAGCAACCATATTCAGCTCCAGGAAGTTCAGCTTTTCCACAAGGGTTGTCACTGGCCCTCCATGCACCTGCGCCACCTGGTCGCTCTGCACAGCATAGTCATCGTTCACGATCGCCTCGGTCGAAGTGATATTCACCTGCACCACCAGCTCAGTATTGACCGTCTCCAGGGGTTCCAGGACGGGAAAATCCCACAGGACCATATTCCCGGTTTGGGTATAGGGTTCGCTGGCAGAGACAAACGTGGACCCGACCGGGATGGTATCGGTGAGCACGACATGGGTGTTGGGGCTGATGACAGAAACAGAGCTGATGGTGAGGGTATAAGTGATTAAATCACCGGGCATCACGGAGGAAGAAGAGGCAACTTTATCCAAATCAAGGTCGTGATAGTTGACTGCAGTCAAAGCATCGATGCGCCCCCATCCATAAGCATTATTAGGCACCCCGCTGCTGCTGCAGCCTGTCCAGGATTTGTGCAGGGCCGATTGCTCGATGATCGATTCGATCTCGTTCACCTGCCCGCGCAGGGCGGGTTGGGCTGAGATGAGCAACGCCACCAGGCCAGCCACATGCGGCGCAGCCATGCTGGTGCCACTCCAACCACCTTCATAACCTCCACCTGGAACGGATGAACGAATACTCACTCCTGGGGCAGAGATATCCGGCTTGGGGCGATTGCTGCCATCCACGGTGACGGGGCCACGGCTGCTAAAGCCAGCGATCGTATCCGTTGAATCAGTTGCCCCAACGGTGAATGACTCATTATAGATGGCAGCAGGAGCATTGATTGTAGAACAAGCACTACCTGAATTTCCAGCTGAGTGAGCGGTCACGATCCCGGCTGCCACCAGGTTTTGCACCGGGATGAGCAAGGAGTCGGGGTTACAGCCTTCACTGGGAGGGCAGCCCCACGAATTGTTGATCACATCCGGAGCAAGGTCGGGGCGGGGTTCAGAGCCATTCACGCGGGTAGGTGCAACGAACCACTCGTAACAGGTGGTATATGTTTCAGGGGTGCCGTTCCCACCGGCATCCATATTCCGGCAGCCGATCCAACGCGCCTCCGGAGCCATGCCAATCTGGTTATTGCCACCATCATCCCCCACCATGCTGCCCATGGTATGCGTGCCGTGTCCTTGTGGATCAATCGGAGTTGAGGAGGGATTGGCAGTGGCATCGAACCAGTTATAGTCATGCTCAACGGCGAAACCATCCCATCCGCGGTATTGGTCCTTTAAGGCAGGATGATCCCACTCATATCCGGTATCCTGCCCACCGATCACCACACCTTGCCCGCTATAGCCGAGCGACCAGACGGCGGGTGCATTTACCTGGGAAATATTCCATTCGATCGCCTGGGGTTGGACTGTGGAGCCGAGTACCTTAACCGGAGTATCCAGAGCAATCGCTGGATTGGCGTACAGATGCGCAACATCGGACCTTTGCGCTAATAGCTGGACAGTATCTAAGCTGCCTCGCACCCAGATCATGTTAGCGATCCAGTGGGCACGGTAGGATACGCCCAGCCTTTCCAGCTCGGCAATGACTGGTTTTTGAGTGTGTTCAGCCAATGAAGTTAAGGTCTGGTATACGAAGAGACCCTTTTCGAGCCGGGTAGGCAATGAGCTTGCTTTATCCAGATCTGCCTGCGCAGTCAAATAGACCAGGAATTCTGTTTCCCCTTCGGTAGCATTCTGTAAGATCCAGGAATCCACCTTAGTCTGCCATTGGGCGGCAGATACCGGGGCACCTGAGCCAGCCAAAATGATCGATAAAATTGCCACTACAACCAGTAAACGATGACCTATTTTTTTCATTTGTATTCTCCTACATTTTTATCAACAGTCTCAATTCAGGCAAAATGAATGGTATGACGACTAATCCACCAGCTCCAAGTGCCACAGCACCGAGAATTAACCCAGAAACTGGCAACGACAGCTGTAAAACTCCATAAGTGACCAGACCACCCAACAAGGCAACCGGAATTACACGCACAAGCGTGGAGCGAACGTCTGCCACACCTGCAAAACGACGATTGAGCAAATACCACAGCAGCAAGGCTTCAGCCAGTAAAAGCCAACCCGTTGGCAAGGGCGATGCCTGCAACACCAATGATAAGACTTAGCCCAATCGCCAGGGCAACAAAGGTCAGCGCGGCCAAAAAGGAAGCCCCCAATGGGATCAAGGCGTTTTGTTGAGCATAAAATGAACGCGAAGCAACTTCTATCAGCGCATGACCCATTAAGCCAACCAGGAAACCGCGCGTCACCCACACGACAAGCTCCATGCCAGCCGCCTCAAAGCCAAGGATACTCACCAGAGGGCGTATCCCCACCATCACCAGGGCTGCAACCGGGATGGTGAGGGCCAGGATGATGCGACCCGCGTGGTTCAGGGATTGGCGAAAGGCGTCTACCTGCTTTAGGGCTATCTGCGTGGAGATTGTGGGAAGCAGCACCACCCCTATGGCAGTACCAATAAGTGTTTCAGGTACCTGCATGAACAGCCAGCCATACACCAGTGCTGAGACTGCCCCAGTCACTTTCAGCGAGGAGGCTATGCTGTCCGTGGCAATGAATACCAGTTGGATGAAAAAGACGGTCAAGACACGCGGACCCATCAAAGCGATAACTTTACGAACTCCCGGATGATGCAGGTTAATGGCAGGCGTCCAATGAAATTTATACATGACCAACCCGGGCAACTGGATCAGCAGGAACATTGCCGCCCCAATGATACTTCCGTATACCAATCCATATATCCCCATACCAAAGGCAGGCAAGCTGATCGGACCGATTTGATAACCAGTCTCTGGTGCCAGGATGATGACTCCAAATAGCATCCCCAGGTCGTACATGCTGGGCGCCATGGCGGGCAGCAGGAAGTGCTGATTAGCCTGCAAGCCGGCAATCACCAACCCACTGAGCGAGAATATCATGGTGGCAATCAGGTCCAGGCGCATGATGTTCGTTACGAGCTGCTGCTGCGCGGGTGAGAACCCCGGCGTGATCACCCAATGTACGAGAGGACCAGCTAGTATAACCAATACCAGCGCGATGCCACCCGTGACCAAAAACATCAAGTTGGCGATGCGCGAGAATAAGTCCCACAAAGCCTGGCGGTCTTGCTTCTGCAAGGTTTCGCTTAATACTGGGATGAAAGCAATCCCCAACGCACCACCAGAAATGAGGGCGAAGAGCAGGTCTGGGAAGTTGTTAGCGGCGTTGAAAGCATCCAATTCGGGTGAGAGCCCGAACTGCCGCGGAATTAGGATCTGGCGTGCAAACCCCAGCACCTTTTCCAACCCAAAGAAAACCGCCACAATCAGAGTTGACTTGGCAAAGCGCGACATTTGCCAAGTATAGCATGAGTTAAAGGTCGATTATAGACGGGGCATCCCTATAACACCTCAACTCAATCCTTGAAATGTTGCATCCTCACCCTGGATATGGTAGAATTCCGTGCGCTTGAGGGGGTGTACCGTTTATGGAGGGATGGCCGAGTGGCTTAAGGCGCCTGTCTTGAAAACAGGTATGGAGAAATCCATCGTGGGTTCGAATCCCTCTCCCTCCGCCAGAACTCAAATTTTCAAATTCCATCGTGGGCACCCCGGGAGGGTGTTTAATTCGAAATCCCTCTCCCTCCGCCAGAACTCAAATTTTCAAATTCCATCGTGGGCACCCCGGGAGGGTGTTTAATTCGAATCCCTCTCCCTCCGCCAGAACTCAAATTTTCAAATTCCATCGTGGGCACCCCGGGAGGGCGTTTAATTCGAATCCCTCTCCCTCCGCCAGAACTCAAATTTTCAAATTCCATCGTGGGCACCCCGGGAGGGTGTTTAATCCGAATCCCTCTCCCTCCGCCAGTTCTCACCTAATCGGACCATCCTGGGCATTGAGGAGCGTACTTCGTGACGAAACCTAGCCAACGAAGAGAGCGTGGCATGTGAAGGGAGAACAAGGCGACCTTCTGCAACTTGGTCACCAAGGCTACGATGGATGCCTTGCTTCAGGTGTGTGCCGTGATTGGTCGTCGATTGATAGCAACATTCGAGAGTGGGTATGGGCTGGATGAGGGCTATTTCCAAAATGATATTGACACACAAGCAGCAGCAGTATAAACTGGATAGGCGTTTTGTTGGCAAAACATGAGAAAGGATATTCAATGGCAAACATAGATTCTCTCGTTCAAGATTTTCTAGCCCAGAAAAAGATCGCCGTGGTTGGCGTTTCAGATAAACGCGATACAGGCTGTAACCTGGCTTACCGCAAGTTCAAGTCAGCCGGGTATTCGGTGAGCGCAGTCAACCCGCGGATTGGCACCTTTGAAGGTGACCCATGCTACCCTGACCTTAAATCGATCCCCGAGAAGCCGGATGGCGTCTTTATCCTCACCAACCCAAAAATTACCGAACAGGTCGTCCAGCAGTGTGTGGAGCTTGGGATCCAACGCGTGTGGATGCACTGCTTGATGGGCACCAAGCCCGGCCTGGCAGCCAGCATGACCAGTGTTTCTCCCGAGGCGGTGCGCATGTGCCGTGAGAATGGGATCACGGTCATCCCCGGCGCCTGCCCCAACCAATACTTAAAACCGGATTTCGGCCACTCGCTGATGCGGGTCATGTTCCGTACCATCGGTTTCCATAGCCTTAAGGAAACTTTAACTCTTCCCATCTGCAAGATACATTGCTGGCGATCATAGAATTGGCTGATTGCCAGGAGGATTTTCGATGAATAAAATCTTGGTCACTTACGCCACAATGGCTGGATCAACGGCTGAGGTGGCTCAGGTGGTCGGCGAGGAGCTCTCCAAAGGTGGCCTGCAGGTCGACGTTTTACCGCTTGCAGATGTCAAAGACCTGGAGTTGTACGATGGTGTGGTAGTGGGTGGTCCAATGATCATGGGTTGGCACCGCTCAGCGTTAAAGTTCCTCAAGAAGCACCGCTCCACCCTGCAACGTAAACGCCTGGCTGTATTCATATTGGCGATGAGCTTGACGCAGATGGAGGAGGCGAGCGTGGATGGTTTGGAGGTCACCGTCGATGAAAACCTGCCGAAAAACCTCCCCAAAAACCGGATAGTTTAAACTTCAGAGAGAAATACGCCCGGCTTTCGCATTATCTCCAACCTGTGCTTAAGGCAGCCCAGCCGGCCAGGCCTTTGAGTATTGGATTCTTCGGTGGGCGCTTGGAATACGGGCGCCTGAAGTGGTGGGCAGTGCTGTTCGCCATGCTGATCATCCAGGCTCCGGCAGGCGAGAAGCGCAATTGGCCGACGATCCGGGCTTGGGCTGCCAGCCTGGTGCCGCTCCTGTCCGGGAAGGGGGAAGTGTGATGAGGTTGTACGGGAAGTCACCCCTGGTACTCGCCCGTGGAAATATTAGACCTATCCCATTACCCTCTGTTAATATCCCATACATTCATCTAAACCCACCTATATAATAAGGCTGGCGGATATCCGCCAGCCTTATAAATACTTATCTCGTTATAGACTGGAAAAACGGTTAATCAGCGTTTTTCCTGAGCTAGAAGAAATTCGCTTAGGCTTTCTTTGGTTCGTCAGGTTTCTTCAGATCATCAACTTTCCTGGATAGGGCGTTGATTTTCTGACCAAGTGCTTCGACATCCGCTTTGGTGGGGATATTCATACGGGTAAGCACATTCTCGACATTCTTGTTGATCTCACCGGTGACATCAGCTGTTTTGGTCTTGCGCTTGTCCATCATCTCGTTGATGAGCTTTTTCCCGTCTTTTTCGGCGATCTCACCACGCTCAACCAGCTTATTTACGAGCGTTTCGATCTCTTCCTGGGCGATCACAGCCGCGCCAATAGATGCCAGGAACATTCGCCGTAACAATTCCATCATCTGATGCTGGCTTTTTTCTTCTACAACTTCTTCTTTCGGTTTGGTGGGCATATTCTCCTCCGGTTTATTGAATAATGTGGGTTGGATTATATTCTATGACGCACTGCGTCGTAAAAATTATAGCATTGTGAACGCTAGTAGTCAAGGGACATTTCTACTTTGCATTGACAGACATATTTCTACTTTTTAACAAGGAAATCCAACTTTAAATGGAACGTGTATCTTCGATAACCGCAGCATAGAGAGATCTATATTCTTCGGCAAAGAGTTCAAGGAATATATCCGGGTCAGGGATCAGCCCTGCATCGGCGTTCAAGCCCACCATCAGTTGATTGTTGTAACTCACAAAGCTCAATCCCACACCGATTCGCCCAGTCTGCGGCACCCAGGCAATCATGGACTGGATGGGGGCATCCGCCATGATCAGCTCACGGCGCGATCCTGGAACGTTTGTCGATACAATCGTTCCTTTTGTATCCAGAAACTTGGTCGCCAGGCGCTCAATCCATCCAGGCAGCATGCCTAGAATATTAAGAATAAAATAGGTGGCCGCGTATTCGGCAGAGGCTTTCAGGGTATCCATGCCTTGTTTGATCCCATCAAGTCGGTCAAGGGGTTGTTGACCATCCAAAGGCAGATCGAGGAAAACCAGTCCAAAGTTATTGCCCAGCTCATCATCAATTTTCAGTCCGCGCAGGTTCACCATAGTGAATGCGCGTATGTTACGCTTTCGGAAATCGTTATGCAGCTCCATGTATCGCCGGATTGCACCCGTAGAAACAGCCATCACCACGTCATTGATCGTGGCTTGCTTGGATAGGGCGATTTTCTTCAACTCAGGCACACTTAACGGCTCAGACCAGGCCACCTTTTTTACCTTTCCCAGCGGTCCTTTCAGGATCGTGGGTGGGTCGGCAGAGCGAAACAAAATCCGAATGATGGCTGCAACCATGTCGATGAAATTGGGATTCCGGGTCAAAGTCCGTTGACCGGAATTGGGAATATCCTTTGGTTGAACTTGGATAGGCTTATCTTTCGGCGCTTGAACTGAAGATACCTCGGTGGAGGGATGGGTCAGGGTCGATAATCACGCGCATCAAGGATATGCCATCGGCTATGCAATGGTGCAGGCGAACGATGACCAGGCTTCCTTCGGGATTATTGTCAACCAATGTGAGCTTCCACAATGGCATGGCAAAATCAAGAGCCGTGTTCATCTTTTCGTTGACCAACCGCTCCACTGACTTTTCATCAATCGGGAGTGGCAGGGTAAGTCGCTCAATATTATCTCCAGCCCGGAAAGTGGAGAGATCATCCCAGTATGGACGCTGGAATTTTCGGTTGGGCAGGACAATCCGCTGACGGAGGCGGCGGAAACGTTTAACCGCAGCTTCCAGATCCGTAACCAACCGGTCATAATTTACCTGCCCAGCAAACCTGATCAGCACCGTGATCATCATCGGGTTGGTCTGGCTTTCCATGCGGAACCAGGCAAGATCAACATTGTTTAAGTTAATTTTAGCTATTTCTCACCTCTACCACTGATATGGCTTTGGAATAAAAACTAATCGGATAGGATACCATATTATCCAGGTTAAATTTCACCAATTTTCTTGGTAATCAGTTTGGGGTTAAGACCGAATTGCAAGAATCAGCGCGATCAGGAACAACGCCCCCCAGGCATACCACGGGCCATCAAAAGCCAGCACAAATGCTCCTGCAAGCAGGCAAAAACCGGCCAGAAGTGTACTGCGTACGCCGTTTAATGGACCCGGAGGAGGCCGTTTAAGACTGTTTTCCAATACTTTCATCCCCTCTGCCAGGATTAATGGGCTTTTGCGTAGCACGTCCACCATTTCCGGCAGAACCAGGGCACTGTCTCGGATCACATGCAATGGATTAAACTCTTGCAATAAGATGTAACGAACATGTTTTCGGGCAGCCAGGGGAATATTGATCTCTGGATCAAAGACATGCCCTACCCCTTCAATCGTCACCAGTGCTTTGACCATCAGGATGATCTCGCCTGGATACTGGATTTGATAGTGACCTGCCATGAGAATAGATTGTAAAATCACCTGGGCTAGGGAAAAATCTTTGAAATTAGGGTTCATCAACCAACGCGTGTACAGGTCGGATGCTGCCCGGCGGAATCCTTCGATATCGGCTCCTTTTCCAGGTATGGTCAGTGAAGTGAGGTAACGCGCTGCATTCTCAGGATCTCCGGTTACCAGGGAATAGAAATAATAGAACATACCTTTGCGCATGTCACGGTTAAACCTGCCAACCATTCCCAGGTCGATAAACCCGACGCTTATCTCCCCGCTGCGCGGCTTTTTGAAGATCATTAAATTCGCGGGGTGCAAGTCTGCATGGAAGAAGCCATCACGGTATATCATCCTGACGATTGCGCCAATTCCCAAATCGATCGCCAGGCGACGTTCCTCGGCGGTCAGCTTTTTCAAGGCTTCTTCATCGGGCTTGATGCCGTGAAAGTATTCCATGCACAGCACATCGCGGGAGCTGCACTTCCGATAAATACGAGGGAAACGCACTTCTGGTTCATCTTTAAAATATGCTGTAAATGTGTCAGCATTATCCGCTTCAAAGCGCAGGTCAACCTCGCGCAAGGTGTATGCGCTGAACTCATTAATGATCCGCGCAGGCTGGTAACGGGCCAGGAAGATCTGCAGGAAATTACCAAAAAAACGCAGAAGTTTTGTATCACGCTCAATCAGCGTGCGAACTCCCGGCTTGAGCGCTTTAATCACAACCTTTTCATTGGAAATCAACCTTGCCCGATGAGTTTGTGCCAGAGAAGCTGATCCCAGTGGGATGGGGTCAATCCAGCGGTACATGCTATTGAGCGGGAGGTTGAGGCTTTCAACGATAAGTTCTTTGAAGCGTTCGTAGGAGACAGCTGGAAGCCTATCCAGAAGGTTTTTTAACTCATCCGTGATAGCCTTGGGGAGCAAATCTTCGCGCAAGCTGAGAATTTGGCCAAGCTTTATATAGGTCGGTCCCAGCTTTTGCAATCGTAGCCTGAATTGAGTGGAGAAGGGTAGTTTAATAATGCTTTTATCCAGGAACGGCCAGGTGAGGGCCAGGAAAAAGCGTAGGATCAACATCCCGAGGGTGCGATGCTCTCCCAACTCTTTTTTCTGCCTGACAAAATCCATGCCACCCCCCAACGCCATGCCCAAAAACTGACCAGAAGTCTCGATAAATCGAACGATCAGACCTGGAGGGCGTCTTTCCTGATATGCTTCAAACCCGGTATTCATGGAGAAGTCTATTTATGCAGATTTTTCGGAGTATAAAAGACCTGAGTGCCAGCAATTTTATCGTGCCAACCCTGGCGTTTCGGATCCCACAAAACCCATAAAAAGCCCAGGAAGAGTGGTATGGCAGAGATCCAATAAGCAAAAAACCTGACCAGAGCTCTGCCAAAAGAAATCTTCGAGCCATTCTTTCGGGCTACCTTCAAGCCTAAGATGGCTTTACCGGGAGTGAATCCAACCAGAGTCCAGAAAAACGTGTAATACCCGATCACCACCAGGGTGATCAATACAGCGCCGATGGCGAGATTATAAGTGGAGTTCTCCAATATGGTTTTTATATACTCCACTAGCCCTGCGAGTCTAAAGAAACCAAGGATTGCTTGGACAAATGCAGAACCAACCAATTGGATCACGATTAAAATGAATAGATCGATCGTAAAGGCGAGAGAACGACTAAAAAAACCTGCTGGATAAGCAGTGGTAGCCGTGAGGATGCGTTTACCTGTTTCTGACAGTTGAGGGAGTGAGGATGCCATGCTTATTTACCCCCATCTGCCTGGTTTGCTGGTGGTGTGCTGGATTGTGATGGAACCCGTCTGAAGAACGATTTGAGTTTAGAATCAATAATCGAGTCGACATTTGAGCTTTGCTCGCGAAATTCATCCACCACGTTGCCAGCCACACCGATGCCCTCTTCCTGAATAAGCTGCTGAAGATCTGTTTTTAGTAAGACGTATTCCAGGATATCATTCACCAGGTCATCAATGGCTTTTTGCTGGAGGGCGAGGCGGCTGTTTTGATCTTCTATGCGTCCCTTCATGATCAGCCGATCGATTACTTTTTCTCCCCTACTCACCGCGCCATCATAGGGTCCTTTTACGGGAGTAAATACCCAACTATTGGTTATCGGTGAAACCAACCTGGAAATCATTCCGAATACCTTCGTTGATGCATGTTCAACGCTTACCAGGCCGCGTTGGAGCAAATCAGGGGTCTCGAACAACATTCCCAACAGAAGATATCTTAATTGATCACGGGGAGTTTCATTCGCATCAACAACGATGGCGTCAGGTTTTATAGTTTCCTGACCAGACTGTATCTGCCTCAGACGCTTGGTATAGACATCTTTACCAGTCATGGCAGAACCTATGACCAACCGAAACGTTCCTTTAATATCATTGACCTGCTGTGAAGTCAGGCTCAGGACTGCATTTTTATCATCTTGCGGTGCAAGACTGGGGTCGTCGCTCGTATAGGGAAAATCATCATCTTGGTTTTGCATAAGACCCTCCAATTTACCAGGGAAAAACGAAAAATAGAGAATTGTCCCTCGGTATCTATTAATAGATTTTGTGAATTATAGTATTTATTATAATTGATAGTTGGACTTCCCAACCAATATATTTATCAGTGTGGAGATTGCCTCTCCCTACCAACGTAAAAATTTTTCAAACTAAATCTGGGTGAAAACTAAAAATTGGCGTAGTTCCACTAGCGCATATTTGATAGCAGCTAATTCGTTTTTGACCGTAGGCCTAGGCACTTCATGGGTCGCTTCTTCCTCATCAGGGGTAGACGAACCACCAACCTACAGGCTGGCGAGGGGAAGCATTTTCTTGCTCCAATGGATTAAGCTTCCACTTTTTGTTTTTTTAGATTCTCCAAAAGGATGTGGACGCTGATCAGCAACACCCACAGCGGGAAAACCAACGGTGCCCAATATAAGAGACCCATGCTGAACAATAAAAACAGCGCCAGCACCAGGCCAAGTAATGCCATCCAACGTGGGATGATCCCGGTACGCAGCGATAGCGTGCAGGTGGAGATCATCCACACACCTGCCATCCGCATGGTATAGACGTACATGATCTCATAGACGACTGTGCGACCAAAGGTGTATATACCGGATTCAATGAGCGGCCGTGGGGCAACTTGAAAGGAAGCAATGATCCCACCAGTCACTGCAGCGGATGTGAATAGCATGGCTAGAAACAAGAGCCCACTGCCCAGGAAGATTGTGGAAAAGAAGCGATCTTCATGGATTCCAAGACGGTCGCGCACCACGCCAATGAACCATAAAAAAGCAATTCCCGCAAATGGAACAAGATTTAGTGCAAGACCAACAGCTTCTTAAACTGCCAGAAAGCCATTCTCCTGCATCCTGCGGGTTGCCAGGGACACTAATCCGGATCAGCACCAGGCTGATGATAAGCAGCACCGAAAACAAGATCCCGGCAATTGACGCTGCACGTGGTGTCTTCATTCTTTCACGGGTGATGGCGGGTTCGTGATTCATGATGTCTACTCCAATCTAACAATGTAGAACTCACAAATTTGAGGCATAAGCAACCAAAAAAGGTGCGCATCCAGTGGATGCACACCTTTTCTCATTTATATTCTTAATCCCGGGATAAAGTGGAGATTAAGCCTTCCGCTGGCGGAATGCCTGGACGATCAGCGCGATGCCACCAATGAAACCAAACACTGCGGCAGTCCACAGCATGGCCAGTCCCATCCCGGGAGCAGTATAGTTGACCGTCAGGGCGATACCGAAGATGATCCCCAGGACACCCAGGATCCCAGCACCCCAACCACCACCGCTGAAAGCCATGATGAGCAGGATGATCCCGTACATCAGACCCCAGATACCCATCACCAGGACGAATATCTTTGGCAGGGCAAGTGCTGACACCACCGGGTATGACAGGATGTATGTTCCAGCCGCAATGCTGATGATGCCCATGAACAGCTTCCAACCCCACATGGAGTGGTCGATGAAGATGGCGACGATATCGAAGATACCCTGGACCAGCCACCAGACTCCTAGGAAAGTCACCAGGAGCATGTAGGTTTCAACCTTATCAACCAGGCCTCCCCAGAGCAGGACACCGCCAACGATTATAGCCGAGATACCGGTGATTAACGTTAGCCACCATGGGCGTTGTTTGGTTTGTGTTTCTAATGCAGTTGTCATTTTTCTCATTCTCCTTTTATTAATTTCCTTAATACTATCATATTATTTTAAAGTGGGTCCTCCATTTTGGAAGAGCATGCGCTGCTCGCCACCCGCGTTCTCTAATGCTAAGCCGCCAGCACCATCTGGTCCACCCGCCACCACGCTGCCCAGCAGGCTCAGGTATTGCTGATCCAGTGAAGTATCTCCGCAATATGCCATCGTGGATGCTCCCAGGGTAATGATGATACCGCCGTTCTCCTGAGTGTAGCTGCCCGTAAAGTTATTACAATCAGCCTTCCCATCCAGGGTTCCATCGGCATGGAAGGTGATTGTATAATTTTCGGGATTGGGAACTGTGGTTACTTCACCCGTTGATTGGTTTGTCACGCTGATCCACTGCCAGACAATATCTTGGATCGGATTCACCGAGCTGGCAGTCTCTGGGGAAGACGCAACTGCCTGAACTGCCAGGGCACCATCCTTGGTGCGTAGCTCCAACTGTCGATGCCTTCAACTTTATAAGTGTCTGCCGTTTCGAGGGCAGCCAGGTAGAGAGCTCTCCTGGTCCATCACACCTTCCGGATCAGCACAGAACATCCGGGTGGATGCCAGAGGACCAATTTTGATCTGTTTGCCAGTCACCGTGTAAGTGCCGTTGTAATTGTTGCAGCCACCATTGCCCGATAGGGTACCATCCGCTGCAAAGTTGGCGCTGATACTGGATCCTGCCAGCACGCTGGTTACGGCTTGCTTGCCATTGTTATAAGCAATTACCTCCCAGGAGCTGCCAGACAGGTCTTGAGAGCGGGCTTTGTAAACCAGGATGCTTTTATCCTTGGTTCCGTAGAGGGTCAACTGGTCGCCAGTGACAGAATAGGTCCTGACCTCCCCCAAAGCCTTCAGGTATTCACTTTCCTGGTCCATGATCTCCTGCGGGCAGGCCATCATGGTGGAGGCCAGCGGTGAAGCAATCTTCAGGGAATTGCCAGACGCAGTGTACGTGCCGGAATATTGGTTGCAGCCGGATGAGCCACCCAGCTTTTCACCAGTGGTGAACTGGATCGAGATGTTGGTACCCGACAGTGGTGCCTTGTCATTGAGCAATGACAATTCCCAAACCTGGCCAGTTAAATCACCACCACTTGCCAGTGGTGATGTGGTTGAAGCACAGGCAGCCAGGACAAGCAGGCTGGTGCATATTCCTAATACGACTATAATAACTTTCATTTTGACCTCCCGATCAATATTTCAAGTGACAATTATATTCCATCGATCCATGCCTGATGGGGTAAATCACGTGTATCAGACGATATAATCGGGGAGGTTGTTCCTAGAAAGCATATGATAACCGACTTTACGAAAAGTCTATCCGTGAATAATCCTTGGTTGAGTAGACGAAAAATGGGGGTGTACGGGATTCCTGGTCTGCCCGTCCACCCCCAAAATTTATATGCAATTATGCTAGATTAGCCCAGACTGACAGGTAACTACCTACTTCAATGCCTGTTGTTGGTACACACTCAATTTACATCGGCTGAGAAGGAGGAGGCGTGTAACCGGGGATACGATCGCGATTCTGATATGCCGAGCTGCTCCAGTGCATCAGGTCAATAACCACTGCCATGACAAGCCAGAACCAGTCCCAGCCATACAGACCTATTCCAGGGCTCCACAGGATCACATACATCAGCGTGGTGAAGGGCAGGAAGATAATTCCAAGGATGGGCCAAAACCAGCTGCCGTTAAATGCCAGGTTGAACATATTTGGTCGTGCGATCCAGATGAAAAGGGTACCTAAACGCGGGAATATCCCCGCAAACATTGCAAATAAACAGGGCATTTTATATTCTCCTATTTTTTCTATATAGATATGATCAGCTTTTCCGAATGTGAAGGAAGTAATGGGAAAAGCTTATTCAACATTAACTTTTAACCCACCCATCATGCCGGCCACGAAAGTTGTATACCACGGCAATGACCAGACCGGCTAGCGCACCACCAAGCGCGGCAAGAAGAGCTTTTAAAAAGATCAGGCCAAAAGCATAGAACGAATAGACGGTCAGGTTGCCCAGGTTCATATCAACGAACCAGGATTGGGCTCCGAAGATCCAGCCCAGCAGCCAATAGTACAGCCCATAAACAAATACCCAGAAAGCCGCCAGGACGGCGCCGTACAAAACGAACGAGCCAACATTTACAGATTTAATCGTCTTCATGATAAAAATTCTCCTTTTTGGTATTCAATAAATTATGCGAAAATTTCGCTTTCGTGCCTCGGAAGGAAAAGAAATACGGGGAACCATGCCGTGTCTGTCCGAGATGACTTCTAGTTCAAGATCTATATCTTAAGATTCGCATCCTCCTTCGTGCCTTGATATGCCAGGCGTGCTTACGGGTAGGATTCAAAAGGTAATGAATACTACGCCCTTATCGTACAAACCTCAG
Source organism: uncultured Chloroflexia bacterium (assembly GCA_963736805.1). Taxonomy (GTDB): domain Bacteria; phylum Chloroflexota; class Anaerolineae; order Anaerolineales; family UBA4823; genus FEB-25. The sequence goes on from CAVTQM010000012.1 coordinate 185,699, forward strand.
CCTACGCTTCCTGCTGAATTGGCACTTGCTATTTATGATAACACCGCCATCCTATTCGGGTTACTCATCACTCAAATTCTTGTGCCTCATCAAGCCTGCCCAGGTCTGGCTGAATGGATAGGTGCAGGTTTTTTTTGTAATCCTAATCGGTTGCGTGATTATTGCTTTTCTACCAGGTGGTGTTCCAGGGCAATGTTGGTTGCCTCGACTCGGTTTCTCACACCCAATTTTGAGTATATATTAGCCAGGTGATATTTCACGGTTGCCGTACTGATATGGAGTTGGTTGGCAATTTCCTGGTTGGGTAACCCTTTAACCAGCAAAGGTAATAACTCGCGCTCCTTTTTTGTCAGGTCAAAACCAACCGCATTCACAGGACGGTCAGAATGGAGCAAAGCTTTGGCAGCTTCAGGAGCCAGCATCGAAAACCCTCCCGCGGCAGCCTTGATTGCCTCCACGAGTTCGGCCGCAGTCACATTCTTTAGCAGGTAGCTCGTGGCACCCGCTTTCAAAGCTTTCTCGACCAGGTTCTGTTCATGGAAGCTGGTTAAAACAATCACCTTCACCGGCTTGCCGAGGGCGACAATACGCCGGGTGGCTTCGCTGCCATCCATCAACGGCATGACCAAATCCATCAAAACCACATCCACAGCATGCGTGGTGCAAAAATCCACGGCTTCAATACCATTCTGGGCTTCACCAACCAGCTCCATCTCATCGTTGGTCAGGATGAAATCATGCAACCCACTGCGCACCATCGGGTGATCGTCGACAATCAAGATACGTATGCGGTTGGTTTCATGCATGTTGATTTTCCAATTTAGAGTCGTTATCCCAAATTAATGACACTAGCGTCCCATGTCCGGGTTCACTCTCCAGGTGAAAAATTGCACGGATTGCAGCGGCACGCTCGCGCATGATGTTAATCCCGAAGTGGCTTGACTGAACTGCTTCCATATAGAAACCAACCCCGTCATCCTGGATCACCAATTTTACTTCCCTCCCCACCTGGCCATTTTTGTCTGGAGGAAACTGTGTTTCGCTCAAACTCACGCTAACGAGGCGGGCTTGGGCGTGCTTAATTACATTATTTAAGGCTTCCTGGGCAATACGGTAAAAACCCAACTGTACAAGGTCGGGTAGGAGCGGAATATTTTCGATAAACAGCTGGAACGGCAACCCGCTCCGGCTGGTAACAGCCTCGGTCAATTGTGCCAGAAGCTCACCCAGCGGGGTTTTGATCACTGAAGCAGGGCGCAGCTCAAGCAACACCGTGCGCATCTCAGCCAGAGCACCTCGCATCAGGTGTTGAAGTTTCTCCAGGCTCAACATCGCCCGTTCTGGATCGCGTCGCCAAAGTTCAGGCAATATTTCTGCCACCAGGTTGGCAGAAAAAAGCGCTTGCGTCACCGAGTCATGCAGCTCGCGCGCCAGGCGATCACGCTCTTCCTGGACGACCAGCAGCTTGGTCTGCTCGAATAGACGGGCACTTTCGATGAGTTGGGCGATATCCGTTAAAAAAATACCAATCAGGTTGGTTTCATCATCCGCCATCTTTCGGTCAACCTCGCTCATCTCCAATCCCAGGAACCCCAATACTTGCTCGCGCAGCTGCAGTGGCACGAAAGCAATGCTTTGCACTTTAGAATCCTTAATATGGAAGGCAATTGGCCCATTCAAGGAGCTGATTTGCTCTTTTGGGATGAAGAATAATTTTCCTTGTTCCGAGGTTGAACCTGGCAGGATACCCTCAGGTAAAGTTGTAAAGGAATCAGTTAAATCAGGGTGTAAATCGCTGTGGCAGGAGTGGGCCAGAATTTTTAACTGCATAGCCTCAGTATCCAGTTCAGCGATAAAAGAATCACTCGTAGAAAACAGGTTATTAATGATTTCAACGATCTTTTCGTAGATCATCGTAAAGTTCGAAGACTGAGCCACCACCTGACTGACCAAATTTATGGCTGCCAACCACTCAAGACGTAACCTTAACTCTTTATTTAATGTATTTAATCCTATAGTTCTATTTTCCACCAACAATTCCAGCTGCTTGTGAGTTTCAGCCAACTCGGCTTCCGCCTGCTTGCGCCGGGTGATATCCTGAAATACGACAACGGCAGAATCGACATTCCCTGCATCATCCCTCACCGGGCTAGCCCAGATTTCCAAAGGAACCTGCCTGTCTCCAAAGTTCGCTTCAATGTTGTCCGCAGAGGCAGGCTTACCATTCAGGGCGTGATATACCGGTAGGTCCTCAATGGGGTACTTTTCACCAGTCCCGGCTACCTGGAAAGAGAAATGCTCCACCGCCTGCGCCAGAGTACGACCAGCAGCCAGGTCTGGTTGGATACTTTTATCCGAGCTGCTGAGGATCTCCACTGTACGCTGGTTGAGATAGGTGGGTTTTTGATCTTTCTCGTAAACGACCACCCCCAGAGGCATACCCTCCAGGATTTGAGACAGCCGGTGCTCACTGCTTCGTAATTTGCGGTTGGCGCTTTCTGTTTTAGCTTTCAGCAGGTTAATGCGGTCAGCCAGGGCAATCGACCATGACACCGCCATTAACATAAATCCCAGCAGATATGCATTTTCAGTGAATAACTGTACTTGGAATCAACCCATCTCGCACCAGTAACACTAGGAAAAAGCTTATAGCCATTGCAAACCAGGCGAGCATGAAGAATCGGGCGGGTTGGAAACCCCTTCTCCAGGTCAGCTATCCCAATAACCAATGTCACTGCCAGAGAAACCATTCCCCATGGAATGCATCAGTCTTGAAAGGTTAAGGTAACTTATGAATGGTATAAGCAGAATCAAACACACCCCAGACTATCAGCAAGCCAATATTCACCCCATGTAATTTGGGGAAGCGGGTTTTTAATTCTAAAAATGAATTCGGAAAATAATATGATTGAATACAAACAATAATGACAAAGAACAGCGGAAAGTAAATAAGGTTTAAGGTATACCAGGCTCGGGAAATATATAATACCCCCATATAACCCGAATATACTGTAATACCACCAGCATACCTACGCTGGCAAGGTCACAGAAGATAAAATATAAGTAGCTATATGTTCTTAATGTAAACAACAAAAATAGGTTATAGACCAGCAAAGCAAGTATTCCACCGAAGAAAAACCAGTGAAACATTTGTACCTGTCCTGATTCAATAAAGAAAGCATCTTTCGTCCACAAGGTGAGTGGTAGGGTCATGGAAGCACCACTTTGGAAGCGCAGGTAGTAGGTTTGCTGGCTCTGGACTGGAATATCCAGACTTAACACAATATTTGGATAAAGGACATCGCGGGTCGAGACGGACATCAGCGACTCCGCTTTGTTTTACGATAAAACCATTCACCATCCGGTAGTGGTGTGTACAGATCAACATACTGCGTGTTGGCAAAGCCCACTTCCAGCAGCCATTCATTCGTCTGGCTGGTTTCATTATCCAGATTTATCCGCACCCAATAAGCACTATCCGTATAGCCGTAGTTCGGCACTTCAACCGGGCTGGGGATGAATTGTGAATCAAATTCCGGGGAGGAGACCTGCTCAATAGTGATCTCCCCACTGGGGTCCTCGAGGATTTCCAGGTGCAGCCCAAGCGGGTATTGTCCCTGATCATCGGTGAGGGTGAGCGGTTCTGGTTCGGAGGGGTTGGTTGCTTGCATAACAGAGAAGGTGCTCTGCTGTTTGAAGGTAGCTGGTAAGAAACCAGCCGCGCGGTTGCTGGTATGCGCCAACAGGACAATCAAGACGCAAACCGCACAGGCTAGAACTATTCGCTTGGCCTTCGAATTCATGCTCGAAAAGCTGATATGCCGGGTTGGGTCGGAGTGATTAGACAATCCCTTGCTTATACGTCGTTTCCTCCTGCAGATAATTTCTCCACCAGCTCATCGTAAGTGATGTCGGCCAATCGCTCGTAAATCAGCTGTCCACCGCTATCTGCCAGTCCCAATTGAAGCGTATTGAACCAGCGGTGTTCAACCAGCAGCACTAAGGCTGACCCTCCGGGCACCAGGCATTCATTGAGCTTTTGAAGCTTATCCTTTGAGAAGCCCACTTCAATTTTACCCGCCGATTTCTTCCCGGCAGCTGCTCCAGCAACCACACCCGCCACCAGTGCCACCGGTCCGATCATCAAACCTGCCAGGCCACCCAGCGCGATCCCGAGCGTGATCTTTCGCTTGGTAGGCACTTTTTTGATTTCATGCAGGTGGGCATTACCGTTCTGGTCTTTTTCTATAATCGTGGCGTTCAGCACTTCCATCGCATATTGCTTGCATAACTCCTTGACCTTTTGGTAAGTGTGCTGAGCCAGGTCTTTTCCTTCATAGACCCACACCATCAGCTCCAAGTCGCTTGCAACCACCTCATCCCAGGTACGCTTTACGGGAAGCGATGGAAGCTGGCTAATTTTTTCTTTCTCAATTTTCAGGTGGATCGTATCTGCTTCAACCCGCTCGATTAAAGGAAGCTGAATGGCGATTTCTTTTTTCCCCCAACCATGGCCTTTCATCAGCAGGAAATGCGTGATTTTACCTGAAGACGGATCGATAAGCAACTCTCCCACCTGCCCAACATAACCATCCAATGCCTCCACGCTCATTCCCCGGTTGACAGCAACTTCTCCGTCGGGAACAAGCTGATCCTGCACGGTGACATATCCAAGTTCAGGCGACATGGTCACGTCAGAGTATGTCGTCATATAAGGTGGACTATATGCATAACCATCCCCACCCTGGTCAATTTCAAGATAATGTGTACGTGTGAAGGGTTCCAATTTTGATAGTTCATCCGCAGTGCAGTCAATCTGAACCAAACCTCGCTCGGATTGGGTTACCCGATCAATTGGAACAAGCATTTCTTCGCCATGGAAAACGGATTTCTCTACCATGGCAATGTGTGTCAGTCTTCGAGTGGCTTTGTCCACAATCACCGCCGTCAATGTACCCTGTGAACCGTCCTTGCATATTACTTTTGAGCCAATTGATATACTACTGATCATCGTATATTCCATTTCTCAGCCCCAGCAACAGCCTGCCGCAAAGGCTGATTAAATCAGATCACCAAAGATTATTATAGTTACCCGGTTGATATACGGTTATTTGTATATCTAGTCTTTATACCAAATACTTTCCCATCGACTCCTAAGGAGCAGAATTGGGATAACCAGGCACAGATTTGCGTTTAGCAACCCCACCGGTGTAGGCGACGATATCAGCGATCAATCCAATAACAATCCACATCCAATCAATTCCTACAATTCCGTTGGCTCCGTGAAAAATGGTCCACGCAATCGTCGTCCAGGGCAAGAAGATCAATCCCAATATGGGTGCGATCAAGGATTGGAATGCTAGGTTAAAAAGATTTCGTCCACTGGGTAACAGCCAAAAAATCAGTAAACCCAACCGTGGACCTAAAAAATAGATCACTAAAACTGAGCAGCACATACGATCCTCCTAGTATTAGGTTTTTCGGTACATATCATCCATTGCTGGATAATATATATATCTAAGTGATTAGATATTATAGAACATCTAACCAAATATCGCTGTGACTCGTAGATTACAGCCGCCAAAAATGGCTAATCTTTATGCCCTCTGGCGGCCATTATCGTTCTCCAAAACTAGTAAGGTGTGATTGACAGGCTGCCGGCTTGATAAAATATCAAGCTGCCCTGCGGAGAGATTAACTCAAGCGCACTCCCCTGGGGTACAGCACCTGTTACAGCTGATAGAAGCCCAAGGTACGACTGTTCCTGAGCCATGATCTCTCCCGGACACATCATGCCTGTGCCCACAACACCCGTGACGGTCACACTGTATGTGCCATCCCCGTTGTCGACAGCAGTATAAGAACCAGTATAACTGTTACATCCGGAAAACCCTGCGATCTGGCCTGCCTGGAATTGTAAGGTGATAGCTGTCCCCGGTAAAACTCCCTGGTCTGCGTATGAATCAAGCACCCAAACAACCGGTGTATCCAGGCGGGTAGAGATGGTCACATCCATGGTAGCACTGCCGCTCTGACCATTCTCATCCGTCACCACCACCGACACCTGGAAGCTGCCAGATTGGTTATAGATTGTGGTCTGCATGACGTCAGGGGAGGGTCCTGCTGATTGGCCATCCCCGAAGTTCCAGCCATAGCTGGTGATCGGGCTACTGCCGGCAACCGATGCAGAGGCATCGAACGAGATTGGTTCGCCCACGTATCCCTGGCTGGGACCCTGGATCACGGCTTGTGGAGGGGTCACCGGTGGTTGGGTAGGTTCCGCGGTTGGCGTAGGCTGTGGTGGTAGTGTCGGTGCAGCTGTTGGAGTTGGCTGGGGAGCCTGGGTTGGTGCCCCTGTAGCTGTAGGCTGCGGCGCCTGGGTTGGTGCAGCTGGTTGCGGTAGGCTGAGCAGGCTGTGTAGGGGGCGGCGTAGGCTCGACGTAGGCGGCGATGCTTATACTCTTGGTCTCAGTATCATTCCCACCCCGCTCGTCAGTAACAACTAAAGCTACACCATAGGTGCCGGGATTAGTATACACATGATCCACAACTTGTCCCGTATCCGGTCCAGCCATCTCCAAAATCCCACCTCCAGTCGATAATCGCAACTTCCCCGGAAGAGGTGGTTCCATCAAAGGTGACAATCTGGTTTACATTCGCTTCAGCAGGCATATTGATGCGTGCTTGGGGTGGTTGGATTTCTTCAGTCCGATGGATGGGTGTCAGGGAATAATTCAACACGCCCTGCATCTCCGAACAGTTGCATAACAGATTCGGCCACCTGGTAGCTCGTGGCAGAGTTGAGGATGCTGAACATGGCCTTTTCCTGGTCATCCAAAGCGGATGTGGGGCAGGCAGCCTCTGTAGAATTCAAATTCGTGATTGTGATTTGCTGTATAGATCGTACTGTAAGTACCCTGGAAGGAATTGCATCCGCTAAAACCAGTTAGCGTACCATCCGTCTGGAATAATGTATAAGGTTCCTGGGTTCCGGCTTCACTGTAGGTGTCGTTGTAGGCTACCAGGTACCAGGTCTTTTCAACCAGACAGGTGGGTCTGGTCAGCACTTTCGGCTGGTTTTGAGCTGCGATAGGTGAGCACACCTTGCCCGGTATTAAGGATGAACTGATCACCAGTCTGCCAGTAGCCATAGGCCCGTGCAAGCATATTCATATAAGTGCCTTCCTGGTCCATGATTCCGGCTGGTTTATTGCAATTTTGATGAGCATTCAGTGAAGTTTGTACTCCCAGGTTGTTGCCAAAGGTGGCTACATAACTGTTGCAGCCTGCTGAACCGCTCATCGTTCCGGATGCCCCATCTGCATTAATCGTGAATTGGGCATAAATCGATGTGCCTGGTATGGTAGGGGTATTGTTCAGGTACCAGAGGTACCAGGTGGTGCCATTTAGATGAGCTGAGCGGGTGGTCTTACCGCCGTTTCAAGCTGGGTGCCTTCGAAAACCAGCGCCTGTTTTCCGCCGTCATACGGGATGACCAGTGTATTTCCGGATGATCCTGTAGGTTGTGGCATTGTTTAGAGCCAGGAAGTAAAGCTGTTCCTGTTCGGATAACCCGGGAGCACAGCTCGTCTTGCCCGTGCTGACCGGTGGGTTGATCTTGATCTCATCGACAGAAGCAGCAAATGCTGCAGTATATTCGTTACATCCGGTTGTGCCGGTAAGCACGCCGGATGGTGCACCAGGTATGCGGCTGAACTGTGCCGCAAAATTACTCCCCTGTACCGGGGGCTGCGGATTGGTTACATCACCCATCGATACCAATCCTCCACAGCGCACCTGCCAGGGGTGTGCGATTGAGCATATATGTAAGGCTGCCGGAGGGGTTGGTCAGGACCAGTTTATCTGCAAAGATTTCATACGAAACCGAGGCTTGCAGCGCTTGCAGGTATGCCTGCTCTGTATCCATCCCGGTGGCGCAAGCCATCATGGTCATGGCTGCCGGTTGTACGGCCAGGTTGTTTCCATCCAGGGTGTAACCCGCACTGTACGAATTACATCCCGAAGAGCCGCTGATCACACCCGTGTTGGGTGTTTCACCGGGCGTAAAGACGGCTGTAATCGGTATTTCAGACTGCGACGGGTTGCCCATTCATCATGGATAAGGTCCATAACGAGTACTCAAGCGGCGCATTGGCAGCCGTATACGTAAGCACACCCGCACCCTGGTTGTAGGTAATGGTGAGCTCAAGGCCTTGGATGGCATATTGCTGGGCAGTTCCGAGAGAAGTCAGGTACGCCTGCTCGATATCCATCCCAGTTGGGCAAGCCATCTGGGTCATCGCCACTGGACCCAGGGTCATCTGCTGATCCTGAAGGGTATAAGTGGCATTGTATTGATTACAGCCACTATAGCCACTCACGTAACCATCCGGTGAGAAAACCGCCGTAATCAACCGTATCTGCAGGCACTGCCTGGGGTGAGGCCGGATCCCCATAGGAAACCAGCACCCAATTGGTATCGGTGAGAGGTTTAGCGCTGCTGGTATAGACCAATACCTGGTCTGGCTGAGACGGATCACTATAGGTTATTTCCAATCGCCCCTGACTGCCAAAGTTGAAACTCCGGGCGCTCTGAAGGGCAGCTGAGATAAACGCTCTCCAGGTCCATACCCGTTGGGCAAGCCATCATGGTCGTCGCCAGCGCAGAAATGGTCATCGTCCCATCCGTGGCTGCCTGGAAGCTGCCCGAATAGTTATTACATCCGCCAAAACCAGCCAGCTGGCCATCGGTAGTGAACTCAAGGGTGATTACGACCCCCTTTTCGATCACCGTGGGATTGGCGGGGTCACCATAACCCACCAGCACCCAGGGATTGGCAAACAATAGATTGACATCCACCGTTACAGGAGTTGGTGCCGGGGTATTGGTGGGGAATGGAGTTACCTCTGGAGTGGGAGTTGTGGGATGTACAGGCTCCAATTATAATAGCTACCACCAGGAGCAGTCCCATCACAGAGAAAAAAGTCCGTTTTTTATGCGATTTATTTTTATTTTCGGTATCCATCTTCAGCTCCTTTTGTTTTCACACATGATTATTTTATGAAAATAGCATATCCCCATTCATGGAATTCACTATTTCTACCAGAGTACAACTTACGATTGCATTATACTCAATAAGCGGGCGTTTTTTTAGATAACTCTATTAAATAGAAGCAAGATTCACACTTATAATGATTTTTATCGGGTAAATAGAAAACAATGTCGTTTTCAGTGCTTTCACTTAACACTTTCGGGGTGCCATTCTACCTGAGTTCTGGTCGCATCAGGCGCATATCTGCTGAACTAAACCGGCTTGCCCCGAGCATGATCTGCCTGCAGGAGATCCAGCAGAATGCCTACCTCCCACTTCTTCAGCATGGACTGGCAGCCTACCCACAGCAAGCTTTTTTTCGCAATCGCTTTGCGCCTAAAGGCGGATTGTTTGCTGCCGCGATTTCCGCCTGCCAATTCATAAACCGCGAGTTTTACCCATATCCCAACCAGGGCCAGCCGTTGAGCATCGGCTTTTCAGATTGGGCGTTAAATAAAGGCATCCTGGTGGTAAAACTTGAGCTCCCTGCAAGTCCGATCGTGGTCATGAACACCCACCTGCAGGCAAACTACCGCGGCGACTGGAAGCTATCGAACAAACAAACCCAAATCCAGCTTGCTCAGGTCAGCTACCTGGTTCAGCTGATCCATGCTCAGCCTGAAAATGCCTGGGTGCTCGTATGTGGGGACTTCAATTTTCCTCGCCAGTCACCAGCCTACCACCAGTTGCTATCCCAGAGCGGCCTGGTCGATCCACTCATGGATGATCCCCGGCCTACCTATTCACCTTTCCCACTCGTCCCGTCCATGTGGCATACCAGCCTGGATTATTTCCTTTACCGAGCCCCAACAGGTGCCACCTGCGAAGTAACTGCAGATATCCTCCCGGTCCGGAACTCAACCGCCAAGCTGCCCTTCCAGCGCTTCCTGACCGACCACTATGCACTCACCCTGAATATTCACATTTAATGAATTCTACGATGGTAGAAATCGATGTTTTAGAAATTCCATCCGATCAACGCAAGATGCCACTGGCTTATAAATGTAGGAATATTCAGGTAGCATGAGGGTATAATTCATTTCTCACGAAGCAAGCATTATTGTTGGTGGAGGAATCCTTTGAAAATCACCCGCGGACGCATTATTCAGATCATCACTGTTTTCGTTGTCCATTTAATTACCTTGTTCATCTTGCAGAAATCAATGTCCGGGTTCCAGGCAGATTCATTTCGTTCGCTGGTAGCCGCCACAATCGTTTTAGCGCTTGCCCAATCTGCTTTCTGGTGGGTGTTTATCAATTTCTTTTCCTGGCTGCCTTCCTGGCTTTACCCGGTCCTGACCTTCGTCTTGAACGGGTTGTTGGTCATGTCGATTGGAAACCTGGTCAGGGGCATCACCATCGATACGGTTGCCACGGGGATTTTGATTGCGATGTGGCTGGCCGTAGTGGATGCAGTCTTTGGTGAACTCTTATCCCTGGATGAAGATTCCCGTTTCGACCGCAACGTTACCGGAAGAATGGTCTCCCGCCATGGGAAGCCTGTTCAATCCAACGAGCCAGGTTTTCTATTCCTGGAGATTGATGGGCTAAGTGAAATGATCCTGCGCCAGGCAATGGACAAAGGCTTTACCCCCACGATGAAACGCTGGGTGGATTCAGGCAGCCACCAACTTATTGGATGGGAGACCGATTTCTCCTCCCAAACGGGAGCGATGCAGACGGGTATCTTGCTGGGGAACAATACGGATGTCCCTGCCTATCGCTGGTGGGATCGCACCGAGAGCAAGATGGTGATGTCTGGCATGCCTAAAGATGCCCTGGCAATCGAAGCGCGTCTGAGCAGTGGCATCGGCCTGTGCTCGGATGGGGGCTCCTCCCGCGGTAATATGTTTTCAGGTGACGCAACCGAAAGCATGTTAACCTTCAGCACCATCCGCAACAAAGAACGTGGCAGAGGCCCGGGTTTTTATTTTTACCTGCTCAGCCCATACGTGATTGCCCGCTTGATCACACGCTTCGTCATCGAAATCATCAAAGAGTGGTGGCAAGCATCCCAGCAGAGGCGCCGGAAGGATAAATATCGCATTAAAGCACGCGGCTTTGCCTATGCATTCCTGCGTGGTTTCATGAGCCCGGTCCTGCAGGATCTGGTTACTTACACTGTCATCAGCGATATCTTGCGCGGATTACCGGCAATCTATGCTTTGTATGCCGGGTACGATGACCTGTCTCATTTCGCCGGTATGACCGCCCCCGAATCCTTCGAAGCATTGCACGAAGTTGACCGCTATTTCGCACGTTTGGAGAATGCCATAAAAGTTGCTCCCCGGCATTACCACATCGTCATCCTGGCAGACCATGGACAAAGCTTGGGACCCACATTTGAGACAGCCCATGGAAAATCACTGGAGAAATTGGTTAAAGAGCTTATCAAAACCGAGCAAGCTGTATTCTATTCGGACGCTCATAACGATAGTTGGGACAACCTCAATGCGGTTCTTAGTGAGAGCACCAATGCGAATACCCGCACAGCTGGCTTGATCCGCAAGATGTTTGCCAGCCGGTCTCATGATGACTATGTTGAGGTTACTCCAAAAGACACAGCCTCAGGTAAAACGGATGCTGAAGCAGAGAAGGCAAAAGTTGTCGTGATGGGGTCGGGAAGCACCGGATTGATCTATTTTACCGACTCGCCCCAGCGTATGACCTTTGAGCAGATCCAGGCTGCCTATCCAGAGCTTATCCTTGGATTGAAAGACCACCCGGGGATTGGTTTTCTTTTGGTCAGAACCGATGCCCAAGGAGACATTGTAATAGGGAAGTCTGGAGTCCATTACTTGAAGGATGACGTTGTGGAAGGTGTTGATCCGTTGGCGGTCTTTGGACCGAATGCTGCCTTGCACCTGCGTCGTGAGAGCAGTTTTTCAAACTGCCCGGACATCGTGGTAAACACGCATTACGATCCAGCAACCCAGGAGCTGGCTGGGTTCGAAAACCAGGTCAGCCACCATGGAGGCATGGGAGGTCCGCAAAACCATCCATTCCTCCTGCGTCCGGTCAAACTACCTTATGATGGGTCACCAATTGTGGGCGCAGAATCCGTCCATCACCTGCTGCGAGCTTGGCGTGAGCAGGTGCAGAACCTTAAAGGATTAAACCAACCCACGGAGTAAGCTCATGTCGAATCAACCCGTACCCCCTGCCCGTCGAGGATGGCTAATTGCTATTGCGATTATCCTGGTGCTGATCATCCTCATCCTCGTTATCCCTGGGGTACGTGCATCCATTAGCTCGTGGATGGGTCTTTCTGTCGCTCCCTCAGAACAGATGCCTGCTGCCACTGTGAATATAGTGGCAGTTACCACTCAAACCATTCCAAATGCAACGGAAATTCTTGCCTCGACCCAGATTCAATCACCCGTGTCGACCGTTACTTCAACGGACGTTAACCAATCATCTGCTCAACCCGAATGGGATATGCTGACCCCCAATTACCTGCCGGAAGGTTATCGATTCCAGAGCGCATTTTACGAAACCAACCTGAAAATGCTCATCCTGACCTACCTTGTCACCCGGCCTTTACCAGGTGCAACCGATCCTTCTTTAACCTCCAGCGAGACGATCACCCTTCTGCAAAGCCAGAAAAACGATTTTGTCCCGATGCAAATTGCCCCCAACACAAATGTGACCGACATACAGGTAAACGGGCAACCGGCTGCCTTTACAACAGGTGGGTGGGATACCAAATTTGTTAAAGATAGCACGGCACCCAATGGCGGGAAGATGGTTTCGAGCTGGCGGAATGATTTGCCAGTAAAAAACCTGTACTGGCAGGTTGGAAAAATTTACCTGGCGTTGATTACCACGGATGAAAGCGTGAGCCAACAAGAATTAATCGATCTGGCATCCAGTATTGAGAAATGATGCCAGATCAACCGTGAACCAGGGATCAACCATCCTCACCTGACGATTTTCTCGCTACATTCGCCAGGTTTCACAAGTTTTGACATCCACGCATCATATAAACCCGGGATCGATAACCCTTGAAACCGATCCCGGGCATGAAATCCCTTCGCTTATTTTAACGATTTACGAATTTCTGCTTCTACCTCGCTATCAAATGAAGATTGGTATATCTTGCCGTTGTACGGTTCCAGGGCATTGATCAGAACGCCCACATTCTCTTGGCTGACGATGAACAGGATGGCTGAGTTACCCGGGTTTAAAGAATTCTGGACATCCTTGACAAACTTTTTGTCCACGCCATTCCCCAATGATTTCCCAATCAATGCGCCACCAGCCAAACCGAGCGCAATCCCGGCCACCGGGAATAATAATCCTCCAATCAATAAGCCCAGGAATCCTCCAATCGCAGCGCCACCCTTCACATTGGATTCCGTCAAGTTCTTGACCTGCACCTTTCCCTCAGCATCCTTCACGATGACTGCCGCATCATCAAGCTTGAGGATTTCCTGGCCTTGAAGGTTTTTAAGCGATTGGAGCACTTTCAAACCCTGCTCCTCATCCTCAAAGGTAATGGCTAAAATGTGTGACATATTCTCCTCCATTTTATATTTAAGTTTGGGTAGTTATTATTGGACTATTATAACTGACAGTTTTAATTGATAAGTGGATTGATTCTGAAAACTTAATAAAGAAATACCTTGCTGATCGACAACCGCCTTAAAAACCCAAGGAGGTCGGATGGATTTTAGCTATGATTAACGAGTTGAGGTAAAATTAGTATTTGTATAAAGTATGTCGAAAATACCGACACTTGTTTTTGCAAACCAACATATAATTGTAGTTATATAATGCACCTCATGTTGTCTTTATTCGGCGCTTAAATCTAAAAAACGGTGGCTTGAAATGAAACCTAAAATAAACTGGAAATATTCAATTTTCATATTGTTCCTGGTCCTATCCGCTGGCTTCATATTCCCTACTTCTGCATCAGCGCAAGGAGTGTCTGTTGAGGATACGATAGGACAAGGCGAAACCCTCGACAAGAGCCTGATTCTTTTCGGCGCGAAGTGGTCATGGATGGGGTGATCAACGGCGATTTGCTTGCGGTTGGGAATAATGTCACGATCAATGGAGATGTCAATGGCAGCTTGATCGTCGTTGGACAGAATGTGAACCTCAACGGATTGGTCGCAGGTAGCGCTATATCGCCGCCCTGAAGACAGTCATGGGTCCAACAGCCATTACCGAACAGGACGTATATTTTATCGGAGCCAGCCTTGAAACGCAGGAAGGCTCATCGATAATCCGGGATCTCCATGCGATCAGTCTGGAAGCTGACCTGTCCGGTACGGTGGGGAACGAGGTGGATGCCTGGTCGGTCCTTTGAACCTGATCCAGGTAGTCGACAATTACATGCTTTATCAGGGCTGGCTGGCCAAGCCCTGAAAGATTGACTTTCCTTGGTTTCGAGGCAGATTTGATAAACAGTCTTTACCAGGATTAGCTTTTGGGCTGCCATCCGTCCGACACGTCGTTTTCGGCACCTCTGCCTCTGCGAATGAACCTTCTTTGAACGCCGGGCAAGACTTTCAAACCTCTGAACCGGCCGGTACGATTCGATGTTGAACGCTTTAAGGCCTGGGCAATTCCAGCCCTTCGGAATTTAGCTGCCCTACTCATCCTTGGGTTGCTGGTGCCGTGGTTGCTGCCTGCCCAACTGAATTTAGCCGGGGAGCAGGTGCGTATTAGCCCCTGGCGTAGCTTCTGACTGGTT
>CAVTQM010000013.1:0-16198 GCA_963736805.1 uncultured Chloroflexia bacterium
CTCCCGTGTGCGCATGTATAAGAGCCCGGCTGCTAAGACAGCCAAAGATCTGATGATCCAGCTTTAAAGGTTTACGCCAGGATCATGCCCTTGCCCTCGAAGATGGACGCACCGACGATGCCCAGGATGTTCAGGAACGCATGGATGAGCCTGATCGCCAGATGGATTATTTGCGTACAGGCTGGGATCGAGCAAGCAGCCCGATAGTTACTTCGGAAGACATTGCTGAAGTGGTGGCAATGTGGACCGGCGTGCCCGTGATGCAGATTGCCCAGGCAGAATCATAAAACGCCTGCTTCAGATGGAAAGTGACCTTCAAAAGCATATCATCGGGCAGGAAGAAGCCATCCAGGCGATATCGAAAGCCGTTCGTCGTGCCCGTGCAGGTTTGAAAGACCCACGCCGCCCGATTGGATCGTTTATGTTCCTGTTCCACCGGGGTCGGCAAGACAGAGCTCACCAAAGCCCTGGCAAAGTTTATGTTCGGTAGTGAAGACGCCCTGATCCAATTGGATATGTCGGAGTTCATGGAACGCCATACCGTCAGCCGTTTGGTGGGTGCGCCTCCCGGGTACGTCGGATACGATGAAGCCGGGCAGCTAACCGAGGCTTTACGCCGACGTCCCTATTCAATCGTGGTCTTCTGATGAAGTGGAGAAAGCTCACCCCGAAAGCCTGATAATATGCTGCTGCAGATCATGGAAGAAGGTCATCTCTCAGATGCACGCGGTCGCAAGGTGGACTTCCGCAATGCCATCGTGGTCATGACCTCCAATATTGGCGCTGACATGATCAAGCGGCAAACTTCGCTCGGTTTCTCTCTAAAGCAGGATGAGGAAACTGAGGAGAAATTGGCTTACGATGAAATGCGTAAGAAACTGATGGACTCGCTGAAACGTGCGTTCCGACCCGAGTTTATCAACCGCCTCGATTTGGTGATTGTATTCCGTGCGCTCAGCAGGGAAGATATCAAGGAGATTGTCAGGCTCGAGCTGGATAAAGTTGCCGACCGCCTGAAAGACCATGACATCTCTCTGGTTGCCACTCCCGAAGCGCTGGATAGGCTGGCAGAGTTGGGCTACGACCCAGAGATGGGTGCCAGGCCTTTAAAACGGGTGATACAGCAGAAGGTTGAGGATGTGCTCTCCGATGCATTACTCTCCGGCACCTTCTCGGATGGCGATGTCATCACGGTTGACTACCGGGAGGACGAAGTGGTCCTGCACTGCGAAACCGTGAAGGAACCCGCAGCCGAAGGGACATAGTTTAAAAGCATTTTGGTTCTTGATAAAATCAAAAACATTTATAAAAAATATCTACTCCCGTTGAAGGCTCAGTCATCGGGAGTTTCTTTTCGGTTTTGGTAGAATCCGGTATTTAATTTGGCAGTATAATTACTCGTAAAGTTCCGACTGTTTAGACGATTAACGATCTTGGGTATCCCTTCCTGCAGGTTTTTAACGAAGGGTGACTTTAATTGGAATTACCTGACCTGTATTAAGAGATTAACGGTACAGATCGGGGAAGGGGTGCACTTGTCATTTCTGTACGGAGCAACGATTGCAGTCAACTTGCTGGCTCTGGTGCTGGCAATTTGGCTTGGATTGTTCCTGGCTCGCGTAGTCCCAAATATCTTGTCGCCTGGCTGACCGCTCTGACGCTATGGTTCATGGCGGCCATGTTCCTGGGTGTATTGCTGGCGATCGACCCACCTCCTGTTGTTACGCTCAAATTTACCTGGGTGCGTTTGTTTTTTCCCTACTGGCCCTGGAAACTTGGTTGGCGATAGCAACGACTGGCTGCAAGGATGGTCGGTAGCGCCTAGCCCTCGCTGTCTGGCAATGGTTACCATACTTTTATTACCGGGTAAAATCAGCCTATGGCGGTCACTGCGGATAATATTGGGATATCTGGTGGCAGTTATCGGAGTGATTGTTCAGACAAATTCCCCGATATTATTCACCGGTGAGAGTGATAATCCCCTTTTTCTGAACAGTCTGCACCCAGGACCCTGGTACCCAATATTTGCTGTGGCTCTCGTGGCATTGACCTGGACCTGTGTGATTTAACCTTGTTGTCGCAAGCCGGAACGCTACGACGAGCATTGCCCGAAAACAACTCCAGGTCCTGGCTTGGGCGTCGTTGATGGCTGGATTGGCAGGTTTAGTATCCATCGCAGCTTCCTATTTTATGGTGCCCATCCCTATTTTGGTGATATTCTGCTGGAAGGAATACCGGTTCCTAATTGGCTACAGTGTAGCACGTTATAGTGCGTTGATGGAACGGACGCACCATCCAGAAGGATTTCTTATCAATCTCATCTTGCTTGGAATTTGTGCTGTTTATTTATATCCCGATCAGTTGGATTATTATTGATGTATATCACTTACCCATGATTGTATTAGCCGTTTTCCCTACCCTGGCTGTGGTTACACATTCTTCCATGGCTGCTGTTTACCGGTTGATGGACCGTTTCTTTTACCAGCAGGAAACTCGCCAATTACGACTTCAAGTTGAGGCAGCTTTGGCGTACCGTAGGCGTGGAAGGAACGCTCGATACGCTGCTTAGACCTTCTCTTGAATCCCTTTGTCATTCCGTTGATGCATCATATGGTCTGATCTTGCTTTTTGAAAAAGATAGCTTCCGCAAAGTGGCTGCCAGTCATTTAGGTGAGGAAATCCCTGAATTCGAACTCCACAGTCTAAAGGCTGATGATGCGATTAGTTTGCATCCCAGCCAGCTTCCAACACCACTGGATGAAGCTTCCCTGCTGGTACCGCTTTATGGTGAGGCTGACCAGTTAGGCACACTTGTGCTCGGTCGACCAGAGAATGGGCTTCACTATGCTCCTGAAGATATGGAGCAGATTCTCGAATTCACTGACGAGCTGGGTGAGACAATTCAGGCTTCTCATCGAAATTCCCAATACATGGCTCAGATTGCTGAACTCGCCCAGGCTCGAAATGCCCCTGTTTCAAGGGATTCAGTTCCAGTATCGACTGAATGTTTGGAGCTCATGCTTCGAAACCTGTACGATTACACCTACCTGGCAGATAGCCCGTTGGCAGATATGAAGCTGGTGCAATTGCGCCTATCACAGGGGGAAGTCACCCATTTGGAGCGTGGAAAAAAAGTGCATGCTGTCTTGCTCGAAGGGCTTGAGAAGCTCCACCCTTCCACTGAGATGCCTTCCAGCTCACCCCCGCGTGAATGGTACCCTTTCCTGATCTTGCGGGAAGCATATTTGAATGAAACCTCCAACCGGGATATCATGCTCAAGCTGTATATCTCGGAGGGGACGTTTAATCGCACGCGCCGTATGGCGATTCGCTCGCTGGCCCGTGCTCTGGGGGAAATGGAAGCCTCTATTTCCTGATAATTTAATTCCGGAATAAACGGTGGAGTTATTAAGCACAACACTTAATCGGATGCTATTGATTTATTTATGGCGTCTTTTGGCAGTTAATCTACTGGTATTGGCAGTCTTTTTAAGCCATATTAAGATTGCTAAATAGGAATTAAGTTGGAATCACAAATGGGTTATTTACTCAGAACGGAAGGGGAGTTCCACTCATCAAACAAAGTAAAAAATATATATT
Organism: uncultured Chloroflexia bacterium; assembly: GCA_963736805.1. GTDB lineage: Bacteria > Chloroflexota > Anaerolineae > Anaerolineales > UBA4823 > FEB-25. Next base: position 3,601 of record CAVTQM010000013.1, read on the forward strand.
GTTGAAATTAATGGTTGACGGTAGGCAGTCAGGGAATCTTGGCTTTCAAATGAATCAATTTTACAGAACGGTTCAATGAGGAGAATATCGAATGAACCACAAATGGACCACTTTTGGCTTCGTTATGGTGGGCCTTATCGTTGCGATTGTGCTGGTTGGCTTGTTGTATGTTGACCAGGCAGTGCAGTTTCAAACCAGCCTGAGCAAACTGTCTTGTTTTCTGATGACTTCAGCGGTGATCTATCCCAATGGGAGCGACCCAATCGGCGACTGGAGTATCGATCAGGGGAATTGGTTGGGTATGGATGGGGAGGTGGTGTCGATGCCTGGATCTATGCTGGTGACACTGCTTGGGAAGATTATTCTTTTGCAAGCCAAGGTTATATTTGTAAATTCTAATGCTAATCTTGTTTTACGAAGCACTGGGCACTGGCAGGATGAATACCGTCTCGATTTTTGGCAACAGGGAGGAGAAAACAGCAATTCATATCAAGTATCTAAATACCAGGATGGAGTTGTCTATGAATTAAGTGGTGGCCTTGTACCATCACCGGTTTCTATTACAAATCCCAGCGTAAGTAATGGTGTCGGGAAAGTGGTAACCGATTATTTCTTTATATAAATAGTCACTTTGTTGATGAATTCGAAGATCCTGACCCATTGTCAAATGGCAGAATTGGTTTGGGCGTGATTTGGAATTATACGGCGCGATTTGATGATGTGATTGTTACAACACTGCCTCCGATTCTTTATACTTGCAGCCAGAGCAGGAAAAATACGGAAAGCCAGGCCATTCAGTCATCTACGCAATCGAACTGGAAAACGATACCGGCGCAACAGATAGTTTCAACCTGGAGATGTTGCCTGGCATACCTGGACGACCACCCTTTCTACTAATCAAGTGGGTCCCATCGAGGATGGGGAGAGCATCACCTTTACGGTCTCCGTGGATGTGCCACCTGATGCTCAACCTGGAGCTATCGATATTGCCATAATCCAGGCTTCTTCGGTCAATAACCCCACCGACACTGCAAGTACCAGGCTAATCACCACTGCCACCAGCGAGGAATTAGCCTATGTGCCAATGGGGAATAGCAATGCGGTGCTAGCATTGATAGACGCTCACACACACACCACCCTAGGCAGTATAGACGTGGCTCAATATGGGTGTACTTGCTCCTCGACGCGCTAGGCTCACTCCCGATGGAGCTGAACTTTATTTAACGTGTGATGGTTCATCCAATATTTTAATTCTCAAAACCGTTGACCTCTCTTGGGTGGCAACAATCGATCGGCCTGGTACTTGCGAACAGGATATCGCATTTGTTCGAGACGGTGCTTACGCCCTTGCCAGCACCAATAATTGTGGAGGGGTTTATCAAATTGATGTAATTGACTCAGAAACTCATTCTATTGTTCAAGCCATCCCACTCATGATTATCAAGTGATCAGTATCGCTGCACATCCTTCTTTACCTTTCGCGTATGCTGCTAGTACCCAGTGTTGTTATTCTGGAAGTGTTTTGGTCATCGATACCAACAACTTTACAATACAAACCGCCATTCCATATCCCGGGATTGTATGGGATGTGCAACCTTCTCCGGACGGAAGTTGGGTATATGCGAGTGAGTATTTTGGCGATGGCCTGGCTAAGATCGATGTAAACACCAATACTATCGTAAACACCTTACCCAATTATGGGAAATTTGGCCTGGACATCTCACCGGATGGTTCGAGGATCTACGCTACTGAAATGTGGGATGGTGTTGTTCATGTCATTGATACAATTAACATGGAACTTATCACCACAATAGGGATCGGAGCTACAACCGCTGAAGCCGAACTGACTTGTGATGGAAGCGAGTTGTATGTTGCCCGTGAGACAACCTCAATCCCAGTGATCAACACCCATACAAATAATATCAGCTATGAAATCTCCATCCCAGGCACGAGCTCTGCGTATGGAATCGCCATCTGCCCCCAAAATCTTAGTGATATATATTCTCGCAAGATTGTGGATAAACCAACTGCTTCCCCAGGTGCACATTTAAATTATGCAATCATAGCTACCAATATAATTACCGATAGCATAGACAATGTTACCATCACAGACACGCTTCCCATCTCTTTGACCTACAAAGAAGGCACGCTCAACGCCAGCAGTGGAATGGCTTACTACCTGGATGGTGTCATCACCTGGACAGGGGAGATTTCTCCCAGCACCACCGTTACGGTAAGCTTTGGGGTGATAGTATCTCCCACTGCCACGATTGGCACTTCGATCACCAACGAAGCTATCATTAGCTATGAAGGTAATATTTACAAGCGTAGTGCTACCATCGACATCGTCCCATATAAAGTGTATATGCCCTGTGCCTCACGGGCTTGCCTGCCCTCCTACACAGAGAACTTTTCCAACCCTTCCAGCGGTTGGCCGATCGAAAGCGGGGAGGGCTATTGGATGGGTTATCAAAATGGTGAATATTACATCGCCGTCAATGATGGTTGGATGGCCTGGGCAGTGAAAGATTTCGGTGTCAGTGATTTTCAGATCGAAGTAGATGCCTGGCCGGCGTTGAACCTGAATGGAGGTGTCGCCATATTGTTCAGCGCCACTGATTATGGGTTTTACCTGTTCGAAATCAATGATGGTTGGTTCGGCTTGTGGCGCAACGATTCTTATTATTGGAACTGGACACCCCTCATCGATTGGCAATATTCTTCCGCCATTCACCCTGGGTTCCAGGCAAACCGCATGCAGGTGGTACGTACAGGCTCGAACATCAAGGTCTTCGCCAACGGGCATTTGCTTGGTTCGGCTGACGATGGCAGTTATCGAGGCACCTGGTCAGGGTTAGTGTCTGAAGCCTGGTCGGGTTATTTTGATGGTCGCTTCGATAATTTTGCATTATATACAGGAGGATGCATTGGCACATTGGATGTCCCAGTGATGATCGATCGTGTTTCCTACTTCGATGCCATCTATCTCAGGCCAGGTGGCTCGCCTTCGCGACCATGACGTTGCCTATCAGGTGATGTAGAGGGGATTACATTACCTGGGTATTCATCAAGGTGGGATCTGTAGCTGGATAACATCCGGGCTGCAGATTCCACCTCTTTACCAATTGATAAGTCCTGGATGTAGAACCACATCCAATCCTGGCAGGATTAAAAAGTTCATAACTGGGTTGGGTGAGGATGAATGGCATAACTACAGATCTATTGAACTTGATTTGTTGGTCCAGAGGAAAAACCCTGGTTGAAATGTGTTGGCGTCTTTTGGCAGTTAATGGAGTTGTATTGGCAGTCCGAATTGTGAAATACTGGTTATAGTGAGCAATAATAGGGTGAAATCTCACATCCTGATTTGGTTGGTTTCGGCTATTACCTTTGTGTTTCTGGCTGCCTGTCTACCATCCCATTTTTTACAGGACCCTGCGTCTTCTCAGGTGATAGAGAACGAATTAGCCCTGCAAAATGCTCTTACCCTGCAAGGCCTGCAAAGCGCCACGCTGACCCCAAAACCCAGCTCCATAGATAATCCAGCTCCCAATGCTTCAGCATCTGCTGATTCTTACTATGATCGTGGCATGGATTATGCGAATCGGGGCATTCCCTTTCTTGCCATCCGTAATTTTGATCAAGCCATCGAGATTAACCCTGATTTCACCTTGGCTTACTTCCACGCGGGAATGTATTTCTTGTTATGAACGATTTGAAACAGGCCATCTGTGATTTTGATCAAGCCATTTTGCTCAACCCTGATTTTTCTGAAGCTTACTCCGCCCGTGGGATCGCCTATTTGCAGAAACAGGATTGGGAGCATGCCATCCATGATTTGGACCACGCCATACAAATTACCCCTGATTCCGTGACAGCCTACTTTGCACGTGGGATGATATATGCTTCTGAAAGTGAATCGGATCGCGCCATCAGTGATTTTAATCAAGCCTTGCTGCTCGATCCTGATAATTCCCTCGTCTATCTCTGGCGTGGGATGACCTATGTTAACAAGGGTGAGGCAGAAAGTGCCATCGCAGACTTCATCAAAGTCCTGGAGTTATGCGGTAATAATGCTTCTTTATGCCTGGATGCACAGCATCGCTTAGATAATCTGAAAGATAAGTGAAGGAGATTCTAAGATGAAAAACAAATCCATTCTTACCTTAGTATTTGCAGTTTTATCTGTTTTTTTCTTTCTGGTGCTGATTTTCTTCCGCACACCATTTACCCTTTATCCCTTGATCAGCAACCAGGATGCCCTGGATTTGCTGACCCCGCTGGTGTTGATTCCCATCTACTGGCTCATGTTCAGGCAAACATCCAGAGAAGGTTCAGGCTTGTCGGAAGAGATCATCTTTATGCTCCTGGCAGTCTTCTGGGTTTCCGGGCAGGGTATGCACCTGGCGGCCAACTCGGTCAGCAACCTGATTGAATCCCTGGCACGCAATCAGGTGTTGGATATCAAGCTCACCGATATCTACAGCCTGACCTATTTCTTGGATGAACACCTCAGCCATTTCATCTGGCACATCGGAATTATTGGCCTGGCTGTATTGTTGATCTACCGGGATTGGCGCCGTACGGCAGATTCTCCAACCCGCTGGTGGTCTACGATTCTGGCGGGCTGCTTTACGGATTCATGCTCTTCTGTATCTTTCTCGAAGGGCAAACCGTGATGTTGGGCTTTCCATCCTGCATATTAATCTCACTGGTGGTGTTGATATGGGGTCGCAAGCAGCTGGCACACAAACCCATCCTGACCTTTTTCTTCATTGCATTCCTGGTCGCCGCCCTGTTTCTTGCAGGTTGGAGGCTTTATTGGGGTGGTTTCCCACAATTCTCCGATGTGGGTTTGATGTAAACCTGGATTATTGATCAAGGACTTGCTCTTTCGTAATGTTGATATGCATTGGTAATTTTAAAGTTTGATATCGAAGATAAAAGTTGCATGATTATAAGGTGGATTGATATGAAACTCTGTATAATTTTCCTGATTCTGCTATCCATCTTAGTATCTGCTTAATTGATCCTAAAGTAGTGGTATAGTGTGGTACCGGCCGAATCGCCAGGCATGTTTCCAATGTTATCAAATAGTAGAGTCACCCGGCGGATTATTTCGATGAGTAGATTGGGCTGAGGAACCTCGTGAAAGAATTGAGCGAGGCGAGTGCGAAACCCAACGATGTTTTTAAAAGCAGAGACGCCCTGGCGGGGCGTCTCCATGAAGCACATCCTCATTCCCACGTCCCCGCACAACGGCTCAAGATACGCTTGCGTACGTGAAAGAATTCCAAGAAGCCTTCTTTCACCAGGCTTTTCAGCTCAGGTGAACAGCCTTCTTATGTCATCTTACCGTAAACATGTCCTCTAAACAGTCTGTTAAAGATTAAAATAATCGCCTCTTTTCCCCATTTCCACCCTTTTTATGGCGTCGGATGGATGTCGGCCGATATCCATTCGCGAAAAATATTGAATTGTCCTCCTTTCGCCACTAGCTAACAGCTAAATCACGCTACAGTAATTGCTGATCTTTTATGAGAAATCTTAAAATTTTATACATCGAGTGCTTTTCTCGACGCCAATTTCCTTAAACCCCTTGTGAAAACAGAACATCTGTGCTATAATAGAATTGTCGAAATCAACCTATCCCTACCCCACCCATGAAAGATGAATTGAATGCATTTGAATTATTTACAAACAATTCAACCCAGCCCAACACCCAACCTGTCAGGGTTCTGTAGGGCTGGTATCTTACCCGCCACAATTTCCAAGGTTTTCTGTAACCATGACCGATGATCCCAGACTCGTCCCCCGACTGCATAGGAAGAGTGTGCGGTAGCACTTTATCAGCTTCCTGTAGGCAGAATCGGATTCATCCAAGAGTATTATGTTTCGCATTCGTTATGTCCTTTTTTTTATATTCACTCTCAAGAGGTTTCGTGGCTAAATCCCATCCAGGAAATATTTTTATGAAACCAATCTGCTTCCCGTTCATAATCGTACCGACCAGATAATAAGGTTAAATGGGTATGCCTTACCCAAATAGAAATATTCAATTACAGTTTCCCCATGAGAGATAATAATTGAATGTATTTGAATTTATTAAATTCAATTCAAAACCATGAAACCTCCCCATAATGAGCCATTGATACTGGATAATTTAAGCCTCTCGTTGTATACTCAATCAACCTTACCGAGGAGAATGCTGATATGAGAGTAACCGTCCTGCAAGAGAATCTGGCTCATGGCCTAAGTGTCGTCTCGCGTGCCGTATCACCCCGTAGCACCCTGCCCGTGTTGGCAAACGTCCTGGTCGCCACCGACGAAGGGCGCCTGCGCCTTTCCGCCACCAACCTGGAACTGGGCATCACCTGCTGGATCGGTGCCAAGATCCTCGAGGATGGCTCAACCACCGTCCCGGCGCGCACCTTTAACGACCTGGTCGCCACCCTCCCCAGTGACCAGGTGGAGATGAGCCTCAACGTGCGTAACCAAAAACTCAACATCCACTCTGCCTCCTCCAACACCGACATCAACTGTATCGACGCTCAGGAATTTCCCCCCATGCCCACCCCGGATCTCGCCGACGGGATCGAGCTCAATGTGACCACGCTCAAAGAGATGATCCAGCAGGTGGCATTTGCTGCCTCCACCGATGAAGCCCGCCCGGTGCTAACTGGTGTGCTGCTCACTGCCCAGGGCAACCAGCTAACCCTGCAAGCCGCCGATGGTTTCCGCCTCTCCATCCGCAAAGCCGAGCTCTCCTCCTCGCTGCCCCGCCCGATCAAAGCTATCATCCCGGCGCGTGCCCTGGCCGAATTAGCTCGCATCGCCAGCGACGGCGAAACGACCGTCACCATGGTGCTGCCCCCCAACCGCGGCCAGGTCATCTTCCACACCAAGGATGTCGAGCTGGTCTCACAGCTCATCGAAGGCTCCTACCCGGATCTCGAGCAAGTCGTCCCCCGCTCCCACCAGACCCGCACGGTCATCTCCACCCCCGCCATCCTCAAAGCCTGCAAACAAGCCGAGATCTTCGCCCGTGAGGGCACCCACATCGCTCGTATCCAGATCACCCCCGGATCCGATAACCAACCCGGGACGGTTGAGATATCCGGGCAATCCGAGGAGACCGGTTTCAACCAGACCGTGATTGACGCCAATATCGAGGGCAACGCCTTGCTCATCGCCTTCAACGTGCGCTTCCTGCGTGAAGTCCTGGACGTGATCAAAACGCCCAACGTGATCCTTGAAACTAACATTGAAACCACCCCCGGTGTCTTCCGCCCGGCTGGCGAGGACAACTTCATGCATGTCATCATGCCCATGCACCTGGGTGGTTAAAGGCAAAGCCTCCAACTTCATCCTGCCTCCCTCAAATCCCCGGAAACTGGAGTTAGGGGAGAAAAAGAAATATTATGACCCTGCCATCCGTCAGCGTTGAAAAGACCCTGCGCATCTACTTGGCGCTCGCTCAATATCCCATCCTGCGCATGCAGATCCGTGCCCGTATGCGCCGGGTTATCTTTGAGCGTGGGGTCATCACCCAGCAAGATTTCGAGGCCGAGGTGCGCCAGCAGGCTATCCAATCCCAAAAGCGTGAAGCCCTGAATGACCCGATCTCGGAAGAACCTGCCGATGTGTGGGAGTTGCGCCAGACCCGTTTACGCGACCACCTGACGGATTTTTACTTCGCCTACAACCTGCCCTACGAGCTCTTTGAGCAGATTGTGCGCGACACCCTGGCAGAGCGCGGCGCACCTGTCCGTGATATGCAGGTTTCCTTCAACGCTGAGCTGGCACCCCAATATATGCTCTTCGAACAGGCGGCTGCCATCGAAAATCTGCCTGCCCAAGAAAGGACGGTTGCCGAACCTCACCTGCGCGAGATCATGGTGGTTCTCATCCGCACCCTCATCAGCGATCAGCTTGCCTACGTCAACATTGCCAAGGATTGGCTCACCATCCATGATTTTCGCCAGATCCAACAGCATAAGATCGGTAGCGGCAAGATCGGCGGTAAGGCAGCTGGCATGCTGCTCGCCAGGCGTATCCTGGAAAGCGTGGCTCCCCCAGAGCTCAACGCCCGTATCTCCATTCCCAAGTCGTACTTCCTGGGGGCAGATGTCACCTACGCCTTCATGGCAATGAATAATCTGATGCACTGGAACGACCAGAAGTATAAAGCTGAAGACTAACATTCGCTCTGAATACCCCCAGATTGTGGACGATTTTCTCGCTGGGAAATTCCCCCAGGAGACATTGGACGAGCTGCGTACTTTATTGGATAAAGTCGGCAATCAGCCCCTGATTGTGCGCTCTTCCAGCCTGCTGGAGGATAATTTTGGGACCTCATTTGCTGGTAAATACATAAGCCTGTTCTGCCCCAACCAGGGCACACCCGAGCAAGAATCTGCAGCAGTTCACTCAGTCTATCCAGCGCATCTATGCCAGTATTCTCAACCCCGATGCTATCCTTTACCGGCGTAGCAAGGGCTTGCAGGATTACGACGAACGCATGGCGATCCTCATTCAAGTGGTGCAGGGGGAGCAGGTGGGAAGGTATTTCCTGCCCCATGGAGCCGGGGTGGCATTCAGCCGCAACCAGTACCGCTGGAATCCCCAGATCCGCCGGGAGGATGGGTTTATCCGCCTGGTATGGGGACTGGGCACGCGTGCTGTGGAACGGGTGGGCAATGATTACCCCCGTTTGGTGGCACTCAGTCACCCTCTGCTCCACCCCGAAGCCACGCCCATGCTCATCAACCAGTATTCCCAACACTTTGTGGACCTGATCGATCTGCAGGATAACCAGCTCAAAAGCTTGCCTGTTGAACAGGTGCTCTCAAATAAATACCCGCCTTTACGCTACATCGCCCAAATCTTCAATGATGATTACGTAGCCCCCATCCGCAGCAATGTTCTGGATGAGAGTTCGCTGGTTATCACCTATGATGAGTTATTCCGGCGTACCCCACTGGCAAGTAACTTTCGCCAGCTGCTCGGCAAGCTGGAGGAGCATTACCACTCACCTGTGGACACCGAATTCACTCTACAGTTGACCGATCCATATTCCAGCCACCCCGAGGTGGATATCTGCATCCTGCAGTGCCGTCCGCAATCCCATTTCAAAGAGAACAAAGTCCGCCTGCCACCCAGCGTAAACCCGGTAGATGTTATTTTTTCCACCCAGCGCCTTGTCCCTGCCGGGCATGTGACTGGTATTACCCACATCATCTTTGTGACACCCGAGGGCTATTTCTCCCTCACCACCCAGGCCGAACGGGCACATATTGGGCGCTTGGTCAGCCAGCTCAATGCAAAATTGGCTGGTTTCATCTTCATCACCATCGGTCCGGGGCGCTGGGGAACTGTCAATCCAGACCTGGGTGTTCCGATCACTTATGGAGATATCTACAACACGCGTGCCCTGGTGGAGTTTTCCGGACAGGGTAGTATTGTAGTTCCGGAGCCCTCCTTTGGGACCCACTTCTTCCAGGATCTTGTGGAAGCCAACATTTTCCCACTTGCAATCTTCCTTGAAGACCCGGAAGTCCAGTTCAACCACTCCTTTTTCTACGCTACACAGAACATGTTAGCCGAATTTCTGCCTGAAGCAAGAGAATACTCCGAAACTGTGCGGTTAATCGAAGTGGCATCCTTCCGCCCGGGGTACCACCTCGAGCTGGTCATGGACGATGACAAGGGCAAAGCTCTAGCCTACCTGGTTCCGGATGAAGGTAATTTATAGTAATATTCACCCAACCCGTATGTGTTGACAACCGTGGAGGAACAGATATGAAAAAATTTGTAGCAATCGCTGGCAACATTGGGGTCGGAAAATCAACCCTGGTGAGCATGCTGTGTGACCACCTGGGTTGGCAGCCTTTCTTCGAGCCAGTGGGTGAAAATCCCTACCTGTCTGATTTTTACCGGGATATGCGCCAATGGTCGTTTCACTCGCAGATATTCTTCCTCACCCGCCGTTTGCGATCGCACCGCCAGTTGTGCGAGCATCCCACCTCTGCCATCCAGGATCGCAGTGTTTATGAGGATGCAGAGGTCTTTGCCCATAACCTGTTTTTACAAGGATTAATGGGTGAACGTGACTACCTTAGCTACGCGAGCTGTACCGCGTGCTGACCGAATTTCTCCCCCTCCCCGACCTGGTAGTCTACCTGCGTGCCACTGTAACCACCTTGCAGGACCGCATCTCCCACCGCGGCCGCGATTATGAGCGCACCATCACCACCGAATACCTGAGCCAGCTGAATGCCCTGTACGAAGACTGGATCGAGAATTTCAGCCTCTGCCCGGTGCTCACCGTCCCGGCGGACGACCTGGATTACGTCGCCCACCCGGGTCACCTGGACTTGATTGCCCTAAAAGTGGAGGAAAAACTAACCGGCAAGGAGGAAGTGATCTTCTCTGCCGAGGAAGTTAACAACTCACGCCTTTAGCGCCAAACGATAAGCGTAAATAGGAAACGACCACCGGGAATATTCAACCTTATCCCACTATCTGAGCAATCTCTGCGAACTGGTACGTTTATTGCTTCTTATTCACCGCCGCATAAACGGTATAAAGGTCCTGGGTCAACCGACCAATTCCACACAATCAGCCTTGCTCAAGCTCGGAAATCTTGTGCTCAATCATGCCTATAACTTGGTTCAAGATGTCTGCATCCATAGCAAAATGTGCCCCGGCTGTGGAGTATAGTTCAGGGATGGAAACCGTCCCACCCAGTGCCAAAGCCCGTCGGTAGGCTTTAATTGCTCCCTTCTGATCCTTCATCGCATTCGCCCAAACCTGGAACGCCCCCAGGGAAGCCAGACCATACTCAATATAATAGAATGGTACTTCATAGATATGGATTTTGCGCTGCCAGCCTGTGACCATCTCGTCACCTAGCCCAGTCCAGTCTACACCCGACATAAAACGTCCCCATAACTCACTCCACTTTTGATCGCAGTTATCTGGGTTCATTAAATCAGCCTGGTTCGTATATACCCAGTGCTGAAAAGCATCCACTACCGCCATATATGGCCAGAAGAGCAAGGTTTCTTCCAGGTGCTCGATTTGCGCCCGTGCTGCATCTTTCTCTGAGTAGAAACCACCTTCACTTGCCACGAGGTAACGAAAGGCGAGTAATTCCATTGCCATGGAGGCTACTTCTGCAAATTCCATCCCCACCGACAGCTGGTGGTAGTAAGGTAAAATGGCTTCCTCAAAGACATGAAAGGCATGCCCACCTTCGTGCAGCAAGGTGGCAACATCTGTGTGTAGTCCAACTGCATTTTCGAATATGAAAGGCAGCCTGACCATATCATAATTATTGCAGTAAGCCCCAGGCGCTTTACCCTTTCGGTTTTCCAGGTCCAGCAATCCTTGGTTGCGCATGACCTCGAAATAATTACCAAGCACGGAGTCGACATTGTGGAAGATCGCTGACACTTTTTCTTCCAGCTCGAGGATGGTTTGATAAGGTTTGAGAGGCTCTCTTCCCTGAGGATCAACATTTAGATCCCATGGGCGTAATGTGCTAAGACCTAATTGCTTTTGGCGTTTTTCATAGATACGCCTGGCAGCCGGGATAACCACCTTTTCGATGGCATCGTGAAACTTGGCGCAGTCCTCAGGGTAGTAATCAAAGCGATGTAGTTCCTTCCACTTATAAGCGCGATATTCACTAAAACCTGCATGTGCGGTTATCCGGTTGCGCAATTCCAGGATCTTGATCCATAACTGGTTCAACCGATCTCGGTCTGCCAACTTGCGCTGCATCTCCAGGTGCCAGGCTGTTTCTCGCATTTCACGGTCGAGGCTCTGGTAGACTGGCTGTAGCTGAGTGGTAGTAACCTCCTCATCCTGCCAAATCACAGTTTGATCAGCGATGATCCCATCATACTCATTGATAAGCTTTTGCTCTTCCATAAGAAATGGCAGGTTCTCCTCACGATAGATCTCTGCTTCCACCTGCATGTTCATCAAGGGTATTCTGAAATTTTCGGGCTGTAACCCAGAGACGATAAGCTTTTGCTTCAAAACCTGGTTAGCTGCCATCCATGGTGTATGAACGTCATCCAAGAAGTGATTAACTCGGTTTGAATCTCCGGGTCATCAGTATGTTGCGTAGTCGCCACCCATAGTCTGGCATAACACTCTGATAATACCCGGCTTAGGTCTGACCAATCCATCATCCATTCCGGTAGGGTTGAATTCGATAAGTGACGTGATTCCAGTTCATTAGCAAAAGGTTTGAGTTGCGCCCAGTTCCACTGCAGGAATATAAGTGGATCTTTCGGAAGTGTTTTGAACATAACTTTTCCTTTCAATGGTTATCCTGTAAGGTAGTTTTCATAAAATAATCCATCCAGCCGTGTGTATTCACAATATAGTTTTATTTCCACTCCTTGATATACCAGCGCAAATAATCTTCCACGTGCAACTGCCAGTATGCTTCTTCATGCTCTCCGACAAACATGTGCCACTCGTGCGGAATATCATATTGAGTGAGTAGCTCTTCCAGAAAAGCAGCTGATTCAGCGATCTCTGGACGGTCTTCATTCGCAACATCCATATATATACGTGGTGC
>CAVTQM010000014.1:0-21298 GCA_963736805.1 uncultured Chloroflexia bacterium
TCCAGACCAAAATGGGGGAGGTTGGAGGGGGTTGATCTGGTTGTCATTGCGAGGAAGCGCTCTTTACGACCGAAGCAATCTCCAACATGGATCGTTTTCCAATAAACATACAGGTGCTATGAGGGTTTTGCTTGGAAGAGGAAGATTGCTTCGACAAAAACTGTCTCGCAATGACAAAATATGAAATGTTTTTACAGTCATTATCCTCATCATTGCCAGAAAGCTAGTCCAGTGAGTAGTTACGATCGTCCGTAATTACTCACCGATTCGTTATGACAAACCCAACCCCCCTTTGCTCTTTAAATATCGCCGCAAGCGACCTGGTAACACCGATCCGTGAGTAATTACGATCGTCCTAACAGAAGGCTTATGGCTTGCCCTCGATCAATGCTTGTCTACGCCGGCGGTACTCGATCACCGGGGCATCCCCCGGGATGAGCCTTTCACCGATTTTCAAATCGGAACGCAAGGGTCGTTGAGTGATAACCACGCGTCGGTCCTGGCGTTCGATATAAATATTGCTCTGGTTGCCGAACAGATTGACGATCTGGCGCAAAATGGGTAATTTTACACCGTGGTAGGTGCGCAGGTAGAGCTTGGTATGCTCGCCATCGATGGGAGCAAAGCCCAGGAACAGGTGGAATGTATCCCCAATCCAGTTATGCCAGATGTTGGGGAAGCGGAATTGGAGCTGTGGGTGCCGGTCGGGGTGAGGTATGTCATTTGGCTTGAGTGGGATCTGTCCCTGCTCGACTTCATTTTGGGTCCAAATGTTGATCATTTCAGCGCCATTGGGAAACTCATCGACATTGATACGTGGACCCTGCACCACGGTCTTGTTGCCCCGTCCAATGGTGGTGGAATGCACAAAGGGTACATGGACCACGTCCAGCTGGTTCTCGATGACGCGCGAGTAGTGGGCATGCCATACATCAGTGGCGGTGCTGTATACCAGGTTTGGGTCGCGCATATAGTCAAAGTCGGGCAGGGCAGGGTATTCTTCACGCGGCTCGCCCCACCAGAGATAGATGAGGCCGTACATATCAAGCACGGGGTAGGCTTTGGCCTTGAAGACCTTGGGGACCTCAGCCGAGCGACCGTTGGCAGGGATGAGGGTGCAACGACCGGTGGAATCAAACTCGAAGCCATGGAAGGGGCACTGGATGCAATCTCCAATCAGCTTACCAGCGCTGAGGGCTACCCCCCGGTGTGGGCACAGGTCGACCGCGCAGGCGATTTTCCCCTGGGTATCGCGCCAGAAGACCATTTTCTCACCCATGCGGGTGACACCTACCACTTTCCCTTTAAGAATTTCCTTGGATTCGAGGATGACATACCATTGGTTGGGGATCATTGGGCGCTCCTGAGAGAAATATTGAGCGAATTATAACCTGGGAAATGAAGGTAGGGTCGGAATTGTATCCAATAATTCAAATGCATTCAATTCATCATCCACATGACTGGATCGGTGAGGGGATGAGGTTGCCACGGCAATTCGTTGCTTAATAATACGAATCGAAACGAACATTTTCTGATAGAAGGGTGTTTTTCGGTTGGTAAGGTACACGAGTGGCGAGGTTATTGCCAGTAAAGGTAATTTCTCACCCATCTCTCCCGCCTCCCCAACAAGGGGCTTAAGCCCCTTGTTGGACTCGCCATCAAGAGCTAGTTTTGGATGTCATTGCGGTCATCCCCGCTGATTTTCGGGGAAGGAGCGTTCTTTGCGACCCATGCCCCGAGCGTAGTGAGGGGGAAGCAATCTCTCTTTAACTTTCACTGAGATTGCTTCAACCAGCTGCAAAAAACGCAGAACGCTGGTCTCGCAATGACAGGCGAGATATTCTTGTATGTTCTGAATAAAGGTGAGTAAATACAGTTGTCAGGTTTCACTGCTTGCCACGCTCTCTGCGTTCGCCAGGCTTGCCCATCAACGAATCACCAGCGGCAGGTGGCGCAGCCAGGGTGGATTCAGGTTGAAAATATAAGCCGATCCGCCGGGAAGCATACCCGGTGCGCCTGCTGCTGCCATATTCCCCTCGATGGAAGTTGCATCCCCAAATTGATCTCCGGCGGAGGCATCATCACCCTGGACGGAGGTGATCTCTCCCCAAAAACCAGCACCTCCCTGATCATGGCCATAAATATAAACCGCACCAGTCCCGTTTTCATGAATGGGGGCACCCACCCAGGCAACCTCACCAGACAGATCCAAAGTTAGCCCCAAATAATCTCCCATGGCGCCATCGCTGGCGGTCAATTGAGCTTGCTCGTTCCAATCCTGCGGGTGTGCCGGGTCGGAAGTGAAAATATATGCAGCACCTGCCAGGCTACCGACACCCGGGGCACCTACCAGAACTGTCCAGCCATCCAGGGCGATCGAATAGCCGAAATAATGGTAAGCATAAGTGTCGGCTGCCCTGAACCTGGAGAGCTTCTCCCATTGCCCGGTAGATGGTTGGCGCTGGAACACATACGCGTTACCGGAATAATCACCACCACCATATGCTCCAACAGCCAGCAGGTCACCATCCAGGTCAAGCGCCTGTCCAAAACAAGCCACGAATCCGGGCGGATCTGGATTGAGCTGGGCTGTCTCTCCCCACACACCCGGTCCTCCAGCATCCCGCTCGAAGATATATACCCGCCCGCCATAGGTTTTGGTATATGCGCCACTGGCAACCGTGCTACCGTGCACGTCCACTGCCCAGCCGAATTGATCATTGGTGAAGGCATCACTGGTAGTTAACTTGGCAGTCTGTCCCCAGGTATTGCTGCCGCCATGGTCACGCTCGAAAATATACACAGACTCCCGAATGTTCTCCGAAATCATTATCATACGGTGCACCCACCACCAAAGTATCACCGCTCAGAGCGAGACTATTCCCAAAACGGATGCCTTCTTCAGCATCCGAGGCTGTCAGCCTGGTGATTTCAACCCAATGACCAGCAGGATCGGATTGATAGATCGTCACCGAGCCCGCCTCGGCCCCATATTGATCGTCAGAGGGATCACCTACCGCCAGGGTATCACCGGAGATAGCGACACTGTATCCAAATACGCTGATTGTTCTCGCCACCCATCAGCTGGGCAACCTGGCGGATACGCTGGGGTAGGGGTGGTGGAGAGGCTTTGCCTGTGCTCGATAAACCCAGTAGAAAAGCTAGAAAAATAATTGTGATGAATGCTATTTTGAGTTTCATTATTTTCTTCCTGGTTGGATTTCTTATTGTAATTGGAATCACGATAAATTTGAATAACAGTCACTCATTCAAGGCATACGAAAAAAATACTCACCTGCAAGGCTTCTGGTTCAACTTGACTTAAACTATAAAAAAGGGTTGTATAGTATTCAATAACAGATGCAGGTTGGGTGGGTATATCTCATAAAAGACGCAGGTTGGAAGCGGAGGAGACCAATATGACGTCTTCAAGCATACTTGGATATGCATCCATGGCGGTAGGTGAACCGCTTAAACCTTTTTACTTCGACCCACCGGAAATGGGGGAGAATGATGTGCGGGTATCGGTCACTCATTGTGGCTTATGCCACACGGACATCCAGGCGGTGGATGATTATTATTCAATTACCGAGTATCCTTTTGTGCCAGGGCATGAGATCGTTGGGTATGTAGCGCAAGTGGGTCAGGCAGTATCCGGTATAAAAACAGGTGACCGGGTGGGAATCGGATGGCAGGGTCGTTCATGCATGCACTGCGAGTGGTGCATGCAGGGTCAGGAAGAAATGTGCATGGATATTGTCGAATCAGCCACCTGGAAACCCTACGGTGGTTTTTCTTCTTCGGTTGTTGTGGACCACCGTTTTGCCTACCCACTACCAGCGGAAATGCCCTCCGAGTTTGCTGCTGTGTTGATGTGTGCAGGGATATCGGTATTCACGCCATTACGCAGGTATGCGCTGCAACCATCTCTGAAGATCGCCATTGTGGGTGTTGGTGGCCTGGGACATCTGGCAATCCAGGTTGCTCATGCGCTTAAACACGAGGTGACCGCTATTTCATCATCCCCAGAGAAGGAGGATCAAGCGCTTGCCTTTGGGGCGGATCACTTTATCCTGGCAAGCGACCGGCCTGGATTACGGCAGAACAATTTTAATTTTGATCTTTTACTCGTGACCGCGCCGGGTCAGATCCCATGGGACCCATTATTGAACATCGTAAAGAAAGAGGGGAGGATCGTCCTGGTCAGCTTTCCAAATATGAGCATGGATCCGACGGATCTGGTAGCGCATAATTTGTCGATCACCGGATCATTCCTTGGGAATCACGCCAGCATGCAGGAGATGTTGAGCTTTGCACAGGAACACCACATTACCCCGATGATCGAAGTCATGCCGATGGCGAGTGTTAACCAGGCGATACAACGGGTGAGGCAGAATAAGGCACGCTACCGGGTCGTGCTGGTGACTGAAGCAGGGTGAAGAGGTACATTTTTTCCCCAGTTCTCATCAATTTGCATGCAATTCATCTTCCTGCCATTGCTGTGGATTGATCTGTATGTATTCCCAAATATTATGATAATCCCGATCATTGCAGATAATATGATCATAAAATGAGCGCTGCCAAACAGCAATACCATGCTTGTTTCGCATTTGGTTAATTCGACGTGCAGAGAAAGATTTAAAAGCCCGTACGATTTCCGATAAACCGTATATTTTTGTTTTGTAGGGGAGGGTCTCAGACCCTCCCCTACTAGCCTTGATATCAATAATTCCATGCACATGGTTTGGCATAATTACAAACGCTTCCTGAATAATATGCGGATAATGGAAGGGTAGATCTAACCAGGCGCGCTCAACGATTTTACCAAACTGATTCATCCGCATTTCACCACCAACCACCTCTCCAAATAGGCATTCGCGGTGTTGGGTCACCAGTGTGATAAAGTATGCACCGGGCAGTGTGTAATCATATCCTTCCAAACGCATGGATTTGCGATTAGATAATGTTTTGGAGTGTTTTTCATGTTGGAATTTCTGATAGAAGAATCATCTCTATCCTAGGGACGGGTGAGGTGATACAGCTTATCTGCAAACCCAATGATCACATCCACCATCGCCAGCCTGCTCCGCCACCCTTCTGGGATGCCCTGCTCCCCGTAAAACGCTCCCGCCAGCTGACCATAGATGGCAGCTGTGGTGTCAGCGTCATCACCCAGGTTGGCAGCCATCAGCACGCCTTCCGTAAATGTGCTGGATTGGTAGAAAGCCCACAAGGCTGCCTCCAGTGCATGCACAACATATCCACCACCCTGTATAGCGGGGGGAGATTTTCGTTTGAAAGAGCCGCTGGCCACTTCAGCAATATCTGGCTCCAAGTTCGCTAGCAGCGCTTTCGTTTCGGCATCCAGGAATTCCCAATCTTGCGGAGGTAAAAGTAATACCTGCTTGGGTTGCCCATTCAATGCCCCCACCAGCACAGCACCGAAATAACGGCAGGCATCCACTGCTTTTAAATTGGCATGCGTGGTACGGGAGGAATCTGCGCATTTCTCGATTGCCATACGAGGCTGACGGGCATAGAACATGGGCACCGGTGCCAGGCGCATCAGTGAACCGTTACCAGCCGAGTTTGCGGCGGTCGAGCCTGGATAAGGCTCACGCGTGCGCTCGAAACGATGCAGGGAGGCCGCGGTGGAGATGCCAATATCAAAACAGCGCCCGTTGGAAGCGAGATAACCTGTGTGATACCAGCGTACGTACCGCTCAAGCTGGTCGATGGGGTCGAAACCCTTCTGCTCGATCAGGCTGTCTGCCAGGCATAATGCCATGGATGTATCGTCGGTCCATTCACCGGGGGCGAGGTTGAACGGTCCTCCCCCGACCATATCGGTCAACGGAGTGAAGCTGCCCGGGGGCATAAACTCGACCGAGGTGCCGATCGCATCACCAACCGCCAGGCCAAGCAGGCAGCCCCGGTAACGCGATTGAGAAAGGGGTAAAAGCAGGTTATCTGTCATTAAACGCAACCTTTTGGGCACGGATGCGTTAATAATAGCGTAAGGTTAAGGAGAAATATTATGACACCCGAAACAAGGAAACTATATCGCAGTCGGAATAATCGCATGCTTGTAGGCGTGTGCGCAGGATTGGCAAATTTCTTTGGAATTGATCCCACGATCATGCGCTTGATCTTTGCCCTTGGAACATTATTTGGATTTGGCTCATTTTTATTCATTTACATCGTGCTGTTCATTGTCGTTCCGGAAGAAACGCTTGGCTAACCCTTAGCTGTTCTTGCGCAGCATGCGCATTCCATTCAGCGTAACCAGCAGCGAAGCGCCCATATCCGCAAATACCGCCATCCAAAGCGTTGCCCAGCCAAACAAGGCAAGAATTAAAAAGACCGCTTTGAGCCCCAGGCTGATGGCGATATTTTGTGCAATGATCCTGTTTGCCTTGCGCGATGTGCGTATGGTTTCGGGCAGACGCTGCAGGTCATCCTGCATCAGCACCACATCGCGCGGTTTCCATCGCCTGAGCCGATCCTGCTCCACCCATGGCAATGCCGACATCCGCGGCTGCCAGGGCGGGGGCGTCATTCACCCCATCACCAATCATCACCACCAACCCATATTTCGATTGCAGGTCACGGACTGCTTCGAGCTTGTCTTCGGGTAGCAATCCCGCGCGCACCTGGTCCAGGTTCCCAATGTTTTCAGCTACTTCTCGCGCAACGATCGGGTTATCGCCAGTCAGCATGACGGTCTGTATATTGGGGGCAATAGATTTCAGCTGATGCAAGGCTTCTCCACTTGTGGGGCGCAAGGTATCGGCTACGCTCACAAACCCGAGCAATTTGTCATCCTTCCCCACCAACATCACCGTTTGACCTGCATCGATGGTAGATTGAATGTCTGCGTGTAATTTTTGGTCAAAAGTATCATCCCGGGTATGGAACATGTCATGACTGCCCACCAGGATGTGGTTACCATTGGAGTATCCCTGCACGCCCATGCCTGCCAATGCCTGGATCGATTCTGCTGCCGGGTATACGTGATAAAGTTGCCGGGCTTCAACTTCCGCCATGATGGCTTGAGCGAGTGGATGTTCCGACCGGCGCTCTAAGGTTCCTGCCAGTGCGACCATATCATCGCAGGCTGCACAGCGCACTGTACCCGGGATACAATCCACAGACCTGGCCTGGGTAACGGATGGTTGGCCTTGGGTGAGGGTGCCCGTCTTATCAAAGGCAAATATTTTCGCACGGGCCATCACATCCAGGAAAACGCCACCCTTGACCAGCACACCCCGGTGTGCCAATGAGGTGAGGGCGCTGACCAGCGTGACTGGAGTGCTGATCACCAATGCGCACGGACAGGCGATGATGAGCAGCGTCAGGGCGCGGTAAAGGGAGCCATGCGTACCGTTGCTATCTAAAAAAGGAGTGTTCGTCAGCAGGGGAGGCAGGATTGCCACCAGCAGCGCCAGACCGACCACTGCCGGGGTATACCAGGCTGCGAACCGGTCAATCGAACGCTCAATGGGTGCCCGGCGGGATTGAGCCTGTTCCACCAGGCGCACGATCCGGCTGATGGTCGAATTTGTCGCCAGCTGGGAAACAGTGACCTCGAGCACTGACTCGCCGTTCAGCGTGCCTGCATAAACCTTGTCACCCGGGGATTTTTGCACCGGGATCAATTCACCCGTCACAGGTGCCTGGTTGACGAATGAACTCCCGCTGGTAATGTGACCATCCACAGGTATTTGCTCACCAGGTTTAACGATGACAAGTTCGCCTACTGCCACCTGCTCAACCGGCAAGGAGATTTCATGCTCTCCGCAGATGGGACATACCCCGCCCTGGTAACCTTGCTGCCCCATATGCTCCGCACAATCCATGCATGGGCGCATAACGTGGGCTACATCTGGTTTTAAGGCAATCAGGCTGCGAAGTGAATTGCGGGCTCGTTCAGCTGTATAACCTTCCAGGGCTTCGCCGATGGCGAATAGCATCACCACTGTGGCTGCTTCACCGGTCTCCCCGATCAGCAGGGCACCCAGCGTGGCGATGGCCATGAGCAGGTCGATGGTGATTTGCCTCCCGAAAACGAGGGCGCGCACACCCCGGTTGGCGATCGGGAATCCAGCTATGATGGCTGCCAGTCCCTGAAGGATGGTTTGTAACCCAGAGGATTTGGGGATTGTTAGCTGCCAGCGATAACGGGATGGAGATCAACAGCAGTAACGCACCCAATAGTGCCAAGCGGGTTTGGGGGGTAGAGTAGAGGTAGCCTAGAAATCCCGGCAGTTGGATGGTTGTCCCTGGGCTAGAATCCGAGGTGCCGGCGATCTTACCAGCCGCGGATTCTTCTGGAGACTCAGCATGGTATCCGAGCGCTTCTACGCGTTGGATCAATTCTTTGGGGTCAAAATCACCACTGGCGTCCATCCGCCCGGTGGTAAAGTTAACGTTTACCTGCTCAACCCCTTTGATCTGTCCCAGGCTGCGCTCCAGACTTAGGGCACAATCCGCACAGTCCATCCCCTGGATGGTATATTTTACTTCCTTTAAATTTTCTGACATTAATAATAAATTTTCCAACCAGCAATGGTGATAAGTATGGCACGCATCAACCAGGCGTCTTCACGTGCCCGGCGATAGCCGATGATCTCAATATCGATTCCCAACAAACGGGCTGCATCCTCGAGGGTATAGGCGTAGAATGCACCGCTGCGTGGATCGCGGTCATTCTTATAACGGGCGAACATCTCCATCAGGCTTATAAAATTGTTATCGTCCAACACATAGCGATTATGGTTATTTTGGTAAGAATTTTTCAAAGCCACGATCTCAGCTTCATAATCATAGATGCAAACCTGCCGCCCCATCAGCAGCTCTTCGATCTTTGGAAGTATCTCTGCCCATTTCGGCGCAGAGTCCACCATCTCGTCCGTGATGCCGTGGACCTCGCGTTGAAGTCGGGCGTATGTGCCGCTTGGGTTTCACAAGCTCATCCGCCAGTGGCATCCCAGCGCTGTCCAGGATGGCAATCTCGACCACTTCTGATTGCTCAGCTGCACCCGTGGTCTTGCTGTGCAGGAAAAGTGGTCTTAGCTGCAGCAGGTTGCGGGCTTCAAGTTGTACTTCGAGTAGGCTCATAATTTAGCTGTTAGTCATTAGCAATTAGTATTTCTAAGTCAATCAGCCTGAGAATTCACAATTCATCGCAATTTATCCGTTTTCTGCCATGTAATGGAGCAATTCACGCGTGAGCAGGCAATCATCCACTGCCCGGTGAGCATTGGGCAGGCGGATGCCGCACTGCCTGCCGGCTTGTTCCAGGGATTGGTAGCGATAAGATCGGTGGTAGGAATCATAATCTCCAAAATATCTCGCATACAGTTTCATGACATCGAAGAAATTGCTGTCCGGGAGAGACCAGCGAAGCCAGGAGCGGTTATGCGTTTGCTTGATCAGGCGTATAGTCGAACTCTACATTATACACCCCGATCCTGCGCCCCATCAGCACTGCCTCAGCTTGAGGCCAAACGATATCCCAGGTGGAGGCGCTCTCGAGCATCTCAGCAGTGATCCCATGCACCCGCCCTGCAGCTGGGTCGATCTTCCCACGTGGCTTGATTAAAGCGTCGAACAGCACATTTGCCTTGTCATCGATCACTCCCAGCTCGATGACCTCCGCGGTGAGATGCAGCCCGGTAGTTTCCGTGTCCAGATAAACCGGGTCAGATTGAAGCAGTTCTCGGGCTTCCTGAATTGCTCTGCGGCGCTGGCTGTTATCCATCGATGATCCAAATCATTGAAATTATCCAAACACCCGCGGTGTTTGATCCTGCTGCAGAGCTTTTTCAGCTAAAAGCTCTTGCAAACGGGGGCAATCGGCATACACTCCCCGGTTGGCTTCGGGTAACTCAGCCGCGATGCGGCACATGATCTCCTCGGTAGCTTCTGCGAGCTGCACATCACGGTTTTTATGATCCAGTGGTGGCAGGGTGAACGTCGCTCCAACATGGGCAACGACCTTCAAGCGTCGGAAATGCTTGAGCCTGTCCATCACCTCTTTATCTCCACTGCCTGTAACACCGACCGGAAGGATGGGTAGACCAGACTTGGCCGCAATGTAGCTTGCGCCATCCCAGCCCTGGATCAACGAGCAAGTCGGACTGCGCGTGCTCTCAGGTGCAATGACCAATACACCACCTTTTTTGATGCGGCGCAGCACTTCACGCATGGCGTTCAGATCCGCATTATATCGGTCCACGAAAATGCCATCTACAGCCTGGGCTAAAACACGTGACCAGGTGTGTTCCTTGTATTTTTCAGCCACCAACATGATGATGTCTTTGCGATCAAGCATGTACAAGACAAAGGCGGGGTCGATCCTTCCGATGTGGTTGGCTACGCCGATGAAGCTGGTCCCTTTGGGTGGAAGGTTTTCCAGTCCATAAACCGTGAGGCGAGCGATGAGACGCAGGATCACTCGCACGAGAAACATAACTAAAGTGTAAGACATCGGTTAATTTTACCGCAATAATTTTCATGGGGTGAGCGGCGAGGCTTTCCTAAAGGTGGACCTGACAGGTTTGTGAGGCAAGTAAGCCTTATTTCGCGAATATTTCCGCCATCAACGCTGGCGGTTACAGACCCTCACTCGCTTTAGACTCGATTGCAAGGAATGGAATTTGCGGTATGATTTAAATGTGCCTATATACCAGATTGTTGAGACACTCAAAAATTTCGATTAAAAATTCCTTGGAGGATAAGCAATTCAATGACCGTCGATAATCCCAAAATCCACTGGGACGAAGAAACCTCCCGCCGTTACCTCGATTACGGGCGCTACTTTGTTCCCGCCCGCGAGCAGCAGATGCATATCGTAGCCGACCTGCTGAAAGGATTGACCCAACCCTTCACCGTTCTGGAGCTGTGCTGTGGGGAGGGGCTATTGGCTGAGCTATTGCTGAATGAGCTGCCTGAGGCAGCCTATTGGGGTTTAGATGGTTCGACATTGATGCTGGAGCAGGCAGGGTCCAGGCTTTCACGCTTTGGTGAGAGAGTCAAATTGGGCAGCTTTGACCTGGCAGACTGCTCCTGGCGAAAGTTGGATCAACCTGTTCAGGCAGTGGTCTCGTCGCTTGCCATCCACCACCTGGACGGGGAGGGGAAGCGGAGGCTGTTCGAGGATGTGTATGCAATGCTCACGCATGGTGGGGTTTTTATCATCGCAGATGTGATCGAGCCCGCCTCCCCTGCAGGCAGAAACATTGCCGCGGATGCCCTGGATGAGGTTGTTCGTCAGCGATCCATGGAATTGGAGGGCTCAAGCGCGGCTTTGGATTTTTTCCTCGGTGAGGGTTGGAATACCTTCCGCTATTTCGACCCGGAGGACATCGATCATCCCAGCCTATTGTTGGACCAGCTTAAGTGGTTGGAGCAGGCTGGTTTTAAGGAAATTGACGTGCATTTCATGCAAGCCGGGCATGCCTTGTTCAGCGGGTGGAAAAAGCCTGGCACGCTGAGCGGTGAGGAAATTTAAGTGCCTGTTTTTGGTAATGCAATCTTGATGCAATACAAGCGTATCGCGGCTTTTCTGCTGGTCTTCAGCTTGCTGATCAGCTGCTCAACCAATCAAGGCTTACCCCCGGATGCTCAGGAAGTGTTGGATAAAACCGCCCGAACCTATTACACCAGCCCGTGGATGGGCAGCACGCCCTTCCAGGTGCTGAACGAGGTGGAGATCAGGAATGCCTGGCGCGCAACACGAGTAGAAAGCGGGGAAATGTGGTGCGTGGAGTTGGCTGTTTCAGGAAGGATTGCCGACAGTCCAAGGGAGATTTCTGCGCTTTGGATCGTCATGCAGCTGGATGCTCAATCACCCTGGCAGGCAGCCGCGCTGGAGACGATTTCCGCCTCATCCACCATTGAAAAATGCGAACTATGATGGTTTCAAGAAGGTATAGAATAGAAGCCTGATAGGGTTGGTTAAATTACTTGCGGATGATCACCCCGCTGTGAATGACCATTTTCACCTGGGTGAGAGCTGAAAGGTCTTCAAGCGGGTTATTGTTGATCACCAGGATGTCAGCCAGCTTACCCACTTCAATTGTACCCAGCACCTGATCCAATCCACTTACATGCGCGGCGTTGCGGGTGGATGCCACGATGATCTGCATGGGTGTCATACCTGCTTCGCTCATCCGCATGATCTCATGCATGGGCATGCCCAGGTCAAAATGGTCGAAGTTGTTTTGAGGAATGGCCGTAAAATCGTTCCCCATGGCGATCTGTACCCCTTCTTTAACGAATTTACCGAGATTATTCGAAGAACCTCGCAGACCACCGTAGGCTTCGAAGACGGTCAAGGTTGGGACAACGTAAACATCCTGCTCGATCAGCTGGCTGATCAATTCCGGGCGGACAAAATCATTAGGGATATGAGCCAGATCATCCACGCCGGCATCCAGCAACATTTGCAGGAATTTCACCTCGGTAATATGCGCGCTTACCAGCCTGCCTCGTTCGTGCGCAGTGCTGACAATGGCATTTAGCTCTGCTTGAGAAAAATTGGGCAGGTTGCTGATTCCTGCATATCCCGATTCCATCGCCAGCTTGATCAGGTCAGTTCCGGCATCCAGTTCCATGTTCACGATCTGGCTGGGCGTCATCGATCGAGGTCACATCCAGCTGACCGTATCCCCCAGGTACGGATAGCATATACCCGGCGGAAACCAGGCGGGCATATTCCGGAGATGTGCCGAGTTGGTCCCGTAAGGCAATCAAACGGGTTAGCTGGCCTGCTCCGGAGAGGATACCCACATCCCGCACTGTCGTCACACCCGCTTGTGCCCAGGTTTTCAAGCGTATTTCGTCATAGGCATCATGCACATGGGCGTTGATAAAGCCCGGTAAAATAGTTGCCCCTTCCAGGTCGATCACCTGGGTACCTTTGGCGAATTTTTCTGAGGTTGTTGGGCTAACGCCAACGATTCGCTCGCCATCCATCACCACCATCGCATCTGGGATGGGTTCTTGGCCCGTGCCATCGATCAGCGTGCCATGCATCAACACCAGTGTCGCCTGGATGGGAACCTGGCTTGCGATCGGGCTGCTGACGGGTGTGGCGTGGGTGCAGGCTGCTAAGAGGATGCCTGCAGAGAACCAAAAAATAGTCCATCGTTTCAGTCTCATTGTATTACCCTGTCGGCTAAAGGGGTGCCATCACGGATGGCTTGCAAAAAACGGATTAAGAGCTCCGTCAGCTGGCCTCCATATTGCGTGTCGAAAATTGCGGTTCCATGTTCAGCCGTTGGATATACCTGGATTAGCTTGGGTTCGGGGCTAAGCTCAATCAGGCTTTCCATATCCTTCATCACCATCGGCATTTCGTAGGCTCCATAAACCAGCAGCTTGGGCAGTTTGAGGTCCTGGATTTCGGATATGGAGATTTGGTTTGGTTTTCCAAGGTCCAGCACACCGGCAATTACCCCCAGGCCGGCCAGATCATGCTCCAGAGCTGCCCGCATGCAGGTTGTGCCTCCCATGCTGGCCCCGATGCAAGCAATCCGCTGATATCCCCGGTCGGTGAGCAGTTGAATGGCAGCCTGCATGTCGTAGGGCAGCAGACTTTGCTCCAGCTGACCACCCGAGTCACCCCGGCCGCGAAAATCGAAGGTCAAGGCGGTATAGCCTCGTTCAGCCAGCAAACGGGCAAAAGGTTGCCAGGAGCGTTGATCCGTGCCAGGCATGCCCATATGTGCCAGGATAACAGCCAGCTCTCCTTCTCCAAATATTGTACCTGCCAGCTCAATATTATCCTGGGTGGTGAACTTGATAAGCTCGATCCTGACCTCAGGCGTCGAAGAGGGAAGAGTGGTTTGAGTGGATATTCCCGGGATTACGGTTGGTATTTCTTGCGTAAGAGCTGAGGTAGGGGTCAACGGATCGAGGGAGACCATGGTTTGAGGCGCTGGTGACTCCACAGGGAGTGCTGTCAGATCGGTTTGGCGTCCTTGTATATCTAAAGAGCAAGCACTCAGGGCGAGTGTCATGCATAAAATCCCTTTATAAATCTGTCTCACAAATTCCTCCAGCCTAAAAGTCGCGTTTTTATTAATTTTATTGGCT
This sequence comes from uncultured Chloroflexia bacterium, assembly GCA_963736805.1. GTDB lineage: Bacteria > Chloroflexota > Anaerolineae > Anaerolineales > UBA4823 > FEB-25. The sequence continues at coordinate 14,104 of CAVTQM010000014.1, forward strand.
TGATGAAGTAAAGCATTCAATACTAATACTGCAAGCTAAGAAAAAAAGTTCTCCAGGTGTAATTATGTATTTCTTGATCATTTGGTAAAGATTTACAAATTAATTCTTTTCCCCTCCAGAAAATCTATACTACGCTGAAGACACGACTGGTTCGATGTTAATCCTCCTGGTAATACCCACTGGCCTTGATTTGTGCCTGTAGATAATCCCGTTCAGCAGTTTTGCGTGCCACCTTGTAGCGCAGCTCGATTGCCATCTCATTCAGCAGGTCGCGACGCTGGTGGCGCGCCAGTTTTACTTCCAGGCTGAGCCTGACGAGGGGTAAATCAGACAGGCGGGTAATTCGCTGGCGTACGGCGTTTATTTTACGTTCCAGCTGTTCTGCTTCGGTTAATGAACGATCGTGTAAATAATCCAGCCTGTAAATTCTGTTGAGATAAGTCTACCCCATAGGGAATATCCATCCCAGCCAGCTTGAGCAGGGTTGGTAAATCACCTGCAGAATATGCCTGGTTGATCTCAGCCATTTGCCGGTTCGATTGAGCCCGGTCCGCAGCATTGCGTGCCAGGTCAGGGTGGTAGCGACGGGCCAGCTTGCGGTAGAGCGTTTTGATATCCGGGATTTGAATACCCTGCGGCGCATATGGATTGTCAGCCGATGACTGGGTCTTATCCAGACTGGTTAACACCTGGGGAGGCAGGTCAGTCAGTTTCTTGGGGCGGGCAGGGCGGGGCGCGCCTTCAGAATATTGCATCAGGTCTGCCCCATAGAGACGCTGTTCCCGTATCATCCTGATTTCTTCGTCAAGGAGCGCTGTTTCAGCGTTTAAATCGCTCAACTGATCGAGCAGGTCGCCCAGCCGGTTGTCCACAGTAGCTTCAAATACCCGGATCTGCTTTTCCAGCTCTACCAGTTCAGCCTCAGCGTCTTCAAGCTCCTGGCGCTTCTTTGGAAGATTAGCGATAAATCCAGCCTGCATCCTGATATTATACATCGCTCAATTATTTATAAATATGTGCTTGTAAATTCCATGTTTCTGAATATAATTCTGACATATTAATCCGGTCGCCAAACCAATTCGTCCAGGAGGAAGATCCATGCAGACAATTCGTAAGATCTTGAGTGAAAAAGGGAATGAGATCTGGAGCACATCACCGGGAGCAACAGTTTATGAAGCCTTGCAGACCATGGCAGATAAAGATGTGGGGGCATTACCTGTCATGGATCATGGAAAGTTGGTAGGAATCTTCTCTGAAAGAGACTATGCCCGCAAGGTGATTTTGTTGGGAAAAACCTCCAAGAAGACCTATGTAAAAGAGATCATGACCTCGCATGTAATCTATTCCACGCCGGAAATGACCAATGATCAAGGGCTGACCCTGATGACTGCCAAGTACATTCGCCACCTGCCTGTGCTTGACGGTGATACCCTGGTTGGCATCGTATCGATTGGTGACCTGGTGCGCTCGATCATCTCGGAGCAGAAGGAAATGATCAGCCAGCTCGAGCAGTATATTCTGCACTACACCAGTATCACGTAATATCTCTCCTCCCGCATCACCATTTTGAAAAAATGGGGGAGGGGTAATTAAATTCCCTATTAACTTCTTGATTCGGTCTATAATACTAGATGTATTGACATCTAGTCGTCTTGACATCTATTGCCTCGAATGGATCCTGTGATGACCGAACCCAAAGACCTGTTCACAATCAACCGGCAGGATAAATCCCCGCTGTATGACCTTATCGAGCAAAACTTGCGCGAGCTGATCTTGCGTGGTCAGCTCAAGCCGGGTGAGGCAGTCCCTTCCGAATGGGAGCTGGCAGACCTGTATGGCGTTTCCCGCTTGACCGTGCGCAGCGCCCTGGATGATCTGACTCGCCAGGGCTGGCTGATCCGCCGGCACGGGGTGGGCACCTTTGTTTCCCATCCTGCAATTACTGAAATTTCGCCCAGCAAACTCAGCTTCACCGAACAGATGCGTGCCATCGGCAGGAAGCCCAGCAGCCGCCTGGTCTCCCTCCAGGTTGTGGATGCAGGGGTGGAGGTTGCCAACATGCTCAGCCTGGAGCAGGGCGAGCCGGTGTTCGAGATCGTGCGCGTGCGTCTGGCGGATGGTGAGCCGATCCTGCTGGAGACGAGTTATCTCTCACAGAAGCGTTTCCCACATCTTGAGAATGCCTCGGAGCTTACAACCAGCTCGCTCTATGAGTGGCTGGGGGTTCATTACCAGACCAATGTGACCATGATGGACCAGAGCCTGGAGCCTGTGCTGCTTAAAACAGACCAGGCTGAGTTCCTGGAAACACAGCCTGGCTCCCCTGCCATGCTCTCGAAGGTGCGCGCCTACACCAATACCGCTGAGCCGATCGAATATTCCTGGTCGGTAACGTCGTGGTGATCAATGCCGATTTTATTTCAGCTTCAGGCGGGGTGAAGAATGCAGCTGACCTGGTTATGAACCATCTCACAGCCACTTCCCGTGATCCTGCCTACCTGGCTAAGCTGCCTGGCATATTGAGGCGGCTGCGTGGGGGATTGATCGTCTCCTGCCAGGCGCTGGATGATGAGCCGTTGCATGGCTCGATGCATATGGCTGCCATGGCCGTGGCGGCTGCGGAAGGTGGGGCGGTGGGTATCCGTGCCAATTCCCCCGAGGATATCGCAGCCATTCTCCGCTCGGTCCGGCTTCCCATCATTGGTATCTACAAGCTCGATATTCCGGATTTCTCCGTGCGCATCACCCCAAGCATAGAAAGTGCCATTCAGGTGGCAAACGCTGGGGCTGATATCATCGCCATCGACGCCACTGACCGCCCGAATCCGGATGGTCTCGGCCTGATCGACCGGATTCGCTTGATCCATGAACGCACCAGCTGCCCGGTGATGGCGGATATCAGCAACGATCAAGACGGATTGGCAGCCCAAAGTGCTGGGGCAGACCTGGTCTCCACCACCCTGTCTGGCTATACAGAGGTTTCAGCCAGGCAGGAGGCACCTGATTTTGAGTTGCTGAACAGGCTGGTTAAAACTATCAAAGTGCCGGTCATTGCCGAAGGGCGTATTGCCACCCCCGGGCAGGCTGCCCAGGCACTGGCTCTGGGTGCATTTGCCGTGGTGGTGGGCAGCGCCATTACCCGCCCTCAATGGATCACTGCACAGTTTGTGAACCAGATGAGGCAGGCATGAAACCAGTGATGGTCCTGCTCCCCATGGACGACCGCCCGGTCAACTACGACTATCCCAAATATCTGGCACGCCTGGCTGGGTATGCTCTGCACCTGCCTCCATGCGAATGGTTGGGCAATCCCTGGAGAGACTCGCAGCACCTCCGTCTGGTCGAGTGGCTCACCCAAGAGGCTGATTCTGCGGACGTGCTCATCATTGCGCTTGACACGCTTGGCTACGGTGGATTGATCCCATCTCGAACCTCCCTAGATCCGCTTGATGCGATCCTGGAGCGGTTAGCTGTATTAAAGAATATCAAAGCCAGCCGGCCGCAGCTGCCTATTCTTGCCTCGAGCGTGATCCTGCGTATCTCGCGTGCCAATTCCAGCGAGGAGGAAAAAGATTATTGGGCTACCTATGGAAGTGCGATGTTCCGCTTATCCTATTTGGAGCACAAGATCAGCCTGGGTGAAGCGAGCTCACAGGAGCAGTCGGAGAAGAGCGACTTATTCAGGCGTATTCCCGGGTCTGTTTATGATGACTACCTGGCAGGCAGGCAGCGCAACCACCAGGTAAATCTGCGTATGATTGACTGGCTGGAGCATGGTATCTTCGATTTCCTGCTGCTTCCCCAGGACGATACTGCCGAGTATGGTTGGAACATTGCCGAAGCGCGCATATTACAAGCCACATTGCATCGAAAAAACCTGGCTGACATGGCGATCACCTATCCAGGGGCGGATGAGATTGGCTGCCTTTTACTGGCCAGTGCAGCCTGCCGGCAGGCTGGATTTAAGCCAAAAGTTTACCCACGCTATTCCAGCATCCATTCAGCCTCGCTGACCACCTCCTATGAAGACCGTCCAATCCACGAGCTGGTCAAAGCCCACCTGGCGCCTCTGGGTGGCATGTTGGCTTCCACTCCTGAAGAAGCAGACCTGCTGCTCTACCTGAATGCACCTGCACATGCGCAGGGCGAAGCCAGCTTGCAATGGTTGGTGTGGAACGGGTTGGAAACGATAAGAGCTGAGCTGCCAGGAAAACTGCGCTCTTATCTGGATGAAGTCGAGGGAGACCCGATCTACCGTAGTACGCGGCGGGAGATGCAAAGCTCTGAGCGCAGCCCTGGAGAGCTGGTGCGTGCAATTCTGAGTGAGCTCAAATCGAATCACCCGGTAGCCCTGGCAGATGTGGCCTTCGTCAATGGCGCTGACATGATTTTGGGTAACCTGCTCATGATGCATACGGAATCCGCCCGCTTGACCGCTTATGCAGGTTGGAATACAGCAGGTAACACCCTGGGTACTGTTTTGGCACATGCAGTATTACGCCTGCTGGCACAAAGAAATGGGGTCGACCCTGACCAGACGCATGCCCACTACGAGTTCCTGTTCCTGCGCTTGCTGGATGATTATTTTTACCAGGCACGCCTGCGCAGTCAGATTATGTTGGAAGACTTACCTGCTTTCGGATTGAATCCCACCATGGAGCGCTTACCTTCACCCACGGTAGAGAAGGTGGAAAAGCAGGTGCAGGGACGCCTGTTGTTGGCTGCGGGAGAGCTGGAGCGGCTTTTTATCGCTGCCGGGGTGGTCAAGGCGGTGGAAGTTGAGCATATCCATCTGCCGTGGAAGCGGTTGTTTGAGGTGGGGTTTGATTTGAGCGTTAAATAATTTATGTAGGGTCACGATATATCGTGCCCCTACGCCTATCATTCAGAAGAAAGAGAAACCTTTTATGAAACTACCACCTGCAACTCTGAAAGGCACGTATTTCTCCACCCGGCAAGGGCGCTTCGTCCCTGTGGGAGCCCATTGGGTGCCTGCCATGACAGCCCTGGACTGGACTCAAAATTGGGATGAAGCGAGCATCGAGGCTGACTTTGCCAAGATGCAGGACCTGGGCTTCAACACCGTGCGCCTAGACCTGTTCTGGGCCTGGTTCGAGCCGCGCCCGGGCGATTACAATCCTGAAGCGTTTGCCCAGCTTGATTTTTTGGTCAAGATGGCACACAAATACCGATCTACCTGCACCCAGCCCTGTTTATTGGTGGTGAGGTGGGTGAAGCCTACTGGGATGTGCCATGGCGGCATGGACGCCACCCCCATGCGGACCCCGAGATGCTGCGCCTGGAAACCGACCACGCGGCTGCACTCGCTGATCGTTACGCAGGCGAGTCAGCCATCCTGGCCTGGGATTTGACCGATGAGCCGCCCTTTTGGATCGTCTCCGGGCAGACCAGTGATGCCATGGCGATCAACTGGACCCGCCTGATCGCCGGGGCGATCCGCAAAACGATCCCGACACACCCTTGGTAGTGGGCATCTCGATGGATGATGTCAACCATGGGCCCTTCCGCCCTGATCTGATCGCTGAGGAAGTGGATTTCTTCTCCGCCCACCCGTATTCGATCTACGAACCCAGCCTGTTCCCCGACCCGATGCTCTCGACTCGCGGCACGTACTGCGGGGCTTTTCAAACCCTGCTGGGTTCGGGTGCCGGTCACCCGGTGATGATCCATGAGCTGGGGGCTTCCTCGGCCCAATATACCCCTGAGCGTATCGCCGCCTTCGATCGCACGACTATGTATTCCTCGCTGGCAGCCGGTGCCAATGGCTTCCTGCTGTGGTGCTTCACCGATGCCGCCCCTGAGACCTATCATCGAGCCCCTTATCTGCGCGCCCCCCACGAGACCCAGTTCGGTCTCACCACCTGGGACCGCCGGGATCGCCCACAGGGGGTGGAGCTGCGCAATTTCAGCCAGGTGCTGGGTCAAATGGATTTAACTGGTCTGGAGCCTGAAACAGCCTCTGCCGGGATTATCGTGCCGCAGGAATGGTCCAAGCCGCATGGGGATTTTTCTGACTTGGGGATAAAAGGCACCAGCCCCATCCCTTACGTCTCCACGCAGGACGGTGGAGTTGTCTCAGGGAGTGAAAATCGCGATCAAAGTGAGTTGAATCGTTGGTTGGTGGGTGCCTGGTTGAGTGCGCTCATATTGGGCCGGCAAGCCGGGTTAAAAGTGGAATTCCTGCGCGAAAAGCGGCCCTGGGATCACTGGCCTGTGCTGTTGCTGCCTGCTCCCCTGACCAGTACCTCCGATAACCTGGTGCATGTGCATACCAGTTTTTGGGAATCGGTGAAAGATTATGTAAAGGGTGGTGTGTCACTTTACGCCTCCCTGTGTGCGGATGTGGCCATCCCCGATATGGATGAGCTATTCGGGGCACGCCTGGCAGACCATGCTCCCGTAAGGGATGTTACCTTGAAAGTGGTGGTCGCCTTCGGTGACCTGAAACCAGGTGAAACATTTCATTTTGAGGTAGATGCCAGCAATCCAAGAAATTGGCCAGCTTACGGTTGATTTGAAAGGTGGGCAGGTCATTGCAATTGACCAGGATGGCAGACCGGCACTGATTGCCAATTCATATGGAAAAGGTAAGGCTTTGTTGTGCACCTATCCTGTGGAGAGCTATCTGGCACAGGCACCCGCTGCCTTTGAGAGGGCAGCAGAATTTATATAAGTTGTATCAGGCTTTCCGGCTGTGGACTGGGGTAGAGGCACTTTTTACCACCGACCATCCCATGGTGGAAGTGTCCGCTCTGGTGGGAGACCAACGCGGTTATGCGGTTTTTGCCAATCACGGTCCAAATGTGCTGAAAGTGAAAGTATCGAGCCAGCTTTCTTTGAAAAACCTACGCCAGGTTACCCCATCTGGCTTCCAGGAGCAGAAGATCAACCATCAGGGATTTGAAATTTCGCTGGATGGATTCAACGGTGCAATTTTAGAATGGTTTTTATGATCTGAAAGGAGGACTGTAACTATACATAATTAAACTGCTGCAAAAATAAACCATCATAAATAGAAACCAAATTGTGGAAAGGAAGAATCGTATGCTTACAAAAAAAGTATTGTTCAGCCTGGTGATAATTTTTGGCTTGTTCCTCAGTGCATGTGGGGGTGCCACAACCGAGCCAGTTGCTACCGATGCACCCGTTGTCACCGAAGCGCCTGCTGAGCCCG
>CAVTQM010000015.1:0-30823 GCA_963736805.1 uncultured Chloroflexia bacterium
TGCTTGAATATATCAAAGGATACTTCGACGGTACGCTTTCCTTCCGCCGTTCATGTGCTCACGGCATATGTGGGTCGGATGCGATGCGCATCAATGGGCGCAATTATCTGGCGTGTAAAGCGCTTTTGAAAGACCTGCATTCGAATAGAATTACTGTCGAACCTATCCTGGGTATCCGCGTGATCAAAGACCTGATTGTGGACATGGAACAATTCTTTTCCCACTATCGTTCGGTGATGCCATACTTTGTAAACGATGAGCCACCGCCGCCACAGGAACGGATACAAAGCATCGAGGAAGCGCGGGCGGTTCGATGATACAACCAAATGCATCCTGTGTGCTTGCTGCACCACGTCGTGCCCATCGTTCTGGGCGAGTGATTTGTATATGGGACCGGCTGATGTGATAGCAGCACACCGTTTCATATTTGACAGCCGCGATAAGGCTGCTGCTGAGCGACTTAGATATTAAACGATCAGTTTGGTGTATATCGCTGCCATACGATCTTCAATTGCACCGGAGTGCTCCCCGCGAGATCGAGATCACCCAGGCGATTGGTGGGTCAAGGCTGTCATCGTCACGGGTCGGGTGGATTGAAAGAAATAGCTAAGTATATAAACGAAGCTCTAGAGAAGATAAAAAGCCCAAAAACACGAATTTGGGCTTTTTGTTTGTGTTTTACGAACTGCATATAGAGCGATGATTGTGGCTGGGGTCACGCCACCTGCCGTGCTCTATGGCGGTGCCCTGTTTCGGGGCGGATGCTGGGCACTCGATCTCAATCCTGCTAACTACCTATGCTCACCTAGCTCACCTTGCTCGCTAGGCTTGCTATATTCCAGGAACCCAGGATGAGGTAGCTCGCCTGATGGATGAATTCTTGCACCGGTTCCGATCAATCTACGGATTAGATAATAAATGAGTTAGGCAGACACGAAAATCTGCGTGTCTTTTCCTGTCTTGATTGTGGTTCAATCGGTTCAATATAAAAGAGTAAACGAAGATGACTGACATTTGGTTGGTTTTTGAACAAGGAAGAACTTTAGGCCAGATTGGATCCGATGAGGGCTGCATTTTACGTGATGATGAGTACGAGGAAGAGGCTCGTATGACCCTGGAGAAAAATGGCCGGATAGCCCCGTTTTCGATTACATGTGGCATCTATGGTTGGATATTTCACACGCGATTTTTCTCGATCTTCACCTGAAGCTGAAATGGCCTATATTCAGATGCAGGAAGCGATTGCGACCATTGTTGACCTTATTCCCAATAAGACTGATCCTGAAATCGAACTGAAAAATCGACAAGTTATAAATGCTAATTCGCACTTTGTAGAGCGTTTTCCATAATGGTGCTGCAATTGGTGAATAGTAGCGAATTAGCGCAAGCATTCTGAAAACTGAAGCTATGGAAGAGTTGCGAGCAGAACGCTGGCTGTGATCCGTCGAGTGAACTTGGGTTAAAAATCTGCAACTAATCTATCAAAAATATATTCGACTAGCCTTGAGGATAATCAAAAGTCCGACTTTTTTTTTCCCCACAGATCATTTCTACGAGATTATGCTGGCGCCAAAATGTTGGGCCACTTATCCGAATATGACTATATGCGGGGCTCGAACATGTATAATCCCCATGCGGGTCTAAATGGTATGCTTGGTGCACGTGAGGCTAAAAATATCTACCTAAAATTGACGATATATGACAATTTTATGAGTGGCGTCTATATATGAGTGGTACTTAATCAAACTAACATACTAAAAAGACACACAGGGTACCTAATCATCACCTTTGGGAGTATCCCTTATCCGTAGCCTGTAGACTGGCAACTTTTTAGGTAAAAATTACACCACCGGTGAAAAGAGAAAGACGACCTGCAACCCTCTGTTCAAGGAATGGTCAGACTATCCATCACGGATTTTTCAAAGCCTTATCGTGCCTGGCGACCACGCGTAAAACCAGGGTATCGTCTTCATCCCGCTCATAAGTCAGGCGATAATCGATGTCCACCCGCGCCTCGTAAATGCCAGAGCGCTCCCTGAATAGGTTTCGTTTGTAATGAGGGATGCCGAGGGTCTTCTGACAGTAGAGAAAGTTGCTTCTTCACCTTTTCTTGAACGGTAGCCGGCAGATGGGCAAAACTTTTTATAAAGCGTCGGGTGAACCTAATCTTCGGCATCGTCATTTGCCGGGATTTTGTCCAGGGTCGCCAGGGCTTCGGCGAGGTTGGCGTATTCAACGATGCGTCCGGCTTCTAGATCAGCCTGGGCTTCCAGTTCCATGCGCTGCCAACGGTCACTCCAGAACCAGGCCTGTTCGGGATCAATGATTTGGGCGCGTGAAACCACAACCCGTCCAGCTTTATCGGCGAAAAACAGCAAGTCGTCGCCTTCTTCTACCCCTAGTAAGTTGCGAATCTCCTGAGGTACAGTAACCTGGCCTTTGTTGCGCAGGCGGGACTTATAAATGGTCTTGTCCATCAAATTATATCCTTCCGGTTAGATAATCCAACTTTCCAACTATTATACTACATTATGGGTAAGACTGACTTACGCCTCCAGCAGGCCGCTCTGCTTGCCTCGACCGCTAGGGCTAGCCTCGGATCGAACCTCCCTCCACGAACTGTCGGGACTAGGCTCAACCACTTGATCCACAGTCAGATGGTTTCCAAAAATTTTACGAGATGCATTTTCTGCTATAATCACCCGTGTAAGCCCCAGTAGCTCAAAGGATAGAGCGAAGCACTCCTAACGCTTAGGTTGTGGGTTCGACTCCCACCTGGGGCTCAAACATTTGTCATACAACTTGCTTTTAACCCTTGTCAAAATAATAATTTTCGTGTAATATTATTTCGATGAACGTCTGGGTGCCCCCCTCACCCAGGCGTTCATCGCTTTAACCGGATATTTCTAAGCCAGGTTGGATAGCCAAAATACCGCTTAAATCATAAGCCATTGCACCCGTTATTCGTACCGGCAGGAGTGCGCCTGGAGGTGCAGTGCCCTCCACGATAACCAGACCATCAATTTCTGGTGCATCCCGGTAGCTGCGCCCCAGAGAAATCCCATCTCCCTGTCCTTCAAACAGGACATCCAGGGTTTTCCCTACAAACATCTGATTTCGCTCAAGAGATATCCCCTGCTGGATGCTCATCAAGCGCTCGTAGCGTTCTTCTTTCACTTCAGGAGGCACTGGATCGCCCAAAGATTCACTGGCAGTACCGGGCTCAAATGAAAATTGAAACGTTCCAACCCGATCAAAGCGGATTTCTTGAATAAAATCGATCAGAGCCTGGAATTCTTCTTCGGTTTCACCCGGGTAGCCAACAATGAAAGTCGTCCGTAACGCCAGAGCTGGCATTGCGTGGCGCATTTTTTCCAAAGTACGATAGACCCAATTCATGTTGGCAGGTCGCTTCATCCTGCGTAAAGTATCTGGGTGGGCATGCTGGAGTGGCATATCCAGGTATGGTAGGATTTGTGGATGGGATGACATTACGTCGATCAGGCGGTCGGTGATAAAGCCGGGGTAGGCATACATGATACGCAACCAATCCACATTCGGGACTGCCACAGTTAATTTCTCTAGCAATTTTGCCAGGCCATCCTTTATTCCAAGATCATACCCATAATCGGTCGTGTCCTGGGCAATTAGATTGAGCTCATGTATTCCCATGCCGCTTAACTGGCGGCATTCTTCAATAATTACATCCTCGGGACGACTAACTGCAGTGCCCTTGATGAGCGGGATTGCACAAAAGGCGCACGGACGTCGGCATCCATCCGCAATTTTTATAAAAGCGCTTTTGCCTTGTACACCGGCGCGTAATACGCCATGTTCATCCTTACCAACCGTGGCCACATCTGGAAGATGATAAAGCGGTTTTAGATGTTTTCCATGACGAAGAGATTCAACCACCTCCAGGATATCCATCCAGCGGCGGGTACCAAGTACGCCATCGATACCTGGCACTCTCCGAACCACTTCTGCTCCATAGCGTTGGGTGAGACATCCAGCTGCGATCAATAATTGTCCATCTCGCTTATTGGCTGCCAATTCCTGGAGAACCTCATAGGACTCATCTTTAGCTGGACCTATGAAACCGCAGGTATTGACAATGATTAGCCTGGCTTGGGAAGGTTGGTCGATGGATAGATAACCGGAACCAGCTAGAATTTGTGCCATCGAGGCAGAATCTACCGTGTTCTTGGCACAGCCAAGGGATATCATGTGAAATGTTTTATTTTTCATTTGGCTATATCTATGGGGATGGTGTCGCAGTAGGTGAAGCGGTAGGTGCGGCGGTTGCAACCGTTGCGCCCGGAGTGCTTGAGGGCGTAGGACTGCCTGTGGGAGCCGGGGTGCTGGTGGGAACAACTCCGGGGGTGGCTGTTAAAACGCCCTGGATCGTAAAGACTTGCTCAACGACTTCACCAAACGCCCCCAGGAAACCAAGTTCTTGTTGGTTAAAATAAACCTGCAAACCTCCACCATTGCCTGTCCGCAATATCACTTGCTCATTCCCGGCATATGTATACGCACTCCCAGGCATCGTTCTACCCTCAAAAACAACTTCTCCATCCACGGTTACTCGCATCCAGGCTTGTTGGCTTGCAACAATATATATCTGGACAGGAGCATTTCCAAAGTAGGGAGTGGGTTCAAATACTACGGGGGTTTCGGCCTGGACAGCTTGCGTGGTTCCTGGAACCAAAGATGATGCAACAACCGGAGTTGAGGCGGAGGATGCCACGCTTGTTGGCGCAATCGTCATGGTTGCTGAAATGATCTCTCCTTGCGTAGAAATTAATAGTTCAGACACAGGCGGTGCAGTTGGTGAAGGGTCTTGGTCGGGAACGGAGGGATGAAATTCGGAGTCCACCCCAAATTGCAAACCCCAGTAGAAATACGATTAATAGCCCTCCCGCAAATAGATCCATCGAGAATAAGCGACGGAATGGTGAGGGCCGGGTTGGCGCCTGGTTTATTTCACCCTGGTGTGGCTTCGTCTGGTCAGACTTTCTTGCAGCCTGTCTGTCGTATAGGCTGGCTTGTAACCCATCTGCAAAACGTAATAATATATCTTCTTTATTGAGACCCAGGAATGAGGCATAATTACTTAACATGCCCCTCCCCTGGACAGGCGATGGCAGGTGAGAAATGTCGCCTTCCTCGAGGGCTTGCACATAATGCATGCGTAGGTGGGTATGGCGCTCAACATCCCCCAATGAAAGACCCATTAACTCACGTTGGGATCTTAGAGTTTGACCAATCTCTTGAAAAATGGCATAAGAGCTGGTGATAACCCGATCCACATCATCCGGAGTTGGAGAAGGGTTTGTTGAAACCTGGCGTGATTTCCAATCGCCCTGCAATGCCTGGATCAGCTCATTGGAATCTAGCTTCAAGTAATCACCATAGGCGCGTAGAAAACCACGCACCTGCGCAGAAGAAGAAAGCAAATCAAATTGATTAGCTTCCAATGCTTCCAGGAACCGCAAGCGAATATGCGTTGCCTGGGCAGCCATGTCCAGGCTGATCGCCTGGGCTTCGCGTGCTTGGCGGAGCTGGTCACCGATGGACATCGTCTGTATTATACAGCAGGCTTAAACAAAGCAAGGGTGCTCACGCAGCAGAATTTCACCGCAGAGCACCCTTTCGAATTTATCGAATTGTCAGCATCATTCAGCGTCTGGTTCAGCGTCTAGTTCAGCGTCTGGTTCAGCATCAAGCTCAGCTTCAATCTCAGTTTCAGTCTCAGCTTCAGATTCCACGACTGTTTCAACACTCTCTTGAGGGGTGGCTTTCTTGGCAGCTGGTGCATTAAAAGCTTCACCCTCACGATATACGATGACGTCGATGGTAGGTATCAGGTCAACTGTCAGGCGGACGTGCACTTTGTATTCACCCAGCATACGTAATGGCTGTGAATCAATCTGGCGACGGGCTACTTCAACCCCAGTTTTGGCTTTGATCGCATCCGCGATCAATTGCGTGGTAACTGAGCCATACAGCTTGCCGGTTTCAGAAGCACGCGCAGGAAATACCAGGGTAAGCCCGGCGATTTTCTGTGCAATCGCATCCATTTCTTTATTAACAATGGCGCGTGCTGTACATTGGCTTTTTCTCGGATGCGTTCACTCATTTTAAGCGCTTCCGGAGTCGCCAGAACAGCCATCGCTTGGGGAAGCAGGTAGTTTCGGCCGTAACCATCGGCTACACGCTTGACGTCACCAGCACGACCTAATTTATATACATCTTTCAGGAGGAGTACTTTCATTTCTCAAGCCCTTTCGGAATTAGCAAATTTTTACCTGGGCGAAGGGTACAACGCCTCAGGCAGGGCGTGATTTTACCAGGAATATGCAGGGTAGTCAACGATTATAATAAAGCCATGCCATCCCGTGAACGCTCACAACGCGTTGAAGCAATTGTCCTTCGCCACACAGATTGGGGGGAAGCCGACCGACTGTTGTGGCTGTTTGCACGTGAGATTGGCAAGGTCCAGGTCGTGGCAAAAGGTGTGCGTAAGCCTCGCTCACGTAAAGCTGGACATCTGGAACCGTTTACACGTGTTGAATTACTGCTGGCTCGTGGTCGAGACCTACCCATCGTCACCCAGGCCGAGGCAAAAGATATGTATCTGAAAATACGCGAGGACCTGGTCCGTGTGGGATATGCATCTTATGTCATCGAATTATTGGATCGATTTACCTATGATGAGGGTGAAAACCACCGACTTTATCAATTGTTATCAGAGACCTTATCACGGCTTAACAGTGAACCCCAACCTGCTTTTGCTGTACGATATTATGAGATCAGGCTGCTAGATTTAGTAGGTTTTCGACCTCAGTTATTCCACTGCTTGAATTGTGGTGAGGAAATCCGTGCCGAAGATCAATACTTCTCATTTGAAAAAGGTGGTGTTTTCTGCGCAGGCTGCGGAAAGAATGAGCCTTCCGTGCGCCCGGTGAGTATGCCGGCGCTGAGAATATTACGCCACTTCCAGCGTTCGAGGTACCGAGAGGCACAACGTGCCCGATTATCCACACTGGTCGATCTTGAGCTGGAAGACTTGATGGGATATTACCTAACCTACTTACTTGAGCGCGGGTTGAATTCACCGTCATTTCTCAGGGACGTAAGAAGGCTAAGTAGTTAAGATGAATTTACATAAACCTGGATATTTTTTTACTCAGCAAAACTGTGACTTTTCTGTTACATATGACCTTTCCAATCGTGGCATTTGTCACATTTATCACATCTAATTTGTGCTAAATTACACTATCATCTTCATTCTTGCACAAGTATGCTATATAAACATATGCAGGAACCGCTACTTATGGGTGTAAATGTCAGGTTTCTGTTCGACCGGTCGCTCACTCCCCTTACAAATAGCCGAGCGATAGTTTTGTTTTTATAGATTAACTACATTATTGATTAAATCGATAATCAGGTGTCCAATAACTCAGTTTACTGCAATTATAAGGAGGAACACCGGATGAGACCAACCAATAAAGGCAGCCCCAAGATTGGTGTTTATATTTGTCATTGTGGCACCAATATAGCAGGCGCAGTGGATGTGGAAGCGGTGGCCAGGCATGCCGAATCATTGGGTAATGTGCGAGTTACTCGTCATTATGCATACATGTGTTCAGACCCAGGCCAAGCTCTCATCAAGGATGATATCCGCAGTGAGAGCCTGGATCGTATCGTGGTGGCTTCATGTTCGCCCCTGATGCACGAATCAACGTTTCGGCGGGCATGTGCAGAAGCAGGGTTAAATCCATATTTATTCCAGATGACCAACATCCGCGAACAGTGCGCCTGGGTCTCAGAGGATTTCGTTACAGCAACCCAAAAAGCCAAATCCCTCGTTTCCGCAGCAGTGAGGCGCGTACAATATAATAAACCACTGGAAGCACGCCAGGTGGAGATGAAGCAATCTGCCGTGGTAGTGGGGGCGGGCATCGCAGGGATTGAGGCTGCCCTCCGCCTGGCAGATGCTGGAAAGCATGTCTACCTGGTGGAAAGACAACCCAGCATCGGCGGGCACATGGCTCAGCTCTATAAGACCTTCCCAACCTTAGACTGTGCAGCCTGAATTCTCACCCCCAAAATGGTGTCCGTTGGACGCCACGAAAACATCACACTGCTAAGCAACAGTGAAGTCGAATCGGTTTCCGGATATGTGGGCAATTTCACCGTCAAAGTACGCCGAAAACCACGCTACGTGGATGAGTACTCGTGCACGGGCTGTGGCACATGCGTTGAAAAATGCCCGTGGAAAAAGATATCCTCAGAGTTCGACCTGGGATTGGGAAACCGTCCTGCGATCTATTTTCCCTTCGCACAGGCAGTACCTCGGGTACCCATTATTGACAAAGAAAACTGTGCCTATTTCCAAAAAGGTAAATGCCGGGCATGTGAGAAATTCTGCCAGACAGGGTCGATCAATTTCGAGCAGAAGGAAGAGTTTGTTGACCTGGAAGTTGGGGCGATTATCCTGGCAACCGGATTCAAGGATTTTGATGCCCGCCGGAGTAGAGCAATATGGATACGGAGAGTTGGATAATGTATTGACCAGCATGGAACTGGAGCGATTGATCAATACCGGTGGACCGACCATTGGTGAGGTGCAGCTTAAAGATGGTCGTAAACCTGAAAGCATTGCCATTGTGCATTGCGTTGGCAGTCGCAATAAAGAATATCACGAATACTGCTCCAGGGTATGCTGCATGTATTCGCTCAAGCTGGCACGGCTGGTGCGTGATTATGTGGGGGCGGAAGTGCATGAGTATTACCGTGATATGCGTGCTTTGGCAAGGGATATGAAGCTTTTTATGAACGAGTGGAGCGTGCCGGTGTCCACTTTACTCGCTTTGACCAGGAGAACCTGATGGAGGCTTACAGGTCAGCCGCCATAACGGGCAGCTAAAGATATCATCAACAGACCTCTTCACGGGCGAGCTAAACGAAATCCTTGTGGACATGGTTGTGCTCAGCACAGGGATTGAGCCTCAGGCAGACGCGGCTCAAGTGGCACAAACCTTTGGCATCAGCCGGGGTCCGGATGGTTTCTTCCTTGAAAAACATCCCAAACTAGCGCCCGTGGAGACCGCTACAGATGGAGTATACCTGGCGGGTGCATGCCAGGGTCCCAAAGATATCCCCGATAGCGTCGCCCAGGGTGGCGCAGCAGCCTCGGTGGCTCTATCGCTGATGGATGCCGGGCATGTCACCCTCGAACCTTTCACTGCCAATATTGACCAATCCAAATGCTCCGGTTGCGGCATGTGTGAAAGTACATGCCCATACCATGCTATTGCAATGGAGGAACATGAAGGGCGTTTGGTGGCATGTGTAAATGAAGTGTTATGCAAAGGCTGTGGCACCTGTGTAGCTGCATGCCTGGCTCAAGCTGTAACCCAAAATGGCTTTTCTCAAGAGCAAATCTTGGCCGAAATTGTTGGAATTATGTCGGTATTGAAATTACCTGTAATGCCTCAACAGGAGCTGGTATGAACCTCTCAAAAGTAAAGACAGGAGTCTACATCTGCCACTGCGGCACCAATATTGCTGGTAAAGTGGACGTGGCTGCCGTGGCAGAGTATGCTCGCAATCTGGATAATGTTGTGCTAGCTCGGGATTACACCTATATGTGCTCCGACCCAGGTCAAGAATTGATCAAGCATGATATCAAAGAGCAAGGATTGAACCGGGTGGTGGTAGCTTCCTGCACACCTTTGATGCATGAACCAACCTTTCGACGAGCATGCAAGGAAGGCGGGTTGAATCCTTTCTTCTTCCAGATGGCTAATATCCGCGAACACTGCTCCTGGGTGGTCGAGGATCCCGACCTGGCAACTGAAAAAGCCAAACATATGGTCGGCGCAGCGGTCAGCCGTGTGCACCACCACCGCCCCTTAGACATGCGTCAGGTGGAGATGCAACAATCGGCTCTGGTGCTGGGTGGTGGGATCGCTGGTATTGAAGCCGCCTTGCGCCTGGCGGATGCCGGTAAGAAGGTCTACATGGTGGAGCGCGAGCCAAGCATCGGTGGCCATATGGCTCAACTCTACAAGACCTTCCCGACACTGGACTGTGCAGCCTGAATACTTACACCCAAAACGACGTCCGTTGGACGCCACGAAAACATCAGCCTGCTCAGCTACAGTGAAGTTGAGAATGTCTCCGGATATGTTGGAAATTACCAGGTGCGTGTACGCAGGAAGGCACGTTTTATCGACGAGAAGCCAGTGCACAGGTTGCGGTAAATGTGCCGAAGTCTGCCCGGTGGATGTGATCAATACTTTTGATCGAGGCCTCAGTACACGAAAAGCCACCTACCGTAATTCAGCCCAGTCAGTGCCGGGGGCATATGTGATCGAAAAAAGGGGCATCGCACCCTGCCGGGCAGCCTGCCCCACCGACCAGCGTGCCCAGGGCTATATTGCCCTGATCAAGCAAAAACGTTACGCTGATGCCTACTGGGCAATCCGCCGTGAGCATCCATTCCCTTCAGTATGCGGCAGGGTGTGCAACCGGCGCTGTGAAGAACAATGCAGCCGTGCTCTCTATGACGAGCCAGTCAGCATCATGAAGCTCAAATGGTTTGTGGCTGACTGGGCATTTGCTCACCGGGATGAATTGCCCAATATGCGCGATAAATCCCTGGTTGGCACACCATTTTCTCATACACCCACGCCCACGGGTAAGAAAATTGCCATTATCGGTGCGGGACCAGCCGGGATGACTGCCGGTTTGGACCTGGTGCGCATCGGTCATCATGCGACCGTGTTTGACTCTTTCCCGGTTGCGGGGGGTATGATGCGGGTGGGTATCCCTCCTCACCGCCTGCCCTATGATCGATTGGATTGGGAAATTCAACAGGTCATTGATGAAGGTGTTGAGATGCGCTTGAACACCCGCATCTATGATATTCCCGGGCTTTTTACCCAGGGCTATGATGCGGTGGTGATTGCCACAGGTGCCCATAGTGCCTGGAAGCTGAACATCCCTGGTGCCGAGCACCCGGATAACTGGTTGAGCCTGGATCTGCTTCGTAGGGCTTGCCTGGGAGAAAAAATTGACTTGAGTGGCCGGGAGATTGCTGTAATCGGTGCGGGTGATGTCGCCCTTGATGCAGCCCGCGTCTCTGTTCGCCTGGGTCAACCCAAGGTGAAGATCGTCTGTCGCGGTATGCGCAGCCTCATTTAATGAAATTGATGAATCGACCAAGGAAGGGATCGAAATCATCCGCAACCGGGTCTTCAAAGAAGTCGTTATCCAGGACAATAAAATTATTGGGGTCCGCTGTGTGGAAGCTAAGGTCGGTGCAATCGTCAATGGCAAACGCCAGGTGGAAGAGATCCCCGGTACCGATCATGTCATCCCATGTGATCTGGTTGTTTGGGCAGTAGGCCAGCAACCAGATTTCACCTTTCTGCCAGAAGGAACCATGATCCGCAAGCTGAGCTCGATGGGGCTTGAGACAGATGAAGAGATGATGACCAGCATGCCGGGCGTTTTCGTGGCGGGTGATGTACGCCGTGGAACTACATTCTTTGTAGTGGACGCCATTGGAGAGGGTCACCATGTCGCCAGGTGCATCGATCGTTACCTGCGTGGGTCAGAAGGAATCCAGGAACCTCCCAAGCTTCCCATTGCCACTTTTACAAAGGAAGAAGTTACC
This sequence comes from uncultured Chloroflexia bacterium, assembly GCA_963736805.1. Taxonomy (GTDB): domain Bacteria; phylum Chloroflexota; class Anaerolineae; order Anaerolineales; family UBA4823; genus FEB-25. Next base: position 11,693 of record CAVTQM010000015.1, read on the forward strand.
GAGAAGATGAATATTGGTTGGGCAACTGACTTACCGCGTGCCAAGACCAGGACCATTCCAGCAGAAGAGCGAGAGAACAACTTCAGGGAGGTCGACCTGTCATTAACCGAGGAAGAAGCACTGGCTGAAGCAGAGCGCTGTCTGAGATGCGGGATTTGTTCCGAATGCCTGGAGTGCCTATCAGCCTGTGATCGTGGTGCCATCGACCATGATATGAAAGATACCTATCTCGACCTGACGGTCGGTACCATTATCATTGCGACCGGCTTCAAGGACTTTGACCCAAGCCGCATCCCCGAGCTGGGTTATGGCACCCTGGATAATGTGCTCACCTCCATGGAATTTGAACGTTTGATCAATATCGGCGGCCCAACCGGTGGAAAAGTAACCCTTAAAAACGGTCAGCCGCCCAAGAGTGTCGCCGTCGTGCATTGCGTCGGTAGCAGGGATGATAAATATAACGAATACTGCTCAAGGGCATGCTGCATGTACTCGCTTAAATTGGCGGGATTGGTGCATGATTATATGGATGCCGAGGTTCATGAGATCTATCGCGATATGCGAACGTTCGGCAAGGACTACGAAGAATTTTATAACCGCACCCGTAAGAAAGGTGTCCATTTCTACCACGGGCGGGTTAAAAACATCACCCAACAGGATGGCCACCTATCGGTGAAATGGGACGAATCCTTCCACAACCAGCCAGACCATATTGAAGTGGATATGGTGATCCTATCCACGGGCTTTGAGCCGCAGGCAGATGTTGCCCAGTTAGCCAGCCTGTTCGGTGTCAGCCGCAGCCCGGATGGGTTTTTCCTTGAGAAGCATCCCAAACTGGCACCCGTGGAAACATCCACCGAAGGTATTTACCTGGCAGGTGCCTGCCAGAGCCCAAAAGACATCCCCGATAGTGTCGCCCAGGCAGGAGGTGCAGCTGCGGCTGCACTTATCCCTGCTTGACCAGGGTACGATCGCCCTCGATCCTTCGATCGCAACCGTAAATCTACTGCGTTGTGCTGGCTGTGGACAATGCGTGCAGGCCTGCCCTTACAGTGCAATCGAACTCAAGGAGAGCGTAGCTTCGGTTAATTCATACCTATGCAAGGGCTGTGGCACCTGTGCCGCCACCTGCCGCGATAAAGCGATCACGCTCATCCACTTCGATGACCAGCAAATCGTCAACGAGATGATGGGTGCTTTGGCAATCGAACCGCTGATTCCTGGGATCCTTAACACATAGGAGGTGATATCAATGCCATTCGAACCCAAGATCATCGCCTATCTATGCACCTGGTGCAGCTATACCGGTGCAGATACTGCCGGTATCGCACGGCTGAAATCTCCTGCAAACATTCGCGATATCCGCGTGCCCTGTTCAGGGCGGGTCTCCCCAGAGATTATCATGCGCACTTTTGAGCAGGGTGCGGACGGTGTGCTTGTTCTGGGTTGTCATATCGGTGAGTGCCACTATAACACAGGCAATCATCGGGCTGCCAAACGCTTGCCTGTCCTGCGCGCATTAATGGCTTATGCAGGTCTGGAACCTGACCGTATACGTCTGGATTGGGTGTCAGCCTCTGAAGGTGAGCGTTTTTCTCGGATTGCTACGGATTTTACTGAAACTGTCCGAGCATTGGGACCCATCCATTGGAAGATTGCAGATCGTAAAGCACGGTTTATCTGGGAACAGCAACCCATCAGCCACCGCTACTCCGCCTTCAGTGATGAACAGCCAAAACATGCCGTTTATTTTACCCCGGTCCACGAACAGCAAACCCAGGCGATCCGGGCTACAGCGGCTGAGTTGTTATCAAACAAGCAGGTGGATTGCGTTATTGGCTACGAGATGGGTCCCCGCGGTCGGACACGCCCGGCATTCATTCATCAACCCGAAGCGGTTGAGCGCCTGGTTTGGAATCAGGATAGCACCCATAACCTGACCGCGTACTTAAGTAAAAAGTTAGGCTGGGGTACTGATGGTGGCAAGAAAAAGCAACCTGATCGATTGCCAAAGGCAGCGGTGGTGGTAAAACCATGTGATAGCCGCTCCATCAATGTCATGTTGGCAGAAAATCGCTTTTTACGGGAGCAGGTCTATGTCATCGGTGTGGCTTGCGATGGAATACGGCAGGAAGCTGGATTTAATGACGAGAAAAGTGGACCCATTCAAACAAGGTGCGCGGCCTGTAATGTTCGCACTCCCGTGGTCTATGATACCTTGATCGGAGAACCAGAATCTACCTATCGCGAAATTCCACCCGAGCACATCTATCCAGGGATTGAGCACCTTAATACGCTGACCTCGGCAGAGCGGATGGAATTCTGGCTGAGCCAGTTCGATCGCTGCATCCGGTGCTATGCCTGCCGCCAGGTATGCCCGATGTGCGACTGCCCGATCTGCCTGTATGAACGGGATGATTCGCTATGGGTGGGAATGAGCAACGACATTGATGAAAAGCGAACTTTCCATCTTGGCAGGGCATATCATCTTGCTGGACGTTGCGTAGGCTGCAATGAATGTGAGCGCGCCTGCCCCATGGATATTCCCCTGAGTTTAATCCATCGCAAGATGGCACAGGAAATGGAAGCCATTTTTAGCTTTAAAGCCGGGATGGCAGCCGTACCGCCACCGTTTGTAACGATCCTGGGCGGAGAGGAGAACATACCATGAACTATCTTACCCGTCAGGAAGTGGCAGCCTGGCTTGACCGCCTGGCACAAGAACAAACTTTAATCGCCCCAATTGACGTGGCTGGCAACATTCTGTACCGGCCAGTGAAGGATACCCATGATGTGGTTTGGGATTTTACCCGCTCATTTATGTCGGTGAAGGAAGTATTCTTCCCAACCACTGAGCGTCTCATGCTGATCGAAAAGATTGGCGCTGAAGTAAAGCTGACTGAAACTCTCCCGGAGGAAAAATCAATCGTCTTTGGTGTGCGTCCATGTGACGCGCGGGGATTGCTTACCCTCGATGCTTTGTTCATTGAAAATGAACCGGTTGACCCCTATTATGCCCAGCGCAGGGAGAACACCACCCTGATCGGGCTGGCATGCCAATCACTGGGACCAAGCTGTTTTTGCACCAATGTGGGTGGAGCTCCAGACGACCCTGCAGGCATGGATATCATGCTGACTGCTTCTGGTAGCGGTTATGTTGCGGAGATTATCACCGAAAAAGGTGAGAAGATAAGTAAACGATTCCCGGTATTTGACGGTCTTTCCGATATCCGCCCGCATCCCTCTCCTGCCAGGAAGTATGGTATGAAGATAGCACCTAAGGAATTCTGGCCAGCAAAGTTCAACGATGATTACTGGGCAGAGCTTGCAGAACGGTGCCTGAGCTGCAGGATTTGCGCTTACGTGTGTCCAAGCTGCCGTTGTTTCGACGTCCGGGATGAGGCATTACCGGGTGGCAACGGTCAAGCTCAATCCGAACGTGTACGCTGCTGGGATTCATGCAATGGTATCCCATACCGGCGCGTAGCCGGTGGTCATAACCCACGTTTTATGAAAAACCAACGATTGCGCAACCGGTTCTTTTGTAAATTCTATTATTTCCCCATCCATTATGGTCCGGTTTCATGTACAGGATGTGGTCGGTGCATCGACGCTTGCCCTGTGAATGTGGATATCACCGAGGTATTGGGATACATGGGCAGGAGGTAACCTATGACAGATCAACTGAATACCAATCCTATGCTGCCTTATCTTGGAAAGCTAGTTGAGGTTAAAGACCTTGCCACCGAGATTAAACTATTCCGCATAGAAATGCAGAATGGTGGAACGGAAGCTTTCCACGACTATAAACCAGGCCAGTTCGCTTTTGTTTCATCCTTTGGGGTGGGCGAAGCACCCTTTGGGATTGCCAATATCCCCAAAAATGGTGGGAATGTATTGGACTTTGCGGTAAATCGCCTTGGATCTGTGACTACCGACCTGCATGAATTGGGGGTAGGTGACACGGTTGGTGTACGTGGTCCGATGGGAAATTGGTTCCCCATGGATGAGTTTAAAGGTAAAAATCTGATTGTGATCGGTGGTGGGATTGGTGGAGCACCCCTGCGGCCGGTCATCCAGACGGTCATGGCACACCGTAACGATTATAAATTTTTCCAAATCCTTTGGGCAGCCAGGAACCCGTCTTTGTTGGTTTTCACCGATGAATATGACGAATGGCGCTCCACACCGGATACCGAGCTGCATCTAACCGTTGACCAGGCTGATAGTACCTGGAACCATAACGTTGGACTGATCACACAGCTATTGGAGAGTGTTGCCCCATCACCACGAAATGCCATCACTATCACCTGCGGTCCGCCCATCATGATCCACTTTGTCAACCGGGTCCTGGTGGATAAGCTCGGATTTAAACCCGAACAAAACTACGTCACATTGGAAGCGCGCATGCACTGCGGAATTGGTAAGTGCGGGCGCTGCAACCTGGGCACCAAGCTGGTGTGTGTGGATGGCCCGGTCTTCACCATGGCAGAAGTGGGTGCATTGCTGGAGAGCTTCCTGTAAATCTACTTTTTTAAAGCTGAAAACCTGGCAAGACCTCAATTGTTTATAAAGGAATCCTGCCAGGTTTTTGTTTAAAATTGATGACAGAAAAACTGCCCTACCCCTACCATATAGCTTCATCTCCGGTCCTTTGGGAGGGCATTTAGAAGCTCATCCTAAAACCTGCTGGAGTTATCTAGTGGATTTAAAATGGCTGGAATTTGCTACTAGAACATCATAAAATAGGGAAGCATAGAACATAATCCGGGCAATTAGATCGTTATTTATTATCCTAGAAATTATGGATTGGTTTCTAAAACAGGTGTGCCTTGATATTCAGAGAAATTTCTGTATGTTTTTAAATACATCCTTCCAGTATCCACCATCCCAGATATCTCTTCGTTTTCATAACAGAACAGATAAAGGTTGTAAATTCCATTTTTCATTTTTAAAGGAGAAAACCTGGTACGGAAGCCATGCTTATAACCGGAAACTTTATTTTCTTGTAACACTGCCCGTATATCAAATCTTTCTTGAAGCGCAGTATCTACCTCGTATCGATTATCCTCTGATACGAAAACTAACTTAATTTCCTTATTATCATTAGCCTGTTGAGATGGAATGAATGCCCAGCCAATAAATTCAACGCTAGATAAGATATCCTGGTTTTCAATAAATGAATCAAGCTTGTAATTAAGTTCACTTGATAAATTATCGAATTTATAGGTTTCTGCTTTTCTCAAACCATCCATGTTTTTCCAAGGAATTGAAAGAACAATATCATTAGCAGCAAAAAAAACAACTGCAAATAAAAAGTATCCTATCGCCAAGGAGAATAATCGTTTCTTTTTCATTGGGAAACTTACTTGATAAAATATTTCATTTTATAATTTCAAAATCTGTTTCCAGCAATTTATTGAGAACAACTTTTAAAGTATTCAAGCCCGATAAGTTCTCAATGGCTATGTCCTTGCCTTGATAATAGACAGCATTTAAAATATTTTTTTCAAAGGGTGCCTCTACTTCTAAGTCATAATCTTCGATACCGTACCAATAACGAAGGTGAGAGGGCAATCTGAATCCATGATCAGATTGAAGAATAAGTATTGAATCCGGGTCATTTTCAATAATTCCTGTAACCATTTCCAGTATTTTTTTAGATGCATATATAAACTGTTTGCAATATGGAACAGGGTCACGCAAATTTGAGCGATCAGATGCGTTCGTTTTATTGCCATTCTCGTCAACGATGTATGGAAGATGGGGAAAATCATAATACCCGAGGGTAAATAAATTGGATTTTTCTAAATTACTCGATTCTTTTCCATATGCAAACATTTTATTAATTAAATTGATTTCGTAATCCTGATCTTTCCATTCCATAAAATGGGTACAGCGCAGTGTTCTTTAGAATATAAGAATTAAATGTTCTAAAAGTAGACATAAACTTAGGTGTAAATTCATAATCCGCATAAGAATCATCCAGGAATTGATAATTCGTTGTATCGAGCAAATTGATTAAATATCCATTCTTTTTCATCAATGCGACCAGATATGGATTTTTAAAATTTTTCTTCTTATCATTATCTGACATTTCTGCTGAATTAATTTCCTGCAGTTGCAACAAATTAGGAATTTCAATATAAGTGTCTACACTTTTGTTCACTGAATGTCTTGAGGTGACAAACCCTAAATCTTCGAGGGAATTATAAAAACTACTGTTGTCATAATCACAATAGCGTAAACTGCCATCATAGCCTGCATATTCATCAAAAATAAAATAATAAACGTTAGGCAAATCTTTACTTTCTGAATCAGTCCCAATATCAGCTTGGATAAGTAGATTTTGATTGGCTTCTTGTTTCTCAGATGCCTCTTGATTTATCGATTGAGGAATATTTACGATGCCATTGAACAAAATTAATCCCGTAAAAATTACCAACAATCCCTGATTAATTTGTACAGCGGTGGTTGAGGGCATTTTATTTCGAATCAAATACCAAATATGCGCTAAAAGAAACAGGCAAATCAGAGCAACATGCCAATAGTGAAGCATTGGAATGATCTTTATCATTATCTTTTCAATATATGCAAAATAAAGAAAGCTAATCATAAATATATTTGTAATTAATGCGGCTTTGCCAATATCCTTTAATAAAAGATAATTTCCCGCAAGTAGGATAATAGCGATTAAAACAATAAAACCTGTTATTCCAACAATCTCTCCTATTTGGACTTTTCCTATATTGTTTAAATACATAAAACAGATAGGGTAAAGAGAAACTGATAAAATTGATAATATGGAAACTACGATTAATTTAACTTTCACAAGAAAAACCTTTATGAAGAAATACTATTGATTTGTTATTTTGATTTGCTTCCCAATGAACTTTTTTTTGAGAAATCAGAGTCTAACATAAATGTGAAAAGCTGGTATAACCTGAAATAGGTCAATCACCATCCATAAATGTAACCTGTTTATCCATAGATTTTACATGCTGTGAAACTTTTATGGCGAAAAGAGATAACTGCCAAAGGATAAAACTTCAGAGGACTCCAGGTTAAAAGAGTGCTAATCAGCTACACGCAACTTGCCATAGATATACAAACAAGGTGGTCAGATTGATAAACTACCAAGGAATTGATTATGCCTTATAACTTAAACCTTGCCCATCATATCCAAAATATTCTTGGAGAACGCCCGGGGCTCGTTGAAAAGAAAATGTTCGGCGGCGTTGGATTTATATTGAACGGTAATATGGCCTGCGGTGTGCTGGGCTCGGATTTGATCGTCAGAGTGGGGACTGATAAATACAGCGCTGCACTCTCTCAGGCATTTGTGAAACCGTTTCTGACACCAGGTGGCAAGCCGATGTCGGGCTGGGTGTTGGTGGGAATACAGGGATTGGAGACAGACCAGGAACTACGCCGCTGGGTTGAACAAGGATATGAATTCGCACTGTCGCTTCCCGAGAAGAAATGATCACGGTTGTTGATAAACACCAAAATATCTGGAATGGATTAACCCGCAAATGAAATCTCGCGGCTATTGGCTTGTTTTAATCGCCGCCTGCATGTGGGGTACCAATGGCACCGCCCAGGCACTCGCCCCACAAGGTGCCCAACCTATTATCATCGGTACTTTGCGGATTGCCTTGGGTGGGCTGACCTTATTGGCATATGCGGCGATAAAGGGTGCATTGCGGGATGGAAAACGCTGGGTAGTATTTCCAACCTTAATTGCAGCATTAAGCATGGCTGCTTACCAGGTATTTTTCTTTTCCGGGGTGGCACGCACGGGTGTGGCAGTCGGGACCATTGTTGGCATCGGCAGCACACCCATCCTGGCAGGTCCCATCGCTTACTTTGTGCGTGGGGAGCGACCCACCCGGCGATGGGTTCGTAGCTACCTGCCTGGGGGTAATCGGCTGTGTATTGTTGATTACTGTAGGTGAAAAAATTAATATCGACGCGTTGGGAATTTTCCTGGCGATTTGTGCAGGCGGATCGTATGCAGTCTTCACCACGGTCAGCAAAGGATTAATGGATGACCACACTCCTGAGGCAGTTATGGCGGTTACCTTCTGCCTGGGTTCATTATTCGTGCTTCCATTGCTCATCGGTGCTGATCTTACCTGGCTTGCACAACCAGCCGGAGTCCTGGTCATCTTCCACCTGGGCATCATCACAGCGGCGCTGTCGTATACCCTGTTCGCCCGAGGATTGCAGTTGATACCTGTGGCAACCGCTGCCACACTCACCCTTGGTGAACCATTAACCGCCGGATTGTTGGGAGTGTTTTTTCTCGATGAGCCAATCACCACATTGGCACTCTTTGGCATTTTATTAATCTTCACCGGTCTGGTAGTGCTTTCCACAGAGAAAACTCAAGCTCAACCCCAATAAATCAAGCCCCTTTTTCCCTTCTTATTCACCTAGATAGACACGCGGAACACGGGTGTTGATATTGGTCAGGATTTCATAAGGGATGGTGCCTGCCCACTCTGCCAGGTCTTCACAGGTGATCGACTCACTATCGGATTCTCCAATCAGGATCACCTCATCATCGTTATAAGCGCTGTCCCACTCGATGTTGACCACGACCTGGTCCATGGAAATACGCCCAACAACCGGATATTTTTTGCCCCTCAGGATAACCTGGGCTTTATGAGACATGCTGCGAAAGTAGCCATCTCCATACCCCACCGGTACGGTGACTGCCCGTATCATGTGGTCGGTTTGCCAGGTGGAGCCATATCCAACGGGATGCCCGGGTAGGATGACCTTGAAGTATACAACGCGTGATTTCCAGCTTAAAGCTGGACGAACGTGGATGGTATGCGGTATCTGGGAAGAAGGGTAAACCCCATAAAGTAATATTCCCGGGCGAACCATGTCAAAATAAGCCTCCGGTAGCTGGAGGATGGCAGGCGAGTTTGCCATATGCCGTAGGCGTGGCGGGGGCAGGCTGTGTCTCTCGAAAAAGGAAAGCACTTCCAGGAATCGCTCAAGCTGCCTGTGCGCATCCCCCAGGTCAGTTAATTCAGCGTTGGCAAAGTGAGAATAAATTCCTTCAAAGTTAACCGATTTGCACTTCAAAGCACTTTCCAGGAACGTCTCTGCATTGTAATAATGCACCCCAATCCGCTCCATGCCTGTGTCGATTTTTAAATGTACTTTCGCCTTTACCCCCAGCTGAGCAGCAGTCTCATTCAACTGGTTGAGCTTGTCAATGGACGAGGCGGTGATGGTTAGATCATGCTTAAGGAAACCTGGAACCTGATTCCCCAGGATGCCTCCCAGAACCAGGATGGGCAAACGGATGCCATTTTGACGCAACAGGATCCCTTCCTCAAGCACAGCGACCCCAAGATAATCCGCGCCTAAGGCTTCCATGAGCTGTGCAGTGCGTAACAAGCCATGTCCATAGGCATTGGCTTTGAGAACAGGCATCATCTTAGCTGGAGCAACATGTTGTTGAATAGCGTGAAAGTTGTTCTCAAGCTTTCGAAGGTCCACCTCCACGAGGGTTGGGCGGACAATCTCATTTGAGCTAATGGTGGGATCATTAATGGATGGCATGGTTTTGTTGTGCCAGAATATCAGGGAATTCTAACCCATACTATAGAGTATACCAATAAATCGACAGCGAGCAGATGTGATCATATCTGCTCGCTGGTTATCATTGAATTTCGAATTATGGTGTCAGGAATGATTCAATGGTTTGTTTAAAGGTATCAAATGTCTGTGCGCCAACCACAGCCTGTCCATTAACCGCAAAAGTAGGTGTGGATTGTACTCCCAGTCCCCTGCCAATATTGGTTTGGTCCGTGACTAACTGGGTATATTTCCCTGAGTCAAGACAGGTATTAAAAGCTTTTGTATCCAATTTCATATCAGCTGCGAAAGCCTTTAAGTTGTCCTTACTGAATGCTCCCTGGTTCTCACCATTCTGATGGGAAAACAGGTAATCATGATATTCCCAATAGGCATCCTGGTCACCAGCACACTCAGCAGCTTCTGCTGCCCATTGTGATTCATCACCTAAAATGACATAGTTAAAATAGCCAAGACGTACCTTACCCGTATCTACATATGTTGTTTCGATCTGACGACCCGCGTCAGCGGCAAAGCGCCCGCAGTAGGGTCATTGATAATCGCTAAATTCAATGATCGTGACCGCCGCGTTTGGGTCACCTTTAAAATGGGTGGTGTTGCTCACAAGGTAAGCCATCAGCTGTTCTTGGCTGTTGATGGCTGCCAGGGTCGGGTCAACTTCTGCTGTCGGTTGGACAGGCAGATTAGCCGACTCGGTTACGATAGGTGCCGTTGCTACAGCGACTTCACCAGAAGTATCCGCGCTTTTATTCAGTAGTGGGCGACCAAAATACCCCAGCAACAATCCTACAACCAATGCGAACACTGCCAATGCTGGTGTCCACCAGGATTGAATGATCACCGTCAGGGCTGGTTTTTTTTCTTCAGCTGGAGTAAGCTGTTCTTCAGCTGGAGTAGGCTCTTCTGCAGGAGAGTAGACTCTTCTACAGCTGGGGTAGGCTTTTCTTCTTCTTGCGGTTGTTCTGTCATTAATCTTCTCCTGTTTAAAATGTGGAGCAATTTTATCACATCCGTCAGGTGGTCCCGCTGTTTGAGATAGCATTCCATCCTTCACCCTCTCGCCGTTGAATACCCACCCAGAGGTGCGTATGCTCTCAGGAAGATCCAAAGAACCTGTCGTGGGTAGATACACCTGGCTAAGGGGAATTAATAACAACCCAAGGAAGAGAAATGCATTTCATCAGGCCACTTCCGTCCAGATCTTGACAATGGCAGCTCCAGCCATCTCAAGGTCCTTGATCAAACATGAGAAGGCATCCAATTATTTATACACGGAGTATAATTTTCAGGAGATTCCTAAAACTATCACCTTTTGTAACAATGAAGAATTCCATGCTGGCAATTACCACGGATTATTTCCAAAGCGAAGGCGACCCCCAACCTTACCTTAAGCGAATCGCTGAGGCAGGTTTCACCCACATCCATTGGTGCCACCATTGGGCAACCGATTTCATTTATTCTTTTCATGAGATCAAGCAGATTTCTGGTTGGTTGAAGGAGTATCGATTGTCTTTGTTGAATCTACACGCCAGTCATGGGAAGGAGAAGGATTGGGTCTCACAAATTGAATACCAACGCCAGGCTGGTATTGAGCTGGTAAAAAATCGTATCCAGATGACCGCCAGGCTGGGTGGAGATGTGCTTATCGTCCACATCCCTTCGACCAAACCGCTTGAATCACGCCCTGCATGGCTCCGACTAATTCGAAAGTCATTACTCCAGGTTGAGCCATATGCCAGAAGTCACAATGTCCGTATCGCCCTGGAAAACATGGCCAGGGACGACTGGGAGATGCTGGAGACCTTGCTGCCTGAATATGACCCGGGCTTCCTCGGGCTGTGTTTTGACTCGGGTCATGCCAATTTAAGCGGGCATGATTTTACACACCTTGATAAATTAAAGCACCGCCTGATCGCAGTCCATTTTCACGATAATGATGGCATCACCGACCAGCACAAAATCCCCTTTACCGGTACGGTGGACTGGAATAGCCTAGCAAACTTGGTTGCCTGTTCAGCTTATGACCAATGCGTCAACCTCGAAGTAGATTTCAAGAACACCAATTACCGAAACGAAGAAGCTTTCTTGCAGCACGCCCGCCGGGCGGGAGAGCAGCTTACCGAACTGATACAGTCAAAGCGGACAATCGAATAATTGGGTGGCAATAACGATCAGAGTTAAATTAATCGGTTAATTGATTTATAAATATCGAACTGCCAAACTTCAACCTCGAACCCAATGGCATTCGTCTGGGGAACCACCGACTAGCAGTTGCTCTCCAGCCAATCCGCCACTCCAGCCAGGTTCTGGAAGATATAGTCAGGTTTAAATTTTGACTCATCCAAATCTTCAGGTTTTGTTTCCCCGCTCAATACCAGAATTGTGGCAATGCCACTCGTTTGACCCAGGGCGATATCCGTGTACAACCTGTCCCCGATCATGGCCAGTTGGTTGACCTGCAAGTTCATCTTGACCGCCGCGGCATCCACGATGAGACGGTTAGGCTTGCCCACCACCAGGTCGGGCTCTCTGCCCGTTGCAGCTTTAACGAAAGCGATCATCGCACCCACATCCGGCATGTAACCATTTTCAGTGGGACAGTTAAAATCCGGATGCGTAGCGATGTAAGGAACACCTGCCCGTACAAAATCACATAATGTCCACAGCTTTTGATAGGTCAGGGTCGTGTCGAAGCCGAGCACCAGGAAATGTGGTTCTCGCTGTACAAGATGGAAACCATGCTGGGAAAACTCATCTTCTAGCGAAGGCGTGCCGACCAAAAAAATATCGGCTCCAGGATGCCGTTCCTTCAGGTAGAGCGCGGTAGCCTCTCCTGAAGTCAACACCAATTCCTCAACAATGGGAAGCCCAAGACGGGTTATCTTCTCTGCATATTGACGACGATGTTTGGAGGAATTATTGGTAAGGAACAGAAACTCCTTCTTCTGTTCTAACAACAGATCGATGAAGCGTAATGCGCCTTCGAGCAGCCGGTCATCCAGGTAAAAGGTGCCATCCATGTCCAGCAGGAAACCACGCACCTTGCTCAATCTCTCGAAATCATTCATATTTGCATCCAGTCTAAACACACACCCACTCTTTCACTCTTGTCCGCCAAGTCACTGAGTTTATCAGGAGCTCCTGAGAAACGACAGGCGTTGACTTGCCATAAAATTTTACCACTTACCAGGATAGTCCCTGCGACGAAATCATGGATAGGGGCTAGCCTACAGGTATAAAACAGCCCTGACCATAAATTCAGTAAAGGCCTGCAAAGATACGCTTTCTGATTACACCCAAGAATATCATGATTTTAATCGTCTTGATTTTTATTTTCGTTGTGTTATGATTCTGCGTCGATATTTGGTTAAGGAGAATAAGATTGGACAAATTCATTGAGGCGATGGAACATGCCATTCGGGAAATCAAGGGATGGCCTGAAAATACTGTTCAGCTCTTCCACCACAATGATTCAGATGGGCTTAGTTCAGGCGCCATACTCACCCGCACGTTTGAAAGACAGGGATACGAGGTCAAGCGCTTCTGCCTGGAAAAGCCTTATCCCGCAGTGCTAAGAAAGGTATACGAACAGGAAGGAAAAATCCTTATCTTTGCTGATTTCGCCGGCAGGATCGCCCCACTGCTTTCTGAGTTGAACCGGGGAAGGAATCTGACGCTGATCCTGGATCACCATGTGGCTGAAGCATCGACCGACGAACGGGTGTACAACCTTGACCCTGATCTATTTGGAATGAAAGGCGATCGAGATATATCCGCCTCGACAACATGTTATCTTTTTGCGCTGACCCTGGATCCAGTTAATCGCGATATGGCTCATATCGCGACCATTGGAGCGGTGGGTGATGGTTTTTTTGTGGACGGAGAGCTGGTGAGTCAGAACCGTGATGTTACCCTCGAAGCAGTCAAACAGGGTAAGGTCGAGATCAGGAAACACGAAACCGGGGAGCAGTACTTTTTAACCAGCGCTAAAGGTCAAATTCCCTGTATTGAATTCGGCGATTACCTTGATTTATTGGGGGGAGTGGGTTATTACCAGGGAGGACCGGATATGGGGATTAATGTTTGCCTGGAAGGGATTTCACCAGAATCGGACCGGATGGTGGAAGAATTAAAGGCTATCAGGACCAAGCTATTTAACGAACAGATTGGTCGACTCCGATCGGGCGAATTAATCCATTCGCCGCACATCCAGTGGTTCCATGTCGAAAAACGCTTTTTTCCGATGGGGGTTAAAATGATTGGGGCATTTTGTGATGCAATCAAGGACTCGAACCTGATCGATCCCCAGAAATATATTGCAGGCTTTCAGATCATCCCCGATGAAATCCCGGGATTTGAGGCGATCGCATTTAACGAGGTGAAGGTCTCGATGAGGGTTTCTCCATACATGGAAGGTGAGATCAGGGCAGCCAGAGCAGTGGGGCTCAATATATTGCTTCCCGAAGCGACGAGCAAGCTAGGAGGCTTTTCGGATGCATGCCACAGCCTGACGGCTGCCACTACAGTGGCGATTGGCAAAGAACAAAAATTGATCGAGGAAATGGAACTTATTATCGAAAGGAAATCAAATGGCTAAAGGAACAGGTTTTGGAAAAACGATCTTGATTGGTGATCAATTCGTCCTGGAGGAAGTACCAGCGATTGTCTCGGCAATTTCCTATGAAACATTGGCAACTGTGGAAAAGACGACGGGGACCGGCTGGACATTGGAAGACAACCGCATCGAAGTTCCTGGATATAAGGAAAAGAAAAAAGAACAGCAGGTGCGCTCTATCGATAGAGTCCTCGAGGTGATGAACATCGATGTTCAAAAGAATCCCATAAAGATCACCTTCGGGGGAACATTGTTGGCTGGAAGTGGGGTCGGCGCCAGTGCCGCCAGCTGCGTTTCGCTTGCCAGGGCATTGAACGAAGAATTCAATTTAGGTTATTCGATTGAAGAGATCAACCGGGTAGCCTGGCAGGGTGAATTTCCTTATCACGGGGTGGCAAGTGGGGTTGACAATACCGCCTCAACCTATGGTGGGTTGCTTCTTTTCCAATTGATCAACGGTCAACAGCATTTCGAAAGAATCCAAACTCCTAAATCATTTGAAATCGTTTTAGCTAACAGCGGTATCACTGCAAATACGGCACTTTTAGATGAGGTTACCGAACAGCAAAAGAAAGATGACCTGGATCTTTTTACTTCACGACTCAAGACCATCACAGCCCAGGCTTATGACATGAAAGCAGCGCTAGAAGCGGGTAAACTTGAAAGCGTGGGAAAGATCATGTCGAATAACCATAAAGTCCTTGTCGATATGCAATTTTCTCACGAAACCCTGGATTACCTGTGCAAGTTGGCACTTGAAAAAGGAGCCTGGGGGGCAAAGGTCACGGGTGGGGGCAGGGGTGGCTATATGGTTGCTTTAACTCCTGGGGAAAAACTCCAGGACACAGTCGCCTCGGCTTTCGATAAGGAAGGATATAAAGTAATCCGAGCTGTGATTGGCGGAAGGTAGTAGCATCAGTAACATTCTGGAAGATATATGATGCTGAGTGAAGTGGATCGGGCAGTGTGAAATCTTCCCGCATCCAACCAGATAAGTGGAAAAGCACAGTAGATGGGGATTAGAACGTTGGAAGCATAACGAATTACCTGCATTGCATCCAATTAGGATGATATGCTGATCCAAATCTGGGGAGACCCAGGAATCGCAAGAGCATCGGTTCAGCAGCTAAATTTGACTTTGCTTTACGCCAACCACCATCTATAAGTCTGATATTTTGCGGTAAAATCCTTTTTGGAGTTGTTTATCAAGCGATGCCTGACCAGGGTCAAATCCTTCTGCAGACCAAGCTGCACCGGCCGCGATTACCACACGATCTGGTGCTACGCACGCGACTGGAGGACTGGTTGAACCATGGTATCGACCACCCGCTTACTCTGGTGTGTGCACCGGCGGGTTTTGGCAAGACCACCCTGGTATGCACCTGGCTAGAGGGTATGGCTGCGAGCCAGGACATGGAATTAAGGAAATTACCTTCAGCATGGCTATCGTTGGATGAAAACGACAGCGACCTCAACCTCTTTTTGATCTACTTTTCATTAATGCAGTACGGACAATTTTCAAAAAAACCTGTGAGGGAACCCTGGCTTTACTCCGGGCAGGGCAGCAACTACCCCGTGAAGTCCTCCTTGCTTCATTTAGTAATGATCTCGAAAAGCTACCCGGAGAATTCATACTCGTTCTGGATGATTACCATACCATCCGCAATCTGGAGGTGCACAATCTGCTAAGTGCATTGCTGCACCACTGGCCAGAACCACTGCACCTGATTCTGATCTCCCGGATCACCCCGTCCCTACCGCTCGATATTTATCGTGCGAAGGGGATGATCAACGAGATTCGCACTCGAGACTTACGCTTTACAAAGGAGGAGACTGTTGCTTATCTGAGTCAATCTCAGTTTGCCCTTATGATCCAGTCTGCTCTGCCCCTACTGGACGAGCGCTTTGAAGGCTGGCCGGCTGGTTTGCATCTGGCTGTCCTTTCATTACGCACAGCAGACAACCAAGAATCTGTATTGAGGGAATTATCCAGCAATAATCCAAACATTACTCGATACCTGGTGGACGAGGTGCTTGCACACCAGGTTCCTGAGATCCGATCATTTTTATTAAGGACTTCAATCCTTAATCACTTCTGCACTTCGTTGTGCGAGGCTGTCATTGGAGAGAGCGACACTGTCTGGAACGTGCGTGCCTGTCTGGATTGGATTGAACGCTCTGAGCTGTTTATTATTGCATTAGATAACCGACGAGAATGGTACCGCTATCATCATTTATTCCGGGAATTGTTACTACAGAAATTATCCTCAGAGATGTCCGCAGAACAAGTGACCAGCCTGCATCGCCTGGCTTCAGCCTGGTTCGAAGAACATGGACTGATTGATGAGGCATTGCATCACGCCCTGGCAATCGGTGATCTTAATCTGGCTGCTCGCCATATGGGCACCGGATTGTGTGATGTGATCAACCAAGAGGACCGTTCAACCCTGGAGCGCTGGCTACGCCTACTGCCGGAAGATATGATCCAGCGACAACCGGGGTTATTGATCATCAAAGCCTGGGCTCTCCAATTTATGTGGCGCTTAGACTTGCAAGCACAGGTGCTTCGAAATATTGAAGAGCTGCTGGATTCAGAAGGTGGGTCATCGCTGGAATCGAATGACCTGCAAATCCTGCGTGGTCAAATCCTGGGATTAAAAGCTCAACATGCATATTTCAGGAACCAAACCACGCAGGCGATCGATCTTTGCCAGCAGGCACTGAAGCTCCTTCCTTCGTCATGGAAACTCGGACGTGGTGGAGCGATGATGTTCCTGGGTATGTCCATGCAAGCCAGCGGCCAAGCACTGGCGGCCGAGCGGTTGCTCCTCGATGAATACGAGGCTTACGGCGATAAGACCGATGCCTATGCCCTGCTCCTCTTACGATCACTGTATTTTATCTACCTCAATACCGGTCGTATTGAGCAAGCCAGACAAATTGCGCAGCTGTTACTTAAAGGAGCAATCTCAGGAGCAGTGGTAATCCAGAGAAATTGGGGAGACTGGGTTTTGGGTGTGTTACATTATCAAGGCAATGAGTTGGAGGATGCTACACAGTACTTTACCCAGATTACTGAAAATCGCTATGCAGCCCAGATAGCTACTTATCGCGATGCTGTTGCAGGCCTGGCACTGATCCATCAAATCAAAGGGGAAAGCACCGAAGCGATGCGATTGGCTGAGTCAATCAGCCAATTTGACCTGGAGCAGCGAGGGAGTGAAGATAACCGGACACGATCCCTGCGCGCCAGGCTTATGCTGCTACAAGGGGATTTGAAAGGTGCTAGCGACTGGGTAAACACCTTAACGGATCCACCGTCGGACCAACCATTAATGTGGCTAGAAGAACCGCAGGTAACCAGAGTGCGCATCCTGCTTGCCAGAGGCACAAATTCCGACTTACGTTCGGCAGCACAGATCTTCAATTCCCTGGATAAGATTGCTGAGCGAACATACAACACCCGCTTTAAGGTTGGAGCTCCTACACTTTACGCGCCCTGGTGCATGAAAAGCTGGGGAAAACCAGCACGGCTAACAGCGAGCTAAGGAAGGCGCTGAGAGCCACGCTCAGTTAGGAGGTTTCATCCGGGTTTTTGTCGACCTGGGTGAACTTATGCAGGTGATGCTGCGCCGGCTTGTGAACCAAAATCAATTCGTGGAAACGATTCAGTGTATTCTGGTAGCATTTCCACAGGATGATAAAAGTCTCGTCAGCAGCGATCACCATCCAACGCTTGCTAATTCATCTTTAGCCGAGCCCCTGACGCCTCGGGAGCTTGAAGTTCTGAGTTTATTACGGGGGCCATCAAGTATCAAAGAAATCGCACTTAAACTCAATATTTCCTCTGAAACCGTCAAGCGCCATACAGCCAAGATCTCTACGGGTAGCTTGGTGTCAACCAACGCTGGAATGCTGTGGCAAGAGCGGAAGAATTGAAAATTCTTTCCCCACGCTGAGCTCTTTTCCCTGTTTATAACTCGAAAGTTCTGCATATTAAATGTACATATTAATTACAACTGTGAAGGGGGTGTATTTACGCGCCACATTCGTCTATTATCATTTCATGATGAGCGTGTCATCCAGAAATCCAAACCTCTTCGATCGCCGAGCCAATTACCGGATTATTGTGTATGATCGGATTGATCCAACCTGGTCTGATCGTCTGGAAGGTATGATGATCTACGAAACCATAGATGAGAATGAGGCCAAACTCACAACCCTGGAAGGCGAGTTAAGCGACCAGGCTCCCCTGGCCGGTGTGCTCAACTCGCTGTTGAGTTACATATGGTCGTACTTTCCGTGACTCGCCTGGATGTTTGAGCATTATTTTTTTTGAGAGCGTTTCAAAGCCGTTAACCTGATCTGTTTATTACGCTGTGGAGTAAAAAAGGCGTTCATTGGAAATTTAATTTCAACCAACATAAAGAGAAAGGAGATAAATCATGCGTAGACGTGGAGGAATAGGCCCAGGAAGGGGCCCTGGAAGAAGGATGGTTATGCGGAGGCATCGCCGGATGCGCCGGCGTATGCGACGAAGAATGATCATCGGTGGTGCAGTGTTAGTCGCTGCTGGAACGAGCGCAGTCAAAATGTCCCAGAGTGAAGTGCAGCAGGTCGAGCAACAGACTGGTCAGAAGGTTGAAGATCTTTCAGAAGAACAATTGGATACTGCCATGGCTGATCTTGGCATTGAAGGCCAAGAGCCAACAGACCAGGAGATTGCTGCCCTCGAGGGCGGAAGAGGATAAGAACCCTTCCGTTTGAAGAATTGTAATGGGAAGTTGGTATGGGCAGCACAGTACTGTGCCAGTTCTTTGTCTACGTCACTGTGCCGTAAGCAAGCCAGCTATTGAGTCTCAAAAGACCTTTGAGGTCCTCGACGACCTCAAAGG
>CAVTQM010000016.1:0-54424 GCA_963736805.1 uncultured Chloroflexia bacterium
TACTGATTTTTCGCTGCCGGCTCATCTGTCTTACAGAAGGGATACGCTCTCCGGCGCGAAATGTCCCCAGGCGGATCAGCTCAGCCAGATCAGAAGCTACTTGTTCGTATAAATAAGGGTCTTGTCTTCGCTGGTTCATTGCTCCCTGCCTTTCAGTCAAGGTACAGTTATTATAGCATAATAGCAGTACAGTTTGATAAATATATAACTGTTATGGTTACAATTGTAAATACGTGCATCTGTTATTGTTTTTGATTTTGAATAAAATCATCATTGAAATAGATTAGGAGATCAAATATGTTAAACACAAAAATAAATCATAAGTTTAATACCAATATAACCCTCGATAAATTTGGCCTGTGGAATATTGAAGGCGATCGGCGAGGTGATATTTTCAGCTGTTTAAGTGGCAGTCTGTGGATTACCCAGGAAGGTGATTTAAGAGATTATGTCCTGGAACCGGGTCAGGAATTTTGGGTTACCAGACCAGGAGAGGTGATTATCCAGGCATTGGAGAACTCCAAATTTAAATTCAGCCTGAATGAAATGGATAACCATGTTGAGTCCAGCCAACAACCCGTCCACCTTACCATTAATTCACGCACCAGCCAGCAATTAAGGTAATTATTCAGGAATAACACCTTCTCTGTCTCATCGCCTCCTCCAAGGGCGAGACAAGATTAGATTGGACGACCAGCATCGAACCTGGTCGTCCATTTTCTTGCCCAAAGCCATTGAATTAATTATCCTTTTGCGGCTGATCCCACTGCAATACAATTTCGGGATGTACCCAGGTCAGAGGAACTTCCGAATGCCATGCGCCAGGGGCTATCTGGGCGAGCCACAAAACCATGCGATTGAACCAGCTCGCAGGCTTGCCGATGGGTATCTAAAATTCCAATGCTGATCGACCTGCCGTTTGCTCCCCATGCGAAACCTTGCAGTAATTCGAACGGATTTTCATTCCCAGCTTCCACCACCCAAGGCCCAGCCGCGACCCAATCCGTACCCCCTCGGCCTAAAATAAATCCGGTAATCCTTTCACGCGTTACCATCACATAGCTCAGCTCAGGAAAGAGCTCCAAACGGCGCTTGAGAAAGAAACTCCGGTCTGCTCCAAAACATCGCTTGTCTAAATCAATGACCTGGTCGATATCACCTTCAGTCATGGGCTTTACGTAAGGGCTTAATTGACCAGGCAGGGCACCCGAAAACCTCCATGACCGGCACACCTTCTTGAAACCGTTACGCTCATACAACACGACTGCCTTGAGCACCCCATCGAGGTATACCGTTTCTACGCCCCGTGCTTTCAATAACTCCACAGCATGGTTCAATAGAGCTGCGCCTACGCCCCTGCCGCGTGCCTCCGGGCGCACGATCAATTCACCAATAAAACCGCTTGAGCCATAATCGGTGGCAATGCAAATCCCAATCGGCTGGTCATTTTCCTCAGCCAATAGACACCCTTGCGGATCGTGGAGAAAAAAACCTTCCAATGTCGCCAGGTTTTCACTGACCCAACCTTCTTGCGCAGTGCACTGAGCTGCAAAAACCAGGTCTTCCTTGTGCATCTCCCGGATCGTGATTGAAGTCGAATGATCGCTGTTTTTCATAATCATTGCAGGAGCCTGTCTATAATTTACCCAAATTGAGCTTCCAACCAGTCCTTCATTTGCCTGTCGATATAGATTTGGGTGTCCACATCCGGGCTACCAAAGAACTCGGCATAATCCTCATAGCGGCAGGTGATAAGCTGGTCCAGGCTGGAGGGTCTCCGCGTAGAGCTTACCCGGGTATGCAGGTGAAGAGGATAATTCATCTCAAAGGGTAACTGCTGGAATTCTTGCGGTCTTAATGAAGACATAACACTGCCTGCCAGAACTGCCTGGTGCATGAATATCTCATAAAGCTCATTTTGCGTGTAAAATGCTTCAAATTCCGGAAGGCGGTATAAATGATCAAAATTCGCTTGCCAGGCGCGCAGTAACCCTCGCTCGGGGCGAACGACCAGCAATCCGGCATTGAAATACGCGCGTACCAGCTGCTCGTCAACGATGGTTTGCATGGGAAACACCCGCTCCTCATCCACCTTGCAGTGAAGGAAAATCAGCTTCCAAAACTCGCTTAATGGTTCGTTGAATCCAGTTCCAAGGATTTTCAGGTGCACCGGGCATGCTCCCAAACTTTTTCCAGCTGGCAGCAGCAATGCAAATGGTGTTTGTAGAACCAGGGTATCATTTGCCATCATCACCAGGAAGCTGGTTTCCCCTTGTGCCAGCCCTTCAGCGATGCTAGCTCCAAACACATACTTGGAAAATGGAAAATTCACCGCGTTTGGATCCATTTCATAGGTGACCAGACGTGCCCCCAGGGAGAATAACTGCTGCCGGGTTGCTTCAGACAGGTCATCCTCACTCTTTTGGCTGAGCATCCAGATCGGATTGAAACAAAATTCACCTCCGAACTTACGGATACTGCGCGCCAATCTTAATCCATCATTTTCCGCCTCACCGGAGCCTAACATGAATGCGAATATCAAATCCCTCATGCTACGATTAGCCTCCAACTTTCTTGGATTGGATGTAATCGGTCATCACCTGGTCAAGCATATCCAGGGGCATCGCACCACTGCCCAAGCAGGAGATTGTGAAATTCTTTCAGGTCAAATTGATCTCCCAATTCATCCATGGCTCGCTGGCGTGCCTCCAGGATTTTAGTATAACCGATGTAATAGGCGGTAGCTTGTCCTGGGATGGAAATATAGCGGCTGACCTCCCCTTGCATGGCATACTCGTGGCTTTCCGGTATTTTCAACCATGAAATCCACCGCCTTGTCAAACGTCCATTGCCTGCTATGAATACCAGTATCGACTACCAATCGGGCAGCCCGGAATGCCTCAGCTTGCAAGCGACCCAACTCACCATATAGATCATCGCCATATAAACCCAACTCTGATGCCAACCGTTCTGCATACAACGCCCATCCTTCTACGTAAGCCGTGAAATCTGATGCTCGCCGGAAGGAAGGTAGATCCAGCTGTTGGGCAATCGCGATCTGGAAGTGGTGCCCCGGGATGGCTTCGTGGTAAGCCAGGGTGGGCATGCTGAACCTGGGCTGTAGCCCCTCGTTTTGGGCATAAAACATTCCCGGGCGCGAGCCATCCACTGCAGGGGATGTGTAATATCCACCGCTTGGTCCTCCAACAACGATCACACCGATGCTTGGGCGTAAGTCGAATGCCTCGCCAATACTCTGGTCAGCTTTCATGATGATGTCTTCGTATCCTTTGACGATCTCATCTCCGGAATAAACACCACTGTCGTTGGTTACGCGTGTATAAAGCTCGGGCAGGCTTTCATCCTGGGGATAACCAAGCTGATCGAAGATTGAGCGCATCTCTACATGTATGCGTTCAAGCTCCTGTAAACCCAATTCATGGATTTGGTCAGCGGTCAGGTCTGTGCTGGTATAGTGACCCAGGAGATAGGTGTAATATTCATCCCCATCCGGGAATTTCCACACCCCGGCATCGTTGGTTGTCACACTTTGCAGGTGCTCCAAATATTTCACCAATGCCTGGTATGCCGGGATGACGGATTTGTTGATCACGCCCTCAGCAGAATTGAGCAGGTGTTTATTATATAAAACACTACCATTGCTTAATTTGCTAACATTTGATTCAAAAGCAGTAAAGTAAGGGGTCAAACGGGCGGGACTCATGGCAATTCCATTCAGCTCACCAATCAGATAGCTCACCAGGAAACCTGGCAGCATAGCTCCATTTTCTTCACGCCGCTTCAACCCATCAATGAGCTGGTCAAACTTGGTATCCACCTGAGCGAGGCTAACGATATAGTCCTCTGCCTCCTGCAGGTTCGTCACCGGGCGCAGGTCGGTGAAGAATTGAAGCAGGTCAAGGTGAACGCTAAAAACAGTCACATTGACCGGGTAATCATCATACATAAACTCATGCCCCTTCACCTTATCACCCAGGTACCAGGCATAGATGTCATAAGTGAGCTGCTGTTCAGGCGTCATTGTTGCGCGGTCATATTGTTGGAGCAGGCTTAATACTTCCGATTCCAGGGCTTGCGTTTGGCGGATATATTCATCGGAGATGTCTGTCAGCTGGTCTGTAGGTGTTCCATATTCTCGAGATAATCCGAGCACAAGCACGGTTTCAGGATTTCGGCTAAGCAATTGGCGGTAGGATTCTTCCACGAAGGCATCAAACTCGAGCCCATCCAACCCGGTCGAGAGTTCACCTGGTGAAGCTGGTGCAAGCGATGCAACCGGGGCAACTGTGGCGATCGGGGTAACTGGCGCAGCAGAGACAAGCGCTGCAGGCTGTGGTGTTGAAGTGGTTGGTAAAGCTTCCTGGGTCGGTGTGTTGCTCTTTCCACATGCCCCAACCAGGGTACTGAGAATGATCACATAGTGTTATGAGCCGATATTGCTTGAACATGCTAGTCCCTCCGAAATAATGTCTATTTATTTCCGATCATCAACAGGGAACTTGCCCCCTGAAATCCCACCTCATGCACCCGCTGGCGCAGTTCCTCCCCTCGTTGGCATAATTCCGCTCCTCCATTAAGCCCTTGACTGCGCTGGATGTAGCGGTCAATGATGCCGTCCAGCTCCCGGATCATTTCAGGGTCCTTAGGATTTGATCCCAGGTCCTGGTCATCGTAATAGTTCAGCTGCTGCAAGCTAAGTTTATCGGCGACATCCATGATTTGTTGTCGGGTAAAGGTTGGATAATGCGTGATTCCATCAGCAGTATCGACTGCAGCCCACCAATGATGTAAGTATACGTGGGTCAGCTGGGTTTCACTCTGCCCATCCCGAGTACATTTCACTGATGATGATATTCCCTCCTGGTTTACACACTCGCAGCATTTCAGATAAAACCGTGGGCAGGTCAGCCATATGATGCAGCGAATTCGCCATGCATACAGTGTCAAAATGGCTATCCGGAAAATCCAGGTGGGTTGCATCCATGAGCTGGAAGTGAATATTAGGCTGACTGTGCGCTTTACGGGCAGCCTCAATCGATCGCTCACTGCAATCAATTCCGGTGATTTCGGAATAGTCTTTCAGGTTGTCTCTTAGAAAAGAGATAAATCCCCCACTGCCTGTTGCTATGTCCAGGATATTTCCTGCGGAGATTGTGCTCAATAATTTTTCTATTGAACTTTTCATTTCTCTGCGAGAATTCATTTTGTAATTCCTCCATGAATTATCTGAGTTCACATGATGACAATAGAAATACTTCCCTTGATTGAAAACGTTCATTACTTTTCCCCCATTGATCATATAGGAATTAATATACTACCCCCTCCCAATCTGGCTACGGCTTGTAAGTTATTTAAATAGTGGAGTGGTAGTGCTCAGCCAGTCGCGCCGAGTTTTTGTCCAAGCTTAAATGCGCCTTCCAAAAGCGCAGGCTGCTTGGACGCATCACCAACCTCCATCGCGGTTCCGTAAACAATCCCGGCTATATTTCCACCAAGATAGCGCATCATGTCCTGAAATGTGCGGATGGCGTTGATTGCCCCGGAGCTGTACGGATCGGTATCTCCATAGGCTAGCAAAATTCCAAATTGTTTTCCTTTTAAGGCACTTCCCTGCGGGCTTTCCAGAGCATACCATCGGTCGATGAACAGCTTGGTCTGGGCACTCATCGTGAACCAGTAAATTGGGCTGGCAATGATGATCGCATCCGCTTTGCGCAACTTTGGATAGAGCATCTGCATATCATCCATTAGTACACATACCCCTGTTTCCTGGCAGGTATCGCAGGCATCGCAGGCACGGATGTCTAAATGATGCAGGAAATAGGATTCAACCTCGGCACCAGCGGATTTTGCCCCTTCAGCAGCTTTTTCTGCCAGGGTGCTGCTGTTCCCGTGTTCCCGCGGACTGCCTTTGAAAACAAGAATGTTTTTACCCATAAATGCCTCCCTTAGAATTTTACTGCTATTTCACAGCTTGTCGAGTGTTCTTATCAATTACACCCCTATATTCACCAATCATCACCAATTAAGGTAAAATACTAGCGTGGTGAGGTGTCCCTGATGGTATTGCTAACCCGAGAGCAGATTGAAGCCCGTCTTGTGGCTTTACATCGCGCCAGCCTTGAGCTGGTGAGTGATCTTTCCCTGGAGATTGTTCTTGAACGTATTGCCCAACTAGCCCGCGACCAGGCGGGGGCGCGTTTTGCCGCCTTGGGCGTGTTGGACGAGCATGGGAAACTGGTAAAGTTTATCCCGGTTGGCATGACAGCTGATGAAATGAAGCAGATGGTCCATCCGCCCATTGGTCTTGGATTAATTGGCGCGATAGCAAAGGAACACCGGACCATTCGTGTTCCGGACATTTCCAAAGATGAACGCGGTGTGGGTTTCCCACCCAATCACCCAGAAATGACTTCTTTCCTGGGTGTGCCGATCCTCTTGGGGAATCAGCTGTTTGGCCAGATTTATCTGACCGATAAGGAAGACTATCCCGAGTTCACCCGCGACGATGAACGCGTGATTGAGACATTGGCTGCCTATGCTGCTGTTGCGATCAATAATGCCCGTATGTATAAAGACCTGGTGGAGCGTGATGAGGCTCTTGCTCAGCGCAACAAGGATCTTGGACTACTCAATAGCATCGGTGAGATGCTTGCCAGTACCAACCAGATGGACGTGATCCTGGAGAAAATCCTGGATCATATCATGTCTTACCTGGATGTTGAGGCAGGAGAAATTTTCTTAACCGAGGAAGATGGATCATCCTTGCGCATGGCCATGCATCGGGGAGATGCCGCGGCTGCTTTTTGGACCAAGGATCAGTTCAGGTTGGGTGAGGGTTTTGTGGGCTTGGTCGCTGAGAGTGGAAAGCCCATGGTCAGCAACTCCTTGCAGCAGGATATGCGCTTTTTACGCCGGAAAGTAATTAGCGCCGGATTCAAATGCGTTGCCTGTATCCCGCTGACAGCCCACGGGAACGTGGTGGGTGTGATGGGGATTGCCACCCGGCGTATGCAACGTCTGAATCAACGCGAAATTGATCTTCTGACCGCCATCGGAACCTGGGCAGGCACTGCCATCGAAAATATCCGATTAAATCAGCAGGGCAGAAGATTGGCAGTATTGGAAGAACGGGAACGGATTGGTATGGACTTGCATGATGGCATCATTCAATCCATATACGCAGTTGGGTTAGCCCTGGATTATGCCCGTATGGAGGTTGAAAGCAACCCTCATAAAACTGTACTCAAGTTGGAACAGGCTATCGAGGGTTTAAACAGTACCATTCGGGATATCCGCACCTATATCATGGACTTACGTCCACGCCAGTTCCGCGGTGAGAACCTGAACGATAGTCTGCAACACCTGGTTGATGAGACACGTGCTAACACCCACCTGCAGGTTATCCTTTCCGGTCCACAGGAAGGTGAATTAATCCTGCCCACCGCGATTGCCACTGCCTTATTCCATATCTGCCAGGAGGCTCTGGCGAATGTAGCCAAACATGCCCAGGCGCATCAAGCCAGTATTCATCTGTGGACAGCACCCGGGCGGGTATTACTGGAAATCTCGGATGATGGGATCGGTTTTGATATACCGCGGATGCGTATGGCTCTTGGGCATGGCCTGGCAAACATGCTCACCCGTGCACATAAAGTAGGTGGAGATATTGAGATCAATTCAGACCTCGGTAAAGGAACAACGATACTCGCCTGGGCACCGCTGAATCAGGATGAAGAATCTATCCAGCCGTAACAATCCAAAAATCAAACAAATCCATCAATTGCTCAACCAGCGAAAACTGCGCGATTCTTCTGGATTATTTGTCGCCGAGGGAATCCGCCATGTGGGAGAAGCCTGCGCCGCCCATGCGCAGGTGGATTATATCTGTTATGCGCCTGATCTACTCTCCAGCACCTTTGGCTCACAACTGGTTGAGGAGCAATCCAATCGGGGAATTCCATGTTATGCAGTGGATAAGGAGACTTTTTCAGGGCTGGCAAGCAAAGACAATCCCCAGGGTATTCTTGCTGTCATACGTCGACCTGGTCTGGAGATCGATAGTTTATCGACTGAGAATTTTAAATGGGGGGTGGCATTGGTTGCACCACAAGACCCGGGGAATATTGGCAGCATCCTGCGCACCATTGACGCTGTTGGGGCAAGTGGATTGTTGCTTTTAGATGACCCTGCGAATAACCAGTATTGTGCCGACCCTTATCATCCGAGCTCTGTGCGCGCCAGCATGGGATCGATTTTTTGGTATCCGATTGTTTCCATCCCATTTACAAGCTTTGTTTCTTGGGTGACCGCGGATGGTTACCATGTGTATGGCACTTCTGCCCATGCGACCGAGGATTACCACACCCTCAGTCAGTACATGCCGCCCCTGATCCTGTTGATGGGGAGCGAGCGCGCAGGACTGACTGCCTCCCAGGCTGCAGTTTGTGATGAAATGGTGAGCATACCCATGCGAGGCCGGGTGACATCGCTGAACCTGGCAATTGCGAGCGGGATTATGCTATATGAGATCTTAAATAAATTATGACTAAAATGTTGGATATTTAATGATTTAGCGCGCCGTATTGCCCCCATCCACAACCAGCGCCGTTCCAGTCATAAAACTGGAATCGTCTGAAGCTAAAAACAACACGGCTCGGGCAATTTCTATGCTTTCTGCCACCCGCCCGATGGGTAAATCGGTTTTACGGGCTTCCGCTTCGCTCACCCCACCCGAAACACGATAAAAGCCTTCCTTTAACCAGCGCTCCACGAAGGTATCGCCTGGGCAGATGGCATTAATGCGGATATTTTCTCCGGCATGGTCGATCGCCATCGCCCTTGTGAGTTGGACGACGGCCCCTTTTGAAGTGCAATAAGCAACCACCGCAGGGGCTCCAACGAATGCCCAGTCAGATGCATTATTGATGATTACACCGCCTGCTTGGGCGCGCATCACGGGCAGCACCAGCCTGGACATACGCCACACCGCTGTCACATTGAGCAGCATGGTGTCATCCCAATCTTCATCGCTGGTGGTCTCTGCAGTGCCGCTAACCACAATCCCGGCGTTGTTGAATAGAATGTCAATCCGGCCATACCTGGAAACAGTCTCAGAAACCGCACGCTGGCAGTCTCCCACCTGGCGATGGTCAGCCTGGATAAAGAATCCCCCCGTTCTTTTTGCCACTTCTTCCCCAAGCTGCTGACGCCTGCCTGTAAAAGCAACTTGTGCTCCTTCAGTGGTAAATAATTCTACGGTTGCTTTACCAATCCCAGAGGTACCACCCGTGATCAGTGCTACTTTATTTTCTAAGCGCATAAAAACACTTAACGGGAAGAAGGTGCATTCTTAAAAACGTGTGACCAGCCTGAACCACCGCAGATTTTGCACCGGTCTTGAAATTCACCCGAAGCTAAAACACCAGATCCTCCACAATGCGGGCATTTGTGGGAGGGCTGGGCAACCAGCACACTTCCCTGCCCACCGCAAACCAGGCAGATATCTTTGTACTGTCCATAGGTGCCTGTGCCTTCGCACCAGGCACATGTTTCCGGAGCATACTGCAATACTGGCATGACCATAGAACATACCTCCCAAATCGATGAATGGCGATTAAAAGGGATTATACACGAGGATTTCTAAAGCTAATTATTATTAAGCATCAAAATCATAGTATTCAGGATGATTTCTATAAAAAAATATAAGCAATATTAAAATAATTGAATAATAATAAAGTAAAAATCAATATTATTTATTGACATATTATAATAATTATGTATAATATAAATGTGAATTAATATATTTAAAAAGGAATCCACGATGAACGCGAATACTACTTTAGAAAAAACCAAGCCTTGGGCTCCCCGCTTTTTCACCATCTGGACTGGCCAGGCTTTCTCACTCTTTGGAAGCCAGTTGGTCTCTTTTGCAGTCATCTGGTGGCTTACCCAGACAACCGGTTCAGCCACTGTCCTTGCAACTGCCTCATTGGTGGGGCTGCTCCCACAGGTAATCCTGGGACCTTTCACCGGCACTTTGGTGGACCGTTGGAATCGCCGCATCACCATGATCGTTGCAGATGGAATAATCGCCCTCGCCACGATCACGTTAGCTGTTCTGTTTGCGTTAGGAAATGTGCAAATCTGGCAGGTGTATGCACTGCTTTTCATCCGCTCTGTCTGTGGTGGTTTTCACTGGCCTGCCATGCAAGCCTCAACATCGCTGATGGTTCCTAAGGAACACCTGTCTCGCATCCAGGGATTAAACCAGATGCTGCAAGGGGGAATGAGCATAGCCGCCGCACCTTTAGGTGCATTGCTTTTGGCTGTTCTCCCCATGCAGGGCATCCTACTCATTGATGTGGCTACTGCCATGCTTGCCATCACTCCCCTGCTCTTTTTCTCGGTGCCACAACCCGAACGAACAGATCTACAAGCGGGTACTCAAGATCAACCTTCCTACTGGCAGGATTTGCGAGCTGGGTTCAGCTATGTTTGGGGGTGGCCAGGCTTGATGCTGATTGGTGTTATGGCAGCTGTGATCAATTTCCTGCTGACCCCGGCTTTTTCTCTGCTGCCAATCCTGGTGACCAAGCATTTTAACGGCCTGGCAATTCAACTTGCCACCCTTGAGGCTTTTTCCGGTATCGGTTTCATTGTGGGCGGTCTTATCCTGAGTGCCTGGGGCGGTTTCAAACGGCGGGTATTGACCAGCCTGGTAGGATTGGTAGCCATGGGTGTGGGTTGTCTGGTGATGGGCTTGCTGCCTGCCACAGCATTCGGACTTGCCATCCTCACCATGTTCTTCCTCGGTGTGGTCAACCCGATTGTTAACGGGCCCTTATTAGCGGCAGTACAGGCAGTCGTTACACCAGATATGCAGGGACGTGTGTTTTCCCTCATTGGTACGGTTGCGGCTGCCATGTCACCCATTGGATTGATTATCGCTGGTCCCATTGCAGATAAACTTGGTGTGCAAACCTGGTTCATTATTGGTGGAGTTGTCACTCTGATGATGGGCATCGCCAGCTTTTTTGTCCCTGCAGTTATGCATTTTGAGGATGGACGGTCTACCGGTAAACCTGCTACCGTTGATCTATCCATCATAACGGACATCGAGATGGTTGGGGAGCAGCTGACAGAAACCACGACACCAAATCCAATTGAATTGGATTACACTTAATCAATTATCTTAAACGAAAACAAGGCGTCTCTTCTTCAAGAAGACGCCTTGTTTTTAATTTGTTTTTCCAATCTTGAATTACCACAATCCTCTGACGGCTAAAAGCAACCCTACAATGAACAGTGGGACGCCGACAATGGCGCCTACAACGGTGATGGTCAGCACAACTCCTAATAGCATCAAGGCTAATCCTAGCAGTACTGCCAATACGCGCCCGGTGAGCATTACGATATAGGCAATCAGGTTCCATAACCACGCAAATGGTCTAAAAAGCCAATATATATTCTTTGTTTGGATCATTTCAAACTCCTTATTTGTTCAATATTCATATACGTGATTCAACGTCTTCGGTTTCGTCAACGAGGTAAGCTTAATCTACCTGTTATCTTCATTGTTATCAGTATTTGGGTAAAATAAGTATCTAGAGAACAGTTTAGAGGTATATTATGAATAAGATCGACCCATCAGAAGTTACCCCCAGGCATCTCTATCTTTCCCGTCGCCAGTTCATTGGCGCTGCCAGTGTGACTTTAGCAGGTGCATTGGCTTTGGCGGCTTGCAAAGGAAATGTGCCAGGCACGGATACAGCCAATCCTCCAGTGCTGGAGCCTCAACGGATTCTGCGAGCCCTCCTAGCGCTGGAGCCTCAACGGATGAGCTGGGTGATCCGTTGACTTCCTACCAGGATGTCACCCATTACAACAATTATTACGAATTCTCCACCAACAAGGAAGCGGTGGCAAAATTAGCCGAGGATTTTCCCACATCACCGTGGAGCGTTGAAGTATCGGGTCTGGTAAGTAATCCCAGGACATATTCAATCGAGGATTTTCAAAAATTCGAGCCGGAGGAGCGCATTTACCGCCTGCGCTGTGTTGAAGCCTGGTCAATGGTCATCCCCTGGATTGGTTTCCCCTTGCGTAAATTACTCGAGGAAGTTCAGCCAACAGGTGAAGCGAAGTATGTTCAATTTACAACTCTATACGACCCGGAATACTATGCCCGCCCACGGTTCTGAATTTTATAACTGGCCGTATGTCGAGGGATTACGGCTGGATGAAGCAATGCATGACCTGACCATCCTTGCCACCGGCTTATATGGACAGTCTCTACCCAACCAGAATGGAGCGCCAATCCGCTTGGTGGTACCATGGAAGTACGGTTTTAAAAGTATCAAGGCGATTGTAAAGATAGAGCTGGTAAACTATCAGCCCTCCACGTTGTGGATGCAAGCTGGTCCAAACGAGTATGGCTTTTATGCCAATGTCAACCCAAACGTGGAACACCCACGCTGGTCTCAGTCTACAGAAAGGCGCATCGGTGAAGTTGGCAGACGAAAGACCTTGATGTTCAATGGTTATGAAAACGAAGTTGCTTCACTCTATGAAGGGATGGATTTAAATAAGGATTTTTGATCACAACCAACAAAACTATTAATAAGTGGTTCCCGATCTTGGTCCACATTGCCTGCCTGCTTCCCATCGCATGGCTGTTATTCGATGCCTGGCGAGGCAATTTATCTGCCGATCCAATCCGGACATCGATATTACGCACCGGAAAGATTGCCCTGCTATTGCTGGTGTTGTCCTTGATGTGCACGCCAGTATTTCGCATCTTTGGTTTCAAACCTGCCCTGCGCCTCCGGCGGCTCTCTGGGGGATTACTCTTTCTTGTATGTCTGTTTGCATTTTGCAATTATTATTTCCCTGGACTATGGGTTTAACATTCAATATATTTATTCAGAATTATTACAACGACCCTATGCCCTGGTTGGACTGGCAACCGGGTTATTGTTAATCCCTCTGGCGATTACGTCCTTTCGACCCTGGCCAAAACGGCTTGGAAAGAACTGGAAACGTTTACATCGCCTGGTTTATTTGATCGTCATACTGGATGCCTTGCATTTTATCCTCTCTGTGAAACAGGGTGTCCTGGAACCATATCTCTGGCTGAGCCTGATTATTTTCCTGTTGATTCTGCGTATACCAGCAATTCGGCGTTTCGTCGGTGGTTATCATCCCCAGCGGGGCTGATCTTCTCAAAAAATCATAACTACTTGCTGATCGATTTTTCTGTATCATAAGTGGTAATTCTAGATGAAGGGGACGGGTGAGTCATTACAAAAAATCAAAGCAGGGGCTGGGTATTTATTGTCTCTTGATAATTTCATAATATAATCTATAAATGCTTCCCTCTTCATTTTCCAATTCTAGTGATTCAATGGATGTGCGAGAATTCGAACAGCATCTCCGTGACGGTATCTATGCCCTCAAGAACGGCGATCGTTCGCTTGCCAAAAGATTGTTGGACCAGGCAGCGTTAATGAACAGCGCCGATGCGCGCGTATGGGTCTGGCTTTCCGCAACTACGGACGATCTTCAAGAACGGCGGACCTACCTGGAAAGGGCAATAGCCATTGAGCCATCCAATGCGATGGCAAAAAGAGGCCTGTTGATGTTGGATGAAAAGTTGGATAAGTCGCGCATCATACCAGAAGGCGAAGCTTATATTCCTCAAGAAACATCAGCTCCTGAAGAAGCAGTCATAAAGACCTATACTTGCCCCAATTGCGGTGCCAGGATTTCCTTTGATATCCACGAAATAACCCTGGTCTGCCAATATTGTGGATTCACCCACAAGATCAATGATGATCTTACCAGGGATAGTGTTGACCAGGTATTGGATGCTGCCTTGCCCACCACCCAGGCACACCATTGGGTTACGAACCAGACACGCGTGACATGTGAGCAATGCGGAGTGGTCATTATATTGCCACCGGGTCAAACAGCTGACAGTTGTCCGTATTGCGGTTCGAATCATTTTATCAGCCCAGCCTCATTGGTGGAACTGATTGACCCACAAGTGATTGGCCTTTTTAAGGTTGATGCGGATAAGGCAGCCAAAAGCATCAAGACCTGGTTGAGTAAGGGCTTGCTCTCACCAGACGATTTAGCTGCCAAGCACACTGGAATGCTTCTTCACCCGGCATATTATCCATTCTGGCTTTTTAGTGGAACTTTAGAAATCCCATGGTTTTGTGATGTCAACGTAAGTTCAAGCAAGGCACCCATGTGGGAAGCCCAAACCGGGTCACAGTTTGAGATGTTCGATAACGTGCTCATCCCAGGTCTCCGAAAGATATCCAAGTCAGACCTGGCGAAAATTGAGCCTTTTAATATTAAAGATTTGGTTGAGTTTTCACCCGATTACCTGGCTGGGTGGGTGGCACTCACCTACGATCAACCTCTGGCAGATGCATCATTGCTGGCGCGCGAGAAGGTTATCCAAAAAGTGAGGTCATCCTTACCGGGTTTGGTCGAACCCACACGACAAAAGCGTAATTTCAGTATCGGAGCGGGCAAATGGAGTGGTCTCACCTATAAACTTGCCTTGCTTCCCGTTTTCATTGGGAATTATCCCTTCCAAGGAAAGCGTTATCGAATTCTTATTAATGGACAAACAGGTAAGGTGGGGGGAGAAAAACCTGTGGATAACCTTAAGCGCTCGATGTTTATCATTATCGGGATATTCTTGCTTGCTGTTATCGTGATAATAATCTGGTCATTAATGAGATGGTTTCTAAATTAGTGGGTCGGTGCTCCACCCATGACCAATCTGAGTCACCCCAAACCATATTCCATCAGGTCGGCTCGTCTATCAAGGAGTTGCACTGGTTGGAGCATTCCCCCCACTGTGTCATCCTGGATAAGGAACGCGCCTTTGCGGCAAGCATGACCATCGATTTCCTTAAACGCGTGCTCGCTAAGTAAACATCCTCCTGGATAGTCAACCCGTGTCTGATATTACCTTCCAAAGAAGCCTGAAATGACCCGCCTTATCCGCTGGTACGGCAACCCAGATGATCTTGTTTGTGGGTGTGTTCATCCTCCTATCCACATTACCGGCTGGTTGGCTGACGGATCGGTTTGGTGAGAAGCGCATGGTGGCTGTAGCAGGATTGGTAGCGGTATTGGGCACGGTCATTGCCTTAATCATCCCCAGCTTGCCGGTTATCTACATTGGCGGCTGTATCATCGGCGTCTCAGCTGGCTTGTTTTATACGGCCAACTGGGCGCTTGGAACGCTCCTGGTTCCCAAGGCGGAGGCAGGGCGCTACCTGGGTATCTCCAATCTGGCAGGTGCAGGTGCTGGAGCGGTCGGCGCTTACATTGGCGGTCCCATCGCCGATTTTGTCACCCTCCAGGTGCCTCAGATCGCAGGTTTTGGTTACGTGTTGATCTTCACCATCTATGGCCTGCTGTTCCTGTTCTCTGTGATAGCTCTGACACAGGTAAAATCAAAATTAATAGCCGCCTCATAACCTGATCACTTGTGAAACGAGGCTTATCTGGGTCGAGGGCACAAAGACGTGGGATGTTATTTACACGGAGGCTTGTTTTCTCCTGGGCACAAACCGCGCAACCCGTTGCATATACTCAAGATAAGCTGGCAAACGCTGCACCAGGTCCATCTCCTCCAGCCTGGCTTGGATCATCACCCACAGCAATCCTAAAACACAGGCAACCAATACCGTTATCGATGGAATATATAAAAAGAGCCCCGATAACTCAAGCATCATACCGCTGTAAAGTGGGTGACGGATATAGGCATATACCCCTTGTACAACCAGGGTATCCTGTGCCGATGGGGCAGCCGCACGCCACTTCAATACCTTTATTCCAAGTACTATCACCACCCCACCCGCCAGGATCAAAAGCCATGCCAGAACGGAGGTTAAGAAAGTAGGCTTGTACAGGTAGGCAGATGCGGTACGCACTGCCATAACATACCCGATTGCCCATACTGGTATCCCAAGCACATCCCTTAGAACCACACACGTTATCCGCCCCCAGCGTTCACCGAGCAATCTTGAGTAATAACTTGTGAAGGCACTTGCACAGTTGAAGAAAAAACCGGTCAGTAACGGGACCAGGAACAAAAACATTATGCTTCACCACGGGCTGGCTTGGGGTGTTTACTCCTCTCAACCAGTGTGATTAATCCCACGCAGATCATCACCAGGCTGCCAAGGATCAAGTACATCCATCTCCCACCCATGCTCCCCAGCATAATACCACCCAGGAACCCCCCCATCGCTGACCCAATCCCGATCAGCATCGCCCCAAACAAACCCTGGGCGGTGGATTTCATCCCCGGGGGTGCCTTCTGGTCCGCGTATGACACACCCGCCACCCACATCAGTGGGAAGGTCATGCCATTAAGCAGCTGAAAGATCAATATTCCCGCCATGCTATTGAAGATTGCATAGAGCAGCAATCGCATCCCGGTAATTGTCACTCCCAGTAAAAATAAACCGTAGGCTCCAAATCGTTTGATCAGCCTGTTGGAAAAAAATAAGATCGGCAGCTCTCCCAGGGTTGTGATGGCCAACGCAATGCCCATGGTCGTCCTGTTGAAGCCCAGTTCCTCCATATATGGGAATAAGTAGCTGTTTATGGTGGTGAAAGCCATCCCACCGATGAAAGCCAGCGCCAGGAAGAACAAAAATCTCCGATCAGCCAGCACCCAGCGCAGGTTCCATTGGATTGACTCACCTGCCACCCTGGCTTCATAAGTGAACTTCAGGCTGACAATGAACGCCAGGAACATCAAAATTGCGAATCCCCAAAATGCCCATTGGATGCCATAGGATTGAAGCACAATCCCCGCCAGGATGGCTGCCAGTCCAAAACCGATCGTCCCTCCCAGGCGCATGCGACCATACATTTCTTTTGCACCGGCCAGCATGGTCATCGTGGCACTATCTCCCATGGATAACAAAGGTGAAGTAAAAAAGGCATACAGGCCAATCAGCACTACCACCGGTGCAAGCCCATTGACCAGCGGAAAGATGCACGCCAGCAGCACGGTCATCAGCATCACCAGGCTCATGATGAGCTTGTGGATTCGCTTTGCGTCTGCCAGGCCTGTCCAGAATGGTGCCCCAACCATCGTGATGAGCGGTGCCATGCCTGCCAGAATGCCAATCTGTATTCCGCTGAAACCCAACCCTTGATAATAAAGGATAAAATTTGGCATTAAAAATGCCACCGCAGCAAAGAAGAGAAAATAGAAAAATAATGAATAAACCCGTTTTATATTCATAGATCACCTGTCGCTGGCATACAACCCCCCGGTATTTTCCATCCAGTCAGCGATGGTTTCCACCGCGCCAATAATATTGTTGTCCGACACATCCAGTCGCAGGCTATCCAACATGGATGCCTCAATAAATCTTTCCATCACTTCCTGCTCATGGATGAAGACCTGCAAATCGTCATACTGGGATGGATTTCCCGATACCTTCACCCGTTCTATTCTGGCATTTTCAAACGAGTCCACCGAGCGCGTGCAGAAGATCAGTCGGAAATCAAGCTCTTTCAAGCTTTGTTCGAGCCAGGCAAAGTCATAAATTTTTCCATATTTGATAAATTGGTAGGTTTGGGTGGATATATGAAAGCGGTCGACAATCCAGGAATAATAGCGTATCTGTTGGAATAAGCTTAACCAGGTCCGGTAGGTTGCCATCGCCAGACTTTCTTCCTGCGGCTCGAAGTTGATCAGGCCTCGCCCCCACGGAAAGTTGGTGAAACCACACCACTCCGCCGAAACGAGCGGTGAGTGGTAGCGGTATTTACGCGCTCCAACGATGCGCGGGTGTTCATTCAACGCCAAGGCAATCTCCGTTTTATGTGTCAGGCGGGTTCCTTCCAGGATGATTTTCGGGCATAGTTTCATAGGTTTTTTCTTGCTGTCCAGTTAATGAGTAGGGGTTGTAATGCAGATAATTTTCGTTAAACCGTTCTGGTAGCATTTTCTATATGTCATTGCGAGGGCATTTTTTGCCCCGTGCCCCGAGCGCAGTGAGGGGGAAGCAATCTCCTCCATTTCACTGAAGGGTCCGGTGTCCAGAAACAATGATGTTCAGCCTTTTTTTCTGTCAGGCATCTGTATTTCTTATCATTCGCTTACCATTTTGTATAAGGCATTTACCGTATTCCAATTGCGGGTGGTCACGGATACGCCCAGTTTTCGCTCGAAAAAGCCGTTCGTTAGCTTGGTTTTTCCATACCCGTTTGGGCAATAGAGATAGACTTCCAACTCACCCCTCGAGAATTCATCCAGGATGCTGCTTGGAGCGACTAATTTTACCCAAGCTGTTTCAACTGGGGATTGATACAGAAACGTGACGTGCAGTTTGCTCGGGTCCTCATTTCTGTCATAAAGAAATGGATTACCGGTCAAAATTTCTTGAAGTTCATCGGCTTGTCGAATAAAAACCGGAACAGTGAATCCATACGTTTTTTCAATTTGTGTCTCGATTTTTTTAACTAATTCGGGTGGTGTATACCCAGTACTTTCGAAAACCACATTACCGCTCTGGACATATGTCCTGACATTGGTATAACCCAGCATTTTGTAAACACCGCGCAAGCTTTCCATGTGGATCTTCTTTTGTCCACCAACGTTAATGCTTCTCAGAAGTGAAACAAAGCTACTCATTCCAAAGATCTCCATGCCTCCTTAAAGTTTCTTTGCTTTATCTCCATTGTTATTTCGCGCCATAACTGATATCCCTGCCAACGCCAGCCAGGATTAACCAAGCCACTTGCCAGCCATAAAACCAATATAGCTGACTGCAACACTTAAAAAAGTTCCCCAGGCCATATCCACCACGGTGATGAAAACTGGCCAGTCTTTCAAAGTGGCAAGGTTGGTCAGGTCATAGGTCGCGTACGTGATCAGCCCGAACAGTGCCGCTCGAAGAAGGGTTGCACCAAGTGCGTTTTCCTTCAAGCCTGGTAGAACAACGAAGATCAGCAAGCCGAGAATGAACAGCAGGTAAAAGATAATGGCTGCCAACCAATTCGCTTTGGGAGCCATAAGAAACCCAAGGTAATTGCGATACAGCGAGCGCGCCACCAGGCCAAGCCAGATCATGTCAATGCTC
This sequence comes from uncultured Chloroflexia bacterium, assembly GCA_963736805.1. GTDB lineage: Bacteria > Chloroflexota > Anaerolineae > Anaerolineales > UBA4823 > FEB-25. Next base: position 19,158 of record CAVTQM010000016.1, read on the forward strand.
AGGAACGCTGCAAGTGTGATCAAGTAGAGTTTGAGATAATAGGCCATGCGGATGCCCTCCTATAACTGGTTGCTTGACTCGGCGCGGCGAATGATCTCACGCGACATGCCGTTGAAGATCATTGAATGGAATGGGAAGAGCGTGAACCAATACACGAGACCGTGGATACCATGCGGCTCAAAAAAGGCGGTTACGTTAAGCAAGCTGCCACCATCTGGGAGAGGCTGGGCTTCGAACTGCAGCCAGGCAGGACCGGGCGCTTTCATCTCGAACCACAGCCTGATCAGCCGCCCCTCGTCGACCGTCTCGACCCGCCAGCCATCCAGCACGTCTCCTGGCTGAAGCGTATCCGGGTCACGTCGGCCACGTCCCATGCCTACCCCACCCACCAATTGATCAAGCCATCCACGCAGCTTCCATAAGATATTTGCATAAAACCAGCCTCGCTTTCCGCCAATCCCGGAAAATGAATGGAAGATTGCAATTGGTTTGGCAGCTGAAGCAGTACGGTGTTGTTCGATGAAAACCCCCTGGGTATCTTTATGGGTCACCCCCGCTTCGAGCCCCTTTTGTTTGCCAGCCCAAAAAGATTCAACTTCCCCAGAACCATCCCGCTTGAGTGCCTGCTGCACTGCCGTTGCGTAGGGGATGGGTTGGATCTTGAAAACTTCCTGAGCGCCTGGGTCATGCACCAGAACCTCGCTTCGCAGACCTGCAATCAATATTTGCAGATAGGGAGGTGGAAGTGGGCTGATCACATCGGCTCCAAAAGCCAGGATGGAGGTGTTCAGGAATGGGATGGTGATGAATGATCGTTTCAAGCCTCGTGCGATGGCATATCCGCGCATGATTTCCTTATAGGTCAGCACATCCGGACCGCCGATTTCATAAATTTCACCGACGGACCGCGGCTCGCTCAGGCTTTGCATGAGGTAATCTAGGATATTCTCGATGGCAATCGGTTGGCACAGGGTATTGATCCACGGTGGCGTCGGTAGGATGGGTAATCGCTCGGTAAGATAGCGGATCATCTCGAACGACATGCTGCCCGATCCGATCACGATGGGGGCGCGGAACTCGGTTACCGGCACACCTGTCAGGCGCAGCACTTCCCCTGCATACTGCCTTGAATACAGATGTGGCGATAAAAACTTTTCACATTCACCCAACCCCCCCAGGTAGATGATGCGCTGTACGCCTGCCTCCCGGGCGGCTGTGCCGAAGTTCCTCGCCGCAACTTCATCGCGTACCTCAAAACCTTCTTTCCCACCTGCCATCGAGTGGATCAGGTAGTAGGCGACATCTATTTTTTCCATGGCGGGTTTTAAGCTTGCCATATCGAGCACATCGCCCTGCTTGATCGCAATGTTATCCCACTGGCGATCGGTGAGCATTTGGGGCTTGCGCGCCAGGCAGGTCACCTGATGCCCCGCACTGATCAGCCGTGGGACGAGTTTTCCGCCAATGTAGCCCGTTGCACCTGTAACCATTATGTTCATATCAATACCTCTGCTTCACTCCTTCGGAATTCCCAAGTCTGATTCTACTATGCCTTCCTCGCTTCTGGTTTTTCTTTTGCTAAAAGCTAACCGCTAAATGCTAACTGCTAATTGCTAATTGCTTCTCTCGGTTCACTTGCTATCGATGGAATTTTGATAATCTATTGTATACTCTACATCGAGTGCACTTTATACAGATAAGTCAGGCAGCCGCCAGGTACGCTCAATCGCTGCTGACAATAGGTAAGGGAATTGATTATGAACATAGCACCGGTATCACGAACAGCCATCCTTACTTTGATTGCCCGTGTAGTTGCATCAGAGAAGCAAAACGCTACATATAACGACCCAATGGCAGTTCTCTGCTTAGAAGGATTGATGTCCGTGGCATCAGAAGAAGAAAAGCGTTGGATTATCCGGGAGAAGCGAATTTATGGGGGGATGCAGTTGCACCATGCAATGGATGGTGCAAAGAGAGCGAGGGTTTTTGATAATTCAGCAAATCGTTTTATCGCCGACAATCCAGGATGCACCGTGATCAACCTTGCATGCGGGTTTGATACCCAATTCTGGCGAATTGCCAATCAAAACTGCACCTATATTGAACTTGATCTGCCGGATGTCGTCTCCTTGAAAAGAGAGATCCTGAAGGATAAACTCGGCTATCAATTGATGGGTTGTTCAGTCCTGGATGTTTCATGGATTGATCAGGTCACTGCCAATGGCAACAGCCGTTTCCTTCTGCTTGCCGAAGGACTATTCCCGTATTTGCCTGAGCCAGATGCGATACAGCTATTCAAGCGACTGGCCCAAAGGTTCACTCGCTCACAGCTCGTCCTTGATATTATTCCAGAGAAATACTTAAAGGGCATTATGGAAAATGCTGCTTCGCCTTGAAACCAAAATAACCTGGGGGGGATTATATGTCCCTTGGGTTTTCGGTATTCAGCATCCACGCGATATTAAATCATATGCACCGGGTCTCAGGGTGCTTGGGTATGCAAAAGCCTCAGCGGGTCCGATAATTACTGTATCAATAAATCCGTCCTGATAACTTGCATAAGCTACCCTTCATCGGTGTGGGTTGTTAATTGGGAAGTTTGATTGAGGAACCTCGCGAAAGCATTGAGCGAGGCAGGTTTACGCGAAACCCAACATAATCTGTGCTAATATCTAATATCTAACAGCTAACTGCTAACTGCTAACTGCTAACAGCTAACTGCTAACTGCTAACTGCTAACTGCTAACTGCTAACTGCTTATCGCTAACTGCTAATCGCTAACTGCTAACCCCCTCCCATTTCCGGTTATAATCTCCCTCACTTATTTTTGCCCATCCATCCATAAAGAGACACCCTGACCATGACCCTTCCCCTTGATTTCCAATCCATCATCCTCACCCTGCAGCATTTCTGGGCTGATCACGGCTGCCTCATCTGGCAACCTTACTATCAGCAGGTCGGCGCTGGCACGCTTAACCCCGCTACTGCCTTGCGCGTCCTCGGACCTGAGCCTTGGAATGTCGCCTACGTCGAGCCTTCCATCCGCCCGGACGACGGACGTTATGGTGAGAACCCCAACCGCATGCAGATGCATTACCAGTTCCAGGTCATTCTTAAACCGGACCCTGGTAATGCCCAGGAGCTCTACATTGCTTCCCTGGCTGCCATTGGCATTGACCCTCTCCTGCATGACCTGCGCTTCGTGGAGGACAACTGGGAATCACCCGCCCTGGGTGCCTGGGGCTTGGGTTGGGAGGTCTGGCTCGACGGGCAGGAAATCACCCAATTCACCTATTTCCAGCAAGCGGGTGGGACGCTCTGTGACCCTGTTTCCGTGGAGATCACCTACGGACTTGACCGCATCGCCATCTCCCTCCAGGGTGTGAACGGTTTCACCAACATCCGCTGGAATGACAAACTCACCAGTGGCGATATCAACCTGCAGGCAGAACAGGAACAATGCACCTATTACTTCGAGCTGGCGGATGTAGAACGCTTGAAGAAAATGTATGAGCTGTATGAACTCGAAGCCAAGGTCTGCCTGGATAACAAGCTGGTTCTGCCAGCCCACGATTATGTGCTCAAGTGTTCGCATACATTCAACGTGTTGGATTCGCGTGGTGCCATCGGCATTACCGAACGCCAGGCATATTTTGGCCGCATGCGTGACCTTTCCCGACGCGTGGCAGAGACCTATATTGCCCAACGCCAGCAGCTTGAGTTCCCCTGGCTGGATGAGCAAGCTGAGCAGAGTGGAAAGGTATATGCCTCCATAACCAAGGGCACTTCCTCCTCAACTTCACCTGCCGACCTGCTGTTCGAGATGGGCACGGAAGAACTCCCGGCAGGTGACCTGGACTCTGCACTTGAGCAGCTTAAGACCCGCCTACCATCCTTATTTGCTGACTTGCGCCTTGACCATGGAGAGGTCCGTGTCATGGGAACACCCCGCCGGCTGGTGGTATTTATTCCTGGCGTGGCAGCCCGTCAAACCGACCTTGAACAGCTTGTAAAAGGTCCTCCAGCTGACCGTGCTTTTGATTCGTTTGGCGAACCCACCAAGGCTGGCGAAGGCTTTGCCCGCAGCAAAGGCATCAGCGTCCATGATCTGCAGGTTGTGGACATGGATGGTGGTCGCTATGTCACCGCTTCTATTCACGTTACAGGTCGCCCGGCAAACGAGGTGCTGGGTGAAGCGCTTGCAGGGCTGATTTCAAGCCTGCGGTTTGACAAATCCATGCGCTGGAACCGTTCCAATGTCTATTTTTCCCGCCCCATCCGCTGGTTATTGGCTTTACTGGGTGGACAAGTCATCCCGTTTGAATATGCCGGGTTGCAATCTGGAAATATTACGCGAGGTTTACGTACCCACCAGCCCGCTGAATTTTCTGTCAATTCCGCAACCGAATACTTCAATTGCCTGGAAGACCAGGGCATTGTCCTTGAAAAAGAGCGCCGCTTGGACCTCATCAAGTCTCAATTAAGGAGCCTGGTAGGTGGGATAAATGGGCGGTATATCCCCGATCAGGGGCTCCTTTCCGAGGTCGCTAATATCGTCGAAGCCCCCACCTGCCTGCTGGGTTCCTTCGACTCGGCCCACCTGAGCTTACCGCGTGAAGTGCTGATTTCCGTGATGAAAAAACACCAGCGTTATTTCCCGGTCTTTAAACCCCTCCCACAAAATGCTGAGCATAGCTCCAGCGGAGATTTGGATACCGCGGATCGAGCAGAAAATGAGCTCATGCCTTATTTTATAACGGTTACCAACAAGCCTTCCCTGGGGTCCACGCCTTTCATCCAGGGCGATCTCATCCTGGATGGAAACCAGCACGTGATCCGCGCTCGTTTCGCCGATGCTGATTTCTTTGTCCGCGACGATCGCAAATATAAATTGCAGGATTTTCTTCCCCGCTTGGGAACACTCGTCTTTCAAACCAGGCTCGGTTCCATGCTTGATAAAAGCCACCGTATCAAAGCATTGGTTGAGCTGCTATCTCCCTATGCTTGCTCTGAGCCCACAGGAAAAAGAAACTGCTCTTCGAGCTGCAGAATTGTGCAAAGCAGACCTGGCAACCAAGATGGTCATAGATATGACTTCCCTGCAGGGCATCCTGGGGCGTTATTATGCTATTGCCTCCGCAGAAAACCAATCCGTTGGTGATGCAATCTTTGAGCATTATTTGCCTCGCTTTGCTGGCGATATCCTTCCCAAAACCCGTCCGGGCTTGGTCGTCGGAGTGGCTGACCGGCTGGATTCATTAGCCGGTCTGTTTACTGCTGGTATGGCTCCCTCGGGTGCCCGCGATCCATTTGCTCAACGACGTGCCGCCCTTGGGTTAGTCCAGGCACTCATTGCCCAGGACCTCAGCTTTGACCTGCGCCTGGGGCTTGAATCGGCTGCCACGCTGCTGCCCATCCCAGTTGACTCGGAGAGGCTTTCAGCCTGCCAGGCTTTTATCGTTGAACGTTTGCGCAACCTTCTACTCGAATCAGGCTATCGCTTTGATGTCGTAGATGCGGTCATCACAGCCCAGGGGTTCAACCCTGCCCATACCAACCAATCGGTTAAGCAATTAACCGTGTGGGTTGAACGACCGGATTGGCATTCCGTCCTGCCCGCTTATGCCCGCTGCGTGCGTATCACGCGTGATCTGACTCAAAGATTTGAACTTGACTCCCGCTTGTTTGTTGAAAAATCCGAAAAGAACTTGTATTCCGCCTTGCTCCAGGCGGAAGCATCCCTGCGCCTGGCACACGGGTTTTCAGCCGATAGCTTTCTCACTGCCTTCCTACCCATGCTTTCGGTGGTCAACACATTCTTCGATGAGGTGCTGGTCATGGCTGAAGATGCCACGCTGCGCCAGAATCGGCTGGCACTCCTCCAGCGCATCGCTGCCCTCGGGGAGGGTATTGCAGATCTGTCCAAATTGGAAGGCTTCTAAATTCAAATCCGAACTGGTCTTGAGTGATGGATAAGGAGGAATAAATAACTCAGCTTGCCACAAAGATCACTTCTGCAACAGTTTATCCTGACCGTGCTCTGCTCACCCGGCGTGGCACACTTTCATTGGAGGCAGGCGCACATTCCCTGGAAATTACCGAACTACCCCTGTACCTAAAAACCGATTCTTTCCATGCCTCAGCCCGTGGAACGGCGCGTGCACGTTTGTTAGGTGTCCAGGTAAACCGTACTTATTATGTCGAGACACCCTCCGATAATGCCCGCCAATTGGAAGATGAGATAGAAAAGCTCCAGGATCAGATCAAAAGGATGGAGTCCAGGGCTGAATTGATCAAGCAAAACCGCCTCCACCTGGATAAATTGGCTGGGCAGGCAAATTTATATGCCACCGCCCTGGCAGCCAGAGAAATGACCGTCGAAGAGCAGCTCGCTCTCTTTGACGGGCTGCGCCAGCAGGCAGAAAAATTAGACGATGAAACCCTGGATATTCAAACCAATAAGCGTGGGACTGAACAGCGTTTGCAGAAATTATCCAGCGAGTTGGAGCAGTTGCAATCCTCGCGTCCACGCGAACGCTTTACTGCCAACGTGGAAGTGGAAATTTTAGAGCCTGGGGATTTGACTATTGAAGCCAGCTATGTAGTTTCTGGTGCAGCATGGAAACCTCTCTATGATTTCCGCTTATCCGAAAAAGATGGTGTGCCTTCACTTGAAGTAGGTTACCTGGCTCAGATTACCCAAAACACTGGGGAGAATTGGGAAAAGGTTGCCCTGACCCTCTCTACCGCCCGTCCGGCATTGGCCCATGTGCTGCCTGAGCTCGATCCCTGGTACATCCGCCCATTCGAGCAGGTCATGCCAGTGGCACGCCTCTCAGCTTCACCTGTGCCTGCACTCCCCATGGAAATGCAAACCCGCTCCATGGGACGAACCAAGACAGTTCGTGCAGAATTGGTTGAAGAAGAAGCGTTAGAGCAAGTTGCAGAGATTGACACTTCAGGTACCACCATTACGTATGCCATTCCTGGTGTAACAACCATTCCCCCGGACGGTAATCCCCATAAAGTCACCGTTGCCCGCTTTCCCCTCACCCCCCGCCTGGATTTCGTATCAGCACCCAAGCTGGCGCAGGCTGTTTATCGGCGGGCAAAGCTGAATAACGATAGCCCGTTTACCCTTTTAGCTGGAAATGCCAATATCTTCGTTTCTGATGAATACATTGGGACTACCCAGCTCGAGCTGACTACCGCTCAGGGAGAGATTGAGCTCTACCTGGGCAACGAAGACCGCATAAAGGTGGAACGCGAGTTACTACGCCGCGATATCGATAAACGCTTCATCGGTGGTAAGCGCCACCTGGTATTTGGATATGAGATCAAAGTGGAGAACCTGCTACCCACACAAGCCAGCCTCACCCTGCATGACCAATTCCCCGTCCCACGCCATGAAGAGATAAAGGTGAAGCTTGAGTCTGCTGACCCAAGACCTGCTGAGCAGTCTGAGCTGAATTTACTGAATTGGGTTCTCTTACTCGAGCCAAAAGAAAAGCGGGCTGTACGCTTTGATTTTAGCGTTGAATTCCCACAATCGATGGAAATTCTCGGTCTGCCTTAAAAACCTGCCCGATCTCAGGAGCCCGTTTCGCCCGCCTTGATCAACCTTCCCACCAGTCCTGACCCAAGCAAAGCCAGCCCGTCGGTGGTCATGTAGTGGCTGGCAGCCGCATCGAACAGCACCGAGGCACGTGCCGGGAATTCCTCATCTCCCGGATAAAGGATGGAGGCCAGGCGAATGCGCGGCAGTGGAAGGAAGGCATATGCCACACCTGGCAGTGCGGTTAAGTGGATCCCACCCAGCGCTTGGGCTGCTGATATATATCTCTCAGATTGCTCGCCAAACGCACGCGCCAACCGGTCTCCGCTGTAGCCCTGAAAAGCCTGGCTGTAAAAATTACCTCCCGGGAGCTCTCGGTACCCGATCCAATGTTCTGCCATTGGAGATCCATCGGCCTCACGCAGGTAATATAAGAGCATACCTGCGTCGTACACAGAGCATTCGGATCCATCAGAAAGCTTACGAGCTTTCAGGTCTGCACATGAAATTTCGATCTGCTGCCCCCAGTAGCTAAGCTGTATTTTCTGGTCAATCAGCCTCCCGCCACAGTTCACCGCTAGCCTGCCAGGCTGCTTGGTCAGCACCTCAGCCCGCAGTAGATCCAGCTGCTTCGACATGCTCTCCTGCCAGGCTTGATGCGCCCGTTCGATCGCTTCACCACCACCCACTTTCATGCCGCTTGCCTGATCGGTCAATCCAGCCATCTATATACTCCTGATTGCTCCATTAACCGCTGCCAGAGATGCCATCCATATACTCTTTAATCGAAGGGATGGCAGTAAGTTTTTCAAAAAAGAAGTTGTTGACCAGGTTGATCACCTCAGCCCGGGCAGCCTCGGCTGCTCCGCTCAATCCCTGCTCCAGCCGCTCATGGCTCAATGCATTTCTCAGTTGGAGCAAAAGCCGCACAATTTCAGACTCCTGATCCCCTTCCAGGACCTTGATTACAGACAGGATAAGCTGGTCAGCCTGCTCTACCAGCTGGTCTAGTGTGATCCCAGATTCTGGTTTGAAGGCATCATCCATGGTCCGGATCAGCGACCAGACCTGGTACAGCATCGTGGTTGGCTCATCGAACAAGTCTCGTAAAAACACGGCATCCTCGTAGCGACCTGTCAGGCGAAAAATGTTATACATCCGTTTGGCGACCTTGCCGTAGTTCACATCCTTGGTCAGGTACTTGTTGACTTCATGCTCCAGCTGTTTGACATAATCATCCAAGGCGTCTGCTGAAACATGCTTTGCAAGTTTGGAGAAAATCGGGATGGATTGTGCCTCCAGATACACTTCCTGGAAGTACGGGTCGAGATATCCATCCAGTGGGGTGATCGTCCCGTCCGGTGCTTCCCAGGTTACATCCAGCATGTTGCTGGCATTGGATAAGCGCCCATGGGCGGTGTCTGCCACCACCCAATCCAGCTTGCACCAACCCGGGTCTGCTGCTACCTCCTCCCACACAAGATTAGCTGGCGATCCATCCATGCGTTTCACCTCGATCCGTCCACTCTGGATCTCCGTTGGTGCCCACGAAAGCGGTGTTCCAGTTCGAATGGTTTTTTCTCCACGTACAGCATCGAACGGGTAACTACCAAACTTTACCTCCAATAGCTGGTAGGTAGAACCTTTCAATGTGCTGAGTGCTTTCTCGCGCATGATCCTGGCTATTATCTGGCAGGCTTCCTGGCGTGATGCCGCGATGATATTTACTCGCTCAAAATAGTCACAATCACCTGGATAAGTCTGGATCTTCGATTGGGCTGACGACCCTGACAGTGCCAGGGCGGTTTCAACAACCCCCGCTTCATCCTGGAATTCCACCAGCCGCCCAATCTCACGGAAGTGTGCCAGCTCGTGTGGACTGAAGTCCAGCATGACAATTTTATTTCCAAAGACACCGGTATCTCGGTCCACCGCAATATCCAGAGAAGATTTTAAGGCTATCAATTCAGTCATCCATTGGAGTGCTTCCTCTTCATCCAGTTCAATTCCTAGCCGATGGGCAGATTCCATAATCCGTTTTAGGTCAGCATTGGGTGTGGGTTGTTCTTCTTGGGTCATTTCTGATTTTCTCCTTGGAATTTTCTGTTATTGCTTAATTCTTCAAGCATCTTTTTAAATAGATCTGCCTGGTCGAGCGCATCCTGTAAGGCATGATGGGTCAGGTGATACTCCGGCATATATTTTGGACTGATAAATCGCCAGGATGTTTCCGACCAGGCGACCCCTGCCATCCCCATGTAGAAAGCCTTGATATCGATGGCCGCATGACCGAATGGATTACGACCCAGGAAATGATAAAAGTAATAATTGACGAACATCCAATCAAAACCAGCATTAAAGGCGACAAATAAAGGCTGACGGTTGGGGGCAGCTTCATTCACGATCCACTCCTCAAAACGGACCAGTGCTTCCTTCGGAGATAGTTCCTTCTTCCATTAGATCGGTCCAGGGAAAGTTTATGGATCGACGCTGCTTCATCTGTGGATTTTTGATTAACAGGTTTTAGCTCAATGTAAAATGTCCTCCGAGGTTCATAAATCGTGCATGCCCCAATGGAAAGCATGGAAAAATCTCCTGGAATGGGTCCAGAAGTTTCAACATCCACACAAATATAAGCATCCGTCTCCAATGGTGTATCCATTTTTCTTGGTACTATATCATATCGTTAATTTGCGGATGTGCCTGCAGCAATTGGTTCGTCGCCATTATAATTTCGTAATTGAGGCCAGTGGCGTGTGATTAAGATCACCGCCAGGATGCAACCAATCCCGCCACTGATGATCGCTATAGGTGCTCCAAAGATTTGCGCTACCACCCCTGCTTCCACTTCTCCAAGTTGAGGTCCTCCTTGGAAGAAAATTTGGTTGATGCTCGTCATCCGACCCCGGATGTAGTCGGGAGTATTCAGCTGGCGTATCGTGTTCCGAATGATCGTGCTGACGGTATCTGCTGCACCCATGATAATCAACGCCAACATTGCCAACAAAAAGCTCCTGACCGCCCCAAAAATAATTGTGGCAATCCCGAATAGGATTACCGAAACCAGGAAAACCTTTCCCTGGCGCCGGATTTCATGGATCTGCGAGATGACCAGCGCAGCTGCCATGGCTCCAATTGCCTGGGCGGATGAAAGCCATCCATATGCCACAGCACCCACATGCAGAACATCCACCGCTATGATCGGCATGAGTGTATTCGCCGATGCAAAAAAAGTGGCAAAAAAGTCAATGATCATGGTCGATAAAATCAGCGGTTTACTTAAGATGAATCGCACACCCTCAACGATGGCTGAAATGCTGACCACACCCTTTCGAGAGGTAGAGGAAATCTGCTGTTCTATAGGTCCCATCAGAAACAAAGCCAGGATAACTGCCAGGAAGGAAAAGGCATTAATGATGTATACGTACGGGAGACCTCCCGCCGCAATGATAATCCCACTCAAAGCCGGCCCAATGATCGAACCGGTCTGCAGGGCGATCGAGTTTAAGCTGAAGGCATTGGGCAAGTCTTTAGCCGGCACCAGGTTGGGTACCAGTGATTGGCGGGAGGGTCCATCGAAGGCTAGCGCAACCGCCTGCAATGCGGTGAGCAGGTATATTTGCCACAACTCGATCCGTCCCGATAGGCTTAACCAGCCCAGGGTCAGTGCAACCATCGCCATGCCGGTTTGGGTGTAGAAAAGAATACGCCGGCGGTTGAGAACATCTGCGACTGCTCCACCGATCAGGGAGAAAATGATGATGGGTAGGATGCGCGCCAGACCCACTGCTCCGAGTGCAATGGGCTGATCGGTGATCGTACGGATATGCCAGAATATCGCCCAGATCTGCATCTGGGAGCCAGTGATCGAGATTAATAATCCCAACCACAATAGACGGAAGCGACGGTGGTGTAATGCTGGTGGAATATGGATCATGACGCAAATCGTCTACTTGGATTGCAGTATTTTATTGTATTGCAGGTGAGGATAATTTTAGTAAACCGGTCACAGTTGTGATCATGTCCCCCAATCATGCAAAGTTAGGGAGTTATAATCAACGATGTTACTATTCCATTGGGCAATCGGTGGCATCACACGCTTGAAATGAGTGTATCTGACCCTGTCCATCACTGCGCGGACAAAGCTTTCGGTAAAGCCTGCCTGCACGCAGTCTTCAGGCTTATAGCGCTGGTCCACCAGCAGGTAGAGCAGCTGGTCGACATCTGTGTATGTGAAGCCTAGCTCCCCTTCATCGGTTTGCCCAAGCCACAGGTCGGCAGTGGGTGGTTTGTCGATAATCACAGTCGGGATTCCAATTGCCCTGGCGAGCTGTCGAAGTTGGGTCTTGTACAAGTCTCCCAGTGGATTGATTGCACAGGCAGCATCACCATATAAAGTAGTATATCCAAGCAGGATTTCCGTTTTATTTCCAGTTCCGATTGCCAGACCAGGAAATGCTGCCGATTGGTCGTACAATACGATCATACGCAGGCGCGCCATGATGTTGCCTTTCCTTATCCGGCTCATATCTGGGAAGCGTTGGATCAGTGGATCTGCCATTTCTGTGATGGGAATGGTGAGCGATTGCACTCCGAGCGTGTCAATCACCAATTGGGCATGCGTCAACGACTCAGGCGAGGAGGATTTATAAGGCAGCCGCAATGCCATCACGTTCTCTGCACCTAACGCCTCAGCTGTTAAAAAGCATGAGACCGACGAGTCTAAACCTCCCGATAGATTGACCACTGCCTTTGAGAAACCTGCCTTGGTGATCTCAGCTCTGATGAAACCGGTCAGGAATTGGCGTACAGATTCAGTATTTATCGTTAGATCAATATTTTTATGTTCCATATTTTCTAATAATCCCTTCGGCAATCGTTCTGTATTATACATCTTCAAGCCTGACTTCGATCTCGATGATTACTCGTGCCAGTTGCCGCATATTTTCTTTCTCATCCCACGCATAACTAAAATAGCAAGTACAACCTGTATTCTTGAGCTGCTTGGATGTAGGTGCCTTCTTGTACATCGATCCGCCTACTTTCCTGGTGATTTTTCCTTATCCCAGAACTTCCACCGTAGTATCACTACGGCTAATAAGATCAGGGAGATTATCATCAATACAACCGCCCCCCAGGCTTCAAGCCGCAGGTTCGTTCCACACAGGCGTGGGGTCAGCCCGCAGGAAGGATAGGGAGAAGAGCACCGCAGATATCCCAAACAAACCGATGGCAGAAATTAAACCGGGGATGTGTGTTCGTTTGCCAACCCAATCCAGCAGCCAAATAACTACCAGGGTGAACACCGCACCCAGCAGCTGGACCGGCACACGGTTAGCCAGCCTCCCCCATTCATCCCGCCCAGGTAAAGCCCACCAGCCTGCAGACGTTATGCCGTAACCACATCGATCGACCCAGCATCCCAACCAGGCAGTGATCGCCACAGCACCTGCTAACGGTAAGAGTATATCGGCAAGCTTACCAGCCGGCAAGTCCCACCACGCAGCAAGGATCAGGATCGTTATCAGCCCACCTGCCAATGCACCAATGCCGGATAAACCGCCTAACCATACCTGGACGATCTCACCGGGCTGCGATTGATAATAACGATAGTTTTCCATCACCACCAAAGCCCGGCTGCCAACCAGTGCACCAAATAATGTCCATAATCCTGCATTCAGGTAGCGTGAAGCTTCTTCTTTAGGCGCTTGCCAAACAATCAGCAGTAAACCCACGAGAGCACCTAACCCGAGCAAAATTGAAAAGGGTTGCATGCCTATATCATACCAAATCCTGAGATTCTCTTAGTAGAAGCTGGAGTTTTTCATGCATAATGGTAAAAGAGGCGAAAACCAATCTGATGTATAATCAAATCGCCCCAGGAGGATGATATTATGGAAATACTAATAAATCCGAATATTGCGTATTTGCTCATCGTAGTTGGAATTATCTTGGTGATCATGGCGCTTTTTGCCCCCGGTACTGGAATCATTGAGCTCGCTGCCTTTTTTATCTTGTTATTGGCATTCTGGGAGATCAGCCAGCTGCCAATCAATCTGTGGGCATTGGGTCTCTTGATATTGGGTGTCATTCCATTCATCCTGGCAGTGCGTAAATCGCACAAGCTGATCTACCTGGTGATCGCCATTGTTGCGTTTATCATCGGATCAATCTACCTGTTTAAGGGTGAATACTGGTGGCAGCCCGGGGTAAATCCCATCCTGGCTATTGTCACCTCAGTCATTGCAGGCGGCTTTCTTTGGATCGCAACATCCAAAGTCCTTGAATCTGAAAAAATGCGCCCGAAACATGATCTGGCAAGCCTGATTGGTGATATCGGTGAAGCCAAGACTGATATTTTCGATGAAGGATCTGTACAGCTTGAATCTGAGCTGTGGAGCGCCCGAAGCTCAGTTCCCATACCCATGGGAAGCAAAGTTCGGGTGATTAAACGTGAAGGTTTTATACTGGAGGTGGAACCTGCCACACCAAATAACACATAATCTGTCGTCATGTTGTTTTAAAACCATTCAAACCAATCACTAAGGAGGTAAATTATGAGTTCGGAATTGATTATTATCTTATGCCTGGTCGGAGGAGCAATTCTTCTGGGAATCATCCTTCTCGCCAGCGCGATAAAGATTATGCCGGAATATACTCGTCTGGTTGTCTTCCGCCTGGGGCGCTGCGTTGGTGCAAAAGGACCGGGTATTGTAATCCTGATCCCCATTGTTGACCGGGGCATCACGGTGGACCTGCGCGAGCAGGTGCGTGAGGTCCCGCACCAGACCTCCATCACCAAAGATAATGCACCCATTAGCATCGACTTTCTCTGGTATTTCAAGGTATTAAACCCCATGGATAGTGTCTTACAGGTGGGGAGCTTTGAAGCCGCAGCGCTCGGAATGTCTACAACTACGCTGCGTGCAGTCATTGGTGGGATCATGCTGGATGAGGTGCTGTCGGAGCGCGAGCACATCAATAATATGCTGCGTACCCGCTTGGATGAAGTGACCGAGCGTTGGGGTGTCAAGGTGACCAATGTTGAGATCCGCGAGATCATCCCACCCCGCGACGTGCAGGATGCGATGAACCGCCAGATGTCTGCCGAGCGTATCCGCCGGGCTGTGGTGACCGAATCCACCGGTACGCGCGAGGCTGCCATCAATGTGGCAGATGGTGAGAAGCAAAGCGCCATCTTGCGTGCGGAAGGTGATAAGCAGGGCAATATCCTGCGCGCTGAAGGTGAAAAGCAAGCCCAGCTCCTGCGTGCAGAAGGCTTCTCGGCTGCCCTGGACCAGATATTCAACATCGCCAAGACAATTGACCAAAAGACGATGACCTTGCAGTACTTTGAAGCTCTTAAGTCTATTGGCGCTGGCGCATCCACCAAGTACATCTTCCCGCTGGAATTCACCAGCATGATGACGAATTTCCTGAAAGGCGAGCAGAAGTAATCTTCGATATAACATCCATCGCAATACGGAGTGCACTTCATCGCATTCCGTATTGCGATATTTTTAAATAATACTTTATCGATTATTAACGTTGATCTATGAACATTACCCACCCCGCCCAATCTGACACATCGGTTATCATCGAACCGGCGATGCTGCGCGACCTTAACACCTTACGCAATATTGAAAGGGTGTGCTTCCCGAAGGATGCCTGGCCACTCCTGGACCTGATCAGCGTGCTCACTTTCCCGGGTGTGGTGCGCTTAAAAGCACTGTGTGATAAGCAAATGGTTGGATTTGTCGCCGGTGATATCCGCAGGACGGAAGGAATTGCCTGGATCGCCACGATTGCCGTGCTACCCGATTACCAGGGGCAGGGCATCGGGTCCGCATTATTGCAAGCCTGCAAATCGCAGATATCGTTGAACCGGATCAGGTTATGCGTCCGGCCAACGAATGAGGTGGCGATCCGGTTGTATGAGCGCTACGGGTATACCAGGGTGGGGGCATGGGATAAGTACTATCAGGACGGGGAATCAGCCCTGGTGATGGAGAAGCTTAAGTAGCGGCGAGCATTACTCCACCCGATTGTATAAACGCTGCTCCATCCGTTTTATTTAATTCATTGTTTGTATCTGCGTCCATCAGCGTTTATCTGCGGTTGTTACTTCTTTTGTGTATCTGCGGTTCATTCTTTTTCGTTCTAACCTGCTAACTTTTAATCTCCCCGATTATTGGACTATAATTAGCCCATGTCCGTCCCTGAACTCAGCCAACCCATCACCAAACCAGATGGCTTAAAACGGTTGGCGAATATCCTGGCAGAACAGCCACTCCTGGCAGTGGATACTGAATCCAACAGCCTGTTTGCATACCGGGAGCAAGTGTGCCTGATCCAATTCTCCACCCGGGAGGCTGATTATCTTCTGGATCCGATTGAGCTCGGTGACCTTTCGCTCCTTACCCCAATTTTCGCCAGTCCAACCATACAAAAGGTGTTCCACGCTGCGGAATATGACCTGCTATGCCTGAAACGCGACTTCGGATTTAGCTTCAACAACCTGTTCGATACCATGCTGGCAGCCCGGATTGTGGGACGAAAGGAAGTCGGCCTGGGATCGATTCTCGAAGCCGAGTTCAATATCGAGGTGGATAAGCGCCACCAGCGGGCTAATTGGGGGCAGCGTCCTCTCCCCGGGTATTTGCTGGATTATGCCCGCCAGGATACCCATTACCTGATTGAAGTGAAGGAAAAACTGGAGCAGCAGCTCAAAGTGAAACGCCTGTTGCCCCTGGCACAGGAGGACTTCAGGCGCGTTTGCCTGGTGGAGGCCAACGGCGATAACGGTAGAAATGATTGCTGGCGGGTGAATGGCGTCCATAAGCTATCCCCACAGCAAGCCGCGGTGCTGCAGGAGTTATGCGAGTACCGCGATGATGTTGCCCGCCAACGCAACCGGCCGCTCTTCAAGGTGATCAGCGATAATACGCTGCAAGCAATCGCCAGCAGCCTGCCGAGCAGCCTGGATGAGCTAAAAACGCTGCCCGGTATGACCAATCACCAGGTGGACCGGCATGGGAGAGCCCTGCTCCAGGCGGTCCAGCGCGGGTTGCAAGCCGAGCCGATCCATCCACCGCGTAGTATCCGCCCGGAAAAGCATTTTTTGGAGCGCGTGGAACAATTAAAGCAATGGCGGAAGCAAAAAGCACATGAGCTTGAAGTTGAATCCGATATCATCCTGCCGCGTGACCTGCTTCACCAGGTTGCAATGCAAAACCCGCAGGATAAGCAGTCTTTGTGGGAGTGTTTATCCGAAGTCCCATGGAGGCGCGAACGTTACGGGGAGGAAATTCTGGGGGTGTTAAGAAGGCCGCGGGAAGGAAATAAGGGTGGTAGGTTTATCGAACAAAGAACGATCGATGGAGGGGAACGTTTGAAAGCAGGGCGATCAGCGATCACTACAACCTTACCAATAGCGGGAATCGATTCCACCAAACAACCTGTTGGGTATCGCAAGTTCATCTCATCTCATCCCAACTTACTGTGTGGCTACGATCTATAATAGATCAGCCCATGCCCGCCCGCCGATCTGCTTCAGCGATGATGGCATGCAGGGTTTCCAACGTGGAGGCCGGCAACGGGACGGGCTGGTGATTGGCAATGGCCTCACACGCCAGCTCATGCGCAGTTTTGATGGCCGTGGGCTGCCCAGCCTGCATCCAGCCATGGTAGTTATGCCGATCCAACACGCGCGGGTACCACACCTCGCGAAAGTGCTGCCTGGTGTGCGCAGAGTTGAGATAGCTTCCACCCGGCCCTACCTTGTCAATCACATCCAGGGCCAGCGTTTCGGGGGTGATCTCGATCCCGTTCATCAGGCGGCGTACGAAGCCGATCATCTCATCGCACACCACCATCATCTCATACGAGGCCGTCATGCCTGATTCAATATAGCCGATATCATGCACCAGATTCGCACCGCTGAGCGCCATCCATAAAATCCACAAGCTGCTTTCAATGCCAGCCTGCATATCCGGGAGCTTGGAATCGGAACAGCCGGCAAAGCCCCACACTGGTTTTTGATAATAGTAATGCGCCATCTCAGCCATCGCCATGCAGTGCAGCATAAATTCCGGTGAGGCGTAGGTGGCTACCAGTGTGCGCATGTCCAGTGGGCCACTTCCCGCTCCCCATACCACCGGTGTGCCAGGGCGGCGCAGCTGGGCAATCGTAATTCCGCTCAGCACTTCCGCGTTAGCCAATGCCAGGCTGCCTGCCGGGGTGACGGGTGACGTACCACCATCGACCGGACCGGGTGCATACACGAACGGCAGGCCATGATCAGCCATCATTAACACCTTGCGCAGCACCACCTCGGTATGCTGAAGGGGCGTGGTTGGCTCGAGATAGGCTAATAGAAATGGGGCATTCTTTAATGCCTCGGGTCCACCGGCGATGGCTTCCGCCATAGCGATAATGTCTGCCAGGCCGGCTTCGTCCCAGGCGGTAAACACCAGCGGCTTGATCGTATTCTCTGTCATCGCCAGGAACGAGCGCCGGTCGGAGGTTTGCACCGGCACGTCTGAAGGCAACGCCATCGACATCACAAAATCGAGGTTGGGCAGCCAATCTGCCAGGCGGGCTGCCTTCCCAATATCCGCCAGCACCGATGGGCGCCGTTCACCGCTTTCCAGGTCAATCGTGTTGGGCAAGTCGGAACCGGTGCCAAAACTCACCCGCTGGCCTTCCAAGAACATGCGCGGCTCACCCGTTCGATTGCACATCACGATGCGTGAGGGTGCCTCGGCAATGGCGTTTTCGATCACCGCCGGCGGGAAGCGTACCAGGTTCGCATCGCTGACCACACAGCCCGCCTCCCGCAGCAACGAAAGCGCTTCCGCCTCGAGCACGCGCACACCCGTGCGGCGCAAAATTTCAAGCGATGCCCCGTGAATTTCATCGAGCTGAACCTGGGTTAACATGCGATAGCCGGATGGTCGCACGTGGTAGCTTGTGCTTGAGTCTCCCTGATCTGGCTGTTTTTGAGGATGGATCGATCTGCATGAGTGATTGTGCTCCTGTTGTGTTTATGAGTAACAAGTGGATTATTTGGCTGTGTTGAAAGGTGCGTGCAGGTTAAAGGCATGCGCGCCTGAGATCATGCTATCAATCATGATCGCGCGTCCGTTTCCAGCGGAAATGGGCTGCCCGTGCTGACGATAAAACCGCGCCCTTGCCTGCCGATTTCCGCCTGCCGCCTCACCTCAGCCTGCATCTCCTCCGGCGTGGCATGGATGCCAAAGCGCACCGCGTCGATATTGCCAAAAATTGCCTTACGGCCCGCCACCCGTTCCACCACCTCATCAATATCGATGCGAAATTTCTTCTTGCTTTCCTCCACCGCCACTGCCGCAATGTCGTATTGGACCATCCGCTCCAGGCGCGGCATCACATCCCCGCACACGTAGTGGATCGGCAACAACCCCAATGCGCGCATGTGCTGGAAGTAAGGCAGGTTGTAGGCAAAAACAAACTTATCGTAGCTTTGTGGCGAGATAATATCCGCACCGGAAAACACCTCTTCCACATAAACACCGTGGATGCCTGTTTCCGCCCAGGCTTGCATCACTTCCTTGGATTGCGTCAGCCTTCGATCCAGCATGCTTTGAAATAGCTCCGGGTTGAGGCGCGGGGCAACCAACAATCCCCTGAAACCGAGGTAATCATACATATCAGAATACGGCGTATCCAGGATGGTCGAGATGAAATATTGCTCCCCGTATTCTCTCACCACCTGGCGCGGCAGATCAAATTCACCGCTGTCCAATAGCTCGTCTGTGTTAATAATTGGCATCCGGCTTTCCAAATTTTCACTCGAGATCTGCCCCGAAATATCCCATAAATCCTGCCCAGATGGAATGCTCTCGCTCAAAACTTCATCACCGGTGGGGATGGGGATGATGTGCATGGGCACGCATGCTCCCGAAAGCATGTCCTGGTAACATAGGACGCCCTTCTGCAAAACGATCTGGGTGCGCTCAGCCCAGGCTTTGCTCGCCCCCGTTCCCACCTCGATCCAATCGGGCGCTGTTTTGAAGACCTGGTACGACTTGAACCAGCGCCCGGGTTCGAAAATGCGTATCCTCGGCATGCTCCACCGGATGAGGCGAGTGTCCCTTCAAGCATCGACGATACTGCTCGATGTATGCTGCCCGTTCACGCTCTGCCAGGTAACAGCGAGAGATATCCCGGTGCCACCGGCAGGATGTCTGGCACTTCGCCCTGCAGAGCTTTGAACATGTTTTCTTTGGATGTCATGGTGGGTTGGGTCATAGGTCAGGTGAATTTTAGCACAACAACATTGTTGCTATACTAGCAGGTAGGGTGCTAGTTAATTCATTTTACCAACAGTAAGGCTCTTTTTGTCAATTGAGTGGTTTACAAATTCATATTAATTTGTTATAATGTAAACCGGAGATACAAGAGAGGAGATAACATGACTATCGGCGAGCGGATTAAAATGACTCGCAAGGCTAATAGGATGAGTATGCGTAAACTGGCATTAATGGCTGAGATCAGTCCTATGGCGATATCCAAATATGAACGAGGCTTGGATACGCCAAGCTCGGGTGTTTTACTGCGTATAGCTAGGGCTCTTGGAATTGCGGTAGATTATTTCTTCCGCCCCATGACTATAGAAGTTAAATTACAGGCTTATCGCAAGCATTCTACATTAGGGATCAAAGAGCAAGGTGCGATTCAAATGCGCATCCAAGAGTGGCTTGAACGATATCTGGAGGTGGAAAGTTTTTTCGAAGACGAAAATAAACGAGACGTACTCCCACATTACGTGGTTACAACTGTAAATGAAGTAGAAAAGGCAACCCGAGAATTACGAATGACTTGGTCTCTAGGCCTCGATCCTATCGAGAATCTGACCCAATTGCTTGAAGATAAAGGTATCAAGGTCGGTCAGGTAGACGGTTTCGAGCATTTCGACGCGTGCACTTTCATGGCCGGTCAAACACCAGTCATCGTGACGAAATCTGACCTACCAGGCGACCGCCAACGCTTCAACCTAGGGCACGAGCTCGGTCACCTGGTTCTGGAAGTAAGTGAAGACCTGGATTCCGAAAAAATCTCCCATCGTTTTGTTGGTGCTTTTCTTGCGCCTGAACCTGCAGTTCGCTTTGAATTAGGAAATAAGCGCACCTACACTGGATATGAACGAGCTCTATCTGCTCAAGCAAAAATATGGCTTGAGCATGCAGGCATGGATTTTCCGCGCCAAGGATTTGGAAATCATCTCGCCGCAGGTGGCAGAACGGCTACTTAAGCGTTTTCGAGCCAATAACTGGCACCACGAAGAGCCTGGGAAAGCTTACCCTTCAGAAATTCCGAGGCGGATGGAACGGCTGGTTTACCGGGCTCTGGTCGAAGATCTAATTTCACGTTCAAAAGGTCAGGAACTACTTGGCAAGCAGCCGCAATCAACGATGGATAGAAGAGGTATCACCGGATGGCGTCACGATCAGTGCTTGTTACTGATACCAATATTTGGGTCGACCTTGAAAATGGAGGTATCCTGGCAGATGTGTTTACTTTGTCTTACCGTTTATTAATTCCTGACTTCGCTATCCTGGAGCTTATCCATCCGAGTTGGGAGACCTTGCATGGGTTGGGTCTGGAAGCCATTGAGCTGATGGGTGAACAAGTCATTGAGCTGCCACATTTAAGTCAGCTGCATAAAAGCCTTTCGATCACGGATCTCGCAGCTTTTTTACTTGCTAAAACCTTGAAGGCAATATTATTGACCGGAGATTGGCGACTCAATGAGCTTGCAATTGCCAATGGACTTACAACTCATGGAGTGCTTTGGTTGTTGGATGATATGGTGTATTTTCAAGTTCTTACTCCAGGTCAAGCTGTCACCGCCCTCATTCGGATGCTCGAACAAGGCGCAAGATTACCTGAAGATGAATGTAACAGACGATTATCTAGTTGGTCTGAATGACCAAAGGAGGTGATAAAGATGGGCAAAGGTAAGGGTTCTATCCACAAGCCTGGCCAAAAAGCTCCAGAATCCGGGCAGTATGGCGTTGTTGGTCCGAGAGGTGGTACTACCGGTACAGAGGTGACAGTGACGAAAGGTGAGACGATGCCCCCAACCCCGAAACCTGGTCAGGGTTTTGTGTTGGTAGATAAAACCAAACACAAAGAAAAAGATTAACCAATATTTGGAGCAAACAAGCAACCTTGGAGAACAGGAATCCAGGGTTGCTTGCATTTAAGGAAGGAGATGAACAGTGATCGAAACCACACTTTCAGGATGATGTAGCCAACCAATACGATCCGGCGTATGATGTGCGATTGGTTATATTTTATGAGGGTGGGTCATTGTTCACCCTACCTCCACTCCACCACTCTGATCTCCTCTTCCGTCAATTCATACAACTCATACAAAAGGGTGTCGATCTGGGTGTCTGATGTAAAAACACACTCAATCTTAAAAACGGAATGTTATATGATCTATTTGAATGTAGGATTTATATAGACGAGATCGGTCAATCCTTCCTTAATTTAATATCTAAATATGTTTAAATTATCACTGTAATTAAGAATTTTTTTCTTATTTCTTCTACCGAGTAGTAAAACTCATGGTCCATTCACCCATAGCCTGGACCTCAATGATAATGATATCCGAGCCTAACATCACTGTTCCATTATATGGATCGGTAGTATTCACCAGCAATTCCTTTGTATTACCATATCCAAAGACACCAAAATAACTTGATGAAGCATTACCAGTGATTGTTGCAGTATCTGGTGAACCACCCACGATTGCAAATACATAATCACCATTTCTAGTAATATTTCCTGGAATGGTCAGCTTTTCGATCGCTCCCAATGGCAAGATCTCGATGATCCAGTCACCCGTGGCTTGGACTTCGAAACGAACAGAATATTGATCATCCAAAAAATCCAACGGTCGGAAGCCATCATATGGATCTGTTGTATTGACCAATAGATCTATCTGTTCATTGTTATCATCATAACTTTTAACGCCAAAGTAGCTAGAGGATGCATTGCCAATAATATGAACCAGGGCTGGACCGTGATCCTTCTGAATATCGACTATCGAATCTCCAGAGCCTGTGATCACGATAGGGGTAGGGAGTGCAGTAGGCGTGTCAGTTGGGCTGGGGGTATTGGTTGGCGCAGGAGTTTTGGATGGAGCAGATGTATTGGTAGGTGCTGGGGTATTGGAGGGTGCAGTTGTATCTGAAGGGAAGGGGGAATCGGTTGGGCGAGCTTTTTCAGTTTGAGTGATCTGTTGTACCTCAGCCATGGCAGTTGATGTAGAACGTCCCTCTGGAGTGTTATTACGAATTATGCCGAATGTTAATGTAACAATACAACATAATGCAATTATCCCGATTAGTGCGATGGCGATTATGGCTTTTCGAGATTTGAATATACCTTTTGAAGGTTTTTGAATCTTTGTTGTAGGAATATTTTTAGAAAAAGGAATATTTGGAACGATTTTTTTGAGGGGCTTTGTGAGGTCCAAATCCAAATAAACATTGAAATCGTCAGTAACTCCATTTGCTATTTGCTGACCACCTCGAATGCTGGCATAACATATTCCGGTGATTGCAGGTGAACCGAATTCGATTAATCGCTGCCGATATAAACGGGCATTTGCACACGATAAATAACCAACAGTTTTATTTTCAATATCGACTCTGACTGCCTTCGGATCAAAACTATTTTGGTCCTCTAGAATCAATTTTGCAAAGAAATCATCTTTATCAACTCCATCTTCATTACCTAACTCCAATTCTGAAAACAAGCTGATAATAAATTCTTTGTAACTTGACTCACCCACTACTTCCAAAGGATACGGTTTAATATTGGACGATTGAAAATTAACTGTCTCAAACATGGGTTGATTAGCCATTTTAGTTTTCCTTCAAGATTTATTTAAGGCTGTTCATCATCTATACAATATCCTCGGATAGAGAATGTTGTTTGGAGCAATCAAATTGGCTGGCAGTGGCGAATAATTCAGCTTCGATACCAGGCAAGTGCAGGGATTTCAATAAGCGCTCCATCAAGAAAGCTATGAAGAACTTCCATTTGATTCTACCCTTCCCTCGATCGTCCGGATGATCTCATCCACCACCACATCAAGCTTATACCGAATATCTGTGTTCGTAAAACGGATCACTTGGTAACCAAGCTCTTGCAAAAAAGCTGTCCGGGCCGCGTCATATTCCACCTGGGATGCTTCAAAATGATAAGCCCCATCGAGCTCAATACACAGCTTCGCCTGAGCGCAATAAAAATCAATGATAAAGTGGTCGATCGGCTGCTGCCTGCGAAATTTATATTTCAAATTTCGATTGCGCAAGGCGTGCCAAAGTGTGGTCTCTGCTGGTGTTTGTGGGTGGCGAAGTTCTCGCGCTCTTTGTAATAGCGGTGGGTAGATTTGATGCCGGGATGCCATATTTGCCCTCACCCTGATCCTCTCCCAGGGGGAGAGGGAATTCCGTATTAATTAAATTTCCTGACCCCCACATAGCCTGTCGTTATCGCGCCCGTCCGATTCCAGTATAGCACGAATTCAACAAGCCATCTTAAATATAGGGAGAACATGCAGCGTCTTCGTGTTTTCACTGGGACAGGATGATGGTGTGTTCCAAGATCCCTCTCCCTTCCAGGGAGAGAGAGCAGGGTGAGGGTGAGATTCCAGTATAGCGCGATTGCGCCAGACCTATCTTCCATTCAGGGAGAACATGCAGCGTCTTCGTGTTTTCACTGGGACAGGATGATGATGCGTTCCACGACCCCTCTCCCTTACAGGGAGAGCATGCAGCGTCTTCAAGTTTTCGCTGGGAGCAGGGTGAGGGTAGATGAGAATCCTTAAAAACCCCTAAACCCCTTGCGAAAACAGAACATCTGTGCTACAATAGACTGGGTGGGTAAGGTGATTTGGCAACGTTTCCCTGGCAAGATAAACAACTAAATATCACACTCAAGGAAACCCATGCACCCACCTCAGGAAATACCTAAATTACTCACCTTCTACTTCGGCGATTCCGCCAACCACGCCCATAACGCCGCCTCCCGCCGCCTCAAGAAATGGAGCCAGGCATTCGATCAATGGACTGACGCTCTGCGCCAGGATTACCGCCAGGACACCCTCAAGCATGCCCTCCTTGCCTGGCGCAGGCTGGTCAGGCAGTCCGGCAAGATGCCCTGGCAGCTCACCCCCTCCGATATCGACCATCACGCCCTCTGGTTGAAGCAGGAAGGCTTCGCCGTCAGCACCGTCAATGCCTCCCTTGGCTTCATCGCTGCCTTCTACCAGTGGTGTGCCGACCATCGGGTTGATTCTGCCTGCCCCCCCGGCTTTAACCCTGCTCAGGCGGCTTCCCGCACCAGTCTCCCTCGCTACGCCGGCGTCAGCATGTGGAGCCTGCAAGAGCTGGATGCCTTGTTGGATCTGCTGCGCCGCGATTCCTCACCTTTGGGCAAGCGTGATTTCGCCTTCTTCCTTGCCCGCCTCAACCTGGGAGTGCCTCTAAAAAGCCTCCAGCGTCTCACCTGGGGGCAGGTCGAGCAGGATGGGGACGGTGCATGCGTCAAATGGCGTATCGATGGGCAATGCGTCCGCCTGCCCAACCCGGTATGGCACACGATTACGGACTATCTGACCCTCAGCGGGCGGTTGGAAGGCATGTCTGCGGAGAAAGTTATTTTTGCACCCCAGGTCCAGCCTGTCACCTCAGCCTCGGGCGTTCAGGCGCAAGATTGGCTCGAGGCTCAGCCCCTTTCCAGTTCCGCATTACTAAGCAGTCTCAAGCTCTATGGCCACCAGCTCGGCCTCCCCGAACCCAAGCTCACCCTGGCGGCTTTGCGCCGCACCGCCATCCGCCTCCGCCAAGACCAGGGTGAGAGTCTGGAGGCGATGCAACTCTTTATGGACACCCGTGAGAAGATCAAATCGACCAAATATCGGCTCGCCAGGTTGCCAGGCTTGCCGATAGGTAATCCACAGTCTGGGCACATCCAGGGCATACCTGCTCCCCTGCCGCTCAGGCATACCACGCTTTTAGTGGGTGACGAGGGTACCATCCATGGCTTTTACGCTCGCCGGGTGGATAAGCAGGCAGTCATAGCCGTCATCGCTGAAAACATCCACGGCATGCAGCAGGAGATTGCCTGCCTGCGCACGCTGATGCGCCTCCTGCTCGAGTGCGACGGCGATCAGGCCCGCGTAGTGGAAGCATATTCACAGGCTGCTCAGCGATTGAGCAGCCTCGTTTCGGCACGTGAGCAAGCCCAGGCACAGGAGCAGGACAGCTGGGGGGAAGAGTTCTTGTGCAAACTGGACGAGATAGAGATACGCAACGGTCGCCCGCCGGTCAGCCCGGATATTCGCCAGCAGGCATCAGAATGGTCGTTTCCTGGTAATGCAGCGACTGGTCTTGTGACCGAGGAAATTGCCACCATCCGCTTGCTGCTCCGTAACGTATATGGCAAGGCCTGTCAGGGAGTCGATACGGGCGAGCTTCTGCATTTGCTGAACCTGTACGGTCTTGGGTGTGTGCGCCTGGCTAGGCTGCTCAAGCTTGTGGGCAGCGATGAAAATGGTCACCTGGATAGGTATTTGCAGCACATGATCGATGGAACCATCCACTACTTGACCAAGGAATGGGGATTGGACCAGTTGGGCAGGTTCCCTCTCCCTTGAGGGGTGAGGGGTTATTGTGAATATTCGTAGGGCGGGTATTCTACCCGCCAGAAAATATTAGTTGTTGGTTCTCGTGGGCATTTGTACGGGCGGTTCGTGAACCGCCCACTTCCTGATCATCCTCCTATCTTGCTATGGTCTTCCAGCCCACTGGATTACAGGCATGATCCATTCATCCAAGGGTTTATAAAGCATGCCATGCCCCGTCCCCACATTCACGACAACTTCCTCATAATTCGAAAGCCCCTCCCCTTCGGACCGTAAAAACAATTCCTGGCAGGAACCAGCTAGCTCATCCGATGAGTCATAAATGGAGAGCACATCCCCATATAGAAATATCTGATCCTGAATAAATAATTCAAGGTTTTCCGGATTACAGATCGCCATGATGACATAATTCACTTCGTCATTTCTAAGCAGGTGAGAAACATATACGCTTATCCAGGCTCCTTTGGAAGCGCCTACAACGCTGATGTTTTTTGCGGGAACCCCCGCCTCTAATAAGGTTTCGATCTGTTCTGTGACCCTCTTTGCATATTCCACGCCATCCGTGTTTTTTGCGCGTTGTTCACTGATCACCACAAAGCCATAACTGATTAATTTATCCAGGATTGCCTGATATTCATACTCGCCATATTCAGCACTGAGCGCGGGAAATCCCCCGTCTTCGATGATTTTCCCGTGCAGGTAGAACATGTATTGTTTCGCTGGGTCGATTGAATCAGGAAAGGCGTAATCGGATAAGTCATGTGCAGGAGATTGTGGCACAATCGTGGAAGTGGGGACGATTGGGCTGGTTTTGGAGATTGCGGTGATGATTGATGTTGAGGAAACAACAAGAGCGTTACTACATCCTGGGACGAAGGATGCGATCAATAAGAAGATTACCGTCAACCTGCAAAATTTAGAAAGCCTCATGATTCCAGATCATAGGTGAATAAGCGTTTAATGCCTAATTATACAGAAAAAATGGTACTATTCATCGATTGCTTTACTTTATCTGGCCTCTATCCCCCCTTCACAGATTTTGATAGTCCACTTCAAATACGCAGCTTCAACAAAGCTATGGTTTCTTCCCGCAATTTTGCTCTTGCCCAGTCTTTTTGACCGGGGGTCAAAAGCTCACCCAGTCCATATAAAATTTGTCGTTTATCCATTTTCTCTAACTGATCTATACATTTTTCAATCAACCTGTTAAAAGGCAACTCAGACCTGTTTTCAACGATTGATTTATTGATCGGGTAGCGGGAATTGAGAAAAAACCAGACATCGTAAACATCCCGGCCTGTTTCGCCAATTCTTTCATGCATGGCCATTAGCTTATGGGCAAACATATCCTCAAGAGTCATAACCTGCATGGATACACCCAGATAGGTCTTAATTTCATACCTTGATCCAAAAGATCTTCTGTTTATCTCTACTTTTACGTTTCTTGCTTTGTCGTCGTAAGATATAACACATAATAAATTTAAACGTTTTTTATACGACTCTTTGAGATTGCCGTATTTTTTAACAATATTTATAACCCGCTCGAAAACATAATCTTCCTGGCTTTCATCCAGCAGATCAAAATCAAGGTCAACGGAAAATCTATCCAGTCCGTAGAACATCAAGGCGGCTGTTCCGCCTTTAAACCCTAAGAAAGGGGAAATGGTACTATCCATGTAGATATCTTTTAAGATCTGAAACAGGATCGTTTTGTGGGTGGCTATGTCTATCGTCATGGCGTTGGTTCTTTTGCTTTTTTAAAAATATCGTATACCTTTTTGGACATCTTTTGATTATTGTAAATCGGAAGTATCGAAAAAATCATGTCCCAATTCAAAGAGCGGATATTATCGAAGTGATAATCGGCACTTATATAAAGCATATCCAAAAAGGCGCGCTCCTTGGTTGCAATAGAAGTTTCGCTTGCATGTTCAACGCCAATGGGGTTAATCAGTACACCGGTTTTTATTTTGCGATAGGAATAAGTCTGTTTTCCTATTATGATTTTGCGTGAGGTGTATGAAGCAACAAATATCAACTCATAATATTGAAATATCAGACCTTCTTTAGCCAACACTGTTTCAAAACTGACATAAGCGGGGGTTAATATGCGGGTAGCCAGCTCCAGCTTGCTGTATTCTTTATCTTTTGCATATAAACCTTTCCGGATCCGGCATAAAGCCCCCTTCTTGACGTAGTAATTTAACCGGACTCTTGCTGCATTAGAAGCGGCTTCGTGCCACAAAAGAGCAATGTCCTTAAATGTAAAGACAGTCTTGGGAGAGCGTAAAATTGCGGTTAAATAATTTCCCTTTGACATAATAGCACTGGATGTTAGGTTAATACTAACAATCAGTTTATATATTATATAATAAATGGTTTGTTGTCAAGAGGTGGAGGATAAATGGTATAACCTTCAAAGATTTTATTCATCCCTGGACTACCTTGGTCCAGCTGAATTTGAAGTCTATTGAACCTGGACTATAATACATATGCGGTCGCGCACAGGAGGATCTATGAAGATCACATTTGACGGTGCTGCCCAAACGGTTACGGGTTCCCAATTTTTATTGAATATCAACGGGTCTACGCTGCTATTGGAGTGTGGATTTTTCCAGGGTCGCCGGCAGGAGAGTTATGAGCGCAACAACAACTTTCCGTTCCAGCCGGGTAAAGTGGATGCAGTCATCCTCTCGCATGCCCACATCGATCACAGCGGTAATCTTCCCAACTTGATCAAACAGGGCTACAACGGACCCATCTATGCCACTCCCGCCACAGCCCACCTGGCGGAGATCATGCTGATGGATTCGGGGCATATCCAGGAGGAGGATGCCGGGTTTATCAGCCGGCGCAACCTCAAGCATGGTGAGCCCCCTGCCGTACCGCTCTACACCCAGGAGCAGGCGGCAGTGGTGAAGGAATATTTCCAGCCGGTGAATTATGACCAGCCCTTCGAGCCTGTCCCGGGGGTTGTGGCAAGGTTGGTGGATGCCGGGCATATCCTCGGTTCGGCCGCCGTGGTTCTGGATATTGAGCAGCATGGACGCAAGCTGCGCCTTTGGTTCAGCGGGGATATTGGGCGGCGAAAGTTGCCCCTCATCCGCGACCCCATCCTGCCGGATCGGGTGGATTACCTGATGATGGAGTGCACCTATGGGGATAAACCGCATCGCGACCCTGAATTGGCGTATGAAGAGCTGCGTCAGGTGGCTGTTCGAACGCTTGAACGGCGGGGTAAGGTGATCATCCCTGCCTTCGCTGTTGGGCGCACCCAGGAGATCGTATATTCACTCCACCAGATGATCGAAAACCACCAGCTCCCCAGCGTGCCGGTATACGTGGATAGCCCGCTGGCAGTCAATGCCACCGATATCTTCAAGACGGCACCCGGAATGTTTCGATAAGGAAACCCAGGAATTTATCCGCACCGATCGGCACCATTCTGCCTTGGGTTTCGATCGCCTCACCTACACCCGCTCGGTGGACGAATCCAAGGCTTTGAATGATCGCAAGGACCCCATGATCATCATTTCAGCTTCCGGTATGGCAGAGTCCGGGCGCATCCTGCACCACCTGCGCAATAACATCGGCAATCCGAAGAACACCATCCTGATCGTCTCCTGGCAGGCTCCCTACACATTAGGCAGGCGGCTGGCTGATCGCGAGCCACGCGTGAGGATTTTCGGTGAGGAATACGAGGTGAAGGCCGAGGTGGCGACCATCGGTGGCTTGTCCGCCCACGCCGGGCAGAATTTTTTGGTGGAGTATGCCCTGCGGGTGAAGGGTGAAGCAAAGCAGGTATTCCTGGTGCATGGCGAGCCTAAACCGGCTGAGGCACTCACCGCGCAGCTGGTGAAGGCCGGGATGGACAAGCCATTCTACCCGCAGCGCGGGGAGAGCCTGGAGATTTGAGCTACAATTATTGTATTCAATGAATGAATGAATTTACACAGAACATTTCACCCTGGCGTCTCAATCTGCTGGTAGGAGATGAAAATGGCAAAGAAAGACAAATCAATCAACCCCAAGGAAAAACCAGACCCGGATGCGGAGAACTCGTCCAAAAAACCTGACAAAGTGATCACTGCATCTGAACCGGAAGAAAGAGGGGTGATGTCATCTACCCTGCCAGGCAAGAGCATCCTGGTCGATGAAAAGATGTACAACAAGGAGCTGCGCCGGTTGCATGTTGAGCTGGTCAAGCTGCAGGAATGGGTGCGTGCCAAGGGGCTGAAGGTGGTGGTGATCTTTGAAGGGCGCGATGCGGCTGGCAAAGGGGGTGTGATCAAGCGCATCACCGAAAGCCTGAACCCGCGCGTCTGCCGGGTGGTGGCACTGCCTGCACCCACCGAACGCGAAAAGACCCAGTGGTACTTCCAACGCTACGTGGCCCATTTGCCTGCTGCAGGTGAGATCGTCCTGTTTGACCGCAGCTGGTATAACCGTGCCGGTGTCGAGCGTGTGATGGGCTTCTGCACCGATGACGAATACGCCGAATTCCTGCGCTCGGTGCCTGAGTTCGAGCGCATGCTGGTGCGTTCAGGCATCATCCTGGTCAAATACTGGTTCTCGGTCAGCGACAAGGAGCAGGAACAGCGTTTCCAGGCACGCATGGCTGACCCAACCAAGCGCTGGAAAATCAGCCCGATGGACCTGGAATCGCGCCTGCACTGGATGGAATATTCCAAAGCCAAAGATGAGATGTTCTCCTACACCGATATCAAGCAGGCTCCCTGGTATGTGGTTGAGGCGGATAACAAGCAGTGCGCCCGGCTAAACTGCATCCGCCATCTGCTCAGCCTCATCCCCTACGAAGATTTGACCCCCGAACCAATGGCCTTGCCTCCCCGCCAAAAGGAGAAGGGCTACATCCGCCCCCCCATGACCGACCAGACTTTCGTCCCGGAAGTGTACAAGCCCACCGGCCCCGGCGAGGATGATTAGCAGCTGGAATCCGCCTTCACCTGGCTCCTGATCGCAAGTCGGCGGATGACAAAGGATGTGCATGGCAAAATTGATCACTGCTGCACAAAAAATCGAGCGCGCACGGGAATTGATTCAACAGGCGCGAGAAGTCCCCATTCCACAAAGAGGCGGGAAGTATGACTTATCTTATATGGCCGAGGTGAAAGGCCTTCTGCGCCAGGCCAGGGATTTGGTCAAGCTCATACCGCTCACCGCCGGCGCTACGCCTGAAATCAAGGCGCAGGCGAAGAAGGTCATTGAGGAGGCCGAACAGGCTAATCACGAGATATTCAGGGGGTAGAAGCAATACAACTTGGTATAATGTATGGCGCTCATTGGAGAGGTGCCAGAGTGGTTGAATGGGACGGTCTCGAAAACCGTTGTGGAGCTCGTCTCCACCGTGGGTTCGAATCCCACCCTCTCCGCAGAGCGTAAATACAAGCCCTTCTCCAAACTGGAGAGGGGTTTTTCTTATTCTATCTTTTATCGCTTAAAAAGATTGTATTTCATTTTTGAAAACGGAAGTCGATGGGCATATGTCCCGAGGGAATAGGGACAAATGTCCCGTCCAACCGTTGATTTCATGATCTTACACTTCTTTTGACATCCATAAATGGAATCATCTCATTATCGTGGAGTTGAGACCGCATGTTAGAATGTTGTCTCGAAAATGATATTTCCCTGCACGAAGTTAAATCTCGAGAGGTATTTAAAGTCACACTTATTATTTATCCACTTAGCATGATAATTCAAGTTGTCATCAAGTAAGATAAAAGTTCCAAAAATAAACCACTTCTATTATTTGACAAGAGCGCGATCTAGGATTATTATATTTCCTAATGTAAATAAATTTATTGACAATAGGAAATAGATTGTGAGATTTCGAGAATTTGAGTCCCAGATTGGGGTATTCCCAGTCTTCAATTTAAATGACGTACGCAAGCTCGAGCCCGGCTTTCACCGGCAGCAATTAAATTCATGGCAAAACCAGGGTATCATCAAACCACTGGCTGGAGGCTATTATATTCTGGCTGACCAAACTATTGATGAAATAGCTCTGTTCATGGTGGCTAACAAGATTTACGCACCCTCCTATATCAGCCTGGAGTCAGCATTGGCTTATTATGACATCATTCCCGAAACCGTGTTGGGCGTGACCAGCATCAGTTCCCGTAAGACCAAGCAGTATGAAAGCGCCTGGGGAGTATTTAGCTACCGGAGTGTGAAGCCTCAATACATGATTGGTTATCAGGTGATAGATAATTCCCCAGTAAAAAAGTTCAAAATCGCTTGCCTGGAAAAGGCTTTATTGGATTATCTATATTTACATTCTGACATTGTATCAATAGCAGATTTTGAGGGACTGCGCTGGAACCGGACTCAGTTACATAGCTTGTTGGATTATTCGAAGTTTACCAAGTATGTAAACATATTCGACAAAAGAGCCTTGGAAAACAGGGTAAATCAGTTTCTGGAGTATCTGAATGCTTGATTTACAGCAAATAAAAAAAGAGTACTCAGAACCGCTGCAGAGGTATGACAGAGCAATTGTTCGTGAGTATCTTCAGTATAAGATTTTGCAGGCTATTTTTGAAAGGATACAAGCCAGCAAGCTATCTTTTCTGGGCGGCACAGCTTTACGGATCGTTCATGGAAATAATCGTTTTTCAGAAGATATCGACCTTGATAATTTTAGCTTGAGCTGGGAGGAGTTTGGTGAACTGATCCAGAAAGTGAAGCTGTCTTTAGAGCTGGAAGGATTCCTGGTAGAGACCAGTATGGTCGCAAAGGGTGCCTACCATTGCGATCTGAGATTTCCAGAACTTCTTTATGAGCAAGGATTATCGCCCCACCAGCAGAGAAGATCCTCATCCAACTAGACACGATAGCACAAGGATACACCTATACGCCTGAGGTCAAGATTCTAAATAAATTTGATGTTTTTACCGAGATCAGAGTGACGCCGTTAAATGTATTGCTTTCACAAAAAATTTATACCGCGATTAATCGCAAACGCCCAAAAGGAAGAGATTTTTACGATATCACTTTTCTTCTGAGTAAAACTAAGCCAGATTTTGGATTTTTAACTCGGAAGATGGACATTGCATCTCCCGAAATTCTACGCGAGGAATTTCTATTGAAGATTAGGGCTTTTGATTTTGATTCTCTGGCGGATGATGTTGCCCCATTCATAATCTCGAAGGAACAGGCTGAGAGAGTAGTTAAATTCAGGGAGTTCTGGAAGCAAGTGCAGTTGGAATAATTCGAGATGGAGAAGACCCTACGACACAGGTATGCGGAGACATGGAGATGTTTTCCAATGCGTCAACCCCCTCCTTGTCCAGCCGTTTACCATTGCGAGCGTCGTACTAACTTCAATGGAAGAATCGCACGTAGTAGACTTTACTGTAGTGGATGATTTTCAGATTAAGTAATATATTAATTTGGTAAATTATTCTTTTAACAAGCAGAGTACTTGCACTTTGACAGTACTATTACCAGATTTATTAAGATCGGTAGTAAGTGAAGCATACGTAACATGGGGGAACTTATAAGCTACTGAGAGGATACCCACCCTCTCCGCAGGTTATAAAATTTCACTAGCCCTTCTCCAAATGGAGAGAGGTTTTGTTTTTCAAGCTTCAGTTGATTAAAACAATTGTATTTCATATACTGACGAAAGTCGATGGGCAGATGTCCCATGCCAGTAGGGACAAATGTCCCGAATGTCCAATGCCTATTGGTTCTCATAAAGTTGAAGAATGTGTTACCATTTTTTCATTAGGATAGAGTTCAGGATCGCCTCTCCTTGCATCATACTGTAGGCAAAGAGCCAGTACAATTCGGGTACAGTTATGCTGAAACAGCGCGCAACGAGCGTAGCGAGGTGTATGGCGATTTTGGTCGAAATTAGACGTAATAGACGTCAATTTTCCCATTCTTCCCTGCATTTTTATCCATTGCACTGAAGAAGACGCGGGTTCGAGTCCCGCCAGGTCCACTTGAATACCTGTCCCGGCTACTTATCTTATCCGCAGTTTATTGCTAGCTAAAAACCCCAAATCTTGTCTATTTTTTACCTTTTCCACATCATAGGGATTGTACTAAATGCTGAAAATTATAGATATTTTGATTCAAAAGTGTCTATCAGCAACTAAACTCAATAACCAGACAAACTAAATTGGTAGCCACCCCGTGTTGGGTTGGTCACCTTAGAAGTCGTCCGGTGGGATTTGATTGGGTTAGTTCAGATTATTCTGGCGGGAATAACTGTGGTGTAAACCACCAAGGATCGCTCTGGAGGTGATCCTACCTATTGTCTTCGCGTTTGGTTGATCGTAGAAGCTGGGAATGTGCTGGCCAATTCCTTGATGGGGTCGATCCTGGTTGAAGTAAGTCGTATTTCCTTGACCACTCGCCGTATTGTTTTCTATTTTGGATTATCCATTTGTCTTGGCTTGCCTAATTATGAGTCGATAGGTATATGCTGAAGTTAATATCTCATACCAAGCTAAAAACAAGATTACAATCTAAAACCGTTTCCTGGTATATTTCCCTCAGTCGATTAGCCTGGTATACATTTTTATCCTTAATCGTTGAAACCAGCATAGAACTTATCCGTTGTGGTGGTGCAATGGAACGCCGTAACCAATGGGAATATATTACCCAACTTTTATTGATTTCGGCCTGGAGCGCATCGAAAAATAAATCGCTCAACACTGCATAAACGCCGAGCGAGTTTGAAATTGCCGAAAGTCAAAATACTTCAATTCATAGAAAAGACTGGCCGGCTCTATTCCAGCCAGCCAGTCTCTATCATAATCTGAATAAAATTTATTTACCCGACATTAACGAACATCCCAAAGATAAACGCTTACAAATCAATCTGTTGGAAAAAGGCGGGATTCTCCGCAAACACCTAGAGAAATTGCGGAAATTAAACCGTTTTGGGTCATGTATGCCTGCCCCAAGTAAAGGGAGGCGGGGATGCCAAAAACATCCCCAATCTGATTCAGAACTTGGCAATTCAGCTCCCTT
>CAVTQM010000017.1:0-15989 GCA_963736805.1 uncultured Chloroflexia bacterium
TTATCAATGGTCAAACAGGTAAGGTGGGGGGAGAAAAACCTGTGGATAAGCTTAAGAGCTCGATGTTTATCATTATCGGGATATTCTTACTTGCTGTTATCGTGATAATAATCTGGTCATTAATGAGATCGTTTCTAAATTAGTGGGTCGGTGCTCCACGCATGACCAATCTGAGTCACCCCAAACCATATTCAATCAGGTCAGCTCGTCTTTCAAGGAGTTGCACTGGTCGGAGCATTCCCCCACTGCATCATCCTGGATACGGAACGCGACCTTGCGGCAAGCATGTCTATCGATTTCCTTAAACGTGTGCTCACCTAGTAGACATCCTCCTGGATAGTCAACCCGTGTCTGACATTACCTTCCAAAGGAGCCTGAAATGACCCGCCTTATCCGCTGGTACGACTACATCACCTTCAATGTGTATTTTTTTGGCCTGACTACACTTTCCCAAACCATGGGCTTGGTTACCCCGTTGCTGGTGCAGCAGTTCGTTGGCGAGACCCAAAAAGGCACCTACTATGGCACATTTCGCCTTTTCACCTTGATGGTTGCATTGCTCGCCCAGGCACTCATGGGTCTGTTATCGGATCACAGCCGAATTTCCTGGGGACGGCGCCGGCCATTCATCCTTGTTGGCACTCTATTCACCGCATTATTGACCATCTTGATCGGCTTTACAGCCGGGATGCAAGGTATGACCGGTTTCTGGGTATTATTTGCCATCGGGCTTTTACAACCGATTGCCTCCAATATGGGTCAGGCTGCTGAGCAAGGCATCATCCCTGACCTGGTTCCTGAAGAAAAGCGTGGACGCTTCTCTGGTGTGAAAGCGTTGTTGGAAATCCCTCTTCCCTTGATCCTGGTGGCTTTCACAGTCGGTAAGCTGATTAGTAAAGGGTATATGTGGGCTGGAATTTTGGTCGCCATTGGGGTGCTGGTAATTACCATGCTGCTAACCATGCTTGTACCCGAAAAACCGATCAAAGAAGCGCCATCCATGGATTGGGAACCGATTGTACGCTTGTTAGCCATGACACTCGTTTTCACCCTCATCATCCTCGGCTCCGGACAGTTGGTCAAGTTTATTAGCCGCCAGCTGATCGATATCACATCCCCCACTGCTTTATTCCTGGTTATGGGTCTTTTTGGACTGGTAAGCATGCTGGTAGCGGTTGCTGTTGGGGTGTGGTTCAGCGTGCGCATCAGCATCGGTAATAAAGCCAGGGAAAATCCATCCTTCACCTGGTGGGTGATCAACCGCTTGGCATTCTTGGTGGGGGCAGTCAACCTATCCACCTTTGCCATCTATTTTCTTCAGGCTCGCCTGGGGTATGTAAAGGAAGCAGCCGCTGGTCCGGCAACCCAGATGATCTTGTTTGTGGGTGTGTTCATCCTCCTATCCACGCTGCCAGCTGGTTGGCTGACGGATCGGTTTGGTGAGAAGCGCATGGTGGCTGCCGCAGGATTGATAGCGGTATTGGGCACGGTCATTGCTTTAAGTATCCCCAGCTTGCCGGTTATCTACATTGGCGGCTGTATCATCGGCGTCTCAGCTGGCTTATTTTATACAGCCAACTGGGCGCTTGGAACGCTCCTGGTTCCCAAGGCGGAGGCAGGGCGCTACCTGGGCATCTCCAATCTGGCAGGCGCAGGTGCTGGAGCGGTCGGCGCCTACATTGGTGGTCCCATTGCCGATTTTGTCACCCTCCAGGTGCCTCAGATCGCAGGTTTTGGTTACGTGTTGATCTTCACCATTTATGGGCTGCTGTTCCTGTTTTCGGTCATCGCCCTCACTCAGGTAAAGCCAGGCAATTCGCTGGCTGAGGGCGGATGAAATCACTTATGAATGTCCGATACCAAATAACTTGGCAGCATGGCTTTGTGAGAATTTCCCTTTATAGTGATCTTGGGGTCGTGGTTTATAAGTATTGTTATATTATATAAACTCAGGCTTAGAATTCTGTCTCTTTTCTCCCGCATCCAGTTTCGTTCAGGAGGCATAAAATAAATGATCACCTTTCTGGTTCGTTGGTTAGCCATTGTTGTTGTTCCTTCGTTTCTACTTCCGGTTATAGGTTGGGTGCATACTTCCCCAGAAAGTCTCAGCCAAATACATAACGTTTTTCTACCACTCATAAAGAATGACCCTATCCTAATGGCGTATGTCCCTCAGGGTGAGTTCATGATGGGTTGTTACCCAGCGCCCGGAGATTGTTATATCGATGATGATCATCTACACGCAGTCTGGCTTGATTCCTGTTGGATAGATAAATTCGAAGTGACCAACGCCCAATATGCAAAGTGTGTTGAGGAGGAAGTTGCACACCTCCTGGCAACTTCAGCTCCAATACCCATCCAAACTATTACGACAACCCTACCTTCGCAAATTATCCAATGATCAATAGCACATGGGATGATGCTCAAAACTACTGCCTGTGGAGTGGCAAGCGCCTTCCCACGGAAGCGGAATGGGAAAAAGCTGCCCGTGGTAGTGACTTGCGCTTTTTCCCATGGGGAAACCAAATGCCAGATTGCACCATGGCGAACTACTACGATGTCTATGCTAACCAGTCTTGTGTTAATGACACAACCCTGGTAGGCAGTTATCCGTTAAGCACCAGCCCATATGGCCTCTTAGACATGGCTGGTAATGTGGCTGAATGGGTGAGTGACTGGTACGATCCAGAATATTATCATAATTCCCCCTATGTTAATCCTGTAGGTCCATCCAGTGGTACCGAGAAAGTACTACGTGGAGGCGGTTGGAATAATAACTGGAGATACTTACAAGTGACTGACCGCTGGCCTCAAGACCCAGGAAGTATATATAACTTCGTTGGTTTCCGGTGTGTGTTCACCCCATAAATATAATTCTACACAAATTGTTTATGGTCATCTGTCAGAGAAGCACACTCGCAAGGTAGATAACCAATAACATCATCTTTTTATGGAAATGTCACTGTTGATGGGTTGCTAGATTACTCTCCTATGAAGGAGCTAATTCCCTTATTTCTTTTGTTTGCCGTTTTACCGTGTCTCAGGCCTGGGCACAAACCGCGGAACCCGTTGCATATACTCAAGATAAGCTGGCAAACGCTGCACCAGGTCCATCTCCTCCAGCCTGGCTTGGATCATCACCCACAGCAATCCCAAAACACAGGCAACCAACACCGTTATCAATGGAATATATAAAAAGAGACCGACTAACTCAAGCATCATGCCACTGTAAAGTGGGTGACGGATGTAAGCATATACCCCCTCTACAACCAGGGTATCCTGCGCCGATGGGGCAGCCGCACGCCACTTCAATGCCTTTAATCCAAGCACTATCACCACCCCACCCGCCAGGATCAAAAGCCATGCCAGAATGGTTGCGAAGAGGTTCGGTTTATACAGGGTTGTGGATGGGGCTTGGGCTGCCATGATATAACCGATGACCCATAACGGGATCCCAAGCACATCCCTTAGAACCATGCACGTTATCCGACCCCCGCGTTCGCCGAGCAATTTTGAGTAATAATATGTGAAGGCACTTGCACAGTTGAAAAAAAAACCTGTCAGTAACGGGACCAGGAACAAAAACATTATGCGTCACCACCGGCCGGATTAGCGGGTTTTTTTCTCTCAACCACTGTGATTAATCCCACGCAGATCATCACCAGGCTGCCAAGGATCAAGTACATCCATCTCCCACCCATGCTCCCCAGCATAATACCACCCAGGAACCCCCCCATTGCTGACCCGATACCGATCAGCATTGCCCCAAACAACCCCTGGGCGGTGGATTTCATCCCTGGCGGTGCCTTCTGGTCAGCGTATGAGACACCTGCAACCCACATCAGTGGGAAGGTCATGCCGTTTAGCAGCTGAAAGATCAATATCCCCGCCATGCTATTGAAGATTGCATAGAGCAGCAATCGCATCCCAGTAATTGTCACTCCCAGTAAGAACAGGCTATAGGCTCCATATCGTCTGATCAGCCTGTTGGAAAAAAACAAGATCGGCAGTTCACCCAGGGTCGTGATGGTCAACGCGATGTTCATGGTCATCCTGCTGTAGCCCAGGTCTTCCATGTATGGGAAAAGGTAGCTGTTTATGGTGGTGAAAGCCATCCCTCCAATGAAAGCCAGAGCCAGGAAGAACAAAAATTTCCGATCAGTCAGTACCCAGCGCAGGTCCCATTGGATAGAACCACCTGCCATCTTGCCCTCATAAGTAAAATTTAGGCTGACAATGAACGCCAGGAACATCAAAATTGCAAATCCCCAAAATGCCCACTGGATGCCATAGGATTGAAGGACAATCCCCGCCAGGATGGCTGCCAGTCCAAAACCGATCGTCCCTCCTAGGCGCATGCGACCATACATTTCTTTTGCACCTGCCAGCATGGTCATCGTGGCACTATCTCCCATGGATAACAATGGTGAAGTAAAAAAGGCATACAGGCCAACCAGCAGTACCACCGGTGCAAGCCCACTGACCAGCGGAAAGATGCACGCCAGCAGCACGGTCATCAGCATCACCAGGCTCATGATGAGCTTGTGGATTCGCTTTGCGTCCGCCAGGCCTGTCCAGAATGGTGCCCCAACCATCGTGATGAGCGGTGCCATGCCTGCCAGAATGCCAATCTGTATCCCGCTGAAACCCAACCCTTGATAATAAAGGATGAAGTTTGGCATTAAAAAAGCCACCGCTGCAAAGAAGAGAAAATAGAAAAAAAATGAATAGGCTCGTTTCACATTCATAGATCACCTGTCGCCGGCATACAGCCCTCCGGTATTTTCCATCCAGTCCGCAATGCTTTCCACGGCGCCTATAATATTGTCGTCTGACACATCCAGTCGCAGGCTATCCAATGTTGATGCCTCAATAAATCTTTCCATCACTTCCTGCTCATGGATGAAGACCTGCAAATCGTCATACTGGGATGGATTGCCCGATACCTTCACCCGTTCTATTCTGGCATTTTCAAACGAGTCCACCGAGCGTGTGCAGAAGATCAGTCGGAAATCAAGCTCTTTCAAGCTTTGTTCGAGCCAGGCAAAGTCATAAATTTTTCCATAATTGATAAATTGGTAGGTTTGGGTGGATATATGAAAGCGGTCGACAATCCAGGAATAATAGCGTATCTGTTGGAATAAGCTTAACCAGGTCCGATAGGTTGCCATCGCCAGGCTTTCTTCCTGTGGCTCGAAGTTGATCAGGCCACGCCCCCACGGAAAGTTGGTGAAACCACACCACTCCGCCGAAACGAGCGGTGAGTGGTAGCGGTATTTACGCGCTCCAACGATGCGCGGGTGTTCATTCAACGCAAAGGCAATCTCCGTTTTATGCGTCAGGCGGGTTCCTTCCAGGATGATTTTCGGGCATAGTTTCATAGTGTTGTTTCTTGCTGTCCAGTGAATGAGTAAGGGTCGAAATGTAGATAATTATTGTTATACCGTTCTGGTACCATTTTCTATATGTCGATGCGAGGGCG
Source organism: uncultured Chloroflexia bacterium (assembly GCA_963736805.1). Lineage (GTDB taxonomy): Bacteria > Chloroflexota > Anaerolineae > Anaerolineales > UBA4823 > FEB-25. The sequence continues at coordinate 5,483 of CAVTQM010000017.1, forward strand.
TTTTTTGCCCCGTACCCCGAGCGCAGTGAGGGGGAAGCAATCTCCCCTGTTTCAATGAAGTGTCCAGTGCCTAGAATAAATGATGTTCAGCCTTATTTTTTTTATCAGGCGTCTGCTTATCTTATCAATCGCATGCTATTTTGTATAAGGCATTCACCGTGTTCCAATTGCGGGTGGTCACGGATACGCCCAGTTTTCGCTCGAAAAAGCCGTTCGTTAGCTTTGTCTTCCCATACCCGTTTGGGCAATAGAGATAGACTGCCAACTCCCCACTGGAGAATTCATCCAGTATTCTGCTTGGAGCAACTAATTTTGCCCATGCTGTTTCAAGTGGGGATTGATAAAGAAACGTGACGTGTAGTTTGCTCGGGTCCTCATTTCTGTCATAAAGGAATGGATTACGGGTCATAATTTCTTGAAGTTCATTGGCTTGTCGGATAAAAACCGGAACAGTGAATCCATACGTTTTTTCAATTTGTGCCTCGATTTCTTTTACCAATTCGGGCGGCGTATACCCGGTGCTTTCGAAAACCACATTACCGCTCTGGACATATGTCCTGACATTGGTATAACCCAGCATTTTGTAAACACCGCGCAAGCTTTCCATGTGGATCTTCTTTTGTCCACCAACGTTAATGCCTCTCAGAAGTGAAACAAAGCTACTCATTCCAAAGATCTCCATGCCTCCCTAAAGTTTCTTTGCCTTATCTCCATTGTCATTTCACGCTATAACTGATATCCCTGCCAACTCCAGCCAGGATTACCCAAGCCACTTGCCAGCCATAAAACCAATATAACTTACTGCAACGCTTAATGTAGTTCCCCAGGCCATATCCACCACGGTGATGAAAACTGGCCAGTCTTTCAAAGTGGCAAGGTTGGTCAGGTCATAGGTGGCGTACGTGATCAGCCCGAACAGTGCCGCTCGCAGAAGGGTTGCACCAAGTGCGTTTTCCTTCAAGCCTGGTAGAACAACGAAGATCAGCAATCCGAGAACGAACAGCAGGTAAAAGATAATGGCTGCCAACCAATTCGCTTTGGGAGCCATAAGAAACCCTAGGTAATTGCGATACAGCGTGCGCGCCACAAGGCCAAGCCAGATCATGTCAATGCTCAGGAACGCGGCAAGTGTGATCAAGTAGAGTTTGAGATAATAGGCCATGCGGATGCTCTCCTACGACTGGTTGCTTGACTCGGCACGGCGGATGATCTCACGCGACATGCCATTGAAGATCATTGAATGGAATGGGAAGAGCGTGAACCAATAGATCAGGCCATGGATGCCATGCGGCTCGAAAAAGGCGGTTATGTTAAGCAGGCTTCCACCATCGGCGTGTGGTTGGGCTTCGAACTGCAACCAGGCAGGACCAGGCGCTTTCATCTCGAACCACAGTCTGATCAACCGCCCTTCATCGACCGTCTCGACCCGCCAGCCATCCAGCACGTCTCCTGGCTGAAGCGTATCTGGATCACGTCGGCCACGTCCCATGCCTACCCCACCCACCAATTGATCAAGCCATCCACGCAGCTTCCATAAGATATTTGCATAAAACCAGCCTCGCTTTCCACCAATCCCGGAAAATGAATGGAAGATTGCAATTGGTTCGGCAGCTGAAGCAGTACGGTGTTGTTCGATGAAAACCCCCTGGGTATCTTTATGGGTCACCCCCGCTTCGAGCCCCTTTTGTTTGCCAGCCCAAAAAGATTTAACTTCCCCAGAACCATCCCGCTTGAGTGCCTGCTGCACTGCTGTGGCGTAGGGGATGAGTTGGATCTTGAAAACATCCTGTGCGCCTGGGTCATGCACCAGGACCTCGCTGCGCAGACCTGCAATCAGTATTTGCAGATAGGGTGGTGGCAGTGGGGTAATCACATCCGCTCCAAGAGCCAGGATGGGGGTGTTCAGGAATGGGATGGTTATAAATGATCGTTTCAGGCTTCGGGCTATGGCATATCCCCGCATGATTTCCTTGTAGGTCAGCACATCCGGCCCACCGATTTCATAAATTTCACCCATAGATCGCGGCTCGCTCAGGCTTAGAGTGAGGTAATCGAGGATATTCTCGATTGCAATCGGTTGGCACAGGGTATTGATCCACGGTGGCGTCGGTAGGATGGGTAATCGCTCGGTGAGATAGCGGATCATCTCGAATGACATGCTGCCTGACCCGATCACGATGGGTGCGCGGAACTCGGTTACCGGCACACCTGTCAGGCGCAGCACCTCCCCTGCATACTGCCTTGAATACAGATGTGGCGATAAAAATTTTTCACATTCACCCAACCCCCCCAGGTAGATGATGCGCTGCACGCCCGCCTCCCGGGCTGCTGTGCCGAAGTTCCTCGCCGCAACTTCATCGTGTACCTCAAAACCCTCTTTCCCACCTGCCATCGAGTGGATCAGGTAGTAGGCGACATCTATTTTTTCCATGGCGGGTTTTAAGCTTGCCATATCGAGCACATCGCCCTGCTTGATCGCCATGTTTTCCCACTTGCGATCGTTGAGCATTTGGGGCTTGCGCGCCAGGCAGGTCACCTGATGCCCCGCACTGATCAGCCGTGGGACAAGTTTTCCGCCAATGTAGCCCGTTGCACCTGTAACCATTATGTTCATATCAATATCTCTGCTTCATTCCTTCGGAATTGCCCAGGTCTGATTCTACTATGCCTTCCGCGCTTCTGGTTTTTTCCTTTAGTGATTTGGGTTGAGGAACCTCGCGAAAGCTTTGAGCGAGGCAGGTTTATGCAAAACCCAACATAATCATTTGCATGCTCCTCCCCCATATCCAGCGTGATATGGGGGAGGGCGGGAGGGGGCCTTTATTTCTCTTGCTAACTGCTAACTGTAAGGAGCGTTTTTTGCGACGTAACATCGCGAGTTTATTTTGCGAGCGATGCGTTCTAAGTGAAACCCAACATTATCATCGCTAACTGCTAACCCCTCCCATTTCCGGTTATAATCTCCCTCACTTATTTTTCCCCATCGATCCTTAAAGAGACTCCCTGACCATGACCCATCCCCTTGATTTCCAATCCATCATCCTCACCCTGCAGCATTTCTGGGCCGATCACGGCTGCCTGATCTGGCAACCTTACTATCAGCAGGTCGGCGCTGGCACGCTCAACCCCGCTACTGCCTTGCGCGTCCTCGGACCTGAGCCTTGGAATGTCGCCTACGTCGAGCCTTCTATCCGCCCAGACGACGGACGTTATGGCGAGAACCCCAACCGCATGCAGATGCATTACCAGTTCCAGGTCATTCTCAAACCGGACCCTGGTAATGCCCAGGAGCTCTACATTGCTTCCCTGGCTGCCATTGGCATTGACCCACTCCTGCATGACCTGCGCTTCGTGGAGGACAACTGGGAATCGCCAGCCCTGGGTGCCTGGGGCTTGGGTTGGGAGGTATGGCTGGATGGGCAGGAAATCACCCAATTCACCTATTTCCAGCAAGCGGGTGGGACGCTCTGTGACCCTGTTTCTGTGGAGATCACCTACGGACTTGACCGCATCGCCATCTCCCTCCAAGGTGTGAACGGTTTCACCAACATCCGCTGGAATGACAAACTCACCAGTGGCGATATCAACCTGCAGGCAGAACAGGAACAATGCACCTATTACTTCGAGCTGGCGGATGTAGAACGCTTGAAGAAAATGTATGAGCTGTATGAACTCGAAGCCAAGGTCTGCCTGGATAACAAGCTGGTTCTGCCAGCCCACGATTATGTGCTCAAGTGTTCGCATACATTCAATGTGCTGGATTCGCGTGGTGCCATCGGCATTACCGAACGCCAGGCGTATTTTGGCCGCATGCGCGACCTTTCCCGCCGTGTGGCAGAGACCTACATTGCTCAACGCCAGCAGCTTGAATTTCCCTGGCTGGATGAGCAAGCTGAGCAGAGTGGAAAAGTATCTGCCTCCATAACCAAGGGCACTTCTTCCTCAACTTCACCTTCCGACCTGCTGTTTGAGATTGGCACGGAGGAACTCCCGGCAGGTGACCTGGACTCTGCACTTGAGCAGCTTAAGACCCGCCTACCATCCTTATTTGCTGACTTGCGCCTTGACCATGGAGAGGTCCGTGTCATGGGAACACCCCGCCGGCTGGTGGTATTTATTCCTAGCGTGGCAGCCCGTCAAACCGACCTTGAACAGCTTGTAAAAGGTCCTCCAGCTGACCGTGCTTTTGATTCGTTTGGCGAACCCACCAAGGCTGGCGAAGGCTTTGCCCGCAGCAAAGGCATCAGCGTGCATGATCTGCAGGTTGTGGACATGGATGGTGGTCGCTATGTCACCGCTTCTATTCACGTTACAGGCCGCCCGGCAAACGAGGTGCTGGGTGAAGCGCTTGCAGGGCTGATTTCAAGCCTGCGGTTTGACAAATCCATGCGCTGGAACCGTTCCAATGTCTATTTTTCGCGCCCCATCCGCTGGTTATTGGCTTTACTGGGTGGACAAGTCATCCCGTTTGAATATGCCGGGCTGCAATCTGGAAATATTACGCGTAGGTTTACGCACCCACCAGCCCGCTGAATTTTCTGTCAATAACGCAACCGAATACTTCAATTGCCTGGAAGACCAGGGCATTGTCCTTGAAAAAGAGCAGCGCCTGGACCTCATCAAGTCTCAATTAAGTAGCTTGGTAGGTGGGATAAATGGGCGGTATATCCCCGATCAAGGGCTCCTTTCCGAGGTCGCTAATATTGTTGAAGCCCCCACCTGCCTGCTGGGTTCCTTCGACTCAGCCCAGCTGAGCTTACCGTGTGAAGTGCTGATCACCGTGATGAAAAAGCACCAGCGCTATTTCCCGGTCTTTAAACCTCTCCCTCAAAATGATGAGCATAGCTCCAGCGGAGATTTGGATGCCCCACATCGAGCAGAAAATGAGCTCATGCCTTATTTCATTACGGTTGCCAATAAGCCTTCCCTGGGGTCCTCGCCTTTCAGTCAGGGCGATCTCATCCTGGATGGAAACCAGCACGTAATCCGCGCTCGTTTTGCCGATGCTGATTTCTTTGTCCGTGACGACCGAAAATATCAATTGGCGGATTTTCTTCCCCGCCTGGGAACTCTTGTCTTTCAAACCAGGCTCGGTTCCATGCTCGATAAAAGCCACCGCATCACAGCATTGGTTGAGGTTCTGTCTCCCTTGCTTGGCCTGAGCCCACAGGAAAAAGAAACCTCCCATCGCGCCGCCGAATTATGCAAAGCAGACCTGGCAACCAAGATGGTCATTGATATGACTTCCCTGCAGGGCATCCTGGGGCGTTATTATGCCATCGCCTCCGCAGAAAGCCAATCTGTTGGTGATGCAATCTTTGAGCATTATTTGCCTCGCTTTGCTGGCGATATCCTTCCCAAAACCCGTCCGGGCTTGGTTGTAGGCCTGGCTGACCGGTTGGATTCATTAGCCGGTCTATTTATTGCTGGTATGGCTCCCTCGGGTGCCCGCGATCCATTTGCTCAACGTCGGGCCGCCCTTGGGTTGGTCCAGGCGCTCATTGCCCAGGACGTCAGCTTTGACCTGCGCCTGGGGCTCGAATTTGCTGCCGCGCTGTTGCCCATCCCAGGTGACTCGCAGAGGCTTTCAGCCTGCCAGGCTTTTATCGTTGAACGTTTGCGCAACCTTCTGCTCGAATCAGGCTATCGCTTTGATATTGTTGATGCGGTCATCACAGCCCAGGGGTTCAATCCTGCGCATACCAACCAATCGGTTAAGCAATTAACCCTGTGGGTCGAACGACCGGATTGGCATTCCATCCTGCCCGCTTATGCCCGCTGCGTGCGTATCACGCGTGATCTGACCCAAAGATTTGAACTCGACTCACGCTTGTTCATTGAAAAATCCGAAAAGAACTTGTATTCCGCCTTGCTCCGGGCGGAAGAATCCCTACGCCTGGCACATGGATTATCAGCCGATAGTTTCCTGACTGCCTTCCTTCCCATGCTTTCAGTGGTCAACACATTCTTCGATGAGGTGCTGGTCATGGCTGACGATACCACGCTGCGCCAGAATCGGCTGGCACTCCTCCAGCGCATCGCTGCCCTCGGGGATGGTATTGCAGACCTGTCCAAATTGGAAGGTTTCTAAATTCAAATATAAACTGGTCTTGATGGATAAGGAGGATTGGATGACTCAGCTCACCACGAACATCACTTCTGCAACAGTTTATCCTGACCGTGCCCTGCTCACCCGGCGTGGCACACTTTCATTGGAAGCAGGCGCATATTCCCTGGAAATTACCGAACTGCCCCTGTACCTCAACCCCGATTCTTTCCGCCTCTCAGCCCATGGATCGGCGCGCGCACTTTTATTAGGTGTCCAGGTAAACCGTACTTATTTTGTCGAGACGCCCTCCGATAATGCCCGCCAATTGGAAGATGAGATAGAAAAGCTCCAGGATGAGATCAAAAGGATGGAGGCCAGGGCTGAATTGATCAAGCAAAACCGCCTCCACCTGGATAAATTGGCTGGGCAGGCAAATTTATTCGCCACCGCCCTGGCAGCCAGAGAAATGACCGTCGAAGAGCAGCTCGCTCTCTTTGATGGACTGCGCCAGCAGGCAGAAAAATTGGACGATGAAACCCTGGATATTCAAACCAATAAGCGTGGGACTGAACAGCGTTTGCTAAAATTATCCAGCGAGTTGGAGCAGTTGCGATCCTCGCGCCCTCGTGAACGCTTTACTGCCAATGTGGAAGTAAATGTTTTAGAGCCTGGGGATTTGACCATTGAAGCCAGCTATGTAGTTTCTGGTGCAGCATGGAAACCTCTCTATGATTTCCGCTTATCCGAAAAAGATGGCGTGTCTTCACTGGAAGTCGGTTACCTGGCTCAGATCACCCAAAACACAGGGGAGAATTGGGAAAAGGTTGCCCTGACCCTCTCTACTGCCCGTCCGGCATTAGCCCATGTGCTGCCGGAGCTCGATCCCTGGTACATCCGCCCATTCGAGCAGGTCATGCCATTTGCCCGCGCCTCGGCTTCACCCGAGCCTGCACTCCCCATGGAAATGCAAACCCGCTCCATGGGACGAACCAAGACAGTTCGAGCAGAATTGGTTGAAGAAGAAGCAGAAGAACAGGTTGCAGAGATTGACACTTCAGGTACCACCATTACTTATGCCATTCCTGGTGTTACTACGATTCCTCCAGACGGCAATCCACATAAAGTCACGGTTGCCCGCTTTCCTCTTGCCCCTCGCATGGATTTTGTCTCAGCTCCCAAGCTGGCACAGGCTGTATATCGGAGGGCGAAGGTGAATAACGACAGCCCTTATACCCTTTTAGCTGGAAGCGCCAATATCTTCGTTTCTGATGAATTCATTGGGACTACTCAGCTCGAGCTGACTACCGCTCAGGGAGAGATCGAGCTCTACCTTGGCAACGAAGACCGCATAAAGGTGGAACGCGAGTTACTACGCCGTGATATCGATAAACGCTTCATTGGTGGTAAGCGCCACCTGGTATTTGGATATGAGATCAAAGTGGAGAGCCTGCTGCCCACACAAGCCAGCCTCACCCTGCATGACCAATTCCCCGTCCCCCGCCATGAAGAGATAAAGGTGAAGCTTGAGTTTGCTGACCCAAGACCTGCTGAGCAGTCTGAGCTAAACTTACTAAAATGGGATCTCTTGCTCGAGCCAAAAGAAAAGCGAGCCGTACGCTTTGATTTTAGCGTTGAATTCCCACAATCGATGGAAATTCTCGGATTGCCTTAAAAACCTTGTAATATCCTCAGCAGCCCGTTTCGCCCGCCTTGATCAACCTTCCCACCAGTCCCGACCCGAGCAAAGCCAGCCCGTCGGTGGTCATATAGTGGCTGGCAGCCGCATCGAACAGCACCGAGGCACGCGCCGGGAATTCCTCATCTCCCGGATAAAGGATGGAGGCCAGGCGAATGCGCGGCAGTGGAAGGAAGGCATATGCCACACCTGGCAGTGCGGTTAAGCGGATCCCACCCAGCGCTTGGGCTGCTGACATATATCTCTCAGATTGCTCGCCATACACACGCGCCAATCGGTCTCCACTGTAGCCCTGAAACGCCTGGCTGTAAAAATTACCTCCCGGGAGCTCCCGGTACCCGATCCAATGCTCTGCCATTGGAGATCCATCAGCTTCACGAAGGTAATAATAGAGCATGCCTGCGTCGTACACAGAGCATTCGGATCCATCAGAAAGCTTACGAGCTTTCAGGTCTGCACATGAAATTTCGATCTGCTGCCCCCAGTAGCTAAGCTGAATTTTCTGGTCAATCAGCCTCCCACCACAGTTCACCGCCAGCCTGCCAGGCTGCTTGGTCAGCACCTCAGCACGCAGCAAATCCAGCTGCTTCGACATGCTCTCCTGCCAGGCTTGATGCGCCCGTTCGATCGCTTCTCCACCACCAACCTTCATCCCGCTTGCCTGATCGGTCAATCCAGCCATCTATATACTCCTGATAGATCCCTTACCCGTTGCCAGAGATGCCATCCATATATTCTTTAATCGTAGGGATGGCAGTAAGTTTTTCAAAAAAGAAGTTGTTGACCAGGTTTATCACCTCAGCCCGGGCAGCCTCGGCTGTCACGCTCAATCCCTGCTCCAGCTGCTCATGGCTCAATGCATTTCTCAGTTGGAGCAACAGCCGCACGATCTCAGATTCCTGATCCCCTTCCAGGACCTTGATCACAGACATGATAAGCTGGTCAGCCTGTTCTACCAGCTGGTCAAGCGTAATCCCAGATTCTGGTTTAAAGGCATCATCCATAGTCCGGATGAGCGACCAGACCTGGTACAGCATCGTGGTTGGCTCATCGAACAAGTCTCGTAAAAACGCAGCGTCCTCGTAGCGACCCGTCAGGCGGAAGATGTTATACATCCGTTTGGCGACCTTGCCGTAATTTTTATCCTTTGTCAGGTACTTGTTGACTTCATGCTCCAGCTGTTTGACATAATCATCCAGCGCGTCTGATGAAACATGCTTCGCCAGTTTGGAGAAAATTGGGATGGACTGTGCCTCCAGGTACACTTCCTGGAAGTACGGGTCGAGATATCCATCCAGTGGGGTGATCGTGCCATCCGGCGCTTCCCAGGTTACGTCCAGCATGTTGCTGGCATTGGATAGGCGTCCATGGGCGGTGTCTGCCACCACCCAATCCAGCTTGCACCAACCCGGGTCCGCGGCTACCTGCTCCCACACAAGATTAGCTGGCGATCCATCCGCGTGTTTCACCTCGATACTGCCATTCTGGATCTCGGTTGGGTTCCATGAAATGGGTGCTCCAGCCCGGATGGATTGTTCTCCACGGATGCCATCAGAGGGGTAGTTGCCAAATTTCACCTCCAACAGCTGATAGGTTGGGCCTTTCAATGAGTTGAGTGCTTTCTCGCGCATGATCCTGGATAATACCTGGCAGGCTTCCTGGCGTGTTTTCGCGATGATATTTACCCGCTCAAAGTAGTCACAATCACCTGGATAGGTTTGGATCTTCGATTGGGCTGACGACCCTGACAGTGCCAGGGCGGTTTCGACAACCCCCGGTTCATCCTGGAATTCCACCAGCCGCCCAATCTCGCGGAAATGTGCCAGCTCGTGTGGGCTGAAATCCAACATGACAATTCTATTGCCAAAGACACCGTAGTTGGATCAACGGATATATCCATGGAGGATTTCATCGACACGAGTGCAGTCATCCATTGAAGTGCTTCAGCTTCATCCAGCTCAATGCCCAGGCGGTGGGCAGATTCTACGATACGTTGCAGGGAAACACTGGGTGTGGGTTGTTCTTCTTGGCTCATTTCTGTAATTCTCCTTTGATTTTGCTGTTAATCTGGATTTCTTCGAGCATCTTTTTAAATATCTCCGCCTGGTCGAGGGCGTCCTGTAAGGCATGATGGGTCAGGTGATACTCCGGCATATATTTTGGGCTGAGATATCGCCAGGATGTTTGCGACCAGGGGACACCTGCCATCACCCATGTAGAAAGCTTTGATATCAATGGCTGCATGACCGAACGGGTTACGACCCAGGAAGTGATGAAAGTAATAATTGACGAACATCCAATCAAAACCAGCATTAAAGGCGACAAATAAAGGCTGACGGTTGGGGGTAGCTTCATTCATGATCCACTCCTCAAAACGGACCAATGCCTCCTTCGGAGATACTCCCTCTTCCATTAGGTGTTCCAGGGAAAGTTTATGGATCGAACGCTGCTTCATCTGTGGTGTTTTGATTAACGGGTTTTAGCTCAATGTAAAATGTCCTCTGAGGCTCATAAATTGTGCATGCTCCAATCGAAAGCATGGAAAAATCTCCTGGAATGGGTCCAGAAGTTTCAACATCCACACAAATATAAGCATCCGTCTCCAATGGTGTATCCATTTTCTTGTTACTATATCATATCGTTAATTTGCGGATGTACCTGCGGCAATTGGTTCGTCGCCATTATAATTTCGTAATTGAGGCCAATGGCGGGTGATCAAGATGACCGCCAGGATGCAGCCAATCCCGCCACTGATCACCGCA
>CAVTQM010000018.1:0-31177 GCA_963736805.1 uncultured Chloroflexia bacterium
GAAGGAAAACTGGTATTTCTGAAAGATTTATGGCCATCAAACAAAGAAATTTCTGAAGCAGCATCACTATATGTCACTTCAGATTTGTTTTTGGATAAATATCAAAGCGTATTCTCTGGCAATGAAACTTGGAATGCGATTAAATCTACAGAAAGTGAGTTGTACGCCTGGGATAAAAATTCCACATATATTCAAGAGCCTCCATTCTTTTTAGAAGATATATACAAGATATCTATTCATAAACCAATATTAGGAGCCAGGGTGCTGGCGTTGTTTGGTGATTCCATAACAACGGACCATATTTCTCCTGCAGGCTCTATTCCTGGAGATAGTCCAGCTGGTAAGTATCTGATTTCTAGGGATGTTCAACCACGGGATTTTTAATTCTTATGGTTCAAGGCGAGGGAAGTGACGGCGTGATGACCCGAGGAACATTTGCAAATATACGGTTAAAGAACCGTTTGATTCCTGGGTGAAAGTGGGGTCTTGCCTGCATTTTCCAGAAGGTAATAAGATGAGCATTTATGATGCTGCAAAATCGTATCAGGTTGAAGGGATTCCTTTAGTAATCATCGCTGGAAAAGATTATGGATCTGGATCAAGCCGTGATTGGGCGGCAAAAGGGACGAGGTTGTTGGGTGTAAAAGCTGTGATGGCGGAGTCATTTGAACGTATACATCGCTCCAATCTGGTGGGAATGGGAGTGCTTCCTTTACAATTTTTACCGGGAGAGAGTGCTACTAGCCTCGGGATTACCGGGGTTGAAATTATTTACATCCGAGGGATCGATGAAAATTTATCCCCTGGTTCAGAATTAGATGTAACGATGATTAAAGACGATGGTTCATCGATCACATTCAAGACGGTAGTAAAACTTAATACCCAGATAGAGGTCGATTACTACCATAATGATGGGGTTCTAAATACTGTTTTAATAAATATCGCAAAAAAACAAATAAAAACGATTATGAGCGACCTCACATTTTGTGTGAGGTTGCTCTCACTATAATTCTATTGCCTGGCTTGATTATTTGATACATCATATCCAGACATACCTGCAGGATGATAAGATGGCTCAGGGCGGTTAGTAGAATGGTGGTCAGTCAGGGTTTGAGGCTTAGGGACAGTATGATAAGAGCCTGGCTTGGGTTGAGAAGAACGAGTAACAACCTCAGCAGTATTCTGGGAAGGTCCTTTATGACGTTGGATGAGGGAATTATCTGTCTGGCTGAAGAAACGATCCCCGGCTGCAAAAAGTGCCGATGATCAAAATCCTGATGAGCCATACCATGATGGCAACAAATATTGGGACTATATTGATCAATGTTTCACTACCGATCACTGCACTTCCCAAAGATTGGTGATTTACAATCGCAAGGGCAACACCCCACCAGGTGAGTATGGCATTCATTGTAGCAGCTAGCAACCAGGCACCAAAGAGGTACCATACTTCTTTCGGTTCTCCAACTCCTTGTTGGGGTGTTGAAGTAGCAGAGACAATTCCAGCAAAATCGATGCCACAGAATGCTATTGCAAGGATAGTTGCCCACGAATACCCAAAAAGCGCAAGCCCCCAAGCAGATCATTGAGGGCAAAATCAGTTGTGCTGTAATTGAACAGCTCGAATGCCAGAAGAGCACCAATTATAAGGATACCGAAAAATTTTCCAGGCGAATAACCCAATTGATGAGCGATGCGGTTAATGGAGAATGAATTATTTATTGAGCGGTTCATTTGATACCTCCTTGATATCACATATTTGGGTATAACAGAACAAGTGTTCTAATTACTAATATTATAGAACATATGCACTATTTGTCAAGGTTGATTACTCACCTGAGTAATTACTCACCGATTCGTTATGACAAACCCAACCCCCCTTTGTCCCCCCTTCCCAAACAACATGGAATTGTGCGGAAAAGTGGACACAAAAAATGTCCTGATCAGGTAGACTAAATAGATCAGGAGAACGGATATGAACGACAGAAATTACCGAAAATACTCGCAGGAGTTCAAACTGGAAGCATTGGAACTCTTGCAGCGGGGAGACAAGAGTGCTGGGCAGATTGAACGTGAGCTGGGGATAACCCCTGGACTGTTGGTGAAATGGCGGGCGCGCTACCAGATCGTATCCAGGGAGGGGCAAGTGCCCGAAATCGCTCCGAGTGATATGGAAGCCGCCAAGGCCGAAATTCGTCGTTTGCAGCGTGAACTGGCCAACATGGAGGGGGAAAGAGATATCCTAAAAAAAGCACTTTATATATTCTCACGAAAAAGCGAATGAAGTACCAGTTCATTGTGGAGCACGAGAGGGTGTTTTCGGTCAAGTGCATGTGCCGTGTGTTAGGGGTGCAGCGGAGTGGGTACTATGGCTGGAAGCAACGACCAGTCGCCTCGCATACAAGCCAATGCGGAACTGCTGCACAAGGTACGCCAGGCCTTTCTCCACAGCCGCTGTACTTACGGCAGTCTACGCATTCAGCACTACTTATTGCGCCAAGGCTACCATTTCTCCCGCCACCGGATCGCACGTCTGATGAAAAGCGCCCATTTGATCCCTGTCCGCATGACCAAATGGCACCCCCGCACCACGAAACAGCGCCTTGGAGCACGCACGGCTCCCAATCTGCTCAACCAGGACTTTCAGGCTTTGCACCCTAACGAGAAATGGGTCGGAGATATTACCTACATCGATACTGCAGAAGGCTGGTTATACCTGGCTGTGATCCTGGATTTGTTTGCACGTAGGGTGGTGGGATGGGCGATGGGTATCCGGGTTGACACCGGTCTGGTCGAGCGAGCCTGGCAGATGGCTGTAACTAATCGCTACCCACCTGCCCAGCTGCTGCATCATTCCGACCGGGGCAGTCAATATACCAGCGAAGTGTACCTGAACTTGTTGACCAAAGCCCAATGCATGATTAGCATGAGCCGCACAGGAAATGTTTACGATAATGCAGCGATGGAAAGCTTTTTCGCTACGTTGAAAGGAGAGTGTGCCGTTTCACAATTTGCATCACGAGCTGAAGCACGATCTACCATCTTCGAGTTCATTGAAGTTTGGTACAATCGTCAACGACTTCATTCTTCTTTGGGCTATCTCAGCCCAATAGAGTTCGAGCAATCCTCGGACGTTAATCATGTCCACTTTTATGGGACCATTCCAACAATACTGGGAAGGGGGGATTGAGGTCAGAAAAAGGATGCCGCAGGGAGACTACCTGCGGCATACTTTTTCTGGATATACTCTTTAAATATCGCCGCAAGCGACCTGGCAAAACCGATCCGTGAGTAATTACTGTCAAGAGTAATTACTCACTTCTTTGTGGGTTTCTCATTAAGCGAATTAAGGATTCTGTATTTGCGAGACAAACGTTCTTTGCTTGCTGTGGGAATCTTCCTTTCAATGAATGATCAATATATTTTCTGATCCAAATTGATCTCCATGGTGTGTGGAAGATTGCTTCATTGCACAATTCGCTCCTTCCCCAAAAATCAACGGGGATGACCGCAATGACATCCAAAACTAGCTCTCGATGGGTAAGATACCCGCCCAACAGAACTCAAATATTTGCAGGTGATGTGGAAATGTGGATCTGTGAGTAATAACTATCAAGAGGGATTTATGAATCGTATTTTGCTACAAACTCTTCAGCCTTTTTAACCAACCTATTATCCCCGATATAGATTGGGGTTCGCTGATGTAGCGAAACAGGGCGAATATCCAGGATATTTTGATTTCCATCTGATGCATATCCACCTGCATGGTGGGCAAGAAAGGCTAATGGGGCAGCTTCATAGGTTAATCGTAGTTTACCGCTGGGTATATTGGGATCTCGAGTGTCTGGCGGATAATAAAAAATACCACCTGATAGAAGTGTGCGATGAAAATCTCCTACTAACGAACCGATATACCGCAATGATAATGGATTCTGATCACCTTCAATTCCTTGAAGCCAGCGCGTAAATTTAACAACACCTTGACTCCAATATCTTTCATTCCCATGGTTAACTGAATAATACTTTGTTTTTGTAGGAATGATAATATTTGGATGGGTGAGCAGGAATTCACCAATCATGGGGTCCAATGTAAAACCATGAACACCTGAACCACTCGAATAAACTAGCATTGTGCTCGAGCCATAGATCATGTAACCAGCTGCAACAAGTGCATTTCCAGGCTGGAGACAATCATCGAGTGTACCAGGTCCATCGATGGAAAGGCGACGGTAAATCGCAAATATAGTCCCAATTGTGGCATTGTAGTCAATGTTTGATGAGCCATCCAAAGGATCGAATAGAAGCACATACTTTCCAACCGGGAAACCTTCGGGGATGTGGAGCAAATGCTCATGTTCCTCGGATGCCATGACAGCCATTCGCCCGGTATGGTCATTTAAACGATATATTATTTGATCAGCCAGGTGATCAAGTTTCATCACCGTTTCACCCTGGATATTTATATCTTCAGTAGCGCCTAATATGTCGGACAAACCAGCCCGGGTGGTCTGGCTGGCGATGTATTTTCCAGCTAAAGCAAGATCATAAAGGATATTTGTTAGAATACCGGTAGCCTGAGGGTGTATTTGTTGTTCTTCAAGGATATGTCTTTCTATCGTAATAATCTTCGATTGGTTAAATCTTATGTCTGCCATTTCAATCTCCGATATTTTTATTTGTTTTTCTGCTCCGAAGGAACAGATAAGCCATATATTTAATTATTCCAGCGGTAATGCTATTACGCGCCAGAAGCCCAATAAAACTATATAAAGCCCCTGGAACACAAATAACCTTATTGTGTGACAGTGATTCCAGTGATTTATTTACAACTTGATCAGATGTCATCCATAAAAATCTGGGAATACTTGCCCGCGAGAATTGAGTGTACTCGTTGGTATCATGAAACTCGGATAGGAAAAAACCAGGGCATAATGCTTGTACGCGGATTTTAGTCCTGTGCAATTCGTCTTGCAGGGATTTAGAAAACCTAACCATGAAAGCCTTGGTTGAGCCATACAATACACTTCTAATTGGCAAGAGACCGGCCAATGAAGAAACGTTAATGATTGCCCCTTTATTTCGAGATATCATGCCAGGTATTACGGTCCTACAGAGCATAACCGGTGCAACCATATGCACTTGCAGCATGGAGAGCTCTTTTTGTGGTTCTACGGAAGAAAATTTGCCAACAGTTCCGAAACCGGCATTATTCACTAAAAACTCAATATTGGAGGTGTTATTGATACAGTTAATTACCCGTTCAATATCTTCCTTCAACGATAAATCTGCTTGGAGAGATGTAATATTTACCCCGTACTTAGATTGGAGTCGATCTCCAAGTAGTTTTAAGCGTTGTTCCCGCCGGGCAACAAGAATTAGGTCATACCCCTTTTCTGCCAGGTGCATAGCAAATTCAGCACCTAAACCCGCTGATGCCCCAGTGATGAGTGCGATTTTGTTAGATGATCCCGCCAAAACGAGCAATCTCCTATAGATGATTCTGCCTGAATATCCACCCGATATTCTTGGAGATTTGGGGAGAAACAGGTGCCCCGGAAGGGTGGTTCCCCTGAGAGTTATTTATCATACCATAGCTAATAAGCCAATCTGCATGGGTTCATCAGAAAGGTTAGCGAGGTTTTCGATCCACTAAGATAATTCTTTCAGTACCAACCACTTTCCAACTTGTCCATCTCGTTGATTAATCATTATTAATATATTCATTTCGATAAGAGACGAAATCGCTTGCTCGATGTCTTTAGGGTTCCATTTAAATAATTTTATCAAATCACTGGATTGTGCTGCACCTACAGAGCGAAAATATACATCCAGAATTTTTCTTCGCGCATCCAATTCTCCAATGAAACGTGCCTTTTCAATTAATCCTGGTTCATGACGCCCAACGAGATCATATGCAAATGAATAATGCCATGATCCAGCATCCACAACACCCACTGGCATGATCTTGAAATCATTCTGCAAGTCAGCTAACGCCCGGTTGAAACGTGACTCACTATCCTGGCTGGTGAGGTGGGCAGATTTTCGTAAAGAAATTGAATCCAGTGGGCTATTTTCAATTAAGGCTTCATAAACCGCTTTTGCTTCCTGGGTCATGCGTCCTTGTTCATAAATTGTCAGGTAATCTTCTTCAGGAGAACCGTAATTTTCGGTGAGCGCATAGAAATATGGGGCAATTGCCATCGAAATTATGGTTGCTTTCTTACGCAAGATTTTTCCATAGAACCAAATATGCTTTCCAAGCAGCGAATCTTTCCAATCCCATGTAATATGTCCAGGATCATCATGCTCATTCGGAACAGGACGCTCGCCGGCAACGGCACCCCACAAACTTGGTAAGTTTATTCCGGTAATCGGCCAAAAAAATATGTAACCTCGCGTGTTAACAAATTGGACAGCTTCTGCTTTGTTTTTCAGACGATATTTTGGATCAAAATTATAAGTTTGGAAACGATAATCCAGGATTCGATCAATGGACAGCATGATAGTAATATTTATATTTTACTAAATGATAGAAGATAATAGTAGTAAGTAAGTTTTTCCGGATGGACCTTGGAATTGAAGAAAATTCCTACACGAATAATCCAAGCAATTAATTATCGTTTCTAACCGCCGGAAATAACTGGCACCAAATTAATCACATCATCCAAAAGGAGGATTTCATCGTCTGTGATTAATTCTCCATCACGGGTCACCAACACACTATCTGGTTCGAGATCTAACTTCTGAAGGGCTTTACGCACAGTCATTCCGTGTTTGACCTCATATTCTTTTTTTCTAATGATAATTTTTGCGGTCATGCTTTGATTTTATTATAATTCAAGGTGGTATGATCTGAGATTCTATATTTATCTATCAATAAAATCGGTTTAACTCCAACGATACTCATCTTTTATTAATTTATTATGCATAACTTTTTTACGATTTAATCGACATTGAATCATACTAGATATTAAACCAAGGTTAGGGTCGTATTAAATATAAACATTATAAACCTTAATCTTCTTTGCTACTTCTGAAAAATTATTATCTGATTTATTATTACCTTCTTAAGGAACAATAATCATTATATATCCAGAGGTGTCTTTAGCATCATGCTGATAGCCAAGTCAATCTAATAATTGAAGAGATTTTATCGCATGGTTACCAATGTGTGGAGGTGGGTGTTGCGTTCAATCTTGATTAAAACGAGTTTGATAATTGGAGTTATTATCCTGTGTTTGGTGTTCATTGGTGTTGCTTTAGTGGAGAAAGCCCCATTCCAACCTGGTGATATTTTGTTTCCAGCGCAGAATCTCTCTGAGCAAACAAGTTTTCTATGGCCAGATCGAGTATTTAAAACCTCATATAGCTTAAATCTATTGGATAGAAGAATAGATGATTTATTTGCAAGTATTGGAACAAAGCACGAGAATATTACGATGGTTTATCTTGAAAAATCCCTTGATCGGGCGATAACATCACTACCAAATGTACCTCAAGATCAAAGAAATAATATAACTGAACCTCTATTCTCACTTGTAAACCGTGTGGAAGCTTTGATGAAGTTAATAAAATTAGATCTTTTTGGAGATCAGGATTATTACCTTTCATTGTTACAAAAAATGCAAATCTTTATCCAGGTGGCAGGCAGTAATTACGACTTGCTATCTAAATCAGACCAGGCTTTATCTTCGATAGCGAGGAATTAAACATATCCTGGGGATCCTGCTTCAGATAATGGATTAGCAATAAACTCAACATTATCTACTGGTTCCAACCCATCAGCAGGGATCCATGATTTATCAACTTGTGCTGAATGCCATAGAATAACAGATTGTCGTGAATGTCATTATTCTAACAAACCATCGATTCACTATCCTGGTCAATGTTCAAACTGTCATATCTCCCAGGATTGGAGTATGTTGTCATTCAACCATTCCAAAAGTGGGACAGCGGATTGTATTTCTTGCCATAGATCTGTGGCACCCGAAAATCACTTTAAGGGAGAATGTTCAATTTGCCATATACCCGGTGAAAGTTGGGAAAATACAAACTTTGATCATAATGGTTTCATTGATTGTATTTCTTGCCATGAATCCATTGTGCCGACGGATCACTATTTTGGGCAGTGTTCGACCTGCCATAACCCGAAGCTTGGGTGGGCTAATGCATCTTTTGACCATACACGTTTTAATGATTGTATTGCATGCCATGCTGGAGATTCACCACCTAATCATTATCCTATGCAATGTTCCACTTGCCATAATCCAGAAAATGGCTGGAGTAACATAAATGTAAATCATAAAGTATTGAAGGATTGCAAATCGTGCCATACCTATGATGCACCAACCAATCATTATCCAGGTCAATGCTCAAACTGCCATACTCCTAGTCTAGGATGGTCAAATGCTTCTTTCAATCACAGTGGTTTCACAGATTGTATTTCATGCCATGGTGGTGACGCTCCTAACAATCACTATCCAGGACAATGTTCACAATGCCATAACTCGGGCAGTGGTTGGGCTAATCCTAATTTTAATCATAGTGGATTTACTGATTGCAAGTCTTGTCATTCCAATGATGCTCCTGTGAATCATTATTCAGGGCAATGCTCTAGTTGTCACAATGCTGATCTTGGATGGGCGAACGCTACATTCAACCATACCGGTTTTACCGATTGTATTTCTTGTCATAATTCTGATTCACCGCCCAATCACTACGCAGGGCAATGTTCGAAGTGTCATGATCCGGGTAGTGGTTGGAACAATCCACAGTTTGATCATACTGGATATCACTGATTGTAGATCATGCCATTCGAGTGACGCACCGGCAAATCATTTTCAAGGACAGTGTTCAAATTGCCACAATACCAATGGTTGGCCTGGAGCGGTATTCGATCATAGTGGTTACACAGATTGTCGTTCATGCCACTCAGGAGATGCACCATCCAATCACTATCAGGGTCAATGTTCAAACTGCCACAATACCAATGGATGGCCTGGAGCGGTTTTTAACCATAATGGATTTACGGATTGTGAATCCTGTCATTCGGGAAATGCTCCTCCAAATCACTATCCTTATCAGTGCTCAACATGCCACACACCTGATGGCTGGAATAATCCAAGCTTCAATCATAACGGATTCTCGGATTGTATTTCCTGCCATCTCAAGGATCGACCGAATGAACACGATCAGGGACAATGCTCGGAATGTCATAACACCAATTATTGGGATGATAAAATCCTGATAATAAATAATAATGGCGATATGCTAGATGTGAATTGTGCAGTATGCCATAATCCTGACTAAACTATATAAGTACACATTATAGCACTGATCGGATCGGCTGATCGCATACAAGCTAAAGAGGTTGTTTGAGGTGCGAAGTGAATATTGATGGCAGGCTATGTCGAATCATGCATCATGAGTTCAATATCACCTGCATTTATAAGCCATTTTGATATTTCTCCAAGATAGGCACCTATTGTTGATATTAATAATAGATAATTGACAACTAGCAAATCTTTTTGTATCTCCTTGAGAGGTCGAAGGTACTTTTACGCATATATCAATAATAAATTTTGAACGATATTCCAAGTTTAATCGGGTGGAATCAGGGGGTTATCGGAAGCTTGAAATTTATTACTCTACTTTACCCTAAGGCTGAATAAGTAATTATAGATATTATAAATGCATAATTTTGTAATTGCTAATTTAGTAAGCTATAACCTTATTATAAGACTGCATATTTCTATTGTTTATGGATCGTCTTAGAAGATTGTCTTCCACATAGGTTTTAATATCTGTAATTTATTCGGTATTTCAGTGGTTGCATGCATTCAAGTGGAGTTTTGGTACCTTTGCCACGCAAATGGATCCATAATTCTATGGATTTCTATATAAAACACATAAAATATTGTCACTTGCTATTAATATATTAATATTTTATGCATATCTTATGATGGATTTTAAACGACATTCATTTAGAGAGAATGAATATTAACTCATTCAGGTCTGAATTTGCAAATGTTCAGAATCAATCAGGACTTTGGACGACTAACGCAATAAGAGATATTGATAGCACATTTCTGAGTAATAATAAATTGGATTTGTTTGGACTCAATTGCATTAAATCTTCATTGTTTTGCCCTAAAGATAAGCTAGAGACCATAACGCATGTTTACCTGTGGTGAGGAGGTGCGTATTGCGGTCTATTTATCATTAAAGCCAGTCTGATCACTGGATTTATCATCCTGTTTCTGAGCACAACCTCTAGTCGCATTGGCAGCTTTGGCTCCAGTTCTGCCAGGAAACATTCTCTTTCCAGTACAGGATTTTGCTGAACAAAAACTAAATCGTTATATATCAGGATCCTATCGATCGAGCAACATTATGCGCTTGATTTACTTGGAGCAACGTATCATTGATTTAAATGACCGAATTGGTACAGAATATGAGCTCATCGCAGCTGGAGTACCTGGATAAGGCTGTCGACAAGGCAACAATGGCAATTTCAGTGGTTGAAGACGACCAAGGGGATAATTTACGCTTGAGATTATTTTCGTTAGCAGAGCAAATCATTGAAAAACTTGAAGCTTTTAACAATCTTGCCAATTGAATACGAATCGATGTTAACTTCATTCAAGACGAAAATTCAAACCTTGTTATTAATGGTTGGTGGGGATGGGGTATTGAATGAAGAATTAAGTCGAATTACAGGTATCACTGTCGGTAACCAGGACCCAAGTACAAATCCAGGGGCAATTGCAATGGCATCCAGTGGTTTGATTCCATTTCCACCTGGTAGTCCTGGAGCTGTACATGCATTTTATCCATTGGTTGGACAGCATGCCTTATTAACCTGTAACAACTGCCACAAATCTGGGAAATATGTCGGCACTCCAAACACGTGTACTCTGTGTCATATTTTGAAACGACCAACTTCTCATTACAATGGTGATTGTGCCGCATGCCATACAGCCCTCTCGTGGGAAGATGCCATTTTTAATCATGAAGGCACAAGAGCAACGGATTGTGTTTCATGTCATAAAGAGGAAACACCCAAGGATCATTATTCTGGTCAATGTTCTGCATGCCATCAAACCCGTACATGGAAGCGAGGCAACATTTAATCATGCAGTAGCTGGAGCAGTAAACTGTCTCTCCTGCCATGCTAATGATGCACCAAGCAATCATTATTCTGGTCAATGTTCAAGCTGCCATACAACGAGTGGTTGGAGTAATGTAAGTTTTAATCATGCAGGTTATAGTAATTGTTTATCGTGCCACACGGGTGATGCCCCAAGCAATCATTTTAGTGGACAATGCTCAACCTGCCATACAACTGTAACCTGGCAAGGAGCGGTGCCGTCCCATAATGGATTAACGGACTGTAAATCATGCCATGCCGAAGAAGTACCATCTCAACATTATCCTGGTCAGTGTTCCAACTGTCATAATCCAACAAATGGATGGAATAGCTACTCCTTTAATCACACTGGTTTTACGGATTGCAGATCCTGCCATGGCTCTGATGCACCAGCAAACCACTATAATGGACAATGCTCGCAATGCCACTCGATCAATGGATGGGCAGGCGGTGGATTTGATCACAGTGGTCAAACAAATTGCATTTCCTGTCATTCAAATGATGCTCCATCCAATCATTTCCCTGGGCAATGTTCGAATTGCCATAATCCTGGTCTTGGTTGGGCAAATGCCACCTTTAATCATTCAGGTTATCCCGATTGTATTTCTTGTCATGCAGGAGATTCACCTCCCAACCACTACCCTGGGCAGTGTTCTACCTGCCATGACCCAAGCAGGGGATGGAATAATCCGAATTTTAATCATAATGGTTTGACGGATTGTAAATCATGTCATTCCAACGATGCACCGCCGAACCATTATGCAGGGCAATGCTCGAACTGCCACAATACCAGTGGCTGGTCAGGCGCAGGTTTTAATCACAATGGTTACACCGATTGTGCTTCCTGCCACTCCAGTGATGCTCCACCCAATCATTATGCAGGTCAATGTTCCAACTGCCACAATACCAATAGTTGGGCTGGGGCAGTCTTTAATCACAACGGATACACTAATTGCACATCATGCCACTCTGGAGACGCACCACCTAATCACTTTCCAGGTCAATGCTCAAACTGCCACAATACAATGGTTGGGGTGGGGCAAACTTTAATCACAATGGATATACAGATTGTGTTTCCTGCCACTCAGGCGATGCGCCTAGCAATCATTATCCAGGACAATGTTCCAACTGCCACAATACGAATGGTTGGGGTGGGGCAAACTTTAATCACAATGGATATACAGATTGTGTTTCCTGCCACTCAGGCGATGCACCTAATAATCATTTTCCAGGACAATGTTCCAACTGCCATAGTACTGACACATGGTCGAATGCAAATTTCAACCATGATGGATTAACAGATTGCATATCCTGCCATTTACAAGATCGACCAGATGAACATGACCAGGGGCAATGCTCAAACTGCCACGATACCAATCATTGGGGTGATAAATCCCTCATTATTATTGAAAATGGCAATTTAGTTGACGTTAACTGTTCAACTTGCCATGAATCCATCATGTCTGGATCTACCACCCAGGAGAACAATTGATATTATGAGTTTGAAAAATTGGATTTCAGCCGAAAACGCTAGACGACTCATAACCGTCGAAGGTCAGGTAGTACCTGATTTTACTCGCTGTGTGCAATGTGGGCTGTGTTCATATCATTGCCCAATTGGGATTGATATTCGACGCCACGCATGGCTTGGGGTGCCAATAAAGGATAGCCGATGCTTAACGTGTGGCGAATGTGTAGCAAGGTGTCCGCGTGGGGTATTAAGATTTGAGAGATCGAATATATTCAATCATTAAATCGACCGCAATCAAAAACCTATATCACTGTTTAATTTCACACACGCCTTCTATGATAATAATATTATATTTGATCATATAACTATCAAATAATTATTACGACATATATAAAAAATGAAACGCCTGAACCCAATGGGATCCCTATTTGGTTTTATTCTCACCATCCTGCTTTTTATAGGGCTGGGGCTTTCCCTTTGGTATAACCGGGGATTGGCATTAACCCTGGTCCAGTCACCGAAATAAACAAGGAAGGAATTGAACTCAAGGGTTTTGCATCGCATTCAGAATTTGAAAAGCAATGCAGGTTATGCCATGAACCTTTAATAACTGATTTAGCGAGCAAGTGCAAAGAATGCCACGTGGACGTAGATAAACAGTTGCAGGCAGGTCAGGGGGTGCATAGTCAGATTGCTAATGTAAATGCGTGCGCTTCATGTCATAGCGAGCATCATGGACGATCTTTCAATCCGACGCTGGCGTCATACAAGCTGTTTGACCATTCCAAAACGAAATTCAGCTTAAATTGGCATCAAGAAGATTTCGATGCAACACCCATGGTATGCGAGGCCTGTCATAAAAACGATAATTTTAGCATCGTCTCAAATCAAGAATGCCTTGATTGTCATGGAAAGCATGAAGAAAAATTTACTCTCGCACATACTCAGGATTTTGGTTCAGATTGTTTGATCTGTCATGATGGATTGGATCGAATGCAGAACTTTGACCATGCGCAGACAGGTTATGTGTTAGAAACGAAACATGCGCAGCAAAAATGTACTGATTGCCATAAGGCGAGCAACCCAAAAGACGCTCCGACGAATTGTTCAGCTTGCCATAGCGAGCCAACAATGCACCAGGGGTTGTTTGAGCAAAGATGTGATACTTGCCATACTCCTGCAGGTTGGTCACCTGCAGTGTATGAAAACCAATCCTTTTCCCATCTTGAATCAGCAGGTTTCAGCCTTGATTTACACAAGGCAGATTACCACGATCAAGTGATGACATGTTCCACGTGCCATACTACGGAGCTAAAGATATTGGATGTCCAGACATGCATTGATTGCCATACTCAAAATGTCCAAGCATTCATGACAGACCACCTTGATCAATTTGGGTCAAATTGTATGACCTGCCATGATGGAATTGATCGATTAAGAAATTTTGATCATGAAAATTTTTTTATACTAGAGGGCAGGCATTTATCGACTCAATGTTCGGATTGCCACGTTGAGAAAGTGTTTCGGGGAACTCCCAAGGAGTGTTGGCAGTGTCACAGTGAGCCCGAGGTGCATGCCGGAGTGTTTGGATTGAAGTGTTTTTATTGCCACTTTGCAAACGGATGGAGCCCAGCAAATCTAAGAGAACATCGTTTTCCTGTAAACCATGGACTTGAGGACAAGAACATACAACAAGAATGCAAAACCTGTCATGGAACGAATTTCGTCGAATACAGCTGTTATAACTGTCATGATCATCAACCGGATGAGATCACAAAAAGTCATCAGGCTGAAGGAATAGCTGATCAAGACATACCTGCTTGTGTAAACTGCCATCCAATTGGAACTTTAGATGAGAAACAAGCATATCCATAGGCTTTTTTCCCCAACGAGTTCAAAATATATGCAATCACAGGAAATTAAATTTTGAAAATGACAAAATACTTGATCATTGGGGCTGGCGCAGCTGGAATCTCAGCTGTTGAAGCTATTCGTAAGTCAGATCCACTTGGTGAGATCACACAGATTTGCGAAGAATCAGTGGGTTATTACTCCCGTCCAGGACTTGCGTTTTACCTAACAGGTGAGATATCTGAAGATAGTCTATTTCCATTTCAAAATGATGATCTTCAAAAGATGAAGGTGAAGCTGATAAATGCGCAAGCAAAGCGTATCTACCCAATTGAACATCGTGTTGAGTTGCACAATGGTCGCTTCCTGGAATATAACCGTTTATTAATTGCAACGGGTGCTAGGGCAGCTGGGGTAAAAATTCCAGGTGTTGAGCTGGAAGGCGTTATCAAGCTTGATAACCTGGAAGATGCGCGGCGAATTCTCAAGTTCTCCCGAAGAAGACATACTGCCGTAATTGTGGGAGGTGGAATTACAGCATTGGAACTTGTAGAAGGATTTCGTGCTCGGGGTTTAAATGTGCATTATTTCTTACACGGTGATCGCTATTGGTCAAATGTGTTGGATGAAACAGAATCCCATCTTGTTGAACATCGGCTGAAAGAAGAAGGGATACATATCCATTATCAAACCGAGCTAGGTGAGGTTTTGGGAAAACATGGGCGGGTAACTGGGGTTATAACCACAGACGGGCGGAAAATAAACTGTGACATTGTAGGAATTGCAATTGGCATACTGCCTAAAATTGGGATTGCTGAAGCGACTGGTATTAAGATTAATCGAGGAATTTCTGTAAATGAGTATTTAAATACCAACTTACCTGACATTTTTGCAGCTGGAGATGTGGCTGAGGTATTTGATCCAATCATTGGGAAAGCTATTATGGATTCTCTTTGGCTACCAGCGCGCAAGCAGGGTTACATCGCTGGTTTGAACATGGCGGGTATAAAAACCCCTTACTCGAAAGGTGTACCGTTCAATGTCACACGCCTGGCAGGACTGACAACCACAATTATTGGATCTCTGGGTGGACGTGAAGAGGATACCGATGTTGTGGGGATCGTACGAGGAGATAGCGAAGCCTGGCGAGAAATGCCTGATGCGATTGCAGCCCAAGCAAATTTTAATGTTAATAGGTTAAGGGTATTGGTGGGCAACAACCAAATTGTTGGGGCATTATTGATGGGTGATCAAACCCTCTCGAGAGCACTTCATCATATCGTCGTCGAGAGGGTTGATATTTCCCGAATCCGGGAAAGATTATTGAGCCCCAGCCAATCATTACCCGATGTCATTGCAGATTTTTGGACTGAGATTGCATCTGTGAGTGGGAAAAAAGAATATGCAGCAATCCAATCGTGAGCTTTGGTTATCCTTCATTGCCATTACAGTCATAACATTATTATATTTACTTGTCGCCGTATCCTTTGGAGAGATCCCCGGAGCGAGCGACCTTTTCGGACATTCAATAGGTATTCTTGGTTTTATTTTGATGTTGATGGCAGAGACATTATATACGATGCGAAAGCGCAGCCGAAGTGCCCGATGGGGAAGAATGTCCAACTGGCTTCAGTTCCATATCTTCTCAGGCCTGGTTGGACCTTACATGGTTTTATTACACACATCCTGGAAATTTAATGGCTTAGCCGGTATGGTTATGCTGCTAACCATTATTATTGTTGCAAGTGGTTTTTTAGGTCGCTACATCTACACGTCCGTCCCGAGGAATGTGGATGGCATTGAGATTGAAGCAAACGATTTAGAGCAGCAGATCCGTTCGATCGATAATGATCTTCAAAATTGGATATCCTCACATCCCGAAAAGTATCGTACATTATCCAATCGTCTATCAGCAACCTCGATCAGTAAAGGGAACAGACTTGTTTTTGGGCGTGCATTTGAAGAATGGAACGACAGATTAAAATGGTGGCGAGAAAGCAGCCGGATAGATCGAAGTGCGCGAGTACAGGCTAAACAGTTGAATGACCTGTTGAAACAAGAACGAAAACTACGCCGGCAGCTTGCATCAATCATTCTAACACGAAGATTACTTGGTTTGTGGCATGCGATCCATATTCCGATCGGGATGGCATTATTTGCTGCTGCATTTATTCATATTTTTGCCGCGATATATTATGCATCATTACTGCATTAATATAAGTATAAGAAGTTGAAATGTAAAGAACTATTTCTGAAACTTATATGATTATTTCAACACATGCTTCGTAACCTTTTAGGAAATAATCCGACTATTAATATAGAAGGAAGATATGTTATATTGTCATAACCTTGGAATCTATACTAAAATTGGGTTTTATCTTTACGGATATAGCCAAAGGTTTATGACTACTGACTCTTTTGAATTAGACAAGTTAAATTCGCTTGATCCTCAGGCAATCAGTGCGATCCACGACCAATATTACACTGATGTTTATCGATTTGCTCGTTTTCGGGTTAATGACGAAGCAACTGCTGAGGACATCACAGGTGAAGTATTTATCCGGCTTCTTGAAGCAGTGCATAAAGGGAGAGGTCCAAGAACAAATT
The DNA here is from genome assembly GCA_963736805.1 of uncultured Chloroflexia bacterium. GTDB lineage: Bacteria > Chloroflexota > Anaerolineae > Anaerolineales > UBA4823 > FEB-25. Next base: position 17,079 of record CAVTQM010000018.1, read on the forward strand.
TACGCGGTTGGTTATTACGGACTACTGCTAATATCGTGAATGACTATTTTCGAAAATTGTATAACCGTCCAGTAGAAGATCCCGCTGAGCTTCATGAAAATTCCATGGATTTATATATTCCGCAAGAGGATCCGGTGTTTATTTTAGAGCGGGCTGAGCAAAAACAGGCGGTGCAAATAGCGTTTGAAAAATTAACAGATGCACAGAAACTAGTGATTACGTTACGATTTGCGAATAAATTTTCTTTAGAAGATACAGCAAATCTAATGGGAAAGAACGCAAATACAATCAAGGCTTTACAATGTCGGGCGCTAGCATCCTTGCGAAAGAATATTGGAAGTGAAATAGAATGAAGCAAAAGTTAATCGATGATCTCGAAAAATGTATAAGTGCGATGATCGCCGGAGTTCCGATGGAAAAGAGCCTGCATGATTTTCCAGATCATGCGACTGAATTAAACAAGCTTCTGAAAATTGCTGAATTAGTTAACAGCTTACATGTAGGATTAATTCCATTGGATGCTAAGGTTAAAAACCGAAATGAGCTACTAGGACAGGCAGAGAGATTTCGTGTTGAAAATAAGCAAGGCAATAATTTATTATCGATAGAATGGTTACCCCTATTTATTAGGAATGTCTTTCAATCAGTAAGTAATGTTCGCCCGCTTGCAGGCAGGGTGATATTAGCTTTGATAGTAGCTGGACTACTCCTTCTATTTTCAGGTGGTTTATTGGTCACATCGGCCAAGTCTTTACCTGGCGATTTATTGTACCCGGTCAAACGGGTTGTTGAGGATATCAAGGTTTATCTGGCACCAAGCCTTGAAGTTCGACATGAATTTGAGAATATCTATAGTGAAAAAAGGGTGGATGAAGTTGTTCAGTTGATGGGATTAGCGCGTGAACAGCAGATCAGTTTCGAGGGGATAGTCTCTTCAATGGACGGCTTGAATTGGAAGGTAAGCGATATTCGTGTAATTATCAATCCGGAAACAACAATTTTCGTTGGAATTGATGGAGTAAATGGAATCGTCCCAGGAATGCTTGTTGAAGTGGAAGGAAATACCAGCTCGAAAGGCTGGGTTTATGCAAATGAGATTCACCTCCGTGAGTACCGTCTTAATGGGATCGTGGAGGAATTAAACGCCAAAATACTGAAAATCTCAGGGATTCAGATTGCAATTTTACCCATCACACAAATTGACCCAGGAATACAGGTTGGTGATGAAGTGACAGTATTAATTCGCTCTGAGGACGATGGACTGGTGGCATTAGCGATTTTGCGAGAGATGCCCGCAGAGAGTACTAAGGAGACGAATTTTTCTACGGAAATTATGCCAACACCAGATCTATATCCAATAAACAATGGTGGAGAAGAGCGATTTATTATTGGGACGCTTGAAATCGTGACCACTACTTATTGGGTAGTGAGTGGACAAGATTTTTATATTATTAGCGGAACAGAAATTTCCGAGGATATTAATATTGGTGATGTAATATCGGTCAAATATATTATTGAACCGAATGGCTCCTTCACTGCTTACGAAATTGACAGTAAAAATGATGCAGATATGTCTGGGGAGATAGATGAACAAGGATCAATTGAGCAGATGGAAGAACAAGATGAACACAGAACATCAGAAGCCACTTCAAGCGATGGTGATGAAACTGAAGAAAACGAACACGACAGCGAGCCGGAAGGAACACCTGAACCAACAGAGGCTGAACACTAAATAAGTGATCGTGTGGTAGAGCATCAACCAGTCATTATTCTTTATTCAAATGTGAATTAAAAACCGCTTATTGAATTCCATAGGCGGTTTTCATGTTATTTGTTCTGATGATAATGAATGATCATGGTGATATCAATGGCGGACACATTTATAAGTCAATCATAGAAGTTATATCGAGTTGGTGAGTTTACGATTTATTAATTGGAAATTACCGTAATATAATCCATTACATCACTAGTAATCTTAACTTGTCCTGAAATCTGTAAAGATAATACAAGGATGAATAAATGCTACTTGAATCTTTTAAACCAAAATCTAAACTCATCACAAGATCGACCTCTATAATAAAGCCGTGCTTTCCAGTTATTGATGTGCACAACCACCTGGGAGATGAATTTGGAGGTGGCTGGATACATAGACCAATTCATGAACTTATCGATATTCTCGATGAAGCAGGTGTAAGATTATTCGTAGATTTAGATGGTGGATGGGGGAGGATATTTTGATCTCTCATGTTGAGCTATTTAAGGGCAAATATCCTGAAAGATTTCAGGTATTCGGTGGTGTTAATTGGGAGAAATGGTCAGAAATGGGAGACTCTTTCCCGGATTGGGTAGCATCGCGAATGCATGCTCAGGTAAGTATTGGTGCACAGGGGTTGAAGATATGGAAGAATTTCGGATTGAGGATACGGGATCATAAAAGTAATTTGGTGAAAATCGATGACGATCGGTTGGATCCAATCTGGAAGACTGCTGCAGCGTTGAAGCTCCCCGTCATGATCCATATTGCTGATCCAGTGGCTTTTTTTGAACCTGTAGATGAAACAAATGAACGTTGGGAAGAGCTTAGCGCAAATCCAGATTGGCAATTCACGAGCCCCCCATATCCATCATTCACCGATACCATCCAAGATTTTGCCAACCTGGTGAAAAGAAACACCCAGACAATCTTTATCGGAGCTCACGTAGGTTGTTATGCTGAAAATCTTGCATGGGTAGCCGACTTGATTGGACATCTGTCCCAATTTTTTCATTGATATTAGTGCACGGATAGGGGAGTTGGGGCGTCAACCTTATACTGCCAGAAAATTCTTCATAGACTATCAGGATAGAATTTTATTCGGCTCAGATTTTGGACCCGATTTAGACGCATACAGGTTATCCTATCGGTTTTTAGAGACCAATGATGAGTATTTTAATTACAATGTTTCTGAGATACCACAACAAGGGAGATGGTACGTATATGGTTTACATCTTCCAGATGATGTATTACAAAAAATATACTGGACAAATGCTGATAGGTTATTATTATCGAGAACATAACAGACATATATATAATCGAGATACCCTTGGAAAAGGATGAGATTTATATCTTTATCAATCCATAAATAAATACATCATGTTAATTAATTCCATATTACTGTAAACGAAAGTATGAACAAGGCATTATTAAGCAGAATTATAAATTTTGTTTAAATCTTGTCTGAAACCAATCAGGTATTAATTGGCAAAACATACTTATTTTATTAAGATTTATACACCTTTCTCATTAATAATAGCCTGGCTTTGGTTGCAAAGGTTCAAGCAACTGAAAGACCTTGATTTTTGTTCCCGTTCTGCCCAATAGAGAATTCTACTTTAGTTCATCGTGGTCCGACTGTTAGGGGTGTCATTCAAATAAGGATGGGAATCCATCGAAATGGCGGGTTACAGGGTTAAAATGTAAAATTAGATCCCGAATTTAGCGATGTAAATATCACAAACTTGACCAGGGGAGGAATATATTAAATCAATCTTCACCTTGCAACAGAGTAATATAATATTGAGCAACGTAACCATGTAAACACTTGTTTAATGATTTGTTTTGTATAGATAGGCTGATATTCTTTCATTAACTATGTAAATATTGTTCGAGTACAGATAAAATGAACTTAGAAAAGGTATTATTGAAATATGCCCTGGGCGACCCAATGAATATTATTTCAAGCAAAATTCATCCATAAAGCTATCAAATTTGTGAAGGTAGTTTGCAAAACACTCAATACCTGCTGGGCTTTCTTATGGTAATATCGAACTGTCAATAAACAGAGGATAAAGCATTGACCTGGCAGTTTACATCTGAAGTATTAATTTCATTGCTTACAACAACCATTGCATTAACAATGGGGTTGATTAGCTGGCGTTGGTGGAAGACATCTGGAATTTTTTATTTTACTTTGATGATGTTTGCCATTGCTGGCTGGTCTTTGTTTTCAGGATTGGAAGCTGCTTCAATCCAAATTCCAGATAAAATTACCTGGGCAAAATTACAATATATTTCAGTTTCATTAATATCTGCATTTTGGTTTTTACTCATCGTACAATACACTCACCCAGATCAGAAGATTTCACCCTGGTGGGTAGTAATGTTAATGGTAGTACCAGCAATTAGTGTATATATTGTGGCTACGGAGGATACATATCATCGCCTATGGAGCCGCATCATACCGATATCCAATACACCCGGGGCTCCATTAATCTATACTCATTCATACTGGTTTTATATCTCTTCAGCATATTTTTACCTGATTGCTATTGTTGGCATAATCGTTCTTGTTCGTAAAACGCTGCTACCACCCAAAAAATTGGGGATCAGAGCATTATTATTATTAGCTGGATTAATTCCTCCTTTAACAAGCAATCTTATTTATCAAACGCAAATTTTTCCTGAGAAGAATTTAAGCATCCTTCTAATGGTTGGTTTGGTGATTAGCGGGTTAATTTATATTTGGGGCATTTATTATTTTCAATTTCTTGAGTCAACATCCCTATCCCGTGATGTCATTATCGATAAAATGAATGAAGGGGTTATTGTTTTAGATCAGAAAGACCATGTTCATAACATCAACTCAACAGCCTTGAGCATGCTTGGACTGACAGAACGAACTGTAAAAGGAAAAACACTCAACGACATTATTGCAATTTGGCCGGGACTTGCAGAATCTTTTAGAGTACCGCATGATTTCGAAACAGAAGTAAGAATAAATGGGGACGCGCCTAGAATCTTAAGCATGCGAACAACAAATCTAAAAGACATCGATGGACAACCGACTGGCAGGATGGTCGTGTGGCGAGATATTACCCAGTACAGGCAGGTTGAAGCTACCTTAAGGGATTCAGAAGCAAGGTTTAAAGCATTGTTTCAAGGTGCACCGGATGCAATTATCATTACGGATAAAAATAGTCGCATCCTCCTGGTTAATAACCAGTCGATTACATTGTTTGGATATCCCATGGATGAATTAACGGGCACTTCGTTTGAGATATTAATCCCCGAAAGATATCGGGAAGCATACTTTAAATACCAAAAAGCATTTATCGATGAGATCGAAACGCGCCCAGGAATTAGCTTGCCACTCAATGGGCTTAGAAAAAATCAGCGTGAGATCCCGATTGAGATTGCATTAAGTCCAGTGAAAATTCCATCAGGGGTTATATTTACCAATATTATTCGTGATTTAACAATCCGTAAGGAAGCAGAAGAACAGATTCGCTTACAAAGTGTAGCCCTTGAGTCAGCAGCAAATGGAATATTAATCACTGATTGTAATGGATATATCCAGTGGGTAAATCCAGCATTTACAAAAATGACGGGGTATACCTCCGATGATGTGAGGGGTAAGAATCCTAGAATTTTCAATTCCGGTTTAGTACCTCAAAGTGTCTATGATAATTTGTGGAAAACAATACAAAGTGGAAACGTATGGCATGGAGAGCTGATCAATCGCAGGAAAGATGGGATAATTATCACCGAAGAGCAAACGATCGCTCCTGTAAGGGATAACTCCGGAAAAATTGCTCATTTTATTGCGATCAAACAAGATATTACTGAACGAAAGCGTTCAGAAGATGCATTAAGCAAACGGTCTGATCAAATTGCTACACTTAACAGAGTTATGCAGGCCTTAAGTTCGACATTGGATATCTCCAAAGTATTGGATACTATTTTAAGGGAAATCCAGCAAATTGTGCCGTATAACAGCGCATCCGTATGGTTGTGTAAAGACAATAACATTGAAATCATTGCAGTTCGGGGTTTATTGGATTCGGAATCAATTATTGGAACCACTCTTCCATTATTTTCCGATGATGCTCCCAATACGCAGGTTGTTAGAACACGTAAACCTTTGATCGTTGGTGATGCGTATTCATCCTACAAATCATTCCAAACAGGAATCCTGGCTAAATATATGGTCCGTGGTTGGATGGGAGTTCCGATGATAATTGGTGACCGCGTCATCGGTATGTTGGCATTTAATAAAAAGGAGATTGATTATTACACCCAAGAACAATCACAATTTGCACTTGCGTTTGCAGCTCAAGCAGCAATAGCCATTGAAAATGCCCGGTTGTATACTGATGCTCAGAAAGAATTAGCGGAGAAAATCAAAGCAGAAGGAAAATTACTGACTCTGCAAAAAGAGCTCGAAGAGCAAGCAATCCGGGATTCTCTAACTGGCTTATATAATCGCCGGTTCTTAGATGAGACCTTATCTCGGGAATTATCACGAGCAGAACGGGATAAGTATTCTGTAAGTGTTGTCCTGCTTGACCTTGACCATTTTAAAGTATTTAATGATACCTATGGTCATGATGTCGGAGATATGATGCTAAAACAATTGGGCAAGTTATTGACATCTCAGGTAAGGGCAGGGGATATTGCTTGCCGTTTCGGGGGCGAAGAATTTGTCGTTGTTATGCCAAAAGCGTCATTATCTGTTGCCAGACAAAGGGCAAACGATTGGCGTCAGAGGTTCGAAAGCCAAATACTTATATTTGAAGGTGATGTATTAAATGCCACCTTATCGGCAGGGGTATCGGTATACCCCATGCATGGGACGACAAGTGAAGAAATTATCCGAAAAGCCGATCAAGCCATGTATGCAGCAAAGGCGGCAGGACGGAATATGGTAATTACCGCTGAATAGCAGGAAAAAATAATACCCATGCAAACCAAAATTAACCATATATTTTTAACTACTCAGGGAAATACTGATATCATCGATATTTCCCAGAAAGTGCAGGAGTGTATCGATTCCGGTGGGCTCCAAAATGGGTTGGTAACCATTTTTTGTCCTTCATCCACAAGCGGTATAACAACCATTGAATACGAACCTGGTGTTTTGGAGGATTTAAAGAGAATATTCAATGAAATTGTCCCAAAGGAAAATACTTACCGACACGATGAAGCATGGCATGATGGGAATGGATACAGTCATATTCGAGCTGCTTTGTTGAAAGCATCAATATCTATTCCACTTATGGATGGTAGATTAACCTTAGGTACCTGGCAGCAAATTGTCTTTATCGATTTTGATACCCGTCCGCGGAAAAGAGAAATAATCATCCAGGTCATTGGGGAATAAAAAAGTCAGTATTATTTATAAGAGATCCTGGATTTCTTGCCTTGTAAATCTACACAGGAATAATTTCCTCTTTTCGCATTGCATTGAAAGCTGCAATAGAAACTTCAAGCATATCCAGGCTGGGTTCACGGGTAGTTAAGTGCTGGAGGGCTAGGTTGGGTTTGATCATGATACGAACGAGTTTCGAATCCAAATGATTGGCTGTCCAGCGGATATACTCATAAGCAATGCACGCCAGCACAGGGAGAAAAACAATCCTGCTTGCCATGCGTGCCCAAAAAGGAAGGGGACCCAAAAGCGAAAAAAGCAAGATGGATAAAAAAATCAAGGTAAGCAGGAAGGACGTTCCGCACCTTGGATGTTCAACTGGATATTTTGACACGATATCGGGTGATAATTCAGCACCTGCTTCGTATGCATTAATGGTTTTATGTTCAGCACCATGATAAGCAAATACACGTTTGATATCTGCCATTTGACCCACTGCCCAAATATATCCCACTAAAAGTGCTAGCCGCACCAGACCTTCAAGCAAATTACCCAACCATGATCCAAGATTAAAAATATTTTCAGATAGTTGTCCAAGTGCTGCAGGTGCTAAAAAGAAGAGTCCAATACCAATTCCGAGCGAAACAAGTAAAGTTAGATATAAAAGTGGTCCTTGTATTTTCTCATCTTCGCCTGTCTGGGTATTTGCAGAGATAGTAATGGCACGTGTTCCGAGAATTAATGCATCGAGTAACATCACAATTCCCCGAAGAAACGGAACCTTGATGAATTTGTTCTTATACAAAGCGCTAAGAGGTTCTTGATGGATCGTTATATCTTTGGCGGGATTGCGCATAGCAATTGCAACTGACTGGGTGCCACGCATCATTACGCCTTCAATGACTGCCTGACCTCCGTACATTGGGAAACGAGATTTTTCTGTCATTATTTACCTTTAAGGAAGAAATTATTTATCCAGCTAAGGATCCACTTATCCTTCAGCTAAATTGAAAAAGAAATGGATGAAGGCATCAATTCCCCGATACCAGGTTGGTAAATGTAGTTTTTCATTCGGGGAGTGCATGTTATCGTCTGCCATAGAAAAACCAGTGTTCACCGTTTCAACGCCCAAGATCTGTTGAAAATCTAATACTACCGGAACACTTCCCCCTTCGCGTTTATAGACGGGTGCCTTCTGCCAAACAGTTTCCAGGGCTTGAACTAATGCTTTTATGTACCTGGAATTACGGTCTGAAATTGAAGCAGGTCCACCATGCATTGGAATCAATTTCCAGCTTATTTCCTTTGGTGCATGGGCTTCCAGGTAGGAACGCATCTGCTGGTATACATCTGCAGGGAGTTGGTCGGGGACTAAACGGGTTGATATTTTTGCCATCGCCCAGGATGGCAGGACAGTTTTTGCCCCGTCTCCTATGAAACCGGAGAGCAATCCGTTTACCTCCAATGTTGGACGGGCACCAAGGCGTTCAATCGTTGTATAACCAACTTCACCATATAAAGCTGGAGCACCGGTTGCATTCAAATAATACTGATCATCGATGGGTAGTTTTGCTAATTCAACCCGCTCTTCATTATCAATAATCAGAACTTTATCATAAAAATTGGGTAAAGTTACACGACCATTCTCATCATGCATGCCAGCAATCAATTCGCAAAGTGCCTGCGCAGGATTGAGTACTGCTCCACCAAAAACCCCAGAATGTAGATCATGATCAGGACCAGTCACGCGAATTTCCATGTATGCCAGGCCCCGAAGCGCATAAGTGATGCATGGGATTTCAGGTGACAATGCACCCGTATCCGGATTAATTGCAAAATCACACTTCAATAATTCTTTATGCGTTTGCATAAAGGGTGCTAAATTTGGCGATCCGATTTCCTCTTCCCCTTCAAATAGAAATTTAAAATTGATCGGAGGCTTGCCTGTCTTTAAGACCGATTCTAAGGAATTTAAAGCAACCATCATTTGCCCTTTCATATCGGTCACGCCACGCGCGAACATATAGTCACCCCGAATGTCTGGAGAAAACGGACCAGTTACCCATAAATTTAGCGGATCTACAGGTTGAACATCATAATGCCCATAAACCAAGGCTGTTGGTGCCGATTTACCTGCTTCCAACCATTCACCATATACTAAAGGGTGTCCCCCAGTCGGGAAAATTTGAACATTATTAATACCAAGCAGTTTTAAATGATTCGCAGTCCAATTTGCTGCCCGTTGAATTTCCGGTTTGGATGCCTCGTCGGTAGATATCGATGCAATTGCACAAAAATCTATTAATTCATCGAGAAAGTGAGATGCGTGATTATGTGCATATTGAATGGCTAACGATCTTTTATCGCTCATCTTAGTTCCTTATTCTGATGTAATAATATCATCGGTCTGAATGTATCCTTCGGTTAATAGATCAGCACGTAAACCTCCACGATGAACCATGGCGCTTAATATTCGTGGATCGGTGTTATTTGCCAAGTATTGGCATGGCTCACAAAGACGAACTCCGCGCAGTCTTATCGTACCAATAATAAAAATATGACCAACAAGGTCATTTAATGGAATTCCTTTGGTTATGATATTGCGCCTGGTTTCTTGAGGTGTTATCGGTATACCATCGATGAGGCGTATTGATTCAATGGCTTCCAACTCTATTAGGGTAATTTCGCGACCAGTCTTCGATTGCTGTTCCTGATCAGTTCTTTTTTTGAAATATCTGTCACCTTCAATACCCATTCCTGGAATGACATGAATCCGATCTACTAAAATAGTCTGATCTCCCTGATTCTGTGCAATATATATCCCAACTACTTTACCAGGTGTCATAAATGATGCTCCATATGATGTGTTCTATTCTTTGACAGTCATTAATTGTGATTGTTATTAGAATTAACTGGAATGTACATACCTGGATATTTGTTTCAGGTGATCTGGGCTGGTTCCGCAACAACCCCCTACGATTTGTGCGCCTGCATCAAGCCAAGAATGAACCTGCGCGCCCATCGCTTCTGGCGATGTCTCATAAGCTGTTTTTCCTTGTGAATCAATGTGAGGCATTCCAGCGTTTGGTTTAAACCAAATCGGTTTTGATGTAATCTGCCGAAGCTCAATAAGATTCTGTAAATTCTCAGACAAACTTCGACCACAATTGATCCCAACTATATCCACTGGCAGTAATTCCAGCTCTTTACCAGCCTGAGTAGGGCTGATGCCCATCATTGTCCGTAACCCCCGATCATAACTAAGTGAAACAACCAATGGTAATTCAGATACTGACCTAACGCCATCAATAGCTGCTTTAATCTCCCCCATATCAAATTGGGTTTCTATAACCAGTAAGTCTGCTCCTGCCTGTGTGATAGCGCCTGCTTGTTGCGCATAGGCATACCGGATTTCGTCTTCAGTAAGCGGACCATAAGGCATTACCAGCTGACCCACGGGACCCAGCGAGCCGGCAGTATATGTCTGCGTGCCTTGTGTTGCTGCATGAGCTAGCTCCACAGCTCTTTGATTGATCTGAACCGCTTTTCCTTCCAGCCGTGAACCTTTAAGTCGAATTGAGCTCGCACCGAAAGTGCTGGTTAGAATAATATCTGCACCTGCTGAAATGAAATCTGTATGCAACTTGATAATCTGATCAGGTTGATCTAAAACCCAGGCTTCAGCAGTTATGCCATTCGGTAAGCCCCTTGCTATAAGATTTGAGCCAGTTGCTCCGTCTGAAACAAGGTGTTCATTATTCTTTATTCGAGAAATAAATGTATGTGTTGTCATAGTCGATTATTTTACCTGAAACCCAGGAATATGTTGTGGTTTAGGATTACTTTGAACCAGTGTCATCCCTTGGAACGGATGAGGTCACAAACATTAAATAAAATACAAATAGAATGGATGTAAACATCAAAGTAAAACCTACAAACCCGAGATTATCAGCCGGATTTAGAATATTGTACGCAATTTCTTTAATGACGGATTTTGTGTTCAAAAAGATATCCCAAGTATTATACCTACCGAACCGTCCTAGATATACGCCCAGGCTACCCAATCCCAAAGCAAAAAAAGCAAAAATCCAACCGATAAACTTACCAAAAAAACCTTCCATAATAAGGTGAATACTTCGCAATGAAGCAATTGATAAGAAACAACCAGTGAATGCAAAAATAGCAATCAGGCTAGTATCAAACCACAAGGGCAGAGGGGGTCGTGGAGAAAGATGATAAAAATCAGTAACTATATAAGGAGCATTTGGGAAAAATATCAACCAGAAAAAAATCAAAATGAAAATGAATCCCCAATTTTTTGGGGTAGTTTGATACATATATGAAGCTATCACACTGATGATATACGGCAACCAGGCAAGGAATAAATTCCAAACCAGGTTTGAATAATTCGATGTATTACTATAAAAAACCCTGAATGTATAAAAAGCTGCTGCCAAAAGTGTTGACAAGACAAGTGGGTAAAAAGAGTGAGACCTTAAGAAACGGTGAAAAATCGATATTGAAGTGTTCATCTAGTAAACCAAGCCTTGATTATACGTGATTTTCAGCCGTTTTCTAATGTGTGCTAAAATAACCTTACCATTAAACATAATCATTGGAAGCATATTCTATATGATAAAAATGATCTACAGAAGGGATTGAGATACCATTTCAAGGCAAGGAATAGCTATTTGTGGTCAGAGGAGATTTGATTATCTTCGATCTTTGGATAATCATCCTTTTATGGATTGGGTGCATTCGTCATATACTCGCGTGCTGTAAAAATATATATTAGCATTCCACAAAAGGTTAGTAATTATGGCAATTCCTCATTGGCTTGAGTGGGCGCGTGAGATTCAAGCAATAGCACAGACAGGATCTCATTATGCTGTAAATGATTATCAGCTTCAAAGGTATCATCGATTAATTGAAATTGCTGCTGATATCGTGGATGCGCACTCGGTCCTGGAATATACGCAAATATTAGAAGCATTCACATCACCCATTGGTTATACAACACCAAGGGTCGATGTTCGTGGGGCGGTTTTTCAAGATGAACAACTTTTATTCGTACGCGAGCGGATGGATGGAGGATGGACATTACCAGGAGGATGGGCTGATGTTGGAGAAATGCCATCACTGGCTGCTGAAAGGGAGGTATGGGAGGAAGCAGGATTTAAAGTTAAAGCACGCAAGGTGATCGGAGTTTATGATGCTAATCGTGTTGGACGCCTTGAGCTTTTTCATGCTTATAAAGTGGTTTTTTTATGTGAGTTAATCAGTGGAGCAGCAAACACAAGCGATGAAACCTCCGAAGTTGCTTTTTTTGGAAGGAATGAAATACCTGAAATTCTATCCGGTGAAAGAACAAAGCACGTCACATCCATGATGCATTTCATTGCCTTTACCATCCCAACTGCAGAACGGTTTTTGATTGATATGATATTGAGTTGAAAATATTTATAGAGTATATGGCAAGGAGGAGTATTCACTCTATACTTAGCCGATGATGATTTTCAGCAATATGTTTTATTAATATTTCAGGAGCTACGAATAATAATATGGAAAAACCAAAAATAGCTATTATTGGTGGAACAGGGAAGGAAGGAATGGGGCTGGGGTAAAGATGGGCATCAGTTGGATATGAGATTTTTAATCGGATCACGCCAGGTAGAAAGAGCCAAGCTAGCCGCAGAAGAAATCAATCAACGATTGAGTACAAAAACCGTTATCGGAATGGAGAATTCTGACGCAATCAAGAAAGCAGATATCTGTGTGCTTACGGTTGATTCAATCAGCACATTTACAAATCCTTGAGAGCTTACAAGATATTCTGCAAGGGAAAATCACACCGTTTCATGCCGCGGCAAGGAGATCATCGTGAACCTCATCCACCTGATCCACCGTCAGCAGCCGAACAGGCTCAAGAGTGTGGCCGGACCTAATGTTCGGATTGTTGCGGCTTTTCAAAACGTGCGAGCGAAAGTATTAACGATGTCAATTGATCAGCCAATAAAAGCAGATGTATTGGTTTGTCTGACGACATTGATGCTGCGGAGCAAGTCATCCAATTGGTCAATGCTGCCGGAATGCGGGGATATTATGCAGGGATACTTGCCAATGCAAATGTTGTTGAAGGATTGACATCCATCCTGATGAGTATGAATAAATACTACGGGATAAAAGATGCCAGGATACTGGTATCTGGTATATAAGCAATTTGGATATCTGAATGAGCTTGATCATATCTGCCTTGCCTGGAATTCCGATTATTAACACAGGTGATGATCTAGTCGAAATTATTTGGAATGGATTGGTAAATGCGAATATCAATCTTCAAGAGGGAGACATCCTGGTGTTGGCTCAGAAAATTGTCTCGAAAGCTGAAGGCAGGTGGGAAAATCTAGCATTGATTCAACCGTCGATGCAGGCAATTGAACTGGCGGAAAAGACTGAAAAAGATGCTCGCTTAATCGAACTTGTATTGCGAGAGAGCAGGCAGGTGATCCGCTACCGAATTGGAACAATCATTGTTGAACACCGATTGGGATTACTTTCCGCGAATGCTGGGATCGATCATTCCAATGCAGCCGGTGATGGAGATACAAATGAAGAATGGGTACTGCTCCTTCCTGAAAATCCTGACGAAAGCAGCACAACAATTCGGAAGCAACTTGAAGCAAGAAGTGGATACCATTTGGGTGTGATGATCATTGATTCACATGGTCGAGCGTGGCGTGAGGGAGTGGTTGGGATCGCAATTGGTTTATCTGGCATTCCAGGTTTGGTGGATATGCGAGGAAAAAGCGACATTTTTGGTTATACTTTGAGATTCCACGACCATAGGTGCTGCAGATGAACTTGCTGCAGCTACATCACTGGTAATGGGTCAAGCAAATGAAGCTACTCCAATTGTCCATGTACGTGGATTTCCTTATCCATTACGGAATGGTAGCCTGAAAGAATTATTAA
>CAVTQM010000019.1:0-20621 GCA_963736805.1 uncultured Chloroflexia bacterium
TTTTGCGAGTGGAAAACCCACCCAGGGGATGACCATGCTCCAGGCTTCGACACAGCGCAGACGGTAGATGCGTTCTTCGGGCTGGTAAACCTTGATCAGATCGTCTAAATTAAATTTTCCCGGATTACGCACCAATCCTGTCACTTCCACATCCCATGGAGAGGTCTGGGAAATCCTTGGCTAGGCTTGCTACCCCTTCCTTGTCGATTGTGAACTCGTAATAGTTGTTGTATTGGGTGATTTCCTTGAAACTATTAGCCTGGTCACCCAATTCATCAGTCAGCCCGGAGAGGCTGGTTGCTTTTGGTTGGGAGTGTTGGTTTCAATGAAATCTGGAGCACAGGCGGCCAGTGCAATACTGCCGGCAATGACCCCGGCCGATTTGATGAAATCACGGCGGGAGAGATAGATATGTTTGGGGGTAATTTCAGAAGATGGTATCTTGGGTATCATGGTGTTCTCCAGGGTTATTCTGCGAGTAAACTACGGATCGCTTGTTCGGTTTCAACGTCGCCGCCTTCACCGATGTGAATGTAGCGCAGGTGTCCTTGCTTGTCGATCAGGTATAGGGTCGGCCAATAGCGGTTGTTGTAGGCATTCCAGGTAACCCCATCGTTATCCTGAGCAACCGGGTAGGGGATGTTTAAATCCAATACCGCCTGTTTGAGATTGTCCAGGTCTTTTTCGTACTCAAACTCTGGATAGTGGTTACCTATGACGATGAGACCATCTGGTGAATATTTTTCATGCCAACCCCTCAACGAGGGGATTACATTGCGGCAATTAATTCAACCATAAGTCCACATATCAATGATCACTACTTTGCCTCGTAAATCTGACAGTCGCAGCACAGAATTGGTATTCAACCAGGTATCGTTGGTCAGCTCGCTGGCAGGACCCAGGTCGGGATAGGTAACAGGATTGGGTGTTGATTCGACCGATAAATCAGGAGCACAACCTATCAGGGCTACGATAAATAATGTTAGAGATAAAAGCTTGTGACGCATCTGTAAATCTCCAGTTTAGATGGGCAAATTATATAGGAAAGAGATTATGGAAGTATTACGTAATGGAAAAGAGAAGATTACGACTTTGGCAATATGATCGTGAAAACTGTACCCTGATCTAGCTGACTTTCGAGACGAATACTGCCGTTGTGGGCTTCAACGATACCCCTGGCAATCGCCAGTCCAAGTCCGGCACCACCACTGGCTCTGTTACGTGATTTATCGCCGCGATAGAAACGCTCAAAGACATGCGGCATGTCTTCAGGTAGAATACCTTCGCCGGAGTCGCGGATGGAGACTGCCACGCTACCCGGGATGGATTCAGCCAGAATAGTAACCACACCACCACTAGGGGTATGATGCAGAGCGTTGCTGATCAGATTATTGAGCACCCGTCCCATACGCTGAACATCCATCACCAACGGATCAATCCCTGGAGCGGCTGAACCGCTCAGGGTGATGTTTTTCTGTTGCGCCTGGGTGGTAAAACTCTCGAGGGTATCAGAAATCAGATCGGTCATTGAAGCTGGTTCCAGGTGTAATAGCATTCCACCGGCATCGAGCTGGGAAACCTGGAACAGGTCATCCACCAGCCCAGAAAGTTGATCCACCTGCTTTTTTGCCTGTTGAAGGTATTGTTGGACGGTTTGGGGGTCACTGACGAGTCCATCGGCCAGGGCTTCGACGAGCAGGCGGATGGATGAGAGCGGGGTGCGCAAATCGTGCCCAGCCCAGGCAATCAGATCGCGACGAAGGGCATCAAGTTCTTTTTGTTTTTGATCTACGGTGTGTAGTCTTAGGACCATCTGGTTGAAGGAGCGAGCCAGGGAGGCGATTTCATCCCGCCCTGGGATGTCAGCACGGGCAGAGAGATCGCCATTCTCAATAGCCCGGGTGGCGGTTTCGAGACGAGAGATACGATCAGCCAAAGCGCTGGCGAAGAAACTGCCTAAACCGACTGCGATTCCACCCGCAAAAACCAGCAGCACCGTAGCAAGGATTAAGTCATGTTGGCTGGCAAACATCAAGCGTGCAGTGAGCCATACATTGAGGAATGTCAACAGGCTGGCGAGCACGTATGTGCCACCGAGCATCCAGCGCAGGGATGGAGCGCGTTCCAGCCAGCCCAGGCGGTAAGCAGCATACCCGGCAGCCAGTGAAATGACCGCGGTTAATGCCAGGAATTGGGCCATGTGTCCCAATTCGCTCATGGGGGGGTGCATGAGCCAGTTAAAAATAAAGAGGGATATCAGCAGTACAAACAAGATGCTGCCGGCAAGTTGAAGCGGACGGGAGATAAGTTTTGACATTATTTTATGGCTCAAATTTGTAACCAACTCCCCAAACAGTGATCAGGTGTTCAGGGGATGCAGGGTTATTTTCGATTTTTTCACGCAAGCGCCGGATGTGAACCGTAACCGTGCTGGGATCAATATAATCAGACATGCCCCAGATGCTTTCAAGCAGTTGGTCGCGGGTGAAGACCTGGCGGGGGTGCTGTGCCATATAGTAGAGCATATCAAACTCCTTGGCGGTCAGCAGGATTTCCCGACCGGTGAAGGTTACAATACGGCTCTGTGGGTTGATGGTCAGGTCAGCAAAATTAAGAATGTTGGCGGTGATTGGTTCTGCGGAGAAGCGTGCCCGGCGCAACACAGCGCGTACTCGGCTGACGAGTTCCTGGGGACTGAAAGGTTTGACGACATAGTCGTCTGCACCTAATTCGAGCCCAGCGATGCGGTCGGCTTCCTCACGGCGTGAGGTGAGCAGGATGATAGGGACATCAGAGCGATCACGCAATTGGCGGGTGAGCGCAAAGCCATCCATATTGGGGAGCATGATATCCAGGATGATCAAATCGGGCAGTTGAACAGCAAATGCTTCTGAAGCCATCCGGCCATCGGCATAAGCGCTGACGGTGTACCCAGCCCGTTTGAGGTACAGGCTGATCACTTCGCTGATATTGGGTTCGTCCTCGACGATTGTGATGTGAGTCATTTATATGCTTTGAATTTAAGATTACTTAATTTATCAGTCATTTTCATTTATTATAATGCGAATAGATTACAGGACTCTTACACCCCGTTAATGCTCCTGTAAGAGTTCTGATGCATAAGTGTAAGAATTTTCCGCTAAGATAATCAAAATTCACAAATGGAGCGAATCATGTCCAATAAATTATTGTTAGTACTCGTATCTCTGTCTTTTATCCTGACCGCCTGCGCACCTGCCGTGACACAGGTAGTGATGATGGATAAACCCACGGAAGTGATGGGAAAATCTACCGAAGTCATGGAAAAACCCACTGAAGAAATGACGGAAGAGACAACCTCAGATGTGATGGCAAGCGAAGTCCTTGCTACTCCGGAATCAATGTCGGAGAGTGAAATGATGGAAAACCCTGCCTGGTTTAACTCCACGCTGACCAATGTACGCAGTGCAGAAAACCTCACCATCAACGACTACAAAGGCAAGGTTGTCTTGGTGGAAACACTGGCGATGTGGTGCCCCACCTGTAAGAAGCAGCAAGTTCAAGTGCAGGCTTTGCATGAAATGTTGGGCACGATGGGTGATGACCTAGTTTCGATTGGACTGGATATTGACCCGAATGAAGTCGCAGCTGATCTGAAAACATACACCGAAGCGAATGGTTTTGATTGGATTTATGCAGTCGCCCCGGCAGATGTGATCCGTGAAATTGCTCAGCTCTATGGCGAGAAATTCCTGAATCCCCCATCCGCACCAATCCTGATCATTGGTCGTGACGGACAGGTGCACCCCATGCTGTTTGGGCTCAAGAGTGCCGAAGAATTAAAGAACTTCATCGAGCCTTTCTTGAGCGAAGGCATGTAGCTCACCCTGACCCGATCTCCCCCGTTCCCTATATGGGATTTGGGGGAGATGAGTTAAAAAAACACATGGAAGCAATCATCACCTCTCTCGGACTCGGCCTGCTTGCCAGCACCAGTCCTTGCATTTTACCGCTCTATCCCGGCTACCTGGCGTACCTCAGTGGCACGCATGAGAGTACCCAGGGAAAAGCCCGCTATTTTTTAGGTTTCTTTGTCCTGGCTGGCGTCTTGACGATGATGCTCGCCCTTGGATTGCTGATCGCCCTCCTCTCAGTATCGGTGGGAAGGGCGCTATCCATTGTTATCCCATTGGCTGATCTTTTGCTCATCGGATTAGGCATTCTCCTGCTCCTGGATAAAAATCCTTTTAAAATCATCCCCCAGATCCAGGTTCCCACGCTTAAAAACCCATTTTTCAATGCCTTTGTGTACGGATTGCTCTATGGGCCTATTGCGCTGCCCTGCTCCGGACCGCTGGTGGTAGGCATTTTTGCACTCTCTCTAACAGCTGCTGAAGCATTGAGTAAGCTAAGTTTTTTCCTGTGGTTTGGACTGGGATTTGGACTGCCCTTATTGATGCTCTCGTTGATTTCCGGGGCAAAGCAACACAACATCACTCGCTGGTTTGCCAAAAACGCCAGGCTGGTCAATATCCTGGGGGGTTTATTGTTAATTGGGGTGGGGGTGTATGATTTTTGGGTAAACTGGGAGCTGATCGAGTTGCTGCTGTTTTAAGAATCTGCAAGGATGGAGTGACACAGTAACCCAATGGCAGATTGGACCTCGAGTGGTGTAAAAGGAATTCCAGGAAGGTGGATCAGGAGCGCTCTCCTGTACCCTTAAATCATTCTCACCGATCCATCCGCCGGATGCGCCAGATGATCAATCCGAATAGCACCAGGCTGGTGCTGACCAGCACCAGAATCCCCTGCCAGATTGGAGCAGTGGGCACTTCGCCCATCAGGGAAAGCAGGGTCAGATTGTAAATTGCGGTGGATGGCAGCCAGGAAATCACGGTGAGCAGTGCAGCGGGCAGCTTGCCAGCCCCCATGGTTTGCAACAGAGGAGCCATCACAAGTACGATGGTAAGGATACCGGTCCACAGACCCATGGAGGCGGTATTCTCGAAGAGTAAACCCAGCAGCAGACCAACCGCCACCGCAAAAGCACTTGCCAGCAGGACGGTTGGGAGTAGGATTTCCCAGTGCACCACCATACGAAAATTGAATACCATCACGATCGCAGCTGCCACCAGGCAGTAGACCGCTCCGGCAATCAGCTTGCCAGCCACCAGCTGCCAAAAGTGGACAGGAGAAACCAGCAAGGCATCCATGGTGTGGCTTTCCTTCTCCTCGATGAACAGGTAAGGCACCAGTGCCAGACCCATCAACATGATCATGGTGGTCAGCGACATGGCAATCATGGTGAACTGATAGCTGTCTTCCTGGGATGGGTATAGGCGGTGATTTTCCATATTAATATGAACGGTTTGGCCGCTGGCGTCACTCAAGGCTGCCTCGGAGAAGGCTACCCGCTCTTGCATACGTAGCTCGCTTACCCAATGGGCAGTATAACCATCCAGGATGATCTCCGCGGCAGGGTCAGTCTCGGCCATTGCAGGGACAATCACCCCAATAATAGCCTGTTGTGGCTGAAGGATGGTTGATTCCATCTGCGCCTGAGAATCGACCAGAATCAGCTGCAGATCGTCCCGCTGCTCTATGGGTTGGAAATTTTGCAAGCCGGATGGAGCGTAGATCACCAAAATCGGCTGGAGGCGATTGATCAGCAGCGAGAAAAGTGGACTGGTTAGCATGAGTAACAATACCCCGACCACGATGGTCAACAGGGTGCGGTTTTTCAAAGCCTCGCCGATATCCTTTCCGGCGACTGCCAGGATGATCCTGGTGGAGGTTTGGATATTTTTCCGGGTCATAAAGATTTCACATCCTGTCTGAGCGCCTGGTCTTCCAGACGACCACACCCAGTATGGCAACAGTGGAAAGCAGCATCACAGCCAGGCGTGGGACAATAAAAGCAAGCTCGGTGTGAGGCGTTAAGGAGGCACGCATAAGGTCGAACGCCACGGTGGTCGGCAGCCACCGGCAGATGCCAACCAGCCATGCCGGGAGCAGTTCAAACTCCAGGCTGATAAAAATGGCGATCACAAAAGGAAAAATCAGCAGGTTGGCGGTCAACCGCATCTGCTGATTATTGTTGACGACGGAACCCAGGAATAAACCCAGGGATATGCAGAACAGGGCGGCACCCACACCTGCTAATATTACCAATCCCCACTGCAGAATCATTGGGCTGTTGAAAAGGCTGGCCAGACCAAAGGCCAGCAAACAGAAAAATAATCCCGCCAGGGCTTTACCAACGGTGATTTGAGCTGAACTGGCGGGTGAGACCAGCAGGGCATCCAGCGTGCAAGTACGTTTTTCTTCCAGCATCAAGGTGGGCACCAGCAGAAGTCCGCAAAAAAGGATCAACAACAAGGTACCCACCGTCCGGCTGAAAGCCGTACCGGTTGTATTTGGAAGCATATACAAGCGCTCCACGGAGATGCTGACTGGCACACCCACCACCCCGGCAAGCTGGGTCTCTGCCTGACTGACCAGCTGTGAAGCCTTCTTTTCACTGATCCAATTCAAAAGGTAGCCCTGCAGTTTTACCGGACCACCGCTTTCCACTGCCTGGTCGAAGCCAGGTGGCAATACCAGCCCGAGTTCCTGTTCACCGCGGCGTGAGACACGGTACTGCATCGCTTCTAGGGTTTCATAGGTGTTGACCTTGAAGGGGCTGCTATCCTGCAGGGCTGGAATCCAGGTAGAAGCGCCGGAATCGTATAAATCGATGATGTCTTCCTGCTCGAGGATGGGGAAAAGCATGTAAAAACCAAACAAGAACAGGGCGGAGAGCAGCACAGATAGGATGGTTTTGTTCTTAACTGCATCCAGGATGTCCTTGCCCGTAATGGCGAGGATGATGCGTATATTGCGGCTGAGTTTCCCGGTTTTGTGCATTTCTTCTTTCATTCTATTGTACACTTTCTTCGTCATGGTAGAGGGAGGAGCCGGTCAACTCGAGGAAGACGTCTTCCAGGGTGGTTTCGCCCCCACCTAGCGCAGCTTTCAAATGGTTGGGTGTATCGATTGCCATGATGCGTCCATGATCGATAATCGCCACCCGGTTGCTCAATCGGTCAGCCTCCTCCATGTAATGGGTGGTCAGAAAAACAGTCGTGCCGGATTGAGCCAGGTTGACGATGATCTCACGGATGCTGCGGGCCATGTGCGGGTCAAGCCCCCGCGTCGGCTCATCCAGAAAGAGTACCTTTGGCTCGGGTAAAAGGGCACGCGCGATCAGCAGGCGCTGCTTCATGCCATTGGAGTATTTCTTAACCAATTCCTTTGCGCGATCTGCGAGCCCAACCTGTTCCAATACCTGCTCAACCCGGCTTTTTGGTACCCCATACAGACGGGCGGTGAAGACCAGGTTATCCCAGGCAGTCAGCCTTTCATAGACATTCTGGTATTCGAAGACCACCCCGATGTGCGGTTTTAATGCCTCGCGTTCATTGACCACGTCACAACCTGCCACACGCGCCGTCCCTGAGCTGGGGCGCAGCTGACCGGTGAGCATGCGCAGGGTGGTGGTCTTGCCTGCTCCATTGGGACCTAAAAAGCCGAATACCTCGCCCGCCTCAACGGAAAAGCTGATATCATCCACGGCGCGCCGTGCATTGAAGAGACGGGTCAGGGAATTAACCTCGATGGTTAGCATAACAGTTTCCTTTCTGTGTCCTTCAATATCAGTATATGAATAATAATAGCGTAAATGCAACATAAAAGCGCCAGGAAGGCGCTTTAAGGGGGTTGAGTGGAGCGGGGAAGGGGGTGAATGGAGTGGGTAGGGCAGTTAGAAATTGAGCAGTTCACGCAATTCAGCTGCGGCTGACTTGCTGAGCGGGATCTGCGTCCCGGCTGGGTCGTCCAGGCGCAGGCTGTAGGCGTTGCGGGTGAAGGGGATCACCTCCCGGACGTGCTGCAGGTTGACCAGGTAGGAGCGGTGGGCGCGAAAGAAGCCACCTCGTTCCAGGCGCCTCTCCAGCTCGGTCAGGGTGTATTGGGTGGGCAGCCGGCCTTCAGACGTAACCAGGTAGGCACGGTCTCCACTGGCATCTGCATACAGGATATCGGCCGGGTTAAGTAGGAGCACCTTGTCATCGATCTTGACCGGGATCTTGAATGGCTGACCCCGGATATTTTCAGCGGAAGCGCTTTCAACTTTGACGATGTGCCCATCCTGGAGCTCAAAAACCTGGTCGCACAGCTTTGCCAATTCGGCCGCATCGGCGGATAGGACCAGGATACCCGCGCCACCATTGGCAAGTTGTCCTATCAGGTTGGAAAGCAGGTTTACGGACAATTCATCACCGCGCGCCATGGGCTCCACCAGCAGCAGGAATTTGGGTGTGTGCAGGATGGCGCAGCCGAAAACCAAGCGCCTGAGCAAGCTGGGGGAGAGCTTGCCCGCCGGCATATGTCGCTGGTCAGCCAGACCCACCAGGGTCAGGGTGGTTTGAGCGCTTTCTTTTGGAAGGCCATGCAAACGGGCAATGAAATTCAGGTTAGCCAGAACCCCCAGGTTTTTATAAACCGTGTCTTCGGCAAATACCACCCCGAGCGCCTGACTGAGAGCGGCGTGGTCCGCAAATGGCTCAATACCTGCCAGGCGGATCGTACCTGCGGACGGTTGGGAACGTCCGGTGAGCAGGCTGATCAGCATCTCTGAACCACTGCCAGCGCGGGCAATCAAACCGATGACCTGCCCGTCCATTACCTCGAAGGAAGGGATATCCAGAACAGTCTTGCCATCCTGAACTTTTTGCAGGCCGCGTATTTCGAGCATGGGATTATTGTACACCGGATGGGGAAATTGCGTGCTTACATGATAGCTATGAAAAAAAACCACCCTGCCAGGTAGCTGGTGGGCGGTCTCGAATGAATAATGCTTAAGTACTT
The DNA here is from genome assembly GCA_963736805.1 of uncultured Chloroflexia bacterium. Taxonomy (GTDB): domain Bacteria; phylum Chloroflexota; class Anaerolineae; order Anaerolineales; family UBA4823; genus FEB-25. Next base: position 8,887 of record CAVTQM010000019.1, read on the forward strand.
ATTTATGCCCGGCTAAGGAATGACTTGAAGGTAGGCTGACCAATCACCCCTGATTGTTTCATTGCTTCTGCCAGGGCAGGAGAACTGGTAAATTTTATTGCTTTGTCAACATCCTTCCATTCTAACAGGACAGTGACTAAATTTGGATCGGATACATCCTGGAAAACCTGCTGTGAACCCGTGGCACCACCTTCAAGGCGGAAGGATTCATGGGCGTCAAAATCCTTGCGCCATTTTTCGAAATCTGCAACACGATGTTGAATATTGATATAGACCATTTTTTTATCCTTTCGAGATATGAGTAGATCGGATCATAGATATTAGGCTAATTTAGACCTTATTGGTAATATTATATCACAATGATTATAAATCGTCAATTTGATCCAAGAAAGAGTTACAGTCAAGAATTCCCATAGAAATCCAACCGTTGTTCTCCTCAGCCTGCTCGGTGTCCTTTTTATACTTATTATCCCCAACCACACTTGGTGATTGAGTCAGGTTCATAATATAGGGCTTCATGGGTAATCTTGCTTTCAGAGGCTTTTAGAAGTACAACGACTAGAACCTCGCCGGGTTGATTGGGGAAAGCATTATTTAGAGCTCGTCCTAAAATCCTGTAGCCTTCTATAGGCTACCGATTTAAACCCTCCATGTTGTAAAGCTCCATCACCCAGCCAATGAACTCGGGAAATGCTCCTTCCCCGACGAGGACCCACCCTTCCTTGACATGAATGTAAAACGAGCCCGTCGAATAGCGATCGTGACCAGAATCGTATCCTTGAGGAACTTTATCCAGGGTGACATAGGCAGTCCCAAACCAGACATGCGGTTGAGCATCAGGATGGTTTGGCACTGCTCGAACGCCCTCAATGCGGACCACCTCGGCGCCTCCCCAACCCTGGCTGTTGTTCGCAATGATGGCTTGTTCCACCGTGGGGTAGACCCCCGCGTTTTTCGCCAGGGCTAATTGGGAAGCTGCATAAACCCAACTGCACACAAAGAACAGTGGAACCAGCGCCGCCAACCCCAGCCCAACCCGGGCGAGGCGAGGCAAGCGCCGGTCATCTTCCCGGCTGGCTTCCATTTGCACCGGGTTAGACGTCCTGGGCTGAGCATGGCTCAAAAGGAGCCACAACCCTAGCCCGGTAATTGCCCCCGGAAGGATGAAGACCGCCAGCTCGGTTAGGCTAGTATAGGTCCTTCCAGCCAGCAGGATAGATCCAGCAGCCAGAATATCGATCAGGATGATCCAGAAAGCGTTTGGCAGGAAGCGCCGTAAATACAGCCACTGCGCCAGGCCAAGCACCAGGCCAATCGACAGCAGCAAATCTGCCATGATCATGAAGGGGTCCAAGTTTTGGGCGTGGAATCCATTTAGCACAAGCCCGGTGACGAGACCACCGAGCAATACTCCTGCGCCGGTTACCAGGAACCACAAGTGCGCTCGCGGTAGGTAATTACGCAACAAATACCATTGCACCAAAGACAGGGTGAGCGTCAGGCTGATCAAAAAGGCAAGTCCTTCTGGGAACAGCTTGCCAAATGGCCAAATAACTGCTTGAGTCCCCAGGTTGATCATGCCCATAAACAGGGCGGCGAGCACCGGCGTGGTGATCAGCGCAGCAGGGATTGCTGCGGTAGTGAGCAAAGTCCAGCCGGTAAACCAAAGCGCGCCAGGGGTCGCTGCCGGTCGGAGAACCCGCATCCCACCAGCTTCCTTTTGAAGTTGATCTTTCGGAACCATTGCTTTCTCCTTTCGGACCCTGAGCTCGTGCCAGCATTCTCGAAGGATGGATATCACCAGCCCCATGATTTCGTGAAAAGCTGCAGCCAGCCAGCTGTACCCATCGCGATCCTGTGCCTCGAGTATGCGGCTTATAAATATTTCCCGGATCTCGGCGGAAAACTCGCCACGAAAACGGGGTGGGTAGAGCTTCAGCAGATATTTATACAGGTGCAAGACCAAGCTTTGCAAGCTCCCCATGGGGTTGTCCATCCTCATTCCCTTACATTCAAGTGGGCGGTGAGGCGAACCAATCCTTGTAACCGCGTGGTCTCCAGTTCGAAAATGCGGCGACCAAGGTTTGTAAGACTGTACAGCTTACGCTCCCGGCCGTCACCGTTGGATTGATTATCTTCCAAGCGCTCGATCCAGCCATCCTCCAGCATACGCCGGAGTGCGGTGTATAAGGTTCCAGCAGCCAGGACAACCCTACCAGCGCTGATAGACTCAACTTCTTTGATAATTGCGTAGCCATGTTTGGGCGTGGTTGCAAGGCTAAGAAGAATGAAAAATGAAGTCTCGCTAAGCGGTAGGTAATCCTGTGCTTCCATAGGCACTCCTTATATAGTCAAACTATATATCGTACAACTATATATTACAGGATTTTATGGATAAAGTCAAGTGCACAACTCCGCTGGGTTACAATCATAAAAGTTCATAGAAAGGGTTGCAAAAAGAGAGAGTTCCAATCAATATTGTAGTTGACGAAAACTCAACATAGAAAGGAACTCTCAATTGACAGAAAACGCTGTCGGCATAAGTATAACCATAAGAGTGTCAGAACGGGAAGTTAAAATTGAGAATGAAATTGGGATTGATGATATGGAAGAAACCATCCAGGGGATGATGCTGGAAGCGGTCAGATGGAGACAGTGTTGGGCGGTTTCGATCAATTTCTAATCAACCAACACCTAACCAACTCTGCAAATCCGACTCTAAACTTTCGGCTGTATGATGCACAAATCCTTCTCCGGTTTTCATTACCCATCGCCATGTGTCAAAATATTCTAGCCCATGATACCAATGAAGTATGGATGAGTCATATCCCATTTTTCGACAATACTGTTCTTCTATTCCCCGACCTCGAAGTTCCGGTGCAACAAAGAACGATAACAAAAACTCGAAAATCGGATCGCTAAACGATGTGTTTGCAAAATCAATAATACCTGCCAACTTCCGATCTTTCACGATAAAGTTTTCGAGCCACAGATCACCATTGCTAAACCGGACCGCCGGCAATTTCGGCATGGTGTTTCTCAACTTCCTGTATGCCAACTCCACCAACGAGTGCGACTCGGTTTTCAGTTCGGAATACGCTTCCTCCAATACATCTTCAGCGGTTTCAAACTCCAATGCCTCGGCGAAACTTCCTAATTCTTCTTCAGTAACTGATTGTAATTCGCTGACCGTGTCAATATATAACTCTTCCGCCCAGGTCTCACCCGCAAGCATTGGCCCTAGAAGCGATTCACCTTCAATAAAATCGCTAAAAAAGCATGGCATCCCAATTTCACCCCCGGATAAATCCAACCCGTAAGCTTTCGGTGTTGGAAGCGGGATGCGTTCCATTGCATTGAGAATCTGATACTCAAGCGCTATACGTCTTGGATCTACTTGGAGCACATAGGAGATCACTTTTCCATTGGCTTCAATCTCCAATTTCCAGGGGGCTTCTCGGGTACCTTTGGTAAACTGCGTTGCTTGAATTAACCTTGTCTGGAATTCCAGATACTTGCCTAAGTATTTTTCGATTTTTTTATTATTTTCGTTTGGATCAAACATCATATCCTTTTTGCCACCCAACTATTAATTATCCAGGCTTCTGCTATACAGCATCGTCACGGTTTATTCACCCTGACTAAGGTGGATATACTGCATACTCACGGCGATATTGGAACCTGATCCGCGATTAAGATGTACCGGATGCCTAAATTTTACATCAAACTCCTTACAGCGCACAATTGCTCTACTCCTGACTTGTAATAATTACTCACCGATTCGTTATGACAAACCCAACCCCCCTTTGTTCCCCTTTCCCAAACAATGTATGGACCGGAGACATGGGGAATGGGGGATCGTGGAAAGGTTATGGAGGGAGGAGGTTTTCCCTGCGAATCCCCATTTTCTGAATTTTCTCGACATTGAACCATGCATGTGATTGGATAATCCATCCGTGAGCAGGTAGGCAAGCAAAATAGAACTACTGTCGCAGGATCTTTTCCATTGATTTTCCTTTTGCAAGCTCATCCATCAGTTTGTCTAAATAGCGAATTTTTTGCATCAAAGGATCTTCTATTTCTTCTACCCGGACACCACACACAACGCCTTTGATAAGCGAACTATTCGGATGAATGGCTGGTGCTTGAGCAAAAAAGGTTTCTAAATCATTGCCCTGTTCGATTAGCTGTTGTAATCCCGCCTGGCTATAACCCGTCAACCAACAGATGATTTGGTCAACTTCTTCTTTCAGGCGATTTTTTCGTTCTGCTTTTTGAACATAAAGAGGATATAGATCTGAAAATTTAATCGCGAAAACTCGATGTTTATCCATTATCATTTCTCCTTGAGATTGGGCCTCGATACACAGGCTGTGTTAAGAGCGCTCGATGAATTGCGGTACTTGCAAGTGGGCGGGTGCGGACTATGTGTAGTTTAGAGAAAACCCGAAGACAGCCTGAGCTCACCGCGATGACTGCTGGCTTTCGTTTCTGGCATTCTCTTCAGCCAGGCTTTTCGCTCGTTTTAGCGAGTCATCAAGTAGCCTTTTCAGGACTGGAAGATTAAGATCGAAATATTAACGGTAATTGTCATCTGATTCGCAACTAAATAAACTGGTGGAATTCTGGAACATCAGTATCCATATAACGCTTTTGAGTCAGCTTATCCGGAACATCAATTATACTAAAATCGTATGATTGATAATGTAAAGAGTTGAAGTATGTAATCTGTACATTTCCACATTTCCTGCACTTGTATCTCAGCATAATATCTCTTAACGGGAGAAAAAAAGCAAACAGACCTATTGGAATCAAGCAAATCAGGGATTGTTTATCATATGATGCAAGAAAATACGCAGCTGTGATAACAACTATGAAGATAACCGGGATAATGAATGAAATGTAGGTTTTGATATTGAAAGATCCACAGACATCACAATATATATACAAAGTAGCCTCGGAAACGGGATAGCCTCTATCCACAAATCCAGTTGACCTTTCTTTCAATACCACAGCTCCCATTATTTTTATTCCTTACATTCTTGCGACCAAAGCAGTCCAACTATACATGTACAAAATGTGTCTATATATCTAGAAGGGTGGAAGTTATTCAGAGTTTTGTCCTGCATAATCAACATTTAAAAAAAGTTTCCAAGCAATCTGATTATATAAGGATATAACATCCCAGGCAATTGAACGCAGAAAAAATATTGGAAAGCTGCCCCCAAAAAAACCCTGAAGCAAGTCTTAGCGAGCAGTTTTTCCTGCGCCTCCTTGTGCTGAACCAGGAGGCGGGCTTAGCTTAATCCCAATACTAAAACTGTTATCCGGGGCACGCCCGTCAAAGGCTGCGATCCAATATTCACCGGTCCACCATGGGTCAAAATGATGAATTCCCCCCGCATACCAATCCTGGGGATCGGAGCCCTGACTCGAGCAATGGGCTTTCCGGGAGCTCATGTTCAACGTAGTGATTCATATCCAATACGTCAACCTTGAAGGCTCTAACTTTTAATCCGCCACCCCAATTTTGGGCTATACGTATAATTTGGTCGCCATTGAAGATGAATGAACGCCCCCCTGGGCGAGCCTGGTTGGTATTATCCTGGATCACTGGGCTTAGGGGATGTTCCGCCCAATTTTCTGTCAAAGAATTGGATGAATAAAGATATAAAGTTTTATTCTCGGGCTCCCCGACAAATAACCAGTAACGACCATCATAATAGAATATGGATGGATCTACAAATGGTCTTCCAGTAATGATCGTGGCTAAGTATGTCCACTCATCCGGGAAATCGATCGCTTTATAGATGCGCACCTCGTTCAGTTGGAAGGTTTCCGGTATCATATAATATGTAGCTCCAACTTTGAATACATAGGGATAAGAAAGATGGAAAGCCTCGTCCAGAACAATTCTTTCATAATTCCAATGATATCCATCTGTGCTGCTTGCCAGACCAATATCCCCAGAGGTGTGCTGGTCGAACACTTCCATGAACATATACCAAACCCCATTCTCGTGAAACAGGAATGGATCAGCCACGTAGGCCGCCTCGCGGTCAGTCACATCTTTGGCAGTTAATACGGGATTTGTGATCTCAGGTGGATCAAGCAGCGTAAAGGGTCCCCAGGAAACCGACGTCCAATCTGGAATAAATTCAACTGGTTTTTTGAACCCAGGCTTATCAATGGTTTTAATCAATCCAGAGCGAGTATCAGCCCGATAGGTGATATGTTTGTCAGCTTTACAAGCCACAAGAAATACCAATAATAATGTTACAAATAGGGCAATCTTGATCACTTTCATGATTGAAGGTTGGGTGAATTAAAGAATCACAGGAATTTTCTTGATGGTTTTTCAATTATACACTTGATAGTGATCAGGATCGTCGTTCGATTTTTTTTAAGCCTGCCCCGCTTTCCCCTCTCCCCCAAATAAATGTATAATAATCTTACATGACCACCACTTCTATGACTATCTCACAATTTTGCGTCTATATCATGACCAATGAGCAGCACAGCCTGCTATACACCGGTCGTACCGGTAACCTGAAACATCGCATTGCCCAACATCGCTCAGGCAATGGTGGGGTGACCACCCGTCGCCACAACCTGGTCAGGCTGGTTTATTATGAGCTGCTGGAGGATGCACTGGCAGCTAAACAGCGCGAGAAACAGCTCAAGCGCAGCTCGAAGAAGAAACGCCTCAGCCTGATCGAAGAGATGAACCCGGAATGGGTGGATTTGTTTGACAGGCTGTGAAGAATAAAGAATACCACTAAGCACGCGAAGGACACCAGGGAAAATGATATAAACCAAATAAATCTACTTTTCACTTTTCCATTAAATTTTCTTTGTGTACTTTGTGTCCGTTGTGGTTAATTTTTTACTTAAGAATTACAGAGGATGGCACATGAATAATAAACCCTTCCTCCCGTGCGTGTGAATTGTTCGACACCACCGGCTTTTACTGAGCCGAGAGCGTCTTGCTGGCGGTCGCCGAGCACCTGGAAATTCGATCGGAAATCATCCCCCGCATCGCCACCGGCTTCTGCAGTGGGGTGGCACGTACAGGCGGGATGTGCGGGGCGGTCTCGGGCGGCATCATGGCTATCAGCCTGGCATTGGGACGGGATGCACCCAGCGCTTCGGTTGACCCCTGCTACAAGGCGGTACAAACTTTTCTGGACAGGTTCTCCGACCAATTTCAAGCCATCACCTGCCTCGAGCTCACCGGGGTTCACCTGGGCACGCCCGAAGGGCAGGCTGGTTTCAGAGAGAAGGGACAGGGCAAGAATTGTGTCAATTATGCGGGCGTGGCTGCTGGGTTGGTGGTGGAGATCCTGGAACATCAGGATTAATTGTCATTGCGAACCAATGGTTTTCTGGCGCTTGCATTGAGTGTAACGAGGCGAAGCAATCTTCGCCACTTATTGGAGATTCGCAATAACAATGGAGATGTAGATAACCTATGGATAGATTGAACGAATCCCAAAGCCAAATCCTCACCCGGTACGCTGGTGGACCCGACCTTTTGCACACGGTCATCCAGGGCTTGGAGGATACCCAGCTGGACCTGACCTTAACCCAGGAGGGTTGGTCGATCCGCCAGCTGATTCACCATATTGCGGATGGTGATTACCTGTGGAAGGAGTTCCTTTTACGGGCAGCCGGCGACCCGGAGCGTGAGTTCAGCCTGGAATGGTACTGGTGCCTGCCCCAGGACGAGTGGGTCAAGCGCTGGTCGTATGCCGAGCGGGAGGTAAGCCATTCACTGGCTTTGTTCCAGGCTAATCGCCAGCATACCCTCGAATTGCTCAGGCAGACTCCCTGGCTGTGGGAGAAGAGCCTGATGATCCCCACCCGTGCCGGCGGGCAGGAGCGTGCCAGCGTGGAGGAGGTGGTGGAGATGCAAGCCCGCCATGTGGAGGGGCACGTGGAGGATATTCGCCAGATCCGGTTGGTGCAAGGGGTGTGAGGGATCTATAGATGGAGCAGATACAGAATACCAGATATATTTATCGACTTTTTCTGCCAGTTTTATCAATTGTGACTGTTATGTTTGTTTTTTTCCTGGTAGACGCAATCAGGGAAAATAGTCTTTATTTTTTTTATCATTTCTTGGATTTTTGGTTTTACTTGAAATTATTGTCGGATATTTAGCCTATAAATGGGCAAACCAAAGGGTGAGTAAAGCTTTACAATCGAAAACTCCTCAGGATTTGATTGTGATTTTTGAACGAAAATACTTATCGCTCCCAGGCACACGATTGATCTGGTCGTTATATTCAAAAATCATACCCGGATTAAAATCATCTGAGGTATTTGGTATTTCTTTGGCATATACCTATTGGGGACAATTTGACCTGGCCAGGCAAGAATTACAAAAAGTCAATTGGGAGAATCAGCCACCAATTATATCATTCTTTGGAAAAATATATACAATCGCTTCATTGTTATCTTGAAATGCGAGACTATCCAACTGGGTTGGAGTTAGCTGAGATCTCAATTCGCATGGCTCAAGTTGGTCGAATATTTCCATTTCGAAATTGGTCAAATCGTGGAAACAGAAGCTTAGTTGAAATTGGAAAGGTTCTGTGCGGTGATTTGAGTAGTGATGCGGTTGCCACACTTGAGGTGGGTATCAAGCGGAATCGGCTAATGGCAAGAATCCCAATTGCCTGGGCACTCGAAAAAGCGTATATTCAGAGAGGAGATACTCAGAAAGCCAACCAAATGCGGGTGTTTCTTAACGCTTCTGCGCCGTATTGTGCAGCGTTTGCAGATTAAACGAGGAGGAAATCATGCGCATAGTCGACCTTATCCAATGTATCGACTTCCCATGCCAGGAAGCCCGGCAGGAGAGCTACCTTGTCCCCAACCTGGAGCTTGACCCGGCTTCCATCCGGCTCATGCTCATCTCCGAGACCGCCCCGACCGACCCCAGGGATGATTATTACGCACCTGGAGCTGGATTGTTCGCCCGCACCACGCTGCAAGCCTTCCAGGAAGCCGGGTTGCAGGTGAGCAGCATTCAGGAGCTTGTATCCAGGGGCATCTACCTGACCACGGCGGTTAAGTGCGGTAAGTATGGGTATGCGGTCGCCACCAGCACGATCAACCGCTGTAGCACCCTGCTGGAACGGGAGATTGCCCTCTTCCCCAACTTGAAAGCCTTCCTGCTGATGGGTGACGTGGCGATCAAGGCTATGAATGCCATCGCCCGCCGCCAGGGAGAGCCAAGGGTCATACCGGCCGGCTCCACCTACAAAATCCGTGGCGGTGAGTTCAACTTCCACGGAATACCCACGTTTCCATCCTACCTTCAGGCGGGTCCAAGCTATGGCATCGAGAAATCCAAGCAGCGGATGATCGCGCAAGATATAGCTATGGCACTAAAGAATGCTCAGGTGGCATAGATCATGGATGAAAATCTGCAATTAGCTGTTAGTAGGAGAAAGATTAAATGATTACCACCAAGGACACCAAGGACTCGAAGGACACGAAGGATTCGCACTAAGAAGTTTACATTTTCTAAATAAAACCATTTGAAACGATATAAAGTATTTCCTAACCCAGGTAATTATTGAATTATTAATTAATAAAAGAATATAGTTTATACCTTTGTGTCCGTTGTGTCCGTAGTGTTTTTTTTATGGAGATTAATAAAATGCCCACTTGCATCTTCTGTGACATCCTAGCCGGGGTTGCCCCCGCCCAATTCGTATATCATGATGAGCTGTGCGCAGCCTTCATGGACATCCGGCCAATCAATCCCGGGCATGTGTTGGTGGTGCCGCGTGTTCATGCTGCCTTGCTCTCCGAGCTGGATGAAGCTTCCGCCGGGCGTTTGCTGCAGAGCAGCCCAGAGGGTGGATGCTGCCCTGCGTGCCAGTGGGCTGCCATGCGATGGGGTTAACCTGTTCCTGGCGGATGGGCGTCCGGCCGGGCAGGAGGTGCTGCACGTCCACCTGCACGTCATCCCGCGCTTCCACGGGGATGGGCACCACTTGCGCTTCAGCTCAGCTTATTTTTCAGCCACTCCGCTCACCGAGCTGGAAAAGAATGCTGATCTGATCCGCCCACATATGGGAGGCAAAGTATGAAACGCATAATCTTCATTTCACTGGGCATTATCCTTGTATTAACCGCCTGCACACCCTCCGCCACTTCCACTCCCACCCTTCAAGCCTCCCCTACCACACCTGCCCTCCACCAACACCCCACGCGTGCGCATGCTGCCCACCTGGACGGCTGCCCCAACCACCACACCCCGGCCCACCGCCACGGCTCGCCCAACCTCCACACCCGTCATCATCGTCGGTCCGGATGCGTTCCTCAGCTCCGACCAATTCTCAGCTCAATCTGCCGGCTTGCTGCTCGATCGACCTGCCTCCTCCACCCTCGCCAAGCCAGCTGACCTGGTCTCCATGCAATATGACCTGTCGGTCTGGTCGCTGAATACTGCCTATATCGGTCCATACATGGCTTACTCGCTGGCGCATAACACCAACTTTGGCTGCCAGCTTGAGCCTTCCACGGGAACCGGGACGGAGGGCTACCAGGTGGAAAATTATACCCGTCCGCTGGGTTTGACCGAATACACGATCAGGCGATTAAGCCAGGCAGGGGTGCTTTCCTTCACCAGCTACTGCACGGGGGAAGGGCAGACCGCCACCTGCTACCAGCTGACCCCCGGCACTGACCATGAAGGCTGCAGCGCGGATGCCGAGGCGGTGCTCGCCACCTACGAGTTGATCCCCAATCCATTTTTTGGACCGCTCGCCGATTCCCCGAACCAGTGGTCCTGCCAGGATCAATCTGGTACGCAGGGCTTGTGTCAGGTGTCTTACTCCATCCCGCTCAATACGCTCGCATTTTCAACGTACGGGGAAGGCTGGATTGGTGGGGATGATGGGGTGCTGTACCACCTCGCCAACCAGACCTGGTCTGAGGCGCTTTCTCCCAGCACCCACCCGATCTATGACCTGAGCTTTTCCAGCCCGACGGATGGTTGGGCGGTGGGGGCGGGGGCACAGGTTCTACGCTGGGGGGGTAAAGCCTGGTTAGAAGTGCTACCCTATCATGGTGCTGGGGAGGGACCCGGTGGTTCCACCCAGGTGCTGTACGGCGTGGATGCAACTTCCACCCAGGAAGCCTGGATGGTTGGTTCGATGAAAGGCATGGATGGCATCACCCGTCCCTATGCCCTGCAATGGAATGGCACCGACCTGGTTGAGCAAAATGAATTCCCCGAGTGCAATTGTGGCTTGAATGCTGTGCTCAACCTGGGCAAGGACAACGTCATGGCAGTTGGCCGGTCCGACCTGGGGGCGATTGCTTTGCAATGGGATGGCTCGGCATGGTCGCTCACACCCATTCAGGGGGCTGACAACCTGTATGCCGTCACTCAGTTTGCGGATGGGACGGTCTGGGCTGCCGGGATCGAGGTGGCACGCGACCGTTCGGATACGCGCGGAGCGCTGTTTAAGTGGAATGGGACGGTCTGGCAACGCTACGCTCTGCCACCCCTCACGGGTGGCGTGTATGCCCTGTCCGTGCCGCCCACTGGCCAGGTCATCCTGGGCGGTGACTTCACCACCCTGGGATCCAACCTGGCCTGGGAGCCGATCACCACCAGCCTGGCCGGCTATGGCTGGATCGTGGATATCGAGATCGACCCTCAAGGTACCGTCTGGGCGCTGACGCATTCAGGTAATTTGTTCAGGTTGGTG
>CAVTQM010000020.1:0-75396 GCA_963736805.1 uncultured Chloroflexia bacterium
TATCTTCCACTCATAAGGAGATAAAATCACAAAATAATAGGGGCTGCCTATCCTCAAGGCAGCCCCTATATTTTGTAGTTCTGCTATCCTAAATATTCGCGTAATTTGCGGCGAATGGCTGGATGCCGCAACCGGCTGAGAGCTTGTGCCTCGATTTGGCGCACTCGCTGGTGTAACACCCATTTTTCGACCGACTTCTTCAAGGGTGTATGCCTGACCATCCAGTAAGCCATAACGCAATTGCAAGAATGCGTACTTCTCTGGGTGGTAAGCCATTTAGACACCTGTCCAGATGTTCACGCAGCAGATTGTAGGTGGCTGTTTCATCTGGTGCAGGTACTTCTTCATCTTCGATGAAATCACCAAGAACAGAATCTTCTTCATCATCGGTTGGCGTTTCCAGGGAGAGAGGTCGGCGGGCAACCTGGATCATATTCTCCACTTTTTGAGGAGTGACTTCAAGCGCTTTGGCCAATTCATCAACGATGGGTCACGACCCAGGCGCTGGGTTAGTTGGTGCTGAACCCGAAGAAATTTATTGATTTGGTCACCCATATGGACTGGAACACGGATCGTACGACCCTGGTCAGCGATGGCACGTGTGACCGCCTGCCGGATCCACCAGGTTGCATATGTGCTGAATTTATGTCCGCGGCGGTAATCAAATTTCTTCGTCGCTCGGATCAAGCCAATATTTCCTTCCTGAATCAGATCCAGAAATGGAACGCCTCGTCCCATATATTTCTTGGCAACACTGATCACCAGGCGCGAGTTCGCAGTGATCAGGTGTTCACGGGCAGCCCAGCCATCTTCAATTAGCTTGGAGCTCAGCTCTTCGTCGGAGTGCTGACATTTCCTCGTGCCAGTTCTTCACGTGCCAGCCGACCATGCTCAATTCGTTGAGCAAGTTCGACCTCTTCTTCAGCGGTCAGGAGAGGAACCCGACCCACTTCTTTCAGATATAGTCCGATCGTGTCATCCGTATCGATATTGGCCAGATAATTATCATCGATGATAACCGCACGATGGGTTTCTTCTTCAACTTCTTCTTCAACATCAGTAAGTTCCTCATCGGATGGTGCCCCGGTGGTCACTTCGTCAAGGTAAGGAATGCCAGCACTGATTAATGCAGCAAACGCCTCTTCCAGTTGATCTACATCTTGTTCAGCCTCGGGAAAGAAGCTCAGGATATCATCAATCGTAACAAAGGATTTTTGCCTGCCAAATGCAATTAACCTGGCAAGGGCAGGATGTTCTTCTTCTCGATTATCAATCGCATTACAATTCTTCATCAATCATATTTTCTCTCTGCCGGACTATTCCGGAATAATTTTTTCCTACTGTTCTAATCAGAATACACTTTTTTTCATTGAAAATCAAGTACCAAAATTCATGATTTCCATCTTTAACACTTTTATGGTGTTGGAGTTAGTTTTATTCCAGTATCGATAGGTGCTCTCGTTTATTGATCCGTAGGCGCTGGAGTGGGTGTAATCATTAATGGTGGGCTGGTTAACATATTTAAAGCATCTTCCAAAACCACCTTGTTTACAATAGCGATGGAACCCGAATCAACACGGATATAATATCCGTTGCCAATCGCTGTTATTGATCCAATATACGTTATTACAGGTTCTCCAATATCTAACTTTATATTGATAGTATATGCGGGTACTATTAATCCAATTGAATCTAATGGTGGAGTTTGGGTTAAAGTCTCCTGAGCTTGAATGGTTAATAATTGTGCAATATTTGAACCAATCTCAAATGTGTCTACCTGGTCGGCAGGGATATTGGCAATTGACCATTGGTCTGACTCTGGATCATGAATAAATATGATCTCATCTCCCTTGGAATTCGAGATAGATACTTCATTAACTTGTTTCCCTTGAAGATTATAAATACCTGCCAATGCTTTCGTAGGGACTGGGGTTGATGTGATTTTAGCTTTTTCCGTCTGATTACGCTTATAAAACCAGGTGAATCCAACAAGGATAATAAAAATCGCTATAATGAACCATGTTGAACGGCGTATCATTTGGAGGTTATCCCTGCTTACGCCGCAACAACCATGTCCAGATCCCTGCAACAATGACTACCCCAGGAAGGACGACCAACGAACCCAAAAAGATCAGGCCAATCATATATGGGGTTGGTTGAACAAGGTAGCGTTCTACAGTATTCTTGGCTGTCAGATTGATCAGGTTTTCTTCTTTTGCTGCCCAATCAATAGAATTTATAATCATGTCGCCGTTTCCGTATACGTCATAATTCGAATTAAGGGCGTACTCGGAATCTCCAAATACAACCATTCTTGATCCATTACTAATCCCTTCAGTGACAAAAGCAATTGGAACGGGTCCTACTGTATCCACGTCCTGGTCAGGTTTCATACTACCATCTTGAATAGTAGTCATGTCGGTCTCCGCCCAGGACTGATCGGCCGTTGTAATTAATACTGTTTTAGTGTAGTCAGTCCCGACGCTATCGTCACTTGAGACACTTCGAGCAGTTGGATACATCGACACCAGGCTAGCCATTTTTTGTGTAATTGCATGTTGTGCATATTGATCGGCGATTGCAATGAAAGGTTGTTGAAGGGATTGTGCTGCCTGGACATCCACAACCATATCGTTGCCAAGGATTATTCCGTAAGATTGTTTCAGGTAGTTTACTAACGGATCCGATGCTTCCCCAATTTGAGTGACGATGGGTGGCTCTTCCATGATTACCATCGATCCACCGTTTTGTAGATATGTGTCAAGAAGGTGCACTTCAACTTCGGCAAGAGGTTTTGCTGGACCGGTAATTATAATGACACTTGCATCAGCAGGGATCTGCTGCGAGGTTAATAAATTCAAGCTTAGCAACTTTATAATTTTTCGATTCAAGCGCTGTTTTTAGTTGAGAATATGTTTGATCTCCACTGCCTTCGATGGGGCGTTCTCCATGACCGGTGAGGAAATATACCATATGACTGCCTGGGTTCATTAACCGGATCATCGATCCGGTAAGTTCTTGTTCCGAAATATTGGACAAGGGTTGTTTATTATTCCCCATGTAAACGATTACAGTTCCATCCTTTGTGATGCCTGCTTCTTGTGCCGATACGGGATCTTTTAAAGGGTCAATAAATTCATATTGAAAACTCCCATCCCCTGAATACACATACATATCCAATAATGTTTTGGCGTTTTCCTTTGTTGATGCTAATGTTGCGTCAGAGGAAAAGAATGCTTTGGCGATGACTTTATCTGGAAGGCTTTTTAATACATCTAAGGTCTCACTTGCTAATGTATTCGATTGATCAGCTGTGAGATCCCATCGCTTCGTGTTCTCATAAACCAGGTAGTTAATAACAACAATTATTCCCAGGAAAGCCACAATGAGAATTATGGCGTTACTCCCGTGACGTGCTTGCCGACCAGTTAATGCTGTACGTATTGAACCAGGATCCATAGCGATGTACACAGCAAACCCGATGATAAACAGGCCAAGCAATACCTGTATATATAGATTCCATTCATGTTGAACGATATATAATCCAACCGCCACAACCAATGATATTAATGCGATTATGATCGCGCTTTTACGAATAATTTGACGCCATTTTAGTTTCATTAGCGCCACCTCCGGGTTTCAACAGATACAGCTCCAAGAAATAGTGCGAGAGATGTCAGGCTCAGGTAATATACGATATCGATCAAGTCTATCGTTCCTTGATAAAAATTCATGTAATGGCCAATGAAATTTATGTAAGTCAATATTTGCTCGCCCAATCCCCCAGAAGCGTTGGTTGCTGGTCGAATTAACCAGATAAAGAGAACGATTAATAGGTTTACGAAAAAAACCACCAATTGATTATTAAATAAAGAAGAAACAAAAACTCCAATAGCTGTCAAACATGCAACGATCAATAACAGACCCAGGTATCCAGAGATCAAAATCCCTTGATCAATCCCAGGTTTAACCAGAAAATTCAACACGATCGGGAAAATCCATGTTATGGCCAGCAAACTTGACATAAATAAAAATGCCCCCAGCCATTTACCAACCACCAGTTCCCAATCCTTTACTGGTGCAGTTAATAATAGTTCGATCGTCCCCATTCGTATTTCTTCAGAGATCGTCCGCATCGTGATGGCGGGCATAACGAATAACAACAATGTCACCATTGGGCTGATAATGATTTGAACTGTAGGAGCATAGGGTTGATATGCAGCTTGAATAATCGCATCACCCAAAGCACGATAGAAAAAGTATCCCAATAGCAGGATGAAAAAGAAAGCCACTACATAAGCAACCGGGCTGATAAAATAAAGTTTATACTCACGACGGGCGATTATCCACACATTGCGCATGAGAACCCTTCCTTAATCTCAATAAAAATTTCAAAATTCATTTTTTCTACGATCCTTCAACAGAATCATCGGTGCTGGGTGGTTCAGGTTCATCCCGGGTTAATTGAATGAAGATATCTTCAAGGCTGAGATCGATTGATTTCATTTCTAGTAGATCGAAATCCTGCTGTAATTATTTTCCGGGCAATTTCAGGTCGTATATCTTTTCCTGGAGCACATTCTGCTTCGATTAAACCTTCTTGTATCGTTATGACACCCCCAATACCAGATATATCACCAACTAGTTTTTCTAGCCCGTCACCATCGCCTTGAACGCGTATCGCTATGCGCTGAGCTCCAGCCAGACCTGCCTGTAAATGCATGGGTGTATCCTCAACAACGATCTCGCCTTTGTTGATGATCAGTACTCGATCACAAATTTGTTGGGCTTCAGATAGGATATGGGTTGAGAGTAACACTGTCCTGCGTTTACCAATCTCACGAATTAATGTGCGTACTTCTCTTATTTGAGCAGGATCCAAGCCAATAGTTGGTTCATCCAGAATCAGTACATCTGGTTCATGGACCAGTGCTTGTGCTAGACCGAGCCTTTGCCGCATACCTTTGGATAAATTACTTATGTAACCGTTTGCTCTTTCTTCCAGATGGACAATTTCCAATACATCATCTACACGATCTTCGGCATTCTTGATATGTCGTAAATCAGCCATGTATTTCAAATACTCAAATACAGTCATATCCGGATACAAAGGCACAGTTTCAGGTAAATAGCCTACCCGTTTCCGCACTTCGAGCGATTCCTCCACCACATCGAAACCACATACCTTGGCACTACCCATGGTTGGCGGCATGAATCCTGTGAGGATGCGCATCGTTGTGGTTTTTCCTGCACCATTAGGACCCAGAAATCCTAATATTTCACCAGGATTGGCATTGAAAGTCAGGTTGTGGATTGCACGTCGTGGCCCATAATCTTTTGTTAGCCCTTCAACTTCAATCATAGATACTCCTATTAAGACGAAGAAAAAGCACGGCTGCCGAACTCCCGGAAGCTGTGCTATTAAATCGATTATGCATAACCGAATATTGCATAATCTATTTGTATAATCGAGCTAGTCACTGTGTAAGACTATACATTAAAAAAAGGAGCAAAGTCAAGTAATTCGATGAAGTCTAATGAAATGCTAATCTCCAAATCATTTTTTGAGTGAATTGACTTTTTTTATTTGATTAGGTAAAATAGCGCAACTGCTCGGAGGAATTATTAAAAAGATAAGGTTAGGAAATCATTGTCTTCGTGTAACCCAGACGCTTGTGCGTGTGGGAATTTTGTTTGTTTAATCTTATAAAGTTGAAGAGGAGGATATATGAACCTATTGGGTTTAGCCAGACATGGATTAAGTGATTTTGAGCAATTAGCAATTATTGGGGTCGTCATCACGGCTTTTATCAGCCTTCTTTACGCCTGGATCCTGCGCGGGAATGTCCTTAAAAAGGATAAAGGAACCGCCAAAATGCAGGAAGTCTGGAATGCTATCCGTATTGGTGCAAATAGCTACTTGAATCGTCAATTACGTTCGATTCTTCCCTTGATCTTAGTTTTAACGGTAGCCCTTTTCCTGTCGGTATATATTGTTCCACCTTCCCTTGAAGCCCGGGAGTGGCATTGTATCTTCCTTCAAAGTGTAGATGCCCATGATCTGAACGCTTTAACCACCTGTGCTGAGGGGATCACCAAGGCAGCTATGCCACAGGCTTATCAACAAATCTTGCTCATCATCGGTGTGGCTCGCGCGATTGGTTTTGTGATGGGGGCATCCTTCTCCCTGATCGTCGGCCAGCTCGGGATGCGCATGGCAATCCAGGCAAATGTCCGGGCTGCCTCTGCTGCGAGACGAGGTTTTAATGAAGCGCTCTCCATTGCTTATTATGCAGGTACGATCACCGGTATGTTAACCGATGGTTTGGGATTATTGGGTGGAACGATGATTTTTATGGTCTTTGGTCGGGCTGCCCCGGATGCCCTGCTCGGATTTGGCTTTGGTGGAACGCTGCTGGCATTATTCATGCGTGTGGGTGGTGGGATTTATACGAAAGCTGCTGATGTCGGTGCTGATTTGGTTGGCAAAGTTGAACAGGATATCCCTGAAGATGATCCACGTAATGCAGCGGTCATTGCGGATTTGGTGGGTGATAATGTAGGTGATTGCGCTGGCATGGCTGCGGATATTTTTGAAAGTTACGAAGTAACGATTGTATCAGGCCTTATTCTTGGCCTGGCATTGGTCGCCCTGACTGGCGATTTATATTGGATCATCTATCCTTTAATCATTCGTGCCATCGGTGTAATCAGCTCAATTCTCGGGACATTCACCGTACCAATCTGGGAAAAATTCCCCATCAAATTCCTGCGTGCGCATGATGCTGAAGAATCCATGTTCCGCTCCTACGAAGTCTCCAGCATCAACACGGTTTTTTGGGCTTTCCTGCTTGCTCTATGGTATGCTGATGATTGGAGGTTAGCAGCTCTAACCGCCATTGGCGTCGGACTGGCAGTTGCATTCAATCCGCTCACCTCCTATTTCACATCTACCAAACGGCCCCCAGTCAAGGAGATTGTTGATTCCACGCGAGGTGGTCCGGCAACAACCATTCTTTCCGGTTTGTCGGTTGGAATGGAATCAAGCGTCTGGGCACTCCTGGTAATTGCGATCAGTTTTATCCTCGCCCTCTTGCTCTATAACAGTGATGGAACAGTCTATGTATTATATGCGGTCGCAATGATTGGCATTGGTATGCTCAGCCATACAGGCAATAATGTTGCCATGGATTCATATGGCCCCATCTCCGATAATGCGAATGGCATCGGTGAAATGGCATGGCATGATATGGACGATGAAGAAACCCGCAAAGCCCGTCAGATCATGGCAGACCTGGACGCAGTCGGCAATACCACCAAAGCCATCACCAAAGGTGTTGCCATCGCATCGGCAGTGATCGCAGCAGTTAGTCTGTTTGCATCATTTATTACAGATGTGGGTCGCGTCCAAATCCAGCTTGGATTTGACAAGATGGATGCGATTCGAATTTCTGACACGCGTGTATTTATTGGATTGCTGTTGGGTGGTGCGCTGCCATGGTTATTTAGCTCTCTCTCCATTCGGGCAGTCACCCGCGCAGCCGGTCTGATCGTTGAAGAAGTACGCCGTCAATTCCGAATTCCGGGGATAATGGAAGGTACAGTCCAACCTGATTATGCCCAGGTTGTAGGTATATCTACTACGGCAGCTCAGAAGGAATTGATCCCACTGGCAACCATTGCTGTCCTGCTTCCCCTTGCCGTAGGATTGATCCTGCAAGTCGAAGCACTGGGTGGTTTCCTGGCCGGAATTATCCTGAGCGGTCAATTATTGGCTGTCTTCATGGCAAATGCAGGCGGTGCCTGGGACAACGCTAAAAAATCGATCGAGGATGAACCACGCGATATCCAGGCAAATACTGGTAAAGGATCAGAACGGCATAAGGCTGGTGTGGTCGGTGATACGGTTGGTGATCCGTTGAAAGACACTGCAGGTCCGGCATTGAATCCGATGATCAAGGTTGTCAACCTGGTTAGCCTGATTGCAGCCCCAGTCATCGTGAAATATAGCCAATCAAGTGTGGTTTCGTATGGTGTCGGTTTTCTTCTGTTGGTAGCAGTTGGCTGGGCGATTTTACAAAGTAAAAAGCCTGCCTCAGCATTACAAAAACAAACCGAATAAATCATCAAATCCCTCCCTGATTTGGGAGGGATTTTTTTATAATTGGTCAAACACTTGCATCTTCTGCCAGAATAAGGCATACTTAATATTCGGAGCGTACAGATATGGCAATTATTCCTTTGCGTGTTTATAACCGTGAGATTGAAGGCATGATCGATAATGGTCAGCTGGATGAAGCTGTGGCACATTGCAGGCATATCCTGGCTACTTTTCCAAAACATATCGCTACCTATCGTCTGCTGGGAAAAGCTCATTTGGAGCAACAACGTATCAGTGATGCCACGGATATTTTTCAGCGTGTTTTATCCGCTATCCCGGATGATTTTCTTGCAAATGTCGGGATGAGTATTATTCGTGAGGATGAAAACAACCTGGATGCTTCGATATGGCACATGGAGCTTGCATACGAAGCTCAGCCATCCAATACTGCCATCCAGGATGAGTTACGCCGCCTTTATGGTCGCCGGGATGGAATGCAGCCTCCAAAAGTACGGTTGACCCGTGGAGCTCTGGCCAAGATGTATGCCAAAGGGGGATTACTTGACCAGGCGATTGCTGAACTGCATGCCGCCATTTCCGAGGATCCAAACCGTTATGATTTACAGTTATTACTTGCAGGGATGTATTATCAAACCTCCCTGCAAGGTGAAGCCGTTGAGGCTTGTATCAATATTCTGAAGAAATTACCCTTCTGCCTGGCCGCCAATCAGATTTTAGCCGTCTCATTACCTGATTCTGAAAACTTCTGGTCAGAATAAGAACTACCGGCAGACTGCCGTTTCAATGGATCCATACTTCGCTTATGCCGCTCAAGATGCCATCTCCTCAGACCAGGTCCCTGAAAACGCAGTTAACATTGAAAGACTGGAATGGAAATCGGGGATACAAATGAGCGAAGCTCCAGCTCAACCCTCCTGGGCTACATCCTTGGGTGTGTCAATCGATAAAAAACCTGAAGATGTTCTTCCCGATTGGTTAAAGGGAGCGGATGCTCCGATTACTCCTGAAGCTCCTGAAATAACGGAAAAGCCTCAACCCAGTGTTTCACCATTCATATGGGATACACAGGAGGTTGAAAGAATTATTACCGATGACACAAAACAAGACAGTGAAATTCCTGACTGGATGAAAGATGCTGGTTGGAAACCTGCTACGGGTGAGGCGAGCCAGGAACTGCCTATAGAAGCGAATGAGCCTCCGGTCATTGCAATCCAGTCTGAAGAGGATCTGGAAAAAGCGGATATTCCAGATTGGTTGCGTGGAATTGCTCCAAATGGCATGTTAGAACAAGAAAGTACTGGCGAACAACCATTAGAGAAGGATACATCGCTGCCATGGTTGGAACAACATCAACCAGGACCTTCAGATTCGATCATCCAATGGCTGGATGAAGCAAAACCTGAAACACCAACTTCTGCTACCACAGCACAGGAAGCTCCTGCGGAAATCCTGGATGAGGAAATGCCCGATTGGCTTAAAGATTTGGATAGTGCTTATCTACCGGGTGAAGCGGGTGAAAAAGCTGCAGAACCAATGACACCGATAGCTCTAGAAACGCCTGCATTTATCGAAGATCAAGTCCTCGAGGAAGAATCCAAACTACCAGAGAAAAGTGATTTTCCAACTACGGAACATTATGATCAGGTCGATAGTATCGATACTCTCGCAGAAACATCAGGGACACAAGCTACCATTGAGGAATTTGGAACTGAAGACCTACCGGCTACGTATTCTGAAGATTTACCGGATTGGATCAAAGAACTCGCTGGAGAAGCACCTGAAGAACCCGCATCTCCTGCAACATGGGAAAGAAATCACGGCAGAGATACCAGAAATAACCGAAGACCAAGCAATTTTTGATGTACCGCCCATTTTAGAAGAGGTCCCGGCTACTTTGCAGCATGAACAGGCTGGAGAAATTCCTCAGGCTGAAGTGACTTTCGATAAAGCTGAAGGAACACCAGAGATCTTACCGGTGATGATTGAGGAACAAACTCAGATCGAACAACCAGCTGCGTTTGAAAGCGAATCAGGTGATACATCTGGGCCAACCGGCGAAAGCCCTGCGCTTGCCTGGTTGGCAGGATTAGCAATCTTAGAAAGTGCGAAAGACGAAGACCAGGAAAAATCAATCGAACCAGAAGAGGCATTGCCCTCTGAGTGGGTGAAACTAGAAGCAGAGACGGTTACAGCTGAGACTCTTCCTGCTCAAGAACCCAGCTTAGAAGAACCTCAGGCTATCCCCGCGGAAGAGATACCGGATTGGATAAAAGGTTTAGGGGAAATCACAGAAATCGAAGAAAAAACCGAAGAATCTATTCCAGCGACTTCCCTTGAACCAGAGATTCCTCAAGCCGATGAAATTCCAGCCTGGCTGATCGCAGCTGAGCTAACCGAAGCCGCCACACAAACTCCCGATCAAACTCAGGAAGACCTGGTAATGAAGGACGAAGAACTACCTGATTGGATCAAAGACATCGAAGAAACAGCACCTATAGATGAAGCGATTACTCCGGTTGAGTTAGCCGTTACGAGAAAGCTCCCAGACCTTCCGATCTGAGCCGGTCCCTGAATGGGCTTCAGAACAGGCTCTGCAGGTTGAATCTGGAGAGATTGAAACCATCCAACCCCAATCTACGGAAGCTGCATGGATTCCTGAAGGAGAACCCCTTCAACCAATGGCGGAAGAGGTAATAGAAACTGAAGCGGTTACTGCGATTCCAGCTGAACAACCGGTCATCCCCTCCGTTGGAATTCCAGAGGCTGATGTCTCTTCTTTGAACAATGCGCGTAAAGCGATAAACCAGGGTTTCCCGGAACAAGCTGCCGAAGTATATACTGGGATCATAAGACAAAATCATCACCTTGAAGAAATCATCAAGGATGTTCAGGAGGCACTTTATCGCTACCCAGTCGACGTTAATCTATGGGTTGTCCTCGGAGATGCCTATCTGCGAACAGATGATTTACAAGATGCCTTAGACGCCTATACGAAGGCAGAAGATTTGGTCAGGTAATTATTCAGCGATAGGTATTTTTATTTACGTGAAACGTATTCAATTACGTTTCACGTTGCGCGTATCATCAAATTTCGGAGGGTCATATGGAACGATCTTTAGTATTGGTCAAACCGGACGCAGTGCAAAGAGGTTTGATTGGAGAAGTTATCCTCAGGTTGGAAAGGCGCGGCTTACGTTTAGTCGCTGCGAAATTCATTGCAGTCAGCGATGAGCTTGCAATGACACATTATGCCATCCATCAAGGGAAACCCTTTTTTGATGGATTGATCCGTTACATAACCTCTGCGCCAGTGATGGCAATGGTTTGGGAAGGTCCGAACGCTATCCATGCCATACGACAAACCATGGGTGCTACCCGCCCAACAGATGCAGCCCCGGGGTCCATTCGACATGATTTCGCCCTTGAGATTGGTCGAAATCTAACTCACGCTTCCGATACGCCTGAAAATGGTGTAAAGGAGGTTGCATTATGGTTCAAACCAGAAGAGTTAGTCAATTGGGAGCGTGCCATCGATCAGTGGGTATTTGAAGACTAGATAACTATCCACATTTTTTTGGGCATTGGTTTTTAAGATATATTTTGCTGTGTCTCTTTCTGGCTTTATATAACAGCAGCTCCACAGAAAAGAGACACGTATAATTTAAGATATAATCAGGCACTTCAAGGCTGGTTTGTATTCGTTTCGGTAAATTCTTATAGGTATGCTAGTGATAACCTCAGCTGAAATTCAGTCAAGACTTGAGAGAATTCTTCCGACGGTACAAAAACCTGGGCGATACACTGGGGGTGAATTAAACCAGGTAGTTAAGGATTGGGCTTCCGTTGAAACCCATCTGGCATTCGTTTTTCCCGATATTTATGATATCGGGATGTCAAATCTTGGTCTGGCGATTCTTTATGAATTAATAAATCAGCGTTCGGATGCACTTGCAGAACGTGCCTATCTTCCGTGGATGGATATGGATGCAGCAATGCGGAAAGCTGATATTCCGCTGTATTCCCTTGAATCCAAATTCCCATTAAATGCTTTTAATATCGTTGCTTTCACGCTGCCCTATGAGACGTTATATACCAATGTGTTAAGCGTTTTAGATTTAGCGAAGATTCCCATTTTCAACCAGGATCGATGCGATACAGATCCGTTGGTAATCGCAGGAGGGCATGCAGCCTTTAATCCCGAACCAATGCATGCGTTTATCGATGCTTTTGTGATGGGTGAAGGTGAAGAGGTTATTCATGAGATCATCGATACTTACCAGATTTGGAAACAGTCGCATGCTTTACGCCAGGATTTATTGATCAGTTTATCCACTATACCTGGTGTATACGTGCCGGGTCTTTACAACGTAACTTATCATCAAGATCGAACCGTCAATGAAGTAACAAAGTTGGATCAGCGGGTAAACTTTCCTGTTCGGAAGAGAATAATTGGCTGCTTACCCCCACCCCCCACTCGTTTTATCGTTCCCAACATCGAAACTGTCCATAATCGAATAGCGATAGAGATTATGCGTGGATGTACACGTGGTTGCCGTTTTTGCCATGCAGGGATGGTTTCGAGACCGGTACGAGAGCGTAGTATAGAACAGATCATACAGTCCATCGATGAATCATTGAAAAATACTGGATTTGAAGAAATTGGTTTACTTTCCCTGTCATCGTCTGACTATACGAATATAACTGAGTTGGTGAAAACTGTCGCAGAAAAATTCTCTGGGAAACATCTTGGAATTTCCCTGCCTTCCCTGAGAATTGATTCCTTTTCAGTGGATCTTATGGATCTATTAATGGAGTCTCGCCATGGCGGTTTTACGCTTGCCCCAGAGGCTGCCACGGAGCATATGCGGAATATCATCAACAAACCTGTCAGCAATGACCAGCTGCTTGAGACTGCGCATCAGATATATTCCCGTGGATGGACAACCATTAAGCTATATTTTATGATCGGCCATCCCAAGGAAACACTTGATGATGTGCAGGCAATTGCTGAACTTTGCAAAGCTGTGTTTACCCAAGGTCGCCAAGTTATTGGTAATCGCGCTAAATTAAATGTGGGTATCTCCACATTCATACCAAAACCTCATACACCCTTCCAATGGGAACCCTGTGATCGAGTGGAACAGATTCAAGCAAAACAAGAGCTGTTAAAACAAGAGCTTCGCCATAAAAATATTAAACTCTCCTGGACCGACCCAAAAACCACTTTATTGGAAGCCTGGTTATCCCGAGGAGATCGTCATCTTTCAGAGGTGGTGTTCCAGGCATGGAAAAACGGTGCCAGATTTGATGCCTGGCAGGATCAATTTAATTTCGATGCCTGGAATCAGGCATTTAATGATTGTCAAATAGAACCTTCTTTTTATACTCACCGATATCGATCAATGGATGAAGTTTTCCCATGGGATCATATCGATACTGGAGTACGGAAAAAATATCTATGGCAGGATTATCAATTAAGTCAGGCTTCCATGACACGTTCAGATTGCCGGCAACAATGTTTTGCCTGCGGGATCTTGCCAACCTTTGCGGATATCCGCCGAGAAAACCCAGGTGATCATTGGATGTGCCCTGAGGTGAAATCCCCACCCCACTCAACCGCATATAAAACACGATAAATCGATCATGTTTTCCATGAATAATGCCGAATTGATGCGTATCAGGATTAAGTTTTCAAAAAACGAAGCGATGCGCTACACCGGACACCTGGATCTGTTTCGTGCATGGGAACGGACCTTCAGACGCTCCAGATTACCATTGGCATACAGCCAAGGATTTCATCCTCAGCCGCGCCTCAATTTAGCCTGTGCATTACCCCTGGGTTTCACCAGTGAATGCGAATTGATCGATGCATGGTTGGAATCTGTGATTGACCTTGCTCAGATCAACCTGGCAATCAAGGTCGCACTTCCACCAGGTCTCATGATCCATGGGATCGATCAGGTTGATCTTCACGTTCCAGCAATACAAACCCAGGTTAATTCATCTGTTTATATAATCACATTCCTGGATCACATCCCCAATTTATTCGAACGGATAGAACGGATAAGATTATCCGAGCACCTGTACCGTACACGCAGGCAGAAATCCTACGACCTCCGTCCATTAATTGACGAGATTTCTCCTGTCCCAGAAAGGGATCAAGGAATGCAGGTGCTGCGTATCCGTCTATCCGTCCAGGGAATCTGCCACAGGTAGACCGGAGGAAGTACTTGATGAAATGGGAATAAAATTTGAAGACACGCGGGTCCATCGAGAAGAATTATTCTTACAAAATCAATAAAATTGCAGCCCAAATCAATATATGTTAAACTGAATAACTCTTCATTGGGAGCAATATAGAAGTGCCTCTATTGGGTGTTATTCTATCTGTATTACTCGGTTTCATACCCATGTTGTTGTTCGCATGTATGGTTTACTGGACTGACCGTTATGAGAAGGAACCGTTCTTATTGCTAGGGGGAGTGTTCATCTGGGGGGCGATTGTTGCTGCAGGAGCAGCATTTATTGTCAACTCATTCCTTGGTTTGGGAATATATATGTTTACGGGTTCGCAAGCATTCGCTGATCTTTCTACTTCCTCTGTCATTGCTCCAATCATTGAAGAAACCTTAAAAGGAATAGCTTGCTTATTGGTTTTCTTATATTTCCGCCATGAGTTTGACTCGATCCTGGATGGGATTGTGTATGCTTCAATAGTAGCCCTCGGTTTTGCTGCGACAGAAAACGTTTATTATATTTACAACTATGGATTTCATGAAAATGGATTGAGTGGTATTTTATGGATGGTTTTCATTCGTGTAATTCTCGTTGGCTGGCAACACCCATTTTACACAGCATTCATCGGGATCGCTTTAGCCATATCGCGCCTGAACCGAAATCCCTGGATTATCATATTCATTCCCATCCTGGGCCTCGGAATCGCGATCATAACCCACTCGATCCACAACACGATCTCAACCGTTTTTCATGGCTTACAAGGCTTGGGAATCGGAGTGATCTACGACTGGTCAGGTTGGCTTGTGATGGGTATCTTTATTCTATGGGCTTTATTCCGTGAGCAACGTTGGATCATCACGCATTTGGGTGAAGAAGTAGCCATTGGAACCATCTCAGCGCACCAATATAAAACCGCCTCCTCCGCCTGGGCTCAATCCTCTGTTCGTATAAACGCGTTGTTTTCAGGCCAATTTTCCTTAGTCAATCGCTTTTATTCAACAACCGTTGAACTTGCCTATAAAAAACATCAAGCTTCCCTGCCGGGTGAGAAAGTGCGCGACCCTTCTGAGATCGACCGACTGCGGAGTGAGTTGGAACAGATGAGTTTCCAGATACCTGCATAAATTATCCGGGATAACCGTTTTATGGGGGAAAAACGAATCATGGTAAAATAAAAAAATCTTGTGCCCCTGTAGCTCAGAGGATAGAGCGTTGGCCTCCGGAGCCAAATGCGGCAGTTCGAGTCTGCCCAGGGGTACTTTTTTTATTAATTGGATTATTGATCGATAAAAATGTTTTTGTCTGGAGAAAACTTTTGTTAACAACCCAGTTTTGATGTTATTTAAGAACGGGAGTACCTTAATATATTTATGCTTTATTATCAACCCGGACCAAGGATGTGATCGCCCCCAGGAATGTGATCACGGAGGTTGTCAGGAAACTTAATTGAAGTGCTTTGTATAAGGCCTCGTTCTGAGCCACAGTTCCAAATATAACCGAACTACTGCTTGCATGAGCCAGAGTGGTTGAAAATATTGCTCCAGCAATTCCAACACCTAAGACCATCCCAAAATTTCGGGCAGTCGCTAATATTCCAGCTGCTATACCCTGGCGGTTTGTCGGGGCAGAACCCATCAATGCGCTGTTATTCGGTGAAATAAAAGTTCCGGTCCCAAGACCAACGACTGCCAATGCTATCATTATCGTAATGATTTCGGATTCAGGTCCAAGTCTTGATAATAAAAACAAACCCGTGGATAATACCAGCATCCCAAAGGCTGCGGGAAAGCGTGTGCCTATCCGATCTGAAAGTGTGCCACTGATGGGAGCAATCACAGCCATTACGAGCGGTTGAGCTGTGAGAATCAAGCCAGCCTGAGCGGGGCTGAAACCCCTGCCTTGAAGTAAATAATATGGCATCAAGAAAATTGAGCTATATATACCAATATAATTTAGTATCGCGCTCGTGGTTGACAATGAAAATGGGCGCTTTTTGAAAAGATTGAGATCCAACATGGGGTTTACGGCACGTTTTTCAATCACGATAAATGCAGTAAGAAAGGCAACTGCACAAATCAGAAGGAACAAGACAGTGATGGATGTCCATCCCCATTCAGATCCTTTATTAAGACCAAGTAACAAAGTGCCTAACCCCAAAACAAAGGTGATTCCACCAAGGAAATCAAATTTTTCGGTTTTTTTACTGACATTATCACGGGGAATATAATGTGAGCCAAGCCAGAAAAACAATAGACCTACCGGGACATTAATATAAAACACCACCCGCCATCCAAAAAAACTGGTTAACCAACCACCCAGGGATGGTCCTACGGTCAAACCTAAATAGGTCATGGTAGCCTGTAATCCTAATGCTTGACCTCTTTGATTTGCTGGGAAATTTTTGGTTAAGATAGCTGGTGAGTTCGCTGCCAGCATGGCTGCCCCTAAAGCTTGAAGGCCACGAAAAATAATCAATAATTGAATATTTGGTGCAATCCCTGATAATAATGAACCAGCGATAAAAACACCAAAACCGGAAAGATAAATTACTTTATGCCCACGAATATCCCCCAGTCTTCCAAAACTAAGTAATAATCCACTCAAGACCAATAAATATATGGTAACGACCCATTCTACACTTGTAATGGATGCATTAAAATTTTTACCGATGATAGGAAGAACAGTATTTGCTACGCTTGTGTCCAGCGCAGTCATAAATGTGCCTACCCCAATCGCCAATAAAACCCCCCATTTTTGAGTGGAATCCAAACCAGCTTCCATGGATTACTCTGATCACTGAGGTTGGTCGAGGATGGTCTTGCATGATAAAACCTAGCACCACCATCGTAGCGATAGCCCCAATTGCAGTAGCGAAAAATGTAGCCTGGTATCCCGCACTATCAGCCAGCCAACCAGCAAATAATGGGATAAAAAATGCAGTTGGGGCGATCAAGGTATTGGCCATGCCTATATAGGATGGTTTCTCATGTTCCTGGCCAAATTCCAGGGTCATCGCCAGGGCGATCGTCCAAACTGCCACATTCGCAATCCCTGCCAGTGCGTATACCAGGTAAAACCAACCCACCGATGGTGCCCAAATTGCAATTCCAGCACTTACCGCTGCAGCGATCATTCCTAAAGCCATCACGCCACGATGACTCCATCGATCCCCCAGCCACCCCATGATGAGATTGAAGATTGTCTGGACAGCCATCATTACGCCAGTCAATATCCCTGCAGTCGCCTCATCGACACCATAAACACGCACAACATATACAGAATAAAACACGAAACCCACTGTTCCTAATTGGGCAAGAATCCGTACAACGATGAACCACCTGAAATTTTTATCACGAAAAAATATCGCCCGGATGTCTTTCCAAAATACTTTCCGTTCCACTGGGCTCGTTTTTGGAGCAGCCGATTCCTCCCGTGTGAAGGATATTGCCAGATAAGATATGGCAAACGCAATACAAGCAAAAATAAAGCATAATGTAAAACCAATGGTTGGCACATTGTTTACCAGCAGGATACCAGCAAGGATCGCACTAACAAAGGCTAATAAATTTGCCGCCCCTGATTGAACACCAAAGAAAAAACCCCATCGTTCTGCTGGAATAATTTTCCCGATCATGCTTTGCCAGGCGGTGGCTGTCAATCCACCTCCTAAACCCTGGCAGATTAAAAAGAAAAAAGTTAAGCCTAAGGCAATCTGAGGACCAATCTGCGGTACAAACCAGGAAACAAACGCCAATCCTAAAAACGGCCACCTTTCATGAATTGTAAAAAACATGACCATCGGTTTATATCTTTTTTGCTGTGCAACCCTCTGTGCAGTGAATAATTGTGGTAACTGCCATCCAACGACATGAATCGCTGGTATAAGACCAATTAGAATGGCAAAGTCAGTCAAGGTGCTTACAAAGAGCGGTATGACTGTTGAAAAAGAAGCAAATCCGAGTGCCAGTCCAAAAAAACCACCATCGAATACATTAACAATGAAATTGAATGGGAAATTCTTTTTCTGTTCGATAACTTCTTTACTCAGCGTTGACATGTATCGTCATTACTCCAGCAGAGAAGTTTACCATAATGCATCGGGGTCTTGAGCATGCTTACTTTACCCAAGACCCCGATGGTAACCAACGATATATCGAGACATCACCCACCCCAAGGCATATTGGAATACTCTTCAAATGCCTTGTCGTAAAAATGTTTAAACAATCGCTCATGCCCACGTTCCCATTGTGAAAGCATAGTCAGCACACGTTTTGCATCTCCATCAACTTGATTTGCCGTAGATTCATAAAATTCTGCAAAATCGCGCTCAATCAAGTACGCCATACGCAGGACAGGTAGATCGGGTACCATTGCCTCCGCTACGGACTGGTCGATATATTCAGACTGTGCTCTTTGTGAGAAAAAGCCGGCCTGTTCCAGGACCAATCCATAATCAGTGTTGCTCACCTGGCCTTCTAAAATGGCAATCTGATTTTGGATAAAATGAATATGTTTTTGTTCTTCTTCTGCAAGCTGTTTAAAAGCATTCACTGCAGCCGCATGGCTTAAACGATTGGCGTTTTCCTCAAAAAAGCGTTTACCTTCATATTCTCGGCTTAATGCGTACTGGTATATTTTTTTGATATCCATCCTTACCTTCCCGTCATTTGTTCACTGCTTCTACCTTTACAGCACATACTTTATACTCCGGTATTTTCGATACCGGGTCCAACGCAGCGATAGTAAGCTCGTTGGCGGAGGCTTCTGGGAAATGGAAATTGGCATATACCATTCCTGGAGGAACTCGATCGGTAATCCAGGCTTCTGCTTCAATACTGCCCCTCCGCGAGCTGACACGCACACGATGATGCCCATTCAATCCAAGATGCACAGCATCGTCTGGATTTATCTCGATCAATGCCTCGGAATAAATTTCCAGGAGACCCCGCGATCTGCGGGTCATCTCACCTCCGTGCCAATGATATAACACCCTTCCAGTGCTTAATATCATGGGGTAATTATCATCTGGCATTTCTGCAGGAGGGATATGTTCTATGGGAGTAAACTTCCCCAATCCCCGTGCAAACTGTCCAATATGCAGGATCGGCGTTCCTGGGTGGTTTAAATCTCTGACAGGCCACTGTAGCTGTTCACCACGTTCCAATCTCTGGTAATTGATGCCTGCATAACTCGGAGTTAAGCATGCCACTTCATCCATGATCTGGGATGGGTCCGTATAATTCCAACCCGAGTAGGGTGCCTGGCTTATCTTATTTTCGTCTTCAGCCAGTATTCGTTTTGCCAGTTCAGTGGTGATCCACCAATCTTGTCGCGCATCACCCACAGGTTCAATCGCTTTACGAACCAGTTGTACCCTCCGTTCAGTATTTGTGAAAGTTCCATTTTTCTCTGCGAAAGTTACGCCTGGCAGTAGCACATCCGCATACTTTGAAGTCTCCGATGGAAATATCTCCTGCAGGGCGATAAATTCACATGTCTCTAGGCAGTGCCGGATGTGGGCACTATCCGGGTCACTCATGATTGGATCTTCACCGAGGATGTACAAAGCCTTTAGCTTACCTTCGCCCGCCAAAGGGATCATCTCGTGACTGTCAATCCCAGCTTATTGGATAGAGGCACACCCCATGCCGTTTCAAATTTTTGCTTGACGGCATCCACTGTAACTGCCTGGTACCCCGGGTAGACATTGGGTAACCCACCCATATCACATGCCCCCTGGACGTTATTCTGCCCTCGTAAAGGATTCACACCTCCGCCTGGTACTCCAATGTTACCCAACAACATCTGGAGATTAGCCAGATCCATGACATTGCGAACACCAACAATATGCTGGGTAATGCCCATTGCCCACATCACAGCCATGGGTTTATTCAGGGCGAATATTTCTGCCGCCTGATATAACTGCTCCTCAGGCACTCCCGTGGTTTCAGCCACCGTTCCAGGCGTATAGGATTCCAAGACAGCTTTGAATTCATCAAAGCCCTCAGTACGTTTGTCAATAAAAGCTCGATCTTCCCACCCTTTTTCCAGGATCATGTACATGAGACCATTTAAAAGGGCGATATCCGTTCCCGGTTTATGCCTCAGGTGAAGAATGGCAAAATCAACCATATCAATCCGGCGCGGATCTGCCACAACCAGTTTTACCCCCCGACGAATAACTGCCTGGCGAATCATCGTTCCAAAGACTGGATGTTGTTCGCTGGTGTTGGAACCTATGATGAACATGGCCGCTGCCTTATCGGCGATATCTCGCATTGAGTTGGACATCGCACCCGAGCCAAATGATGTGGCCAGACCGGCCACAGTGCTGGAGTGTCAGAGACGGGCACAGTGATCAATATTGTTTGTCCCAATCACCTGCCTGGTGAATTTATTCATGAGGTAGTTTTCTTCATTGGTGCACTTTGCGGAAGTCAGCACACCGATACTTTCAGATCCATAGGTATCACGGGCGTATTGCAGTTTTTTCGCAGTGATGGCGAGTGCGGTTTCCCAATCCACCTCCACCCATTCTCCGCGATCACTTTTTGTGCGGTTTCCACCTTCCAAGAGATACTTCCTCACTTTAGGTTTCATTAACCTGTCTGGGTGGTGAATATAGTCATACCCGTAACGTCCTTTGACACATAAAGCCATTCCATTTACCGGGGCATTCGGATTGGAGGTAACTCCAATTACCTGCCCGTTCTTTACATTGAGGTCGAATTGGCAGCCCACTCCACAATATGAGCATGTGGTCGTTACTTTTTTGATTTGATGAGTGCGTCCTAAGCCAAAGGACAGCTTATCGCTTAGCGCACCGGTTGGGCAGTATGCCGAGCATTGGCCACAACTCTCACAACGCGCCTCCAGCATGGTCGTGTCCGTACCTGCCACGATCTTTTCTTCGAATCCACGATATGCCACTCCCCACACATTCCGCCCCTGAATCTCAGCACAGGCTTGTACGCAACGCCGGCACAGTATGCATTTATTAAAATCCACCCGTATGAATGGGTTGGGATCACTGTCAACCGTATACCTTGTACCCTTACTACCCCAAGTTGGCACTTCTACATGGTAATCATAAGCAAGATCTTGTAACTCACATGAACCACTTGAATCACATACTAAACAATCTTGAGGGTGATTTGCCAACATCAGCTCGAGGGTCAGGCGTCTCGATCGAACCACCCGGTCACTGTGGGTCTGGACAACCATTCCTTCCCACACATTGGTGACACAGGCGGCTTGTAAAAATCGTTGCCCTTGTATTTCAACAACGCATATCCGGCAATTTCCGGTCGGCGAGAGGTCCCGGTGATAGCATAAGGTCGGTATGGTTAGTCCATTTTCCCGAGCCACATCCAGGAGTCCTGCTCCTTCCGGGGCATCGATCATTTTCCCATCAATGGAAAGTCTGACAGTCATTCATCATCCTCCTGAACCTTTAATAAACACTAACCGACCATCTCCGCATCTAAGAAAACCTGACGAAAATGGGTTAATGCTGAACGCATCGGAATAGGTACAGATTGCCCTAAACCACAAAAAGAAGAGTCAAACATGACCTCTGCCAGCGCTTCTAGCTCATCAACATCCCCAGGTCTTCCTTCATTATCTACCATGCGAGACAGGATTTCACAAGCCCGATACGTACCTACCCGACAGGGAGTGCATTTGCCACAGGATTCTGCTGCAAAGAAATGCAGCAACTCCCTGAGAAAAGCGACTGGAGAGACCCTTTGATCGCATATCAAAAAAGCACCGGCACCCAATGAAATCCCTTTAGCGCTCGATGCATAATCAATTGGGATATCCAACAATTCTTTCGGGACAATCGTTCCAGCCGCTCCACCGGTGAGTGCAAAGTGAAATTTCGAGCCGGCTTTCATACCTCCGCCGAAATCATCGATAATCTGGCGTAAGGTTAGTCCAAATGGTGCTTCAAAGAGACCTGGATAGTTAACGTGACCCATGAGCATATATATCTTTGTCCCAGGTATCGTTGCTCCACTGAGTGATCTGTACCAAACTGATCCGTTCAGGATAATGGCAGGAACTGCCGCATAAGATTCGACATTATTGACCAATGTTGGCAACCCATGATATCCAGCAGTCGGTGGGTATGGCGGGCGAGTGCGAGGTTCACCACGCTTACCTTCCAGGGATTCGATTAATGCAGTCTCCTCCCCGCATATATAAGCACCTGCCCCGAGGTGAACATGGATATGAAATGAAAAATTACTTCCACAAATTAGGTCACCCAACCAACCCGCGTGTTCTGCTTCTTCAATTGCGTGCCTTAAGCGCTGTGCCTGGGATGCATATTCACCCCGTATGTAGATAAATGCTTCATGTGCTCCGCATGCGTATCCTGCAATAGCCATTCCTTCAAGAATTTGATGTGGATTGGTGTCGATCAGAATTCGATCCTTGAATATTAAAGGCTCTGATTCATCCGCATTACATACAACAAATTTCGGATTTCGCTTAGCCTGGGCGACAAATCGCCATTTTCTACCTACCGGGAAACCTGCCCCACCCCGACCTGATAATCCGGATGCTTCGACCTCGTTCAAGACGAGTCTCAGAATCCTTTTTCAAAGCCTCCTTCAACGCCTGGTATGCACCGTGCTCTAGAGCAGAAATTAATGAATCCGGGTCAATGATCCCTGCATTTGCCATCATTACGCGGATTTCGCCTTTGCGTATTTCCCTGTATTCGTTTGGCTTTCCCTTCCAGCCCTGGGTAATCTTGGGAAGGTTTTCTGAATGAAATAGGTCCAGCTTGTTCCTCATTTATCAACAAAGCAGGAGCCTGGTCACATAATCCAAGACAACTGGTACGTTCGATTTTCCATGCAGGTTGTTCAGCCAGGTTCTGTTCGATTGCCTGATGAGCATCTCCTGCCCCACATAACCAGCAAACTGGTCCATCACATACTCGGATGACATTTTTTGCCGGTTCTGTTAAGTTCAACATTGAATAAAATGAGGCAACCCCAAATGCTCGCGCAGGTGGGATCTTGATTGCACTTGCCACATCCTGGATAGATGAGCGATCCAAATTTCCCCGCTTCTCCTGCAGATACCCAAATATCTCTAAAATGGCTTCAGGATTAAAGTCAGATTTCTTTGCCAGATCAACAATATTCGGATCGATGGTCTGAATCTTTATTTGCTTATGGGTCATTTTGCCTCTCTTGAAATCATTTCTCCACAGCCATCGGTGAGAATTCTTTGTGGATATGTGTAGATCTTAAATCCGTCCCGACGTGCATATCCGATCACGGTAATACCAAGGAATTCCGCGATGTGTATCGATAGGCTGGTTGGAGAAGTCCTTGAGATCACGATAGAAGCGCCAATTCTAGCCGATTTTTGAATCATCTCAGAGCTGATCCTACCGGTGGTCAGGACGATCTTTTTTTGACATGTGATCCAATGGATTAGCATCTTCCCCGAAATTTTATCCAACGTGTTGTGCCTACCAATATCCTCAGCAGTAAGAAGGATTTCATCTCCATCACTTAGAACGGATGTATGCACACCACCGAATTTCTTGTATAAATCCTGTGACTTCAATAATTGCACGATCAAGCTACTTATTTCTTGTGGTGTAATCACACCTATATTTTGAGGATCGGATCTCTGGTGGCTTAGATGGGATACTTCTATGCTGGTTTCGCCTCCAGAGCACCCTGCTGTTCGGATCCATTTATCTGGTTTCCTTACTGGAATATTTGTCCAAACTTCAATATTGTCTCCAGCTGGGCAGACCCGCACGCTGGCAATATCTTCATAAGATTGAATGATGTTTTCGTTATATAAAAAACCAACTGCAAGCGCTTCCATCTCGTAGGGTGTACACCTGAAAGTCAACCAATACTCATTATTAACGGATAATTTAACCTCTTGTTCGGTAATAATGAGTGTGTTTTCAACCTCCCACCGATTACCATCATATGAAATTAAATTGATCGATTTACTTTCCAAGAGGTCTATTCCAAGTTTTTCATCATTCGCATGGCAGGTTCATGCATGTCAATCCGCTTGCCTTTATCATCAATATAAGACCACATGCCTGGATCTGAACCAATGACCGTATACCGAAGGTGCTTATAAAAACGCATCGCGGCATGATTTTCCTGACCCACATTCAGGGTTACCTGTTTGAATCCGCGTTTTTTTAAGTCCGCTTCAATAACTTTCATTATTTTTGTGCCGATGCCCTGGTTTCGGAACCTCGGTTGGACACGAAATCCATAAATATAGGCTCGGTTTTTTCCATCCGCAAGTTCCAGACGATTTCCCATTAAGGAAACAAAACATTGGCCGATCAAGCCGTTGCCATTCATTTCTGCAATCCACATGACTGCCTTACTTTGCTGCACCAAATAAAAGGTATCCGTAAACAACCGTCGAAAGTGAGTATACTCACCGTTCCATTCAAGGTCTGGCAAGTCATCCTTGGTGGCTTGACGGATTAATAGCGGGGTCATTTTTAATTATCTCATCAAAAAAATCTAGTTCCTGATCGACATTTCTAATTTTACCATCCAGCCATGCATCACGAATGGCTCCAAGAATTCGCTTGTAAACTGGTCCGGGTGGTATTCCCTTCTCTTTTAAGTCATTACCTGAGATTACAGGAGTAATACTGTTTATCTGCACGACGTATTCCTGAATTTTATTGCTAACACGTTCATCTTGGGTAGCTAAAAAGGCAGCATAGATCGCTATCGGCGGTACATCCTCCAGACGACTCGCAATTTGGCTTATTCTTGCATTTGCCATCCATGCAAGATCCTTCCAAAGATGGCTTGCGGATAAAATTACTTTGCTTTGTGTCACAGGAAAACGAAGCTTTCGTATTATGATCTGTATCTTTTCATGTGGCTGATGGATGAACCACAATGTATAAGCCAATTTGCGTTTAGAAATTCCCTTCTGTAAATCCAACTTTAATCCATATAATGGTTTTCTCTCAAGGCAGCTGAGCATTTGAAGATTTTCGTGGCTTTCGAGGTCCCAGACCAACACCGGGTGAATTTCACTCAATAATCCTAACTCAGACATACGCTCAAGCATACCAACTCGTTGATCCTCATCAAGGATATGATCCAATTCATGGCGAATTCTATCTCCGGATATCTGACCTAAGAGGGGTCGAGCTTCATTTAACAATTCCAATGTGCGGTCCTCAATATTAAAGTGGAACCGTTGCTCAAAACGTACCGCTCTTAGCATCCGGGTTGGATCGTCAACGAAAGAAAGCGAATGTAAGACCCTTACCAATCCTTCAAGGACATCATTAAGTCCACCCCAAAAATCAATTAACTCACCATAATGACTGCCATCCAAGCGTAAAGCCAGCGTATTGATCGTGAAATCCCGCCGATGTAAATCAAGCTTGATACTGCCTCTTTCAATCGTTGGTAGCGCAGTCGGGTGAGTATAGAACTCCGTCCTGGCAGAAATAAAATCCAAAAATTCTGGCAATTCTTCCGCATAATCAGGCTGGTGTAATGCAGTTGCCAGCGCTACCCGGTTATTATCAATCAACCATTTACTTGTACCAAATCTGGTATGGGTGATCAGAC
The DNA here is from genome assembly GCA_963736805.1 of uncultured Chloroflexia bacterium. Classification (GTDB taxonomy): domain Bacteria; phylum Chloroflexota; class Anaerolineae; order Anaerolineales; family UBA4823; genus FEB-25. The sequence continues at coordinate 25,969 of CAVTQM010000020.1, forward strand.
GCCCACCATACCTATCTTTAAGCCGATTTGCCAGCGCAATTGCATCACCTTCAACTACCAGGTCAAAATCTTGGCTGGGTCGCTCAAGGATTAAATCACGAACAAACCCACCCACGATATAAAAAGCAATTCTTTGTTCACAAGCAATATCTGCAACTGCCTTAAGTAACTTAAGCCGTGCAGTTGGCATGGCTGCTTCAAGTTTTTCGGAATAGTTAGGGCGGTGTTGTTGGACTGTGTCTGATGTAAGGATTTTTAACAAGTCTGTTCTCGTAACAATCCCAATAATCTCACCATTCTCTTCTTTAATTACTGGGATTTGCCCCCAGCCAGTATCGGTCATCAAATGTTGCAGGTGATCTATAGAATCATCTGGATATATAACTACTTCTCCAGCATTCATCAAGCTGGCAGCGGTCAGGTTTAGCTTGTGCGCCAGGGCTCGATCCACTGCACGACGGGTGAGAAGCCCGATAACACGTCCGTCACGGACCACCGGGTAGCCTTCATATCCAAATCGCTGCATGCGTTCAGCGGCTTCCTGAGCGGATGTGCTGGGTGTCAATAACTGCGGATTTTGGGACATGATTTCAGACACAGTAATTGCAGGTCTAACAAATTCGGGGAGTAATGCAATCAGTTCCTCGTGCACATCATCGATCTCTCGTCCTTTGATCAAACTTGCTGCAGCTCTGCTATGGCCACCCCCTCCAAAACGGGCTGTTATCTCGGCGACATCAATATTATCACTGGTGGAGCGGCCTATCATCTGCACGCCAGCCCGGGTAGTGATCAATAAAATTAAAGCATCAGGATCGAGTAGATCGCGAAGTTTATGTGCAACGGTTGATAATTCCTCGTCCAGTCCATGGGCGTTTCCACAAGCAATCACGACCGTATGTCCATGGATTTGATAATTTTCCAGGGTTTCCCGTAATTTGTCGTACAATTTCTGTTGCTCTACCGATAATGGGTGATTGAGAAAATCACTTGCAATGCGCAGATTGGCTTCCTGTTCTAATAGATACGAGGCTGCGTGAAGATCTCGGGCTGTGGTCCGGGTATATGTGAGCGACCCTGTATCTTCATAGATACCAAGCAGCAAAGTTGTTGCCTGGATCATACTTAATCCGCCATCATGTTTTTGCAAATCCTCTACAAAAATCGTTGTCGTTGCTCCCACATCCTCAGTGGTGATCGTCCAGTTTGGTGGAATATCAGTGCGAATAGGATGATGATCGACAACATGCACGCGAGTTTCCGCTCCCACCCCGCGTACAGTCGCCATTGTTTGAGTATCCACCAAACAAATTGATTCGACAGGTACATTTGCTAAATCGACTGGGTCAATAAACGGTAATTCTGCCCCGTACAAAGTTACAAATGCCCTTACATTGCGATTCATACGCCGGGGCAGCACAGGAATCGCATGATCATCTATAAGATACGCACCCAACATAGAGGCCAGGGCATCAAAATCAGCTTGTTCATGGGTCAGGATAATTCGCATTCGGAAGCAACCCTTCTGTGAATAATTTTAATCGACATTTTGATTTATGAGATAAAATAGGCACAATCTATGGATAACACATTCGAACAGCTTGAACTTCTTTGGAATGATTTGCTCTCCCGCCAACCTGAGCTTATCCGGGATGCGTTTGAGGCGCTGGATTTTCCGAGCCAGAAAATTGTTATTGACCATTTACAGAAAATGGCGAAAGAATCTGGTTGGCAACCCGAACAGCGCGCCTCGGCAAATGCGGCTCTCCAGGTCTTGGAGAATCAAATAAATCAGGACATATAATGGATATCACCGAACTTACCAAAGCCATGCATGATTTTGTTAGCACGATGGGTTGGTACGAAGCGGATAGCCCTCGCCCACAAACTCTACGAAACCTGGCAGTTTCCTTGAACCTGGAGGCTTCTGAGGTGCTGGAGCACTTTCAATGGGATGAGAACTTGAAAGATCCAAATTCGTTCTCCGACGAGCTAGCAGATGTTATGTTATATCTGCTTCAACTTGCAAGCCTTTCTGGGATCGACCTGGAAAAAGCGATGCTTAATAAGCTTGAAAAGAATTATCACCGTAAATGGGATGGGCAGGATTAATCGATGAGCACTCGCATTACCGTATTCGGTGGTTCTCAGCCAAAACCAGGTGATCCAATTTACCAGGATGCCCTGCATTTGGGTCGAGAGTTGGCCAAAAAAGGATACATTTTGTTAACCGGTGGTTACATTGGCACTATGGAAGCTCTCTCACGTGGGGCAGCAGAATCCGGTGGACATGTCATCGGTGTTACCTGTGATCAAATCGAAGCCTGGCGACCCGTAAAGGCTAATCCTTGGGTCAAGGAAGAGTGGCACTATACTTCACTTCAGGAGCGCTTGTTTGCCCTGATCGAAAATTGTGATGCTTATCTCGCTCTTCCGGGTGGTGTTGGTACCCTGGTAGAAATAGTTCTTACCTGGAATATGTTACTGACTCAAATCCTGCCTCCACGCCCTTTGATCCTGATCGGATCAGGCTGGCAGGCAACTATTCAAAAATTTACGGCTGAGCAGGGAGAATTTATACCGGAAAATCAACAGCATTGGATAACCTGCGTACCTGATGTTGACATAGCTGTCCAACGTTTACAGGAATTACTACTTGAAGGAAAATTTGAAAGATAAGGAATTAATATGACTGAAGATAAACTCCCATCCCGGAAAGACAATTTTGCTGAATGGTATAACCAGCTGGTTCTTAAAGCCGAGTTGGCAGATTACGCTCCCGTGCGCGGTTGTATGGTGGTGCGTCCGTATGGGTGGGCATTGTGGGAAAATATGACCGCTGCCCTTGACCGTCGCTTTAAAGCAACTGGACATGTCAATGCGGCATTCCCATTACTCATTCCATTGTCCTTTTTCGAAAAAGAAAAACAACATGTGAAGGGATTTTCGCCTGAGCTGGCGGTTGTTACCATTGGAGGTGGTGAAAAACTGGAAGAACCACTGGTAGTCCGCCCAACATCGGAAACCATCATCGGTCACATGTATTCCAAATGGATCAAATCGTACCGTGATCTGCCGGTGCTTATAAACCAATGGGGCTCCGTAGTACGCTGGGAAATGCGAACAAAACTCTTCCTGCGTACCCTTGAATTCTATTGGCAGGAAGGTCATACTGCCCATGCCAGTCCCCAGGAAGGTCAGGATGAGACTATACGCATGCTGGATGTCTACGCCGACTTTGCAGTAGAAGACGGTGCGATCCCAGTCGTCAAAGGTCGGAAAAGCCAGTCGGAAAAATTCGCCGGAGCAGATAACTCCTATAGCATTGAAGCTATGATGGGTGATACGCGTGCCCTGCAAGCTGGTACGTCGCACAACCTGGGTCAAAATTTCGCTAAAGCATTCGACATACAATACCTGGACCAGAACAATCAACTCCAGTATGTATGGACAACCTCCTGGGGACTTTCCACTCGTTTTGTCGGTGCAATCATTATGACCCATGGTGACGACCAGGGTCTTGTCCTTCCCCCAAAATTGGCTCCATACCAAATTGTAATCGTCCCTATCTATAAGAATGATGAGGAGAAATCACTTGTCATGCCTGTGGTTACTAAAGTGGTAGACGAGCTAAAAAACTTTCGACTTAAAGTCGATCAACGTGAAGAGGTCTCTCCAGGCTTCAAGTTCAATGATTGGGAGATGCGTGGAGTACCCCTGCGCATTGAGATCGGTCCCAAGGATGTCCAAAAAGGCACGCTTGCATTTGCGCGTCGAGATACCCCCGGAAAAACTGGTAAAACCTTTGTTCAGCAAGACCAGCTCGAAGCTCAGGTTGCTGAAACCTTACAATCGATCCAGGCAACCCTTTTTGAGCGGGCGCTTGCTTTCCGGCGTGCTAATACGCATGAATCAAAGGATTATGAAGAGCTAAAATCTGTTGTGGAAAATGGATGGGCATTCTCCTGGTGGTGTGGTGACCCTGAATGTGAAACAAAGGTTAAAGAAGAGACCAAAGCAACGACCCGCTGTATCCCGCTTGACCAGGAACCCGGTCAGGGAGTATGCATTATTTGTGGAAAGGCTGCAACTGAAAAAGTAATCTTTGGTCGGGCTTATTGATATTTTTTATTACGACAAAACATTGGAACACCTTAGGTGTAAATGCCTGCAATTCAACCTGCTCGTCTGAAGAGGCAAGTCTCCGAGCTGGCTGATAAATTCGACCAGCCAGCCTTGTTTGTGCGTGATTTGCATTCACTACTCGACCTGTATACCGATCACACGCATCGCCCCGGACAATCTGGTGAACCCTCACCCCTCATTGACACATATAAGACCCCTCCCCCAGTCATGCGCCAGGTTTGGAACGAGCTTTTACCACTGGTCAATCAACGTCCGGATGACGCATTATCACTGTGTGATGCTTTATGGGCTGAGCAAAATTTTGATCTAAAAATGCTGGCAGCTCGTTTTCTTGGTCAGATGCCCGTATCGCCTCCCGATCCTGTCGTTGTTCGTATCAGCAGCTGGACTTCCCAGGAGCTCGATAATCGAATATTAGATGGCATATTCGAGTATGGTCTGATTCAGCTGCAACAGTACAGACCTGGAATATTATTGGACCTGGTTTCATACTGGATCGATTCAAGGAAACCATACCTTCAACACGTTGGTTTACGGGCGTTATTACCCATGATCAACCAGTCCATGACTGAAAATCTGCCATCGATTTTTCGGATGTTGACACCTTACCTGCGTGTCGCACCATCGGATTTACGTCCTGATATCATTTCGATTCTGACTGCACTTGCCCATAACTCTCCCTCAGAGACCGCCTATCTCCTGCGCCAGAATCTTTTTACTCCCGAAAATCCTGATACAGCCTGGCTGATACGGCGAGTACTGGATGAGTTTCCGGAAGAAGCCCAGGCTGGGTTGAGGGTTGCTCTTACGGAAAAAAGTAAGGCTAGTCTCGAGAACTGAAATCCTACAGATAGCGGCCTCAATATTTTCTGATTTATTACACCAATTCCTCGCGCTCCCTTGATAAACCAGGGTTTGGTGTATCGGGAATTGCATTTCAGACACACATACGCTTTTCGGTTCAGCATTCCCGATTTAGTACGATGCTATTTACAACGTCGCATGATATTTAAACAAGAAATATTCCCGGTTCAGGCATTACATATTTTCGTTCGTATCGATCGATATATTCATTATAGATATACCGATATAATAAGAATATTCAGATCTCGAGGCTTTCTTCCGCCCCTGCTCACTCAATCTTAATTGTCGATTTTCTTAGTCTCTGGTATAATCCCCCCGCTGACTAGACCGCGTGGCGGCGTTTGCTTCCGCGTTGGAGACCTGCTAGAAGCAAATTTAAAACAATTGGAGCAGATGTCATGGAAAAGGAAACCAAAACAAAAACGATGGAAATATTCGCCCGACATGAGGGCGACACCGGATCCCCGGAAGTACAGGTTGCATTACTCTCCGGAAGAATTACCGAACTTACGCAACACCTTCGAGAGCACAAACACGATGAATCATCCCGCCGGGGATTACTAAAATTAGTTGGACATCGCCGTAGATTATTAGCTTATATCAGGCGTAACGACTACCAGCGCTATATGGCGCTCACTGACCGGTTGAACATCCGCCGAAAATAGAAAACCAACCCTCGAGTAGAAGGGATCTAAAGTATCCCATCTACTCTCATTTGGGGAGAATTTTAACCAGCCTCAGGTCGGGAATTGATGGATAGCGATAACAAAGATAAGACGGCTTCTACCAGTCGTCTGAAAAAACAAGGCGGTTTAGTAAAACCGCCGATTAACGTTTGTCGCTAACTCTCAGTTTCTGATCTGTATGGCAATAATCATAAGGAGAAACTGAATAATGAAACCTGAATCAAAAATTTACACCTCGATGGTTGGTGGAAAATCCATCACCTTCGAAACCGGTACCCTCGCCAGCCAGGCTGGTGGAGCGGTCACCGTCCGCCTTGGCGACACAATGATCTTCGCAGCCGCCACCATGAGCCCACAGGTACGCCTCGGGATCGATTACTTTCCTCTCACCGTAGACTACGAGGAACGCATGTATGCCGGAGGGCGTATCCCTGGTTCGTTCTTCCGTCGTGAAGGACGACCCTCTGAGGAAGCTATACTCATCGCTCGCCTCACCGACCGCCCCCTCCGTCCGCTGTTCTCCAAAGACCTGCGCAATGATGTCCAGGTTATCCTGTACTCATTCTCGGTGGATGGTGAGAACCCCATCGACATCCTATCCATCAACGCAGCCTCTGCAGCTCTGATGATCTCTGATGTCCCTTGGGGTGGACCAGTCGGAGCTGTTCGAATTGGTCGCATTAATGGCCAACTTGTTGTTAATCCCACCTCTGCTGAACAAGATACCTCCGACCTGGATTTGCGGATCGCCGGAACGCGCGATGCCATCCTGATGGTCGAGTGTGGTGCCAAGGAGGTTCCAGAATCCGTCATGGTGGAGGCACTTAATTTTGGACACAAATCCATCCAACCCCTGATCGATATGCAGGAACAGATGAGGCGTGAGATTGGGAAACCCAAGCAAACCTACCAGCCTTACATTCTGGCAGAGGCTGTCCAAACGCTGGTCAATGAACGTGCAACTGCCAGGCTTAATGAAGCCCTTGAGACTCCCCACACCAAGGCAGAGCTCGATACTGCCATCTCCACTCTTCAGAAGGAACTTGTGACTGAACTGACCACCCAAGATGAAACCCTTGCCTCAAGTGTGATCGAAGCTATCGATGATACCCTCAAAAGGGTGGTGAGGCAGCGCATCCTTGAACGCCAAATCCGACCTGATGGTCGCGGCCTTACGGATATCCGACCGATATGGGGTGAGGTAGGCATCAGCCCGCGTGCTCACGGTTCTGGTCTGTTCACCCGTGGTGAAACCCAGGTACTCACCCTTGCAACACTTGGCACACCCCGCGACGCCCAGGAGATCGACAGCCTGACCGGCACGGAAGCCAAACGTTACATGCACCACTACAACTTTCCTCCTTTTTCCACTGGAGAAGTGCGTCCGTTACGTGGCTCTTCCCGGCGGGATGTAGGTCATGGGGCATTGGCAGAACGAGCCCTCCTGCCAGTCATCCCTCCTGAAACAGAGTTCCCATATACCTTACGCCTGGTATCCGAGGTTTTATCCTCCAACGGCTCGACTTCGATGGCATCCGTATGCGGTTCAACCTTGGCTTTGATGGATACGGGTGTACCCATTAAATCACCGGTTGCTGGCGCAGCCATGGGATTGATCAAAGAAGGAGATCGATATTCAGTCTTGACTGATATCCAGGGTATGGAAGATCACCTGGGTGATATGGATTTTAAAGTCGCTGGAACACGTGATGGTATTACTGCATTACAGATGGACATCAAAATCAAAGGGATTACATCGGAGATCATGTCAAAAGCGCTCGAACAGGCACGTATCGCCCGCTTGTTCATCCTGGACAAAATCCTTGAGATCATCCCTGAGCCTCGCAAGGAACTTAAATCATTTGCACCTCGTATCACGGTGTTACATATCCCATCAGATAAGATCGGTGCGGTCATCGGACCGGGTGGTAAGACGATCCGCGGTATTCAGGAAGAAACAGGGGTCAAGATTGACATCGAGGAAGATGGCACGGTCTTTATTGCAGCAACAGATGGTCCAGCAGCCTTACGTGCACGCGAAATGGTGGAAGAAATTACCGAAGTGCCTGTTGTGGGACGAATCTATACCGGAAAGGTTGTGCGAATCACTGATTTTGGTGCCTTCGTTGAAATCCTACCCAATCAGGATGGTTTGGTTCACATCTCCCAGCTGGATAGCGAGCGGGTAAACAAGGTGGAAGATGTCGTTTCGGTCGGTGATGAGATCACGGTTATGATCACCAATATTGATAGTTCTGGTAAAGTTCGCTTATCCCGCCAGGCTGTCCTGGAGGGATGGTCTCTAGAAGAAGCAATATCTCACGACCGTCCATCTGGAAGTCGTTCAGGAGGATCCCGGAGTGGAGGGAGTGATCGAAATCGTAACTCCCGCGATGGTGGCAATCGAGACCGGCGCGATCGTAAATAAGATCACCAAGACCCGTTTTCAAGACGAAATCGGGTCTTTTTTTATATGTTAAAATCAAATCATGCGTACGAAATTCTCTACAACCGAATATCGTTATCCTTATGAATACTTCATCCTGGGAGCGACGATAATCACCGTTTTTCTCGTGATCGCATTCACAGCAGCTGCCACGATATGTGGAAGCGTATTATTCGTGCCATTAATCGTGATATATAATTATTTTTACACTCGTGGGAAACATCACGACTTGTTATCTCAAGGACAGCAGGTCACAGCACAGAATGCACCTGAGCTAATCCCTTTGATCCAAACAGCAAGCACCCGACTACAAGTGGAACCGGTGAATATATTTATCATCCCATCCAATAGTCTTAATGCTTATACTTTTGGAATGGATTCTCCGAAAGCCATTGTTCTTTACTCGGCACTATTCAAGATCATGGATCCTGATGAAATTCAATTTGTTCTCGGCCATGAGATGGGGCACGTGAAGCTTGGTCATACCTGGTTGAATACCTTAGTGGGCGGGATGGCAGGAATTCCGAGCTCCCTGGGCGCGGCTGCAATAATGGAGCTGGCGTTTCGCTGGTGGAACAGGGCATGTGAATTCTCTGCTGACCGGGCGGGTATCCTGGCGTGTGGTAAACCCAATAAAGCCATCTCCGCCCTGGTTAAGCTCGAAGCAGGTCCGGCTGCACGATCTCAAGCCGGAATACAAGCAGCCATGCAACATATTGAAACAGAGGATGATGATATTTTTAACAATTTTGAAGAGCTGCTTGCTTCACACCCCATGATTGCCAAGCGTATCAATGAAATTCGCGATTACTCAAATACCAAGGCATACCATCGTCTACGGGTATTAATGGATCAGAATCTCTCGGCGTAGAGAATCCAATCAATGGAAAAAAACATGGATCTTCTTGAATTTGCCCAAAAAATGCCAAAAGCAGAGCTGCATGTCCATTTGGAAGGTTCAATTCTACCCCGCACTCTTATTAAACTCGCCCATCGTAATCATGTCATACTTCCAGGAAACGACGAGGCAGGTTTAGTTGAATTCTATCGTTTTCGTAATTTTGATAAATTTATTGAAACTTATTTAACGATCACAAGCTGCTTACGCACCCCTGATGATTATCACTTGATCGCATATGAATTTGGCTGTGAATGTGCCAGACAGAATATCCGCTATGCTGAGGTAACATTTACAATCTTTACAAATATGGCATTAACTGGGCTTATCTTGGATGGAAATTTTATCTGGCTTGAATGCTGGTCGTGAACAAGCGCAAAAGGATTTTGGGGTCAAATGGCATTGGATTTTTGACATTGTGCGCAATCACCCTGATACACAGGAAACTGTGCTTAATATTTCATTGGCAGCTCGAGAAATGGGCGTGATTGCACTTGGATTGGGTGGTAGAGAGAATGGTTTCCCTGCAGAGTTGTTCGTGAATACATTTAATCACGCAAAAGACGAGCATCTTCATCGGGTGCCACATGCAGGCGAGATTGCTGGACCCCAAAGTGTATGGTCTGCAGTAAAATTATTACACGCTGAGCGAATTGGGCACGGTGTACGCAGTATTGAAGATCCGGAATTGGTTAAATATCTAAAGACAAATTCAATCCCATTGGAAATCTGTCCTACCAGTAATATTTGTCTAAATGTTTATCCAAATTATGCCCTACACCCTTTGCGAAAACTGTGGGATGCAGGTGTATTGATAACAATCAACTCAGACGATCCGCCCATGTTTGCTACCGATTTAAACAACGAATTTCAGGTATTGGTTAATTATTTTAAATTCAACCAGTCTGAACTCGAGCAAATCAGCCTGAATGCGATCCAGGCAAGCTTCCTAAGCCAGGCAGAAAAACATGAACTTATCGCAGCTATTTAAAAATGAATTTACCAAATTATCCAAATCATGAGGTGATGTAAAAATGAATACAGAATACTCTCCATATAAGCAGCTGGCTGAACGCCTGGACACCCTACCGAATGGATATCCCCCAACCGAGGAAGGGTCTGAGCTCAAGCTGCTGGCTAAACTTTTCACGGCCGAAGAGGCACAGCTTGCATCACAGCTTCGGATAATGCTGGAATCTTCAACCCATATTGCTGAACGTTTGGGTCTTGATCACATGTCCACCCGGCAGATACTTAAAAATATGGCGAAGAGAGGCTTAATCCGAGCCGGAAAGATTGACGATGGATTGGGATATGGATTATTACCTTTTGTAGTCGGAATATACGAAAATCAAATCGGTAATATAGATGTAGAGTTAGCTCGCCTGTTTGAAGATTATTATCAGAGCTCATTTACCAAAGTTTTAACGATACAGCCTGCCATACATCGCGTGGTTCCAGTTGGTGAAAGCATCAAAATGAATATGCAGGTAGCACCATATGAATCAGCAGCCGGCATTATTGAACAAGCTCAATCCTGGGGCGTTCAAGATTGTATCTGCCGAGTCCAGACCAGGCTGATTGGTAAACCATGCGATCATCCTGTGGATCTGTGCATGGTAATGAGTCCGGTTCCCGATAGCTTCACCAATTCAAATGAAATAAGAGCACTTACTAAAGAAGAAGCCTATGCAACCCTCCATCGAGCGGATCAAGCAGGGTTGGTTCACTCGGTCAGCAACAACCAACGAGGGGACTGGTATATCTGCAACTGTTGCACCTGCTCCTGTGGCATCCTGCGCGGTATGGCTGAGTTAGGCATTGCCAACGTGGTCGCCAGCTCGGCTTTCATAAACACAGTGGACGAAACCTTATGCAACGCATGCGGTTTATGCGTGGATAGCTGCCAGTTCGATGCGCTCACCGTGGATGTGGTTGCCATGGTTGATGGAATCCGTTGTGTCGGGTGCGGAGTGTGTGTAAATACCTGCCCGGATCATGCCTTGGTTCTGGTTCGCCGTCCAGAGGATGAAGTGAAGCCAGTACCTGTGAATTTAATAGACTGGGGTATGCAACGTGCCCAGGATCGAGGAATTGACCTGACCTCCCTGTTATAAAGCATTGGTCAGACAAACCAATTTATTGTATCCGTTATTGTTCTGGGGCAGGCAGAAAAGGCATTTGTGGTCCTTGTATACCCAAATGTTCTGAAAGCGCTGCACGCATGGCTGTGCGGTCATCCCATGCATACTCGATATCTCCAAAACACATCGATTGTTCATGCCCTTTTCCACATGCAATGACGATATCCCCCGGGCGTTGCCTTTGAGATAGCAAAGCGCAGCGCATCTCGACGATCGGGTATTCTCCAGAACATTTCACCTTCAATCCCACCCTTCTGAATGGCACCCGCAGCCATTTCTGCCAGGATATCTGCTAATAATTCTGTGCGTGGATCCTCAGCAGTCAGCACCGTTAGGTCAGCCAATTCAATCGCAGTTTCCGCCATCATCCTGCGTTTTTGTCTGTCACGTAATCCAGCTGAACCAAACACAGTGATGACCTTTCCATGCGTGATTTGCCTTGCTGTCTCAAGTGCCACTTTAAGTGCATTCGGTGTGTGTGCGAAATCAACGATGGCTGTGAAATCTTGACCTAGATCGATCTTTTCCATGCGGCCCGGAACGACCAGCATTCCAGCGATCCCATTCTGGGCAGCTTCTGGATTTAGTCCTAAACCGAATACCGTGGCTGAAATGGCAGCCAGGCAATTTGAGATATTAAACGCACCTAACAATTTACAACTACATGGAAAATTCCGATCTTTTCCGATGACCTCGAAACTCATTCCATCTGTACCATACTGAATTCCGCTTGGACGGATATCTGCATTTGGGTGAAATCCATAGGTAAGGATTGAACCAGTCGATACCTGAGAAAGGTACTCATACGAAGAATCATCCCGGTTTAAAACTGCTAGTCGAGGATTGCCCATTGTTTTCAGCGAGGTTGAATTCAAACTGGTAAACAAGCGTGCTTTCGCTGCACGGTATGAATCAAAAGAGCCATGATAATCCAGGTGTTCATGCGTGATATTCGTGATCACTGCCACATCGAATTCACAAGCATCCGCCCGATACTGGGCTAAGCCGTGGGAGGTGACTTCTAAAACAACGTGGGAAAGCCCGGAATGAACCATCTGAGCAAGGTAGCGTTGAATATCGGGTGCATCCGGAGTGGTGACATGAAATCCGGTATCCATCACCTGCTCTCCGATCACCGCATTAATCGTGGAAATCATCCCGGTTTTATATCCATCAGCCAGCAGGATGGCATGGATCAGGTTTGTGGTTGTTGTTTTACCATCTGTGCCCGTTACCCCGATCACTGTCAGCTTACGGCCAGGAAATCCATAGAATGCAGCTGCCAGGTGAGGTAATGCCATACGGCTGTCTGACACTTGTAGATAAGGAACCGTCAGGTTATCTAAGGATTGCATGCCCACAATTGCTGTTGCGCCTTTTTCTAGGGCATCTGGAATATATATATGACCATCTGTCGTGCCTCCGGATAATGCCACAAATAAATCACCTGGTTTCACGAAGCGTGAATCAGACACTATCCCAGCGATTTCGGGATCAGCTCCGACCGGATGATGAGGAAGAGGGAATTCTTTTAACAGTTCAGAAAATTTCATCGTTAATAATCAAGACGCCCTTGGCAAATTATCCAGGGCGTCACCATATTTTACGAAACATGCTGAACCGGACATCTCCAATAACCAGCCCAACGATGATATCAACTAGATACTATGATATTGACTGACGTAAAGACTCCAATTGACCCGCAACCGAGGCATCCAATACTTTGCCTCCCACCCGGATGACCAGTCCTCCGAGGATGTTTGGATCAACACGGAACGCAACTGTTGCCTGGTCGCCAACTTTTGAGAGAAGATCCTTTCTAACTGCATCCATTTCAGATGATGATAACGGCAAAGCACTGGTTACCTCAGCGGAGGTTCCGCTGAAAGTAGTACCTTCTAAAACAACCACTTTTCCAGCTCGAACCCCAGAGAAAAACTCATCAATCAAGGCATGTTGGCGTTTCTCATCCAAAGCGTCACCCACCAATTTTTGGGCAGCTGCGATTGCCAATGCTGCTATCTGGCCGCGCAGGTCTCCCAACATGCGGTCACGCTCCAGTTGTACTTCAACCAGTGAGGCTTCACGTTCCTTGGCAGATTCCGCATTAGCAGCAGCCCTTATCTCCATTGCAGCTGCTTCTGCACGTTCAGTTGATTCGTGTATCACCTGATTAGCTTTATTCTGAGCTTCAGCCAGGATTTTGGTTGCTTCTTGTTCTGCATTTGCCCTGGCTTCACTGGCAACTCGGGCATCCTCAAAACCTTGAGCGATCTTCGTCTTACGCTTATCCAGCATATTTAATATGGGTTTGTATGCCCAGGCATACAACAGGATGCACACAATGGTGAAGTTTAGTATCTGGAATATTAAGTAGCCTAAATTAAGTCCAAGCTTTTCCATGGATTATGTTCTCCTGACAACCTAGGCAGCAAAGATGATAATTAATGCAACTGCCAGGGCGTAAATCGCCACAGCTTCGGCAAATGCCATACCCAAGATCATGTTTGTCTGGATGATGCCAGCTGCGTCAGGATTTCGACCCATGGCCTGTACACCACCGGATGCTGCAAGGCCTACACCAATCCCTGCACCAATTGCACCCATCATGGCAATACCAGCACCCAATAATTTTAAACCTGCGACAAATGCTATGGGATCATTCATTATGACATATACTCCTTCTTTAGTAAGATATCTATTTCTAATGGCTTTCTTCAGCATGATGACCAATGGTTGCTCCGCTCATGAATACGGTGGCTAACAGGAAAAACACATAAGCCTGAATAGCGCCAAAAAACACTTCAAAAAGATACAAAAATGGTGGGATCCCGACTGCAATCAATGCACCAATAATAGAAAGTAATAACGCACCAGCAAAAATATTGCCAAAAAGACGGAAGCCAAATGATAGGATCTTAGCAAGTTCCAGGATGATCTCCAGAATTCCAACAGCAAAGTTGATCAATCCGAATATTCCACCTGAAACTAATTGCTTCACCTGGAAGAATTTTGAAAAATAGCCTGGTCCAAGTGACCATGCTCCGTATACCTGGGTTAAAAATACCGTAAGGATAGCCAGGGCAAAAGTGAAATTTAGATCAGTAGCAGAGCCGCGCAAGAACGGTATGACTTCACAAACAGTACAGACTTCTTCATGTTCTTCTGTGGTAAGTTCTCCACCTGCAATAGCAACCCCAGGCTGCCCCTTATCGATTGTGTACACTTTCAGGTCTCCCACCTGAAATAACTCTACAGGTCCATATCCGGTATCGTGCGCTACCTGCTCTAGGATACCGATGCTCTCGAAACCTGGTACAAGTTTGACCATATTTGCCACAAGGACCAATAAGAAGATTGTCGCCGGGATTGGAAAGATACGTTTTGCCCACTTTCCTGCAGTTCCCTCAACACTGTTCCACATGAATTCAAAGATAGCTTCAAATACATTAAAGAATCCACCCGGAACCAGCTTGCCACTCTTAACAAATCGATATGCACCGATCGCCATGAGAATCAACAAGACATCCGCTATCAAGGTAGCTAAGATAGTATTCGTGATCTCAAAGCCACCTATACTAATTCCAATTGGTTCTGGAGGCAAAACAACCACTGGGCTGATCGGTTTTAAAATCGATGGGCCAATAAACGCGGCATAAGCCCCGATTGCAATCAGTGCCAGGATGATCCAGCGCTTTACTCCAAATCGCTTCTTCGGTTTTTCCTCACTCACGATGCTCTTCCTCCTCCACCGGTTTTGCTTGCTTTGTAGCCGGTTCCTGGGGGTTAATATTTTTTACCGCCCGCATTGCTAGCTTATAAGAAATATACAATGAAAGCGGTGCAGATCCCAAGGTCAATCCAATTGTAAAAAGTGGCTTCGTGCCTAACAGCTTATCTAATGCAATTCCTGCAAATACTGCAATTAAAATAATTATGAGTGAAGAACATCCCACCTGCCCCCCGACCGAATAAATAGCAAAATTTTGAACGGTCTGGTTTTTTTTGCTTGCCTCAGGAGGTAAATTACTCAGGCTCATAGCGGGCAGATTTTATCATACTGATAGTACTGCCGTCAACATATAAATAAATTCCCAAACCAATGCATATTCAAACAATTGCAACTCTTAGAACAACGAGGATGCAATCGTCGTAGATATGTTGAACCAGGGACCAAATATTGTCCCAACCAGGATAATTCCAAGAATGAGTATGGTTAACGCGATCGAGTAAGGTCGAGAGATCTCGAGTGGCTTAGCCTCATCATCCGATCTGAAGAGGTAAACATGCTTTAAAACCGTCAAGTAGTAGTACAGACCCACGATGGAATTTAATACGCCAATAAAAGCCAACCAGACCATATCAATTTTAACTGCTGCCGCAAATACCAATAACTTAGCCATAAAACCAGCCAATGGGGGCATCCCGGCTAACGAAAGAAAAGCTACCAGCATGGCCAACGCCAACCAAGGTTTCCGCCTACTGAGGCCAGAATAAGCTGAAATCTCATCCGAACCAACCACAACAGAAAAGGTCATCACAATCCCAAAAGCCGCCAGGTTGGTGATGATATATGCAATTAGATAGAAAACCACACTGGTAATGCCAAGTTGTGATAATGCAACCACTCCTATGAGCAAATAACCTGCATGTGCGATCGAGGAGTATGCCAGCAGGCGTTTTATGTTCTTTTGCGCTAACGCAAGAACATTCCCGATCGTCATGGTAAGCACAGCAATAACTGCTAACAAATTATTCCATTCAGGCGTCGCTGAAGGTGTGAAAACAGTAACCAGTACCCGCAATAAAACTACAAACCCGGCTGCCTTCGAGGCTGTGGATAGAAATCCGGCGATTGGGGTTGGTGCGCCTTCGTAGATATCTGGTGCCCAAAAATGGAAGGGAAACATTGAGATTTTGAAACCAAAACCAACCAGGATCAGAAGCAGGCTACCAATAATCGCAATCTGAGGAAACTGAGGCTCATAAAAACTCTCAGCAATTTGATGAAGATTGGTTGAACCAGTAAAGCCATATAACAAGCTGAAACCATAGAGCATGATGGTCGAGGCTGCTGCACCAAAGAGCAGATATTTGAAACCTGATTCTGTTGATTTATCATCATTGGTCATGAAGCCTGCCAATATATACATCGGGATGGATGTCGTTTCGATCGCCAGGTACAGCATAATAATATCAGCAGACGAGGCCATCAGACACATCCCCACCGTGGATACCAGCATTAAGATATAAAACTCACCCTTTTGCCCCACCCCTTTCATATCCATAGCAAAGAGTGCTGTTATTGCTGCTGCAAATATGAATAACAGGGTAAATGCAAAACTCAACCAATCCTGCTGGATCATTCCCCCAAATATCAGCCTGCCTTCATCCGGAGGGCGGGAAAATATCAACGAAACCACCATCACCAGTAACAAACCACCTGCAGTCAGCCAACCCAGGCTTCGTTTTACCTCGGGTTTCCAAAACGCATCAAATGCCAGAACAAAACCTGCCAGGATGATGATGAGTATTTCAGGTAGGATGGCTAAGATCATGGATGGTTCGAAGCTTTGGATCTCCATTTATGCACCTCCAAACAGGCTTAATATCCGGTCGACACCCGATGATACTAAACCACTCATGACCGATGGAAATACACCAATGGTGATCATGATGACACATAACACAACCAGGGCAAGTTTATCCAGCTTTGTCACATCTCCGATATGATGGTCGAATTCTTCTGACATTGGACCAAAAAATACACGCCCAATAATACGAATAATATACGATGCAGTTATAACAATGGAAATCGACGCAACAATTGCTACAATGGGTTGGACTTGCCAGACACCCATGAAGATTGGGAACTCGGCGATGAAACCCGATAATCCTGGCATCCCCATCGAGACTAATCCTCCGATGATGAACGCAACTGCCACCCAAGGCATCTTCTTGGAAAATCCACCTAATTCACCGATCTCACGCGTATGCGCTCGGTCGTAAACCATCCCGACAACAGCAAAGAAGAGAGCTGTCATTACACCGTGGGAGAACATCTGTAAGCCCGATCCCATTAATCCTTCTTTATTCAAGGTCGCAAAGCCAAGCATCACCAAGCCCATATGGGATACAGATGAAAATCCGATGACATATTTAAAATCAGTTTGAACCATGGCAATGAAAGCACCATAGACAACATTGACCAGTGCCAATATCAGGATCAACCAACTCCAATATTCAGCCCCGACTGGCAGAAGCATGATCCCAACACGTAAAGCAGCAAAGGCACCTAATTTCATTAAGACACCTGCATGGAACATGGACACCGCCGTGGGTGCTGCCACGTGACCATCAGGGCTCCAGTTATGGAACGGGAAGATACCACCTAAGACCGCAAACCCAAAGAAAACAAAAGGAAACCAAAATATTTGAAAACTTTCCGAGAAATTCGCCTGGGATAATTGGATCATGTCGAAGGTGTTCAAGCCGGATTTGAAATACATCGCCAGACCACCGACCAACGATATCACTGAACCGATGAACAAGTACAACGTGAGTTTCATAGCTGCATATTCACGGGTCTTGATCCATCCCCAGATCGAAATAAGCAGGTACATGGGAAATACCGCAATTTCATAGAAAAAGAACAACATGAATAAATCTTGTGCCACAAATACGCCAAATACCCCACTGGCGAGAATGAAGAGAAAAGCAAAGAATTCACGTGGCCGGTCATCTATTCCCCAGGAAATTAATACCCCCGTGAACATGACTATACCCGTTAATAGTACCAGTGGAGCGTTCATCCCATCCACACCGACAAAATATGAAATTCCCAGCTGTGGTAACCAGTTATACCTCTCAACGAACTGATAGCCCCCCACTCCTATGTTGTAATTAAAGTACACCCAGCCGGAAAGCATCAAGGCAATTATGGCTGCAGCCAAGGCGATAACACGTACCTCAGTTTTTCGGTCGCTTGGGATTAATAAAATCAACATTCCAGCGATGATGGGTGTGAGGACGATAACGCTGAGAATTGGAAATTGCATGATTCACCTCAAAAGCAGGCTATTGGATAGCATAGTTAATATAATTTTCTCCATACTTCTATCCAAATAACATTTTCATAGCGGAATTTATTACGTCTAGAATCCAGGCCGGCCAAATACCAATCCATAACATTAATACCATCAGGGGGCTGATGACAACCAATTCACGAAAATTGATCTCCCTGACATGTCCTATCCAGTTCTCATTGGTAGGACCATGTAAAACTTTCTTGATCCCTTTAAGAATATAGGCTCCGGTAAAGAATAGTCCTATCATTGATAATGCAGTTGCCATTGAAAAGATCGGCCAGGAACCTCGCACAACAAAAAACTCGGATATAAAGCCATTTAAACCTGGCAAACCAAGAGACGCCATCGAAGTGAAAATCAGGATTCCACCATATATTGGAATAAGCGTGAACAGCCCGCCAAAATCATTGAGGTTGCGCGTGTGGGTTCTTTCATATATCACACCGACTAAAAAGAACATACCTGCAGCAGACAAGCCATGATTGAACATTTGAAGCACTGCCCCGTTTAGCGCCAGGATCGCATCCTCAGATCCTGCCGCATAGGCGGCTGCAGCGATACCTAACACAACAAATCCCATGTGATTAACGGAGGAATAGGCGACCAGTCGTTTAAAGTCATCCTGGCCATATGCAGCCAGTGCTCCAAAAATAATCCCCATTACAGCCAGGAAGGCCAGTGCTCCTGCATAACGATGCGCTTCCTGTGGGTAAAGTGGCAGCACCAAACGTAAGAGACCATAAGCACCAAGTTTTAGCAAGACACCCGCAAGGATCATCGAACCAGCCGTCGGTGCTTCTGTATGAGCATCTGGCAGCCAGGTGTGAAAAGGCCAAACTGGAACTTTTATAGCAAAGGCAATCACAAACGCCCAGAATGCAATCGCTTTGACCGTTTCAAGCGATAGATTAAAGGGGATATTGCCCAATTGGGTAACTGTTGGAAACAGCTTGAATAACTGTGTTAAGTCAAAGGTTCCAAATGATACCCCTATCATTTGAATAGCGAGCAGTAAGCCCAGGGAGCCAGCCATGGTATAGATGATAAATTTAAAGGAAGCATAAGAACGTGCGGAAACTTTCCGACCACCCCAAATCTCACGTTCCCCCTTTTCGCTACCCCATTGGTTGATCAGGAAGTACATGGGGACCAACCCGATCTCCCAAAATACGAAGAATACTAACAAATCAAGCGAGAGGAAAACTCCAAGCATTCCGGTTTCAAGCAGCAGGAACAGTATCATGTAAGGCTTAACCCGCTCATTGATATTGAAGGATGCGAGTAAAGCAATCGGTGTCAATAATGTGGTTAGCAGGACCATGGTCAAGGATAGACCATCCACACCCAGGTGGAAAGACGAGCCAATCGCTGGATACCACAGATTTTGAACCTGATATTGGAATCCCGGGATATTATTATTGAAAGAGAACCACAACAATATGGAAAAACCAAATGGGATCAAGCTACCAAGCAATGCAGTCCAACGCAGCAGTTTCTTCTCACCCGATGGAAGAAATAGTATCAAAAAAGCCACCAGGATTGGCGTAAATAAGATCAGTGTGAGTATATTATTGGTGACGAAATCCATCGTTCACTCCTGATACCCTGCCAGGTGATTTACCAGGGTAATCTGTCTAGCGTTGCAAAAAAGTAAATACGAAGTAAAACATGGCACCAAATGCTAAAACCAACGCCATGATCAAGTACTGCTGTACCCGGCCGGTCTGGATAATCTTCAGGCTATGACCAACTTTCTTTACGCCTTCACCCACGAAATCACCAAAACCATTCACAATTGGCTTATCAAAGTAATTTCGCAGGATACCACCGACACTTGAAGCAACCCGCGCGATGAAATGCAGGCTGCCATCAATAATTCCTTTATCTAGGATTTGGTTGGTGAAGGTATCCGAAATCCAGTAAGCAGGACGCACAAAGATCCTATCGTAGATCTCGTCAAAGTAATACTTATTCTTCAAAACTGTATGAACGGGTCCAAGTGCAACTTTTAATGGATCTTCAGCCCCAGCTTTTTGGTTCCGATATACCAACCATCCCAGTGATAAACCACCTAAGGCAACAACCAGTGATACAATCAGCGGCCAAATATTGAATGGCAAAGCTTCCGGCATTTCTTCGAGGGTACTTCCAATGAACTCATGTGCATAGTTGGGGATGATCCCTCCAATGAGCGGGAATTTTTCTGAAATTCCAAACCAACCAAGCCCAATGGCAAAAATTGCCAGTATGATCAATGGAAGGGTCATCGTCCATGGAGTTTCTTGAGCATGCTGAGCAGATTCAGTTCGCGATTCACCGAGGAAGGTCAGGGTGATTTGCCTCATGGTATAGAAGGCAGTTATAAATGCAGCAAATGCCAAAATAATAAATACCACCCAATGTCCATGACCAAACGCATCTGCCAGGATTTCATCCTTGGACCAAAATCCTGCAGTGAATATCGGGAATCCAGACAAAGCTAATCCACCCACCAAAAATGTCAAAAATGTAATTGGCATTTTCTTCCGCAGACCACCCATATTGAACATATCCTGTGGGTCAACATGTTCTCCAGTGTGCAGGACCCCATGTTCAACCCCATGGATGACTGAACCAGAGCCCAGGAACAATAACGCCTTGAAAAATGCATGGGTGATCAGGTGAAACGCGGCCGCAACATAAGCGCCAATCCCCAACGCAGCGATCATGTACCCAAGCTGAGATATGGTCGAATACGCCAGTACCCTTTTGATATCATTTTGTGCTACAGCAATGGTTGCGGCGAATATGGCAGTGAACGCACCAATAACGGTCATCAATATCATGGGAGGAGTCAGAAGTCCGTGTTCACTCCCTGCCGAAAGGAGTGGGAACATACGGATCACCATATATACACCTGCAGAAACCATGGTTGCTGCATGGATCATTGCAGAAACCGGCGTCGGACCTTCCATGGCATCTGGCAACCAAACATGCAATGGCCATTGAGCAGATTTCCCAATCGTACCGATGAAGAGCAGGATACCAATCATCCCCGCCGCTGATAGACCCAGAAGACCACCAATCGCAGGTGTCTCAGCAAGCATTTGCAGTGTTTCTGGCTTGAAAATCACTGAATAGCTGAGTGAACCGATCGATGAATAGAGATAAGCGATCCCGAGCAACATGAACACATCTCCCACACGTGTGGTCAGGAAAGCTTTGATCATCGCAGCCCGTGCAGACGGTTTCTGGTACCAAAAACCGATGAGTAAATATGAACACAAACCCATGATCTCCCAGCCAACGAACAAGGTTAACAAGTTGTCTGAGACAACCAGGGTATACATTCCAAATGCAAATAATCCAATGAATGCAAAGAAACGTGCGTACATTGGTTCAATGGATGGGACAACATGCGTATGCCCATGCTCATCAGCTAGAGTAGCGCCATGCGGCTGAAGTCCTTTCTGATCATGGTCACCTTAGGTTGGCCGTAATTATGGTATCCCACGCTGTATATAAAGATCATCAGGACTGTCCAACCTACGAAGAATAATGTGGCTGCGGAGAGGGGGTCGATCCATACACCGATTTGCAGCCAGGTATCACCCGTGGGTATCCAGTTAATCGTGGACGTGAAGGGGTTGGCACCTAGGTGTTCGGTTTGGATCGCCCGAATAAAAACAACCATGCTACCCAGCCACGAAAGGAGTGCTGCACCGATAGCAATGCTATGGCTGAGACCTTTATAGCGATTTGTAAATAGAATAATAAATATAAACACCAACAGGGGAGGAAGTGGAAGTAACCAGGCAAGCAATTCAGTCGACATAACTGTCCTTTCTTATCACCACTTCAGCATGTTGATATCATCAGCCACGACTGTATTGCGGCGACGATAAATCGAGATGATCAGTGCCAAACCTACAGCCACTTCCGCAGCTGCAACTGCGAATACAATAATTGCAAATGCCTGTCCGGCGATCCCATCTGGATCCCTATAGCGCCAAAAAGCGATTAAGTTAATATTCACCGAATTTAGCATTAACTCAATTCCCATCAAGATGGCGATCGCATTCTTTCGAACCAGAACCCCAAACAAGCCAATACAAAAAAGGAGGGCAGCAAATATTAGATACCAAGATAGTGGGATCATTGCTTCTTCTCTCCAGCCACGAAAATCGCTCCGATCATACCTGCCACTAATAACACCGATGCTAGTTCAAACGGCAGCACATATTGGTCAGGAGAAACCAACGCCAGACCTAACTCGCTCAATTTCCCGGACGAGTCTGTTAGCTCAGGTTGTAAAATTGCGAAATCCTGCCAATTGATAAAAATCAATGCAATCCCTGCAAACAACAACACGGCAACCAATGCCCCAAGCCACCAATTTGAATTGGATTGAGGTCCGCTGTCCTGCATAACCCGCCTGGTAAGCATCGCTGCAAAAATGAATAAGATCGCGATTGCACCGATGTAAACAACAACCTGGATCACAGCAAAAAAACCTGCATCCAGGAGTACATAAAACACGGCTATACCGGAGAGGGTCAGGATCAGCCACAATGCTGAGTGGATGAGGTTACGGCTGGTCACCACTGATAAACCTGCAATGAGCGTTATAGCCGCAATGACCAGGAAAATGATTTGCTCAGCTGACATATGTTATTACTCCATCCTATGAAATCACTGAAGCTGGTGGCTCTGGAGCCACAGCCACAGGGCGTGGTGTAGCCACAACCCGTACTTCCTTGATACGATGCGTTTTCAGGATCTGAACGGTGATCAGGATTATGATGAGGTTCGTAAATAAATGCATTCCAGCTCGTATCCATGGGAGCGCTGTTTCCGATAAGTTCAACCCAGGGGATATTAGCAAGAATGATTTTTCCACGATGGCCGTAACAACAAGCAGAACCAGGGCTAAAGGTGTGAGAAACTTCCAATTAAAATTCAACATCTGGTCGATACGTAACCTGGGCATAGAAATCCGAATCAAGACTACAAAAAAATAAACAATAAATGCTTTAATAAAAAACCAAAAAACTCCCAAAATGGGTACCTGCTCTGCCCATGGGCCTCTCCACCCACCGAGGAAAAGCGTAGCCATAAGCGCAGATATAGTAAATGCATGTAAAAATTCACCGACATAAAACATGCCAAATTTCAAACCTGAATATTCAGTTTGATAACCAGCAACCAATTCTGATTCGGCTTCAAGTAGGTCAAAAGGGGCTCGTCCAGTTTCAGCCAGGCAGCTGATAAAAAAGATCATCGCAGCAATCGGGGATAAAAAAATAAACCAAATGTTTTGTGCATATACCAGGCTGTTCACACCCATCGTTTGACCTAATAA
This sequence comes from uncultured Chloroflexia bacterium, assembly GCA_963736805.1. Taxonomy (GTDB): domain Bacteria; phylum Chloroflexota; class Anaerolineae; order Anaerolineales; family UBA4823; genus FEB-25. Next base: position 49,582 of record CAVTQM010000020.1, read on the forward strand.
TACAGGGATTAGCAAGGCTAAAATCATCGGTACTTCATAGGAAACAACCTGGGCTACTGCACGGAAGCCACCGATCAATGAATACTTATTATTGGAAGACCAACCAGCCAGGATTATCCCCAAGGCACCGATCGATCCAACAGCCATCAAGTAAATCACACCCACATTTAATTCAGTTCCAACAATGGTTGGTGCAAATGGGATTACTGCCCAGGTTAGTAATACTGCAGACACTGATAATATTGGAGCCAGGTTATAAACAATTTTGTCTGCTCCAATGGGTGTGATATATTCTTTGGTAAAAATCTTAATCATGTCCGGGAATGTTTGGAAAATCCCCCAAGGACCAACCCGATTCGGACCTAACCTGTCCTGGATACGTCCATATAGCTTACGTTCAAGCCAAATGGTGAAAATGACCAGAGCAAAACCAAATGTCCCCAGCAAAAAGGCTCCAATAAATTTTAACAACACAGTAGTTACTTCTGGAGACATTCCCCAACCAAGCAACAAATTCGTAAGCCAATTCGCAATGAATGTAATCGGATCGCTAATGAAATTCATCCCGCTCTCCTAATCAAAATCCATAAAAATAATTAGTCAAACAAATAATAGGCTGACGGATTTTCCATCAGCCATTATATATTTTCACTCAACACGATTACGCCCACTCCAATACGCCTTTTCGCCAGGCTGCTAGTAATTCGACGAATAAGATTAAAATGAAAATAACGCCGGAAAGCAATCCAAACATTGTCAGTTTTCCAAAGGCTACTGCCCAGGGAAACAAGAAAACTAACTCAACATCAAACACAAGAAAAGTTAAAGCAAATATATAGTATTGGACACGAAACTGAACCCAGGTATCACCAACGGTTTCAAGGCCGCACTCATATGTTTCAGATTTAGTTGGATTGGATTTATGGGGACCGATTAATCCCGCTATTAGGATCGGTGCACCTGGGAATAATGCGACAATTAGGAGAAACAAACCGATAAATAGCCAATCACTTTGCATGATGATACTCCTGCAAATGGGATGTAATTCATTACTCCCAAAAGTATAATATTAACTACAAAAATGCATTGGTTCCTAGGAATTAACTCGCTAATTTTACCATAAGAAAAAAACATGTCAAACTACCTAAAATCATATTTTTTGGGTGACGTCTCTACTTAATAATAAATACTTGAATTTACCCGGTTGGGATGTATAATTTTGCAAAAGGATTGCGACGATGCGCTTCGAAGATTTATCCTGGTTTGATGTAGAAAGATATTTGCAGAACGATAACCGTTTAATTCTGGTACTGGGGGCATGTGAGCAGCATGGATACCTGAGCATGCTGACAGATGTAAAAATCCCTCTGGCGATAGCAGATGTGGCCAGCCAAAAATCAGGAGTATTAGTTGCCCCAGTTTTAAATTTCGGCATCTCACCCTATTTTATGGATTATCCTGGCACCCTGAGCATACGTTCTTCAACCTTCCTGGATATTGTTGAAGATTTAGTCCGATCTGCACACCACCATGGCTTCCAGCGAATTCTCATCCTGAACGGTCACGGCGGCAACGATCCTGGGCGAGCCAGGTTATATGAAGTGGTAAACTCATTGCCCCAGCTTAGATTAGCCTGGTACTCCTGGTGGCAATCACGTAGCGTTGAGACGGTTGCGGTTAACCATGGCTTACGTTCGTATCATGCCGCCTGGATTGAAGCTTTTCAATTTACAAGGGTTGGAGATTTACCAGATGGAGAGAAAATGCCACCCCGCATACCTGGAATAGTAAATGCAACGGAATCACGTGAGCTATATCAGGATGGTGTGTTTGGTGGACCTTATCAGGTGGATGATACGATCATGGCTGAAATATTTAATGCTGCCGTTGAAGATGTTCTACAAATATTAAAATTCGAATAGCCTCACCGTTGCATTAACCAACGATCAACCAAAATATAGGAGCAGAAAATGCAAGAATCAAGCAAGGAAATTATCAGGACAGGTAAAGCACCAAAGGCAATTGGTCCATATTCTGTAGGAATTAAAACCGATCAATTCATTTTTACTGCCGGGCAGTTGGGAATTATTCCTGAAACTGGAAATATCATTGATGGGGGTATTGAAAACGAGACACGACAAGCTTTAACGAACATTCAAAACATACTGGAAGAGGCTGGCTCATCATTGCACTGGGTTGTGAAAACGACAGTTTTTCTTCGTGATATGAATGAGTTTTCTCAAATGAATGCAGTCTATGCAGAATTTTTTACAGAAAACCATCCTGCTCGGTCAACCGTTCAAGTTGCAGCATTACCTAAAAATGGGGCTGTAGAAATCGAAGCGATTGCATTAATCGGTCAACAATGACCAATTCATCGATTTTATGATCTGTTTGGTATCGGATACTTTCAACATGCAGTCCGGCAAGACTTTAATAAATTTTCATATCCAAGGCTCCCACATCACACTTCACTGATGAGGAAAATAATCCTTGGATAGATTTTTGTAATCAGCTTGTAATAGTCGTTAGGGCTTATATAACGAGAACGAAAAATGGTTGAGTATATGGCATTTGAACTGATTTTCCCAAACTTATGATCAATGTTTCTGTGATTATTCCTTGCTTTAATGAACAAGATACAATCCAAAAACTGCTGGATGCTATTTATTCTCAATCTTATCCACTTAATGAGATAGAAGTTATGATTGCAGATGGTCTTTCCACGGATAACACCCGCGATGTAATCAATAAATTTATATATGCTCATTCAAATCTGTCAATCAAAATAATTGACAATCATAAGCGCATTATTCCATCAGGATTGAATCGAGCTATTGAAGCTGCGCAAGGCGAATATATTGTGCGTATGGACGCACATTCCATTCCGGATAGGGAATATATTAAAAAGTGTGTCAATGGATTGGAATCTGGTTTGGGGGATAATATTGGCGGTATTTGGAAGATCCAGCCAGGAGATGATACATGGATCGCCAAAGCGATTGCCAGAGCAGCCTCTCATCCCCTGGGAGTTGGTGATGCACTTTATCGAATTGGAGGTACAGCCCAGGAAGTCGATACAGTTCCTTTTGGTGCATTCCGCCGTAAGTTAATTGATAAGATCGGTATGTTTGACGAGAACTTGCTCACCAATGAAGATTATGAATTCAACACTCGGGTAAGACAATCTGGGGGTAAAGTATGGATGGATCCATCCATCCAGTCTATTTATTTTGCTCGATCAAATTATAGAGGTCTTGCTCAACAGTATTGGCGATATGGATATTGGAAAGCGCAGATGCTTCGAAAGTATCCAAAAACATTGCGTTTGAGACAATTAATTCCCCCATTATTTGTGTTTTCTCTGATCTGTTTGGGATTGGTTTCTTTCGTGTGGAACCTGGCAAGTTGGTTGTTGTCAATTATTGTGTTACTATATATGGTTGTATTATTTATCGTCGGTATCCAAATCAGTATCAAGGTAAAAGACGTATCGATGTCCTTCGGTGTACCATTGGCTATTGCAACGATCCATCTTTCTTATGGGGCTGCCCTGCTATGGGGATTAGCCGTTAAACCAAAGGTAAAAGAGCCTCTAAAATGAACGGTGTTAAAACAACACCAACCTCAAGTAAATGGAGGTTGCGCCCGCGTGAAAGGCGTACGCTCCTACTCCTGGGTGATTTCCTGATGGCAGAAATCGCCCTGTTGATTTCAATTTATGTTTGGTCTGTTGCAGACATTTACCAATCCTTTACTTTGAGTTTCATCTCTCGTCTCCCAAACTGGTTTTTCTTGCTTCCTTTTATTTGGCCATTGCTCATGGCGAGATTGTACGACGAACATCGTGCCCGTTCTCCGGCTCAGACGATAAGCAATATTGCGTTCTCAGCATTGATAGGCTTGGGTTTGTATATGGTCTTTTACTTTACCGCAGTACCAGCCTCGCTACCCAGGATCGGTGTTGCTTCATGGATTATTAGCGTATTTATACTCACACTTTTATGGCGTTTGTTATATATCCGCATATTCACAGCACCTCAATTCATGCGTAGGATGTTACTCGTTGGAGCTGGCGAGACGGGTAGTATCATGTTAAAAATAATTAACCAGATCAAACCACGTCCATACATTCTTGTTGGAATTATTGATGATGATCCCCAGAAAAAAGGAAAAATCATCGAAGGATATGAGGTGTTTGGAGGAAATGAAATTCTACTGGAAGCAATATGCAATCACCAGATCACTGATCTGATTGTTGCCATATCAGGGCAGATGCAGGGAGGTATGTTCCAGGCTTTACTGGATGCACAGGAAATTGGAGTGGAGATTATACGGATGCCCGTAGCGTACGAGGAGCTGCTGCACCGGGTTCCCATCCGTTATCTTGAGGCAGAATGGATCTTACGTTCTTTTGTCGACAAAGCCCGATCTGAAACTTTTTCTGAAATGATCAAGCGCGGCCTTGATATCCTGGGTGGTCTGGTTGGGATGCTGCTTTTGCTAATCTTGTATCCATTCGTGGCGATTGCCACTCTGGTGGAATCAGGGCGACCGATATTGTATAAACAAGTCCGCATGGGTCGTGGAGGTCAGTTATATAATATTTTTAAATTCCGGACCATGTGGCAGGATGCAGAAGCCGATGGCCAACCGCAATGGGCAGAAGCAAATGATCGTCGAGCTACTAAAGTTGGGCTATTCTTAAGGAAAACACATATTGATGAGATCCCCCAATTTTATAACGTAATACACGGCGAAATGAGCTTGGTAGGTCCGCGAGCCGAACGCCCGGAATTGGTCGAGTGGTTCCAAAAACATGTTCCGTTCTACCGGGCTCGTTTATTAGTTCGACCAGGAATGACGGGCTGGGCTCAAGTAAACCAGCAGTACGCTTCCACGATTGATGAGACCATTGAAAAACTTGAATACGACCTCTATTACATTATGCACCGAAATATCGTCATGGATATTCGTATAATTATTCGTACCCCATCATTGGTATTAAGTCTTCGGGGAAGATAACTTGAAGCCAAGTCTTCTATCAAGAAATAGAATTGTATTATTGGGGGATTTGTTATTAATTATCGTTTGCGTGCTTGGTAGCTTCGTCCTCCGAGTCCCATTGGGTGCCAGGATATTTGATTTTAGATATCAGATCCTCACCATGATCGGTGTTGCTCTCATCATCAAACCCCTCGTTTACTACCAATTTGGCTTATATCGGCGAGTTTGGGCATATGCAAGTATTCGTGAGCTGAAGCTGATTGCCATTGCTGTTACCACAGCATCTATTTGTGTCTCAATCATCGTCATCCTGCTTTCCACGCTGATGATGACAAAGGACTTTTCACGTCTTGTATTGGTTATCGACTGGATGCTATCTCTCCTCGCTGTAGGAGGTCTGCGTTTTTCTTACCGATTGGTTGCTGAAAGTCAACTAACCTCCAGACAGTCTGAATTACGCAAGAGACAGGTACTGATAGCTGGTGCCGGTGATGCTGGTGCTCTGGTTGTGCGGGAAATGCAACGAAATCCGCAAGCCAACCTGCACCCAATTGGATTTGTGGATGATGATCCCGCCAAACAAAAACAGGAGATACATGGAATTCCTGTCATTGGGAAATTAGATGAACTTGGACGCATAATTGATTTAAAACAGGTGGATGAGGTCATTATCGCAATTCCAAGTGCTCCAGGTCAGGTTGTCCGGAAAGTTACCGATATATGCCGAATCAAAAATATTCCCTCACGGACCATGCCCAGTTTGCATGAATTAATTGGGGGAAAAGTCAGCGTAAATCGCTTAAGGGATGTCGATATCACTGATTTGCTTCGCCGTGCTCCCACGAACATTGACAGTGAGCTGGTTGGATTGAGCCTCGGAGGACGCCGCGTGTTGGTTACTGGAGCAGGAGGTTCGATCGGGCGTGAATTATGCCGCCAGATTGCCCGTTGGGAACCTAAAGAATTATTGCTGCTTGGACACGGAGAAAATAGCATTTTTGAAACCCTCATCGAGCTTGAACAAAGTTATCCATCTTTATACCTCCAACCGATTATTGCTGATATCCGCGATAGAGAGCGCATAAGCCATATATTTTCCAACTACCATCCACAAGTTGTGTTTCATACCGCAGCACATAAGCATGTGCCATTAATGCAGGCAAATATCGAAGAAGCTGTCGCAAATAATGTCCTCGGAACTAAGAATGTCGTCGAGGTCTCCCTTGAGAGTAATGTCGAAAAGTTGGTCATGATATCCACGGATAAAGCCATCTGTCCTACCAGTGTATACGGTGCTACTAAAAGAATTGGTGAGATGCTTGTACTGGATGCTGGCCGAAGAACTGGATCCGCATTTTCCGTGGTGCGTTTTGGGAACGTCCTTGGCAGTCGAGGCAGCGTTATCGTACTCTTCAAGCGCCAAATCGATTATGGTGGACCTGTTACGGTAACCCATCCAGATATGCAGCGCTATTTTATGACCATACCAGAAGCTGTTTATCTCGTCCTTCAAGCATCTGCAATGGGAAAAGGTGGGGAAGTATTTGTTTTAAATATGGGTGAACAAATCCGAATTTTCGATCTTGCCCAAGACCTGATAAGACTTTCTGGACTTGAACCAGGGAAAGATATCGAGATCGTATTTACAGGAATCCGCCCAGGGGAAAAGTTGAGTGAAGCTCTCTGGGATGAGGGTGCCGATTATGTTCCTACCCTTCATCCAGATGTTCTCCGTTTGAATGAAAATGAGGTAAGCTCAAGTTTTGATTTACAATCATCAATAGCTGACTTAATTGAAATGGCCAAAAAAGGTGATCCTGACCAGATTGTTAGTATGTTAAATCGAATTGTGCCTGGGGCGGTTGTCAGCAGCACACCTTCACCAGATATCACGGCGGTGATTTAGCCAGTTATGAACGAAATTACCACTGGTGAATGGGAGAGTTTTCTAACTCATCATCCAAATGCTCACATCCTGCAATCAGCTGCCTGGGGACAATTAAAGGCAGATTTTGGTTGGCGAGTTATCCACTTAGCCTTATCTGATTGTGGAGCGCAACTCCTGATAAAACAAATCTTGCCGGGTATTCGTTTCGCCTACATCCCAAAAGGACCGGTGGGAGTTAATCTCCATAATTTATGGCAAGAAATTGACTCGCTTTGTCGGCAATTAAAGTGTGTATTTTTAAAAGTTGAACCAGATTCCTGGACAAATGAAGCCAGCAATGGAATTAGTCCTCAACAGCAGATCCCAAACAACTTCAGACAAAGCAACCATAGTATTCAACCTAAACAGACTTTAATTATCGACATCTCGGACGATGAATCACAGATCTTGGGTCGAATGAAGCAAAAAACTCGCTACAATATCAATTTAGCAATGAAGAAAAATGTAATCGTTAAGCCTCGATCCGATTTGGATTCTTTTTATCATTTAATGGAAATAACGGGACAACGCGATCAATTTGGGATTCACAGCTCAACCTATTATCAACGTGCGTATGACCTGTTTCACATCCACGATCAATGCCAGCTACTCGTGGCAGAGTATGAAGGGATACCCCTGTCTGCATTGATGGTTTTTGTCTACGGCACCCGCGCCTGGTATTTCTACGGAGCATCTTCAAACAATAACAGGGATTTAATGCCAAATTATTTACTTCAATGGGAAGCTATTCGCTGGGCAAAATCGACAGAGTTGTAAGGAATATGACCTGTGGGGAATTCCTGATGCGGATTTAGCTACATTGGAAGCAAATTTTAATAAGCTGAGCACAGGTCTATGGGGTGTCTATCGGTTCAAGCGTGGATTTGGTGGTGAATTAAGGCGTTCTAGCGGAGCGTGGGATCGAGTTTATAATCCATATCTATATCGATTATACACATTATGGTTGAACTATCGAAAAGTAGAAGGTTGACCGAACCAGGCTTTTTATGCAACCTAAGACCCCTCCCGTCCTAAATCGTGAAAAATGGAATTCGGCTATTGCCTCTTTACCAGGAGCCCATATCCTCCAAACCTGGGAGTGGGGAAAAGTAAAATCCCAATTCGGTTGGCAACCTCATTACCTGTTCTGGTATAAGACACAGGCATTGGTTGAAGTATTTCACAATAAAATTCCGGAAGAACAAACTCAAAAACAACTCGTAGCAGCTGCCCTCGTCCTACACCGAAAAATCATGATTGGTGGATTTTCTCATCGGATGGGAGTCCTGTATACTCCGAAAGGTCCCTTACTCGATTGGAGCGATCTCAAATTAAGGCAGCAAGTACTCCAAGATTTAGGACTCTTTGCACAAAAACATGCTGCTATCTTTATCAAGATCGATCCGGACGTCGAAGTTGGTAGTGGTATTCCTGGTATGAATGATTACTCGTGAATTCTCCCTTGGGATTGAACTTACCAGCAATTTAATGACAGGTGGCTGGCAATTCTCCGCTGAACAAATTCAATTTCGAAATACAGTCCTTATTGATCTTCAACCGGGTGAAGAAGACTTGCTCGCAAGCATGAAGCAAAAAACCCGCTACAATATAAACTTGGCGATCCGAAAAGGGGTAAGTATCCGTACTGGCAAAGCAACCGATCTCGAAATGCTCTTTCGGATGTATGCTGAGACATCCATTCGTGATGGTTTTGTTATACGAAATGAAGAATATTATCAGGAAGTATGGAGTACTTTTCTGAACAATCAGCAACGAGCTTCCTATGATTCACCTTATGCTGAAGCGCTGATTGCTGAAGTTGATGGAACTCCGGTTGCAGGAGTGATTATCTTTCGGTTTGCCAATAAAGCATGGTATATGTATGGCATGTCATCCTTAGCCCATAGGGATAAGATGCCTAACTACCTGCTCCAATGGGAGGCTATTAAGCGAGCCAAGGCTGCCAATTGCTTTGTATATGATTTATGGGGCGCTCCAGATGAGTTTACAGAATCAGACCCCTTGTGGGGTGTATATCGTTTTAAAGAAGGTCTGGGAGGGATTGTTCATCGCCATATTGGGGCATGGGATCTTCCGTTGAACCGCATTCTCTATCAGCTTTATTCTAAAACGCTTCCAGGTTTCCTGGATATCATGCGAAAACATGGAATGGCCAGTACAAAACAGGTAATCGGATAAACAAAATGAAAACACTACCACGTATCAAAATCTCTCACCTCCCAACCCCAGTGGAAAATCTACCCCAACTTTCCGCTGAGCTGGGTGGTCCACACATCATCGTTAAAAGAGACGACCTGACAGGATTAGCCTTGGGTGGAAATAAAACCCGTAAGCTGGATTATTTACTTGCTGAAGCCCAGGCAAATGGAGCCCGTACAATCATAACTGCCGGTGCTGTGCAGTCTAACCACTGCCGTCAGACAGCAGCTGCCTGTGCCCGCTTGAATTTTGATTGTCTCCTTGTCCTGGCTGGTGAAAAGCCATTAGCTGCAACTGGAAATCTATTGTTGGATCAATTATTTGATGCGGAAATTATTTGGTCTTCATACGAAGAGCGGGACCATATGCTTCAAAAAACATTTGAAAATGCTTGGGATGTTGGTAGGAGGCCATATTTAATCCCTTACGGAGGCTCAAACACCACTGGAGCGAGTGCATATGTATATGCCATCCAAGAATTACAAAATCAACAATATCATCCTGATTGGATCCTATTCGCATCGTCATCCGGTGGCACCCAGGCCGGATTGGTTGCCGGGGCAAAGATATTTGATTTCGAGGGGAGAGTATTGGGAATCAGCGTGGATGAACCTGCAAATGAATTAAGAGAGCGTGTGGCTACCCTGGCAACTGAGACTGCAGACTATCTGGGAGAAAAAATAACCCTTCTTGCTCAAGACATCTTGGTAAATGATGATTATATCGGAGCTGGTTATGGGATGATGGGATCAGCTGAAATTGAAGCGATCCACTTATTTGCCCGTACAGAAGGACTATTACTTGATCCAGTCTATACCGGTCGCGCAGCTGCTGGTATGATCGATCTAATTCGACGGGGATATTTTAAACCTCAAGAAACGGTATTATTCTGGCATACCGGCGGTATTCCGGCATTATTTTCAGATAAGTATACGAACCTTATCAATCCCATCGAATAATCATGTGACTATGCACATATGTAATTTTAATATTGGATTAGTTTTCGAAAAAATATAGGTAAATTAATTTCCAAAAGTCCAAGGACCAGCTTTATTCCCACTTTTAAATTCAAGGTTTTCGATCTGGCTCTTGAAATCGTGTCAGGAACTTTCCAAACCTGGATAGCCAGGACAATTTTTCTGATTTCATTTCCAGCTTTACGCGGCAATTTCGAGGTTGGCTTGATGAGGGCTGTATATGGATGTTTGATATTCGGACAACAAGATCCCTGCAGGAGATGCCGCACTTGGAATCGCATGGATAAGAGAATTCGTTCGGTCGGTCGGGGTATCATGAATGGAGGGATTCTTCCCAATACGTTTTAGAGCGTGATTTATCTCCATATACGATCTTGATAAAGGAGGAAGTTTCAAATAAAAGATCCAATTAAGTAGAAAATCAGGTGGACGGATACCAGCTTTTCGAAATCCTTTCACCATTCCTTCCGGCAGTCCTAAAGAGATTTGTTCCAGGAATGGCATCACTCTGAATCCTTTTTGAACCTGGATGACAATAACTACCAACATCATTAACGAAATTAGCAAAATAAATAATCTAACGATATTGGTTAGTGTCCAGAAACCCGAGCCTGCATCAGAATTTTGTGTATTTGAAAGGCTATCGGGATTTTGTTGCTCGGGAGGGATAAAGTCTTGCGGATTTTCAGAATTATCCGGATTATTTGTAGTTGGATCTTCTTGTGTACTATCAGTTAACTCACCCGATGGTCTAAACAATGTCGGTTGAGATACGGTTGGCTCAAAAATGACCCAACCTATTCCAGGAAAGTATACTTCTGGCCAGGCATGGGCATCCTTTTGTCGCACTACATATGTGGAAGTCTCACTTATTTGCTCAATTATGGTACCTGAAAATGCACCTGGACGGAATTGTTCTTCGATCGGAGGAATCTGCCGCTCTCCTTGTGCAAAACCAACCGCCATCCGGGCAGGGATCCCCAAAGAACGGAGTAGAATTACCTCCGCCGAGGCATAATAATTACAAAATCCTTTGCGGTAATCAAAGAGAAACCAGTCAATGCGTTCCTGGTTCGGTGGGGGCTGAGCGATGACTTGAGTATATTCAATATTATTGCGTAAATATTCGGTCACTGCGCTGGCGATATCATACGGGTTATTTAACCCGACAGCGATCTCATTTGCTAATCCTTTCGTTCGAGGGGTGATGTCCTTTGGAAGCTGCAGGTATCCATCCAGAACCCATTGAGGGTAATCCGTGCCTGCATCTGATAGCTCGATTTCAGTCATTGCGTCGATTACGGAACGCACGCTGTATTGTTCCCCCGGATGGACAAATGATTTACTCATTACTGCCCCTAAATTCACCAGACCATCAGGATTTATCGTCATATATGCCTGGGTCGGTCGATTAACCCACAAAGTTTCAGCTGATGCATAGAGGTTCGAAATTGGTACGTGGGGGAAGAAAGATGGTGGATACCTCCGGACGGACATCTGCACCAGGTTGATTTAGATCTTCGCTGTCTGGGGTTAGTTCACGGGCAGTTTTTAGAGTTGTTTGCCATTGATTTCTTTCATATAGGTCATAACTCCGGGCTCCCCAATAAAATCTATAACCATTCGGGGGATTGGTAGGAGCTTCCACCTCTAAAATGACCTGATCCGATAAAGGGCTTCCCAACCCAAGAGGCAAGGTATTGCCGTAATAATTTTGAACCACGCCAACCGAAGCTCGTAGAGATGCAAACATAAAACTAAAGCGGTCCTTTGTATTGAGCCATGGTCTGGCAGCAGTTCGCCATATCTCTGCAGCTGGTTTGAAAGACTGTGCCAATACCGGAACATTCCAGGAAAAAGTGACTAACACCAGGGTTAATACCAGTACGATCCTTGTAAAATCAAAACCAATATCGGGGGGAGTATGTGTGTGATTTCCTTTCCACTTTACAATATTTCGCACATAAACCATGCGTGCAATGAGGAGCAGAGCGAAGAACAAATACGATGCCAGATACCATGAACGACTGATCAATAATGGATCAAACGAATGGATGATAAAAGCAGTGATGCCACCGGGAACAACAACTTTCCATGGATTACCTTCCCTCACCAGGCTGAATCCTGCATACACAGACAATGACCAGAATAAAATCGCCATTAATAACACAAAAAGGAGATTATCAGTCACAGGTTTCTGGGAAACTAACTCCTGAATGATGACCCCCAACCTGCCCCACAGGTTTATCAAACGATCGCGCCAGACTATTTCACTTTCAAGTGTTAATCCAATTTGCCATGGAATCACAAACAAGCCGTATGTAATCGTAAAAAAGATCACCCAAAACCGCTTAAAGATACTTCTTCCAAGCGCTAAACCCAGAATAGTACCAAATAGGGTAATAAGCTGAACCAATTGAAGTTCTTCTGTCCAACGTGTTGCAACCAACCTGCCTGCAGCAATTTGCATGCTGATGATGAGTAGAACCGCGGATAACCAGTCCCCCCAACGGATATTTTCCTTGTTCGCAGGTAAATTACTCATAGATCAACCAAAGTTATTACTGTTAAAGCAATATTCTATCAGAATACCCTTAATAGCAGATGATGGTTCATCCGAAGCACAACCCTCGCTTACAAAAAAACAAGTGCACCCCTTGGAGTGCACTTGATCATTTCAGCTAACGATATTGACCAATCGTCTGGGAACAACGATCACTTTTCTGGGGGATTTCCCAGCGAGGAATTTCTTTATCACCTCACTATCCAACGCGGTAGCTTTAGCAGCCTCCTCCGATATATCCGCCGGGACCGTAATGCGATCGCGCAGCTTTCCATCAACCTGAACGATCAATGTGATCAGCTCCTCGGCTGCAGCATCACTATCCACCTCCGGCCAGCTTTGCTGATGGATCGAATAAGGTTTCCCAAGAAAAGCCCATAATTCCTCGGCAATATGAGGCGTTACGGGTGCCATCATCTTTATATAAATTTCCACAGCTTCGTCCCATTCAGGTGTACCAGCAGCACCTTTATCGCGTGCTTTGTACATCTCGTTCATTAACTCCATTAAGCCTGAGACGATGGTATTAAATTCAAAGACCTCAAAATCATGGGTGATTTGCCTTAATGTCTGGTGAAGTTTGCGGCGTAATGCGCGCAGCATATCTGGATCCGGAGTTCCTTTTTCTACAGGATCTGTGATTAATGTCCATGCACGGCGCAACCAGCGGTACACCCCTTCAATTCCGGTACTGCTCCAGGGTGCACCCATATCCCAACGGGCATAGAACATCAAGTAAGCGCGGACCGAGTCTGCCCCGTACCGATCAACCAGTTCGTCCGGTGCAATCACATTACCCCTGCTTTTGGACATCTTTTCGTTATCCTCACCCAGGACCATGCCCTGGTTTCTCAGTTGAATCATCGGCTCAGGACCTTCGGTAATACCCATATCGCGGCTGGCTTTATGAAAGAAACGGGTATACAAGAGATGCATTGTCGCATGTTCAATACCACCGGTATAAGTGTCCACTGGCATCCAATAGTTATAATCCATCGGATTAAATGGACCTTGATCATATTTTGGGCTTAAATATCTCAGGTGATACCAGGAGGAGCACATGAATGTATCCATGGTATCCGTCTCACGGACAGCAGGTTTATTACACACTGGGCAGGTAGTGAATTTCCAGGTGGGATGGATGGTGAGAGGATTGACCCCGGTTGGTTGCCATTCGACATCATCTGGCAATAACACAGGTAGCTGATCTTCAGGTACTGGGTTCCATCCACAATCCTCACAAAATATCATAGGGATGGGTGCACCCCAAAAGCGCTGACGTGAGATTAACCAATCGCGTAATTTATAATTGACAGCTGCTTTGACCAATACCTCTTTTTCGATATATGAGATTGCCCGATCAAATGCTTCATTCACCAGGAGTGCCTGTCAAATCACCAGAGTTAACCATGTCACCTGTGGCTGGAACTGAGGCATTCATCGATGCACCATCCAATGGCTCGATATCAGAGGGTTGAATGACTACACGCACTTCCAGACCGTATTTCCGGGCAAACTCAAAGTCGCGCTGATCATGTGCCGGAACAGCCATGATTGCCCCTGTCCCATAGGTCATTAGTACATAATCTGCAATCCAGATTGGAATTTTCTCGTCATTGACCGGGTTGATCGCATAACCACCGGTGAACACACCGGTTTTTTCCTTATCTGTGGCTTCGCGATCGATATCTGATTGGCGGGCTGCCTGCTTGGATATATGCTTCACATACCCCGGCTTCTATCTGGTGTGGTGATTTTCTGAACTAAGGGATGTTCAGGTGCCAGCACCATAAAGGTTGCACCCCATAGCGTATCCGGTCGGGTCGTGAATATCTCAATTGGATCACCCTGCTCGGTATGAAATACCACTGAAGCACCTTCAGATCGACCAATCCAATTCGTTTGTAGAGTCCTTCACACGATCCGGCCAATCAATCGTGGAATAATCCAACAATTCTTCAGCATAATTCGTGGTCTCTAAAAAACCATTGTTCCAGTTCTTTTTTAATGACTGGAGTTCCACAACGTTCACACTGACGATCATCACCCTTTACCTGCTCGCGTGCCAAGGTGGTCTGACAATTCGGGCACCAATCGACCGGGGAAAACTTTCGGTATGCCAGGTTGTGTTTATAGAGCTGGATAAAAAACCATTGCGTCCAACGATAATATTGTGGGTCACTGGAAATCATCTCCCGATGCCAATCCCACATCGCGCCCATGCTTTTTAGCTGCTTGCGCATGTGTTCGATATTGTCATATGTCCATATCTTCGGGTGGATGTGATTTTTTATGGCAGCATTCTCTGCTGGTAATCCAAAGGCATCAAATCCGATCGGGAACATCACGTTAAATCCCTGCATGCGCTTGTAACGGGCACGTGAGTCTGAAGGCGTCATGGCATACC
This sequence comes from uncultured Chloroflexia bacterium, assembly GCA_963736805.1. GTDB lineage: Bacteria > Chloroflexota > Anaerolineae > Anaerolineales > UBA4823 > FEB-25. The sequence continues at coordinate 64,683 of CAVTQM010000020.1, forward strand.
AATGACCGATGTGGAGGTCTCCCGAAGTATAGGGTAGCATAGTCAGGGCGTAATGTTTCGGGCGGGTCGCATCGATTTCCGCTTGATACAATCCATCATTCGCCCACCTTGCTTGCCATTTCGGTTCGATTTCTTGAGGATTATAAAATTTTAATTCAGTCATTCTATTCTCCATATATTTGCCAACAAGTTAAGTTGGTATAGGCTTACGAGCAATGACCACGAGTCGGCTGGATTCTGTGGTTAATTCCTGCGGCTCCCAGCCACCATAGATTTGCTCCAATTCCAAACCAGCCTGAGTGATCAGCGCTGTAATTTCATTCGGGTTATAAAAACGGATCGAGAAGGGTTTATCCTTCCTGATTCCATCACGGAATACAACCCGCCTATTATACGACCTTCCCTGAAGGCTATCGAAAGACATGCGATCAATCATCATATTTCCATCTTTTTCGACAACGAAATATGGCTGCATTCTTTTTAGGAAGGTATCCCGGTTGGGGATATCAAATATCAACGCACCTCCAGGAATTAATGCATTTCTCGCATTGACCAGTACCTGCAGATTTTCTTCATCCGAGAAATAGCCAAAGGCAGTAAAGAGCAGAAGGACACAATCAAATTCATTGTCAAATTTGATCGTTCGCATATCATTTTGTAGGTAGCGCACATTTACACCTTGTTTCAAAGCAGCATGCCTGGCAATCTCCAAAAAACCAGGGGTGATATCGACACCGGTCATCTTGTGACCGAATTTCGCCAGGCGATTGGTGTGCCTTCCAAACCCACATGCAAGGTCAAGGATTTTCTTGGGTTTATCCAGATTGAGTAACCTGACCAGCGCATCGACTTCCATATCGGTGCGCTCATCCGTTAATGACTCACTATAGAAATATAGATAATCATCAACTTCAAACACTGCAGTCCAATCAGAGAATTTAGGGTCAGAGATTTTTCGAGTGGGTTCAAAAGGTTTATTTTGAGAAATTTCAACTGCTGTCCGAATGATTTCCTGGGCAATTTCAACTCTCTTCACCCAATGTTCCGGATCAGCATCATATTCTAAGGCAGCTTGCTCCTGTTCCGTTGCAGTTACTGCCTTATCCTTATATTGGTCAGCAGATTCCCAGTCCAGGCCATCAACCAGGATATATTCCAATCTAAATCCGGCTTGTCTTAAACGGATAGGCCATTCTGCATCTGTTCCGATCGAACTATCCGTTTGGCAATGGTCAACGATGTATTGTGCAGCGGAACGATTAAAACTTTTCGATCCCGCACTCACGTCCATATCCGTTTTTAAGATATTTGACACGACCAGGTTGCTGATTTTCTCTGTGCAGGTTAATGCTCGAGGATGGGTAAGATAAGCCGATGTTGTTCGGCCAAAGATTATGCAGTCATATTTCGCGATTTCAGCGACTATTTGCTTCCATTCATCGGGGCGGGTTTCTACCCAATGTAGCAGTCTATCCATATCGACGTAATGAACATATTCTGCAGGTGTTTCCAAGGCTTTCATTAAAGCCGTGTATCTGCCATTCTGTCCATCCTCAATCTGAAATACCCTCAACTTTGGATACTCTGAATATTTAATATCTTTGATTTGCTGCAAGGCTTCCCGGTCATCACTCGGTATTAATGAAACCACAATGCCAGCATACTCTTGTTCAAGCATGGGTAGAAATCGGATAAACCGATGATATTCACCCCTCGGATACCAGGTAGTCGCTAAACAAATGCTCATTTTCTTATACACCTAATCATTACGTTTTTTGATACTAACCAAGTTAATCAATAATTACCAATTTTGTTAGAGAGATTGAATTGGTATAAATTTTGCATCATGAGAACCAGAAATTATCCCAACCATTAAAGAGATCCTATGACAAACACACACCGACAAGAACTCTGGCTACAGTTATTGATCAATATTTCCAAATTCGTTGACAAGCGAGTTTCAAAGTCTGGAGAACATTGTGAAAAAGTAGCTAAATGGGCCAGCACAACAGCTCGTGAATTAAAAATGGAAGAGGATGAAGTGGAAAACGTTTACTGGGCGTCCATTTTGCATGATATCGGAAAAATCGGAATATCCGATCGTATTCTCCGAAAAAGGGCTGCTCTTTCTGAAGACGATTGGGTATTGATCAAAATGCATCCAACGATTGGCTCGAATATCGTCAGCTCCATTGATGCACTACCTTCCCTGGCACCCACTATCTCGGCTCACCAGGAAAAATATGATGGGACGGGTTATCCAAAAGGTCTTAGAGGAAAGGATATCCCTCTCGGTGCTCGGATATTAGGAATAGCGGATGCCTATCAAGCCATGGTAGAACATCGCTATTATCGTGAAGCTCGTTCACATGAAGAAGCAGTTACTGAATTGAAAAAAGTCAGAGGGACCCAGTTTGATCCAGAAGTGCTGGACGTTTTTATCAACGTAGTCAATTCAGAGGCTGTTGCCTGATCCGTAATACTCGCTAGGTTATTAAAGAACAAAAACCTTCGTCCGAACAGGGACGAAGGTTATCTCCGTGGTACCACCCTGATTGCCTCCTAACAAGATTTTTACATCCGGTTAGAAAAGCCACTCAGTTTCGCAATAACGGGCGAAACCCGCCAATAACTCAACCAAACGAATGGTTTTTATTATTGAAGTCTGTCCTTATTGTAGAGGACGGCAGGCGAGTTCAACCAGGCAGTTATTCTTGCTGTGCTCCTTGGGCACTCTGACGGGCTCACACCTCGCTCTCCCGTCTCGCTGAAGGATGGTCTATTACTCCTACCATGACCTTAGAGTGGACCCAGAGGGATTCGAACCCTCGGCCTTCTCAATGCCATTGAGACGCGCTCCCAACTGCGCTATGGGCCCAAAATGTAGCTCGAATTGTACCCGCAATTTTCTAGTACGTCAACCAAGCCAGACCCATTGGATAACCCAACATCACAGGATATTATTTTTTCCAAACCGTTGAGGTTATATCACCACCATGCCCGGTCCAATTCGTGTGGAAATATTCACCACGCGGTCTATCCACTCGCTGATAAGTATGCGCACCGAAATAATCGCGTTGAGCCTGCAACAAGTTAGCAGGTAAGCGTTCATGGCGGTAACCATCAAAGAACGAAAGTGCGCTCGACATGGCTGGGGTAGGGATGCCTACTTCTACAGCCTTGGAGATTACCCGGCGCCATCCAAGCTGAGCTGATTCAACCTGCTGAGTAAAATATGGTGAAAGCAACAGGTTTTCCAGGCTTGGATTTGTGTCAAAAGCATCCTTGATCTTACCAAGGAAGGCTGAGCGAATGATGCACCCACCTCGCCACATGAGCGCGATACCTCCATAATTTAAATTCCATCCATACTCTTTTGCTGCTGCGCTGAAGAGCATATATCCTTGGGTATAAGAAATGATCTTGGATGCATATACTGCTTGCTCCAAATCGTTAATAAATGGATTTTGGTCACCTTTAATTTGAGGGTTTGGACCAGATATTACTTTTGCAGCTGTGCTCCGCTCATCCTTCAAGGATGAAAGCGCTCGTCCAAATACTGCTTCAACTACCATTGTAAGTGGGGTGCCCATTTCCAGGGCTGAAATACCTGTCCATTTACCAGTCCCTTTTTGCTCAGCCACATCCAGGATTTTTTCCACCAAGGGTTGCCCATCGTCGTCCTTGAAACCCAGAATATCGCGTGTAATCTCAATTAGATAAGATTCAAGTTTCCCTTTATTCCACTGGTCAAACGTATCGCTCAACTTTGCAGGTGACATTCCCAAGCCTTCTTTCATCAAATGATATGCTTCGCATATCAACTGCATATCCCCATACTCAATTCCATTGTGCACCATTTTTACGTAATGACCTGCTCCTTTTTCACCAACCCAGTCACAACAGGCATCCTCCCCTCCATCCGGCCGCTTCACCTTGGCAGCAATGGCTTGAAAAATTGGTTTTACATACTGCCAGGCTGTATGAGACCCTCCTGGCATGATGGATGGACCATGCCTGGCACCCTCTTCACCTCCAGAAACTCCGGTACCAATATATAATAATCCCTTTGATTCCACGAATACTGTTCGACGGTTCGTATCGCTATAATTCGAGTTACCGCCATCAATTATGATATCTCCCGGCTCCATGTATTGGATAAGTAAATCGATAAAATCATCCACAGGTTTACCTGCCTGGACCATCAACATGACAAGTCGAGGTTTGATCAGGGTACCAATCAACTCTTCAAGTGAATGCGTTCCGATTACCTGTGTCCCCTTTGCCCTACCGCTCAAGAAATCATCAACCTTCGAAATTGTTCGGTTGAAAACTGCCACTCTAAATCCATGGTCATTCATATTTAATACCAGGTTCTGTCCCATCACAGCAAGTCCAATCATCCCAATATCTGCTTTTACCATAATCCATCTCCTTCTATAAATCAGAGTAACGATCACTATTAGAATTTATAAGATAGTCTTTATTTTAGCTTATGCATGACAATTTTATTCAAGAGGATTTTCCCAGAATGATACTCAGTCGACAACTAGTAGTTTGATCAAGTCTCTTAATACAATAATTATAGAACAGGTATAATCGGTCAATTGAAGACTGGATAGATATTTTCAAATTATATCTACTTGAAGATTTCGTTGCTATTCAGCGATTTAATCGATGCGGATCGAAATAGAAATTACCTGATACGAGGGAGCACGCAAAATAGTGGATGTTAAAGATACTTTGATTCATTTTGATAAATAAACAAGAATCCATCTTTTTTATATTTAGTTGCTTCCTGGCAACACTCTTGCACAGCTTAAGAATGGGCTATATTTAATGGTAGAAGCGGGTTGTATTCAATACTTGTAATTGCCAAAGGAGTACTTTTATGAAAAGCCATTTTAAAAAGCGCCAAAGCATTTTCATCAAGCTGATTCACGATCAGGCTGCCTTCACGCTTGAAGGAATGGAAGCCCTGAAAGCGTATATGGCTGAAGACACCTCTGCAGCCGAGAGGTTGACGAAGGCTGAAAAAGAAGCTGATGAAGCCAGGCGAATTCTAATTGCCGAATTAAACAAAACATTTGTCACACCGTTTGATCGGGAGGATATTTTTGCCTTATCCCGCACAATCGATGATGTTTTGGATTATGCCTATAGCACTGTTACCGAAATGGAAGTACTTAGGGTAAAGCCTACCTCGTTCATGTTAGATATTGCAGGTTTGCTCAGGGATGCAGCCTATGAACTATTGATGGCAGTGGACCGGCTTGAGCTTCACCCCGAGGTTGCCAACGAACATGCCCACCGGGCTAAATCACTCGAGAACAGGGTTGAGGATGTCTACCGTGAAGCGTTGGCAGATTTATTCAGTGGTGCTGAAGATATTAAACATGTCATGAAAATGCTGAAATCGCGGGAGGTTTATCGCCACCTGAGCAACGCAGCCGATCGAGGAGATGAAGCTGCCAATGTCATCGCTGATATCGTCGTAAAAATCTCCTGATTATAGATATTTTCCATGACTCCTCTGATCATCCTCATCATCATTCTGGCGCTGGCATTCGACTTTTTAAATGGCATCCATGATTCCAGTAATATCGTTGCAACGATGATTGCGAGCAGGGCATTTTCACCACGTACAGCCCTGGGAATGACTGCAGTGGCAAACTTCATCGGTCCGTTTATTTTTGGTGTTGCTGTTGCAGAAACCATCGGGAATGAAGTTGTCGATTCCGCAGCCATCAATCTATTAGTGATCCTGACCGCTTTACTCAGTGCTATCATTTGGAATTTACTGACCTGGTACCTCGGATTTCCGAGTAGCTCCTCGCATGCTCTGATCGGAGGATTGATAGGGGCAGTTCTGGTTGGAGCCGGATGGGAAGCAATTTTATTGCCAGGCCTATTAAAGGTTTTATTCACCCTGCTCACTTCCCCTATTATCGGATTTATTTTTGGATACCTGTTCTTAAAATTTTTGCTATTGTTAAGTTGGAATGCGACACCTAAAATAAATACTGTATTTAAACGCAGCCAGATTTTTACGTCCCTATCCCTCGCCTTATCACACGGAACAAATGATGCCCAAAAAACGATGGGAATCATCACTTTGACATTAGTCACCGCAGGAGTACTGGAATCTTTTGTAGTGCCTGAATGGGTCGTTTTTGCTTGCGCATCCATGATTGCGTTGGGGACTGCTGTCGGTGGTTGGAAGTTGATCCGAACATTGGGAGGCAAAATCTTCCGGATTAAGCCCATTGATGGATTTGCTTCCCAATTATCATCTTCAGTGGTGATATTAGGCGCATCATTGATCGGTGGACCAGTAAGCACAACCCAGGTGGTCAGTTCATCCATAATGGGTGTGGGCGGTGCCGAACGGATGAACAAGGTACGCTGGGGTGTTGGCAAGGATATTGCTACCGCTTGGGTGCTCACAATTCCTTCCACTGCACTTTTAGCAGCGGGATTATATTGGATCCTGTCACATTTCATTCAATAGAAAACTGTATAGGCTTCTATATCATGAAAACATCGAAGATTTATGATCTTGTTTGTATTGGAAATTACAAATTATTATGGAATCCTTATTATTTACCCACCTAGCCATTAATCTTCGTGTGGAAATCAGATTTAAGTAATAATTTCAAATGACCAGAGGAAAAATTTCTTGATAAACTAATCCTTAAATAAGGGAAATAGAATGGTTTCCTTGATTCAATAATCGATGAAGACTGCTCAACTATCATATTCTCGTAGTTTCTGGATCGGCCTCTTAGGTTTTATTCTGGGTGGTATTATCGGTGCTCTGTCAACGTATCTCTTATTTTCAAGTGGGGTATTGACGCTGGTCGTTGAGCTTGTCTCCCCTGGGCAGCCATTCGTTCGCTACTTATTTGGGATTGTACTGGCATTCTTTGGGATAGGCCTCGGGGGAGCAATCGATGGACTGGTATGCGGTTATACCTTGTATTTAATCGATCGGGCTGGGAGCAGACCAAGGTATTTACTTGGTGGTGCGTTCTCTACTGGGATCAGCCAGGGAATTCTGGTCATCCCGATTATGCTTTTCCTCAGCCTGATCAGTATCTACAATGTCGGTTCTCAAAAGGATCCTGCATCATTCATAGTATTGTTTGCAATAATCGGTTTTCTCTTTGGATTGTTGAATGGTGCAGTCCTCTCGTTGATCACCCTTCGATTGCGATATGCATGGATCGTTATAACAGGTTTTGCAGTAGCCAGCACCCTGGGTGGCGCATTATTTGGCTTACTTGTATGGAACATGGAATGGATCTTATCAGAAGTCACGCAAGGAATTTCAACCCTTATCTTTCTGGTCCTGCCTGGGGTAATGATATATAGTCTTGCCGGCGGTGTACTCGGAATTATTTATTTCTGGTTGGGTAGAAAACGAAATTTACCACAATCTCCAAGAATTGAACCTCGCCATTCGCAGGATATTTTGGCAGTCACAATCGCTTTAGTCATTTTTCTTGGCGAAGTCTCTCTAATTAACCATCTTTCCAAATTTGTAACTGTTTATCCAGGAAAACTTACGACGAGTCTCAATTCGGAGACTGTAGGTGTCGCTTGGAAAGAAGCTGAACGGATCAGTTCTGATCTTCTTCCCAACGATCTCACATCGATTGGTCTGTCGGTTAGTCCTCAGAATCAGATAATTGTCTGGACGAATGAATTGGGAGAAATTCTGGTTTCCAATCAACAATTCAATATAGATAAACAGGCAATTGGGAGTGATCCCATCAATGCTTCAATGAGTCCACTAGAACAATCGGTCCACCCACAGGTTGCTGTGCGGGGTGATGGAACTGCATTTGTTGTATGGTCAGAAAACGGGGACATATGGCTCAATAGCTGCCAAGAAAATCATTGTGGAAACCCGGAAAATCTTACCAGCCGTAAACAAGGTTGCATATCTGGATCGATGACCGCTAAGAATGATTGGCCGGCAATTGCCCTCGCAAAAGACAACACAATCATGGTTACCTGGTATGCTGGAGACGGTTATACTGGATATGCAACATGGGACACCTCTACGGAGCCAAATTATAGCGCAACTGGCTGTCTCTCATCTGACTTGCAAGCATCACACCCTCGGATTGCAGTAAGCAAGCCAGGAGAGTTTTGGTTAGTATTATCTGAAGCATCCAATGTACCCAATCAAATCATATTGGTGAATTACCGGCAAGGAAAATGGGATATACCTCAAGATATCGGTGTGGGGAACTTTGCAGAAGTTTTTTCCAACCAGAATGGCAATTACCACCTTGCTTGGTGTGGTGTGAACAATGAAATAAATTATCTCGAGCAAGGTAATTTAATTGAATTATTAGCCGATTCTGCCTGTCAGAATCGGGCGTCCATTTTTTCAGATAACTTAGGACAGATACACCTGATTTATGCGACAAACCAATGGCTGGATAATTTCGGTAATATTAAACAAGGAAAAGCGTTAATGGAATCCATCCGTCAATCTGACGGATGGTCTGAACCAGCAATTGTTGCTCCTATAAATATAACTGCTCAGCAAGAAGCAACTGGAAACCCAAGTGGAGAATATACATTTAACCTGGGTGGATACCCTTGATGGGCAGTTCTCAATATGGCATTCTTCTCAACCAGTTTATTTGTGCGATGAGTTAACCATTTCTGAATCGATGCAGATAATTCTTGATGTGATCCAAAATCGAAAATACCATCCAATAGATTATCGTCCTCCATTCTGTGGAAATCAATTTATTGAACTGATCTACTTGCCTGAGCCTCCACCTGGCATTGCAGTTTTATCTCCTGGCGATGAGGATGGCTTTGACCAGATAGCTGATCTGATTTTGGAAACCCGGAATGAGGTCTTATTTTCCATGATGCAGTGGGATACGGATAAGGATAACCTTAGTCCAGGGAGTCGTATCGCTCATGCGATTTCCACCTTATATCAACAAGTAAAAACGAATCCCGAGGCATACCCTCGAGGCCTGTCGATAAAAATCCTTCTGGGAAACTATCCAAACCTGTCGACATTGCAAATGGGGGATCAAATCTGGAATGTCATCCAAGATCTGGCAGATATGGGCGTAGAAACCATGGAAGATCCAGATTTAGGATGGAAGGTTGAAGTCGCAAACTACAAGGGCAGCTTTCCCCACAGCCATACAAAATTCATCGTGGTGGATGGAAAAATCCTGATGTCGGCTGGCTTTAACATTTCATGGGACCACCTGCCAAAGGACCACCCTTCAAGAAAAGGTATTGATATGACAGATCTCGGAATTGTTATGTCTGGCCCTATCGCTCAAACTGGTGTAACCGTGTTCGATGAAATGTGGCAGGGCGCTAACCAATTAATTTGTGGTGATCTAATTCAGGAAGACATAAGGGAATTACAGAACACATGTTACTGGCAACCTGCTGAGATATCGCATAACCCAGAAACATTAAACTACTATCTTCCAGGAGATACAGCTGCTGCTGTTGGTTTATACCGAACAGCCAGTTATAAAGAATCAGACGATGCTTATCATGCTGCTTTGGCATCAGCCCAGGATTCGATCGATATTATTCATGCAAATTTTACTGCCGAACTGATCTGTGATGTAAACTTGCTATTCCCCAGCGTATGCACCTTTAAAAATTCGTTACCGTATATGCATTCGTTGGTGGATGCAGTTGAGCAGAATGGGACATACCTGCGTATACTCGTTGAGAAGGAAAATATGAATGGCATGGAGAATCAAGTTGGAATCCAGATTCTCCATGAAGAATTAAAAAGACTAAATCTGGATGGTTTTCTTGAGATCCGTTTCTTCAATGGACGTCTGCACACAAAATCCGTAATGATTGACGATCAATTGCTCATCATCGGTAGCCAAAATTTCCATTACAGCTCGATTTCAGAAGGCGGATTGAACGAGTTTAATATCGTGACTGATGCTCCAGAAGCATTGGAAATTTACCAGGATATGTTCGAGTATTACTGGCAGCAAGCCATACCAGCCGACGACGCTAAATGAATCCTTGGTTTATAAAGTGCCAGTATTTTGGTATTTTAGAATTAACCTGTGCGAAGATGAACAATACCCTAATTTTTCGCTAATATTTCCTGAACTTATATCCTGTATACTTTGTAAGATAACATCGTAAAGAACCTACACTGGGATGCAGCTGAACGCTTATGCCCGGTCGAAGTGAAGGAAAATGCTAACTGTAACAAACGAAGCCATCCAGGGTCAGCGGCAAAGTTGGAACCTGATCAAGAAATTAGGGGAAGGGGATGCAGGTGAAGTTTATCTGGTTGAAGTCTTTATCGGAGAAGCAACCCGCGATCTTAAAACGACCTCGGAGAGGCTCATTCTTCAGCGACATCCTCCGCCAGGCAAACCAGATCAGAACAGAAGGCAGTATCTTGCGCGGACTGGCAAGAGCTGGGTTCCCGAACCAGAAGTCTCCACCTAAAAATCCCTTCATTGATAGATCAGAATAAGCCGGAATACGGGTTGGGAGAGCATACCTTTATCATCATCGAACAGGCCAGCGGGCTGGATTTAAAGCTGCTCAGCCAGGTCATCCGCTTCGGTCCAGCCAGCATAGGTAATTTACCTTCAAATCAAGAATTCACATACTTTTTTCAACAATGGTCTCGATTTCTAGAATTTCCAGAACCAATGTTGGTCCGTATCCTGCT
>CAVTQM010000021.1:0-18756 GCA_963736805.1 uncultured Chloroflexia bacterium
GAGTCATTGGAAAAGGGCTGTAACTTCTTCGATAGCGCATGGGCGTATGGGAATGGGCAAAGTGACCAATTGCTTAGGGAAGCTGATCAAGGATAATCCCAACGCCAAAATTATCGCGGCCAGCAAAATTCCACCGAAAAACAATAAAATCGCCAGCATCTTCAAAAGATAAGCTTCAGGAGGTGTTTCCGCGGCAACATGTCTTTGGATACACAGAAAATCCTGGACGGTATGGAATAAATTGTCTGGATGTCCTGCACGGTCCATGTGTGGGATGACCTCCTGGACGGATGATGATGAGTGGAAGCAAACAGTATCCGATCTAAATGCCAAAAAGCTGATCCGAATCTCGGCTTAAGCATCAATCGATCGGAACGATGGAATGGCATGCGAGCCATTCAAACCGGTTTGGTGGATGCTGTCCAGGTCATCTACAATATCTTTGACCAGGCTCCCGAGGACCAGTTATTCCCACTGTGCGAGAAAATGAACGTGGGAGTCATTGCACGTGTACCACTGGATGAGGGTGGGTTGTCCGGTCAGCTAACCGATGAGACGCACTTCCCAAAGACGGATTGGCGGGCGAAGTATTTCGGTCCACAAAACTTACATCCCACGGTAGTACGGGCGGATGCCTTAAAAGAACTGCTCCCGGATGGCATGAGCCTGCCCGAAATGGCACTCCGGTTTATCCTGTCCAATAAAGACGTCGGCACCACCATTGTGGGGATGCGTACCCTGGATCACCTGCATGAAAATATTGGGGTGAGTGATGGTCTGGGCTTACCTGGCGAGCTGATCGACAAGTTGCGCCTCCACCGTTGGGATCGAAAAATCGCACCCTGGTCGGATTGATCCAGTCGCTTCAAGACTATTTTTTCTGAGTGAGATGCATTTCTTTCGGAATTGGAATTCTTTCATTACTGCATTGAAGCCTTTGAAAAGGTTGCTAGCTTTTCGACTGCCCCCTGAAGGAATTTCGGAAAATTCAGATCAAGTATAATACTTTCATATTCATCCGCATAAGATAAAGAGGTTCACCATGAAAGATACATTGATCCATCCTCTCATTATGTCCAATGCACAACTCCAGGCAGAACTCTGGCGTTGTGAATATTGCGAGGAGAAACCTTGTAAGGAAGCCTGCCCGGTTAATCGTTCTCCTGCCGATTTCATCATGGCTGCCAGGGTCGGGAATCCGTCCGATATCCGCCGTTCGGCTGGCGAGATTATGCACGCCAATCCGCTGGGTGGGGTTTGCGGGATGGTCTGCCCGGACACCTTATGCATGGCAGCCTGCACGCGAGTGAAATTCGACGGGGCAATCAACATCCCGTTGGTCCAGGCAACCCTTGTTGAATTAGCCAAAGGTCTGGGAGGCATCCCTGAATTCTCCAGGCCAAAGCTGAACGGCAGGAAAGTGGCTGTCGTTGGTGGTGGTCCCGCCGGGTTGGGAGTAGCGGCTGTGTTGGCAAGCCTGGGTTACACTGTGGATATCTTTGAAGGACGCAACCGCCTGGGGGAATGATGCACCTGATCCCGGATCACCGGCTGAATAAAAAAGTGATCGAGTCGGATATTCAATTCCTGCTTTCCCTGGGGAACATCACTGCCAAAACCAACACCAGGGTCGAGGACCCCCAGGAATTACTTAAGATTGGATATGAGGCTATATGCGTCACTGCCGGCCTGTGGAAGCCAATTGAGCTTGGAATCCAGAATGAAGACCTGGCAGTCAAAATGGTTGATCTGCTGGCAAAGCCGTATGCACACAAGTTTGCTGGGAAAGTGGCGGTCATTGGTGGTGGCGCCACCGCGGTTGATTGCGCCGTCACTGCCAGAGGATGTGGCGCGGAGCATGTGGAGCTCTTCATGCTGGAAAAACTCTCTGAGATGCCTTTGACTGCCAAAGAACGCAAAGAATTGTTGGATTTCGATATTGAAGTTAATGGTCGCATCCGGATCAGCAAGCTCATCAAGAGCGGCAAGAAAGTTTCAGGTCTTGAAACGATCAAGGTTGAACTTCCTGAAGGAAAGCCATTCAGCCCGGCGAATATCCGCGACATTCCCGGAACAGAGGGCATGCGTGCCGATTTTAGTGCAGTCATTATTGCCATTGGCATGCGGGCGGCCTATCCCCGCCAGAAGGTTGATGGGATCTTCTACGCGGGTGACATGTCCGCAGGCCCGACGACTGTCGTCCAGGCAGTTGCATCCGGTAAGAACGCCGCCCTGGAGATCGATGCTTACCTGGCAGGCAAAGAAAAACCGATTATTGAGAAACCTACCAAGTCCTATTTCAGCCTGCCTGGCTATAATCCGGTGCCAGTTTCCTTGGCGACCGAATTCTTTGGTCGACCGATCATATCCCCATACCTCATTTCCGCGTCTCCATCCACGGATGGACTGGAACAGATGGATCGCGCCTACCAGGCGGGATGGGCTGGGGGTGTGATGAAAACCGCTTTTGATAACGTCCCCATCCATATCCCAGGTGAATACATGTTCACCTATAGTCCGTACACGTATGCCAACGCGGATAACGTCTCCGGCCATGCGCTGGACCGGGTGTGCCGTGAAGTTGAACAGCTGGTCAGGCAGTGGCCTGATCGTTTGACCATGGCATCAACGGGTGGTCCGGTTACTGGCAATATGGAGTGTGATGCAGATGGCTGGCAATCCAACACCAAAAAACTGGAAGCGTCTGGAGCAATGGGGATTGAGTATTCGTTGTCCTGCCCGCAGGGAGGCGACGGCACGGAAGGCGCTATTGTCTCGCAAAATGCGGTCCTGACTGCGCGGATCATCGATTGGATCATGCAGGTTGGTGACCCGGATATCCCCAAGCTATTTAAGCTTACCGCCGCGGTCACATCCATTGCGCCTATCCTGCGGGCAATTCGTAATGTGCTGGATAAGTACCCCAACAAGAAGGCCGGTATCACCCTGGCGAATTCCTTCCCCACCCTGGCGTTCCGTCCGGCATTGGGTCGTGCCTGGGAGGAAGGTGTGGTTGTGGGGATGAGTGGCGAGGGCGTCACCCCTATCTCCTACCTGACCCTGGCGCAGGCAGTTCCGGAAGGGATCGAGATCTCGGGTAATGGGGGACCGATGGACTATAAAGCTGCCATGGATTTCCTTGCTCTGGGAGTTAAAACTGTGCAGTTCTGTACTATTGTCATGAAGCAGGGTTATGGCATCATCCACGACCTTGAATCAGGCACCTCCTTTCTGATGCAGCAGCGAGGCATCCTCTCGATGAAAGAGCTGATTGGCATCGCCCAACCTAACCCGATCACCGATTTCATGGCCTTGACACCGGTCAAGAAAATCTCAGAAGCTCATCACGATTATTGCGTATCGTGCGGCAACTGTGCCCGCTGCCCATACCTGGCGATCACCCTGGACGAGAAGGGTATGCCATACACCGACCCTACCCTGTGCATCGGCTGTTCGATTTGTGCCAAGAAATGCTTCGTGGGTGCCATTAGCATGCGGGACCGCACACCGGAAGAATTGCCAGTGCTGAAAGAGCATTAATCACGAAAGGATGAATATGACCACTCGCTTTGAAAATGGGATTGTTGTCACGCTTGGAGAAAAGAACCGGGTTCTTTGGAATGCAACTGTCGTCACTAATGGGGAGAAAATTGCCGCAGTGGGTGATTCCGTAGCCATGAAGCAACGTTACCCTGAGGCTGAGGTGGTGGACTGCGCTGGGAAGATCATCCTGCCCGGCTTTATCTGCACGCATCACCACTTTTACTCTACCATCGCGCGCGGGATGGGAATACCTGGTGAGCCCGCCTCGAACTTCGTCGAGATCCTTGAGCGGTTGTGGTGGAAAGTAGATCGAGCCCTGGATGAAGAAGACGTCCTCCTCTCGGCACAGCTGCCCCTGATCGACTGTATCCGCAATGGCACGACCACCATCATTGACCACCATGCTTCCCCGGCTTTTAGGGATGGCTCGCTGGATCAGATTGAGAATGCTGTTCGGCAGGCAGGTGTGCGTGCCTCGCTGTGTTATGAAGTTTCCGATCGTAATATCCCCGGCGGAGGTGTTGCAGAAAATAAGCGCTTCATCAAGAAGGTGGCCAGGGGGATGGCCAGATCGCCGCCATGATGGGTATGCATGCCTCATTCACTTTGTCTAACGCAACCATTGAAGAGTGCGTCGGGATTGCCCGTGAAGCCGGGGTAGGCTGTCATATCCATGTTGCGGAAGACGCTTCAGACCGGGTAGATTTGCTTGCCAAATATTATATAACTACGGTGAAACGCCTGCACAAGCTGGGTGTGACGGGAGATAAGTCAATCTTTGTGCACTGTGTCCACATCGACGAGGATGAGATGGATATCCTGGCTGAAACAAGGACAAGTGTGGTGCACAACCCCGAATCAAACATGAACAATGCGGTCGGCGTCACGCCACTGTTCAAGATGTTGAAAAAAGGTGTGCTGGTTGGATTAGGCACCGATGGGATGGGATCTGATATGTTGGTCCAGATGCGCTGTGCCTACTTATTACACCGGCTTGCCAATCGCGATCCGCGTGTGGCTTTCATGGAAGCCCCCCAGCTGCTTATACAGAACAATGCAACAATTGCCGAAAGGCAGTTTGGTCTGAGGCTGGGTGAAATTGCCGAAGGCTGCCCCGCTGACCTGGCCATTATCGACTACCAGCCTCCCACGCCCCTCAGTGAGGCGAATTTCCTGGGCCATCTCATCTTTGGTTTGGTGGATGCCACCGTCGATACCACGGTTTGTAAAGGTAAAATCCTGATGCAAGGAAAGCAGCTCCTGGTCATGGATGAGGAGCGCATCGCTGCCCGTCGCGGTCGAGCTGGCTCCGCAGATGTGGAAGCGGTTGCAGGAACTATAGTCAACAAATAAACCCTGGCACACGCAGGGCTATTTGAAATAATCAGGAGGATTGAGATGGAGCGAGTTGCCCTTTACTTGCAAGACGCGCATGACCTGCGCGATGGACTTGATTATGTAAAATATGCAGAGAGTAAAGGCTTTGAAGCTGTCTGGCAGGCTGAAAGCCGCCTGGTGAGAGACGCTATTGTCCCCATGGCGGCTTACGCGGCAGTGACCGAGCGCATCAAGGTTGGTTCAGGGGTGATCAACAACTGGACCCGTAACATTGGCCTGCTTGCCTCCACTTTCCTCACACTAGACGACCTGGCCCCAAACCGCGTGATCTGTGGAATCGGGGCCTGGTGGGACCCCCTGGCGAAAAATGTCGGTATCGATCGCAAGAAACCCCTCACCGCCATGAAAGAGACAGTGCTTATCTTGCGCCGCCTGTTGAACATGGAGCGGGTCACATTTGATGGAGAATTTATCCACGTCAATGGCATTGAGTTGGACGTGGTGCATGGGCGTCGTGAGCCGCGCAATGTACCGATCATGATCGGCGCAACGGGTGACCAGATGATGGAGCTGGCCGGTGAAATTGCCGATGGGGTCGTCATGAACTACTGTGCGCCTCCGGAACAAAATGACCGTGCCCTGGAGCTGCTGGAGAAAGGCGCCAGGAAGAGCGGGCGCAGCCTGGATGACATCGACCGCCCACAGCTGATTGTGTGCTCGGTGGATGAGGATCACGATGTTGCATTTGAATCTGCGCGTGGATTGCTGACCCAATACCTGGCGCAGCAACCACACATCGCCAAGTCATCCGGTATGTCTGATGAAATTGTCAAGCAGATCCAATCCATCCTGGGGTGGCCTGCCAACCCAGGAACAGATCAACCAGGCAAAGCACCTGGTCCCTGATGACCTGGTGGACCGAATTACCGCCTCGGGTACACCCGATGAAGCACGCTGCTGCGTGAATGAGTACCGCAAGCGCGGCTGCACCTGCCCGATCCTGTATCCTATTTGCGGCGATTTGAAATTGCTGGTGGATACTTTTACGCAGTGATTTTTGATAAAAGCGCCATAACTTTAGCGATTAAAAACCAACAAAAGCCGGAGAGCGGGTGAAACGCATGCTTGTTGAGTAAGTTTTTTGGAAACATATGAAAAAACGATGAACAAGTAAGGGGTCTTTTAAAATTCTCTGAATAAATTTATTGTTATGGAGGGAATATGAAACTCCGTTCTGAGATCGGTTTGACATTTGATGATGTTCTTCTGGTACCTCATCGGTCTTCAATCCACAGCCGAAAGGATGTTTCCACTGGCACCTGGCTGGTTCCGGGGATGCGCCTTTCTATCCCAATTGTCTCCGCCAATATGGACACGGTGACTGAAACGCGCATGGCAATCGCCATGGCACAGCTGGGTGGTATCGGAATCCTGCACCGCTTTATGACCATCGAGCAGCAAGCCGAATGTGTATCGCGTGTCAAGCGTTCCGAAAGTCTCATCGTGGATTCGCCACTCACCATCTCTCCTGGGCAAACCGTAGCGTATGCACGCCAGCGCATGGAAGAGGTGGACGTCGGTGGCTTGATGGTTGTGGATGAAGATAATTACCTGCTGGGGATCGTTACCAACCGTGATGTTTTGCTCACCCCCGACATGGATTTGCCGGTGAGCCAGGTGATGACCCCCCGTGAAAGGTTGGTTGTTGCTTCCAAATCCGAAACCCTGGAAGATGCCTGCCGCAAGCTGTATGAACACCGAATCGAAAAGCTACCCCTGGTGGATGCTGATGGGCACCTGGCAGGATTGATCACCGCCCAGGATATTGTTAAAATTCAGGAGCACCCGAACGCCACCAAAGATAACCGGGGTCGTCTGCGGGTCGGTGCTGCGATCGGCGTTCGTACGGAGGATATGGAACGGGCCGCCAGCTGCCAGGCAGCCGGTGTTGATGTGCTGGTTGTGGATATTGCCCACGGGCATTCCGACCACGTGATCCAGATGGTACGCAACCTAAAGGAACGCTTCCCCAGTTTATCGATCATCGCAGGTAATGTTGCCACTGCCCAAGGGGTAAGGGACCTGGCTGAAGCGGGTGCAGATGCAGTTAAAGTTGGGGTGGGGTCCGGCTCGATCTGCACCACCCGAATCGTGACCGGTTTTGGGGTGCCGCAGCTAAGCGCAATCCTTGAATGTTCTGAAGCGGGAAACGCACTGAATGTGACCATCATTGCAGATGGTGGTATCCGCAACTCGGGGGATATGACGAAATCCCTGGCAGCAGGTGCCAGCACAGTCATGATCGGATCCCTGTTGGCTGGTACGGACGAAAGCCCTGGAGCGACAGTCATTCGCGAAGGACAGCGCTTTAAAATTGTGCGCGGAATGGCTTCGCTATCAGCCAACGTGGATCGAAAAATGCTAACTAACGGTGAATTGGCAATTGAAGAGTGGGGAGAGGTGGTTCCTGAAGGGGTGGAAGCCACAGTCCGTTATAAAGGTGCGGTGGCGGATGTCATTTACCAGCTGGTAGGTGGATTGCGCTCTGGGATGAGCTATGCAGGTGCCTGTTCAATTGATGAGCTCTGGCAAGCAGCCGAGTTCATCCGTATCACACCATCAGGCATGCAAGAGTCACATCCACACGATGTGATGCTGATTTAGTAGGTTTCGCGTTTCGACCATTAATGGGGTTTTTAAAAAGAAAAACCCGGAGATTTTCCTCCGGGTTCTAGATCCCTACTCTTTTCCACGATGACCAAGCTGGTGGTCAAGCATCAGCACGGCTGTTCCCTTGGCATCGATCAATTCGATCTGCTGGACGACTTCGGCTGCATTCTTTTCCTCTTCCACCTGCTCAGTGATGAACCACTGCAGCACAACCTGGAATGGATAATCCTTTTCCTTGAGGGCTAACTCATAGAGGGCATAGATGGAAGCTGTGACTGAAGCTTCATGCTCCTGCACCTGCTTGAAGACCTCCAGGTTTGTATTCCACGAGGTTTGAGGACCGGCAATCGGTTTGAGCTCTACCTTCCCACCGCGTTCCACAAGGTGTTCAAAGAACTTCATTCCATGGGCGCGTTCCTCTTCTGCCTGTACATACATCCACTTGGCAAAACCGGGCAGGTTTTTATCTTCAAAATAAGCCGCCATGGATAAGTATAGGTAGGATGAATACAGTTCTTTATTGATCTGTTCATTAATTGCAGTTTGAATGGATTTGGTAATCATTTTATTTCTCCTTTTTTAAATGGTTATTGGATGGTTTGATTTTGGCAGTTGGGGCAAAGCCCATAATACATCATGCGTGCACCCAGCAATTTGTAACCTGAGTTCTTGCTGATTTCATGATCAATAATGGAAATTTGTGACGTGGATATGTCTTCGATCTTGTGGCAAGAGATACATGCAAGATTGATGTGACTCGAAGTGTCCCCATCATAATGCGTGTTATCATCGCCCACATTACCAAGCGTATTTACCAGGCCCAGGTTTACCAGGCTATCCAGGGTATTATAGACCGTCATTAAAGAAAGCGTTGGGTATTGCATGCGAACATGATCATAGATCATGGCAGCCGTGGGATGCTCGCTGGATTCACATAATAATTTGCAGATTGCGATCCTTTGTGGAGTGAGGCGCATCCCTGAGTCTTTTAGGGTTGAGATGTAATGGTCAAAAGGTGTCATAAGAGTTATTTGTAATAATTATTATATTATAATCATTATAAACTAGAAAATCTTTTTTGTCAAGGAAATTTTATTAAAGTTGGTTTTATGGTTGCCCCAAGCTAATCCATTGATTTACAGCTGATCTTATGATCACATGATTGATAACAAAAATATATAATATAGATCAGGAGGTGAATCATGGATGATTATCTGATGACACCGGGTCAGCGCAGCTTGTGCGAAGAAGCACGCCACTTTGTCAGCGAAGGGGTAACCCGCCAGCTCCTACTCGATATGGATGCTGAGAAAATTCATTACCCGCGCCAATATATCGAGAAAATCTTGCTGCCAGCCACTTGCTCGGCCTGCGCTTTCCTCTTGCATGGAGTGGGCGTGGACTTGACTGGGCTCATGAAGTTATCGTGTTGGAGGAAATTGGTGTGTTGGGTGCCAGCCTGGCATGTCTGTACTCCCTGCCGTCCATTGTTGGAGAGGCAGTTAATTGCTTTGGCACAGATGAGCAGAAAGGAAAATATCTCAAACCGATCATCGAGGGTAAGCTGACTGTCGCTGAGGCACTGACCGAACCGCGGGGAGGTTCGGACTTTTTTGGTGCAACAGCCACCCTGAAACGGGAGGGCGATTTTTATATCCTGAATGGGCAGAAACGCTTCATTGTTGGGGCGGAAGGTGCTGACCTGTTCCTCGTTTATGCCCGTTCGAATCCAGACCTATCCAGCCATAATGCGATCAGTGCGTTGTTGGTGGAACGCAGTGAAGGTGTAGAAGTCCAGCATGTTTATGGCCTCATGGGCACGCGTGGTGGAGGGACCGGTCGGGTGTACTTTAGAGATGTAAAAGTGCCGGTCAAGAACCTGATTGGTCAGGAACATGGGGCATATGAGGTTTTCAATCAAATGATGATCCCTGAGAGGATGACCAGCGCGGCGGGAGCGCTCGGACTTGCCCGAGCCGCCTTGGAAATCTCCACCCGCTATGCCGGTCGGCGTAAAGCCTTTGGGCAAAAGATCCGTGAATTTGAAGGGGTAAGTTTCAAGATTGCTGAAAGCCTGACCCGCCTGGATGCAGCCCGTGCATTCGTACACGAAACAGCACGCATCGTAGATGCCATGGGTAACTCCGGTTTCGTGCGTCGCATGGTCTCTGAAGCTAAAAAATTTGCCACGGATACCGCCTGGGCTGTGGTCAACGATGCCATGCAGATCATGGGTGGGATAGGTTATACCAATGTTTACCCGATCGAGCGGCTTTTACGCGATGCGCGCCTGATGACCATCTGGACTGGCACGAACGAGATCATGAACCTGGTCATCCAGCATGAGTATTTTAAGGAATTAATAGCGACCAAGACAGCAACCAGAGATGTGGAGGGGGATGCACTCAATGCGGACGTGGATGGTGAAAAGATCTACGAGTAACGCAAGTTGGGTTGCTCTTCGGTTCTTGCAGTGAGGATGTAAAAATTATCGAATTACATGAGTGCCCAGATTTTTTCTGCATGGATGCGCGGTTCACCCCGCTGGTTATCCAGGACTACCCGCCCTTCGACCACGTATGGTCCGGCAGTAGTCAAAGCTGACCGGGAACGCTGGTAAACATCCGAAGTAATTACCACATCCAACATGCCATCCAGGTCTTCCAACGACATGAAGTAGATATAATCCCCGCGTGTGGTACGGCTACGGCGCCAGATCTGCCGCATGCCTGCCACGCGTACTTGCTGATCGAGCCTGGAGGCAGCTTCCACAGTGGTCAGCGCTCCGGCTGCAGCAATTTTCTCCTGAACCTGCTCCAGCGGGTGCGCAATCACACCCGTGCCGAGTAGTTCCTCCTGAGCAGCAACCTTTTCTGCCAGGCTCCAATCTTCGTGCTGGATGCCATCCATTGAGAACAAAGACAGTTGCCCGCCATGCCTGCCACCATGCTTGAGCTGGTGAAGTAATTCCGGAATCGTGCCGATATCTTCCAATGCACCCACCTTCACCAGGTTTTCTGCTTCAACCGGGCGCGGATCGACGCGACCCAGGAAGTCAACCAATGAGCTGAAGGGTCTATTCTGGATAATGGCTTTTTGGGTGCGCTGGGTCAGTTCCCGTACCTGGTCTAATCCCATGATCAGCTCTGGTTCCCCATCCAAAATTTTGACACTGAACTCGTGCCCGGCGTGGTTGACTTGTGGAGGACGCAGCTTAAGCCCCAAGCGGCGCGCCTCGTTCATATACACACGTTGGCTGTAATAGCCACCCCAGTTTGCCAGCACTGCCGCCATGAAAAATGCTGGGTAGTGGCTCTTACACCAGGCAGAGCGCCAGCTTACCAGGGCATAGGAAGCTGCATGAGCCTTTGGGAAGCCATACCCCGCAAAAGCTGCCATCAGCTCCCAGATTTGCTTGGCAACCTCTTCCGGAACCTGGTTTCTCTCCCAGGCACCCGCCACGAATCGATCCTGCAAAGTTTGCATTTGTTTGCCCGGGTCAAAGTGCGACATCGCCCTGCGTAATAAATCAGCCTCCGCCAGGGTCAAACCTCCCAGCTCGTGCGCAATTCGTAGAACCTGTTCCTGGTACAGGATGACTCCATAGGTATCTGCCAGTAAATTATTCAAGGCAGGATGCAGCTGCTCGGTGGTTTCCTTGCCCAGGTGGCGTTTTACAAACGCATCCTTTAGCCCACCCGTGAGCGGACCTGGACGGTAGAGCGACAATGCCACCATGATATCGTCTATGCTTTTCGCCTTGACTTCCTTCAGAGTTGCCCGCATGCCTGGACTTTCGATCTGGAAACAACCGATCGTCCGTCCCTGGCTGATCATCTGGCTGACCGCCGGATCAGTCTCCGGGATGGTCTCCAGGATTGTGGTCAGCCTGGATTTCCCAAGATGGATGTCAATGCCTGGTTTTTCCCTGGCAATGGTTTCAACCACATCACCTAAAACAGTCAGGCCTCGGATACCCAGCAGGTCGATCTTTACCAGACCTAATCTTTCGATCGAATCCAGGTCAAATTGTGTGATGGTCACTCCTTTGGAAGCCATCTGGGTGGGTGCCAGGTCGGTGAGTGGACCAGGGCTGATGACCACTCCACCCGGATGCACGGACAAATGATGGGGTATACCGATCAAGGCAGTTGCGTCTTTAAAAATGGATTGGTGGGTTGGGGTCCGATACCGTTCGGCTAAATCAGCAAATGGATCCTCCTTAGCGGTCTTCCGGTTGGATGCACCAAACCACCGGTATGGCAGGCTGTCTGCCAGCAGGCTCACTTCCTCTGTAGCTAAACCATATGCCTTTGCCACTTCGCGCAGTGCGGAGCGGCTGCGGAAACGGTTGACCGTGCACACGGTTGCCACACGGTCTTCTCCAAAGCGCTGGTATACGAATCGGATCACTTCTTCCCGGCGGCGGGAGCACAGGTCCGTATCAATATCGGGAGGCGTGGCACGCGCCGGGTTTAAGAATCGTTCGAAATACAGGTTCAACCGGATTGGGTCCGGAGAGGTGATTCCCAGGCAGTGCGCCACCAGGGAAGAAGCAGCTGAACCACGCGAAGAGAATGGAATACCCTGCGCTCGGGCATAGTTGAGAATTTCTTCGACGATCAGGAACAGGGAAGTGTAACCATACTCTCCAATGACCGATAATTCATGTTCGATACGGGCTTGCAATTCTGGAGAGCCCTGGCCATACAGCCGTGTAACACCGGCCAACGCTTTTTGGCGTAACAGCTCCTGGCTCGACATACCATCCTGTAATGGGATATCCGGGAAATGCGGAACGCCTAAAGGCAGCTGTAGGTTGCAGCGACCGGCAATCTCTTGCGTGGCTGCCAGTGCACGTGGAAAATTAGGCATCCGATCAGTCATTTCTTTAGAAGTCAGGAAGAATGCTTCGGGAGGGGCGCAATCGGAGGAATTTATATCTTTGAGGGGACGGTTCAGCCTGATCGCCGTTTGTACCAGCTGAAGATGAGCCTGGTCTGGCGTCAGGTAGTGGATATCATGCGTGGCAATCGTCGGTATACCGAGCCGTCGGCCGAGGGTGGTCAGGCTTAAACACAATTCGCCATCCTCCACCGAATGCCTTTGCAGCTCTAAATATAAACGATCACCGAAAAGCTCCTTCAGGCGTAATGACCAGCCCTCCGCGGTTTGCCTTTGCCTGGAAGCGATCAACTTTGTCAGGATCCCCCGCCTGCCACCAGTCAGGCAAAGCAAACCGGAATTCTCATCCACCAGCCGGTCAAACGGGAGTGCATCTTTATCTCCAGAGAGCGAGCTGCTGATCCGGCATAGGCTGCCCCATCCATTTATATCCAGTGCCAGGAGGATTAAGCTGCCAATCACGGTATTTGACATGTCAAGCGGGAGGGCTGCTTCCACTTCCAGCCCGAGAATGGGCTTTATCCCGGATTGCTGGCAGGCATCATGGAATTCGATGGTACCACTCAGAGAGTGTGTATCCGTTAATCCCAATTCCGGCATTCCCATCTCTGCCGCTTTTTGGGCTAATTCTTGGGGTGATGGTATTCCACGCAAAAAAGAATAGCTGGAATGAGAGCGCAGGTGTATGAAACCCATAATGGGATTGTAACCTTGCTTATGGATGGTGGATAGGATAAATCCTGAATTTTGGATTTATACCAGGGAGCGTACTAAAAAAAACTGCTATGGGGTCAGCGGAGCGTTGCCAGATCCTTCAGGAGCATCTTTTTTTCCTCAGCATCTGAAATCGATGAGGCAGCCTGGTGTGCCTGGACAAGCAGATCTTCCTTATTATCCAGGTTGCCTGCCACGTGCTCGGCTCGGGCGAGCGCTTCATAGGCATAGCCTAAATAAAATGGCTCGACGCCTTCCTTTTGTGATACTTCCAGGCATAATTCTCCATAATGCCTGGCATTGTCTGCCTGCCGTAAGAGCGCAAATACACGCGATACCTGCCAATATCCAATGGATAAATTCGTGTCTGTGCAATCCACCCGTTGGGTCCAGTGCCATAACGATGCCAGGCTCAAGCAGAGCATGGCATCCTCTTCGCTGGTTTTTCTGGTAGGTTTATCAATGTAATCCCACGTTTTGTTGAAGCAGTCTGCTGAAAAATATTTATGCG
This sequence comes from uncultured Chloroflexia bacterium, assembly GCA_963736805.1. Taxonomy (GTDB): domain Bacteria; phylum Chloroflexota; class Anaerolineae; order Anaerolineales; family UBA4823; genus FEB-25. Next base: position 13,682 of record CAVTQM010000021.1, read on the forward strand.
CTGCCGAAAGATCAAAATCAGGTTTTTTTGCCATATTTCCTATCCATTTAATGAATAAAGAATGATTGTCGAGATGATTTACCTGGACAAAAAAGGTGCGATTGAGATTATATCTTTTTATGTCACAATGTGGATGAGAATTTTATTAGACAAACCCGAATGGTTTCCCTACAGCAACAGTCTAGGAGTACTGATGAGCTTTGATCGCCAATCCGGCAGTCACGCTGTTGAAAACATCTGATGATTTCACCTTATCAGATCCAAAGATCCCACCCAGCATTTCAGAAAACACCGGGATATTCGATGACCCGCCAGTCTTGACCACCGCATCAATTTGACCCGCTTCCAATCCTGAAGCAGATACTGTATCCATCAGCACGCGCAGGATTTGCTGGCGATGTTCCTGGATATCCTTCTCAAATTGTGCACGGGTGTACAGCTCCCAGATATCCAGGTTTTTCTCTTGCATACTGGCAACCACCGCTCCCCTGCCAGACAATTGGATCTTTGCCGATTCGACCATGTTATAAAAAGAAAATGCCAGGTCATTAAAGATCAGGGACTCGAGCCTCTTCAACCTCACCGGCGCTTGCCCGGCCTGGATTGCCCGTTCCAATTCCACGCGGGCTTGTGGAGTGGAGAGTTCTGGCAGGGCAGCCCAATCGGGGATGGTATGGATCAGGTTTAATATCTCCGGGTTATGCTGTACGAAACCCTGCCCAAAATGTGGCAGCATTCGTTTTTGAATGATGGCACGGTCAAAGTCGCTACCTGCGATACCAATACCGCCGCTTGCATACACTCATGCGCTGTTGAGGGTCACCCAGGCGCATGATGGTCAGGTCCAGGGTGCCGCCACCAAAGTCAAAAATCAGCACATTTTGAGGCTTGTTGAGTGAGATTTCATAATATAGCGCGGCTGCCACCGGCTCAAGCTCAAAATCGACCTGAGTGAAGCCTGCCTCCAAAGCTGCCTGGCGGAGCGTGGCTTCGGCTTTCTGGTCCTGCTCCGCATCTTGGGAGAATTTTACCGGTCTGCCCAGGGTGACCCCACTGATTTCTTCCTGCAGCTGGGCTTCCGCGCGCTGTTTCAACGCGTGCAAGTAAGTCGCGATGATATCGCTCAGGCTGTAATACCGATCAAACACCTGGGTGCCAACATATTTTTCCGAGCGCAACGCAGACTTGATAAACTGCATCAACCGACCGGGTTGTAATTCATCCACGTAAACGTAAATATCCCGCACGTAATGCATGTCTGCACCATGATAGTCTATCTCACCTGACCATTTTTTTACGAAGCGCCTTTGCCGGTTGATGTTGTGCTTGTAATAAAGCTCGACCGCTTCCTGCCCGATGAAATGTCTATCGTCACTGGTGATATATAAAATCGTCTTGACCACTTCAGGGTCGATATTCTTGGAATCAAGTGGCAGGATGTGAACCTGGTTGTTCTGGTAAATACCTACCCCTGAATTCGAAGTGCCAAAATCTATTCCTACGTGCAGTCCCATGTTTTGGATGCTCTCCTGGTGCTTATCGCTAATCGGTTATTTCTTGATCTCAGGTAAATGAAAGCTCGCGAAGCTGAGTATCGGTAGGCTTTGATCGCCTGTTGGAATTGAACCAGTTGCCAGGAGCTCATGCAGATTCCAGGCTGTGAGTGTGCCATCACTCTGAAGGAATACACCCCAATCTTCACCATCCACAGGTGCTGCCCCGACGACCCTGGCACCTGCTTCGCGTCTTTCCTTTGATAGAAGTTGCTGGCCTTTTGTTTTGAATGAGCTGGCTTGATCAAGCCAGCTTGTATCCCGGTTGACTGCCTTGCCATTCTGGGTGATAAAAATTAAGGAAGGTTTTCGACCTGCCACAAATGCTGCCACGATGTGGTCGGTGATTCCCAGGTGGATGACTTCCTCAATGGCTACTGGAAGGCGGTCCACCAGCATGCTGAAGATATACCCCTCCTGGCTGACCAGGACATACAGGTCGTCTTTATCCGCCAACGTTAAGCTACAGGTTCTATCGGCAGGCATTTTCACACCGGAACCAATATATTTTTCTGTGACATGCGATGCGAGGAAGGACGTCTTAATTTTCTTCACGAACCCTCGGCGGCTGGCTTGTATACAAGCTTCAAAAAGCGACATTCTGGCAATTGGATGGATGGCAGCCAATTCTTCCTTGAGGCGTGGTTCTTGAACGTATGCTTGTTGCCAATCAAGTTTGTCAGGACTGGAGAGGGGAAGGCTGGAAACCGGGATCCCCTCCGTGCGTCCCGAATCAAAAAGGAACAGCAGCTCTTCATTTGAGCTGGTCACCAGGATATTGGGACGTATATCAACCAGGTCATCATGGGTATTGATCCGGGTGATCACCATACCGGACGCCAGGGTTGCTGGGTTGAACTCCAATCGCAGCACCTGGCCGAACGGGTTATACGTCAGCAAGTTGATCGTCTCGATGGATGGTTTTGGTGCTGGTTTCTCGGTTGGCAGGATGATTTCACCGCCAAGCTGGCGCTTCAGCAATTCCAGCTGGTATTCCAGATTTGCTATTCGATTTTCATATTCTTCAACTTTTCGACCGTTGAGCAGCTCGATATTTTGAGCAGACAGCTCTTCCTCTCGGCTTGCCAGCTCGCTTAACCGATTGGCAATATACTGGATAATCAAGGCGGCAGAAGCGGGTCTTTCCTCAACCTCGCGGATCCACTCATCGATTTTATTTTGGTTGATCAAGGCGACCTCCCCATCGACATATTGAATAAGATTGCCTGGAAAAGGAATGTTACCAGATTTTTCACTTTCTGATGTTGAGAACCAGGTGCCGGATGGGGTTAACAACCACTGGATAGACTGCCTGAGCAAGAATCGTAAAGCAAAAATATATGCAGGGCGAATCTCTGCTTTGGTTATTTATTATTTATATTTCAGGAAGGATTGTACTACCCATCCAGGTATAGAAATAATATAATTAACGAATATAGATATTTAGCTAAATTATAAGTTTAAGGAGAAAAATACAAATGAAAGGTAACGATAAGATCATTGCAGAATTGAATATCCTGTTATCCGATGAGTTAACAGCCATTAATCAGTATATGGTGCATTCGGAGATGTGTGACAATTGGGGCTTCGAGAAATTGCATAAAGCCATCGAAGGGCGCGCCATCACCGAGATGAAGCATGCGGAAAAATTGATTGCACGCATCCTTTTTCTTGAAGGAATCCCGGTTGTCAGCAACCTGAAGAAGATCACCATTGGGGCAGATATTGAAGCCCAATTGAAGAATGATCTTGCTGCCGAGTATGGTGCGGTCAAGGGATACAACGATGCTGTCCGCCTGGCATACGAGCTGAACGATAATGGCAGCCGTGAGCTGTTGGATTCCATCCTCACCGATGAGGAAGATCACGTGGACTGGATAGAAGGCGCAGAATGACCAGGTGAGGACGATGGGCATCCAGGCCTACCTGGTTGAGCAGGTGGGCTGAGGATTTCCAAGGAAAGATCCAGATAATTTGCTCCCATCGTATTTTAAACCAGCCAAACTGGGTGGTGAAAGTTCGTGATTTAAATCAACAAAACCTGAAATATGTCACCCATAAAAGGTGATTACCCCCAAATGGGAGAGCTGGTAAAAGGTGATATATTTTTATACAACATATCAAATATAGGAGGATGCGATGACTAAGACAGTTGATGATTTACAAGCTGCATTTGCAGGCGAATCACAGGCCAACCGCAAATACCTGGCGTTTGCCAAGAAGGCTGATGCAGATGGCTACCCACAGATTGCCAGGTTGTTCCGGGCAGCCGCGGCTGCAGAAACGGTGCACGCCCTCAACCATTTTCGTGCACTGGATGGGGTTGGCACCACGAATGATAACTTGAAAGTTGCCATTGAGGGTGAAAATTACGAAAATGTAACCATGTACCCGGAATTCATCAAAGATGCTGAAGCTGAATCAATGAAGCGCGCCTTGAACTCTTTCAAGTGGGCTTGGGAGGTGGAGAAGATCCACGAACAGCTCTATCGTAAAGCATTAGCCAGCCTTGAAGCACAGCAACCTATGCAAGAAGTGGATTACTACGTGTGTCCCACCTGTGGATTCACTGACGAGGACCCTCACGTAGGTCCATGCCCGGTTTGTAAGACCCAGGGCGAAAAATTCGAGCGGATCAGCTAGATCAATTCGAATTAAAAAGACGTCCCGACAGGTAACTATGCCCATCTGGACGTCTTTGCATTTAATCCAAATTATGCTGTGTTGGGGGTGAAAATAATGGAGCAGCCGTGGTTTGTGGGGATGGTTACTCTCTTCAGGTGATAGACTTTCTGCGCAAATGCTGTGCCTACACTTTGGCAATCCATGTGACACACTCGCTCCGTTCCAGGCGTTTGTACAATTTTACAGTCACGGATGGTGCAGGTGATTTCCTCCTTACCCAAGCTGGTCAGCTCCAATGAGGTCAGCCATTGCATCTCGTAAAGCAGGTTTTTTGCCAGCGCGCTGTGTGCATTGAATTGGCAAAGAAAAAACAGGTTCGGGTTATCCAGCTGCTGTTCTTTGGTTTTTAACAGCAAGCGTTTATATTCTGATAGTTCCTCTCCAGCCAACCGCTCGGAGAGAAGATCATGGCTGCAGCGTGGTATCCACAGCCAGTTGTTGAAGGCATGGTTGTACTTATCCATATCGGGATCATTCTCATGCATGGGAATGATTGCTGCCTGCCAGACTGAACGCAGGTTATGCATTTCAGCGTAACCCAGGTACTTCTGGACGAAGGGAAGCACATGTTTATGGTAAAGGCGTACCATCTCTAAGGCGTGTTGGAATTTTTCACGCTCGGGCATGGATTTAAGCCTGTTCATAAAAACCTGTAACCTGTTTACTGTGGTTTCGTTTAATAGATGTATAAAATCTGCCTGATATGGTAATTATGATTTAAAGTGATGCCCTTACAGCTATCAATGCTGTTAGGTTTCTTTAACAACACTGTAAACGTATTTCAGGACTTGACGGTCACTCCTAACAACTATGTACTAAGAACTAATTTCTAATAGC
>CAVTQM010000022.1:0-19923 GCA_963736805.1 uncultured Chloroflexia bacterium
TAGCCGTTGCGTAATTCGCTAATAATACTTTCAAACCATCCGGGGATTCCCACCACAGTTCTGCGGGCACCTCCCCAGCCCGCGCCATAGGGCAGCAGCTTCGATACCGAATCCTTTCAGGATCTGCGGCACCTGCCCGGGTGGCCAAAGGGATCCGGGATGTAGCCGATTGGCATTTTGGGACCGAACTTCGGGTGGTACGCTCCCCTTGCAGCAGGTTGCGGATATGGCGCTTCCGGGCTGACCAGAGACATATCCGGCAGGATGTGCCAGGGTCCGATCAGAATGCGTCCGCTCTGAATGTGTTGCGCAAGACTTCTTCCATATCTGGTACGCAGGTTTGCAGGTAATCGTCCAGAACGATGGTCTGCCCGTCGAGCATGAAATATTTGAAATCGGGGTCTTCAGCGAGAATTTCCAACAGTTTGTCGATCAGGTGGACGAGCTTTAAACGGAACTGTTGAAAGGTCTGGTACCATTCCACGGTCCCAGTGGGTGTGCGATATAACATGTAGTGTTTGCATTAATTTTCTCCATAAATCACGAAATGTCAACAACTTCTTGTTTCTTGCCATGTTTTTCTTCGATATTTGCCTGGATTTCCAGCTCCTTCTTATGGTTGATGGGGAACCGGAACGACAGGAAAATCCCGATCAGGATGATAAGTGCTGGAATGATCCCTGTCCCAAAGCGGATTGCCCACACGACTTCAGCAGCCTGGCTTTTGGTACTCGCCGATATATCCTGACGCGCTAAGCAGAGCACTCAGGATTAGAGGTTGGAAGCTCGCAGCAGGGAGAAGAATGATCGCCATGATTCCCGCGTACCACACCAGGTTGACGTTTACCAGTAGTGAGTTCGATATGGTCGATAACTAAGCCGGTGATCGGGTTGATGATGGCGGAAGTAAACCCATAACCAATTATTATCACAATGTATGTCCCGGCAGCAATCCAGTAGTTGATTGGCAAACTCAAAACGGCATGCCCAACAACTGCGATCAGCAACCCCCATCCGAGCGTATTCCGCGTACCGAACTTTTTGACCAGCCAGTAGATCAGCGGAAATACCATCATCTGTGCGATCCCGGTCAGAAGGTCCGGGATGGTGGCTTTCAAACCAGAGACTTCCAGCACATTGTCCATGTAATACAGGTAACCGGAGAAATAATTGCTCGTGCCAGCCTGGATGAACACGAAGGTAACTATGAAAATCACAAAGGTTTTATCCTTGAGCAGGTCTTTTGAAAGCGCCAGCAACTCCTTAAGCCCGTGTGTCACTTCCATGTTCCTGTAAAATGTTTCATCTTTCGCGGATAAATCGCGAACCGAGCCAGATCAGGAAAATGCCAAACAAAACTGCCGCGGTGAAAATCGCCACCAGTGCTGTGCGGCTGAAGTCGCCAGTCAGAAACCAGATCGGAATCATACCCCCCAGAAAAATCGGTATCATATTGACGTAACTTGAAATCACCTGCATTTCCGTTCGTTCATCTGTGTGCAGAAAGGTGTTGACCGTGAAAGCCATGAAACTGACATTCAAAAGGGTCTGCGCGCCTTCGTAAATGACCAGCAGGATTAGTAGATACGCTGCGATGACGATCTCATTCCAACCCGGGGACGCGAATAACAACCCAATGACCGCTGCCCCGATGATCGGCATTGCCCAGCGTATCAGCGGCAGGTACTTCCCACGTCCTGTCACAAATTCCTTTTTATCCGCCCAGTAGCCGATGATGGGATCATTGATCCCATTCCAAATGCTGAACAGCAGGAACACCACGCCATAGATAGCGGGGCTGAGACCGATGACGTCCGTATAGTATTTCATCAGCGAACTGGTCACGATGATCATCACTAGCACTGACCCACCGGAAATCAGGTTGAGCGAAATTTTTCTTTTCAGGGTGTAGTACTTCTTTGTCTCTGACATGGAAGGCTCTCCTATACCTTTCATTCTGAATAGCAAAAATCTCGGGCAGTATCGAACATGGCAACAATATTTTCCGGTGACACGTCTGCCTGAATATTATGAATTGGGTTGAATACAAAGCCTCCACCAGGAGCAAGGATCTTTACGCGTTCCCTGACATGTTTTGCGACCTCGTCCGGTGTCGCGAACGGAAGCACGCATTGGGTATCACAACCGCCTCCCCAGAAGGTTATCTGATCCCCAAAATCCGTTTTCAATTGATTGGGATCCATATTTTTCGCGCTGGTTTGCACCGGGTTGAGAATATCAATACCAGCCGTTATCAGATCTGGGATGAGGGGGTAAATACTTCCGCAAGAATGAAGGAAGACAGCGCAGTTGGAATTTTGATGAACATATTGGAATAGTTTTTGATGTCCGGGTAGCAAATATTTCTGGTACATGCTTCTTGAGATCAATGGTCGATCCTGCATGCCTAAATCGTCCCCAAATTGAATAATCTGAACATAATCACCAACAGCTTGAAGATAGAGAGATAGATTTGACAGCTGTGTCTCAACGATCCCGCCAATAAGATCTTCTACAAATGCTCCCCCTTTTGCTAAATCCATCATAAATCGGGTAAATCCACGCAAGCTGTTACCTGCCTCTAAAATACTTCCACCAAAATTCGCGATAATGGCAAAATCTGTGTGCTGGTAAAGAGCTTTGGCTCGCATCTCAAGGAATTTAAGCTCTTCTTCACTGATGACGGGTCTTGGGATTAGTTTTAGCTCTTCCGGGGAGGTCATTTCTGCTAAAGGGTGAAAGGATTCAGAGAAGTACAAGCTACTGGCAGACATGCGCTGGGTGGGTATTCCGTTTTCCCAGATCAACCAACCGCCATTCTCTTCGTCCGGCCTTACATCCAGATTGGCAGGTATTTTACATTCCACGCCATTCGGTAATTTCCAAGGTTTCCAAAATTCTGGCGGAGTTTCTCCCAGCGCGTTTGCCAACGAAACTACATCCACTCCAAAGTGGGATAGAATTTCTGGCTCTACTTCTGCCAGTTGTTGCCCCATATCAGAGATACGGATTTCTCTCTTGGTAAGCCCTAGATGCTCTTTGAGACGGGCATAAGCGATGGCCATAATCCCAGTAGACGCCATGCCCCCCAAATCGACTGGAATGCGATCTGTTTCCTGGTGGTGGAGAGCCCTGAGAACGCGTTCCCGTGAGGTGTATGAAGATTGCGTGAATGGATGTTGATCATTTTGATTGGCTTTTTCGGTTTTTGAATTAGGTGTATTGATGTGCATCAATCATCTCTTGTGGTGTAATTCATTGTCGATAAGCGTTAGAAACAAACAGGAATGTTGACACTGTTTATATTCTTTGTGATTATAAACGAAAATGTTTACACTGTCAACATTTGTGATATAATTGATTGATGTCCACAAAGTCCTATCATCATGGAAATCTCAGAGAAGCATTAATTTCTGCTGGCATGGAAATCCTTTCTGAAAAGGGGATAGAAGGGTTGAGCTTACGAAGCGTAGCAAGAAGAGTTGGCGTTAGCCATACAGCTCCTTATAATCATTTCTCCGATAAACAAGGACTCCTGGCTGCAATGTCAACGGTTGGACATGAACAGCTACATCGAACATTATTAGATACCTTCAAAAAATGCAGGGATTCTTCCACTGATATCATCTTTGAAATTGCCCGGTCATACCTTCAATTTGCCCTTGATGATCCAGGAAGGTTTAAATTGATGTTTTCGGGTGCTCTGGAGCAAGAAAGGGATCATCCAGAATATGTAGAGACTTCCCAGAAGAATATTACACTTCTTGAAGAAATAATCAAGTATTGCCAAAAAAACAGCCAATTAGCAGAAGGTAAAGTAGAAATCATCGCTGTTAAGCTGTGGAGTTTCGTGCACGGATTTACTTATTTAGAACTGGAAAATCAATTTCCTGGGAATTATGTACATACTCAAAATATAGATGAGCTGCTTAAATCTGCTATCTCATAAATGGTCTGCCCCAGCTTGTATCAATTCTAATGTGAAGTCCAACTTGCGGAGATCGGGTTGGTTGGTCTTCTCTCAGCCTCTTAGATGCAAATATTCCGTCCATTCAGACGGACAAAAAAATCATTGACCCAAAAGTCATCCTTAAGAAATTCAATGGATGAGTGAAACTGCCAAGCTCGGTGAATTCACATTGCTAATTCAGTAATTCCTCACGCTGAATGAGGCTTAGGGCATTGAGCATCATCAGATCGCGCAGTGACTGTTGTTTTTACTGTAAAGCTTTCAAGGCTAGTTGAGCATTTTGATCATTTGGAAAGGATAAGCTGCCTGTTTAAAAGTTTTGGACCGCGGTGGTTCTGCCTACCCAGTTGTAGAAGTCGCGTGCTTCACAATCAATACGGATGCAATTTTAATCTCATCATATATTTGATCTTTCATTTCCGACATTTTTTATCTTTGCTCTAAGAACTAAAATAACACACCCAGCAGAGTATTAATTTGCTGAGGTAGCAACCGTACCAGCATACATGCGTTTTTTCAAATAGAACGCAACATTTACCAATCCGATCATCACAGGCACCTCAACTAATGGACCGATCACCGCTGCAAAAGCCGCGCCACTACTGATGCCAAACACTGCTACTGCTACCGCGATGGCAAGCTCAAAGTTATTGCTGGCTGCTGTGAAAGATAGAGATGTAGTCTTGGGATAATCAGCGCCAATACGATGACCCATCCAGAAGCTGATCAGGAACATCAACACGAAATAGATCAGTAATGGAATGGCAATCCGCACGACATCGCCAGGGATTTGAACGATCAGGTTACCTTTCAGGCTGAACATGACAATAATGGTAAACAGGAGGGCGATCAGTGTTAGTGGGCTGATCTTTGGAACGAAGTTCTTGTAATACCATTCCTTGCCTTTGGCGCGCACCAAGATCAGGCGGGTAAAGAATCCAGCGAGGAATGGTATACCCAGGTAAATGAATACACTTTTAGCAATTTCGGCAATCGTAATTTCTACGACACTACCCTGTAAACCAAACAATGGTGGTAGTACCGTAATGAATACGTAGGCATATATGCTGTAAAAGAATACCTGGAATACGCTATTGAACGCCACCAGCCCTGCTGCGTATTCTGTGTCCCCGCGGGCTAACTCGTTCCATACGATCACCATAGCAATGCAGCGCGCCAGTCCGATCATAATCAGCCCCGCCATATACTCTGGATATTCCCGCAGGAATATTATTGCCAGTAAAAACATCAGCACCGGTCCAATGATCCAGTTCAAGACCAACGAGAGGCTCAACACTTTCTTGTTTCGGAAAACGTCTCCAAGTTCTTCGTATCTTACTTTGGTGAACGGCGGATACATCATCAGGATCAACCCAATTGCGATCGGAATATTAGTCGTCCCTACAGTAACGGCGTCGTTAAAACTTTTGACTGCTTCAGGGAATAAATAGCCAATGCCAACCCCAACCGCCATAGCCAGGAAAATCCACAGGGTCAAGTAACGGTCAAGGAAAGAGAGCTTTTTGGTTATGCTTGTAGTGGGTGGCTGGCTTACTGCAATATCGGACATATGAAACCTCCAAATTTAGAATATTATTTAACGGCTTGAGCCGTTATAGTTCACTAACAGGTAGATGATTTCGCGCTCCATACCATCGCGCACCTTGCGAAAATCGTTCATATCATCAGTTTTTACCGGGTCGGGGAAACTATGATGGACGCGTTTACCTTTACCCAACCATATGGGACATTCTTCTGCTGCTAAATCGCAAACCGTGACAACCAGATCGAAATCCACATCCCGAAATTCATCGATCGACTTTGAGCGACCCTGATGTTGAATCCCGATTTCAGCCAGCACCGCCAGTGCTTTGGGATGAACGTAACCCGTAGGCTTCGACCCTGCACTAACTGCTTCCCATTGTTCACCAAGGCGATAATTTACGATCGCTTCAGCCATCTGCGAACGGCAGGAGTTACCAGTGCAAAGGAACAATACTTTAAGTTTATTCACAGAGTCCTAATCCGTTTCCGATAATAACCGAAGCGAATTGCTGACCGTATCATTGACGGTGGCTTGTTCATATAGGCTTTTGGCAATGCGGTAACAATCATAGGGGCATCTCGCACTCCTAAAACATACCTTCCAAAGTCGCTCGCCTTTCTGCAAAGGCTACATCTGCACGTAGTGGGGTGCATTCCGGGAGCTCTCGTTCCTGTAAAAGCAGTTTGCACGCAAATGCCATGCAGGTGTCTTCCCCACATTGTTTACAATTCGTCTGTGGTAGTAAGGTCCAAATATCAAGGGGGCGTGGGGCGTGTTTTCGTGCTGTCATAGCTACCAGCTCCTCGCGATGATCCCAGGTAGCGTTGATCGCATCCACCAACGCTTTAAATAATTCCAACCCCTCTTCAGTATCGTTTACCTTGGTGATATAAGCCTTTTCTGAATAAAGTGAGATGAAACCTGGCTGGCGCCGCAAGGTCAACGTGCAACTCTCTGGATTATAAGAGATTACATTAGGTAGCGTCGCTAGATATGGGAGCACCTCATCCAACTTGCGCGATGGATCGCCAATCACGATAATCTTGCCCGGTTCCGCTAAGCAAGGCAATATTTTGGTGAGCGTTATTGCTTCCAGGAACATAACCACCTCATGGTTTGAATATGTCACAGGTCGTCTGTTTGACACCCAGATGGGATTCTTTGATGATCAGTTTGAGTTCTAATTTCATTTTTTCAACCTACTCAGATTAGCGACCGGTTGCAACCATCGATATCATTCCATAGCCTGTAGCAACCACCCAATGACCTCATCTTTTGTTGGGAATCGCCCAATGCAAACCAGTTTTTCATTTATTACTAAGCTGGGATATGGCACAACATAAGTATATTCTTCCATTTCCTCAAGTGTTTTGACCTCAGTAATCGAGAGCTCGAGGTCAGGATAGGTCTTTCGGAGTTCATTTCGTGCTCCGATCAATGTCTGCCTGACGGCATAGCGTTGAGGACTTTTATAGCTTAGTATTTTAATATTAGATCACTTCTCACCTTACAAATCTTGGTATTCTCTGAAAAAGGCAACAAAGGGCATATTTCTATCCTCCGCTTATAACAGCGATGAGCTTGACATCATCGGCATCCCGCAGGACATAGTCTTTTGACTGTAAATCACCATTGACCACTACACCAGCAACCATTTCTGGTATGACATGGGCAGTGATCAGAAATTCACGTACGGTTTGTCCTGCTTCTGCGCTGATCGTGGGTTGATTGTTGAAAATACTTTTTAGCTGACCCACTAAATGAATAATTACGGTCATATCATTTCCTTTTGAGTAGAATGGTCTATAAGTAAATCTAATCTTCGGACTGACTGACATGACGTGCGATCTGAGATACAGCACTTTCAGATTCCAGGAAGGATTACACCTTTTTTCTCGCACTCAATGCACAGATCCGTGTTAGCGATTGGTCCAATAGTTGAATCCACACACTGGACAATTGACCTTACGTAGCCCACTCATGACATCCTTAGTCTGTGGTCTCAATTCTGGCGGTAAACTGGTGAATGGATCTGTCATGCAGCTGCAAAGCGGTTTCTCTAGCTCTTCGTTTTGTTTTGGTTCAGGTTTATCTTTTATATCATTCATTTTCAAAATCCTTTCCTATCCAATCGCTGGTGCATCAATCATGAATAGTTCTCTGAGGATGACCGTGTAATTATTTACATCGCACCTTTTTCCAGGTGGCTACGTAATCCTAAGCGAAGAGCAGCTTGGACCTGGTCCCAGATGATTTCTTGCAAAAAAACCAGAGCTGCCTCTGCATCCTCATCAACCAGGATCATTTTTAATTCTGCCTGCTGTTGATCATCCAATGTCACATTCACTTTAGCCATTCTGCTTCCCTCGCTATCAGCTCGCTATCCGCAGCGCCTACGTATCGCTTCTTCTACTCTTTTGGCAATCACATCCTTCACGAACTTATAGATTGCGTCCGTATCACCCTGTCGTGCCAGGCTCATCACCTGGCGTAGCTCATCTTCATTCAGAATGACCAGAGTCTTTTCAATCCGCTGTTTCGACATCCTATTACCTACAAGATACCCTGTAAGGATTCAACAGCATAATCAATCTCTTCAGCAGTGGTGAAATAGCCAGGGCTGAAGCGCAGCGCTCCATTCTCCAATGTTCCAGCCACCTGATGGGCTTGGGGGGCACAATGTAGGCCAGCCCACGTTGCCACACCGAATACCTTGTCCAGCACGGCGGACAATTGATCAGGAATGTAGTTCTCCATAGTGATCGATACTACCGCTGTACGTTGCTCCAGGTTTACCGGACCCAGAATGCTTAGACCCGGTATTGCCTGTAACTGTTCGATCAATTGGCTAGCCAATCTCATTTCATGCGCGTGGATTTTCTCCACACCCTGTTCCAGCACAAACTGCACACCCTGCAACAGCCCCGCTATACCAGCTGAGTTCTGCGTACCAGCTTCTAATCGTAATGGCAATTCATCGGGCATCGTTTCAGGTCGCGATGGGAAGCCTGAACCACCCTCCACCCATGTCTCCAAATGGATACCTGGCATCACAACCAGACCTCCAGTTCCCGGAGGGCCATAAGTCCCTTTGTGCCCGGCAAAAGCCAGTAAATCGATCCCCATTGCTTGCATGTCGATCGGATAACTCCCGGCTGTCTGAGCAGCATCTACCAGCAGGAGTGTTTTGTGATGATGGACAATTTCACCCACCTCGGCAATTGGCAATATTGTGCCCAACACGTTGGATGCGTGCAGCATCGCGACCATCCGGGTATCTGGACGTAGAGCTGCCTCCACTTCAGACGGATCCAGCATCCCATCGGGTGTACAGGGGACAGTGGTAATCTCCACGCCTCGCTTTTCCAAGGCTTTGAGCGGGCGCCACATGGCGTTGTGTTCGATGGAGGAAGTGACAACATGGTCCCCAGGTGATAATAACCCTTTCAGCGCCATGTTGATTGCTTGAGTAGCGTTAAGTGTAAAAATCACACTCTGAGGGTCTGGAGCATGGAAGAGCTGAGCCAGTGCTGTTCGCGTTTTATCTGCTATTCGCTGAGCCTCTTCCTCCTGCTGATAGCCACCCCGACCAGGTGTGGCACCCACCTCCCGCATAAAGTGATCTACAGCCAGGTAGACAGACTCCGGTTTTGGCCAGCTTGTGGCGGCATTATCCAGATATACGCCCATTGCTCTCCTCAGCTTTTTCCAGGGTAATACCACGCTTTTGGGCAGACTCCTGCGCACGTGGCAGGATGATGCGCCAAAAAAAGTCTACTACATCGTCGGAATCGCGATCCATGATCGCCTGTTTCAGCTCAATGATCTCCTGAGCTTCCAGAGTTACCCACGCGAAGCGTGGGCGATCGGTTGTTACAGACATGTTACATTCCCTCACTTAATAATTGTGAATATCCTGATCAATCTTCAGGCAGGAATTGGTCAATGGCTTCCATCGCATGGGTGGCGTAAATTGATCCCGGTCCACCCCCCATCATCAAGCCAACACTGACGGCTTCCAGAAGCTCTGCACGCGTAGCTCCTGCTTCCACAGCATCGTGCACATGATAGGCGATACAACCTTCACAGCCCACCACAATGCTAATGGCTACTGCCATCATCTCTTTTACCTTGCGGCTTAAAGCCCCGTCCTCAACAGATTTTCTATGAAGGCGGGCAAATCCGCTCATTGGTCCGGGTAAATCCTGGCCTAACCTGGTCAAGCCTTCTTCGAGGTGCTGGTGATATTCAACATAATTGGTAGTCATACACACCTTTAAGAGAAAATTGATTCATCAAGACATGGCATTGGCTAACCAGGTGGTTACTTCCGATTCGGTTGGTATACGTCCGGCGCAGACAACTTTCTCATTGATCACTAGACCAGGTGTACCCAGGATGGGATATTTTTTGATCTCCGCCCAGTCAGTCACTTTAATTATCTGCGCTTCAGTGCCAAACATCGCCAACGCCTTTCGGGTAACGGCTTCCACATTTTTACAGTTATCACAACCGGGACCCAGAACTTTGATAGTAAGCATGTTCATTCTCCTTGTTTAGTTAATTAATTTCGATAGCAGCACCGCAGCATTTGGTGACGCAGACACCGCATTCATTACATTTTTCATAATCAAAAACAATTCGGCCGCCCTTACGGATAGTTTTATCCTTTACATATATGATTGCGTTTTCCGTACATGCTGGAATGGCCGGGCAGTAATCTCCCATAGCAGGGCATTTTTCTTCATTGAGAACTGGTTTCATTCAATAACCTCAATTTGTGATTCGATGATGATCTCAGATTTAACCGAGTTCGCAACGAGACTATACTTTTGAGCGGATTGTAGGGCTCGGCGAGTACGGGCTTCAACAGCACTTGCTTTTTCACCGCCTGCTGCAATACGGATAATCGGGAAGAAACGTAAATGGGTAAATATTTCTGTGCGATCCAGCTCGATCAGCTTGGTTCCTTCTGCCCGGCAACCATATGAAATGAGGTTAAGCTTGAAGCGTTCGGTAGCCCAGATAAACATCATCATAATGCAGGTATTGGCTGCAGCTACAAACGCGTCCTCGGGTGTGAGCACACCTGCGTGGCCTTGAGCATCAGGCGGGGCTGAGAAATCCATTTCTGGGCCATTACCCATCACAATATGACCCCAATGTTCGCCTTTCCAGGCTACAGTCGTATTGTAGGTGGCTGTGCGACTCATTGGGAAGGCTCCTTCTCGAAGTAGGCTGAATATTCTTTTAGCAGCATCTCTCGGTAGATTGGTTCATCTTCGGATGGGATCGGATTGTAGATCTTGAGCAAATCCAGAAGCTCTGTGATGGTCTCTGTGCACGGTGCTTTACCAGCTTCTTTGAACTGCTGGAGCATGACCGGCAGGGCGATCAGGGTCACTTCATTCCCGTTGATCATAACCTTTAGGATCGGGATTCCTGATCCGCAGGAGCAGGTAGCCTGGACTGTTTCTTGGACTGATGGAACGGACGCTTCATTAGTATGGACAGGCATTGCAAATTCACCTTTGCGCCGATCCCACTGCAAGCCAAGAATTTGGTCGACCTCTATCGCGATTTGTTCAGCAAGCAAATCAACTGCCATCCTACCGGCGTTATTCAGCTTGCGTAATCCCTCTGGCTGTGCCAGACCTTTTTGCTGCACCAGATCACTTACTACCAGGCTTACAGCTGGTTTTCCGGAATACATCTCTGTCCCACGCGCAGCGCAACGAAGCTCACAGCCATCTACAGCAATTGTCGGATAAAAGCGAGCAAATGCTCGGTCGCCCTCACCACCAGCCAGAAAAAGCGGTAGGCAGATGGTGACCGTATCCGCTGGGCGAAGCTGCTCTAATACCTTCAAGGCAGCCAGGCGTGTTACGGTGCCTTCAGCCAGTTCTTCGCCCGAACAAGCCACAACCCCAACTTTTTTCTTGGGCAGATCAACCATTCTTGTCTCCATCGGTCTCAGCCAACGTACTGTCCACGACCGCAGTAATTTCCTCAGCCAATGCACGCGCCAGTTCCTGTCCACCTTCATTGAGCTCGGCAATCCCCTGCGGCTTGAATTGCTTATAGCGGCGATAAACATCCAGCACTGCATAATCCTGGGCGA
Source organism: uncultured Chloroflexia bacterium (assembly GCA_963736805.1). Classification (GTDB taxonomy): domain Bacteria; phylum Chloroflexota; class Anaerolineae; order Anaerolineales; family UBA4823; genus FEB-25. The sequence continues at coordinate 11,638 of CAVTQM010000022.1, forward strand.
CCGTTCCACCACTTTCGATGGACCATTTTGGTAGCACAGGCTAGCTTGCAGCCATCAATGGTCACAGCTGGAGCTCCAGCTAAGGCAGCCCGTGCGCCTTCATCACCCAGGACGAGCATAGCCAGTGATACCAATTGGGTTTCCTCAGGGCGGAGGTCTTCGGTTACGTCATATGCTGCCTCACGGCTGACAGATCCATAGGTTTTACCTATCCCGCTGCAGGGTACAATTGCAACCTTGCGCGGTAAATGTTTGTCGCTCATCCTTTATTCAACTCCTCTTGTGCCAGAGATTTCATGTGCGCAAAGTAAGTCTGGGGATCCATCAGGCGTGGTCGATCGGCTTCCCAATCAGCTGCTTCGATCACAGCCATCCATCCAACGCCGTAAGGATCCTGGTTGATCACTTCGGGTGCATCAGTCATCGCTGAGTTAACCTCAACAACACTCCCAGCGACAGGCGAACCCAGGCTGATGTTGACCTTGATCGTCTCGATTACCGCCACTTCATCATCAAAAGCAAGCTGTGTGCCGACAGATTTGATCTCTGCAAATGCCACGTCGCCACTCCGTTGCTGTTGAAAATCTGATAGGCCAATCCGGATTCGGTTCCCTTCTGCTAGCGCCCAGATACCTGCCGGTGTGTATAACCGATTATCAGCAACCTTGAAAATAAATTTATCGATTGTAGTTTCAAGAAAGTTGGGCATAGGTTCCTCACTGTTTTTCTATAGGCTTGGTTAAATAATGCTTTTTAATGTTTCCTTCAAACGGTTGCCTCAATCTCATTCAGCGCCAAGTCGTGTGATTCATGGCGATTTGACTCCAGATTTGAATTGCACTTGGGGCAAGGGCAAGTATGATGCTTTACAGAGGATCTGACGTTAGATTGAAAAGTGTCGCCTTTATCAGTATGAGTCAGGTTATTCATGGCATCAATGACCTGGAAGATTTCCGGTTTGTTCACCTGATAATAAATATTCCAGCCATCACGGCGATCGGTGACCAATCCAGCATCGCGCAATACCATAAGATGCTGGGAAATATACGCCTGGCGTAAACCGAATTTAGCCTCCATGTGGCAGACACACTGCTCACCATCGCGTAACTCATCCAGGATGGCCAAGCGGGTGGGGTGCATCAAGACCTTGAATAATTGTGCTTGTGTTTGATAGGTTTCCATAAATACCTCTTAATTTATCACATTCAATAGATTGAATATGATTTTATCTCCTTTCTTATTAACTGTCAAGAAATTGATCATGTTTCGTCAATAGCATTATGGACATCGTATAAAACCTTGCGCCCACAAGCATCCCCCGCAAGTTGGAAATATATTCCCATAGCAATCTTCTTCGTTCGATTCAGCCATCTGGCAGCTTGCACAAATGGTACAGGGAGAAAAATCAAATTCATCCACCCGCTTCCGAAAATCCACATATTCTCTTGACTCCCATAAATCTACTAAGGGTTGATTTATAACATTTCCAACAACATATCGTTTCACTACCCGCTGAATATTTTTCATATAACTCTCATGCTGGTGCATGAGTGGCAGGCATGGGCTGAGATTACCATCCCAGGCAATAGCCACTGAACCCTTGCGGACAAAAGGACAATAATCAATGTAGTCGGTCAATTTACCATGTGTTAGGAAATTACGTGGATGTATGCTCATCAATTGCATCAAAGGCTCATTGGTATGCTGATTGGCATCAATTATGGGGAAATCCACCCGCGGTGCCCAACAGAAAGGGCTGCTGACCATCGAATCCATTGACCTTGTGTAGAGCATTTCGTCGCACATTTCGCGTGTATAGGGTAGTACATTGGTCACCAGGTAACGCGATATACCTAACTTTGTACTCATTCGTAATAATGCGGGGAGATCAGCGATATTCCGTTTCATGGCAACAAAAGCCAGACCTATATCTGGATCAACACCCTTGCGCATGAAGGATTGATAGCGGTATTTGGTGATATTTTCAAAAATCTCCGGGAGTGCTGCTCCTATCCGGACATCTGCATAACTCTCAGGCTTCGCACCATCAACCGATACCCATAGTGTATCCAACCCGGCCAGTATCAATTCATGGGACATTGTTTGATCTAGCAGCATTCCATTGGTGATCAACTCTACTTTAGGGCTGATCTTCTTTGATTGCGCTATCATGTCTACAATATATGGGTGCGATAGCGGTTCTCCAAAACCTCCAAAGAAGATTGTTGGCTGGTTGTCTAACTCCTTTATTCCACTTATGATACGCTCAAATGTGGTATCTGCCATCTGACCTATCGGTTCATCCCATACGTTCCGGATACAAGTCCGACAGGAGAGATTGCACTGGCTGGTTGGTTCGATGTAAACCTTTGAGAGATTGGAGACGGGTCGGTGGAAAACTACCCCAGCATTTGTATCTTCAATGAGAAAATTAATTCCTGGTTTAATTCCATATTCTCTGGCAATTTCGGGAGGAAGCACAAGATTGCCATCATGATCTGCCGCGAATTTGGTATTTATGATGAGAAGTCATGGTGCTATCCTAATAATAAAAACATATTCAATATTCCGAATGAATTTTATCTTTTAACCATCATATTCAAAGTGACGAATGTCATTTATCTATCTGAGAGCTGTCATTCATCCACAACAAATAGCTGGGTAACATGTCGTTGAAAATATAATTTTTCCAATAAACCGATCTCCTTGCATGCGAGAAGCACAGTCTCATCTCCCATAGTTGCATTGAAGGTACGATACTCCCTTATAAATCCTGTGACTAATACATTGTGTATCATTAAAGGCGAAAATCTCATCAAGGAAATTCTTTTTCTCCTCTTGTTGAAATGTTTTGGTAGTTGCTATAAACGAATATGAGCAGTGAATTAGACAAAACTTCGGAATACCCTGGCTGCTACATCTTTAACTTTCGACTTGCTATGGAAGGAGTCTTGAGAAAACACCAAATTATTCTGACTTTATTTTGGTAGGCTGCCTGTGGCGGAATTTACAGATAAACCTTCCTAGGGAGTTTGAAATTTGATTTTCCTGAAGATATTCTGCTATTCTATTTTCAATTGATGGCTATCTTTATGGGAGATACGCAATATAATCATCCCCATGTCCCTCATCCTCTTTGATTTTGACGGTGTGCTTGCCGATTCGCTTGCAGATATGCTCCGCTTTGCGCAGGAGGTTTGCGATGAGTTGGGGGTGAAACATACGGTGGTTCAAACAGATTTGAGCGAGCTGGAAGTGATGTCCTTTGCGACGTTTGGTCGGGCGTGCGAGATGCCTGAAGGTTTGGTGGATGAGTTCGTCCGCAATTGCACGGGTAGGTTTGCGGAGAAGAAGTCGCCACCGGCGATATTTGACGGATTGGGGGAAGTAGTGAGAAAACTGGCAGAGAAGTCATCTGCTTGCAGTGGTGACGGGGAATACAGAGGGTAATGTACGCGCATTTTTGGAAGAACACAGGTTGGAGGGCTGTGTCCACGCAGTGTATGGGGTGGATATGCCCGGGTCGAAGGTGGAGAAAATATTAATGGCGAAGAGTCAATTTGCAGCTGAGGATGAGGCGGTGTTCATGGTGGGGGATTCGGTGAGCGATGTCCGCGATGCGAGGAAGGCGGGTGTTAAAAGCATCGCGGTCAGTTGGGGACATCAAAGTGTGGGAAAGCTGGTTGGGGCAGTGCCCGACCATGTTGTCCATTTTCCGGAAGATTTGATCGAAATAACCAATTCATCAATTAAGTCTAAGACTTCGCCTTGCAATCCTGGGAGTAAGTGACCATACACATCGAGGGTAATAAAAGCCATCGAACTCGACACAATTGAACGCATCAATGCATCCTGTGGATTGATATTAACTATCTTTCCATATTTTATGGTGAACTGGTCACTATGGGTGGCAGTTCCACACCCACATCCAGCGTCAGCACCCAGCCAGCGATAGCCCCGCCGTTTTCGGTCAGATGTTCCACCAGTACGCACTCACGATTAAATTCATCGAAACGCCGTTCAGCTGGCAGAAAGCGCACCCTTTCACCAGAGGGGATCTTTCCGATGGCGGTAAATTTTTCGTAACATCCGTTCCGGGCATACACTTCCCTCTGGGTAAAGGCAACGATGGGGGTAGGGGAGATGGTGGGGGTAAAAGTGGGCAGCAAGGTGGGGGTCAGCGTGGGTGTCTGGGTAGGCAAGGGGGTTAGTGTGGCTGTGCTGGTAGCAGTTGATGTCTGGGTTGGTGTTTGGGCTAGCATATATGCTTGGTATTTGCTCTTTCCCCATGCACCAAAAGCAGCCAGAGCGAGAATCCCCACCAGAACGAAACCAGCTTTGATCCCTAACACTTTCCAGCGAAAGGTGCGCAGTTTTCGCTGCAGTTCTTTCACACCTGGATCGATTGGAAAACGCTTTATAACTTCAGCGCTCAAACGGGAGGCTTCAGCCGGCCAGGCTGGATTTTTTTCGTAAGCCTGGTTCGCAGCCTGTAAATCGTTATCGAATTTCTGAAAAGAGCGCTGCTGGCGCTCAATCTCCCCTTGCAGGCGGTCCAGGCTTTCATCAACACCTTCAAGGTTTCGGATTTGTGCCAGAACCTGGCGAGCCTGCTTGTTGAGGTACAGCCCCTCCTCAAGTGTGGCTGCATGTTCAGCCTGATTCTTCAGTGAGCGTGTCTGCTCTTTTAAAGGTTCTACAACGCGCGGTGTAATGGCTTTAAAACGTTCAGTTAGGCGTTCAAATGCCGGATTTTCTCCGTATTCGACCACCAGTGCATCCAGGTTAGCCTTCGCCTGCGAGGCAGTTTGTGGATCAAGCTCAACCTGGTTTAAGCTATCGTAGATTAACCGTAAATTGTCTTTGACTTTTCGGAAGCTCTGGGCTCGCTCTGAATATTTTGGCATGCCAGTTGCGCTTACCGCAGCTTGTATCCTTTCAATAGCATCGTCAATATTTCCTTGACGGAAAAGATTAAGCCCTTCTTCATAGGCTAATTCAGCATCAATGTTTTCCTGGAGTTTTTGAGCAAAGTCTTGACCTTCTTGCCAGCGTTGAATACCCAGCTCATGCAAGGCGTTCTGAGCGCTCTCCAACAGCGCCAGTGCGTCAGCGAAGCGTCCCACACGGGCAGCAGATTGTGCTTTTCCGTAGGCGGAGGCTGCGTCTGCTGGTAAGGCTACCACCGGGATGTAACCGGTGCGCAAGTAATTTTCAGCCTCGGTGCGGTGCTGGCGAGCCCGTTCCCAATTGGGTTCTAATTGTAAAATACGGTCGAAGATTTGCACGGCTTCGGCGTAGCGACCGCTGTAAAAAAGTTTCTCGGCTATATCCATCTGCGTTTCGGCAGCTGGGTTGTGTTCTCGTACAGGCTCTGGACGGGCAGTCGCTGGTTCAGATTTATTTTCTTGTTGGTAGGCGGATTCCTGGTCTCGGCCATCTGTCTTTTCTGCCCCCCCCTGCATCTCCATTTTCCAGCTGTTTGATACGAAGCATTAATTTCTACGAATCGCCTGGAGGGTGCTGCGCTGGTCGAGGGTTAGGCTTTGGTACTCGGTCGAGTTAACCAGCTCTTCGATATCAAGCAGGAGATGTCGAAGCGCTACCACGCTGGTGGAGGAACTGTCTTGGAGCTCTTGATACTGTTTTTCGATTTCGTGTAATGAATTCATAGAATTTTCTACGTTCGTGTTCCTAAATGATACCCGAATTCTTATCGGATCCAGGAAGCTGTTGGTAGATGTCCATCAGATCCTGCCGGATATCGCGAACCTGAGTATACCCCTGGTTCAGTGTCTGTTCCAGAATGGTTCGAAGTTGGTTTGGTAAGCGTTCGTCATCATAAGTCCAGTGGACCGGGTAATGAGTTGAAGCTTTCTCGATGTCCTCCGGCGGGTTAGGTCCCACGGTAAGCTACCCTGGGCAGGCCGACCAGTGAGAATATGGTGCAGCGCACGTGCGCCAAACTGGACTAAGTCGAACTGTTTTTCTGCTTCCGATAGCCCTTGGGGCTGGCGTTTGGCGATGTTCCAATCGATCATCGTCACGCCGTGAGTGGCAACGTCCCAATAATAATGCAAGATCTTATGATCACGGTATACAATATTGCGGTCATGGGCAAACTGTAAGATGTCACATATCTGCAAGGATAAGACTAAGCTGTCTCGCAGTGTCAGGAACCAGCCGTGGTTGTAGCTTCGCGTCGCAGTAGTGTAGTAAATTATACTCAGGGCTTCGTTTCACTAATGCCAGATATGGCAGCCACCCCAGCAGATATGTATCTATCCATCGAAGCCAGGAAATTTTGAGCCTGCTCCACACCATAATGGATAACCTGCCCGCATAGCCGCTCTGCAGAGGCATGGCTTTCATCGCTCGGGAGAGCCTGCCCATCTTCTATTTTGAGAAATCCACACTCCATCAAGGGTGTAACGCCAGGCACATCACGTAGCATGTTAAGGATTTCGATTTCTTCAATGAATAACGGGAGTGCATAATCCAATTGATCCGGTCGCATGATCTTGAAGGCGAATGAAAGTGACTGCTTAGCCAGGTAACTTAGCTGCCCGGCAAAGACACGAGCGGAGGAGCCACGAGCTCCGGCATCCAGGTATCCAAAGGTTCTCCTAGGATCAAGCCCTGGTTGGGGCCAAAATTTCCTTCCACCACACCTTCAGTTATAGTGGATGGGTAATGCTTGGCGTTATCTCTTTCCAGTGTGATTGGACGAGTGTGCGGTAGGGACAAGATCTCACGCGAATTGTACTCATTCAGCCATGGCAGCTCATGCATGATCTCGGGATACTCGATCATCAGATCGACTGAACACGTGCCTCTGCGCAGGCGTTTATGAGAGCCGCGGTTTCATCCAACCATTTCGAGGGACCAACCTGGTTGCGCAAGGCACGTCCTGCCAACTCGACTGAAGTTAAGTAACATAGAAGGGTTCATCTTTTCCCGCGCCTACTCTTGACACGTTCCAGCCACTGTGGTGCTGCTTGGATCGCCTTATCCGCGATGAACAGACGGGCGGCGGTCGGGTCCCACACCAGGATCAAGCGCAACCCGCGTCGAGCCAGCTCGAAATCCTCGTGCTCCCAGGCGTTTCAAAACCCGATCGACCTGAGCTTTCGGCTGTAGCAATGATTTTTCAAGCTCCTCACACGATACCTGGTAAGAGGTCTTCGATCGGATCGATTACGATGTCCACATCGGTATAACCGATACCGGAGTATGGCGGGCAGGGTTCGATTTCTTTCCACTTGATTATGACTTCTTCGCGGATGGTAGCAATTAGCTCTTCACTTGCCTGCCAATGAAAATCCTCCAGTGCCCGGGCTTTGTTACCGATCTCTTCGGTAGCTGCATGCAGGCGTGCCTCGTCTTTTCTGGCGACTTCAGCCTGGAGGGTGTAAAAAAGTCGATAGAACACGATGTAAGGAGATAAGGCATCGGATTCAAGACCCCAGGCCTACTTTGCGCACCTCCTGACTGATTATTTTCCACCAGTCCGGACGTGGACCATCACCCAGATGTTCAAACAATTCCCACAGCGTAGCAGTCCAATGCCCGCCGCACCGGCTGCCAGGGAATTCGAAAACGCAATCTGGGTCAGCTCATCCATATCCGCTGACTGTTTGGCTACTGTCGCAATTTCGTAATCGTTTCCACTTCCCGGAAGGTGTGGAGGGCAGCCTGGCGGCCAACTCACAAACTTTTTGAAACTCAGCCAGTCGATACTCAGAGGCCATCTGAAAGGCTGCCTTTGAAAGAAAGTTAATGGTACCAATATTATCTGGCATTTCGCCATACGCAGCTAACTGCCTCTGAAGTTCTTCAATTTGTGCAATATGTTCCAGCCCTGGCCTGGATTGATTGTGCAAATCCACTTCCTGCTTTCGCAACACCTGCAGTTGTTCGAAATCAATATTGAGGAGGGTTGTTAAGTACTTTTTCAGTGGCTGGATAGCATCCCACATTGAAATCACCACTGGATGTGTTCTCAGGCCACTCCAAGCGAGTATACAATTCGGATTCACCTCCGAAATAAAACCGCCCATTTCTTGCATAAATTGTCGGAAGTCATCCAGTATAGAGTATTGGCGGTCTTTTGTAATGCTATCGCTCTCCAGGAATTGGCTGTTGCCCCAATCGATGACCGTCAGACGAGCCTCCAGGGGATCCCAATAGAGATGATTCGGTTTGACATCATTCCAGATCACGCCGGAATGTACAGCCTGTTCGTTACGGATTTCAGTGTGATGGATAGTCTCAAAAAGATTAAGC
>CAVTQM010000023.1:0-83868 GCA_963736805.1 uncultured Chloroflexia bacterium
AGAAACGAGAGCACCCATCGATACTGGAATAATACTAACTCCAACACCCTAAAAGTGTTATATATGGAAATCATGAATTTTGGTACTTGATTTTCAATGAAAAAAAGTGTATTCTGATTAGAACAGAGGAAAATAATATTACCGGAATAGTCCGGCAGAGAGAAAATATGATTGATGAAGAATTAATAAATGCGATTGCTAATCGAGAAGATGAACATCCAGCCCTTGCCAGGTTAATTGAACTTGGCAGGCAAAAATCCTTTGTTACCATTGATGATATCTTGAACTTTTTCCCCGAGGCTGAACAGGATGTAGATCAGCTGGAAGAGGCGTTTGCTGCCTTGATCAGTGCAGGCATCCCTTACCTTGATGATGTGACCACTGGGGCACCAACCGAGGATGAACTCACTGTTGTTGAAGAAGAAGTTGAAGAAGAAACCCATCGCGCGGTTATCATCGATGATAATTATCTGGCTAATATAGATACCGATGATACGATCGGGTTATATCTGAAAGAAGTGGGAAGGGTCCCACTCCTGACCGCAGAAGAAGAGGTCCAACTCGCACAGCGAATCGAGAAAGGCCGGCTAGCCCGTGAAGAACTGGCAAAAGGAAATGTGAACCTGCGGCGAAGAGCCGAGCTCCAATTGCTAATTGAAGATGGATGGTTGGCACGCGAGCATTTGATCACTGCGAATTCCCGTCTTGTGATCAGTGTAGCGAAGAAATACATGGGACGTGGTGTGCCATTCCTGGATCTGATTCAAGAAGGAAATATTGGATTGATCCGGGCTGCTAAGAAATTCGATTACCGGCGCGGGCACAAGTTCAGCACCTATGCAACCTGGTGGATCAGGCAGGCAGTAACACGTGCTATCGCTGACCAGGGTCGTACCATTCGGGTGCCTGTGCATATGGGTGACCAGATCAATAAACTATTGCGCGTACAGCATCAACTAACCCAACGCCTGGGTCGTGATCCCTCTGTGGATGAGCTAGCTGAAGCGCTTGAAGTAACACCTCAAAAAGTGGAAAATATGATCCAGGTTGCCAGGCGACCACTATCGTTGGAAACACCGACCGATGATGAAGAGGATTCAGTATTGGGAGATTTCATCCAGGATGAAGAAGTACCTGCACCGGATGAAACCGCCACCTATAATTTACTGCGAGAGCATCTGGATATTGTTCTAAATGGATTACCACCCAGAGAAGTGCGCATATTGCAATTGCGCTATGGATTATTGGATGGGCAAGCATATACTTTGGAAGAAGTCGGACGAAAGATGGGGGTAACACGCGAGCGAGTACGGCAAATCGAGGCACAGGCATTAAGCCGGTTACGTCATCCAGCCATTCGCCGCAGGTTGCGAGAGTATTTGGGATAGCAGAACCAGAAAATATAGGGGCTGCCTTGAGATAAGGGCAGCCCCTTTACTTTATGAAGTTATTTCCCGATGAGGGGAAGATATGTATAATTGCCCACTCCTATCAGGATGATCGCATCCGTAAAAGGTCCTTGCTTACCATTTCGATCTTGAATAGCGACCCTCCAGAAATAGGTCACGTTACTATCATAGGTTTTTGTGGGTGTAAATTGAGTATTGACCGTTTCTACCGAATCATAGAGTGGTGAAAACGTTGAAAATTTAGAAACTTCAAATACATAAGTTGCCGCACCATCAACGGGTGTCCAGATAAAGGTGGGTGTGCCAGGGACGGATCCACCAACCGGGCTTACCAGCGTGGTGACAGGGTATTGCTTCGTAAAAGTTGCTGTTGGACTGTAAGGACCCTGTTTTCCGTTTCCATCGATCATGGCGACATGCCACCAGTAAGTTCCATCGTGATACCCAATTGTCGGCGTCCAACAACTGTTGTTCGTGGTAATTGAATCATAGATGGTGCTGAAGTTTTCATCTCGACTTACCTGAACTTTATATTTCCAAGCAGTCAAAATGGGTTCGTAAGGATCAACCTCATTGTATTTAATTAATGGATCCCAGCACAAGGTCGGTGCATAATGTACAACAACCTGATCAGGTGTAAGGCCAGTGGGTGTTGGTAGACCTAGATTGAATTGAACTATGTCTGACCAGTCATTTCCAATATTATTGTAGCGAATTACCTGCACACGCCAATAATAAGTCCCTTGAGCAAGGGTTCCCGTTGGTGTATAGGAAACCAATGGGGTTACCTGGTTGATGACGGTTGAACCAAAGTTTGGATCTGTTGAAACCTGCAGTCGATATGTACTGGCTCCTTCTACCATGTCCCAACTGAAAGTTGGTGTTGCCCAATTAATGGAAGTATGAAGGTTTTGGGCGGTGAGACCCAACCGGCGGAAACTCCAACCACCCGTCCATGCTCCCATGATCGGATCATTACCGATCACCATATATCTTGGTTGAACACGCCAGTAATAAATATTGTCACCAACGATATCATCCAGAATAACAACATTGTTTTCACCAAAGTATGGATCAGTTGAGTTTATGTGGAACTCTGCCACCATATTGGTATAACTTGGATCTAAATGGACTTCGAGCTTGCTTCCTGCCCAAGGTGAGGATGGATCACTTCCGGTTGGCCAATCCCAGAAGAATGGGAGTAAGGAAGGATGGTGCGTGGATCTCCAGATACTGTATTTGGAGTTGAGATCAGGTTCATCCGTTCTGAAACTGCACTGAATTGGCTGAGCTGTGCGTTACCTGGTACCTGTGACATCACTCGGTACTAAATCTTCCAATTCTCCTGTGCTTGGATTAACGCTAAACAGCATAACTGAAGCACTACTGGTGACCTGACTCATACCGATTGTTCCATTGAGTAATTGGAGCTCAACGTAACCATCGGATGTATATGCAAAGCCTCCAATTTCAGATAGTCTTTGTCCAAAACCCCAGTTAGATCCATTCCAGGCGTATACCCAGGTGTTCTGGGCATTGACGACTCCGGCTATTTTGTCCACAAAAATGGCATATTCTGGCTGATGTGCTGGAATGGTAGTTACTGTATAGTTCCTGGGTGCGGGTGGTGGGATAGGTGCCCCAGAACCATCCATATGATCCAGATCGATGTAAAACACATAAGTCATATCCGGTGATGTTAAATTGGCATTGAAATCCCAAGAACCAATAGGCTGGAATACCATCTGGTGGATATCCACCTTGCTGGGAAGCATATATAGCACTTAGGTCGTAGGTTTCACTGGCATCTCCAACGGGATCAGCACCAATTTGCAATCGATTGCTCAGGTCTCCCAGTGAACGGATGTAACGCCATTCACTTTGAGAGGCTATCTGGAAACGCCAGGCATCGCTCCACTCGCTCCAACTATTTCCATCAAAACCTCTTACACGCCAATAAAAAGTACCATAATCTGTACGCCCAAGGCTGCGCTGGGCAATGCTGTAGCTGGGGGAGTATGCTGGGGTATTCACAGTTTCTGAAACTTCAATGATTTGAAAAATCTGAATCACGACTGATCTCAACCTGGTACTGGATTAACGAGGTGTCCAGGAAAGGCCACCATTCTAAGAGTGGCGTAGCTTCAACTACTTCCTGTCCATTTGCAGGGCGAAGCAGTTCTGGTGTTCCGCCTTGAGTAGGTGGAAGGACCCATCGATTGGGATCAACCAGATCAAAACTTGGATCTAAGCGTGTTCGCCAGGTTTGACTCCATCCAGAGTATTGGCCTGTTATACAGTTGCCACCTATATAATCAAGAACACATACATGCCAGAAGTAATCCAGCCCGGCCAAAGGTGAAAAATCGTCACCATCAATTGGAGTAGCACTGGTATTTTCAGTGTCATATTCCCACAAGATGTTGTTAAAATATGGAGTGGTATCCACCTGAATACGATAGGCAGTTGCAAACACTCCTCCAGTTGGTGTAGGGACCATTACTCGGTGCCATATGAAGATTGGGTAAGCAACAGTTCGGTCTTCTACCGGGTTCATTGGAAATTCATCCCCATAGTAGATGGGATCATTTGGGGGATAATAATAAAGGGGGTAGACCAGGATGGGTGCTGTGGAATTGTAATAACTTTGGAATTCTGCCACATGGCTCGTTAAACCTAATTCCCCACCGCCATCGATGGGCGTTACTCGCCAATAATAATGCTGAGTTCCCAAATAATTTACTTGTGGAGAATAGGTGGTATTTGCGGTGATTTTTGACTCATAAATTGGGCTGGAAAAACCTGCATCGGTGTCAATATCAATCCTGTATCGAGATGCCCCAGGTACGGGTGTCCAGCTATATATTGGATATAAACCTATTGGATAAGCATTTGTGGGAGTCAATAACTGCGGTTGTAGGTACCATTTCTTTTGGAAATGCCAGGTATCGCTCCAATCACCCACAGCAGATCCTGATTCTACACGCACATGCCAACAATATCTGACATCATTGGGAAATGTATCTGTGGGTGAATAGGAAGTCTGACGGGTTTCAATGCTCGTTCCAACACTGAAGTCACAGGATTCATCGGAAGTGTACTGCAGTCGGTAATTTTCAGCCCCTTCCACTGCGGTCCAATGGAAGGTAGGCGTGAAGGTTGGGAATGTTTCATCTTCTGGGATAAGCTGAGTTGGTACTAAATTTGTGACGTAGGTCCCGTATGACATAGTGAATTTTCGAATTTCACTCGTTGTACCGAGATGGTCTGATTCATCCATTGGGACTACCCGCCACCAGTACTCCCCATTCTCTAGTCTCCCTCCGGTTGAGTGGATGTTGTGAGAGAATCGTCGCTAACAATTGGTGTAGTAAATCCATCCGGAGAGCTAGCAATTTGAAAGCGATATTTTGCCGCACCCATCACTGGAGTCCATGAAAATTCTGGGGCATTAAAAAATGCCAGAAATTCCTCATCCACAGGTGCTAATAATGTGGGTGTGTTCTCGGATGTCGCCCAAGTCTTAGTGAAACGCATGACCTCGCTCCATTCACCTACTGGAGCAGGCGCTTCGACCCGAACCCGCCAATACCATTCACCATCTGCAATCAAGATCGATGATAATGTATACGATGTGTTACTGGTTAGGGTGTTAATTATGATGGGTGTATTAAAACCAATCTCGCTATCCACTTGTAGTCGATATTTTGATGCTCCAGTTACAGCTGACCATACAAATGAGGGAATACCGAGAGGTGGATCAGAGTCTGGAGTCGTATCTGCGTAATTCGCCGGATAAAGCGGCAGAGGAATATCCAGCGCATACGCAGTGCGGGTCGTAAAGGGGGCGGTAATACTCACGATCATAATCGCGCTAATAATTACGGAGAAAATCCGCCATGGCTTCCTGAAAATAAAGCGTCCAGATGTCATTTATCCCTCCAATAGTATCGATATTCTTATATTTCTATTTAATCATAGCTTATAATTCAAGGAACTCAAAGTAAAATATTAATGAACTAACAAAAATGTAAATATTAGGTTTGATAATACCCTTTATACTGCAAAACCATTGGAGAAGCATTGAATCGATCACGTTCCTTGCCAATAATCATTGGATTGTTATTATTAGTGGTAATTTTTATTGGTCTATTGTGGGGAAATCATAAATTTGCAAAATTTAATTTTAGTGGTAGGGGCTTTCTAGTACAATGGATTAGTATCCGTAGTTTAGTAACGGATCTGAGTAGTCCATATAGTAATTCAACTACATTTCAAATTGAAGAATCCATAGGCAACCAAAATAGTTTACTCTTCGAAAATCCAACCGCTTATACATCACCATTATATTCGGCAATTGTGGCATTTCCATTTGCATTAATCAAAGATAATATTCTATCCCGTGCAATCTGGCTAACAGCACAGCTTATTTCATTACTTGTTATTCTATTAATCGGTCTGAAAATTACTGGTTGGAGGCCAAACTGGTATGTTTTTCTGTTATTTTCATTATTAATGATTTTCAGCTTTCATATATTTATTCCTTGGTTGGATGGAGGATTAGCAATCTGGGCTGCATTATTTTTAACCCTGGCATTTCTTGCGATTCGTAATAATTGGGATGAAATAGGTGGCGTATTATTAGCATTGTCAGCCATCCAACCCCAGATGACTATACTAATTATCATTTTTACCCTTATTTGGGCGGTATCTAAAAAGAAAAACAGCATAATCGTTTGGTTTTGTATGACACTAATATCTTTATCAGTTGTATTTTATTTTCTTGTGCCCGGTTGGGTAATGCAATATATAAGATTAATTTTTAACTTCTCGGATTATTTCACATCAGCTAGCCTTGGAATGTTGTTTCAAGATTTATGGCCAGGGGTTGGAAAACAGCTTGGGTTGGGAATTACGTTTTTATCTGGGATTATTCTTATCGTAGAATGGTATTTAGCTGTAAAAAAGGATTTCCGCTGGTTTTTATGGACTGCTTGTTTAACATTAGTTATGTGTCAATGGATTGGATTACCCATAGAAATTGGGTATTATTCTTTTCTACTATTGCCGTTCATCCTCGTTTCAGCCATGTTATCAGAACGGTGGCCTCGGGGAGGTCAGTGGATAGCATTACTAATCACCGCAGTTGTATTTGTGTGGGAATGGTTAATAGTTTTATATTCATTTTCCAATTCTCAACCAGGTATGCAGTTAAATTTAATCATTCCTTTACCGGTTATCGTATTCATTGGTCTTTATTGGGTACGGTGGTGGGCAATTAAGCCAAACCGGTTATTAATGGAGGAGTTAAAGCTGGGTGAAACCAATTAAATTCCAATTATCCATTGAACATATTTGGGGGTTAACAGCCCTAGTGGGAATATTCATTTTTGTTAATACCCATCCAATACGCCCGCATGATTTCTGGTGGCATATTACGATTGGCCAGGAAATCCTAACCACAGGAAAAATACCTGCAACGGATGTTTTCTCTTATACAGCGAATGGAAATTCTTATCCATCCTATCAGGCATACTGGCTAATGGAAGTATTTTTGTATACCATTTATAGATTGGGTGGTCCAGCCTTGATGGTCTTTATTCATAGCCTGATCATCACCTCTGCATATGGTGTGATCTTTTGGATCAGTAAAAAAACTTCAAAAAGCTGGCGTATCGCTACATTTGGTGTGCTTTTTGCAGCAGCCCTGGGGTTAAATGATTGGAATTTACGTCCTCAAGGTATTACTTTTTTGTTGGCAAGTCTATTTTTACTTGCGATTTATGAATACCGGGATTCTCACCAATGGGGTTGGCTGGTTATTTTTCCTTTGGGAATGCTCCTATGGGTTAATAGTCACGGCACATTTATCATCGGGCTGATGCTGATAGGAATCTGGTTTGGCCAGGAAATTTGGGATGTGATTAATCTTAGGATTACCCAAAACAAAAAAGGACTGTCGAAATTGCTCTTAGTACCAGGCATCGCGTTTGGAACTACATTCCTAATATGTCTTGTTAACCCGCAGGGGTTAAATATTATTCAATATGTTTACACCCTTACCGGAAGTAGGGTTGTGCAGAGTCTTGTCACTGAGTGGGCAGCTCCATCATTTAATACATTGATGGGATCGATTTTCTTCATTGGATTGATGGGAAGTGCGGTTATATTAGCACTTTCACCCAAACGTCCAAATTTCTATCAGATTGTATCATTCCTGGTTTTTGGCCTTCTGGGTTTGAAAACTTCCCGTGGTATTGTATGGTATGGCTTAGTCATGGCTCCAATTCTATCTGAGCATATTTCCCATATCATTGGTAATTTGAAGATAGAAAATCAAGCAACAAAGAATACCAAAGGTTCTCAATGGCTGAATATCATCTTTATAGTTGTAATTCTTGCAATGGCGGTGATTACTCTACCCTGGTTTAAGAGCAGACTGCCTTTTCCACCTGCTAAAGCTGGATTGATATCAACAGAAACACCCATTAAAGCAACCGAGGTGTTATTAGCAGAAAATCCACCTGGTCAGGTGTTTAATGCAATATCATTCGGGAGCTACCTAATCTGGACTGCGTATCCTGAGTACCAGGTATTTGTGGATTCACGAATCGAGTTATTTCCAGAGAAAGTGTGGATAGATTATCTAAATATTAGCAAAGCAGTAGGTGATTGGGATGCCAAGTTGAAAGACTATGGGGTGAATGCCTTGATGCTTAGCCCTTCTGAGCAACCCGTATTATTAAAGGCGGTTCAAGGTTCGGGAGAATGGGATTTATTATATAAGGATAATACTGCCTTTCTTTTTGAACGTAAATGATTGGCAATTACTAAAGTAAGGGCAGATCACAAATCAACCACAGCATTTTCCATTGTTCCTTCTGCAGGTGATTTCAGTACCGTGTATTTAAAGATTATATAATAAACAAGGAACAATACAGGTATACTGAGCTGGATGGCGAGGTTGAAATAATTCTTCTCTGCATATGTTAGAGGACCACTTAGTAAGGTAACGATCCAGATCAAGGCAAATAAAGGTTTCCAAACCATGCGTAACCCTGGACGTGCTTGCCAGAGTAATATTGCGGGGATAAGTAAGATACTCCAATCATAAATCATGGCATGGGGTGTGATCCAAATTGTCAGGCAAATGGCACCGGCAAATAACATATCCGCTTCCTTTCGGTTGGCACGCCAGTAGAAGAAGTAGGCAGCTATGCCCACCACGGACAATAACAGGGATACGCCTTCGACCAGCCATTTCTGACCGGGAAACAGAAGGATCCAAAAGCCACGCAATGAATGCATATGCCAGAGGGGAAATTGTTCGCTGTAGATTATATTCGGTAGGATGTTACGGGCAAGGTCGATATATGCACGACTGGCGTCTGGCATAAAAATGAAACATAAACCCGCCAGAGAAAGCCTCCTAATACCAATCCAACTAAAGACTTCCAACTGCTACGCCATTCCAACAACCATAACAAGCCTACACCTAAGATCAACTGCGGTTTATATAATAGCAGACTGATAGCTAACCCCGCAAGAAGATATTTTTCTTTTCTCCACAACCAATAGGTGAGGCAAAGAATAAATAGGCTTAGCAAGGAATTTTCACCAAAACTAATTGTGGCAAAAATGGGGAACCATGTAAGAGATAGCAGAAAGACTCTTCTAGGATTTTCGGTGGACAGAAATTTTAGACTCACCCACAAGAACAACAGACTCACCAAGCTCCATGCAATAAAACTTCCAATATATGGCAATGCTGAGAAAGGCACAAACAACCAGGCGAGATATGGAAGGGTAATAAATGCATTAAAGGTTGTCAACTCAGGGCCGGCTATGGATTGTTCAAGTTGAAGTTGATATTCAAAATTATAGAGGTTGGCACTCTGTCCCTGGCGGACTGCGACGCCAGAGGCATAGATGGTTATATAATCTGTACCAATTACATGCCCTGCCAAATCCATTTTTCCTGGACCTAAAAGACAGCTCACTAACCAGGCAAACCAAAGTGCTCCACCAAGCATATATGCATAGGTTATTCGCTTCGGGGTTAAAAAACGGTCAAATCGCATCCACCAGGTCATTATATAGGCCTTAAAAATATGTCTTCGATATTATAGAAATTGAAATGTCATAACTGTAATCCCATGGGTAATGTAAAAAGATCCTACCCATAATATTAATGTAATTGCAAATGTAACCAATGCTTTATATTTGCACCACTTGATCCAGATAACAAGATACCTAAAACTAATGGGGATTTATATATCTTTCTACATGCTATTACTCCTGCAAGGAAGCAATATTCTGAAAACGTCACAACAAGTAAAGCGATTATTAAAAGTAGTGCAAGTGTGTGGTTTTGCCCTGCCTGGAGAACCTGTAAAAATGAAAAAAAAAGAAAATCCAATAATTCAAGAGCTGCCATAAAATTATTCTTTGTTTCATTAATTTGGTTAATCAAGAGTTACATAAATAGATAGCATCAGAAAGAAAATCCAAGTGAAAATAATGTCCATAATGTTACTGCTACCAGAAGGGGTATGTATGTACAAAGGGGATAAACTTGAGCAATATATAGACAGCTGATAGATGGATGAGAAAATCCAGGCAATACGGTAGGCTTGATCAATGCTTGTTGGATTGCAGCCTGGTTTATATAATCATAACGGCGTACCAGATCTTTCCTGTAAACTAATCCAGCTGGGCATAAGGTTTTCAAATCACTGTCTATGATTTATTCAACTTACCCAAACCGATCTTGCCGAAATATCAAAATGATTGCAAGAGAATTGCCGCGTTGTGAAAAACATCAACCTAGTGTAATGTTGCAAGTGTTTGTTATTGATAATAGACATGATGATGCGGGCTAGTTCATATGTTTTCTCTGGGATTTATTGTTCCAAGTTTGTATATATTTAAGGGCTTGATATTTTAGACCAAATTTGTACATATTGGTCTTCATATTCTAATTTCCATAATTTATCATCAGTAAGCTCTTTAGCAAGGTCAGGTTGCAACTCTTTACCCAATAGTATTCTATCTACTCCATACTTCGTAAGGATTTCGTTGTAATTAATCCCATTGTTTATATGAATATAATCCATCCATTGGTCAAATGGGAAAAGCTCAACACGAGGATCAATAAAAACCTTTTGTCCGGAATCGCCCAAATTAAATAGCTACCATATCCCATTTCGGTTAAAGAAAATGACCACCAGGATGAGACTTCAGGTATTCAGCAGCCGAGACTGGTGTATCGATACTGATCAGTGGTCCGACTGGTAGGCATGTCTCGTAGTACAAACTTCCAATAAGCATCAGGTAATGGAAGATGCTCAACAAACCAGGGTTGGACTGCAATTACAGGGATAAAATATTGAAAATTATCAATACCAGGTTCAACCAGTTCTTTTGGGGAATTAGAGAAGGTGTTTAAATGGTAGCTCTTTAATTAGCCGTGCAAAGATCGGAGCGAAAATCATTCCATACCAAATGACATAACGCAGACCTGACCACGCGAGCCACAAAAAACCAATATACAGAATGATTTCTGTGGGAGTAAGTCGATATTTTGAGTAGGCGAGAGTTATTATAAAAAAGATAATGCCTACATAGAATGTAATATTAGCAAGACCTTGAGGGGTGGGTGATTGCCATTCCTCAATTAGCTGTTGACTGGGAAGGGTCGGTGAGTAAGTTAAGTGGATATTTGATAATACCCACAAAACGAGGGTTTACTAAGATTGCTATACCGGAAAGTAATCCTACACATCCAATCCACCCAATTTGATGCCAGTTTAATGCATTGGGCTGTTTCAATAACTTGCTTATTGATTCCCCAGGAAAGAAAATTCCTGGAAGTGCCAGACCTAATATAAAGCTTCCATGGACATTCACCCAAAAGATCATACTTATCGGGCAGATTAGAAGCCAATACCACTCTAGATTCCCTTTCGTATAACGTTTTAGTACTATATATGTAATTAAAAATGGAAGCCAAGCCCACATTTGTGTCCGAACGAGTAAATTATTAAGTATCATCACACACAATATAGCAATTGCTGCAGCAGCAATACGCCAAGAATTACTTTGCCGTTTTGCTTCGGTGGCAATGAGCAAAACCGTAATTCCAATCAAGACTGTTCGCGTAGAAATAATCACGGCAATTCCACCAATCTATAGAGAAGATAAAACAATAATTCGGCAAACCAAGCAGCATAAAAAAAAGGTTGATCTATCGGTAATGTCCATGCAAAATATTCGTTGTGGGTATCGAATGATAGGTATAAATATACTCGCCAATCTTGAGGTGCCACCAAAAGTCATTCGGGGGAAGCGGCAATAAGGAGGAAATAATCAAGAACCCAACCAAATATCACCAGCACCCAGATAATATCAAGGCTGATGCCGCGAATTTTAGGTTTGTTTGTGAAATTGGTGAGATTGTTCTGAGTCATAATATTTCTAAATAGCTTAAATCACTGAAATATCTTTATCTTTTCGCTTCATGTATCGCCAACGTATAAACAAGTACAAGATAAGTAATGCAGGCGCCATCCATATAAACCAAAAGTCACTTAATATTCGATGTAAAACAAGGTCGAGTAAATTTATGCTCAAATAAATAATAGCCACGAAGAAAGTCGACCAGCGTTTCCAGTCATACATGATCCATACTGTCGCTTGGATGATAGCTGGAATGAGGATTACTTGATCATAAGTCCAGGTATATGACGCTGTGACCTGAGATATAAGCAATAATAAGGGCAACTCATCCACCCAATTCCATGAACGATGATGTTTACACCAATAGTAAATAAACCATATGCACCCAATTATTGATGGTAGAAATTGGAGCCAAAATTTATCTGTTCCAAACCAGAAGAAACGTAAATATGCGCCGATCGTTGGGTTTGCCCAGTCAGATATTTGATAAGTTTGAAGCATTCCAAGATATTGTTGAATAATGTGTGGATTAAATATCCATGCTATCAATGTCAATAGTATTACAGTGATTGATGTACTAATAACAAGCAGCCATCGACGTTCCTGTATTATCCAAAAAAGCAATGCAACCCAGAATAGGTAAGTCACTTGAGGTTTTATGGACACAAGAGCGACAAAAGCACCCGCCAGCCAATCATTTCTATTTACAACCGTAAAATAAAGAAATCCAACAAGTCCAATTAATAACAATGGAGCAATTTGTCCGACCTCGAGTACTGAAATCGTTGGGGCAAAAATGAACACAACCAGTAAAGCTAACCAACGCTGCTTGGGGTTCCCATCGTAGATGTGCCATAGCCATAGAGATGATACCAAGATTAACCCAATAGAAAATATAAGCCACAATAATCTACTGATGGAATAATTTAAGAACCCAAAAGGCATGATGAGGGATATTGCCCATGGGGGGTTTAGCATAATAGAAATCGTATAAGTACCGGATGGTTCTCCCCCTGCGGCAATTTGGAGCTGTTCAATCTTCTGAGGATCAAATGGATTCTCACCGTATATATTTAATTTCCCACTGGCCCAATATTGAACAAAATCATCACTGGGTAAATATTTTGCTTTGGAGAGAATTGGTGCGATACGCATTAGAATAAATACACAGAGGATTAGCAGTATCCATATAACGACACGATATATCTTTTTTGTTCTTATATCTGAAATAGGCACTTTGTCATCTATGGTCGAAAAAACGACATGCGTATAAGGGTATATACCGCTTCATATCCATCAATCCATGATATCTTCTTACCAGCTTGAACCGTACGTGGTTGATAATGATATGGGAATCTCTAAAATATTAAATCCCTTATTTAAGAACCTAGAAGTGATTTCAGGCTCGAAATCAAAACGGACACAACGAAGCTTAATTCCGTTTAATGTTTCACGATAGAACATCTTATATGCAGTTTCCATATCAGTTAGATGGCTACCATAAAGAATATTTGTAAAAAATGTTAAAAAGCGGTTTGCGAGACGGGAGGTTTTTTTAATTTTTACCCTCGAGTTGAGGAAATCTTGAGCCATAAACAACCTTGGTTTCATTCTTGAGTAAAGGGGGCGAGAAGACGAGAATAATCATTCGGGTCTAATTCCAGGTCAGCATCCTGAATGATTATGATTTCGCCTGACGATATCGCGATGCCCAATCGTACTGCCGCACCTTTACCCAGGTTTGTGGGTGAGTGATAGGTGATTATTTCTGGATATTTCGTTTTGAGTTTTTGAATAACTATCAAAAGTATCATCTGTAGAACCATCATTTGAAATGATGATTTCTTTTTCTAAATCTAAACAATTCGCAGCAACAACTTTATCAACGATTTCTTCAAGTGAATTTTCCTCATTGTAAACCGGTATAATTATTGATAGCTTCATCTGGTCAGCCTTATTACTTGTCTTCTATGAAAATGAGTATCTACAACTTATAACAGAGGGTTTTATAAGAATTATTTAAATAAACATATTTGTTGATTATCTTTACATGTGTATCTGTTCAACATGTTATGAAATTGTGCAATTTACGGACCAAAATATGTAGTGAAACCAGATAATAAAATAATTAGAAAAATCACATTATAAAAATAGAAATAATATAGTGGATCATTACGTAAAAACATTATACATGAGGTTGGATTTGGTCGGGTTATTAGAATTGTTAGCTGATGAGTGTTGATGCTTATGTTGTCATGTGCTATACTCACTCAAGAATAAATTGTCCGATGAATATATGGGTCAAGGAGCTGGGATCATGGATTTGCCTAGTCAGTCTCAGGAACCAGAGGCACAATTAGTCTGGGAGAAGCTAAAACAAGATTGTAGATCAGAATTGGAACAAGCTCAAAAAGAGTTAAAAGAAATAACCTTATTAATTGAACAAAGTCAGCTTGAAACTTCTCGGCTTCAACAAAGAAACGCATCGATATCAGCACATTTACAACAGATCCAGGCTCAGATTGAGTGCGGTATCAAGAGCTGATATTCGCATGGCTTACGATGCAGCCCTGGATGCCCAACAACGGTTATTTGTTATGCGAGGGCAAATAGATAAATTACAAAGCGATCGAACACATATCGAAAATTACCTTGGGATTTTAGTGCGGATCGATCAAGCATTTGAGACGGGTGAATTTTCTCCTAATGACTCAAAAACAGATCAGACCAGCCTTGCTAAGACCGTTGAAATGATCATACAAGCTCAAGAAACAGAACGTGGCCGGCTTGCACGCCAGATGCATGATGGTCCAGCACAAGCCCTTTCAAATTTTATACTGCAAACTGAGATTGCGATGCGGTTATTTGACGTCGACCAATTAAAAGCGAAGGAAGAGTTGGTTGGCGTTAAAAACTCCGCTTCGTCAACATTTCAAAAGGTACGTGATTTTATATTCAATTTACGTCCAATGATGTTAGATGATTTGGGATTAATACCAACCTTAACTCGCTTCGTAGGAACATTTAAGGAACAATCGGGGATTGAGGTACGGTTAGTCTCTACTGGTATGGACCAAAGGCTTGAACCATACCTGGAAGTAATGGTATTTCGAGCTGTCCAGGAATTACTCAGTAATATTGCAAAGCATAGCCAGGCAACTCAAGTTATTATCCAGATTGACACATCTGCTACGGGTATCCGGGTTAGCATAGAAGACAATGGTAAAGGTTTCGAGGCTGAAAAGATGCAGGAGAAGGGTGGAATGGGATTAAAAATTATCCATGACCGTGTCCAAATGCTCGGTGGAACAATAGAGCTGCACAGCACGCCTGGCCATGGCACTCATGTTTTATTTCAAATACCTACATCTAATGCAGTTCTCTTTGCATAAATGTTAGGATTTATTAAGCGATTTAATATTGATTTTTTTTGAATTATTACATATAATATTGATAACTTTGGTAAATAACCTAAAGAAACTAGAACAAGGAAGGAGGTGAATCACATGTTGTTCTCGCCACAAGGAAAAGGGTCAGGGTATGGTCGAATATGCGTTGATTATTGTATTGATAGCGATTGTTGTCATTGTTGTTCTTACCCTACTTGGAACCCAAATTTCTACCGTTTTCCAGACGATTGCAGATGCTCTTTCGAATACTTAATAGCCGAATTTTTCATACCATGGACCCGGCATTGCCGGGTCTAATTTTTAATTAGAAATGGTCCAATTCTTGCAGCATAAGGGTGGCAAATATTATCAAATTCATGTAGACTTACAAGAATTGGGGCATTAGTCCCCATAACTTGACTTTTGACTTAAAGACTGTATGATTAAACGGATGGCATCTCCAGAAAAAATGTTGATGGGAGGTTGATATGCGTAGAGGAAGAGTTTTCATTTTATTAGCATTGATCATTGTGATTGGGTTTGCACTGGTTTATCTGCTATACAGTCGAGGTATCTTGTTTGGCAAACCAGCAAGTGAGACTGCTGAGGAACCAATTTATACTGCGACCCCAATAGCTACTGCTAAAGTCGTTGTTGTGACGCAGCGAGTTTTACGGGGAGATATTATTTCAGCAGATAAACTAGATATGGTTGATTATCAGGCGGATCTGGTGTTACCGATCATGTACACCGATGTCAATCAGGTATCAGGAAAAATGGCTCGCTACACGATGGATCCCTACACCGTGGTTACCTCAGCATTGGTGACCAATTCTCCAGATACTGAACAAGGATCGGATGATGCCCTCTTCATTTCACCTGGAATGGTAGCTGTTTCAATTCCCATAACCCGCTTATCCAGCGTATCCTATGCGCCACAAAGGGGTGATCATGTAAATATCATCGCCACTATGCTTTTCGTGGATCTGGATCCTGCATGGCAATCGATCTTACCCAATTGGACAGGTAATGTGATTGGCCCTGGTGGTCTAGGAATACTTGAAGGTGGTGCATCCACAGCAGAAACAACCACCACATTATTAGCACAACCTTTTCGCGGAGCGTCTGAACAAGGGCGACCTGAGAATGATACGTTATTGAATCAGACATTCTATATATTGCCCTCAGAAGCACAGCGACCGCGCTTGGTCAGTCAGACCTTGATCCAAAACGTGATCGTGTTACAAATGGGGAACTTCCTAACCCCTTCAGAAAAAGCGGCCTTGGAGGCTACCAAACCTGCACCGACTGCAACTCCTGAACCTGGTGCAGAACAACCTCCACAAGCAGGAGAGGCAACTCCGACACCAATGCCTGCTCCACCGGATGTAATAACATTAATCGTATCTCCACAGGATGCGGTAACATTAAATTACCTGATCTATGGTGGTGCACAGCTTACAATCGCTTTAAGAAATCCTCGCGATACAGAGCTAGCGACAACGGAGGCGGTCACCCTGTCGTACCTGCTGGATCAGTATAATATTCCCATTCCAGTTAAGCTGCCTTATGGACTCCAACCTGCTGTAACGGAGTTAGTTCCACCGCAACTACCTAATGATACTCCGACACCCCAACCTTAACGAAAGAGTATTTGGAGTTCTTAAATGGTTGATACCGATAAATATCGAGTCGTTATCGTAGACGACATAGCTGAAACACGAGAGAATATCAGGAAACTATTACAGTTCGAGCCTGATGTTGAAGTCGTCGGGGTAGCCAGAACTGGTCGGGAGGCCATTGATATCGCCAAAGATGTCAAACCTGATGTCCTTCTTAATGGATATCAATATGCCAGATATGGATGGGATCGCTGCGACAGAAATTATTCGAAAGATGGTTCCATTCACACAAATTATCATCCTATCCATACAAAACGATCCAAATTATATGCGCCGTGCAATGCTGGCAGGTGCACGAGATTTCCTTACCAAACCTCCAACCATCGATGAATTGAATTCTGCCATTCGTCGTGCAGGTAGCATGGCACGGGAAGAAAGGGCAAAGATCCCCCAAACTAGCGGGTTACAGAATACCCGTGTTGGTGCAGCCTATCCTATGGGTACGACGGGTGCAGGCGGCCGGGTGATCACTTTTTATAGTCCAAAGGGAGGTTCCGGTTGTACGACACTCGCAACAAACCTGGCGGTGTGCCTAAACAATGAAGATTCATCCGTATTAATTGTTGATACCAATCTCCAATTTGGAGATGTCTCTGTATTCTTGAATGAACAGGGAAAGAATAGTATTTTAGACCTGACGCCTCGTGCAGATGAATTGGACCCAGAAATAATAAACAATGTAACCATCAAGCACGCACAATCGGGGATTAGAATACTCGCAGCACCGATCAAACCTGAACATGCTGATACAGTATCCGGAGAACAGTTCTCCAAAGTTATTAAATTTTTACGGGAGATGTACTCTTACGTTATTGTGGATACTTCATCTTCATTAACAAACATAACAGCGAGTGCAATTGATAATAGTGACTTGCTAATATTGCTTACCACACAGGATATCCCCTCAATAAAGAATTCAAGATTATTTTTAGATGAAATTGATTCTTTAGGATTTGACCGGAAACGGATCATTTTTGTGATGAATAAATTTGATAAAAGGATTGGTATTACGGCTGACAAAGTAAGCGAGAACCTTAAACAAGAAATAACGTCAATTATTCCATTCGAGGAACGGGTGATAGTGTCGGTTAACCGTGGAATTCCTTTTCTATTGGTAGATAAATCACGTCCATTATCACGTGCGATATTGTCACTTGCAGAATCGGTACGGAATAGAATTGCGGAGCTAGATACACAGTCCGATGATGTACCAATGGTAAAAGGTTCGGGTAAAAAATAGAAAATCTATTGGAGGATAAAGCATGTCTCTCCTAAAGCGAATTGAGCAAGGAAAAACACCACAACCACCAAGCGGCCAGGGATCAAGTGGTAGTGGACAATCAAGTTTAATCTCCACCCAGGCGCGTCGAATTATACCTCCAGGTGTGAGTGGGCAAAAAGATACTTATACGGATTTAAAGACAAGAGTTCAAAATCGCCTCCTGTCAGAATTAGACCCATCCATGGATATAACCCATGTCAATGAAGTTCGCAGCACAATTCAAGATTTGTTTGAACAAGTCCTTGCTGAAGAGAATATTGTACTTTCACGCCCGGAAAGGCAGCGTTTATTCGAACAAATCAGTGCAGAAATTCTTGGATTTGGACCTCTCCAACCGCTCCTTGAGGATGATACGATCACAGAGGTTATGGTGAATGGAGCAAAAAATATATATATTGAAAGGGCGGGTAAGATAATCAGAATTCCCATGGCATTTGAAAGTGATGAGCATGTCATGCGCATCATTGATCGCATTGTAGCTCCGCTGGGTCGCCGTATCGATGAATCCAGTCCATATGTCGATGCACGCTTACCGGATGGCTCTCGTGTAAATGCAATCATCCCCCCCATTTCATTAGTTGGTCCTGTACTGACAGTACGAAAATTTGCCAGAAATCCGATCACTCTCGAGCAATTGATCCAATATGGTACCATCACGCCAGAAGCTCTACAGTTCCTCAAGGCATGTGTGGAATCAAGATTAAATATGATCATTTCTGGTGGTACAGGTTCTGGAAAAACTACATTGCTTAATATTCTCTCCCAGTATATACCTGCGGATGAACGGATTGTTACTGTTGAAAATGCTGCAGAACTTCAGCTTCGCCAAGAGCATGTTGTGACATTGGAATCGCGACCGCCGAATATTGAAGGACGGGGTGAGGTAACGATACGCCAGCTGGTAATTAACTGCTTACGTATGCGACCTGATAGAATTATTGTGGGAGAAATTCGTGATGAGGCTGCTCTTGATATGCTGCAGGCTATGAATACCGGGCATGATGGCTCAATGACTACTGCCCACTCAAACAGCCCGCGTGATACCTTAGCACGTTTGGAAACCATGGTCATGATGGCTGGAATGGATCTGCCAGTTCGTGCTATTCGTGAGCAGGTTTCTTCAGCGATTGACCTGATTGTACACGAAGAAAGAATGAGAGATGGTACACGTAAAGTTGTCAATATCACTGAAGTCTCAGGAATGGAAGGTGATGTCATTACGATGACCGATATTTTTGTTTTTGAACAATCTGGATTCGAGGGTGGAAAGATCATCGGGAGGATGCGACCGACTGGTCTTCGACCTAAATTCATGGAAAAGATTGAATCATCTGGGATACATTTACCTCCATCGATATTCGGCATCGGAGAACGCCGGCGCTATTAAGGATCGCTTGGGTAAAAATAAGGCTGAACATGGAACCTACAACAATACTCATCTTCGGTGGTGTAATCGCCCTGATTTTATTGGTGATTGGATTAATCGTTACTGCCACTGAAGAGCGCTCGTTAGTTGATGATCGTCTTGAATACCTTGAGGAACAAGGTGTACAGGTCATCCCTAAAAAAGCGATCATTGGTGATTGGGTCGGGAAACAAGCCACCCAATACACTTGGGGTCAGAAACTCACCCGATCATTGGCTCGTGCTGATATCAAAATGAAGACCGGCGAGTTCATAATGCTTATCGCCTTATTTGCAGTCATTGGCGGTCTATTGGGATGGTACCTCGGGGAGGAGGAAGGTCAAGTTCTGAGGATTCGACAATACGGATCTTAGCAAATATCCCAGGCATCCTGATAGGATCAATTATCGGTTTCTTTTTACCAATTATATACATGCGACGTCAGCAGGGAAAGAGGTTAGTCAAGTTTGACAATCAACTTGCTGATATGCTCAACCTGATGGTCAATGGTCTACGGGCTGGATATTCGATTATGCAAGCCCTGGAGGCTGTAAGCAAAGAGTTACCTCCCCCAATTTCGGATGAATTCCGCCGCGTTGTTCAAGAAATGCAGATAGGTATTCCGATGGAAGTTGCAATGGATAATTTGACCCGTAGAATACCTAGCAAAGATCTTGATCTATTAGTGACTGCCATCAATGTGCAACGGGAGGTGGGTGGCAATCTTGCGGAAATATTGGATACCATTACTCATACAATCCGGGAACGTGTACGAGTAAAAGGTGAAATTCGTGTATTAACTTCCCAGGTGATGATGTCTGGCAGATTCCTGGCAATATTGCCAGTTGCCGTAATTGTAGCCATGTACTTTATCAATAGATCCTATATGATGAGATTTTTTAACCCTGCAACACGTATGTTTGGTATCCCTGCCCTCATTATGGGTGGATTTATGATTGTGATCGGTTATTTTCTCATGACCAGAATTGCTAAAATTGAGGTTTAGTGGTTATATTAGAGGAGATATTTGTATGTTAACCCTACCTTTGATAATTATTGGTGTAGTTATTTTCTTTGGGGCAGTGATATTAATTATTGTGGGAATCAAATCTCCTCAAGGATCTGACCCATTAGATGATAGGCTTGCTGAATTTGCTGCAAGGGGAGAGACAGTTTCCCTTGAGGAAATTGAACTTTCTCAACCGTTTTCTCAACGAATAATCATGCCCCTTGCAAAACGAATGGGTGAAATCGTGATGCGGTTTACTCCACAAAACTCGATTACATCCATGTCAAGGAAGCTTGAAATGGCTGGGAACCCTTGGAATATCGATCCAGCTGTTTTATTTGCCTTACGATTCCTTGGGATTCCATTTGGAATGATCTTCATCATTCTTGATTATATTGCTGCTCCAGGCAGCTTCATGGATGGTAAAGGACTAATATTCGGATTACCTGCAGCTGTGGTTGGTTTTTATTTGCCCGATATTCTCTTGCAAAGCAAAATCGATCGCCGTCAAAAAGAAATTCGCAAAGCCATGCCAGATGGCTTGGATTTACTGACTATCTGTGTTGAAGCGGGACTTGGATTCGATGCTGCGATGTCTAAGCTCTATGAAAAGTGGGACAATGAAATGGGGAGAGCGTTTGGACGAGTTGTGCGAGAAATACAATTAGGAAAACTACGTCGTGAAGCTCTCCGGGATATGGCGGATCGCTTAGGTGTCAATGAAATGTCCAGTTTTGTAGCTGCGGTTATCCAGAGCGAGCAGCTGGGTGTGAGCATGGCTCATGTTTTACGGATACAAGCCGACCAGATGCGGATCAGGCGGAGACAAATCGCTGAGGAAGAAGCTCATAAAGCCCCAATTAAAATGCTGCTTCCGATGGCTTTGTTCATTTTCCCTGCATTATGTATTGTCCTGATGGCCCCGGCGTTCTTGATCCTACTCGAATCAGGTCTCGGCCCATTGGGTGGTTAATAACGACATTCATGCAAAAAATAAATCATTGAATATATAATAATGGATATATGCCAGTAAATCTGGCTTACCAAGCGTATCAATTTCTATGGGAAGCATTGGATTGGCTTTATCCTCCAAATTGTGGAGGCTGTGGCGCTTCGGGTGTCAGGTGGTGTAAAGACTGCACTCAAAAAACTGTAGAGATTATGCCTCAAATCTGCCCAATCTGTGGTAATCCAAATTTAAATAATGAGACTTGCGAGAGATGCAAGGCTTTACCACCGTTTTACACATCCCTGCGTGCATACTCCGTTTTTGGAGGATCGATCAGGGAAGCAATCCACAAATTAAAGTATCAACGCGATATTGGCCTGGGATCAGCATTAGCACCTTTAATGATTAACAGCATAATAAAGCTTAATTGGTCATTAGATTTAATAACATCAGTCCCACTAGGTCTTGTCCGTTTCAAGGAGCGTGGATATAATCAGGCGAATTTGCTTGCACGCCCAATTGCTTTATTTCTTAATATCCCATTCTCATCCCATGCACTTTCGAGAACACGGGAGACAAGAACTCAAGTTGGATTATCTGTAGTTGAAAGAATGGAAAATATGTCTGGTGCTTTTCAAGCAAAAGAACAATTGGTGAAAGGTAAGACTATTTTAGTCGTGGATGATGTCGCAACTTCTGGTGCGACTTTAAATGCTTGTGCCAAAGCATTGTTAGAGGTAGGTGCATCTAGAGTTTATGGTTTTTCACTAGCTCGGGCTGTGTATTCACCCACTGGAGAGATTGATGTATCTTGAATCAGCAAGGGAATCAGTTTATTGTTATTGATGATCTATCAATTGATGCTATCCAAATTCCAGGGAAAATAAATATCTTAGGAGAATATCCAATGACACTCGATGTGCAAGTTTATGGACGCAATGTAGAAGTTACAGATCGTATTTATGAGTATGCAAAAAAGAAAGTATCAAAGTTGGATCGATATTTGAATGATATCGATGAAGCACGGGTCGATTTAGCGTATATAAAGTCAGCGCGTAATGCTGCCGATAGACAAGTAGCTCAAATTACTGTGCGGGGTAAAGGTTTTATTTTGAGAGCAGAGGAGCGTTCAGATGATGTTTATACTGCTCTCGATTCAGCGCTGGAGAAATTACAACGACAGATGGAGCGATATAAAGGAAAAAGACAGCGCGGGCGTGGTGATGGGAAGGCAGCATCGGAAGTTATCCCGGTTGTTTCTGAGGAGGAAGGTGAAGAGGACACATCATTGATTGTGAGAAGGAAAAAGTTTATTCTCACACCCATGGATGAACTTGAAGCATTGGAACAGATGAAATTGCTGAGCCATGAAGACTTTTTCGTTTTTTATAATTCTGTCACAAATTCTGTCAACGTCCTTTATCTGCGGCGTGATGGCTTATATGGGTTGATTGAGACAGAAATCAGTTAGTTCATTGAGACGCAGCGCTTTATTTTCTAAAACCACAAACACTACTTTTTAGGTATCTCTATGGAAATTGAGAAAAATAATTCAGATGAGATTATGGATGAGATGCATCCATCCAAAGATATGGATCTAGAAGCCATCCAGAATTCAGTTACCAAAATGCTGACCGCATTTGGCGAGAATCCAACCCGCAAAGGATTATTACGAACCCCTGAACGTGTGGCAAGAATGTACACAGAATTGTTGTCTGGATATCTTGTAGATCCAAATATAATTGTAAAAGATGCCCTCTTCGAAGTCACCTATGATGAAATGGTCATTGTGCGGGATATCGAGTTTTATTCATTATGTGAGCATCACATGTTACCCTTCATGGGTAGGGCACATGTTGCATATCTACCAGATGGAAAAGTGATTGGTCTATCGAAAATCCCTCGCATTGTGGATGTATATGCCCATCGGTTACAGGTGCAGGAGCGTATGACTCGCCAGATTGCGGATTTTATTAATGATGCCTTGATGCCCAAGGGAGTTGCAGTCGTTGTTGAAGCTTTGCATTTATGCACAATGATGCGCGGGGTCAAGAAACAAAATGCACGCATGACAACATCTGCTGTTCATGGTGCATTTCGTAAAAACATGGCGACAAGGCAAGAATTTTTGGATAATATATCGCGTGGCTCTGAACCCATGCGGTTTTAGTTATTTTGAAGAACGGCTCCGTTCTATCTCAACCCCAACGGACTGTGAAAATCGTACGGCTCCGGGTTTCTCAACCCGGACCGTCGTTTTTAATACCCTCGGATCCTCCAGGCAAAGTTGAGCGATATCTTCAGCAAGGGCTTCAAGAGTGAAACGCATTGCGTTCTCAGCAAGGAATATGACTTTCTTCGTCACAATACTGTAATCCACGCACTCGTTTATACCATCCGGTGATTTCGGCTTTACGGTTTGTAGTATATAAGTCTATATTGATTAGAATATCCTGCGGTTTATCACGTTCCGAATCATTTACACCGATGATGCCGCGGGCAAGAATATTCTTGATGATGATTTTATCCATGTTAACCTCGAGAATCCATAATGGGTGAGTATACCTCATGAAATAAAAAAATTCACAGCGTGAAGAGGATTATCTCCCAATTGCACTGTGAATTTTATTATATGGGAATTAAATTGTTTGTTATCTTCGTGTTTATTGAGTCGGTTGTGTTGGCGGAATAGTTGGCTTTACAGGGACCTTGGTTTTCCATATCTCGAAGGTCTCAACACCTTCTGTAGTCTTTTGCTCATCCAGCCAATTTTGAAACACGGTTTGTTTTAATTGCTCAAATTCAGTATCAGATAATGGTCTGACTTCATGTCCTAGAACCTGGTAAATTTCCCAACCACTAGCTGTCTGGATCGGTTCGGTTATCTGCCCAATTTCCGTGTTGAACACTACTTTCTCTGCATTGCTGTCAATCGTTCCTAGCCCAAACCAACCCAAATCAGAAGTATTTCCAGTGCCTGAATATACTTCAGTAGCAACGGTTTCAAAGTCTTCTCCGTTGATGAGTCGATCATATATTGATTGCGCCTGTGCTTCATCACTTACCACGATGTTACGCGCCCAAACTTGTTCCTGCTCTGGTAGTTCATTTGCAGTCACTGAATCGAATATTTTCTTCCGTAAAAGTTGCATACCAAAAATCCACCTGAAATCAGCTTCAGAAAGCTCCGCAAATGAGTTTAAATTCGTCATATACGTTTTGAACTCTTCCTGATATGCCGATTCTGTATACGGGGTTTGGGTAGGTATGGGGGTTGTTGTTGGCGCTGGTAAAGTTGGCGTTATTTCGGCAGTTTGGGTTGGAGTTACTAATATCTTGAGTTATCGTGATTACAGGCGTAGGTGTATTAGTGGCTGTTGGAACAGCTGTTGATGTGGGTGGAATCAATCCGATCTGTGTTGGATTTAATGTGGAAGTTGGCACAGATATTGATGTCGGGGCACTGGTAGGTGTCCCATTTGGAAAGTATCCAAAGTAATCTTGTAAGGCTTTGTTGACTTCCTCATCACTGACTGAAATATTAAGTTTTTCTGCGTCTTTTTGAATAATTTTATCTGCAATCAAATAATCCAGGGTACTCTGACCGAGATTGGTCGGTTCTAATTGGTAGTTGATTTGAGCCAGGTACTGTTGAATATAACTCAAACTTGCCTGGTCGCTACCAAAAAGCTGGGCGAATTGCTGGTATTGTTGATATTGTTGGATCAATTGCACCCGTTGATAGCGAGCAAATGTTTGAAATTGCTTTGTCGTAATAGTTTTATCCGCAACCTTTGCAACAGGTTGGCTGGGTTGGATGATATAGGTTTGAACAAGACCATAACCGATCAATCCAATAACAAGAACAATGACAACAATACTGCAAATCAGGATTATCCGATTTTGACGGTTTTCACGTTCTTGACGAGCAAGATGTTTCTTCGTGACAATTTGACCTTTTTGTCCTTTAGCCATAGATAAACCTCATAAAATTTTGGATGTATAGAAAATCAAGACATCCAAAATATAAATTTTTGGCATTCTTCATCGGAGAATTTCACCCGTGAAAGGTAACAAAGCCAGATGCCTGGCACGTTTTATTGCACGGGCTAACTCTCTCTGGTGCCTTGCACATGCTCCGGATTGACGACGAGGTCTAATTTTTCCACTTTCGGTGACATATCGGCGCAAGGTATCGGTTTGTTTGTAATCGATTTTCGCAGTTCTGTCGGTGCAAAACTGGCATACGCGAGGTTGAGAATAAAACCGTCGCGCACCACCACGTGCATCGGATGACATTTCATTTGTATCCACTTGAGCTAACTCCTTATATTTTCTACAATTTCTCTAATCATTGACCCATTCGAGAATTAGAATGGGAATTCTTCGTCATCAATTGATTCTGCCTCTGTTGAGGATTCTCCGGATTCGCGCCGTTCACTTAGTATGATCATTTCGTTGGCGACGATTTCAACGGAAGTATGTTTGTTACCTTCCTGGTCATCCCAATGACGGGTTTGTAAGCGCCCTTCGATATAGACCTGCTGTCCTTTGGCCAGATATTGCTTACATATTTCCGCAAGGCTACTCCAGGCAACAACATTGAACCATTCAGTTTCTTCACGTTTCTCGCCATCTGAGGTGCTCCATGTCCGACTTGTAGCAACGCTAAAAGTAGTAACAGGTTTTCCGGACGGTGTATAGCGCATCTCTGGATCACGTCCGAGATTGCCAATAATCATGACTTTATTTAGTCCACGACTCATTTTCGGACTCCTTTCTAAAGACTATTCAACACTGGTTAATAAGAACCGCATCACCGGTTCTAAAAAGCGTAAATTACGCTCTAAGGTTATACCAAAGGCTGGATCCATCTGGATCTTAAATAGCACATACTGACCATCTTTTTGCTTACGAATCGTATATGCCATTTTTCGTTTACCCCAGAGATCAACTTTGGAAACAGAACCACCAGCTTCAGTAATCCATCCTTTAACTTTTTCAACCACGTCTTTCAACGCAGTATCGTCCAGATCAGGGTGGACAATGAAAACCAGTTCATATTCACGCATGGGAATATCCTCCTTTCCTCGGGATAGCTCCTGGATTTTGCCGGGCGACTCACCAGGGGCGGAAAGCAAGCCATCTGAGTATGATGGCGAGACACAGGGGCTAAATATAGCACAAAGGCTTGTTTTTGCAAAGAGGAGATGTCAAAATAAATAGAAATATTGACAGGTAAAGGTTTGCTACTATAATGATAATCATTATCATGTGATAATTAGTTTCAATAACGAGGAAAAATGAGCAATCAGGAAAGCACGGTATCTGAACATTGGTTGTCCGTACTGAAAACAAGTGGTTATAAATTAACCGGACCAAGATATTATGTCGTCGATATCCTTGCCCGCACAGATAAAGCCCTCTCCGCGATGGAGATATTTACCCAGGCTCATCAAAAATATCCAACGATCGGCCTGGTAAGCGTTTACCGGACGCTTGACAAATTGGAAGGATTGGGATTAATCCAAAGGGTTCACCAAAAAGATAAATGTCAAGCATATATCGCTGCACCCAATGGGCACGAGCATCTCTTGGTCTGCCATTCTTGTGGCAAGGTCAGATTCTTTCGAGGCGATAACTTGAATGTGCTGGTGGATGGAGTAGAGGAAAAGACTGGATTCATGGTTCAGGAACATTGGCTTCAACTGGTTGGCATCTGTCAAGAGTGCCAAAATAATTAGGAAAAAGGCATAGATTGTATGGAAAATCGGCAAGCTAATTATCGGTTGGTAATTTCAATAAAATTACAAGCCTTGATCACAGTAATGAGCCTGATGATTTTCATTACCTCCTGTCAATCGCCACCGACGAATACAGCTGATAATAGACTTAAGATCGTTGCAACGAACAGTCTGATTGCAGATGTAGTATCTCAAATCGGAGGCGAAAAAATATCCCTTGAAGTATTATTACCCCTCGGAACCGATCCCCATACTTTCTCCCCAACCCCACAGGACGCCGTAAAAATCAGCAATGCAAATATCATATTTGCCAATGGTGTCGGCTTGGAAGAGTTCCTTCGACCTCTAATTGAAAATATCGGTGGCCCTTTAAAATTGGTAGAAATATCCAAGGGGATAAACTTTCGTACCATGGCTGATCAGGAATCAAGCAATAAAAGCCTTGTTAATGATCCACACACCTGGATGGATCCCAATAATGTTATTGTCTGGGTGGATAATATTGTCAATGCATTATCTGAACAGGATCCCAAGAATTCAGATTACTATTTTGAAAATGGTCAATCTTATAAAGCGAAATTGAAGGAATTGGATGACTGGATTCGTTCGGAGGTTTCTACCCTCCCTGAAAAAGATCGAAAATTAATCACTGACCATATGGTATTTGGATACTTTGCTGATCGGTATGGATTTACCCAGGTCGGGGCGATTATCCCTGGATTTAGTTCATTAGCTGAACCTTCGGCACAGGACATTGTCCAGATCGAAAACTCAATCCGTTCGATGGCTGTAAAAGCAATATTTATCAATAGCGGAGCGAACCAAAGTATTGCCCAGCGTATTTCCGAAGATACTGGAACTCGACTGGTTTCCTTGTATATGCATTCGTTATCAGACAAAGGCAGCCAGGCTGGAAATTACATCGATTTTATACGATTTAATGTGACCTCGATCATTAATGCATTAAAGTAGGAATATACACCCATGAATATTTTTAAAAACCCTAATTATCTAATTCACCAATTCCCAAAACATGATGTGGGAACACCTACACTACGGGTTTCAAACCTGAGTTATCAGTATGGACAGATTGAGTCACTGGTAGATATATCATTTGAAGTGAATATGTGTGAACGTCTGGCTGTGGTTGGCCCAAATGGGGCTGGAAAAAGTACTTTATTTAAAATCATTGCTGGGATTCTCAAATCCTCCATAGGATTGGTCCAAATCTATGGATTTGAACCCAAAGGACATATCTGCATATCTTACGTCCCACAACGAAACCAGGTCGATTGGTCGTTTCCTGTAAATGTTGCCGATGTGGTCATGATGGGTAGGGTGAGTAAGCTTGGTCCATTTCGCTGGCCATCTCAAAAGGATTGGGAGATTGTGAATAAATCTCTTAACCTCGTAGAAATGGCAGAATTTGCAAAGCGACAGATTGATGAATTGTCTGGAGGACAGCAACAAAGAATTTTCATTGCCCGCGCATTGGCTCAGGAGGCGGAACTAATACTAATGGATGAGCCATTGACTGGTCTGGACCTTAAAACACAAGAGGATATCTTTCAGATCTTGGATGTGTTAAAAGAGAAGAACGTGACAGTAATGATCGCCATGCATGATCTAAAAATGGCATCTGAAAGGTTTGATCGGGTTGCATTATTGAACAAGCGACTATTGGGTATAGGATCACCCGATGAGGTTTTTGTACCTGAGAACCTGTCTGCTGCCTACGGGGAACATCTTCGTATGCTGACAACAAAGCAGGGCATTGTGATGGTTGAGGATGCTTGCTGCGAGGAAGGAGACCAGCCCCATGCTTGATTGGATCATGCTGCCCTGGCAATATCCATTTATGGTACGGGCTCTGGTCGGGGCGGTTCTTGTGGGTTCATTGTGCGCGGTTATCGGGACCTATGTAGTATTGCGCGGTATGGCATTCTTTGGTGATGCGCTTGCCCACGCGATCTTGCCGGGTGTCGCAATCGGATATTTAGTGGGCGGTGGTGCACGGCAGCCCTTATTTTGGTGGGCGATGCTCGCTGCTGTCTTAAGCGCCTTGGGAATAGGAGCGATTGGAAAAAGTGTCAAAATCCGCGAGGATACGGCCATCGGGATTGTTTTTGCTGGAATGTTCGCATTGGGAATTGCATTGATTTCTAGTGTAGAAAACTATACCATTGATCTCACTCATTTTCTTTTTGGGGATGTCCTGGGTATCAGTTCTTTAGATCTGGTCAGGATCTGCATCTTTGGTGGTTTGATTCTGATCATCGTGTTTATCTTTTTTAAGGAATTCATGGTCATTTCTTTTGATCCAATCCTGGCCACGACATTACGGATACCGGTAAGATTATTAGATTACCTGTTAATGGTCTTGATCGCTATCACCATCGTGGTTTCCCTCCAAACCGTCGGGATTGCGCTCATGGTTGCCATGTTAATCACTCCGGCAGCCACCGCTTATCTGGTGTCTAAACGTCTACCAATTATGATGATCATGGCAGGTGTCTTTGCTTCGATATCCGGTGTAATTGGACTCTACTTTTCTTTTTATATCAATATTGCCTCGGGTGCTGCAATCGTTTTATCGGCTACCATGATCTTCGTGGTGGTATGGGCAGTAAAAACATTGATAAATACAATAAAAAAGGAAAGAATGCGAGGAGCAGTAAATTCAATTTAGGGTTATATTTATCTTTTCTGCTTCGCTAAGATGTAACGGATTCGAGGATTTTTCGGTAATAGATATAGTTTTTAAAAGGGACATCTTCACGCACTCTGCCGTCTGCGAGTGGAATATAGCCACCTCCTTCGAGTAATTGCGGGACGATTTCCATAATTTCTTCTTGAATATTACTCTCATTTTGTCGAAGACAATCTGCATCAATTCCACCAATGAGCCGCAAGTCTCTTCCAAATTCTCGCCTGATTTCTCGATAGTTCATGGCTTGCGGTTGACACTCGCATGCCCACAAGCAATTAAACCCTGCATCGATCACTGATGGAAGTAATATGCGCGTGTTGGCATAGGTTCGATAAATGATCGTGCTTACACCAAATCGTTTTAAAGTATCCAGGATGGGCATATAGCTCTTTAATACCAAGGAAGAGTACATTCCAGGAGAGATCAAAGGTCCGTGGTTGCCTCCGATTGGCTCGCTGAAGAGCGCTGCATCCACATCAACTTCTTCTAAAATTTTAGTGATGAGTTTGGCACAGAAGTCTGAATAGATATCCATCCACATTTCAATCATATTGGGTCGATCGATCAGTAATTGAATCGCGTCTGTAAAACGATGCCATCCATGAACTCCCATGGTTAAAAAGTAGCCTCGGTGCACGCGCAGGATTAATGGATATTGGCGGTTTTTCCATTCTTTAACTTTATTACCCCAGTCATCCGGCAGGCGTTTGGGATCTTCTGCATTCAGTTTATTCGAAAGTTGTTGTAATCCAGCTGGTGTCTTCGGCCAATGCGATGGTGTGGGTAGTGGTTCCAGGATAGGTTCCATCTCCTCCCGCACATCGAATGTAAACATGGATTCAAGTCTGTCCCTTTTCCCCAAACCTTGTGTGCGCCAATCTTTAATCACTTCTTCCCGGATACCGTCTTCAAAAAGGGGAGGTCGATCGGGATGGGCATAATTCATCGTTTGAATAAATCGTTCTCGGCTGTTCATTGATCGGACCTCCAGTATGGTATAAATAAGTATACATCTTTTCAAATTGACATTACCTGTGTAATGGCGAAAGATCGAACCAACGATTGTGTGAAAATTAACACAAATAAATCAATAAAAGGAAAAATCAGGTGGCATTATGGTGAACGAATCATCGGAAACATTTATTAATTCTCTGTTGAGTCAGATGACCATTGAAGAGAAGGTCGGACAGTTAAATCAGGCGCATCCAGAAGGCTGGCAAAATACCGAGATGATCCGCCAGGGAAAGGTTGGATCCTTGCTCAACGCCTCTGGCGCGTTGACAGGTCAAAGTAGCTCAGCTTCGATCGGGGCTGAGATAACCAATACACTCCAGCAGGCTGCCTTGGAGACACGCCTGAAAATTCCCCTGATTTTTGGTAGGGATGTGATCCATGGCTATCGGACAGTTTTTCCGATCCCCCTGGCTCAAGCCGCGTCTTTCAACCTGGATCTGACCTGTAAAGCTGCCTCGGTTGCTGCGCAAGAAGCTACCGCGAGTGGGATCAAGTGGACCTTTGCACCGATGCTCGATATCGCCCGTGATCCACGCTGGGGTAG
Organism: uncultured Chloroflexia bacterium; assembly: GCA_963736805.1. GTDB lineage: Bacteria > Chloroflexota > Anaerolineae > Anaerolineales > UBA4823 > FEB-25. Next base: position 31,596 of record CAVTQM010000023.1, read on the forward strand.
GGTGGCTGAAGGGAATGGTGAAGATCCGTACCTTGGTGCACAAATAGCCAGGAGCCTGGTCTTGGGTTATCAAGGCGATGACATGGCGTTACCAAACAAACTTGTAGCTTGCGCGAAACATTATGTTGGTTACGGATCAGCCGAGGGTGGGCGGGATTATGATAATGGAGAAATCTCACAGCCTACCCTGAGAGATATTTACCTGCCACCCTTCCAAAGTGCAGTTCAAGCTGGGGTTGGAACGGTTATGTCGGCTTTTCTCGATTTAAATGGGATCCCTGCCACCGCCAATCGCCACCTGCTCACCGATGTGCTGCGCGGGGAATGGGGATTTGATGGATTTGTCGTTTCGGATTGGGAGTCGATCGCTGAGCTTATCCCGCATGGGATTGCCGAGAATAGAAGTCAGGCAGCCAGCCTTGCTTTACACGCCGGCGTGGATATGGATATGGTCAGTCAGGTATACCTGGACACATTACTTGACGGTGTCCAGGCTGGCAACGTGCCTATCCAGGAAATCGATGAAGCCGTTCGCCGCATCCTGCGTATCAAACAGCGCGCCGGACTCTTCGATCACCCCTTTACGGATCCGAGGCGATTTTCCCGTGAGGTGCTTACGGCTGAATCACGCCAGCTTGCCCGTCAATTTGCCCGGGAATTGATGGTGCTGCTTAAAAATAAAGATAATATCCTGCCGTTGCGGAATTTCCGAAGGATCCTGGTGGCGGGTGACTTTATCAATGCCAGGGCAGAACTGTTTGGAACCTGGTCACCCGATGGTCGGGCTGAGGATGTCGTCCCTCTCGACCAGGGATTGAAAGACACTGCCCCGAAGGATGTGGAATTCTGGTTTGCCGATGACGTGGATCAGGCGATGAAGTATGCCTTACAGGTCGATGTAGTGATCCTGTTGCTAGGCGAGCATCCCCGCCGTTCCGGCGAAAATGCCAATTTAAGCGACCTGGCTTTATCACCCAGTCAGGCAGGGTTTATGGATCGGATGGTTGCCATCGGTAAGCCTATCGTGCTGGTCGTCTTTGCAGGCCGGCCACTGGTGATCACCCGCCAGCTTTCGCAAGCGGATGCCGTATTGTATGCATGGCACCCTGGAATTGAAGGAGCAGCCGCGCTCGGTGAAATTCTTTTCGGAACGCACGCTCCCTCGGGCCGCTTGCCGATCACATTCCCACGCGCCACCGGCCAGGTGCCCGTCTATTACAATCATAAAAATTCAGGCCGACCTGTAAGCATGGATGGACAGTTTACTTCTCGATATCTTGATTTACCGAATTCGCCCCTCTTTCCATTTGGTTATGGTTTAAGTTACACTTCCTTTGACTATTCCAACCTGGAGCTAAGCCAACCATCTATGCACGACCAAATCGTGGTGAGCGCTGAGATTACCAACTCGGGCGGACAGGCTGGGAATGAATTGGTTCAGCTGTATGTGCGTGATCTGGTGGGCTCCCTCACACGCCCGGTGCGCGAGCTTAAAGGTTTCCAGCATCTCGAGCTCCAACCGGGCGAGACCCGTTCTGTTTCGTTCATGTTAAATGAAGAAATGCTCTCGTTCACTCGTGCAGACGGAACAAGGGGTATTGAACCCGGTCGTTTCCAGGTATGGATTGCTCCCAACAGTGCTTCGGGTTTGTCTGGCGAGTTTAATCTATAAATTATTGCAACAGTACGATTGTTGTTACTCATACAATTCACCTGGATCGATTACATTTGATTACTTGATGTTATCTCGATTGCATATACAGATGGATAAATCAATTCAGATTATGGATTTTATTTCTCACCTGCAAATGATTTATAATTCCCTAATTAATAAATACCAAATAACATCCAGAAATATTTAAATATTTCATGAGGAGTCACTATGTCTGATGAAAGCCTTCCAAAATTGACCAAAGCCCCCATCCCGGCGCAAACCCATACCTTGAAACTATGAAGAACGGATCGCAAAAGGGAGAGCATTACGCGAGCATACCTCACGAAAATCTCAAAAGGAATGGAATCCGCCCTCCAAGCGCGCGGATCCGATCGATTTATTGATCGAAAACAGCAAGGGTCGTATAGAAGAACTACTCCCGATTCGCTACGGCAGGATGATGGTGAGCCCATTCACTTTCTACCGCGGGGCAGCCGCAGTCATGGCTTACGATCTATCACACACGCCTTCTACTGGGATGACCCTGGTAGCGGATGGTGACTGCCACCTGTTGAACTTTGGCGGTTTCGCCACGGCTGAACGCAACCTGATCTTTGACATCAATGATTTTGACGAAGTATCCTTCGCTCCCTGGGAGTGGGATCTCAAACGCCTCACAGCCAGCTTTGTGGTTGCAGGTCGATCCAATAACTTTGATTCTGCTGACTGTAAAGAGGCTGCCTGGCTGGCCGCGCAGAGTTACCGCCAACGCATGGCAGAATATGCTGAGATGTCAGTCTTGCAGGTATGGAATGATTTCTTCGACCTCAATACGATCATCGATAGCATAGAAGATAAAGATAATAAGCGCTTTTATTCCAAAAAACTGTCCAGCGCTACCGAGCAGAGCGCGCATGAGAAGGAGTTCGCCAAACTAACTTTCACCACCGGTGATACACCCCGGATCGTTGACCAACCTCCGCTAATATATCACTATGGCGACAAACGCGATACTGAGTACCTAAAAAATGCTAATTCCACGCTTCAAGGATTAAAGAAGAACGTTAGTTTGGGAGTGGGTATACTGTTAAATCGATTTTCCGTCGTGGATGTCGCCTTCAAGGTGGTGGGTGTGGGCAGTGTAGGGACCGCCTGCGGGATCATGTTGTTGATGTCTGGCAGAGGTGATCCTTTGTTCCTGCAGTTCAAGCAGGCGCGCCAGTCCGTACTGGAGCCCTACTGCGGAGCCAACCCATATGAACATCACGGGCAGCGTGTGGTGGTGGGGCAGCGCACGATGCAATCAGCCGGCGATATGTTTCTCGGTTGGACTACTGGAACAGGTAAAAAGAATTACCAGTTTTATGTTCGCCAACTGAGTGATGCCAAGATCAAACCTGTCATTGAGATCATGAAACCAACTAATCTTAAACTCTACGCTGGCTTGTGTGGCAGGGTACTGGCACGTGCCCACGCTCGATCGGGCGACCCGGCGGTCTTAACCGGCTATATGGGTAAGAGCACTGCCTTTGAAGATGCAATTGCAGATTTTAGCGTCGCCTATGCCGCTCAAAATGAGCAGGACCATGCTGCTCTTCTCAAAGCAATTCGTTCAGGGCGCATTGAAGCACGTATGGCTGAATAAGGCTTCATTAACATTTAGTATTTCTTTCGTATGATGCCCTTCTTCGAAAATAGTGGGCTGTCATATGATTGAGTAAAGAAGCCATCGAATAATAATAGATATACATGTATTTTTTTAGTTTTGTTGATGATTTCCTGAAGGGTTAAGGAGTTTCTTCGATGCGTTTATCCGTGCTTGACCATCCTCACCTTCGGTGATCCATACTGCTCATACCGTTGGGTATCGTCCAGGCGCAAAATCGACCAGAAGTCCAGGAACTTTATGGTTCATTGGCACCGGGTCAGTCAGACGTATATCGCTTATCAGGTTTGAAAAAAGGTCAGACCCTGGATATATTTATGGAAAACGTTTCCGGGAATTTGGATCCCATCCTTTCTATCCTTTCGGCTGATGATAATCTTTCTGCCACATTGGATAGCTACCGAAAAGATGTGGCTGATTTGGTGGCCACTTCACCCCAACCGCTGCTCGACTTGCCGGCATTACGCGACCAATATGCACTGGCCTGGGATGATGATGGTGGTCCCGGTTACGCATCAGCCCTGCAGTTTATGGTTCCAGAGGATGGCGACTATTTCCTCATCGCTGGCAGCTCTCTTTCTGCTGCGGGTCGATCAACCGCTGGGGATTATCACCTCCTGCTTGGACTGGATAATCCCCAGGTACTTCAGGGCACTGCAAAGCCTACTGGAGCGGTCATCGCCGTCCAGGATCAAGCAGTCCTATCATCACAACTCATCCAGGATTATCACGGTACCCTGAACACGGATAAACCAGCCATCCTGCTCAAGCTGAGTGACCTCAACCCTGGTGATACCCTATATGTACATTTGAAGGCTACCAGTGGTGATCTGAAGCCGATAATTTTACTGCGTGATTACGGAAAAAAACCCGTTCGGGTAGCCAATCTTAATGGGCAATCTACCATTGCAACATTAGAACAAGCCTTCCCGGAAGGTGGCAAGAACTATACCCTGGATATACAGGCTGCTGCACCCAACGGGCAGATGACCAGTGGCGATTTTATTCTCCAGGTTGGGGTCAATGCCTCCGAAGTCCTGGATGGTCAGGCAGAAGCCAATACTGAAAGCCTGCTCGAGCTTGCCATCCCGGTCAAGGTCGGCCTCAAGCTCCAGCAGATCATCAATATCGACCAGCCTAATGAGATCATGAACGACGTTGGCACCCTCAAGCTGGAATGGACCGACCCGGCATTGGCTTTCAACCCAGATGATTGTGACTGCACTTCCAAGCTGTACACCGAGAACAGCTACAATAAGTTTCTGGAAGATGTCAAAGGAAATTGGCCAGATTTTACGATTCTTCAACCAACAGGGCAACCGCTGGAGCCAGAACCGCCTGATCGAAATTGAATCGAACGGCCATGTGACCTACCTGGAGCGTTTTTCGACCAACCTCCAGATCGATTTTGACTGGACAGCGTTTCCCTTCGATACCCAGGATTTTTATTTAAAAGTAGATATTCTCTTCCCCGAAGAGCAATATGTCTTCGTCCCAATGGAAGGATTTAGTGAGATCGACCCCAACCATGGTGAAGATGAATTCATCCTGACGGATTTTGATACCCAGATCACCTCCGAGGTATCCAGCACGCAGGAACCGATTTCACGCTTCACCTTTCATTTCTCTGCCCCACGTCACCTGGATTATTACATCTTCCGATTGATGGTCCCCATTTTGTTGATCATCAGCGTCTCGTATATCACTTTTTTCCTCAAGGATTACAGTAAACGTATCGAGATCGCTACAGGCAATCTACTGTTGTTCATCGCATTTAGCTTTAGTCTGGGTGATAACTACCCGCGCATGGGCTACCTGACCTTCCTGGATGCGATCATGGCGACCACTTTTATCATTAATACAGCGGTGGTAGCCTTGAATGTTTACTTTAAGTACCTGGAGCAGAATGGCCAGGTTGAGAAAGCCGACCGGTTGGAAGCACCCTTCAATTACATCTACCCGCATTGCCTATCTGATCGCCTTTGGGGTGATAGGGCTATTGTTTTTAAGGTGAATGGATTTGCCTTATAGCTTGAAATTGAGAAATTCTTGCTTGACGGTTGCGTCACGTTTCGTGTTACAAAGATCCATTATACGTATGTCAGCATAGACCTATTTCTTGGATAATCCTTTCGATATAAAAGCACATGCTTCCATGGATTGCTGTGTGCAGGATTGTAAATAAAATAAGAGATAGCTGCTTATATTTCATCAGTCCATGATGACTTTTTCAAGCTGATTACACCTAGCTCCAGTTCATATCAGAGAATTATACACTCAACCGTTTGAGATATTCAAAGGGTTGTGTGTCGCGTTATCAATTTAAATTGCCCAGATAGCACTGAATTGGTCTATCGAGGTTGATATGATCAGATTTTTATTCCTTGGTTGGGATAATTAAACATACTGCCTGGCGGTAAGATCTGAATATCTGTCTCTGGCATCATTTCGGATGCATATCGGTAAAAGAGCTGTGGTGGTTCGGTCAGGAGCTGTTTCTTGAACCAACCCAACCCGAGTGGATAAAAGGTTCCCCAGTGAATAGGGATGGCGATACGTGGACGTAAAAGCGTCAGAGCTTCTGCGGCGCGCTTGGGATTCATATGTCCAGGACCAAGGTTGGGACCCCATCCCCAAACAGGCAATAATGCCACATCCAGATCGTCTGCCAGGTCGACCATCTCTGGAAACAGGTCGGTATCGCCTGCAAAATAGATGCGGGTTGATCCTCGGATGAGAAATCCCAGGCAATCTGCGGATCGGTCCAAATGGCGGGTGCCTGCCATGGTGTTTGGCAGGGGTGGCTTCAATGGATACTGAACCAACATTGATCGTATTGCCAGGATGCATCTCAATGATGTGGGTGAACCCTTTCTTGTGCAAGAGATCCGCAGCCCCAGATGGGACGATGAGTTGGGTTTCTTGCCCAAGCATTTTCAAGGAAGGCAGGTCAAAATGGTCTAAATGAAGGTGGGAGATAAGGACTGCGTCAATATCTTGATACAGGGAAGGTTTGACGGGTATCGCTTCTCCGGTGGAGATGAAAAACCTGCTCCCGAAGCAGCGGATCGGTTAATATGCGTACCCCATCCATTTCCAGGAGCAGGGTGGCATGACCGATGTAGGTGACCTGATTCAGCGCAGGCATGGACAGCTGGTTGTGAGCAGGTTAGGGGATTTTTAGCCGATTAACCCAGCCCGAAGTCAACCGCCAGGGATTCGAGGGTGAGGGTCAAGCCACCAATAACGGTATAGATGATCACGAACCCCAATAGAAACACCAGGATGTAAACGATCGGTAGGATCAATGAACGCCATCCTTTCAGGTTATGGGCGGTTGCAACCCCCGTCCATACCCCGATGAAGACCAGCAAAGAGACGATAAAGCGCACGATGGGTGTGATGGAAGGGATAAAAGAGAATAAATCGAGCAGGTAGATCCCCTGGGCAAAACCCATGGTTCGCAGGACAGATGAATATGTACCATTGCCGCGCAAAAGTCGCCCGGCTAAGTACATTACCAAAACAGTAACAAACCAGGCGATGATCTGGAAACTCCCCAGCACCCAGGAGAAATCAGTTGATAAGGCTGTTGAAAATATTACTGTACCGAGGATTCCAAGCAGCAATGCTGGACCGGTCATGCTGTCCTGGCTTGCAATTTGGCTGGTAAGCACTGCGCTGCAACATCAGTGCACCGAAGGCTAATGTAACCCAAGATTTAACTTGCCTCAAACCTTTGAGAAGATTACCCAACGCCCATGCATCGACAACTTCTACTACCGGTTTTTCAGGAACAGCTGGCAAGCCCGGTAATCCACGGCGGCTGTTAAGGATGGCGAATACATCGGCTGAATTCGCTGTGTCCGGTACTGGCATATCCATGGCATGGAAAATGAAGGCGTCGGTTTGTTCACCACCCAACCCACCATGATTACCGATCAGCTCTTCCATGGCAGCTACGCTCCCATCCGGATATAGCGTGCTGATCACCAGCAGGTCACCATTGTGGGGAAAATCAGCCACGCGCCGCACCTGCGCTGCCCGGAAATCAGCATCCCCGTAAGCTGCCAGTGGATCCTCACCTGATACTTCACTGGTACGCAGGTCGCGTTGTCCTCGCTTGCCCAGGACAAGTGGCGTCAGGTCATCGTTGTAGGTAACCACAAATCCCACACCTGGGTGTGCAACAACTGCTTCAACCATACCTGGATAGGCAGTGTTCAATTCTTTGAGCGTGAGCTTGCGCGGAAACAGGTCAAAATACACCTGGGCCAGGTTGCCGCTGCCACAAACCGTGATATTGGCAGGCTCTATTGCAGCTTGCTCGGCTTCGCGGATGTTGGCTCCCTTGTTTAACAGGCCGGCGGCTCCTTTGGTCATCGTATTCCCAATTTTTCCGCCAACCCCCGACTCCTGGACATTTTCCAACTCCGCTGCCATTGCGCCCATGGATGGCGTGCCATCATCACCTCCGGATACCTGAACCGCCCTGGCGCCTTCCGGCAGCTGTTGGATGATAAATTCCTTCAGATCATAGCCATAGCGCTGTAAAAAGGTGGCTCCATAAGACTGTCCGTGATCCGAAAGGATGACAAGCTCGTATGGGCGTGGAGCTTTCTCCTGGATCGTTTTACGAATGCTACCGATTACTTCATCGTATTGCTTTAATGCCCCGAACGCATCGCGTGTCCAGGGACCAGAATGGTGGGCAACCTCGTCATAGCCTGGCCAGGTGATGTAAATCGATGGGCTACCGCGAATGATCTCCAGTTTTGCCAGGCTGGCAGCAAAATCGCGCATGAAAACCGTACATGGCTGCCCGCAGCAGCGGATAGGCCTTATGCAGGCGGTTCATACGTGGTTGCTCGTTCTTGATCTTTTGGCGGAATCCCTGGAAGATCTCCACCAGGGCATCCCAAAACACCAGGATGATCGTGCGGGTTAAGAAGTAGGGATCGAGCATCAGCAGGCCTATATCCCGGGCACGTTGCTTCTTCTGCTCTGAATTGCCTGGGCGCAGGTCTGCTAATGTCAGCAAAGAATTCTCGGCATCGCCGTTCATCATATTGTTGATACTCGTTCCAGCGCGCATCAGTCCATTGCCCTTGGCATAGCGATCGTTGATCTCCTTTGCATCCTTACTCGAGACCATCAGCTTGTTCTGGTCCTTATCGAACCAGCGGAAAGCGGGGATATCGAAATTGTCGCCGAACATGATCCCTGATTGGCAGGCAGATGTTTGGGAGGGTAACCCACAATCGACACGTGAAATCTCGTAACCATCCTCGTCGATCATATTCTTGATATTGGGCATCCAACCGTCAGCGATCGCTTTTTTGGCATGATGATAGCTCAGACCATCGATCTCCAGCATGACGATACCGCGGCCTGGTGTTTGCTCGAGCTGGTACATCCGGCGTTTCGCAAGGCGTTCGACCAGACCCTGATATAAAGAGTTCTCGTCTTGAATGGTGAGAATATTGGTCAGGACAATATTGATCGCAGAGAAGAATAAGCTGCCCAGCAATGCCCAACCCAAGCTATCAATTTGAAAGGAGGGTATGATGTTGGCTGTGATCATCAAGGCGATGGCGTTGGCAAGAAATCCAAGTAAAAAGACAAAAGCACCACCGAGTGGAATCGTTAATAGAAGCAAAATAGGTCGGATCAGGAAATTGACCAACCCCAGGATGAGGGCAGCGGAGGCAGCCATTATCAGAGGTGCCTGATCTTGAGTTTGGTCAAAAGAGAAACCTGGGATGATCCAAATGGTTAGTAAAATTGTCAGCGCATTAACGAACCAGACGATGATAAAACGGATGCTGGATCTCAAGATGCTGCGGATGGTCATCATCACCTTCCTGACGGAGATTGCCGATTGAGGCTAAACTCAAAATGTATAAGCATATAGATGTGTATTTCGTCCATTTAGCTATGATCCAATTTTATCGTAAATCGGTTTTATTGATATGAAGATCAACAGGTTTCCAGCAGGAAGCGAGGACCTTCGTGGGTTGACTGGGTTAAAAGGTCCTCCATTTATTGGGTATGAATTGGCATGTTACCACTTGACACCTGTATCATTGCGCATCGTAAGAAATATCGGATGAACTGATACTTCTACTCCGTGAGAGCAGTCATTCGAGAGCTATCTTTGTCGATTAGAAAATTCTTGCCACGAATAACTACTAACAGCCTACTACCTGTTGTTTCATATTTATTATCTGACGTCCTTAGATAATCCTATAGATTGCTCAGCAAGAGCAACCCAGGTTTGCTATTTGCCTTAAGTTGAGGGTTTGAGCTGCTTCACGCTTAAGTGAAGTAAGCCTAGAGAGCAAAAATAATCTAATAAAGGCACTTTTCCCACACCGATTTACCGAATGGCAGGATGTTGCCTAAACGATCACATTTTTATATGAATATTTAGAAATTCATAACATCCAAGCAGAAAGTTAATAGTAAATTATCCTCACCACGAAATAGAATCCAGGATTACAATAGATGATTATTTGTTAGGTCAACAGTAAATTCCTTCAATGTTATCGATTTGAGGAATTTCTGTTCACTTTTACATATAAATCAACGGATTTGAGGAAAAATAATTATGAGCAAATCGGTGCGTGCTGTGGAACGGGCTTTGGATGTCCTCTTGTGCTTTACCAACCAAACTCCTGAATTGACAATGACCCAAATTGCTGAGCAAGTAGGGATTCACAAGAGCACAGCACACAGATTATTAGCAACCTTGGAGGGTAAGCGTTTCATACAACGTGACCAGGATACAGGAATTTATCGACTCGGCATTCGCCTGCTTCAAATGGCTTATTTGACATTGGAGCAAAACGATCTGCGTCGACTGGCGGTCCCATTTATGCATCAACTCTGTGATCTATATGAAGAGAACATCGATCTGACTGTCTTGGATGATACCGATGTGGTGTTCATAAACATTCTTGAAGGACCGCAACGGGTTAAATTAGCTGCTGCCATTGGGCAGCGGCTTCCGGCATTTGCAACTGCCTCTGGTAAAGCGATCCTTGGATTTTTGCCCGAAAAATTGGTCAGGTATATTCTGGATCGAGGTATGCTTCCATTAACTCCATTTACCATTAAGTCACCTGATGATTTCTTTGATAACCTCAAGTCTGTAAGAGACCTCGGATTTTCAATTTCCGAACAAGAGTTGGAGGAGCAGATTAATGCTGTTGCTGCGCCAATATTTGACCAGGAAAATCATCCCATTGCCTCGATTGCGATTGCTGGACCTGCATATCGACTGACGCGGGAGCGAATGATCGAGATTGGACCTGATTTGGCTGCTACCACCAGGGAAATCAGCCAGGAAATTTCAATGGCAGGAGTCCCACTTGTAAATCAAACTTTTAGCGCGCCTGCTGCGCTTAGAAATAACAAATAGCATAGATTTCCTTGCTGTTAACAATCTTACTATCCTTAACAATTAATCACCCTGATTTCTGACGGAGAACCAGAATGGCATATAAAAATGTTGTTGTCCCCACGCAGGGGTCAAAAATTACCATTAAGGACGGAAAATTACAGGTTCCTGATAATCCAATCATCCCATTTGTTGAAGGTGACGGCACGGGGCGAGATATCTGGCGGGCTTCCGTTAGAGTATTCGACGCAGCGGTTGAGAAAGCCTATTCAGGCAAACGTAAGATCCAATGGATGGAAGTGTATGCTGGGGAGAAAGCCTTACCAAATGTTTCAGAGCTGGTTGCCTGACGAAACCGCCGAAGCATTCAGAGAATTTTTGGTGGGTATCAAAGGTCCATTAACAACTCCTATCGGTGGCGGTATCCGCTCGCTAAATGTGGCTTTACGCCAATTGCTTGACTTATATGTGTGTCTTCGTCCGGTACGATATTTTAAGGGAGTGCCTACCCCGATGAAACAACCGGAAGATGTGGATGTTGTAATTTTTCGTGAAAACACTGAAGACATTTACACTGGTATTGAATTTCAATATGGTATGGAAGATCACAAGAAGTTCATGGAACTATTCAAGAAAAGCTTCAATACTGAATATGATATGATGCGCTTCCCTGAAACCTCGGGGTTGAGTATTAAACCCATTTCAATTGAAGGCACTGAACGGCTTGTTCGAGCAGCGATTCAATGGGCGCTTGATAATAAACACAGGAGTGTTACCTTTATTCACAAAGGTAATATCATGCCATACACCGAGGGTGCCTTTGTGGATTGGGGTTATGCCCTGGCCAAGCGTGAGTTCCGTAATGAGATTGTTACCGAGCGCGAAACATGGATTCTAGGAAACAAAGAAACCAACCCAGAATTATCGGTTGAAGACATTGCTAAATTGCTAAACTATGGTTTCGCAATAATGTCCGATGAACAGAAGAATGATGTCACACATGAAGTCGAGGAAGCTTTGAAATTATGGGATACGCATGGAAATGGTCAGTGGAAGCATAAATTGCTTATCAATGACAGCCTTGCTGACGTGGCAATAGCTTCCGTACATACTCGCCCCTCAGATTTCGATGTTATTGCCACCATGAACCTGAATGGTGATTATATCTCTGATTATATTGCGGCTATGGTGGGTGGTATTGGTATTGCTCCAGGTGCCAATATTAAACTATGTCACCGGGCATGCAATCTTTGAAGCGACGCATGGTACTGCTCCCAAATATACCGACCTGGATAAAGTCAACCCGGGTTCAGTTGTGCTCTCCGGTGAGATGATGTTCCGTTATATGGGATGGACTGAGGCTGCTGACTTGATCATCAAGGGGACAGAAGGCGCTATCAGTGCCAAGACTGTCACATATGACTTCGAACGCCTGATGGAGGGTGCAACACTTCTCACGTGTTCCGAGTTTGGTGACGCGATCATCAAAAACATGGATTAAACCTAATAGTAATTAACAAACCCCTCTTTCATTAAATGTAGAGGGGTTTCATTTTAAGTGGCTCTTTGAGTGGAGAAAGAGATCGAATTTAAGATTATTTGACACTTAGCTTGGGAAAATTATGGTGACCCTTTCAAGTGTTTATCCAAAAAGGAAAATACCCTGTTCATATTTTCCTCGGTTTCAAATAGTGGGTCACCATGATCAGCATTCTCTAAAATATCAAACTCAAATCGGTCAGGGCTAACATATTTTTTTAGTTTTTCTACAAAAATGATAGACTGCTGTACCGGCACCAGGTGGTCCATCCGCCCATGTTGGATCAAAATGGGAGGCATGTCTTTATGAACATAGGTCATTGGATTGGCGAGCTGGACTTTATCAGGTATCTCGGTAATTTTTGCTCCCAAATATCTCGATTCAGGAGAATCCACTTCGCTGTGATCACATGGACCCAGACCGCTTTCAGCAAGCTGTTCATCCATTTTCAGAAAATCGGTCGGTCCAAACATATCAACAGCTGCCTGAACATCGCATGGATATCCAGGGTTACCAAGACTTAAATCATCAAGCTCGGACACATTGGGGGTAAGGCAGAGCATGGCAGCATAATTTCCTCCGGCTGAACCTCCGCAGGCTGCAATTCTATTCCCATCAAGGTAATATTGCTCTTGATTCGCCCTCAGCCATCGTATGGAAGCTTTTAAATCTTGTAATCCTGCTGGGAAGATCGCCTCACCGCTCAACCGGTAGTTCACGCTTACCACAGCATAACCACGCTCTAATCCAAGAAAATATGACATCAAGTACATATCACGCTTATCTCCAATGGCGAACGCCCCCCCATGGATATGTAAGATGACCGGGAAAGGTCCATCACCTTCCTCAGGTAAATAGATGTCAAGCTTTTGAGCATTGGAAATATTGGCATAAGGCATATCAAGCCATTTTCGCTGGATATGTGAAATATCCGCTTGTGGAATCTGGAAGAAAGCTTCATTCATAGGATCAGGTTTTTTATGGATTTCCATTATATTTTCCTTTCTGTAGCACCACACTAATCTTCATCCACTCACATCCATATCTTATTCCTTCAATCGGATCATACTTTTTGCGTTTCTTTGGAATTGATCAAATGCAACTGCTCCGAGAAGGATCAACCCTCTCACAATGAATTGAGCATAAGTTCCCCAACCAGCCAGCTGCATCCCATTGCCCAATACGGCCAGGAGCAATACTCCCGCAATAAGCGATTGGATACTACCTTCCCCACCCATAAAGCTAACCCCACCCACAATAGCAGCTGTTAAGGCGATGAATTCCGTCCCTGGTCCGAATGAAGAGTTGGTTGTGTTTGCCTTGGAGATCATCACCATGGTGGCAATCGCAGTAAAAAAGCCGCAAATCGTATAAATTGCAATTTTCATTCTTCGGGTATTAATGCCTGATAACCGAGAAGCCTCTTCATTTCCACCCAAGGCAAGTAACCTGAAACCGAAAACAGTTTCGGTGTAGACGAGACTCACCAGGATAGCAATCCCCAAGGCAAGAAGGATATCAAACGGAATTCCGAGAACCTTTCCTTTGGTAAGGATAAGAAATTCTGCTGGGTAACCGCGGAATGTATTTGCTTTAGAAATAAGGTAGGAAATCCCTTGAAAAACAGTGGCAGTTGCCAGTGTAGCAATCAAAGGGAAGATTTTAATGCTGGTAACGATCAAACCATTGATCAAGCCCAAAGTGGTGCCCAGCAGTATTCCAATTAGGACTGCCAGCCATACTGGCAGGTGATAAACCATCATTAACATTGCCGTTACGACGCCAACCAGTGACATCTGATATCCAACCGATAGGTCGATCCCACCCCCAATCATCACAAATGACAAACCTATTGCAACGATGATGAAGTAGGTGTTCTGGGTGATGATATTAGTCAAGTTTCGCCATGTGAGAAAGTATGGACTCGCAAATGAAAAGAGAACCATAAGCACAAAAAGGATAAACATGACCGTGTATTTTTTTAGGCTACTCAAATCAATCTTTGACAATTTTTCTCTCACTGTTAAAGAATGCTGGTTCTGATCCATGCTCTCAACCTCAATAACTGTTTGTCAAGCAACATTCATTATCCGAAAGATTGATACTCAACCTCGGGGGTTTGATTCCCATTACGATCCTTACCCTTAACGATCATCGTCACAACATCGTCGAGGCAACACCTGATTAACTTCCAGGATATCTTGCCTTTGGCCGCCTTTCAGGACAAATACACGGTCAGCAATCGACAGGATATCAGGGATACGCTGGGTAATGAGCAAGATCGAAAGTCCCATATCTTTCAGGTTCCTGATCAGGCTTAGCAATTTATTAGCTTCTGTGACCCCCAAGGCAGCCGTAGGCTCATCCATGATCAGGACTTTCGATTGGAATGCAATGGCACGCGCGCAAGCGACCATCTGGCGTTGTCCACCGGACATGCGCGCCACATTCATCTTCGGTGATTTGATATCAACGCGCAGATCGCGGATCACCTCTTCTGCCCTCTTGTACATTCTTTTCTTATCCATGAATAAATTTAATGGTCCGCGGACAAGTTCTCTGCCGATGAAGATATTTCTGGCAACATCCAGGTTATTGAACAAAGCCAGATCCTGGTAGATCATGCCAACACCCAGGTTAAAAGCATCATGTGGGTTTTGAATGTGTGCTTTTTGTCCATCGATGAAAATCTCACCCTCATCAGCTTGATAGGCCCCCGAGAGGATTTTCATCAACGTGGATTTCCCTGCACCATTGTCTCCTACCATACCCATGATCTCACCACGCCTCAGTTCCAAATCTACACTTCTGAGGGCTTGGACACCACCGAAACTCTTGCATATACCCTTCATCTCAACGATATATTCTGTATTCATAAAACCTCACCGATTACTTTTTTTTCAGCAACAACATATTAAAGCACAAATCATGGTACAGGTTAATTTTTAAATGATATCAATATACAGGTTGAACTCCTAAAAGAATAACTCCACACTATATTTTCATAGGAAAAGAATGTGTTCTTCCTTTTCAAATACCGACTAACTATTTTGAAAATGTTACTCTTACAGGTTCCCGGCATGGTTGATTGATTTCATAGCATCCGGAATGGAGAGACTTCCATTAGCGGGAGAATAAATGATGGGGCTGGGGAGCCCCGTTTAGATCCATTATCCCCAGCCCACATATATTTTCTATATATCTTATTGCATTTTCTTCAGACCAATTATATATAGATCAAAAAAACATTCGTTTATCACAGGGCTTGAGGTGAACAACCATCTATGGAGGACCAGGTGGTAATACTAAAGGCTGTGGCTCTGTTGTCGGTAGGGTAAGCACAGTAGCGCTCTCAACCGGCACATACATCAGCTGTCCATCAACGGCAGTTACCATATCGAGCGCATCCCAGATGATCTTGGGATATTCCTCACCGTTCAGCATTTTCCCGGCATATTCCATCGTTCTTCCGATGAGATCCCCGCCAAATCGAATTGTGCCTCTGAAGACACCGTTGCCAGTGGAGGAATCTGCTACCGCAGGTCCTTCGGCACCAATCATACCTACGCTGAAGACTGCAACTTTACTGAGGTCATCGATGACACTGACACCAGATCCCTTGGCATATTCATCCATAATTGCCTGGGAGGCACCCATGCCACCATCCCCGGCATAAGCTAAAAGAAGTTTTACATCGGGGTTGGTGGTTAAGACATTCTGCATGGCAGTTTGACCAGCCTGGAACATTTCTGCCTGAACGGTTTGAACGACTTTCACTGCTGGGCTGTAGGCAGGGTTCTCTACACGATCTGCTTCAGCGACCACAGCACCCGTAGCATCGATGTATTCACCTTGCTCATTTTTTAAGTAGGGTTCACTGATCATCTTGAGCCCTTGGGAGCGTGCAACAGCCTCTGGATTAAGGGTTGACTCAAAGATGGCTGTTTCAATCGAGCCTGGAGCGGCATCAGGATAAGTCTTATCAACCCATTGCTTGGCCATCAGGGCGGCATATTCACCAGACAGGAATTGATTCATTTTCATAACAGCATCATAGGCGTTCTCGTCCCCAGGATCACCACCAGCAAACAAAACTTCAGTCCCAGCCTCCCGAGCTGCGATCAGCTTGGGTACCAGGCTGGTCGGTTCAACCGCCATGACAAACAGAAATTTTGGAAGCATGGCAGTGTAGTTCTCGATCTGTGTCGCCTGAGTATTGGCATTCCCATCCGCGCTGGAGACTTGAACATCGTAATCAGCACCAAATGTTCCATTAAATGCATCCTGGAAAGCCAGCATTAGTGGATTGTCCAGGGCTGGCAGGCTTACAACCAGGATGGGTTTTGCTTCCGGTCCAGCTTCTGTTGGCATCGGGGCAATTGCTTCCGGTTCAGTAGCTGCCGGTTCAACCACTTCCGGTTCCGTCACAGCTGTTTCAGCTTCTTGTGCCTGACAGGCGGATAGCAACACACCGATGATCATCAAAACTGAGAACATTATTGAAATTTTCTTTTTCATCTTTTCCTCTCCTTTTTATTAAGGACTAGAATAAAAAAACTATAGATCCAGAGATGGTTTTGGCTGGGAATTTAAGGGGAAAATGAAAGGATTTCATTTTTATCCTTCCCACCAAAGAACCTTTTTACGAATATTCTCTCATCTACACCTCCTCGGTTTTGATTTTCCTAATAGTTCTTGGATTCTCTTTAACCATATTTATTTTCCAATAAATATAAAACCGAAATGTTAAGCTGCCACTCTCGCAACTGTCTCTTTGGACCTTCTATTTTTCTGATATTGGTCATAACCAACCGCAGCAAGGAGTAATGCACCTTTAATGATGTTTTGGTAAAAATCTGGAAGTCCAAATAGCTGCATCCCATTATTTAGGACGGCAATGATCATAACCCCAGTGACAAGGCCAAAAATTGTACCTTCACCACCGGCGAAGCTGACCCCTCCCAAAAGTGCAGCAGTCAACGCATCGAACTCAATGCCAGCTCCTGTGGTAACCTGTCCATTAAAAACCCTGGAAAGCAGTACAACTGCGGTAATTCCAGCAGCAAAGCCGCAAATAGCAAAAACAACCACTTTTTTTTGTTTGATATTTATTCCCACAAGACGTGCCGCTTCCTGGTTGCCTCCCATTGCATAAACACGACTTCCAAAATTCGTATAGTGTAAGAAATACGCTCCGATAATTACCACAAAAACCATAATGATAATAGGAACCGGTATTGGACCAAAGTAGCCTTGTCCATATACCCGGAAGGAATCTGGCAAACCATCGATGTTTCGCCCTCCTGCAACAATGTAACCAATTCCTTTGTAAATAAAAGCAGTGCCCAGTGTAATGATCAATGGATGGATCTTTAGGATATTACTGAGAACTCCATTTGTCATCCCCAAAAAAGTTCCCAGCGCAATGCAAACAGGTATGGCAATCAGGGGATCGATTCCATAACCGTAGGTATTCGATATCATGAGCGAGAGCACGATATTCGTGAGAATAATCTGGGAACCTACAGATAGGTCAATCCCCCCGCCAACCATCACAAACATCAGCCCGGTTGCGCTGATTGTCACAAAGGACATTTGCCTCAGCATTAATCTGAAATTACCCAATGAAAGGAAATTGGGGGCTATGAAAGAAAAAATCAATATTGCCACCAGCAATATCAATAAAGGTGTGTATTTACTGAAGATAATTTCAATAAACCCAGACAGATTCTTAATCAGCGATGGTTTATATTTCATTACCGTGTTCCTGTGCTCCTGTGCGCTTGAACGGATAATTTCTAGTTTTATAAATAGTATCTATAAACTGGTCAGCAATGCCAGTAGTTACCCAAAAGATTGATATTCAATGTCATCTGCTATTTCTACGTTGCTGTTTTTTCCCTTCACAATCAAGGTCACAACATCATCCAGTGTTGCGTCTTTAACATTGAGAATCTCCTGCCTTACCCCTCCTTTTAAAACGAAAACACGATCAGCAATTGCCAATATGTCCGGGATTCGCTGTGTTATGAGTAATATTGACAATCCCAGGTTTTTCAAGTTTTTGATCAAACCCAATAATTTATTAGCTTCGGTAACTCCCAAGGCAGCGGTCGGTTCATCCAAAATCATGATCTTCGACTGAAATGCGATCGCCCGAGCACAGGCTACCATCTGCCGCTGTCCGCCAGACATCCTAGCCACATTCAATTTGGGGGATTTGATGTCAACCCGCAGGTCTTTGATCAATTCCTCTGCTCGCTTGTACATACCTTTTTTATTCAGGGTCATCCCCAGCGGTCCCCAGACCAGCTCTCTTCCAACGAAGATATTATTGGCTACATCTAGATTGTTGAATAATGCAAGATCCTGGTAGATCATGCTGATCCCTAGTTTGAACGAATCCAGGGGATTGTGAATCTCTGCTTGCTTTCCAAAAATATATATCTCACCTTCATCTGCCTGGTAGGCGCCGGAGAGAATCTTCATCAGCGTGGATTTACCAGCACCGTTGTCCCCGACAATCCCCATGATTTCACCTTGTCTTAACTCCATGTCAACATACTTAAGCGCCTGAATCCCCCCAAAACTTTTGCAAATACCCTTCATTTCAACTGCATATTCCATGACCTCTGACCTCATTACCATCTAGTTGGACTGCATGATGTCCCCAGGCGGTTGGATTACACCACGGACAGACTTTAAGGCGGCGATTACGCTTGTGCCACTTTTCCTCGTGGTTCATAGCCACTGTCAACATCGGGGGATGTCAGAATTGACACCTCTTGGAAATCTGGCGACGACTCACTATCGTTCATGGATATCAAGGTGAGCCATCGCCAGATTCTGGCCATTGTCTTTCTTAGCCGAGAGCTTTCAACTATCGCTCATTAAATGCCGGAGCGGGGAAACCAAAGTCGGTTGACTTCTGGTCTGTCGGCCAGACCAGTTCCATCTTTCCATTGAGCCACTGAGTCATGGGATTCAACACATTACCCGTGCCATCTGCATTGAAGGTTACTGGACCGATGACGGTCATCATGTCAGAGTCTGCCATGGCATCGCGGATTGCGTCGCGGTCAAGTGTCCCTGCTCGCTCAATTGCATCAGCGAATAACTGGACGCAAGCATAGGCCGGGCCAACCAGAACGTCTGCCGGTCGGCTAAAATCAGTCTCGTGCCTGGCATTGATCTCTGCTACGCCTGGGAAAGTCTCGGCATTATGCCAGCCGGGGAACATAGTAACGTAATCACCGACCGTACCAAGTGTTTCACCCCACGTTGCGGCGTCTGGAGCCCTGACCAACATAGTGAACTTGGGGGTCCAGCCCAATTCACTCAATTGCTTCATGATCGCTATTCCATCAGGGGTACTGGGCATTCCGAGCAGGATCTCTGCTCCAGCCGCCTGGGCATCCAGGATCAGGGTTGAGAAATCGGTTGTACCAGGGGCATATTCAGCATAATACACTACATCATACCCAGCTGGTTTAGCATCTGCCTTGAACAAGCCGCCCAGCTCATTACCCCAGTCAGTCTTCTCCTGGAAGATCGCTACTTTGGTTGGTCTCTGATCAGCAGGGATCATCTCATTTAGAGCTGCATACACATCCCTGGCCTGATCGGGTGATTTGGGGAATGGCGAGAACAGGTACTCGTACCCACGCTGGTGGATATTCCACCAGGCAAAGGATACACCGCAATACGGCACCTGGTTCTTCTCGGCGATCGCCGTTGTGGCTGCATGCATTCCGCTGGCTGCACCACCCAGATAAGCAACCACATTTTGCTCGGAGAAAACTTTTTCCAGGTTGCTGACTGCTTTGGTGGGGTCAGATTCATCGTCATAGGCGGTCAGGCACAGCGGGACCTTTGTGCCATATTCTTCGACATAAACACCGCCATTGGCGTTGATGGCTTCGATGGCGTAGTCATAACCCACCTTTACCTGGCTGCCCAGCGAGCCAAATTTTCCGGTCAGAGGGATCGATGCACCAATATCGATACATGCTGGCGCTGGGGGCTTGACCACTGCTGCAACCGGGGTTGGTGCGCATTCAAATGTGGCTAGTGGATCTAATGTTTCTGCAGGATAATCTCCACCACTGATCATACCCTTCATGATTGAATAGGTACTCTGGATCAGATCATCAAGGCTACCGCCGATGCCGACAGCACCACGATAAGCCCCTGCCTCACATTTCGGGAGCTTTTCCTGAGTATCTGGGCTGACATCACCGGAGAACACGGCGTATTGATCCAGATTATCCGGAGCGTATGCTGCCATGGCCTGGGCAACACCCTGAGCACCAGAATCTCCCACAACCAGGACTACTTTTACATTCGGATTGGCTGTGAAAATATTCTCGGTTGCGCTGACAGCCTCAGATATGGTTGCTTCAGGCACGTCAGCAAATTGCACCAGTTTGGCTTTGGCGCATGCATCCACAGTTTCCATGCCTTCAGAGCGCAGCCTGATATTTTCAGTACCTTTCGTACCAATCACTGCAACTTCGACACTGTCATCTGCAGCATCTGGATAAGTAGCGTCGATCCAGTCACAGGCCATTGTAGCCATGGTGGTACCGATTTCATACTGATCGGTGTGCATGATGGCATCATAAGGACCCTGCTTATCAACAGGCACGCCCATGACCTTAATCCCAGCTGCTTTGGCTTCTTCAACAGCAGCTGCCACACCTTCGGGTTCGATAGCCGCCATGACGACCATGCCGCTGACGCCTTGGGAGATGCAGCTCTCAATCTGGTTGTACTGGGTGGTAGCATTGCCTTCAGCACCGTATATTAGAACCTCTACGCCATCCGCTGAAAATTTTTGCTTGACTCCTTCAGTCAGACCTGACAGGAAGGCATTCCCAGATTCTGGAATGAGGTAGCATACTTTCTTTCCATCAATAGAGCCTGCTGCAGGTTGTACTGGGGCTGTTGTCGGTGCTACTGTCGGTTCTAGTGTTGCTGTCATCAGCTGCACATCCGACAATCAGCACACTTATGAACAACACAAGGGCAATCGTACCTAATATCTTAGTTTTCATGATTCATCCTCCATCAATTTGATATTTGAAAATAAACGTTGTGAATTATGATTGTTTAACTCCGGTCAATAATCATCTCCTTTCTTTGGCGATTAGCCTGGTCTGAATGTTTTCAAGTTTTAGCGACCTGTGGCGTCGTTGTTTTTTTCCGACCTGGTCCCCTTCGCAGGTAGGTTTGAGCCTTCTTCCATAATTCCACCAGGCCACCAGGAAGAAAGAGAACTATCAGGATGAATAGCGTACCGAAGATGATCAAATGATATTCACCCACGTTCCAAACCAAGAGTTGCTTGAGACCAACAAAAAATATCGATCCTATGATCGGACCAATAATGGTGCCTGTACCACCGATATAAGCCATCATCATGGGATCAAAAGTCCATTCGGGGCCGAATGGCATATTAAGGTAATAGCTGACATGGTAGTAGGCAAAAGCGCCTCCAACTAAACCAGCAAAGAAGGCACTAACAATCAGTGCAAGAAGTTTATGCTTCAATGCGCTTATCCCCAGGGATTCAGCTGCATCCTCTCCTTCTCGAACCGCCATCATACCTAATCCCCACTTTGAGTTGACCAGGAAATAAGCTGTGCCGATGGTCAGGATAGCCAAAACCAGGAATAAATAGTATCGAGGAACAAGTTGATAATCAGAAATGGCAGGGTTGTAAGACATCTCCGGAAAGATGTTGCCCACAGTGATGTTGAGTATCTGTGCCAGCGCCAAGGTACCGATGGCAAAATATACACCTCTAAGTTTGAAGGCAGGAATTCCAATCAGGAGGGCCAACGCTACTGCAACAAATCCTCCAGCCAGAAAAGAAGGAAGAAAGGGAAACCGTCAATCCACAATAAACGGGTAGTCAGCGACCCAATGCCAAAGAAAGCAGCATGTCCAAGGTTGGTTTGTCCGGTATAACCGCCCAGGATATTCCAGCTTGAGGCAAGACTCATATAAAGAAGGACCAGGATGATCAGATTAATGGTGCTATCTTTCTTTATCAGCAAAGGTAACAGAGCCAAAGCAATAATGGTAATGATGAGAAGGGAAAATGAGATTATTCGTTTTTTGTTCATCGGCTAACCTTCTTTTGCCCCAAATAATCCTTGCGGCCTGAATATCAAAACCAGAAGGAAAAGTACCAATCCAGCTACCTCCCGATAATTGCTACTGATAAAATAGGATGTGGTCGACTCGGTTACTCCCAAAATTAGACCTCCCACAAGGGTCCCTGGGATGCTGCCCAACCCTCCCAGGACCATCACAATGAGAGCCTTGAGAGTCCAGGTAAGCCCCATGGATGGCTGAATCGAATAATTTACCGCCACCAAAGTTCCTGCTACACCAGCCAGGGCTGCTCCGATGGCAAAGGAAATAAGATAAACCTTATGAATACTAATCCCCATCAAGGAGGCAGCTTCCCAATTTTGCACAGTTGCCCGTATGGCTTTGCCAGTGTAGGTCTTTCGCAGAAAGAGCTGGAGTGCAACCAGGAAGAAGACGGCAACAACCAAATTGGCTAAACGTACAACAGGAAAACGTATCCCAAGGACTGTAAAGGCAGTTCCAAGATAGGAAGTTGTAATTCCTCGCTCATCAGCAGTCCAAAAGCGGAGAGCCAGATTCTGTAGGATGATCGATAATCCAAATGCAACGAGCAGTGTATTTTTTATCTTGGTTTCCTCGGGCAACTTTACCGTTCGTGAAAAGATAAGTCTATAGAGGAAAGCCCCAATCAAGAAAAGAAAAACAAATGAAATAATGATCGTTAGATACGGATCCAATCCCAAGAGTGAAAATGCCCAGAAACTTGCATATCCTCCAAACATGACCAGTTCACCATGGGCGACATTGAGGATCTTTGTGACCCCAAAGACCAGGGAAAGCCCCAATGCAACCAATCCATACAGGGCACCCACAAGTATTCCAAACACCAGGATTTGACCAAGCATTAGCATAACCTCGCTCTCCTATTCTGTTCTATCTATCCAAGATAAGAACTCCGTACCGACTCAAATGATAAAAGGTCCTTGGCAGTGCCCTGCCCCACAATCCGTCCATTTTCTAGCAAGTAAGCTCTATGAGCCAAGTTCCAAGGCAGCTTGAATATTTTGTTCCACCAACAGGATGGTTACTCCCTGTTGATTGATCTTCTCGATCATCTCAAACATTTGCTCCACAAGGATGGGCGCCAGGCCAAACGATGGTTCATCCAGCATTAAAAGCCTGGGTCTAGACATCAAAGCCCTGCCAATCGCCAGCATCTGCCGCTCCCCTCCGCTTAGTGTTCCAGCCTGTTGGTTTTGCCTTTCTGCAGAGGCGGGGAAAAATCTCATAAACCCGTTCCAGGCTTTGTTTTTTTTCTTTCCTGGCTTTGGGAACAAATGCACCAAGTTCTAAATTTTCAAAAACACTCATCCCGGTGAATATTTTTCCGCTTTCAGGCACTTGTGATATGCCCAATTCCACGATTTTGTTGAGCGGTTCCTTACCTAATTGATCTTGCCGAGAAAGCTGATATCTCCTTTTGCAGGTTTAAGCAACCCACTGATCGTGTTCAGAGTGGTTGTTTTTCCTGCTCCATTCGGTCCGATGAGGGCAACAATTTCTCCTTCATTCACATCCAGCGAGACTTCCCAAAGTGCCTGGAGTTCTTTGTAAAAAACATCGATCTTCTCTATACTAAGCATGGGATTTTCCTAGATACACTTCGATAACTTTGGGATGGTGAACAATCTCTTCGGGAGGACCTTCTGCTATCTTCTCGCCCATATTCAGCACAATGATGCGATTTGAAATACAGGTAACGGCTTTCACAATGTGCTCAACCATGATGATGGTTATCTTGGAATCCCGGATACGTGCAATTAATTGGCAGACATCATCAGCTTCGGCCAGATTTAAACCAGCCATGAGTTCATCCAAGAGAAGCATGGCTGGTTTTGTAGCCAGAGCCCTGGCTAATTCCAATCTTTTACGTTCCATAACCGTCAGGTCTTTAACCAGTATTTGAGCTTTACTGAGCAAGACCTACCTTATCAAGGATTTCTCTCAGATTCACAGGCAGCATCTTTCATGTTCTCGCATGGTTCCTGACCATACACCCTGCCTACCATCACATTTTGCAGGGCAGTAAAATCCAGGAAAGGCTTGCACAGTTGGAAGGTTCTGGCAATTCCCTTCTTGTTTATCTGGTAGCGTGGAAGACCAGTGATATCCTCTCCTTGAAAAGTGATCTTTCCAGTATTCGGTTTCAGAAACCCTGTAATGAGGTTTAATGCAGTTGTCTTTCCTGAACCGTTGGGACCAATAATGCCGACAATCTCACCCTCATCGACATAAAAATCCAGGTTGTTGATTGCCTTTAATCCCCCAAAAGACTTGCAAAGCTTTTCAACGGTTAGTATACGCATGTCTCTCCTCAGTCAAATAAACGTATGTGTTTTCCGGTCAAGCAAGTCTTTCATAAGCAACTTATCCACCAGAAAGGTATGGGAAGAAACAAAGGCGACAATCTGGTGATCAAGCGAGTCCTCCATCTCACTCTGGACACCATTGATTGTGATAATCCCTATTTCTTCTGGATTTCAAACCCAGCTCAGTCAGCAGCTTCCTGGACCTTAGCATGATTTGCCAGGTCCAGGGTTTGCCGCCGAGGAGAGAGAGGAGAAAGCTGACCAAAGAGTTCAATAGATATTTTCACCATGTCACCTACAAGGTCTCAAAGACAGAATCCAGGTCAGAATCAGGCACATCAAATGTCACATTATGCGGCGGCAATGGCTCATTGCACATAAATTCAGGGATACGATAATCAGCTGCCGTGAGACCAGCACGTCGGTTGAATTCAAGTTCCGTGCGTAAAACCTCACGGTTGGAGTGATCATAATCTTCAATCGTCCAACCCCATCCATAACGCCCATTGAGCATATCCACCATCAGCTGCGGGTTGGCAATGATGGGAGGTCGGGCAAACAGACACAAACCGGTACTATCCAGCATGGCAGCGATGATCTGTAGTTTAAGCGAGAGTTCTTTTTGACCCTGGATACCCAGTGGATTGACTTCTTTGCGGGCACCAAAGGCATTCCCGGCCGTGTGGTCTGCACCTTGAGGTGAGGTGGCATAGGTGACGCCGTTCCCTTTCAGGCTGCGCGGATCATATCCTGGCATCCCCTGACCAACTGCAGCTGGAACTCGCTGGATTCCCAACACACGCCCGGTTACTACTGCTCCATTACCGATCAACCGACCCAAAACAGTTCCTTCACCCACTTGTACTAACAACATACGGATCGATTCGAAATCACCAAATTTACCCAGACCTGCTTCAAGTGCCACACCGAGAGCTGCACCTGTTTCAATGGTATCCAGACCAAAGTCGTTACACATCCGGTTTAATTGGGCAACCTCATCAAGGTTGCCAAGACCAAGGTTTGACCCCAACAAGGCGATCGTTTCAAATTGAAGCGTGCCAACGATCGGTTTGCCGTTTGCATCCACATAAACATTGCGGCAGGCGATCACACAACCGGGCATACAACGAGTACCTACTTCTCCACCTCTAGCCAGGGTAACTTCGCGCAGATACTCACCACGCAGAGTTTCTGCACCTTCAAAATTGCCATTGCTGAAATTTCGGGTAGGGAAAGAACCCATTTCATTGACGGCTGCTACAATCGAAGCAGTGCCATATAAATGTTGTGAGCCTTGGGTTCCTAATTTTGGATCGTTGATGAGTTTTTGTGCAAAGGTTCGGGCTGCTGTTCGAAAGAGATCAGCATCAGCCAATGGGACAATCTTCCCCAATGGTTTGTCAATCACAATAGCTTTCAAGCCTTTGCTGCCCATTACAGCACCCAGGCCTCCACGGGCGGCATGATTACTGCGCTGTCCACCTTCTCCAGTTACGCAGATACCAGCACCCCCCATGCGCATTTCTCCCGCCTGACCAATGGAAATCACAGTGCTGCCAGCCCCATACTGTTCCTGAAGCAGATCAGAAGTGGCATAAGTGCCTAAACCACGCACATCACCAGCCGGTATTATTTCTGCTGAATCCCCATAAATCCGTAATATAAACCAGTTGTCCTTTGGCGCTTGACCTTCAACGACAACTGCCTTGATCCCCAGCTTCCCCAGAACGTCACCAGCTGTACCACCGGCGTTGGCTTCCTTTACACCTGTTGGTAAGCGGGCTCTTGCCACCAACCGACAAACGCCCAGCTGCGGTCACGCTGCAACCCCCAAGAAGCCAGGTGTGAAGATCAATTTGTTCAGCGGACCTAATGGCTCGCATGCTGGGGGCACTTCCTCAAGTAACAACCTGGCAATCAAGGCACGACCCCCTAAACGTTCATATACCGGGGGAACAGGTTCCCACCAAACTTGGGGTTGTATTCATGTCCACACGAAGCAGTTTCATATCAAGTCCTCAATAAGCAGAATTACTAAAACACAATCAGACATAAATTCTCGGTCGAGGCTAAAAGGATAGGAAACCCAAATACAGGTAGTTAATTCCTGTTTATGGAGGGTAAGCGACGGTATAGATATGCTTACCGCCGTTCAACGGTCCTTTAAGCAATGCCTCAATCTCTTCCCGGTCACGTTGGGTGACTTTCTCTGTTGGAGGAAGCTCACCAGCTGGGAATCGAGTCAAGATATCGTTGATCAACTTGACCATGAAATCCATCAAAGCTTCCAAACCAGGTTTGGCTTTTTCTGGATCAGCCAGTGTTGGACGACCAATAACACCTTCAGGATAGACCATTACCTCGGTTCCACCCAACCCAACATGCTCGTGCCCCTTGATCGGCACATGGTAGACTTCGCCACCTTTATCCACATAACCGGGGGGTAGAAATCCTTCCGGCTTGGTATCCACTGCTAGTTCCATGTGCATGAACTCAGGGAAAAGTGCCAGGGAATAGGATGCCTCAACCTCACAGGCATGCTGGAATGGCGTCTCGAATGGACCGCCATGGGCTTTATCTTTGAGGTAATCATGGATTACTGTTGGCCAGTGGAGCGAAATCAAGATGCAAGGCACCTGGTATTTCTTGGCAAACTGGTGCAACGCAAGGGGAATGACTTCTTCCTGACCGTGACCGTTGAGAAAGATCTGCTTGCGGAAACCGGTATTCCAAAAACCAGCGATGATACCCCGTAGGTTGGCCAGGAAAGCATCTTCCGGGATGACAACCGTGCCGGGCATTCCCAGGTGGTTATAAGGGTGCGAACCGTACCAGACTGGCTCCGCGACCGTGCAGCCGGTACTAAGAGCCACCTGTTCTGCCATGCGGGAGACCAGAAAAGTATCTTCACCAAGCGGCTGCGCGGCTCCATGACATTCCGTGCTGCCGACTGGAATGATGATCAGATCATTCTTTTTAAGCCGTGCATTGATCTCGGTCATGTTCATGGTTTGGTAGTACACGCCGCTTGGGCGTTCCATGTGTCCGCTCTCAGGGGGAAGCTGCCAGGTACCCATAATTTCGCCTCTTTTACTCGATGCTGATCAGGTTTTTCAGGATAGTTTAAACAACCGGTAGGTGTAAGTCGCTCGATCGTTTGGGTGATTGCTTAAGTTCGGGATAGTATTTGTTGACCATTTCAACCACGATAGCTGCCTGGTCTGCCATTCTCTTTCCATCCGCAGCGGAGGTCATCTCACCATGCCCGCTGACCACCGAGTTGCCGGTCTTGCAATGTAATGGAGCAGCTACTCGCACGATCTCCGGTGCTTCGTAGACACGGATGAAAGCCACCCGAGCCTGGTGGGTTATCGGTATGCACATCCAGGGGAACCTGAACTGCTGCACGCAGGGCTGCAATCATGGGGATCTGCAGATCACGCACCGGGTTGATGCTGTCTGCACCCAAACTTTCCAATAGTTTGAAGGAACAGGGATTGCATTGCCCGAGATGAGCCGATGTTTTGAAAATGATATCCTTCGGCAGGGCACCATCTTTGCGCATCTGACCAACCAGCCATAACATGCCTTCATCGTAGATGAGGAAACCACGTACACCCAGGTCATAACCGCGTTTAATATCCTCAACGGCTCGCAGTACCTGCTCCATACCACGCAGACGATAACTGATCCGGACACCTTGAGGGGAAAGAACGGTAGCACCGGTATCATAGGTCGCACGTGGACCGACTGGACATCAACAATTCAGCACCATACTCATTGCATAAGCGGCAGTATTCTTTGATTTCCTGCACGTGTGTGGCGGAACATGCCATAGGTTTCAGTGACACGGTTGATGGTGATGCCATTTTTGGTAGCTGTTTCCAGCAAAGCTGCAACTGCCTCAGCTGAGTTGACCGTGGGGACCTCGATGCGAAAGGCTGCCCCATCTGGAAAACGTAAAGCTGAAGAAGGCATGTCAAACAGGTCACCAGCTGGCAAACCAAGCTTCTTTAGGTATTCTCGAGTTTCTTCGAACATTTTATTAGCTCCTAAGTATGAAATGATTTCGGATTAACCACGATGAGCCGGGAGGGGAGGGCAATACACCCAGACGATCCTGAGTGGCTCATCGCCGATATTTTCTACACGATGGGTCTTACCAAGCGGGGAATAAAAGGCCGTTTCGGGACCAATTTCCCATTCCCCTTCACCATCGATGACGATTTTGGCACGTCCGCTAATGAGAAACAATACTTCTTCTGATTCATCATGCTGATGATCCGGGATCATGCTGCCGACCTCGGTGATATTCATTCCCATTGAGACATTGTTGACTCCTCCATATTTTGGAGCCAGTAATAATTTTGAGACTCGTGGAGGAATACGATATTCCCCCTCGACATCTGCGGCTTTGACAAAAGGTAGCTTATCGGTCATAATCACGCCTCTCTAATGTTATTTTCCTCTCCACAAGGGTTTGTAGACTTGGGCAGGATCATAGGCAAGGCAGCCAGTCCCACCTCACGAGCGATCGCCTCAGCTGTCTCTTGAATTAATTGACCAAGATTCAGCATGCGGTCTTGCGACATGCGATACGAAGGACCAACAATGGCAATAACTGCGACCGGGCAGCCATTCGCATCTATAATCGGTGCTGCAACCGCATTGATATCCTTTTCATACTCTTGCTCTGAAATCGCAAAACCTCGTTCACGGGTTTCGTGTAGATCTTTAAATAAATCTTCCTGCGAGATCAGGGTGTTTTCTGTATATTTAGTAACCCCTTGGGCGAGAATCACGCGAACCTTATCTTCGGGTAAATAGGCCAGGAAAGCCTTGCCAGTTGCGGTGCAATATGCAGGGAGTTGTTCTCCTACTGCAGCAGCGATCTTCACCCGTTGCGAACTTTCAACGACTTGAAGGTAGACCACATGACCGTTATCAAGAATCGCCAGATCCACTGTTTCTTCGCTTTGGAGTGATAGTTGCTGCAGGTATGGTAATGCCCAGCGTTGGACATCCAAATCGTGAAGCATTACCGATGCAAGCTCGAAGAAAAGGAAGCCTAGCTGGTACATCCCGGTTGTCTTATCTCTCGTTATGAAGCGTTTACTTTCCAGGGTGGCTAAGAGTCTGTGAATCGTACTTTTATGCATACCAACCTGCTCAGCAATTTCAGTAAGTGAGAGTGTTGGTCTTTCCATACGTAAAGCATAGGAGGATCTCTAAGGCTCTTTCTACTGCACGTACAGACTGAGACATGTCTCATTCTCCGTATGGAATCCGGGCAAGGTATTGTTTCGTTCAATAGAACCGGGTTTCATTTTTGAGTATAGCAGAAGTTTCACCTGATGTCAATCAATTCCACTGCGTGGAACAACACTTTCGTGTCACTCTTGTGCATAATCATGGGTATGATGTTTGTAACTTGACTCGTCTATAGAGTGATGATATCCTTGATAATGAAACTATATTTCGTCAGGCGAAACACAAATACACAGGATTGCTGCATTAAAAAATCCTTGAACGAGATTACAATCAAGCAACTATTAAAGGATTAGATCATGACTGGAATACTGTACCGGGTCCCGTATAGCAAATCATCTCTCGAGTTTCAACTGCCTCCCCGGATGACTGCAGCCGTAACTTTTTCTCAGTCTGTAGAATATATAAGCAATGTCCCTCGAGCCATCCAGGATGCGCTTGCCCATCCCATCGGCTCTCTACCACTTCGCAAGCTCGCTGGAAGCGGAGACCGGGTGTGCATCGTGTTTACGGACAGCACGCGTGCCAGCCCTGACCACCTGTTAGTACCCGCGATCCTGAAAGAACTCAAAAAAGCGGGAGTAAGGAATAAAGATATTACCCTGTTGTGTGGGATAGGTATGCATCGGAAATCCACCCAGGCTGAGAAAATTGCCAAGCTGGGAGCTAACATTGTGGATCGTTATCGAGTCATCGATAATGAACCTCAAAACCCATCTGCACTGGTGGATCTGGGAGTAACTCAAGCTGGGGTACCAGTTCAGGTACATCATGCTGCCATTGAAGCAGACCTGCTCATTGCCACGGGAATTGTTGAACCGCACCAGTATGCCGGTTACTCTGGTGGAAGTAAGACTCTTTCGGTGGGTGCGGCTGGTGAAGCATTGATCGCCTATACACATGGACCAGCATTTATTGATAACCCACACACACGCCTGGGCAAGACGGATGGTAACCCATTCCAGGAGGCAGTAACTGAAGCAGGGCAGCGTGCTGGCTTGCGTTTCATTGTTAATGTTGTTCTTGATGATGAAAAGCGTTTGTTACGAGTTAGAGCAGGTGATCCTGTACTCGCCTATCAAGACCTGGTAGCATTTGCAAGGACAATCTACGAAGTATCAATACCAAACCAATATGATATTGTGATCGGTGGGGTCGGTTTTCCAAAGGATTCCAACCTGTATCAGGCCAGCCGTGCTCCGTCTTACCTTTTTTTTGCACCCGTTCCAGTAGCTCGCCCGGGAGGATACTATATCATCCCTGCGCGTTGTGAAGAAGGAGCTGGTTCTGGGGTAGGAGAACAACGTTTCTTGAGCGCCATGCGGGATGCCCCTGATATCCAGTTTATCCTGGATGATGCACGGCGCAATGGCTATCCACCTGGTCAGCAACGCGCTTTTGTGCTGGCCAAAGTGTTGGAGCAAAATCACGTGATCATGGTTGGCAGTGAGTGCCCGGAGCTGGTCGCTGCATGTAAAATGATCCCGGCGGCGACCATGGACGAGGCATTTAGCATCGCATCAAGCGAACTTGGCTCAGAATGCCAGGTGTTGATCGTTCCCCATGCTCTGTTGACACTGCCGGTGATTGGGAAGGGGACATAAAAGGCACACAACATGAAAGCATTACAACTTGTCCAGCCGCGCAGCTTTAAAATGGTAGACATACCCATTCCTGTTTTGAATCAGGATACTTCCGATCGAATCCTGGTTCAGACTCGGTGGGCATCGCTGTGTGGCAGCGACATCTCATTTTTTAATGGAAACAAACGCTATCTGACATTTCCACTAGCTCCAGGCGTACCCAACCATGAAAATGTCGGGCAAGTGGTGGAAAGCCAATCTAAGGAATTCAAACCTGGGGACCTGGTGCTCGCGGTGCCGGATTATGACCAGGGGTTGGCGGAATATTATATTGCTCAATCAGGTAATGCGATCCATCTCCCGGTTGAGCTGGCCGGCTGCGATGAAAGCTGCCTTATCCAACCACTTTCTACGGTTTTAAATGCAGTGGACCAGCTTGGTGAGATCCATGGAAAATCTATTGCAGTGATTGGATTGGGATCCATCGGATTATTCTTCTGCTGGCTGCTCAAAAAGCGAGGGGCAGGGCATATCCTGGGTATTGACCCTAACCCATATCGCTGCCAGATCGCAGAAAAGCTGGGAGCCAGTAAGTCAGTTATCAATGCGCAGCATTGAGGTTGTGCATGCTTCACAAATGAGACCGGATCAATGGCAAACGATCGACATTTGCATTGAAGCGGTTGGTCACCAAACAGAAACGATCAACGATTGCTTTGCGCTGGTGAAGAAACAAGGTACGGTCCTATCATTTGGCGTTCCGGACCAGCTTGTTTATCCCATCGAATATGAAACATTTTTTAGGAAGAATACCCACCTGGTGGCTGTGGTTACACCCGATTGGAGCGATTATTTAACCAGGGCGCGTGACCTCTTCATCACCGACCGTAAAGAATTAGCATGGATGGTCACCCATCGCCTGCCGATCAAGGAAGCTACAAAAGCTTTTACAATGTATGAGGTCACGAAGAAAACATCCTCAAGGTCATCCTGGATGCAGCTGTTTGGGAATAATTTTATGGGTAAGATGGCTTAATCCGTATGGAAATTCTAGCAAATATCGAAAAGCCAGGTGAAACTGATTATTTAAACTGTATCCGCTGTGGATTGTGCCTGGCAGTCTGCCCTACCTATCGGGAGAATTTGAGCGAAATATCCGGACCACGCGGTCGGGTAGCCTTGGCGCGCAAAAGCATGGAAGGGGAGCTTGACGCTTTCTCCAAATCTCATAGAGCAAATGAATGCCTGTTTTGCCTGCCTGGCGTGCAATGAGATTTGCCCGGTAGGAATCCGACCAGCAGAATTAACCCTCGCCATGCGCTATGTCCAGGAACAGATCAAGCCAACGGGTTGGAAACAAAAGCTGTTCGGTGGCTTAGTCTCGCACCCGGGACGGATGGAAACCGCCACCTTACCACTGCGCCTGTATGAAGGCTCGGGGATGCGCAAGCTGATCTACAAGTTAGGATTACTGCGCATACTGCCATCGCAGATACGGGACCTGGAAGCCATGCTGCCTCACCTACCACAGCGCCCACTCCGGCAGGTATTGCCTGAAAAAACGGACGCTTACGGTCAGAGCCGCTTTCGTGTAGGATACTTTTTAGGCTGCGCTCAAAATCTCCTTTTCGCCGAGGAAAGTAAAGCGACCGTGCGTGTTTTGGCACGCAATGGTTGTACGGTCATCACTCCCAGGGATGTCCAATGCTGCGGCATGCCTGCGCGTGGTTATGGCAGACTTGACCTGGTACGAGCACAAGCGAAACATAACATTGCCACCTTTGAGAAAGCCAATGTAGATGTTGTCATCACGGACTGCGCAACATGCGGTTCCACGCTGAAGGATTACCAGGAATTACTCCAGGATGAAGCAGAATGGGCACCCAGGGCAGAGGCATTTAGCTCGCAGGTACGAGATATTAGTGAGTTCCTGGCAGAAATCCCACTGCGAAAAACCGAGAGGGAAGGTTAATGCACGCGTGACCTATCATGATCCCTGTCATCTGCGTCGAGGACAGAAAATCTGGCAACAGCCACGTGCTCTGCTCTCGATGATTGACGGGCTGGAATTTGTCGAGCTGCCAGAAGCGGACTGGTGCTGCGGTTCAGCCGGCAGCCAGCTCATCACCCATTATGAAACATCCACAAGGTCATGGATCGCAAGCTGGACAACCTTGCCAGCACTGGAGCCCAGGTTATTGCATCGGGATGTCCAGGCTGCCAGATGCAATTATTAACCGGTGTTCAACGGCGGGGGCTGGATGTACGGGTTGTTCACCCAGTTACGCTTTTAGACGAGGCTTATGAGGCAGAAGATGCAAAGTAGATTGATCGATGGTCTCCAGAAAATACTAGGAAAGACGGGTGTTTTGTATACACCAGAAGATCTGGCAGTTTATGGTTACGATGGGACGTTCGTTGAAGCACGTCCTGATATTGTGGTACTACCAGAGACAACGGAACAAGTCAGCCAGATCGTTAAGCTGGCAGCTGAGACACGCATCTCCAATTGTGCCACGCGGCATGGGATCCGGGTTGGCAGCCGCATCTGTTCCATACCCTGTGGGTGGGATTGTACTGTGCCTGACTCGCATGAACCATATTTTGGAGATCGATACCGAAAATTCAACGATAAAGGCTGAAGCGGGGGTTATCACCGCAGACCTGCAATCGGCTGTAGAAAAGATCGGATTATTTTACCCACCTGACCCTTCCAGTATTCGTCACTCGACCATCGGTGGTAATGTTGCCTGCAATGCAGGTGGACCGCGCTGCCTCAAATACGGTGTGACAGGTGATTATGTCCTGGGTTTGACAGTCGTGCTGGCTGACGGCAGGATTTTAATGACCGGTGGTAAACCCATCAAGGATGTCACTGGTTATGATCTCAATGGACTCTTCACCGGGTCAGAAGGGACTCTTGGCATCGTGACAGAGGTGCTGTTGCGGTTAATAACCAAACCGAGTCACTTCAAAACAGCACTGGCTGAATTTAATTCCCTGGATGATGCATCCCATACCGTCAATGCCATCCTTGCGGCGGGTATCGTCCCTGCCACACTCGAACTAATGGACCGGACAGCCATCCAGTGCATCGAAGAGGCTATGCATCTGGGTTTGAATACGGAGATCGAGGCATCCTTGATTATCGAGACGGATGGAACCGATGAGCAAACCGTCATCCGCGAAATTGAGGCCTGTGTCAATATTTGCCAGGAAAGCGGTGCAGGTTCTGTGAAGATGGCTCAAAACGAGGCTGAACGGAACGCGCTTTGGAAAGCACGACGGTCGATGGCTCCTTCTCTGGCGCGCAAGGCGCCCAATAAGCTGGGTGAAGATATCACTGTGCCCCGTAGTGCTATCCCTGAAATTGTCAAGCGTTTACGCCAGATCAGCGAGAAGTATGGCTTGCCAATTGTGATCTTCGGTCATGCGGGCGATGGTAACCTGCACCCGAATATCCTCTTCGACAAGCGACAACCCGAACAGTGGGCTAAGGTTGAGCAGATGGTTGGAGAAATATTTGATGCCTCGCTCTCCTTGGGGGGAACACTTTCTGGCGAACATGGTGTTGGAGTGCTTGAAACGACCCTATCTGGAACGCGCCCTTGGATCGCTATCCATCGAAGTCCAGCGAAATATCAAACACGCCCTTGATCCTTTGAATATCCTGAACCCGGGGAAAATGTTCCCTGAATGAAATCAAATCTGGAGCAGATTATGTCAGAGCAAAACGTTCGTGTCCCTGTCAAAGACCTGGTTGAATTTATGATTGTAGCCCTTCACAAAATGGGTGTCCCCCCTGAGGACGCCAGGATGATTGCGGATGTCTTGATCACCTCTGATTTATGGGGGGTCCGGTCGCATGGGGTGGCACATTTAAAGATGTATCACGAGCGTATTAAAACAGGTCTTCAGCTTCCTATCACAAAATGGAAGGTGGTTAAAGAGACACCGACTACCGCGGTAGTTGATGGCGGCAATGGGATGGGCATGGTCGTTGGAACCCATGCCATGCAATTAGCCATCCAGAAGGCAAAGAAATTTGGATTGGGTGCAGTTGCAGTGCGCAACTCCAGCCATTACGGTGTAGCTGGATACTATCCCCTGATGGCGGTTAAGGAAGGATTGGTGGGTCTGAGCGTCACGAATGCACATCCCTCCACTGCACCGACCTTTGGTACCGAGCCTATGCTGGGTACCAATCCCATTGCAGTTGCAGCACCCACCGACGAGGCTTTCCCTTATATGTACGATGCAGCCACCTCGGTCATCCCGCGTGGCAAGATCGAGGTGGCAGCTCGGGCCAATAAACCTATTCCCGAAGGATGGGTGGTCAATATGGATGGAGTCTCAGTAACGGATAGCAGCCCGATCATTGCTGAAATGAACAAGGGCAATGTGGCACTGCTACCCTTGGGTGGAATGGGAGAATTGATGGGCGGTCATAAAGGATATGGATTGTCAACCTTTGTCGAAATCTTTTCAGCTGCCTTCCAGAATGGGGCGTATCTTTCCATGTTGCATGATACAGATCATGATGGCAATACCCAATTCCTACGCATCGGTCATTTCTTCCTGGCAATTAACGTGGAGCATTTTATACCCTTGGAAGATTTTAAACGTATTACAGGGAACATGATGCGGGAGCTGCGCTCCTCGCGCAAAGCCTCAGACCAGCCTCGTATCTATACCGCAGGCGAGAAGGAATACATCAATACACTACAAAATCAGGCAGAGGGTATCGAAATAACACCGGGAGTACAAAAGGCACTACAAACTCTGAGAAAGGAATTAGATATCACTGGGCACGATTTGGGCTTTTAATACCAATCGTTTCCCTGAGCTTTTTTACGCTCCTAAAATCAAGGTATTGTATAGATCAAAACTAAAAACAAACAGTTATGGTAGCTATGTGGAAAACATCCAAGCTATCTTCAAGTGGAGTATGGATACTTCTCTCGAAGCAAGTAAATATTTTTGAATGGAGATAAAACATGAAAAACCTTTTTAAGAAATTTTTTATTCGCATGGCGCTGTTTACTTTGGCGCTTTTGATCGCATTGGGTACAACTGGATGTGCTGCAACGACTTCACCCGAAATACCATCGACAGCACAGACAGTTGCTACGGTTGCACAAGCCACACCAACAACCAATGTCATGCCCCAAAGCAGACCCGCTGGTGGAACAAGCTCGGGCACATTTGCCTCGGTCACACCGACATACACTGACTTAGTATATGCAACAGTTTCACCTGCTGAGAAACTCGACCTTTACATTCCGACCACGGGCAATGGACCATTCCCGGTAGTACTCATGGTGCATGGTGGTGGATTCATGATGGGCGATAAAGCCGACGGTGCAGGTTTGGCGGGTGTAGACCAGTTGCTCGCTGCAGGTTATGCAGTTGCCAGCATAAATTATCGTTTGAGCGGGGAAGCCAAATACCCGGCACAGATTAACGATGCAAAAGCAGCTGTGCGTTTCCTGCGTGCGAACGCAGCTAAATATAACCTGAACCCAGATAAATTCGGTGCCTGGGGTGCATCAGCCGGTGGCAATCTTGTCTCCCTGCTTGGCACAACCTGCGGTGTGACTGAGCTGGAAGGTGCGGACCTCGGAAATGCCGATCAATCCAGCTGTGTGCAGGCTGTGGTCGATTGGTTCGGTCCGATCGATTTCCTGGCAATGGACGAGCAGTTTGCTGGTACCAGCTGTCCTCAAAACCACAATGATGCCAGCTCCCCTGAATCGCAGCTGGTGGGAGCCCCCATCCAGACCGTGCCCGATTTGGTATATACCACCAACCCGATGAACTATATCACCTCTGATGATGCCCCCTTCCTGATCCAGCATGGTACTGCAGATTGTAATATCCCTCCCATTCAGGGGCAAAACCTGGCGGATGCATTAAGTACAGTCATCGGTGGAGAAAAAGTGACCTATACGCTAATCGATGGCGCTGGTCATGGAGGTGCCCAGTTCTCAACGGACGAGAACCTGGCACTGGTGATCAATTTTCTAGATAAACATCTCAAATAAAATCCCCGATCAAACAATCACGCTCCCGATCAAGGTTCGAATCTAATCTGGAGCGTGATTTTACGATGGTTAAAAACGAGGCAAGGATTCCTGCCCTCATCTGGAATTGGTGATATTGAATATATGTTATTCTTGTCTGATTTCTTTTGATCCAGTTAGGACGGTTGTCTCAGTTTCTTCCACAAAGATAATTGCATCAGATGGGCAGTTTATTTGGCAGCTGCCACATTCAATGCAGACTGTAATATCGATATGGGATTGTGTATCACCTTCTGTGATCGCACCTGTCTCGCATCCTGCTACGCAGACACCGCATGAGATGCACTGATCAGTCACAACATATGGCATAGAATTCTCTTTCCTGTTTCGTAAATATCAATCTTTACCCATATACATGCGTTGAGGGTCAATCACTTCGCGGATCAAGCGCACCTGTTCTTGAGTAGGTGGCTCAGTGAAGGGGACCTGCTCTGGGATAACCGGGGAAAAACCCATCGTCCCTAACACATCCTCGAGTGTGATGCCTGGATGGATGGAAATCAACATCATCTGCTTTGTTTCCGGATGAAAGCCAAAGATCGCCTTATCCGTGATCACCCGGCTGGGTCCACCCGACAATCCAATCCGGGTCCGGCTATCGCCACCCGTGATATAACCTGGACTTGTAATAAATGAAATCGCCTTTTTAAGCTTGCGCTCTTCGTGTCGCATGATGATAATGGTTCGCTTGGCA
This sequence comes from uncultured Chloroflexia bacterium, assembly GCA_963736805.1. GTDB lineage: Bacteria > Chloroflexota > Anaerolineae > Anaerolineales > UBA4823 > FEB-25. The sequence continues at coordinate 69,956 of CAVTQM010000023.1, forward strand.
CAGGAGGCAATATCGTTTGCACCACCACTACCGATCATATGACGGAACTTTCCCTTTGGGTCTCCAATCATGGAGGTATTCAAGTTCCCATATTGATCCACTTCAAGTCCACCCAAGAAGCCCACATCTACCCGGCCTCGGTGCAAAACCTCACCAAGGATATCCACAAAACTGCTCAATACATTTGCCCTGTACCAGACCCGTGGATCTGCCAAGCCAACACCCTGATCCACTGGTTGGGGATCAATCACGCCAAGCTCAAAAAGGATGGTCATCTTAGGGGCACAGGTGTGTTTAGCAAGGAATGAGGCCACAACGGGCAACCCGAGACCAACGGCGACAACCTCCTTGTCTTCTATCTCACGAGCACCAGCAACTGCCATTAATTCGGAGGGGGTGTAATCAAAGTCCATAACTCCTCCTAATATCCCAGAACTGGGTCAGCCTGGAGGCTATTTAAGTGTTGTAATCCACCGACCCGTTCAAGGTATTCCCAGTGGTCTCTGACCCCATAAACGTACTGGTCGAGAAATGCTCGGAAGGATTCCGGAGTACGTGTGGCTTCGACATATGCCTGGATCTGCTCAGCATCGTAATCATAGGCTCGATAGACAGAAGTCGGATGGGCAGCAAAGGGTAGTTCAACCACATGCGAGACAAACAAACCCGGAATCGTCGTCCGTTCTGGATTCTGACGGATCGTCTCATCCGTGACAACACGCTCGGTAATAACGATCGTACGCTGGCTTGCCCTCACTTGCTCGGAATTATCCCAGCGGGGTCCCATTATCCAGGCATTCCCTTCCTCATCGGCAGCCTGAACCTGCACTACCGCCACGTCAGGCAGGAGCGGTTTAAGCACTGGCCAGTCTTCCCCCGTGAATGGGTCGGTGATATTGGCCAGGTTGGAACCTGATTTTTCTTTAAGTTGCGCCATCAGGTCAGACCCGCGCAGTGAACGGATGGGCATGAAATGGAATTCCAAGCGCGCCAGCTAAATAGCGGAATGCCACCGAAAGGCTGCTATATTCTTCGGCTTCCAGCGTACCTTCCTCTATTCCACGGTTCACACAATTCAGGCGTCCAAAACGATCCAGCGAGCCACCACCGTAGATCAGACGATCGACCGCGCCTGCACCTACCAACATATCCGCATCCATCGCGCCAACACATTGTGAGATGGTCAGGTTTGTGATTCCCTGGCGGATAATCTCTCGGGCAAATGCCATCGTGCAGCGTGTGATGGCAAAGCCGGATAAAGCCAGGTGCGCTCCTGAGGGTATCGAAGCTACTGCTTCTGTTAGAGTGGATAACTTGGTCATAAAATTCCTAATCGAGGGTTGGTCGCTGGTCAAACAGCACCAGCAGCAGATGGCAACCGCTTTGATCAAACTTGATTTCTGCTAATTCTACCGGTCGGTCAAGCTTTTCCTCGATTGCCAGCACGATCAGGTTGGCTGGAACACAGGTGAAAGGTTCGACGCCACGCGCAGTCATCCTTTCCTCGACCTGCTGATGTATGCATCGATCGACGGTCACCCTTAGTAACCGGCCATCTCGATCATATGAGACCGAACCAGTGATGCCATCTTTTTGAAGGATATCCTGGACAGTTTTTAGAATATGCTCCAGCTCAGATGATTGAAGTTCTGGACGCACTCGATCCTGGTAATACGCTCGACCCACAGTTGTCATGCGGAAGCGTGCCCCTCGTTCCGCGTTCATCCCAGAATGCTTTTTCAAGCTCATACATCAATCCATTGACATAATCCAGGGGAATTATCTTTTTGTTGTTCATGGTTGATCCTTATAATAAGCATCTCCCCATTTTTCGGTAAAGACGAGATCTTTCATGGGCAGACGGGGTCGGGGTCGGTGAGGCCGGGTGGGATGACCAATCGAAATGATACTGACAGCCTTGATATTCTTCCGGTATTCCAAGTAATTCTTTCACCCTTTCTTCATCACGAATGTCGATGCAAGGGGCAATCACCCAGCACGCGCCAAGGTCCAAAGCGGTGACCATTAATAAAATATTCTCAATTGCTGCAGAAGTATCGAACGGCATATCCCAGACATTTTTCTTTCCGCATACTACTAGATCCAAAGGCGCATCAGCCAGGAAAGCAGATACTTTACCGGAGGTCAATTTTTCAAAGGCGGCTTTTTTCTTTTCTTCATCTTGGAGATTAGCGAAACGTTCCTGCATCTGCTTGGTGACAAATTCAGAAGTAAAACGTCGCCCACTGCCACCACCTGCCAAAGCTCCCAGCTTCTTACGTGTCTCGGCATTAGTCACCAGAATAAAGCGCCAGGGTTGGGCATTTTCACCGGATGGAGCCTGGCGAGCAGCTTCCAGGATCATATCCAGGTCTTTGTCTGATACCGGCTCGTCAGTATATTCCCGGATACTGCGCCGGTCCTGGATGACTTTCATCGTTGCATCGACTAAATTATAGGTTTCTGACATCTCGCCTCCTTCGATTTGAGATTTAATATGAAGATATTGGGTCTATGAATACTTGAAAAAAGATGGTCACACGGATTATCACTATTCAAGCGTATTAGGTTGTACCGGCAGGTGAAAATGAGTTTTGCAGTATAATACTATGCTAGAATACCAAACTTTATGCCATTTGTCAATAAAATTCAGATATCGTAATAAACACTTTGTATCGTATTGGAATAGTATATACGACGTTTGACAATTTTATAAAGGGAAAATCATTGATAAAGCTTGAATCCAGTACTATACCTCTTCCGGATATGGTCGAGGGTGTAGTAAGGTAAAAGAGCATTGTTTTGACACCTACTCGAAAACCCAGTCTGGAGAAACTGCTTAAGCGTATTTGATAAAATATAGGACATGAAGACTATGACAAATCAGAATAATCCCATGCCTGGACCTCACTATGCAATCCAAACGATTCATCCTCTGGCAAATACAGATCACATAAAAAGAAAAATCCTGGATATTCCATATGCAAACCAGTCTCCTGCACAGAAGCTCGATATCTATCTACCAGATGACAATGCTAGTCCAAAACCGGTCATTGTATCTATCCACGGTGGAGCTTTTATGGGCTGCGACAAATCGGATATGCAGGTCATGCCCATGCTGGAAGGGTTGAAAAGGGGATATGCAGTCGTAGCGGTCAATTATCGATTAAGCTGGGAGGCAAAATTCCCGGCTTTAGTTCAGGATGTCAAAGCTGCCGTCCGCTGGATACATGCCAATGCATCTCACTATGAACTCGACCCGCAAAGAATCGCTGCTTGGGGTGGATCAGCTGGGGGTTATCTTGCTTCCATGTTGGGTACCTCTGCAGGTATTCCAGAATTGGAAGACCTGGGTCTGGGAAACCCTGAACAACCATGCAATGTTCAGGCGGTGGTTGCCTGGTATGGACCGACCGATTTTCTCAAGATGGACGAACAATTGGCTGCGAATGGATTAACCCCACCAGAGGATCAACTCCATAATGGGGTGAATTCACCTGAATCCCTCCTGCTTGGTCAAAAAATAACCGAGATACCCGAAAGAGTCAACGCGGCCAATCCTGAAACTTATATTCGACCAGGTGCTCCTCCATTTTTCTTGCAACATGGGACCAAAGATCCTGTTGTTCCCGTCCAGCAATCTGTGAATTTTGCGACTAAGTTATCTAGAAATACTTGGAGAAGAACTGGAGTAGGTTAGAATTGATCCAGGATGCCGAGCATGCCGATCCCAGGTTTGAATCCCCAGATAATGTAAATAAAGTACTCGATTTCCTGGATAAATATTTAAAAATCCCATAAATTTTATATTGTTGGCAGATGTTTTTCTATGAGAGGCATGATTTCAGGACGCAGTCTGAGATGCCAATGATTCGGCATTCGATCCTTTTCAGGTATACCTGAAGTGAACAGCATTGAAGTGGGTCAATTCGTTTCTCTCTCTGGTAGAACTAATTTTCAGACTAAAAATCAGTTTATTTTTTACAGTTATTGCAATCTTTGGCATACAATATATCATTTTAAATGATATGTAACTTTATATAATAATCTGCTTTCCTTCGGAAGCCTTTACAGCTCCAAACAAATGAATATTCCTGTGATCATTCCAACAGTTCTTCTTTCTCAAAATGCTATCGATATCCTCTAGAAATATTTCTTGGTACAATACATAAGCTGCACGAATTGGAGGTGTATGATGGCTGATTTTCCAGGTAAAGGGAAGGTCGCCCTGATTAAAACCAATCCAGCAACGGTGCTGGCTGATATCGAGCGTGTGATGAAACTGGCTGGTTTTGAACAGGCACTCCCCAAGCAATATCGTACAGGTCTAAAGATCAACATTTCTTGGCAGACCTGGTACCCTGCCTGTTCATCCACTCCCTGGCAGATCGAGGGGGTTATTCGGGCATTATCTACCGCTGGATATTCCGATGTAGTCGGGGTACATAACGATACAGTGGTGGTAGACACCACCGATGCGGAGCAGAATAATAAGCATAAATTGATCACCGATCAATACAATGTAGCTTGTATCTATACCTATGATCCCGCTGTGAAGTGGGTCGAGTACCATCCCAAAAGCCCTTTGCTTGTGCTGGATAAGATCTACCCGGAAGGCATTTATATCCCAGAACCGATGATTGGGATGAACATCATTCACTTGCCAACCGTCAAGACCCATGTGTTCACGACCATCACCGGGGCGATGAAAAATGCCTTTGGAGGTCTGCTGGGTCGCAACCGCCATTGGACGCATGGATTGATCCACCAGACCTTGGTGGACTTGTTGCAGATCCAACAGGATATTCACCCAGGATTATTCGCTGTGATGGATGGGACATTCTCCGGGGATGGACCAGGCCCACGCGCCATGCGTTGGCATGAAACCGATGTACTGCTGGCCTCAGCTGATCAGGTTGCAATTGACGCGATTAGTGCCAGGCTGCAGGGATTTGATCCTCTTAGCCTGCCATTTATCCGCCTGGCCCACGAAAAGGAAATGGGTATCGGTGATCCGAGGCAAATTGAGCTCCTGGGTGAGCCGGAGCTTGCTGAAACCAGCTGGGGCTTTGTGCGGGAAGATACTTTTGCCAGCCGTGGACAGAAAATGATCTACCATGGGTGGTTGCACACTTTTGAAAAACCGCTCTTGCGCAGTCCGCTGGTTCCATGGGCGTATTTTGCCAGCAATTTTTACCACAATGTATACTGGTATCCATTCATAGGTCGGAAACGCGTGCAAGCTGCGCTACAAACCAGGTGGGGCAGGTTGTTCCAATCCTATGGGGATGGACAGGTTGTCATGCCGGGGATGGAACCTAAGACCATCATCCAGGCAGTCGCAGGGATTATTTTCGTTTTAGCTATGCTGGTCGGGATAATTTTCTTCCAAAAACGGCAAAAAAAGAGTGAGGGTCTTCTTCCCAGAAAAATGTAAATTCTCCCCGTTGCACGATCAGGGATGCATAAAGTGGGACTCTAAAAAGAGGAATTTACCTTGTTATGGGTATTTTTGGATTATATGGATGCCCATCCCCAAGAAATCATCAAACTTAGGGTGTACCATAGCTGGCAACACAATTACCGACCGGTGATTTAAAAGTCACCGTTACGGTTGTCGATTGTGGCAGCAACCCGGATGATCCATTGCAGGATGCTGTACCATCACCGTTATCGTCTACGCCACTGCAACCATTTTGTCCAGGAAATCCAGGCGAGAGATCTGTATCAAATCCATAGCCGGGTGCTGAGAAATCTGCCGTAAAAACTAAAATGACCGTAAAGCCGGGTTGGATTGAGGATGGATCAACACCACAAGATTCCAAAACAACAGGAGGCGGTACATAAACAGTGGGTGTTGGAGGTTCGGTTGGGGGGATGGGTGTATCCGTGGGAATAACAGGTCGTAAGGTTGGCGTTTTACTGGGTAATTTTGGGGTTCGTGTTCGAGTTGGGGTGGGTGTCAACGTGGGGGTTTGGGTTGCGGTAGGCGATGGCGTCTGTGATGGACTCGCTGTCATGGTTGGACTGGGAGAGTAGGATGGCAGTATCGTTATTGTCGGTAAAGGTGTATTCGTATTATTAAGCGTGGGGTTAAGAAAGGCGATTTCATCAGGAGTATACGTAATCGTGCTTGTTTGCGAAGCAACCGGGTTAGAAGCAAGGCTTCTACCTTTTAATATATAAACAAAAAATATGATGAACACTAAAACAAGTAAGAATATCGCTCCATAAATTACACCAATAGCAAGGATATCTTTATTAATGGTCAAAGCTTTTTTGGTTGGTTTTGAAGTAACCGGCTGAGCAATTTCATCCACATGACTGACCGGAATTATTTTCTGGGTGGATTCGCTTTTTGAAGCTGAAAGCTTCCAATTTGCATCCAGCAAATAATCGTTCACGCTGGGATTTCTATGGTCCAAAATTTTAATATATATGTAACTGATCGGGGAGAAACGAAGGTTATTTATTAATAGAATCTGCTCTGATCCTTCATAGTACCCAGGTGCCTCCCCATTTAACGCGCATGAATTCTCCCAGGTAAGCTCCCCATATCATGGCTGTATTATAGATCAATCCTTTTACACTCCCTTCATCGGGAGTCCCTGAGAGCCCCCAATAAATCTTCTCAAGGATCGATTCCAGTGCAGTTATACTGGGATCTGAGAAATCTAATACCAGTCCAAATCTCTCTTTAGCTGATCTGATTGCAAAATCAGCGGTATTTTTCATGTCTTCATTTAAATCAGACATAGCCCTCCTCCTCATTAATCCAGTTTAAATGAGGGAGGGCGATGAAAATTTGGTCGTTTCCAGATATGAATCTCCATCCATAACAAGCTTCGTTGAACATTCCTACCATTCTTCAGAATAATTAATAAACTATCCAACTAAATTATATCCTGTATGTTTAAAAAATACCTGACAGTCATCCCAGAGAATAACAATTCCACCTGTTCTCCACGATATGCATATAGCACCAGCTTGGAACGAGCGATAGATTCTCATTATCCGGTAAATCTATCCAGTCTGTCCGGTGATTCTACAGAAGGATGGATTACCAGAAACATCTCCCCGGATAACGTGTTATTGTTAAAAAGACGATTAGTGTGTTTCTTCATAATGAAAGTATAGGGTCATATACGTGGTCGATTTGACTAATTCTATAGTTTCCCTGATCAGGAAAATTAATCATCAAAATATCAGGTCACATTGTCCGTGTAGATGTTATCAAGCTTATCAAATCTTGGAACCTCGGAAAAACACCATCTGCCAAACAGAGGAATCTCAAATAAATTTCTGATTTAAGGATTACGATCCATTTTTACGAGTTAATCGTTCGAAAAATGGGTCCGGTTTGCAGTGCAATAACATGATCCTTATATTTTGGACGAGACAAATAACAAAGGTAATGGGGAATGGCTTTCATCCCTTTTAATGCAATCTTCCTCCAATCCCAATCTGGAAACAAAGGTCAAAGGATCGTTATTCAGATTAAGCAGTGTAGAATATACATCAGGAATAGACGATTTCTCTTTTCGATCAGCAAGTTCCAAGGGGGCAAATTGTTATAAAGTACAGATAATGGGATAAAATACACAACCAAGCGTGGGTATGAATTTCCTGCTTTTCCCTTCGGTATATGTAGGAAATAGCGCTGCATGAAACCTCAAACCCATTTTGATAAAGGTGAATGGAATTAAAATAAATCATGGATGGAGAATAGAATGCAAACGATCTTAAAAAATCCAATGTTGAAGCTTGGCACTGCATCGTTGTTCGCATTTTCTCTGATGTTTTGTTTTCTTGTTCAGGCTGGCCAGGCAAGTCCTTTATTTCAAACCATTCCAACTGCTCCCCCACCCACAGATATCAATCCAACCCTGTCGCCCACCCTAACACCCACGAGGATCCCTACAACCACAGCATTACCCACTCAACCGACCATGGTGACGTCAACACAAACCGCGCTATTCTCCGCCAGTCCAGTGGTTGTCTCAACGCAAACAGGGATACCGGAGCAGGGGACAACACCCAGCTTGACCGCAACCCAATCGCCCACCATGCAGATCCAGATATCTCCGACAGCGACCATACAACCAACCTCCGAAATTGCATTTCCATTAATTTCAGAACTATTAAATAACACCACATGCTGTCTTGTTCGGTGGGGCGCTGATAATTCTGCTTGTGGTCGGTCTCTTCTTGATTTTTAGAAATAGACGCAAGGAAAAATAAAAAAAATTGTCCCAGACTTGTTTGAGCGCCAAATCTTGGCATGGGATTGTATCAATGTTGAGAACCCTGGACAATCATCTGCGCAATTTTCTGGGTGATTATTCCCAGCAATCTACACGATGTGAATCAGCCTTATATGAGTGACACGAACCGAAGAAACCCAGCCAAAAAATCTTTCCCTTGGCTCATTATAAAAATATACCTAATATTCATCCTGGTTTTGCTGCTGGCCTGGGGAGGATTTTTGGCTTACCACACGGTTCACCTGGGGTGGTTGGTGCGGGGTATTCAGGTGGAGGCAATCCAGGCTCGAACCAGGTGTCATGCTATCCAAGGTTGATGATGCCGCCGGTGACATAAACGCCATCTACCAGGGACTGAACCCACTTTTTCCAATCTTTAATTCACTTCAAATTCTTCCTGGCATCGGTCCATACCTCGGACAGATCGATCCACTGTTAACCTATGCAGATGGTTTAACCCAGGCTGGTAACGAGATCGCCCAGGGGCTGGAGCCATTCATCAATGACACCCAGACGGCTCAATCAACCCTCTCCCTTCCTGAACGCCTTACCCAGGTAATTGAATTAAATCAAGCCCGCTTTGTAACAGCAGCACAGGCGATCGAGCAGGCTTCACAGGTGCGCAGTCGGATTAAACCAGAGTTACTGCCTGCTTCGATCCGCCCGATGTACGATAAGCTGGACGGAAAATTTAACCTTCTCGAATCGGGAATACAAATCCTTCAAACAACTCCATTGCTGCTGGGTGGTGACCAGCTCCAAAGTTATCTTATCCTGGCCCAAAATCGGGATGAGTTACGGGGAACAGGCGGCTTCATTTCGGGGATTGGGCTCCTTACCCTTCAGGATGGCGCGATCCAGCGGTTCGATTTGGCGGATTCATATCTGGTCGATGATTTTAGCAAGCCATATCCTGCTCCGCCTGAGCCGTTAAAACGATTCATGCTTGCAGATTATTGGGTCACTCGAGATGCAAACTGGTCTCCTGATTTCCCCACGGCTTCCCAGCAAGCACAAGCACTCTACACCTTGTCTACAGGTGTCCAAACCCAAGGGGTGATCGCGTTTAACCAACTGGCGGTGAAGAGCATCCTGGAAGTGATCGGTCCAGTTCAGGTTCCTGGAACCGATCAGCCGGTGAGTGCTGCCAATGTCGAAGAATTTATGCGCCAGGCTTGGGCACCTGCTCCAGGGAGAAGGAATGAGCCAGGAATGGTGGCTGCACCGTAAAGATTTCATGCTGCAGCTGGGTAATGCGATCCTGGGCAAAACCTTAAGCTCGGTTGATCAGGCGCAGTTATTGGAACTGGCCAAGACCTTGGTCAGATTGTTGGACCAGGGTCAGGCACTGGTTTATTTTAATGATCTTCAAGCCCAGAAAGCGCTTGAACAAGCGGGTTGGGATGGTGGGCTGCATCCCGGGGATAGCGATTATCTGTATCTGGTCGATTCGAATGTTGGCTTTAATAAGGTGGATTCGGTTATAAAGCGTTCGCTTGTATATCGGGTAGACCTGACCGATCTGAAGCAACCTGTTGGAGAGCTAAGTCTGACCTATCAGCATACCGGGAGTATCAGCCAATCCTGCAGGCAGGAGATCAGTTATGGGACGGGTACTTATCAAGACATGCAGCAGCGTTGTTACCTGGATTTCTGGCGGGTATATGTACCTGGCGGTTCAGAGCTTTTATCCAGTGATGCCCAACCCGTTTCTGGAGATGTCTTGTTGAGCGGTCAAGCTTGGTCCGGACAGGTTGAAAGCATGCCAGGCGAATCTGGCACCCAGGTATTCGCTGGATTATTGATGTTACCAGCCGGTCAAACCTCAAATATCAACCTTTTCTACAGCCTGCCCCCCACCATCATTCATCCTGCTGCTACAAACCTTTTGGAATACTCAATACGGGTCCAGGTGCAGCCTGGGCTGGACGGGCTGCCTTTCCAGCTTGAGATCAAACTCCCTGACCTGGCCCAACCTGTAAATTTGGGCGGGGGATGGATATCCACAGACAGCCAAACTTGGGTATGGCAGGGGTCACTGGATAGTTTGTCTGATTTGAGCCTGGCATTTCAAATCAGCAATCCGCCTTGATCGTTATTCTAACTGCGGTTAGCTTTTTATTGAAGAAGCTTTTGGGTTTAAATGATATTCTTCTATAAATTGTGATACTTTTTTGTGGAAAGTGGATCCACTGGATATAGGATTAAATATTAATCGAATGCAACCTGGCTGTTTAAATACATTTTTTCAATTATAATTAGATTATACGCTTTCGTTTTTTCTACTATTTGCTGAAATCAGAATGTCGATCGTATTATACCGGCCTGGTTAATGGAAAATGCAGGGATTTGAAGCAATAAAATGTTCGATTATTGGCTTTTTCGGGTGAGTATAACCATTGTTCGCAAATGGGGCCCTGTATAGATCTGAAAATTACCAGGATTGAAAAAAAGCGAGTAGGGAGCAGCGCAAGCAAAAGGAGGAGAAATGTTTTCTTCATCGAAAATAAAATGGTTTGCTAGTATTATCCTGGCTGGTATATTTCTCGCTTTGGGAATGATGGGAGGAAATTGGGGAACTTCCTATGCCGCGGGTGCGAGCGTGAATGTTGCCCCTGTTATTGATAAAATCACGCCATCTTCAGTAAAAGTGGGTTCATCCGACGTCTATATGCTCATCGACGGATTATACTTTGATACAGTATTTAACACTGCCGTGTATTTTAACCGCCATTGGTTATGAAGACGTCTAACCCCATTACAGATCCGCGATGGGATTGCCATCCTCGTTAAAATACCAGCCGAACTTTTAGTAGAGCCAAAATTATACACTCTCTATGTGGTCTGGTCTAATGCTGATACAATTCCTACGATCCCTCTCGTTCCACCCTATGATGAGGTCTCCAATCCGGTACCATTCACGGTTTACGAACCAGTATATCAGTATCTCCCCATCGTCGTCAGAAATACTTTATTTCGCTAACCTGAGGGCCCGGTTTTTAGTAAGGAGACTGAATTCGTTTAACGAGAGTTCTAGTTTATTAATACATGAACTCTTGAGCATTAATGGAATGATGCCTGTTATTGGATGGACCGACGAAAAATTAAGTCATACACCGTTTTGAATGGTAGGGCTTTATTGCCAGTAAATTGCACACAAATCGACTTATTCGCATAATTCGCCGTCACGCTGTTTTTGTTCTTTCTGGGCTGGTCTCCCTGAGCGTGGCGGTTATTTATTTATCGGTAGCTGCCACCAGGTTGACCAATGCAAATTTTGGGAGCGACGGAGGTGATTTTCTTGCCGCCGTCCTGACCCGAGGCATTCCGCACCCCACCGGTTATCCAACCTATATCCTGCTGGGGATCCTATTTCAGTATCTCCCTGTCAATACGCCGGTGTTCAGGGGCGTCTTGGAATCCATCGTCCCCTCAGCCCTGGCTGCTGGACTCCTGGCTGGCTGGGTGGGAACCATTTTGGGAACGAGATCCACAGTTCATCTCACTGCTGCGGCAGTCACGGGCATCGCCTGGGGTGTAGCTCCCCTGTTATTTTCACAGGCAGTCATCGTGGAAGTCCATGGTTTGCAGTCCCTGATTGCAGTTTTGGTCGTTTGGTGGATCACCCTGAACCTGCAGCATGACCCTCCTAAATATAAAAATTGGATACTGATTTTAGCCTTCCTGGTCGGACTGGGTTGCGGCAACCACGTGACCATCGCACTCCTGGCACCCGCAGCGCTGGTTGTGTTGATCTATACTGGGTACCGCAGCAGGTCCTGGAAACTGGTCCTGTCTCAGCTCTCCCTGGTGCTGGCAGGAATGCTCGTGTATCTATACCTGCCACTCCAAGCGCAGGCATATCCACCCATCAACTGGGGAAACCCACAAACCTGGTCTGGTTTTTTATGGGAAGTTACCGGCAATCCCTATCGTGGCTTGCTGTTTGAAGCTCAGAAGTCCGAATTATGGGATAGAGTTCGTTCCATCTCATCCGTGATCCTGGACCAGTTTGGTGCCCTTGGGCTGGTTGCCGGGGTGATCGGAGCGATCCAATATTCATTCCCGATGCGCGGCTTGCGCTGGATCCTGGTGTGGATCTTTGTGGTCTTCACCATATTTTCGATTGGTTATAATACCCAGGATTGGTGGGCTACCTTTTACCCGCCATCATGGTCTTTGCGATCTGGATAGGCCTTGCAGTTCCAGCATTATCAGAAATTAAATGGAAACAGGTTCCTATGGGGTGGCTCCTCATCGGCATCCTGGCATTGAGCATTTGCTTGAGGATCCCTGGAACGCGCACCCGTTTGGATCCACGTTCTCAAGACCAACCAGCCGTTTATGCAGAACAGTTCCTACAAGATGCACCTCAGGACGCCATCGTGTATACTTCGACAGACCAGGATTCCTTCCCGCTCTGGTATTATCACTTCGGATTGCATGAAACGACCGGATTTACGCATTGTGGTGCTTCCGCTAACCCAATTTGTGTGGTACCAGGAAACACTTGTGCGTACCTACCCCGATCTGGAGTTCCCCGTCCTTTATGAAAAAGATCTTCCGAATTCCGATTGGGGCACGCAGATCCAGACCATGAATCCAGAACGGGTAGTGTGCAACACTCGCCTATCCGTTGAATCCGAAACCGGGATTGCTTACGAGTGCACCAGCCCATGACCGAGCAAGGGTGGACTTGGTCCTCACTGCGGGGGTTGGGCAGAATTTTAAAATAATCGGTAGCTCCGCCGTCTTTAAGCGCTTTTTGATGATCCTTAAGATCATGGCTGGGATTTCCTTGCTGATTCTGTCAATCCAGGAAATTCATTGGGACAATCTGGTCAAAGGTGTGCGTACTGCCAATCTCGCCTGGTTAGCCCTGGCGATCATATCGGTCTTATTCGGCCTGGGAATGAAGCTTTGGCGCTGGGCAGTATTTATCGGTAACTATCAGATCCACGCAGGTATTGGAAAGCTTTACCGGGCCTATTTTGTGGACAGGCCGTAAATATATATCTTGCCCTTCCGAGGTGGCGAGCTGGTTCGTATGGGGCTATTTTGCGGATGAACCCACGGTCCTTCCCGAGACTGCCACCACGATCGTGTTGAAAATACCTTGATCTATTAGCACTGACCTTGTGCGACTTTGGTTTCCATCAACCTTTCGCTAGACACGTTCGTAACCTGCGCGGCTGGCTTCTCCCACCCTGACCGCGTTATGACGGTGCTTTTACTGGCATTCGTCCTTTAAGGACGCACGGTCTGGCGGAAGTCCGCTCCAGGATGCTGTTACATTAGCTTGATGGAATGGCTGGACAGGTGGGTGAAGGCAAGTCTTTGGCTCAGAAGTCCGCGGCTGATGTTCCCAGGGCATCGTGTTGACAATCCTTATCTGGGGCATGATGTGGCTGACCAATTTGCTCGTGTTTAAAGCCTGGGATAACTCTGGGAGGGACTGCTGCTGGATTGGTTTTAATTTTGGTGTATATGGGCTGCTTCCGGCATTCATGCCGGGCAACATCGGTCCATTCTATTTTTTTGCCCAGCTGGCCTTGATACCATTTGCGATTAACCACAATCAGGCCTTTTTATTTGCGGTGGTCTTGCATGTCATTGTCACCGTGCCCCCTTGCTTTGTGGAAGTATTGG
>CAVTQM010000024.1:0-4393 GCA_963736805.1 uncultured Chloroflexia bacterium
GCTGCCCAGGTAGTTGATATATGCCTCCACCCGGTATACACCCGGTTGGGAGGTGATATAAGTGCACCGGTCATGGTTGCGCCAGGTGCGGACGGGTTTACCATCCTTCAACAATGTGCACTCTGTGCGCATGGGCAGGTGTATCTGGATGGTCACACCACCCTTGCTATCCAGCTCATCCCCCATCAAGGCGGTCTGTTGCATCCCATGTGCAGTCATCGAGAAACCGCGGGTTGGGGCGGGGAGGTCATAACCGATGAAGCAATGCCCGAGGCGGAGTGCATCCAGGATCATGGCTGTATCCAACTCCGCATCATCACCGAGAGGGCGAGGCAGAATTACGTGGGTATTGATCGTGGAAAAATGGAAACCGTAGGGGAATATCGTCCGCCGTATTGGTCCCAGCCGTAAAGGGAGGGCGTGGGCATCCGATCCAGCTACGGCAACCACTTTTTTCCCGGAGGCTAACAATGCATCCCACCGGCTGACTGTTTCGGGTAGAGGACCCTGGGCGATGCGATTTGGGAAAAATGCGTAGAATAGGGCGTGCATCTTTGATTTGATGCGGGTCTTATATTCGGAGAAGCCATTCCAAAGCTCCAGCCCGGTGAAACCCTGTACATTCCAATCCTCCCAGGAAATGTCACCCTGATTGACGGAGGGTGCTGCAGGGTCAACCGGGTGGGCGATAAATGCCAGACCGCCTGCTCTGGCGACAGCATCCAGCAGCAACTGCGGGTCGGAGGCATAAGTGGACAGCTCACGATTCGCCCCGAAGACAAGCAGATGGTTCTTTTGCGGCTGGCGCGCCTGGTCGTGTATCTCCTCCCCCAGCATGAGCAGCACGCGTTTAGCCCCTGCATGATAATATCCAGCAAGTCCATTGACCCACATATTATGGTCGGTGACAATCACAGCATCGATACCCGCCTTGCATTGCGGCGGCTGCAATGTCGTTATGCGAGCCAGAGCCGTCTGAATAACGGGTATGCATATGCAGGTTCAGGATGATTTCAGGCATGGATTCTCTCTCGAGTGAATATACCTATATTATAGCTGAGGTACGCATTCGAAACTCACATAAGCAGGGAGGCAGTTGAAAGGGATGAGCTTACAAGGGCACAGGCATTATGCTTCTTCATGTGATGGGAGGGGTATATTTCAGGTAGGGGATAAAACAATCCAAAATAGTGTTTGACGATTCACCGAACCTTGGGTATAATCCGCAAGCTCGGTAATCCGATCGTAATGATTCAAGATTTGCAAGCCGTAGTGCTTTTTATGGAGGCAGGTTGTGGTATACGCAGTTGATATTTCATTAATTATTGTTTCAATCGCCCTGATTGTAAGCGTGATATTGCAAAGTAAGGGAGCTGGCTTGGGCGGACTGACAGGCGCTGATACAGGTGGCATATTCACCGCACGTAGAGGTGTGGAAAAGACCCTATTTTACGTAACCATCGTTTTGAGTGTGCTCTTCTTTACCCTGGCGATCATTTCCGTAAAAGTCAGCTAAACGATCAACTTTTGAGCGCTGAAGAGCATCCCCTGTAATATCGTCCATTGGGGGTTGGCAGGTAAGCTTAAGCGCTCTTTGTTTTTAATTCATGATATTATTGAGCGCATGAAAAAACTACGCTGGCCGTTGTTGATCGCTATCCTTGCCCTGGCAGCGATTTCTATTCTTTTATTCAGCCAAAAACCAGATAAGCTACAGCCCATCGATGCACCGGTTGTTCAACCCGCTGAAGGGGGGATCTATTCGGAAGGGTTAATCGGCACCTTCATGCGATTAAATCCATTATTGGATTATTATAACGAAGCAGACCGCAGCGTGGATCGATTGATCTTCAACGGGATGCTGCGCATCGATGATCGTGGCTTGCCCCTAGCAGACCTGGCCACTGCATGGGGTATCTCGCGGGATGGTATGATCTATAACTTTTCGATCAATCCCGAGGCAACCTGGCATGATGGGCAACCCGTAAGCAGTGATGACGTCATCTTCACCATTCAGATGATGACCGCAGAGGATTCACCCGTTCCAAACGATCTCCGTCAATTCTGGCAGCAGGTTGAGGTCAATCGCCTGGATGAGAAAACTGTGCAGTTCAAACTTCCCGAACCCTTTGCACCCTTTTTAGATTACCTGACTTTTGGTCTACTTCCGTCACACTTGCTGGGTGACCTGACTGTTTCTGAACTGATCAACGATCCATATAACCTGCAACCAGTTGGAAGTGGTCCCTATCGTTTTGACCACCTGATCACAGAAGGAGATCAAATTAACGGGGTGGTCCTTTCAGCCTATAAAGACTATTACGACCAGGGAGCCTATATCGACCAGATCGCTATGCGCTATTACCCGGATGATCAAGCTGCCTATGGAGCGTATCAAGCCGGAGACATTGCAGGACTGGCGGATGTGACCCAGACAATCCTGCCGGAAGTGCTGAAAGAGCAGGAACTTAACCTATATACCACACGCCTGCCCGAAATGACCTTACTGTACCTAAACCTGGATGATCCACAAGTCAGCTTTTTCCAGGACCTGAATATTCGCAAAGCACTCATGCAAGGCCTGAATCGGCAAGCGATGATCGATAATCTACTGAACGGACAAGCCATCCTGGCAGACGGACCTATCTTCCCCGGTACCTGGGCATATTATGATGGCATCGAGCATTATGTCTATGACCAGGACCAGGCGATTGCCTTGTTGCGCGAGGCAGGCTTCACCCTACCGGCTTCCGGTGGAGAGATTCGCACCAGCGAAGATGGAACAGCGCTATCCTTTGAGCTGTTGTATGCAGATGACGAGCAGCATGCAGCCCTGGCAAACGCCATCCAACGCGATTGGGCAGCCCTGGGAGTCAAGGTTTCACTGACCGCCTTACCCTATGACCAGCTTGTTTCAGAACACCTGGAAACCCGCAATTATCAGGCAGCCCTGGTGGATCTGAACCTCTCACGTTCCCCTGACCCCGACCCTTATCCATTTTGGCATCAGACGCAAATTACCAGCGGCCAAAATTATTCCAAGTGGGATGACCGGCAAGCCAGTGAATACCTGGAACAGGCGCGTATAACCACAGAATTGGATGAACGCGCCCGGCTGTATAATAATTTCCAGGTGCGCTGGAGCCAGGAGCTGCCAGCAATCCCATTGTTCTATCCTGTATACACTTATGCGGTAAGCAGTGACGTGCAGGGAGTGAGCATCGGTCCGATCTTTGACATACCGGACCGCTTTAATCACGTAACCAATTGGTACCTGGTCACGCGCCGAACAAGTGGAGATGAAACTGCAAGCCCGACCCCATAGAAGCCGGGCAATGTCGCTTTCCCCTAGGTTTTTTCGATCGTTTTCTTTACTTTCAGGATATTTTGAAAGTCGTCCTGGAAAACTTGTACGATCTGAGGGTCAAATAATGTCCCGCTGGCTCCACCGATCAGGCGCATCGCATCCTCAACCGAGATCTCTTTCTTATACGGGCGTGGGGTGGTCAGGGCATCAAAGACATCGGCGACGGCACACAGACGGGCGCTCAGTGGAATTTCCTCACCGCTGATCCCATTCGGATAACCTGAACCATCCCAACGTTCATGGTGATTTAATGCGACCATTTCACCTGCCTGCAGGAGGGGAGAATTGGCGTTTTTCAAGATTTCAGCACCAATGGTGGTGTGGCTTTTGATCTTTTTCAATTCAGATTCGGAATATTGTCCCTGCTGGAGCAGTAATCCCTCGGGAAGCCCAACCTTGCCGATATCATGCAGCTGGCAGGCGGTTGAGATGACCTGAACTTCGTTTTGCGTCAGACCCAAGCCACGCCCAAGCACCTGGACATAACCCTTGATACGCTCCAGATGGGCAGCATTCCCGCCTTCACGAAATTCTGCAATATATGCCATGCGCCAGACAGCATCCACGAGCTCTTTATGGCTATCGATTGAAAACATGATTCCTTCCTTTCCTGATCACTTATGTAACAAAATACCATTCGGTGCGTTTATCATTTGTATACTCATATTACTACAGGTTATATTTTACAATACTTCCCTCTTTACGATGGTAAATAATCATCTGAAATTCCTATCAGTTCTGTCAGCATGAATATTAATCTTGAGATGATATAATTTTCCTAGATTTATTGGTAGCAAGATGCCCCTTCCAGATATGCACAGGAATAGCTGGAAATATCGGCAACAATCGAAGATAAGTGTCAGGCAGGCGAATAAGGGGCATTATTTGATTGTTTTGGCATGTTCGGAGAATAATGAAAAGATCGGTAAGAGCTGGTTGCCATTGTAGAAATGCTTCTATCAACCATCCCGGGCAAAGCCTGGTGGAGTTCGCGTTGATATTGCCGCTGTTTGTATTGTTATCATC
>CAVTQM010000025.1:0-19223 GCA_963736805.1 uncultured Chloroflexia bacterium
ATATCGTCCATTGGGGGTTGGCAGGTAAGCTTAAGCGCTCTTTGTTTTTAATTCATGATAATATTGAGCGCATGAAAAAACTACGCTGGCCGTTGTTAATCGCTATCCTTGCCCTGGCAGCGATTTCTATTCTTTTATTCAGCCAAAAACCAGATAAGCTGCAGCCCATCGATGCACCAGTCGTTCAACCCGCTGAAGGGGGCATCTATTCGGAAGGGTTAATCGGCACCTTCATGCGATTAAATCCATTATTGGATTATTATAACGAGGCAGACCGCAGCGTGGATCGATTGATCTTCAACGGGATGCTGCGCATCGATGATCGCGGCTTGCCCCAAGCAGACCTGGCCACTGCGTGGGGTATCTCGCGGGATGGCATGATCTATAACTTTTCGATCAATCCCGAGGCAACCTGGCATGATGGGCAACCCGTAAGCAGTGATGACGTAATCTTCACCATTCAGATGATGACCGCAGAGGATTCACCCGTTCCAAACGATCTCCGTCAATTCTGGCAGCAGGTTGAGGTCAATCGCCTGGATGAAAAAACTGTGCAGTTCAAACTTCCCGAACCCTTTGCACCCTTTTTAGATTACCTGACTTTTGGTCTTCTTCCGTCCCACTTGCTGGGTGACCTGACTGTTTCTGAACTGATCAACGATCCATATAACCTACAACCGGTTGGAAGTGGTCCCTATCGTTTTGACCACCTGATCACAGAAGGAGATCAAATTAGCGGGGTCGTCCTTTCAGCCTATAATGACTATTACGCCCAGGGAGCCTATATCGACCAGGTCGCTATGCGCTATTACCCGGATGATGAAGCTGCCTATGGAGCGTATAAAGCCGGAGACATTGCAGGACTGGCGGATGTGACCCAGACAATCCTGCCGGAAGTGCTGAAAGAGCAGGAACTTAACCTATATACCACCCGCCTGCCCGAAATGACCTTAGTGTACCTAAACCTGGATGATCCACAAGTCAGCTTTTTCCAGGACCTGAATATTCGCAAGGCACTCATGCAAGGCCTGAATCGGCAAACGATGATCGATAATCTAATGAACGGACAAGCTATCCTGGCAGACGGACCTATCTTCCCCGGTACCTGGGCATATTATGATGGCATCGAGCATTACACCTATAACCAGGACCAGGCGATTGCCTTGTTGCGCGAGGCAGGTTTCACCCTACCGGCTTCCGGTGGAGAGATTCGCACCAGCGAAGATGGAACAGCGCTATCCTTTGAGCTGTTGTATGCAGATGACGAGCAGCATGCAGCCCTGGCAAGCGCCATCCAACGCGATTGGGCAGCCCTGGGAGTCAAGGTGTCGCTGACCGCCTTACCCTATGACCAGCTTGTTTCAGAACACCTGGAAACCCGCAATTATCAGGCAGCCCTGGTGGATCTGAACCTTTCACGTTCCCCTGACCCCGACCCTTATCCATTCTGGCATCAGACACAAATTACCAGCGGCCAAAATTATTCCAAGTGGGATGACCGACAGGCAAGCGAATACCTGGAACAGGCGCGCATCACCACAGAACTGGATGAACGGGCGCGGCTGTATAATAATTTCCAGGTGCGCTGGAGCCAGGAGCTGCCAGCAATCCCATTGTTCTATCCTGTATACACTTATGCGGTAAGCAGTGACGTGCAGGGGGTAAGCATTGGTCCGATCTTTGACATACCGGACCGCTTTAATCACGTGACCAATTGGTACCTGGTCACGCGCCGAACAAGTGGAGACGAAACTGCAAGCCCGACTCCATAAAAGCCGGGCAATGCCGCTTACCCCTAAGTTTTTTCGATCGTTTTCTTAACCTTCAGGATATTTTGAAAGTCGTCCTCGAAAACTTGTACGATCTGAGGGTCAAATAATGTCCCGCTGGCTCCAACGATCAGGCGCATTGCATCCTCAACCGAGATCTCTTTCTTATAGGGCGTGGGGTGGTCAGGGCATCAAAAACATCGGCAACAGCACACAGACGGGCGCTCAGTGGAATTTCCTCACCGCTGATCCCATTCGGATAGCCTGAACCATCCCAGCGTTCATGGTGATTTAATGCGACCATTTCACCTGCCTGCAGGAGAGGAGAATTCGCGTTTTTCAAGATTTCAGCACCGATGGTGGTGTGGCTTTTGATCTTTTTCAATTCAGATTCGGAATATTGTCCCTGCTGGAGCAGTAATCCCTCGGGAAGCCCGACCTTGCCAATATCATGCAGTTGGCAGGCGGTTGAGATGACCTGCACTTCGTTTTGCGTCAGACCCAAGCCGCGCCCAAGCACCTGGACATAGCCCTTGATGCGCTCCAGATGGGTAGCGTTACCACCTTCGCGAAATTCTGCAATATATGCCATGCGCCAAACAGCATCCACGAGCTCTTTATGGCTATCGAATGAAAACATGATTCCTTCCTTTCCTGATCACTTATGTAACAAAATACCATCAGGTGCGTTTATCATTTATATACTCATATTACTATAGGTTATATTTTACAATACTTCCCTCTTTACGATGGTAAATAATCATCTTAAATTCCTATCAGTTCTGTCAGCATGAATATTAATCTTGAGATGATATAATTTTCCTGGATTTATTGGTAGCATGATGCCCCTTCCAGATATGCACAGGAATAGCTGGAAATATAGGCAACACATCGAAGATAAGTGTCAGGCAGGCGAATAAGGGGCATTATTTGATTGTATTGGCATGTTCGGAGAATAATGAAAAGATCGGAAAGAGCTGGTTGCCATTGTAGAAATGCTTCTATCAACCATCCCGGGCAGAGCCTGGTGGAGTTCGCGTTGATATTGCCGCTGTTTGTATTGTTTATCATCGGAGTTTTTGAACTGGGACGCGCTTTTTTTGCATATATTGCGATATCAAACGCAGCCCGGGAAGGTGCCCGAATTTATACCTTCTGGCCAGATAAAACAACATTAGCAAATATAGAAGCAACGGTGAATAACGAAATTGGTACTAACTCTGTGGTTGATCTGATAATATTGAAAGCATTGAAATTCAATGTGGAAATCCATTAACAGATTTACCATGCTGAGACCATAGATTACTGTAATTCGGAGGAACCAATACATCGTGACAGTCACCTATACTCATGAACTAATTCTTTCCTTCTTTTTCCCTGCACAGGCTCTAACATTGGTGCGGTCAGCAGAAATGATGGTACCATGAATAAAAAATTCGCAAAGCGAGGACAGTCATTAGTCGAGTTTGCCCTGGCAATCCCGAGCTCTATTGCTTTTAGTCGATAGTGATCTTTGACCTGGGGAGAGCGGTATATTATTCGAGCGCAGTTCATAATGCTGCCAGGGAAGGGGCACGTTATGGTATTGTTCATCCGGATGATGTCACCGGGATTGAGCAGGCGGTGCTGATTTTGCAGTTGGATTAGGATTAGATGGGACCAATGTTGATATTGACCTGCTGATACCAGAAGACATTGCAAAGTTACCCACCTTCCAGTATATAGTTACTGTCACCTTCGAATTCAACCCGGCGACACCGCTTGTGTCTCAATTTCTTACCTGATGGACACATGACCATAACCGGTGAAGCAGGATGAAGTTGGAGATCGACCGGAAATATAGAGATATATTTGATTGTACTGATTAGCGGGAGGATATTATGAAAACTCGATAAGTACAAATCCGAAAGAGGTCAAACCCTCGTCCTAGTGGTGATAGGATTCTTTGCTTTTATTGCCATGCTAGCGCTGGTGTTGGATGGTGGTAACGCGTACGCAGCCAAACGGCAGGCACAAAATGCAGCGGATGCAGGAGCATTAGCGGGTGCAACAGTCATGTGCAAACATCACGATGCGGATGTAGGCGAAACAGCGGCAATGACCTATGCCGTGTCGAACGGAGCAGTTAATCCTCCAGATGTGGATGCAAGCTTAAGCCAGCGCAACGGTGGAGGTAACCGCGACGGTTACAAAAGATACTTTTTTTGCCGGAATGATTGGCTTCCCACAGGTGTCACCCGTGGCATATGCAGAAGCTGCGTGCGAAATCCAATAGGGGTAGGAGTTCTTCCAGTCGCCTGGTCATGCCGTGAATCAGTGGTGGAAGGAGATGAATCTTCCAGGATATGAATGTGCACAGGAATTTGGATCCCCGAGTATTATCTACATCCTAATGGATTCGGTAAAGTTAAATGATAAAAAGTGTAAAGATGCATATTTAGATTTACCGATCCTACAGATCCTAAATATTGCTATGCACAAAATGATCTTGATATGTGATCAACTAATCGATGATAATGAAAATGGAGTAATAGAACCGATCGAATTTACAACCATAACTACCGGGACAATCGACTGTGATTTGGATGACAATTGTGTCAATGAACTGATGACAGGTGGTGCGCGCAGCTGGCTGGACCTGGACTGGCGATGGTGACTGGGCAAACGATCTTATTTATTGGATTAAAAACCGACTCTTGGTCCCAGTGATTTATCCACATACCTGGCTGGGTACAGCAGAAGGCGGTAAGCAACCAGTGTCTACAAAGAAGTAGCACAATCTGAATTGCTGGGAAATGATGTTGTCGTACCCGTTTATGATAAAGTTTGCGAGGGAGAATCCAGATTTTTATAATTCTAACCCAGAAGCAACAACAGCATGCAATTTCGGGACACTTAATGATCAGATTAACATATGGTAACCCGACTTTTTACCATGTTATTACATTTGCCAAGTTCCATGTGACCTGTGTACAAACCAGTAAAAATACAGCCTGGGATGAAGAAATGGGTAAAGTGAATGGATGCCCAGGTCATGATGCAGCTGTCAGTAATATATACGATGATCCTCTTACTGGTGATAAGGTTGGTGACAATTAATCGAAGACAACGATAAAACAATTGAGGGTTATTTCAAGGATGAGCCTGGGTCGGTTTCGGTGGAGATGGTGATTGGTTGTGGATACAGGCTACTTTTACTGTTAGTCCTCGTTCGTTAATAGTAATCTTCATATATATAAATTCCAAAACCAAATTATTAAAATTTAATTACATATCTGGTATGCAAAATGCATCAGATGTGGATGTATAATCCATTATCTGAATACTTCTTACCCAGGAGGGTTACCTTGAATCGTCGAGTTCTCATCGGAATTATTATTGCAGTTGTGGGAATTGGTTTAATCGTGCTCGGGGTGCTGGCGATTAACTCGGTGTTGAAGCAAAGCTTTGCTCCACCCGCACAACCAACCCCGATCGTGGAAGCAACTACAGACGTTGTTGTCACCACCCACGACCTGGCAATTGGCACGGTGATCAACCGCGAGGATGTCCAGACCGCCTCGGTGCCCGTGGATCTGGTGCCACGCGATGCGCTGCTGTCCATCGAAGCCGCATTAGGTAAGATCGCAACCACGCATCTGATCCAGGGTGAAATGGTGCTCCAGCACCACCTGGCTGATCCAACCAACGTCTCGCATGATATTGGCTATATCATCGCTGAGGACCAGGTGTTGATGGCGTTCCCAGCCGATGATTTAATGAGCGGTTTGGGTGTGCTACAACGTGGAGACGTCGTTGATATCTTTGCTTCGATTACCGTGGAGGTCAGCCCAACAACCATTGCACCGGTCCCCGGAACAACCGCTCAAGAAGAGGAAAAAATTAGCCGGTTATTCACCTTTGATGCTTTACAACGTGTGCAGATCACAGCCATCGTGGCTGAAGTTATCAAAGAATCGGGATCAAATATCTGGGGGAGAACCTCAACCCACACCGAGTCCATCCGACATCAGGGTCAGGGGTTACCTGCTGGCATTAAATCCACAGGATGCGCTGGTATTGAAGAATATGATTGATGAGGGAGCGAAATTCGATATCGTCCTGCGCTCGCCCACCTCCAATCTACTTTTCGAGGTCAGTCCTGTCACTGAGGAATATTTGATCCAACGCTATGAGCTAGAAATTCCTAAGTAAATTGAATGGAACTATTTACGAAATCATCCTATGTTTATAAACCAGCCCTAAATCGAGGTGTTTTAGAATGAATCCTGCCAACAAGCAAGTCCGCGTGGTAAGCATATGCGACCCAGGGGTCACACAGCAGCAAATTACGGAAGCCATCAATGCGCAAACGGAATTCGTCCTGGCAGATATACTATCTTCCAAGGAGATGCTGGTGAAGCAATTAAGGTCGGTTGAACCAGATATCCTGCTGGTAGATTCGCAGCTTGAGGGTGAATCGACCATGGATATTATCGATGACCTGGCAATACAATTCCCCAATGCATGCGCTGGTTGCCATCCTCCCGACGAACGATCCGTTGACTGCCCAGCAAGTGATGCTGGCTGGAGCACGCGCATTCCTGATCACACCATTCTCCCAGATAAACCTGGTCAGCACACTCCGCCGGGTATCTGAGCTGGAAGGTCGACGGCAGCAGACCAAAACCTACATCCCATCCGCCTCCCCAGAGGCAACCCGACCTTTACGCTCGGTCACCGTATACAGCCCACGCGGGGGAACCGGTGTGACTACGATCGCGGCCAATACAGCCATCGCCCTGGCTGAAGAAACCGGTAAAAGAGTTCTGCTCTTTGAAGGCAAGGTATTTTTCGGACACCTGGAAGTCATTCTAAATTTACGGGTGCAAAATTCGATATCAGACTTGATCCCCCACGCCAACAACATGGATGAGGGATTGGTGCGGGATGTGATAACACCCCATCCTTCCGGGATCCATGTACTTCTGGCACCCAGTAATGTTCAAATCGCCCAAGGGATTCGAGCGGAAGATATTTATAACGTCTATATGGGCGTGGCACGCTATTATGATTATATGGTTGTGGATGCAGGTGGACCATTGAATGAAATCTCGGTGACATTGATGGATGCGGCAGATCGCGTCCTGCTGGTTACGACACCTGATCTGGCTTCCCTGCACGACACCAGTCGTTTCCTTCAATTAAGCCGCTCGCTTGCATATCCGACCGAAAAAATTTTAATGGTTCTCAATAAAGCTGGAATAGAAGGCGGGATTAAATTACGTGACATTGAATCGGTCCTTCACAACCAGGTTTATCACCAAATTCCCAGTGACCCTGCAAATGTTTTACGCAGCATCAACCGGGGTATTCCATATTTGGTTCAATACCCCCGCAGTCAAGCCAGTAAATCAGTCCAACAGCTTGCCCGGAATCTCATTTCAATTTCACTGAGGGAAACGGGGCATGAAGCGGTTGGGGTGCAAGGTGAGAAAGCAGGACACGACATGCTGATGGCATCCAGCCATCTAGGATAGTTTGACTTGATAAAAGGAACTGGTTGAATGCCCTCTTTTACTATCCTCCTCGCTGTTGTTTCTGTAATCATCATTATCATCCTGGTCGCTTATGGATTGGTGATCTTTGGCCTGCGGGATGTGTTTTTCGCTGGACAGGATATCGGATCGCGCCTCGAGACGTATGTAAGCCTGCCCGTAGAAGCATCCCCACGCTTCGATGGCCAAAGACGCCGGAGCAGCTTGATTCGATGGCGCTTACGACTGAATAATCTGCTATCTGGGCTTGCATCCGAGAAATTAAACCTGCAGCTGATCAGCGCTAACTGGCCAGTCACTGAATCGGAGTATATCCTTATCCGGCTCGGAGGAGTTGTCCTGGGTTTTGGGCTGGGGTGGATCATCTCCAAATTATTCGTATCAGGCAGTGAAGTATTGGTGTTTGGTCCAGGCTGGACAATTTCCAAGATGCTCGTATCGGGGATAGGCCTGGCGGTCATTGCCTACTTCATCCCTGATCTGCTACTGAAACGGGCGATATCCAAAAGAAGGACGAATTTTGCCAGCCAGCTGGTGGATGTCCTGGTCCTGATGACGGGTGCGGTCCGGGCAGGATACAGCCTGCCCCAAGCTATCGAAGTGGTGAGCAAGGAAGTGAAACCACCCGCGTCAGAGGAATTTCGCCGGGTGCGGCATGAAATTGGCCTCGGGCTATCACTCAGCCAGGCTTTGAACAACCTGGTGGCCAGGATGGAAAATGATGACCTTTACCTGGTTGTGACTGCCATCAACATCAATTCGCAGGTGGGCGGCAACATCGTCACCATGTTGGATGCGGTCACGAATACCATCCGTGAACGGATACGATTATTCAGCGAAGTGCGGGTGCTCACTTCACAGCAGAGGTTTGGGAGTTACATCCTCACCTTCATGCCGATTGGCATGTTAGCTGCCATGTTTTTCCTCAATCCAACCTACATGATGCGTTTATTTGACCCGACAATTATATGCATCCCGATTGGCGCGTTAATTATGGTTATCTTGGGGAACTTCTTAGTTCGCCGTTTAGCCAAGATCGAGGTATGAGGTAAGGCTTATGCAAATATTCACCCAGATCAGCTTGAGTTTGGCACTGGGGATCGCTGGAATAGTGATCCTGGTATTAGGCGCGCGTTGGTTGAGCACCAATACGATGTCCAAACGATTGAACCAATATGTTGCTGCTCCATTGGATAACACCCGCAGCCGGGCAAATTCAGGGCGCAATCAATCCAGGGTAATTAGTGGCTCGTTTGCCAACCGCACAATTACCCCAGCCATAAAAGGGGTAGGTCGTTTCTTCGGCCGTATCACTCCCGGTGGGGCGATCGAAAACCTGTCGCATAAATTGCTCATCGCAGGCAATCCAATGGGATTGGGAGCACGTGAGTTTTATGGTATCAGCCTGGCCAGTGCATTTCTCGGAGTTTACCTGGCTTTTATTATCTTCCGCCGCGGGGCAGAACCCATCAATATTATCCTGAGCATCTTAACCCTGATTTTGTTCTATTCATTCCCCAAGGTTTGGTTAAATAACCGGATCAGCCGTAGACAAAACAGTGTAAAAAAGGGCTTACCTGATGCCATGGACATGCTGAGCGTATGTGCGACTGCAGGATTGGGGTTTGATCAATCGCTCCAGCGGGTAAGCGAATATTGGGACACCCCGATCGGTCATGAGTTTGGGCGGGTGATCAATGAAATGGAAATGGGCTTATCGCGCCGGGAAGCCTTGCGGAACTTATCAGACAGGCTGGATATTCGCGAGATATCCAGTTTTGTGGCATTGATCCTGCAAACCGAGCAGCTGGGTATGAGCATCAGCGATACGCTGCATGCTCAGGCAGATCAAATGAGGATCGAACGGAGATTTCGAGCCCAGGAACAAGCACAGAAAGCGCCGATTAAAATGCTCATTCCAATGGCCTTATTGATATTCCCTGCTCTACTGGCAGTTATCCTCGGTCCTGCTTTACCAATTTTGAGGGAGGTATTTAATTCACTATGAACATGAAGGTATTTATTAATGATGGTTGAAGGTTTCTTGGAGGCAGCATGAGTTCGAACGCAGCAGAATCGTACTTTAATTCTCCACTTTTTTCGGAAGCGATGGGTCATTTTCAGGTGGGAAAATGGGATGAAGGATTCAGCAAGTTGAGTGAACTCCAAAATTCTTTTCCCACGGAGTCTGAACTGCGAGCCCTGCGCCAGGAGATGGAAGTACGGGCACGCATCAGTGAGTATGAGATCGAAGAAAATAAACACGGCAAGAGATCCCAGATCATCAGGAATGGCCTCAAGTTTTTGGTGGTCCTGGTAATCTTACTTGGAGGCTTCTTAGCTATCTCTACTTATTCCGGTTGGATCGGGGGGCAGATCGCCCAGGCACAAACAGACCTATCTGAGAACTTGCTGCAGGCACAAATGGCGGTCGAATTTCGCAATGGACAGCAACTGATCATCGCCGGAAAATCGGATGAAGCATTATCCGTTTATGAAAATATCAAAGCCAAAAATCCGGAATTCCCAGGCTTATCAGATGCGATCACCCAGGCACAGAATCTGAAAGAAGTTGAAGTGCAGTATACCCAGGCGATGGACCTGCTCAAACAGGGTGATGCAGCCCAAGCGCTTTCGATCCTGCAAGCGATCAACCAGACGATGCCCAATTATCGAGATGTATCATTGCAACTCAAGATGCTGCAGTCACAGACTGAGATGACATCTATCCTGCAACAAGCAGATTTGGCATATGCAGAGGGACGTTACGAAGATGCCCTGTCGGGTTTGAATCTCTTCGACTGATGGATCCCACCTTCCAATCGATGCTCGTGGAAGAAAATTTATTTAATAGTTATATTCAAGCTGCTCAGGCACTATTAGGGGAACCGGTAGCATCCCTTGATACGCTCAAAAAGATCGATGATTATTTCAGCAAAGCCCTGGCATTACGCCCGTTAGACCGTGAGGCACTTGCAGCCCGTACCCAGGTTCGCCTGGTTATCGAAGACAGCATGATTGGAGAGTATCTGAGCCAGGCACAGGCAACCCTGGCAAATGCCCCTGATTCCATGGAAGCCCAACAACAAGCAGGGCAGTATTTAGGATTAGCATTATCTATCAGACCCAATGACCCTAATATATTAACCCAGTTTCAACTGGCAAGCGCGTATATCCAGGCTGTCAATGACTTCGCCAGTAGTAAATGGGATTCAGTGATCAACCAGCTCGAATTTGTTGTCGAACAGCAAGCGGGGTATGCCAATGGAACTGCACTACAGACCTTATACGACGCATATATCGCCCGCGGTATAGATAATTTAGCCGCGGGAGAATATTCGCTGGCGCTGGAAGACTTCCAGCGGGCTGCAATATTAGCGCAACAACTTCCTGATTCAAATACATTAGCTTTTGAAGCCCAGACCATGATTGCCGAATCTCAGGGATTGTTAAATCACTTCCAGGAGGCTGTCTTAATTTACCAGGATGCCTTGAACAAGATCGGTTTACGAGACCGAATCGTTGAACTACAAAGCCCGCTCACGGAAACGCTCGCTCTGGCAGAGTATAGTACCAACGTAGGAGATTATAAAGAGTGCATTTTACGCCTACCAAAAACTCCTGCGAAGGAGAGTGGAAGCCTATGACAATAGCACAGTGGTCACGATTAAAAGCGGTGACTATCTCACGATGCTTGCACATCGCTATAACACGACCGTGGCTGCCATTCTATCGGCTAACGAAATGAACAACCAGCCGCGCCTGACCCCAAATACCCAATTGATCATTCCAACCCTGCCATAATCAATCGCTGGAGAGTATTGAATGTTTACCAACCGACCCGCAAAGAATGGGCGCACGACCGCCCAAAGTGAGTACGATATTTTAGCTGAAGCCCAGACTATTGCAGGCTCTGAACAAATTTCTGCAGATGCCTATATGATCCGTGACCGGGTTCAACGCCGATTGTTGGCAGAAGCTGATGGTGAAGTCGATCTCACACACATCCCACAGATGCACCAGATGATCGAAACGCTGTTCAACCGGCTGCTGACAGAGGAAAATTTATTATATACCCGGGCAGTCAGAGGTCGCTTGCTGGATTGGGTCATAGCCGACATCCTTGGATTCGGTCCATTAGAGCCACTTTTACAGGAGAGCAGCATCACTGAAGTTATGGTGAATGGTTTTGATAGTGTTTACATTGAACGGTTTGGTAAAGTGGAGAAAACCAGGGTATCCTTCGAGAATGAAGCCCATCTGATGCGCATCATTGACCGCATCGTGGCACCGTTGGGGAGACGTGTGGATAAATCATCCCCCATGGTAGATGCACGCCTACCCAATGGGTACCGTGTCAACGTGATCATCCCGCCCCTTTCGCTGATCGGCCCCATGCTGACCATCCGAAAATTCGCACAAACCCCCTATACTGCGCAAGATCTCGTGGCAAATGGAACGATCACATCCTCCCTGGCCAACTTCCTGAAGGCATGTGTGGAAGCCAGGGTTAATATTGTCATTTCAGGTGGAACTGGCTCAGGCAAGACAACCCTGTTAAATGTTGTTTCAGCATTCATCCCTACCAATGAACGGATCATTACCATCGAAGATATTGCCGAGCTGCAATTAAAACAAGAACATGTGGGACGCCTGGAGAAAAGACCTTCCAACGTGGAAGGTAAAGGCGAGGTGACCATCCGTCAATTGGTGATCAACTCACTACGTATGCGCCCGGATCGAATCATCGTGGGTGAGGCACGCGGCGGTGAAGCCCTGGACATGCTCCAGGCGATGAATACCGGGCATGATGGCTCGATGACTACCATCCATTCCAACAGCCCTCGGGATACGCTGCGGCGTATTGAAACCATGGTACTCATGGCTGGACTTGAATTACCGCTCAAGGCGATCCGCGAACAGGTCTCATCCGCGATCGAGCTGGTGATCCACATGGAGAGGATGCGGGATGGCACCCGTAAAGTAGTCCACGTGGCTGAGGTACAAGGCATGGAAGGCGAAACGATCTTGATGCAGGACTTATTCCTGTTCGACCAGACCGGGATCCAAAACGGGCGTGTGATCGGTTCCCTGAAATCCACCGGATTGAGACCAAAATTCGCAGAGAAATTCGCCATTAAT
The DNA here is from genome assembly GCA_963736805.1 of uncultured Chloroflexia bacterium. Lineage (GTDB taxonomy): Bacteria > Chloroflexota > Anaerolineae > Anaerolineales > UBA4823 > FEB-25. The sequence goes on from CAVTQM010000025.1 coordinate 12,449, forward strand.
AACATTGAATTGCCGATCGAAATTTTCAACGTGGGTACAACGCTTTAGCGTTGATATAAATAATCCAGGTTGATACCACGATCCGATCAGGCATGGGGAACATTCAGGCGTCGCTATCGAGAAAGAATTTCTTAAAACTCAGCGGTGTTGCTGGATTAGCTGCCAGCCTGCCGCGCTGCTTTTCCCTAAGTGAAGATTTATCTCTTACCTGGCCAGTGCTAAGCCTCAGGCAGATACCAGATGCAATGCGGGCTATCCTGCGCCTGGTACCACGCCTTGAGCTTGACGAACAAGGTTTCCTGAAAATTAAAAATGATCACAGCTCCCAGGATCACATCCTTGTGGCGCAGACACAATGGAACCTGGAGCATAGTTTTCGTTGGGATAGGCTGGTCGAAGAGGCGGAATGGGGGATTGTGCTGCACTGGTATGGTGATGACCTGGGTTTTGACCAAACAGTTGAGGGCTACCTGCGGGGGTTCAATGAGCTTCGCCAGGTGGATAACTACCTGACCAGGACGAGTGCCCACTTCCTGATTGGAAGAGTATCTCCCATTCCAGGTCTAGGAGGCGACCAGGCAAAAGTAAGCATACTGCAAACCCAGCTGGCTGATGGAAACGGAATCCCCTTCACCGCTTCGCATTTAAAACCACTGGATTATAAGCTTCACCAGGAACGAGGACAGTATTTCGTACGGGCTCTTTACGAGCTGGGTTATTCTGAGCCGAGCATTCATTCGCTCTTGCAGGATTGGTTCGATGGCAGGCGGGTGGATGCAAACCAGCGCAGCCTGGCAATCGAGCTGACGGGTTGTTATTTTGATGACCCCGGTCATTCTCCCAGCACACAGCAAATTGCAAATACTTTGGGAGTTGTATGGGCGCTGATGCGCAGGTACACTATCAAAGCCAGCAGCATCCTCGGGCATCATGAAGTCTCACTGGATAAATCCGACCCTGGTAAACGATTCATGGCGCTGGTACGCTGCCTGCTGGGTGCAAAGGCACTGATCGAGAATGATCCGGTTATGAATGAACTCGTCTTTGGTCAGCATCTCGGCCTGGTTCAGCATCCCCTATCAGCTGCCAGGATCTACTTCCAATGGGTGCGCGATTACCTTGTTCTGGTCAGCCAATCCAGCCAGGTGCTTGCCTGGGAAGAAGAAAGTGGGTATTGGTTTCTTTACGACCAAATCTTTGGTGGTTCGATATCCACCAGGAGGCTTGATGCAGATCCAATTTTCGGACCAGCCGTAACTACTCACCCATCCCATTGAGGTCAGAAAAAGGATGACGCAGATGGTTTTCCTGCGTCATCCTTTTTCTGGATATACTCTTATAAAATAGCCGCAGGTGGCCTAGCAAAATCGATCGATGAGTAATTACGACCAGCCAGCTCGTGGAATCATCCGGCAGGATTTCAACCGAAAAAAGAATAAATTAAACTTTACAACGATAAACGATATTGATATAAGACCTGGCAGGTTTTGGACACCTGCCAGGTCTCAGAAGGTTAGAATCAGTTTCAGCGGATCATCTTATGAGGCGCAAGTACCTGCTCCAGATCGGCGCGGCTCATATAGCCCTTTTCGAGGACCACATCAACCACAGATTTCCCGGTGCGCAGGGCTTCTTCGGCAATTTGGCTGGCTTTCTCGTACCCTAAAATTGGATTGAGGGCGGTCACCAGACCGATGCTATTTTCCACCATCTGGCGGCAATGTTCGCGATTCGCAGTGATGCCACGGATGCACCGCTCGACAAGCGTGCGGCAGGCACGCCCAAGCATATCCAGCGAGGTGAACAAATTGTAGGCGATGACTGGCTCCATGGCATTCAGCTCCAGCTGCCCGGCTTCGGCTGCCATGGTCACGGTCAGGTCATTGCCAATTACCTCAAACGCCACCTGGTTGACCACTTCTGGGATGATCGGGTTTACCTTGCCTGGCATGATGGATGAACCGGGTGCCATGGGTGGCAGGTTTATTTCACCAAATCCTGCCCGTGGTCCTGATGAGAGCAGGCGCAGGTCGTTGCTGATTTTTGAAAGTTTCACCGCCACACGCTTCAGCACACCGGAAAGCTGCACATATGCTCCAGCATCCTGGGTGGCTTCGACCAGGTTTTGGGATTGGACCACCGGAACAGCGCTGATTTCACGTAATTTTGCTGTGACGAGCTCAGCATATCCGGGAGGCGCATTCAAGCCAGTCCCAATCGCTGTTGCTCCCAGATTGATCTCACGGATCAAGGCCTGTGCTTCACGTACCCGCAAAATATCTTCCCCAACCATCACGCCCCAGGCTTCGAATTCCTGACCCAAGGTCATCGGAACGGCATCCTGGAGCTGCGTGCGGCCCATCTTGATCACATCTGAAAACTCGACCCCCTTCTCGGTCAACGCCTCCTGCAGCGCTTGCATCTCAACCACCAGCCCATCCAGCTTCATGCTTAGGGTCAGGCGCAGAGCGGTGGGATAAACATCATTGGTGGATTGAGACAAGTTGACGTGATTGAGGGGATGCAGCACATCATAACTGCCTTTCGGGTAGCCCAGGTGCTCCAACGCCCGGTTGGCAATCACCTCATTGGCGTTCATGTTGGTGGATGTGCCTGCGCCACCCTGGATAACATCCACGACAAATTCCATGAGTAAATCACCAGCCAGGATATCATCGCAGGCATGCGTGATCGCCTGGGCGACCTGGGCAGTTAATAAACCAAGCTCCAGGTTGGTCAGCGCAGCAGCTTTTTTAATATAAGCGAGAGAATACACCAATCTCGGATAGTGTGAAATGGGAATCCCTGTGATGTTGAAGTTCTCCACCGCCCGTAGGGTCTGGATACCATAATAATGCTCATTTGGAACCTGGCGGTCTCCCAACAGGTCATGTTCAAGGCGAACGTTCATCATATAAACTCCTCGTTTATGGGCAGTCGAAAGAGAAAATCTTCATGTTCTGGTCTACGTGGACTGCAAGGTATTGGCTGTCGTACGACCAATCTGTTTCGGTAGCAGTACCGTATATGCCGATATCCAGGGGATAAAGATTGCCTGTACCGACATTTATGATCCAGGCGTAACCATTTTCATCAATATAGGCGATCTGACTTTCATTGGGTGACCAGTTCAATAGACCTGGCAGGTCAATAAATTCAGCGCTTTGGGACTTGGGTTGATGGGTATGTACAGACCATAAACTCCAATCGGGTTGGATGGGAGCACCTGCCTGCGTAGATAAGCCTGTGATCACCCCAAAAATCACGCTTTGCATGCAGTCCACTCCGCACGATGTGAATACCCTCAGGCGTATATCGTCGATCCATTCACTGATGGCTTTCTGACTTGAATAATCATCTGTCCGGGCTGCTTCTCCCGGAAAAAGGTCTATGGCTGAACGCCCACTCGGATATGCCAATCCAACCGTATACAAGTTATCACTGCGGCGCAAGCCCAGGTAAGCGAGGATGGTCCCATCTGGAGACCAATCCAGCTCGCCAGCAGCCTGTGCTGCCAGCTTTATCGGATTATCAAAAAAAGGTTCTGTAAGCATGTGTAACTCCCCCACATTCCAGCTTGATCCCTGGGTGGAGGCAACGTAAGCCACGCTATTTTCAATCGGAGACCAGGCGATCAGGTCGCCCTGGGGGTTTTCTACGCGAATCATTGCCTGCTCGGCCACCTGACAGGCTTGAGGTGGGATAACATCCAACCCGGGGATACTGGAAGTTGGTACCGGTGTGGGAGTAGGTCCTTCGGGAGTTCTACCCAGGATGGAGCAGGCGGAGAGCGCCAGGAGAAGTACTGTGACCCATCCAGCCTTTTTTATAGAAGAGATAATTCGAAGAAACAACATCTATCCTAAAATTATAACCTTCCTGCTGAAATGATGTTGTGCAGATCCGGTTCAATTTTAGATCGTAGAAAGCTGTAGCGATAATTGTTTATCGACAGGAATAATATCTACAACTCCAAGTTAAATTAATATCAACTTGCATTTAAGGCAAAATCCTATAATGGATTTTACCTGGCCGTGGCGGAACGGAAGGGGGGAGAGCTGTGGACCGCTGATGAAAGACTTTGTAACCGGGCACAGCAGCTAGACCTATCCTGGGTGCGATGGATTGAAGAAGAGTAAACTTCCTAGTTCGATTATGTAAGAATGCGATGACTGCCTGCTAACGAAAATTACTATGAGGCGGATCCGCTGCCTGCCTGCCAGTGCTGCGCCTGCCCTGTTTACCTTCCTGCGTTCTGTGCATTCTCCTGACCGTTTTTGTCAGGTTTTCTTTGCAGGGTATTGTGCAGGAGTGCCAGGGATGGAGAATGCTCTTACGATGGATCCATTTTCCTGAGCGCAGGAGTAATATTCTTTATGAGATGTTTGGGATTATTTGTGCAATCCAACCTGGCATCCAGATCAACGATGGATTTACACTTTTTACATTGACCAACGATCCCATACTTATGGTTTTTCATGATTTCTGCGCGTAATTCCTGTAATTCTTGACGCTGGACATCTTCAGAACCTGTTTTTAATCCCTCCTCCCAGCCCTCGGCAATGTGACCGCGCTTGAATTTAAAAGTCTTCTCTTTTTCAATGGTGTATTGCAGCATTTCCATGGCATATTCATCTTCCATGCCCAGGTATTTGTAGACTTCAGCACGTTGTTTATTCAGGTCGACGGAGGCTTTGGGTTTAGCTATCCTGGCATTTATATTTTCCAGGGCATGCTGCAAATCCGTCCTTGTCTCCATTGTCATACCCAGACTTTCATATAATTTTGCTCTTTCGATCAAGTAATCAAAAGCCTGGGTTTGCGGGGCACTATTGATCGCGGAGCCATAATCAGCGATGGCTTGCGACGGATTCAGGCTGACATGGCGCTTTGCACGAGGTGCATAACGCTCGTACAGCGGCACTTTACGAAAGAAGTGTATTATTCCCCACACGAAAATAATGGCCCCAAATAAAATCAACCCTGAAAGGTAGATTAAATCTTTACCCCCGATTTCCGCCTTGAATTTGAAAACAAGGAAAGCAACGGCAAAGCTGATCACAGCCAGGATCGTTGTCGCAGCGAATACGCCAAGACGTTGCCCAATTCCCGCACCTGGCAGCAGGTTTGTGCCGCACTGACTGCATTTCTTTGCGCTGGGCTCATTCTCATGTTTGCATTTCTGACAGTGGATGGTTTGAACTTTCAGCTTACTCAATATCTGAGTGTGCAGGATGGTCCGCCTGGTTGGATTGAAGCATTTGGGAATCTACGTCGATCGGGTTCAACTCCTTAATAACACTTCCTTTCATCTTTATTTCCGTCAGGGCGGCCTCGCGTATGGGGTAAACCGTCTCACGCTCCCTGTCGTAATAATCAAGAGAGGCGTTTAGAGGATCTGGAATTTCCCGCTCCTCCGAATACGGGTCACTCTCGGAGATGGCGATCAGTGCCGGGAGGCTTTCTTGCTCTTTGACAGCTCCCAGAATTTTGACAATCCACCGACGTAACTCGGGTGAGCTAAATTTCAGAAAATGAGTGATTGCTACCTGACGATTTTCCACATCTGTATTCATAAGATAATGAATGGTTTTATTAATATGATCCGGAAGAAGATTAATCGAACCCAGCAAGCTGGACATATTTGCTAGCTGGCCAATCTCTTGCTCAGCATCGCGAAAATCTTGCTGCACTTGCCGAATCTCAAAGTAAATAGGGGGAGCTGCATTCGGAATGGATGGGTTGATCGCAGGAGTTTTCAGGTTGCTGGCTACCGCCCCGGAAGGAGAACTTGGGGCAGTTATGCGCCAATCGGGGGTACTTCCTGCTTGGAGAGGCATGGTCACTTTACGGACAGACAGCCCCCGCAGCGTGGCGATTAGCGCCATCAGGAGCATCACCGCGCCAATTATCCCAAAAATCACGCTAAAAACCGGTAACATCAGAGAAAAGAGACTATCAGAACCTGCAGAAGTTGACAGCTTGTGCGTCAGCGCCCACCATGCGCCAACCAGGAACACAGCACCCCACGCAAAGTAGGGTGTGATCCTCTTCCAGCGCGCCTGGTGGCAGAATTTGCACACCAACCATTGATCCTTTAAAACGTTTCCGCAATTTGAGCAGATTGATTTATCAGCCATTTTTCCTCCATGAAAACTGCGCAAGCGTTGTAAAAATCCTGCTGACTATGCTTCAAAAATAATAATTATATCCTTGTCTCCACCTATTATGATCCTTAGTGCAAATGCGACTGTAGGTACCTGAGAAGAATAGAGACGACTGTTAAGGATAAATTCAATGTATTGGGAAACAAAACTGGAGACAACAAAAAACCTGCCGTTTTTCGGCAGGTTTTTATTTTCATTGAATCAGTATTGATAATTACATTGGGATGACGTTGGCAGCTTGCAGTCCTTTGGGGCCTTTTTCGATGGAGAACTCCACCTTCTGGCCTTCCTGGAGACTGCGGTAACCGTCAGATTGGATCGCCGAGTAGTGTACAAATACGTCCGCGCCATCAGGCTGAGACAAGAATCCGTACCCCTTGCTCCCGTTGAACCATTTGACTGTGCCGATAATTCTTTCAGACATTTAATTTACCTCCGTAAGGTATAAAAAAGGATGTGTGGTGCGCCTTCAAATCCATCGGAGCAGTCAAAATAAAACAGCCCAAGGAGCGAGCCTTGGACCGTCTACTTTCTACTTCTTCCAACGAGAACTTTCTGGCTTTCCTACAGGCTTCTAGTTTACCAGTGAATTGAGAAACCGTCAACCC
>CAVTQM010000026.1:0-33048 GCA_963736805.1 uncultured Chloroflexia bacterium
CTTCGGCGCGGGTATGCAGCGGCATTTGGTAAGTTTTGTGGCTTGGTGAGATAATTGTCTTGCATTTACCGGCGTCAGGTGAGCTAAACCGTTGGGCGGGTCGGTATTATCGATGAATAGTTATCTTGATCGGATCTATCATTTCAAAGGCGATCCACACCAGATTGGATTTTCCGTCGGTCATGCGCTCGGCATCAAACTGGAGCAGACCCTTAGTCACTATATTGGCAGCCTAGAGAGTTCGACCGATATGGAAAAACTGCATGCGGGTGCATTGCCCTGGCTACGCAATTTACCGCAGCGATTTCAGGATGAGTTTGAAGGCATGGCAGAAGGCGCCCATTTCCGTTGCAACACCTGGCAGGTCGTATATTGAAGAGTGTGAGACAAAACAGTGCAGTGGCGCGATATGCATTTTCCACAACCACGCCTGGGTGGCACGAAACAATGACACCTATGTGCCTGAGCTCTGGGGCTATACGATGATACGGGAGGTTGACGGCCGTATTCCGTCGATCAGCTTCTCGATGGAAGGGGACGTCTTTGCCCCAACGGGCGTGAACAAAGAAAAGCTCTGGTTGCACTACAACTTCTTACCCGTCTGGGACAAACCATCTCTCGCTAAACCGCACATGCCGGCTTATGTGTTTCTGACCGAAGCGTTGGAGCTTTGCCGCACATCCAGGATGTCGAAATATTCTTAAGCGAACGAGATCGGGATGGCGGGATGCTATTGTTTGCGGTCGATGGAAAAACGGATGAGTTCGCACTGTTCGACTGTCTGTGCTCGAAGCACTTTCGACGCGAGCCAACGGATGGCTGGATAGTTGGGACGAATCACTATTGCGCTTGCGAAGACCTGACATTGGGCGATGACGAATTATCGGCTAGCACGTTGGATCATTCAGCCGCATCGAGAGTCTTATTCGAGAGTTGTCTGCTTCGGGGACACCCGCCAACCTCCCCACTGATCTGATGAATTCCTGGCCGATGATAAGATCGAACGGCGGGACAAGAAGCTTATCACCGCCTATGCAAATGTAGCCTGTCCAAATACTGGCGAACTCTGGTATACGTTTGGAGGCTATCCGGCGGCAAGCCAGGGCGATTGGCAAAGACTCGCATGGCCCTGGAAAGAGTGATAAGTATATAGCTGAGAAAAACTCCACCCAACAATGGTATGCAGGTGACAGTTCTTGCGCTGCGCTTCAGCGCCGTGTCTGCTTTAGCACTCAGTTGTTAAAGTTCGAATGGTGGATCGGTAACTTTAATAAGAGACTTCCTTGCTTTGAACTTTCATTTGCCCCTGGTGTAGGCCCGGACCTATTTCCGGGCGTCCGGTGAGACAGAAAATATGGAACCCATATCCAAGTATGCTTACCAAACAATAGGCTGACCTGCTTTCTCCAGCAGGACCCGCCGCAGGAAACTTATCCGACGCTGGACATTGACCATAATATTTATAAGATCACCCAACGGGAAAGCTTCCCGAACCTGCCAGGCAGACAGTTCCTCCGGGTTGACCTGTACTGTTGCAGCTGCCAGATTCCAGATCCTTCTCCTGTTCTTTCAGTTGGTCCGCAAGTTTATAGATCTGCCGGGTAATGTCAACTGCTTTATTAGACCGGTCTAACAACAGGGTGATTTCCCTGGCTGCCGCAAGCGCTTGGCTGCATTGCACCAATGGCTCGAGCAGAAGTACCCAGATAATTTGGGGGAGTCAGAAGACATACCAGAGCCAGTCGCTTATACCCCCAAGCTTTGCTGTCCAAGTTGTGGCCAGCTGCTACTTTTCCAGCGCACCATTCAACCTACGGGGCGCTGCCCACCATGAGCTATTTTGTTTACTTGCTCCCACTTTTTCGCTGGATGCTGGATTTCAGTCTTGCACCCAGGCTTCAATTCGCCTTCGCCAAGAAACCTCCAGTCAAATCGCGATGTTGCACGTTTTTGGCTTGCGTGGGTTGGTTTTTTGGAGATACAATCTATTCAAACGAGCAGGAAAGAAGGCGATTTTAACCTGGCAGTGTATTTTCAAGTCCAAATAGCTAGGTTGCCTTCCTAAGACGGCTTAGTTCAACTAGGATTGATGTGGTGGCGCATTGAACTGGGCTTCGGCATTGGTTCTAGCCTCCACATCGATCCTTATTCTTTGAGCGGCATAAATGAGAGGATCGTTTTCCATGAAAATTGAAATTGGTTGTACAAAACCCGATAATTTTATTGATAGATGGCCTGGCGAATTCCATATATTTTCTCATTTTGAAATAGCGTTAGGCATCCCGCACTCTCTTTTCCTTATTACCACTTTGAAAGAGAATGGCAAATCGAATGCTTGTTTTCAATCTTGGAGTTCATTTTGCGGAGATAGTGGTGGTTATTTCGCATTAACTCCAATAGTTCAAACAACTCATACTTATCATAATATCATTCGTACACAAGAGTTTTGTATAAATTTCATCAGTGCCCAATACTTTGAGGCTTGTTATAAGACAATTACTGATAATTCTGACGAAACGGATGAGATTGCCGCAGGTGGCTTTACACCAGAACTGGCACGCAGCGTTAACGTACCTCGTATTCAGGAAGCATTTTTATCGCTAGAGTGCAAATTCCACTCCAATAATGACCTTTCGGGAAAAGGCATATCTTCATTAATCATCGGAAAAGTATTATCAGCCGCAATGGATAGTGATTATCTCAATGGATCCGAAAAGAAATATGGAAAAGACGGCTTCATGTACTATTTATATGATCTTCAGGACTTCGCATCTGGTGATCAAGGTGAGAGAAAAATAGCTTCTCTAAATATTCTCCGAAAGGCATAATAATGATTTTGGTGTAAAGGAGATTTCATAAGAGATCACTTACATATTCAACGAAGTGAAAAGCCGCCCAACAAGCGCTTGCAGCGGATTTGGCCTTCGGCTTTAGTCTTTGTTGGTAGGTGCTTCGGCGTCGGAATCAGTTTAATAACCTAGTCCTGCACAGCCGGCTAAACCGCTGAAGCGTTAGGCGTTTCGCGAAAAGTGCAAATGCAAGAGCAAAGAAAAATTCCACTCTCATCTTTACAAATAAGAGTATATGTTTATAATATATATTCCAATTTGGAGATTAATGGTATGATTAATAAACAACTACAGCCAACATGCGGTTATAAAACAATTGGGTTTCAGTGGTTATTTGAGTATTCTTCCACGCTTCAACTTATGGTGTCGGGGGATAAGAACGCAGCCCGCTCACCCAAACGTTTCATACCATAAAACCTTTGTGCAACATGGAGCCCACTTATAACGAATATTAACGCTTAATTGAATTTGAAAAGTGGTTTTTGTATCTTTTCAGAGCATCAATGAATGAATAGAATAAATCTTCTTGCGACAATAGAAAAATTGGCCAATGCGCTTGAAGTATCGGCTAGTGAGCTTTTGAAATAAATTTAGGCAATAATACGCTTAACACACCTATTCAAGAGAGGTAATATAAAAGTATGAACAATACTTAATAGCAATCAAAAGGAGTTGTCTCCAGAACAACGTGAAGAACTACTCCGAGCATTGAAAGCCCGTTTTGAGAAAAACATGAACCGCCATATAGGTCTTGAATGGGCTAAAGTAAAAGCAAAGCTGGAAGCTAATACTGAAAAACTGTGGTCGCTCAATGAAATGGAGAGAACCGGTGGTGAACCGGATGTTGTCGGTCATGATAAAAAGACGGGCGAATACATTTTTTATGATTGTTCAGCGGAAAGTCCTAAAGGCCATAGAAATGTTTGTTATGACCGTGAAGCGCTGGAGTCAAGGAAAGAATTTAAACCAGAAAATACCGCTATGGATATGGTAGCTGCCATGGGCATCGAGATTTTAACGGAAGAACAATATCGAGAGTTGCAGGAACTTGGAAATTTTGATACAAAAACGTCGAGCTGGTTGAAAACACCTTCTGAAATTAGGAAACTCGGTGGCGCCATTTTTGCCGATCGTCGCTACGACCATGTCTTCGTCTATCACAACGGAGCGGAGTCTTACTATGGAGTTAGGGGGTTCCGTGGCTCGCTAAGGGTCTAAATTTCGCACAGACAGCGAAGTGGAGTGTTCCTTGTTACACGTTTTAAAAAAGTAACTTAGTTAGGCCTTTACCATGTCCATAAACATCAAATGCGTGTAAACAGCGTGTACTGGACGGCGGGATTCGCCCCGCCTGCCAGTAACGCAAGCCGTTAGAAAATCACCATTACCCTCCCACCGCGGACTAAGTCGTATATACTAGTATAAGTTTAGACCGCTTATAAAGTAAGTCTATTAGTGATAAATTTTTCAAGCGCTCTCCAATTGGAGGATGTTTTTTTTCAAGACAGTATGATCTTATCATCCGGACAATGAGCTTTATTATCCGCGGAGGTGATGGAAATGTTTGCGTGTCATAGCCCATGATTCGCAACCGAAACCCATGATTAATTTTCGGCTGGCTCTTCAGCGATTGTCAGTACCTTAAAATCGTTAATGTTTATTCAGCATGCATGGGAGCTATAGAGGTCAGGAAAAGGAAGTAAAGTAACCACCTGTGGCTTCCTTTTTATGGACATACTCATCTAAAATAACCGCTGGTGATACAGTAAAATCGATCAGTGAGTAGTTTCCTTTTTGACCTGTTGGAAGGGAGAAGTATGAAACAGTCCATTGTACACATCGCACTCGTGGTCAGAGATTATGACGAAGCACTGGAGTTTTATATCAACAAACTGAACTTTATTCTTATCGAAGATACCTATCAGCCAGAACAAGATAAGCGCTGGGTAGTAATTTCGCCACCCGGATCTGTTGGAACAACACTCTTACTTGCCAGGGCTTCCAAGCCTGAACAAGAGCCATTTATTGGAAATCAGACTGGGGGAAGAGTCTTTTTGTTTCTTAATACAGATGATTTCTGGAGAGATTATTATCGCATGGTGGAAAAAGGGATAAAATTTGTTCGCGAACCCAAAAAAGCTGATTATGGGATGGTGGCGGTTTTTGAAGATCTCTATGGAAATCTCTGGGATTTACTTCAACTCAATGAGGATCACCCCATTGCAAAGAGGGTGATTTAATCGTTCGGGGATCCCCTCGATTAGTTCATTGGCACCCAGTCTTATCATGCAATATCTACCAATAAGCTAATAAAATCGTATCTACAGTTATAAGGATATATCCTTGTTGAATTAAAATTGATCATCAATCTATAGAAGCACTCTCCATTGACGGAGGGCGCTTTTTATTTCGCGCGATAATTGCAGTGCATCAAGAATCCGTATCATTATTAGTGTCGGGTAATATGATTTGAAGGAGAGCGCAAAGGAGAATTAAAAGTAAATCGAACGCTTTCGATATCAAAAGGAGGTTTGGCTAATGAACGAAAAAAGTGACAAAAAGCTCACCTTCGGGATCATGCTCGGGCCCTTCCCTCCCTGGAAGCAGATCGTTAAATGGGCAAAATTGGTCGAAAGCCTGGGATTCGACAAGCTGTGGCTGCCAGATCATTTTGTCAATCCGGATGACAAGGACATGGATTGGCTGGACTGCTGGAGCACGCTGACCGCACTGGCCACCCAAACGGAAAAAATCACCATGGGCACTCTGGTCTCCAGCATGACTCTGCGCAACCCAGCAGTCTTGGCACGCATGGCGCTCAGTGCAGACCATATTTCGGGAGGGCGTTTTGAGCTGGGGGTAGGCGCAGCCGGAACAATAAAATGCCACGAGATGACCGGCGTGCCACGGTGGGAACCACGCGAACGCTCAGAACGTTACATGGAGTTTGTGGAAATCCTTTATTCCATGATAAATCATGAGGTGACCACCTATCAGGGAAAATATTACTCCATCCAGGAAGCGCTGATGCGCCCAAAGTTTATATCAAAACCCCATCCGGTATTCAATGTGGCTGCGCATGGACCCAAGGCTCTGCGTTTGGCGGCTAGATATGGGGATGCATGGAACAGCCTAGGTCCATTAAAGGAAATGACCCCCGAACAGAGCAGCGATTTCGTTCACCAATGCTATGAAATGTTGTGTGAGTTTGCTGTCGAAGCCGGGCGTGATCCAGGTCATTTCAGCTGTACCTTACTCTTTGGGTGGACATCAGACTGGCCCTTCCGCTCAATGGAGGCATTTTACGATGCCATAGGGCGCTACTCCGCAGCCGGAATCAATGATTTTTGTTTCATTTACGCTCCTGGGATTGATCTGTGGAAGGATCAAACCATCACCAGCGTGGACCTTCTGCATAAAATTGCTCTGGAGGCTATTCCGGCGATCAGAAATAGAACATAAGCTTATGGTCAATAGATTCAAACAGTCATGAAACGCTCTCCAGCTTGAGGGCACCGTATTCATCGGTGATTGTACTAAGTATCATTGTGGCAATTGCGATAGATATGCAATGAGCTCTCCGTAATGCTTGGTTGCTGGAGATTGCTCAAACATCGGCTTTAAATTGGTGACAAATCAAATCAATCGCTGTAAAATCATAACATTATTGAATTTTTGATATTAGAGGCACAACAATGAGCAACCTCCCCACGGAATTTGTAGATCTGCCCGACATCCACATCGCCTACACGCAGTATGGGAGTGGCCAAACCCTATTGCTGCTGCATGGAAACTCTGAAAGCAAGCGCATCTTCGAAGAGTATCAAACGAAACATTTTTCAATGTTCCATACGATTGCAATGGATAGTCGAGGCCATGGGGAATCCAAATCAACCGACGAAGAATACACCATCAACCAGTATAGTGATGACGTGATCAACTTCTGTAAAGTAAAAGGAATTGATGAAGCATACGTCATCGGATATAGTGATGGCGGAAATATTGCCTTATTCCTGGCAAAGAAAGCCCCATTGCTTTTCACCCGCCTGATTGCCATCTCTCCCAATTATCTGGTCAGTGGAACTACCGATGATGGACTCCGGCTGATTAAAAGGCTTAGTAAAATCATGGGTATCCTGGACCGGATCGGTTTCAGCTTCAAGAAGAGCCTAATGCGCTTCAACTTGATGCTTACCGATATTGGAATATCGGATGATGAGTTTAAAAGTATTCGGACTGATATGAAAATAATCTATGCAGAGCACGATATGATCAAAGAAACGCATCTACAATGGCTGGCTGAGCTGATCCCCAATGCAACCTTGGATAAGGTCAATGATTGCAATCATATGACAGTTCTTAATAAACCAGAGGCGATTGATATCATGAAAATTTACCTCTTGGATCAGAAATGAGCTCATAACGTTGAAAGGAAGAAAGTCTGATGAAAAAATCACCTGTCCTGGTCATCGCCTTCGCCATCCTCTTTCTCTTCATCATCCAATCCATTGGCACGCTGGTTGAATCGATCTATATCCTGGACCTGATGAACTCCAGCCTGGATGAAAAGGCACTGGGCGTGCTGTTTTTCTTTGCACCCCTGCTTGTGCTTCCCTTCTATAAGAAAAATCCACGCCTGCTGGTGTGGATCCTTTTCGCCTTGCTGTTCGTCGCCCGCGGGCTTACGCCTTACCTCAATACCAGTAACCGCCTGGTTTCGTCTGGTATTGCCACCTTTGCCTCCTTCAGCCTGTTGTTCCTGCTCATCACCTATAAGCCAGATTTCGGAAGGTATGCTCCAGCCGGGCTGGCATTGGCAGTGGGTTTATCCACATTCCTGCGTACGAAAGCTCACGGGGTTGAATTCTCGCTTATCCCTGTGGGTGGTTGGGTTGGGTGGGTGCTGGGTCTGCTGCTGGGTATCTGCCTGGCGCTCTCAGATCTGCAGCCTGAGCCAGGTTCCCTACAAAAGGGTGGAAATCGGACCATCCCAGTATGGGGGATCTACCTGATCCTGACCCTGGTCTATTTTTCATTTTCTGCCCCGGCCGTGATCGCCCGTTGGAGCGAGGGTAATTACACCCTGATCGTCGGCCTGGTCAGCCTGCTCTCCCTCGGCTGGGTCTGGTTATCCATATTTCGTGCCAACTTGCTCGAACGCATCTCTTCTGGTTGGGTGATGATCTGGAACCTGCTCTTCAGCCTCAGCCTGACCCTCACCCTGCTGGCACACCGGGTTCCCTTCCCGCCCACGCTGGACTCTCCCGCCGTGGAGGTGGGTGCACCCACCGTACTGCAGATGGTCCCCCTGTGGGTGATGCTGCTGCTCTTCCCGGTGCTTTATCTCGACCTGCAAATCTTCCTGCATAAAATGCACTCGTCCGACCAACCTGCCCGCAGCCTGGTACCTGGCATGCTGCTGGGGAGCATTTCGCTGGTTGTGTTGATCTTCATCAATATTTTCACCAATGTATGGGGCTATATCGAGCCGATCAGCCCGTTATTCCGCAATACTTTTTGGCTATCCTACTTTCTGCTATCGGCCGGCATCACCCTGCTGGTATGGGTTGCTTTACGAGGCAAACCAGCCTCACAAGGAGAACCTGTGCAGAAAGGCCATTGGGCCTGGACGGTTTTACTTCTCATTATCTTCCTGGTTACGCTGGTCCTTGCGCTACCCCAACCGTATGTTCAGACAGATGCAACTGCAAAAACCTCGCTGCGGGCAATGACCTTCAACACCCAGCAGTCCAACGATGAATTCGCCGAGAAATCCCTGGAAGCCCAGCTCGCCCTGATGCGCCAGGTTTCAGCGGATATCATTTCCCTCCAGGAGACCGATTCCACCCGTATCTCGCTCAACAATAACGACTATGTACGTTACTTTGCCGACAAACTGGGCTACTATTCTTATTATGGTCCAAAAACCGTCACGGGCACCTTTGGCACCGCCATCCTATCGAGATTCCCGTTGGAGAACACCCGCACTGCGTTCATGTACTCCGACAAGGACGAGACCGGCGTTGCCGAGGCTGAGGTGGAAGTGGGAGGTTTACGCTTTACGATCTACGATGTTCACCCCGATAGCTCAGACCCAGCCATGCTGGCTTTTGCGCAAACCCTTTTAGCACGCTCGCAGGATAAACCCTCCGTGATCGCCCTGGGTGATTACAATCTGAGAGACTACGAAGAACCCTACCAGCTGGTTGACCGCACCTACACTAACGCATGGACGAGTGTCTATCCATCCGAAATCAGCCCGGATGGCCTGGATATGTCTGGAGATGACCGTATCGATCACATTTTCCTTTCACCGAACCTATCCGCCCTCAACCCGACCTATATTCTGCCGCCTGAGTCTGCCACCGACCACCCCGTGCACTGGTCGGATATCGTGTGGAGTAAGCCGTAACGAATATTTAATGAATTAGGATGACTAAAATGGATACAAATGAAGTGATTCGATCGATCCTTACCCTTTTTTCTGAGGCATATACCGGACCACCCGACCCATCGTCAACCTGGTTCATCGACAACCAGCCGGATTCCGGCATCCTGGGAATAATTGCCAGCCTATCTGCTGCTGAAGCATCCTGGTCTGCCAATGATGGGCAACCCGGAACCAGCATCGCAGCCCATGTTGAGCACTTGCGTTGGAGTTTGGCAAACGCCAATGGAGCCCTGCTGGGAAAACCCTACCAGGCGAACTGGAAGGAGAGCTGGAATACGCTAAATGCAGACGAGATTGAATGGGCACGGTTAAAAAAAGAGCTAAGAACTGAGTATGCTGCACTGCTCGAGAATCTACAAAAGCAGACTGAACTACCAGGCGAATACTTACTCGGCGTCATGGCACTGGTCCCGCATGCAGCCTATCATCTGGGAACCATCCGGCAGCTCATCGAGCGGGCTGGTGAAAAAACAGAGAAAACATTCTGAATTTATCGTTCATGGGTGCAAGGATCACCTTCTGAATTAAGACAACAAGAAAGCCAAAAAAAGCGCATTCTGTTTGGAATGCGCTTTTTTTATTGTACACAAGGGTCATGGTGCAAATCCTAACTAAATATATTGCCTTTGATGATTTGATTATTGGATAATTATTACCTTATTAGTAAATTTTTGGTATAATGGATGGATATGATAGGTTCGGTTCACACATGGTGATGAAACCGGAGTTAATACGGAATGTAGCAGCAGGAGGATAAAATGACAGCCCATTTTCAACATTCGCAAGTTATCGATCGCCCAATAGCCGATGTATTCCACTTTTTTGCCTATGATCATGTCCGCAACCATCCTCGCTGGGATCCGGATATCAAGCTCGAACAGGTATCTGAGGGTCCAATGGGTGTGGGAACCATCATTCATAGGGTTAACAGCCGCAGCGGTACCCCCATTGAAGGGACAATGGAAGTGGTGGAATACGAACCCAATCAAGCAATGGCAATGGTCATCCACGACGGTCCCGCTGAAATGCGAGGAAGGACAACCTTCGAAGCTCTAAACGACAATCAAACCAAACTGACAACCTTTATTGAGATTCCTGGTATGGATGATTCAATGGACAAGACCTTTCTGCTCAGCCGGTTGGAGCAGAGTGGTGAGATCAGGAAGCAGCTGATGGAAGCGGAGATAAAATAGTTCCAATGACTGACTTAAGGTTTCTATTACAGGATCTGTTTAACGCCGGTGACGAGGGCAACCTCGATGCTTTCGATGCAATCCTTGATAAGAATGTGATCGTCCATGCTCCAGCAGGGCTTTCAACTGTGGGTATTCAACAAGAGAAAAATCATGGAAAAGGAGTAAATCCGTCATACCCGATCTACGGCATAAGTTCCTGGAACTGCTGGGAGACGGTTCCATGGTTGCAGCCCGGTGCATCGTTAGCGGTACACTCAATGGGAAGTTAGGCAATTTATCGGCACAAGGACGCTACTTCTGTCTCGATCAAGCGATTTTTGCGCAAATTCATGATGGAAAGATCACTGAAATTTGGGAGATTGTTGATACGGCCAACCTACAGAACCAATTTACACCTACTTCAGGTGCAGTTGATACCCCCATAGAGTAACAGCAGGAGAGGCACATGAACAAAAATGGGCAGCTGTATCGGTCTGGGAGATGGACGGTTAAACCTGGAAAGGAGGATATTATGTCTGATCCAATTGTATTCATCAGCTGTAACCGGATTAAGGAGGGTATGCTGGATGATTTTAAAAAGCACTACCAGAATAGCATCCCAGCGACCAAAGCGAATAAGCCAGGCACGCTTATTCAGTTTGCCTATGTCAACAAACTCGCTACACAGGTAGATATCGTCCGGATCTTTCCGAATGCAGAGGCTTTGGACCTCCAGTTACAAGGCGCTGACGATCGGTCGAAAATAACCTACCAATTCATTGAACCCACCAGGATAGAGATTTACGGCCAACCCGGCGAGTTCGCCATCCAGATGATGAATAAGGTGGCAGGATCGGGGATACCTGTGAACATCTTCCCGGAGTATCTTGGCGGTTTCATGCGTCCGAGGTCAGGATAGACCCAACCCCCACGTTCCCATTCCAAACTCACTTCCAGGATGGACTATAATAAATCAACGCCCCTCTTTTAGGGCGTATTGTTTTATTTACCCGGTACGAATAGATATAATTACATCCGGATCGATCATGTTCGTCATCACCAAAATCCGGGCGAGGAAAAGGAAATAAAAAATGGAAAAACTGCTTCAAAATTGTAAAGCCTATCTGCAGATGCTGTGTAATCAGATCCCCAATCGGAGCGTCGGCAGTGACGGGAACAGGATGGCAACCCATTATTTTGAAAACAAGGCAGCCTCATTGGGATGGCGTATGCAGGTTTCGGAATTTGAAGCCATGGATTGGATCGATGGTGGTGCAAGCCTGGCTGCTGGCGCGGAAAGCTTTCAAGTATTCGTCAGCCCCTATTCTCTTGGCTGCGTGGTTGAAGCAGCATTGATCTGTGTTTCCAGTATTGCAGAGCTTGAACAGGCACAGATCACCGGAAAGATATTACTCCTGCATGGTGAAATCGCCAAAGAGCAGCTGATGCCCAAGAATTTTGTGTTTTATAACCCCGTAGAACATCAACGCATCATTTCCCTGCTTGAGAAAGGTGCCCCATCTGCAATCATCTGCGCCACTGGCAGGAATGCCTCCCTTGCCGGAGGTGCATATCCATTTCCATTGATTGAGGACGGAGATTTTAATATCCCTTCCGTATACATGACTGAGGAGGAAGGCAACAAGCTGCTATTAAGTGCTGGTAGAAAGGTTTTCCTGAGTTCTATATCCAGGCGTGTACCCGGGAAAGGCAGCAATGTGATTGCCAGTAAAGGTTCGCCATCAGGAGGACGTATCGTCGTCACCGCCCATATCGATGCAAAGAAAGGCACCCCGGGTGCGATTGACAATGCCAGTGGCGTGGTGGTATTACTCATACTGGCGGAGCTGTTGGGCAATTATGCTGGAGATAGGCTTATCGAGCTTGTGGCATTAAACGGTGAAGATTATTATGCGGTTCCCGGCCAGATGCTGTATCTCGCTCAGAACCAGGACCGATTCCACGAAATTCTGCTGAACATTAATATTGATGGCGCAGGATTTATAGAAGGTGATTCAGCGTTTTCATTCTATGATCTACCTCAGATATCGAGCACCAGGCAAAAGAAATCATCGATCGTTTTCCCGGGATAACGCAGGGTTCGCCCTGGGTGCAGGGTGACCACAGCATATTCATTCAATATGGCTGCCCAGCCATGGCTGTATCCTCCCGGTGGTTTACAGACCATATCGACAGCCAGGATATTACCCACACCCCAAAAGATAATATTGACATTGTCAGCAGTCATAAGCTGGTAGAGATTGCCCAGGCGTTGGATTTGTTAATTAGGCAACTATAAATTATTGAATCTTAAAGGGGCAATGACGAACAGGATGGACGATTTCGCTGCCCCATTCATACAAAAATATTTACAGCCACTTCCATTTAGGACGGGCGAGTGGGCGGCCTTTCCAGGATAAACAGCCTGCCATGCTTAACCGCAGGGATTGAAATGCAGCCGCTTCATTTGCTAATATGGTGATGGGATAAATAAACCCCAGGGCTAAGGACATGCCCAGCTCAAGATAGGGAATTACCCAGATCAGCAGGGAAAGCCCGATACAAATGACCAGCTCACTGAGAACTGCACTCGGTGCTAATCCCAGGATGAGTGCTGCGAAGACAAACAGCGGTTCCAAGAAGAGCATTGCCAACCAGATGAAAACAAACAGGAAAACGAATAGGTGAAAATCAAAGAAAGCAAACAGGTTTTTTGTGAATCCATCAAAAGCTTCCCGGCTTCCTTGATACATCCGGCAGGAAATCAGGTCTGTAACGCGCATCACTCTCCAGCGCAAACCAGCCGCTTTTATCCATCTCGCCAGGGCTAAATCCTCCACAATCACTGTCCCCAACTTCGCATGCCCGCCTATTCTTCCATAGGCATCTCGGCGGAATATCAGCATCTGCCCAACCGCGCTGGAAAGCAGCGGTAACCGTAGCCGGTATGCAAGCCAAAGTGGGATAAAGCACAGCACAGCCCATGAAAAAAAAGGAACGAGTAATCTCTCGCCCCAGGTTTCAACGTGCTGCCGTGGAAAACCAGTCAGCAGATCAGCTTGTTGGTTCAACATATTAGTTACGATGACTCGCAGGGAATCTGGCGTAAAAAACGCATCTGCATCCGTAAAGAGCAGCAAATCACCTTGCGCCTGGTATGCCAGCTGGGCACATGCCCAGTTCTTCCCTGACATTCCTACAGGCATAGAAGTACCTTTGAGCACCTTCATTTTGGGTTGGTCCGTAGCAATATGCTCAAGAATGGAAAGTGTGCCATCGCTGGATTGGTCATCCAGGGCAATTACTTCAAAAGCAGGGTAGTCCAGCTCTAGAAGCGATTGGATACATCCTTCAATACATTTCTCTTCATTGCGAGCTGGAACTAATATAGAAACCGAAGGCAAACCATGCGCTTGAACATTGGACCACCTGCGGTGAAGAATAAGAATATTAGTCAGGATGATGATCAGCACCACGCATTGAAAATAAATGAAGCCAATGATCAACCCATAAGTCAGGTAATCGACCATCTTCTCTCACTTCTTGATCAGCGATAACCGATTTATTATCCAGGGGCGGAGCTGAAGCCTTTGACGCAGGTCCGCCCGGTGTGTCCAGATCAGGATCAGCGTTTGAACTCGCCCAAACCAGGAAGAGCAGTGGATCGGGAATCCAAATTACGAGGGTGATCAGGATTGCCAGCATACCAAGCATGACAGCCCATCCGGAGGAAGTCATCAGGATGATTCCGATGACTGTACCTGCGACCCCAGCCAGGGATGCTTTCCAGATGGTAAGCCCAATCCATACACCAAGCGAAACCGCGATGGCTTTACCACCGCGGAACTTTAAAAAGGGACTGAAAACATGCCCTAGAACCGGTGCGATGGCAATCAAGTACATCGGAATGCCACGTATCCCCAGGTTGTAATAGGAAAACCCTACAGGCAGCGGCTGCCTTGGCTACATCCAATAAAAGGGCTATTAAGCCGGCGACTTTGTTGCCAGCCCGGAATACATTGGCTGCACCCGGGTTGCCATCTCCATATTGGCGCACATCCACGCTTAAAAATATCTTTCCGATCCAGACAGAAAAAGGTAGAGAGCCGCAAAGAAAGGAAATCAAAACCAGCAGAACCCAGGTCATGGAATTATTCTATCGCAACTTCAGAATACGTGGTGACAGGAAAGTGGGCGAAATCCCTTCTCACCAAATCCATACAGCATAGCGGTTCCTACATCAAAAACATGATCTTCCCTTTTAATGGATGTGCATGATCCCCCGACTTATTTTGCTAGTCAATCATTAACCCCGACAAATCACGTTTTGCGAGCACTCCCAATCCCGCCCCAACTATGATAACGTCATGAGCATCTTGTAAAATAGTATTAGGTTGTAACTTCACATCACTACTTTTCTAATAACCGTCATACCAGCAGAGCTTTTTCTTCCATTTCCTATCATTAGGCACTGAATTAGAAATACAAAAATATACGTCATATTATCATCTTAATTGGTCAATTATGCCTAACCGAAGAATATCGAAATAAACTATTAGGATTGTTGAATTTATGAGATAAATCTTTACTTCCCTAGCTAATTAGCGCTTTTGTGTGTGGCATAATAAACCCTGAAAAATGGCTAAGAATCACATACATCTACCTATCACCATTGTCAACGTCGGCTACCTCTCCACCAATTACTGGGTAGTCAGTGCAGGCAGATCACGCTTGCTGGTGGACCTGGGATACCCGGGCACGCTAGGCACCCTACAGGCAAGGCTAAAGCAGATGGATATCCCTCTCAATGAAATAAAATATGCCCTGGCGACCCACTACCACATTGACCATGCGGGTCTGGCACAGGAGCTAAAAATGCAAGGGGTAGGCTTGATCGTGCTGGAGACGCAACTTGCGGCTATCCCGCTGATGAAACAGTTTACAAAACCGCGAGATCATTATGTGGAACTCGCCCTGGATGGTAACGTAACCATATCCTTCACCGGCAGCCGTCCTTTACTCGCTGAAATCGGTATTGCTGGCGAGATATCTGTCTACCCCAGGGCACTCGGATGATAGTGTATCGCTCCTTCTTGACGACGGCGCAGTCTTTACGGGTGACCTGACCCCCCTGGAAGCTGCCTGGGGGAAGGCGGGCGAAGTGGTGAAGGCAAGCTGGCTATTGCTCAGGGAGAAAGGTGCCAGGCGTGTCTACCCGGCACATGGACCCGTGAGATCAATGAGCTAGGTATTGTATGAATAGCACAAATTTAGCCAGGTGTTTTTAGGGGGGAGATAATTTTTCCAGAATCAGGATGGCAGGTTTCAATCATCCGGTGCCAACAACAGCTGAACATACTACATACAACTACTATATGTATTCATCCTGCCTCGTATCTTGATAATTTCTTGACCCTTTTTGCCTATTCTTTGTCATTAAATTGACTTTGAAAGAGATATATTAGCTTCTGAATTTATCTCTTGCTGGTCACATATGGCTGATATTGTCTATCTCATGATCGCTTTTGTTCTCTTCCTGGCAAGCTTGGGCTTGCTGGTTTTATGTGAGCGCTTGATGGAGGAGTGATATGAATCCCTTATACCTGATCGCCGGAATTATCTCAGTAGCGCTGTTGGTTTATCTCCTTTTAGCGCTGCTCAAGCCTGAATGGTTTGGTTAAGGACTTTACAGGGATTACCTTATGACTCTCAACAGTTATCTTCAAATCGGGATCTATTTCGTCATCCTGCTACTACTGGTCAAACCGCTTGGTTTGTACATGGCGCATGTATATCAAGGAGAATCCACATTCCTCGACCGGATTATTGTTCCATTGGAACGGTTGTGCTACCGGTTGATGGGCATAAAACCAGAAGACGAGATGAATTGGAAGACATATACCCTTGCCCTGCTGGTCTTCAGTGTAATTAGTTTCCTGATCGTCTATCTTCTCCAACGCTTGCAAGGGATATTGCCTATTAATCCCCAGAATTTTAAAGCACCGACACCGGATCTGGCATTCAACACAGCTATCAGTTTCGTAAGCAATACAAATTGGCAAAACTACGCAGGCGAGAGTACTCTGAGTTACCTGACCCAGATGATTGGCCTAACCGTGCAGAACTTTGTCTCGGCAGCGGCAGGCATGGCCATCTTGATGGCTTTCATCCGCTCACTGGCACGCAGGCAGACCACGAAATTGGGTAATTTTTGGGTTGATCTCACGCGTGGCACACTTTATATCCTGTTGCCGATGTCAATCATCTTTGCCTTGATTCTGGTAAGCCAGGGAGTGGTGCAGACCTTTTCTCCCTACAAGCAGGTAACACTTTTACAACCTATCAGCTACCAACAACCATTGCTGGATGCCAATGGCAATCCGGTAGCAGATTCACAGGGAAACCCAGTGATGGAAACGGTTGTGCAGGCCAACCAGTCGTTGGCGGTTGGTCCAGCTGCATCCCAGATTGCCATCAAGCAGCTAGGGACGAACGGGGGCGGCTTTTTTAACGCCAATTCTGCCCATCCATTGGAGAATCCCACCCCGTTTTCCAATTTTCTGGAAATGCTATCCATCCTGCTTATACCAGCGGCATTGACTTATACCTTCGGTAAAATGATCAGCTCCACCCGACAGGGTTGGGCGATCCTTGCCGCGATGTTAATACTGCTTTGGGTGCCGTTGGGGCTGACTTTTGCCTCTGAACAAATGGGTAACCCTGCCCTAACCAGCCTTGGGGTGGACCAGACCGCCAGCGCAACAAACCCAGGTGGGAACATGGAAGGCAAGGAGGTTCGCTTTGGTATCGCCAATTCCAGCTTATGGGAGACTGTAACTACGGCTGCCTCAAATGGCTCAGTCAACAGCATGCATGACTCATACACACCGCTTGGCGGTCTGGCTGCAATGTGGATGATGATGCTGGGCGAGGTTTCCTTTGGCGGGGTCGGTTCTGGGTTATACGGAATGCTTGTCTTTGTCATCGTGGCAGTCTTTGTAGCAGGTCTGATGGTGGGGCGAACGCCCGAGTACCTGGGCAAGAAGATCGAAACTTACGAAATGAAGATGGCCTCCCTTTTGATCCTGATCATGCCGATTACCGTTTTAGTTCTTACAGCAATCGCCGTGATGACGGAGGCTGGCAAGGCAACAATCTTTAACCCTGGCCCACATGGATTTCAGCGAAGTGCTCTACCTTTTTGCGTCGCAGGGAAACAACAATGGCAGCGCCTTCGCCGGCATCGGCGGTAATAATCCTTTCTACAACATTTCCGGCGGCATAGCAATGATGATCGGGCGGTTTTTCCTAGCAGTTCCCACGCTGGCTCTGGCTGGCTCATTGGTCCAAAAGAAAAAGACTCCTGAGGGATCGGGTACTCTACCTACCCACACGCCGCTATTTGTCGTCTGGTTGGTCGCGGTCATAGTTCTTGTTGGAGCCTTGAACTTCTTGCCAGCCCTGGCATTAGGTCCGATCGTCGAGCATTTAATGTTATGGTAACGAATGAAGGGTTAATGGTATGACCTTACAAATTCAGCGATCAAGATCCTTTAAGAGCCAATTATACAAACGAGCAGTGACAGACGCTTTCCTCAAGCTCAAACCACGCCATATGATGCGTAACCCGGTCATGTTTGTGGTTGAAATAGGCAGTTTGTTAACTACCCTATTATGGATGCAAGCACTAACCGGTCACGGCGAAGCTCAACCAGCTTTTATCGGTGTTATCACCTTGTGGCTTTGGTTCACGGTCTTATTTGCCAATTTTTCGGAAGCTGTAGCTGAAGGACGCGGCAAGGCACAGGCGGAAGCCCTGCGGAAGACCCGCCAGGAAACCCAGGCCAAGAAATTACACCAGTCGCAACACGATGCCGGTTATGACATTGTGCCATCCACATCTCTCATCAAAGATGAACTAATCCTGGTTGAAGCAGGCGATATCATTCCAGTCGATGGTGAGGTCAGCGAGGGGATTGCCTCCGTCGATGAGAGTGCGGTTACTGGTGAGAGCGCCCCTGTTATCCGCGAATCGGGTGGTGATCGAAGCGCCGTCACCGGAGGTACACGCCTGCTCTCCGACTGGCTTGTGGTACGCGTCACCGCCAATCCGGGTGAAGGCTTTCTGGACCGCATGATCGGGCTGATCGAAGGAGCCAGGCGCCAGAAAACACCTAACGAAATTGCCTTGAACATCCTTTTAGCTGCCTTCACGATCATCTTTCTGGTGGTCTGCATGACCCTATTACCCTACTCCCTGTACAGCGTGCAGAGCGCTGGAATTGGTACGCCAATTACCATCACCGTGTTGGTTGCACTGCTGGTGTGCCTGATCCCGACCACAATTGGTGGGTTGCTATCAGCAATAGGCATTGCTGGGATGGACCGCATGATCCAGCGTAACGTAATTGCTCTCTCGGGTAGGGCGGTAGAAGCTGCAGGAGACGTGGATGTGCTTTTACTCGACAAGACCGGCACTATCACCCTCGGCAACCGTCAGGCAGTCGAGTTTATCCCGGTTGGAAATGTCAGGCCACAGGAACTGGCAGAAATTGCGCAACTCTCTTCTTTAGCAGATGAAACGCCCGAGGGTCGTAGCATTGTGGTGCTGGCAAAGGAGAAATTCGGCTTGCGCGGGCGGTCAGTCGGAGTGGGTCCGGATATATCTGCGGGGGCTCATTTCATCCCCTTCACAGCCCAAACTCGCATGAGCGGGGTGGATATGGACGGAGCAAGTATCCGTAAGGGCGCACCGGATGCCATGATCACCTATATCAAAGATCAAGGAAAAACGATCCCAGCAGAGCTAAACCGCCTGGTGGATACAATCGCTCGAAATGGTGGCACACCACTGGTTGTATCCTGCAACGGAGAAGCCTGGGGTGTGATCCACCTCAAAGACATCGTCAAAGGTGGGATCAAGGAACGTTTCATTCAACTGCGTAAAATGGGTATTAAAACGGTAATGATCACCGGTGACAATCCACTGACTGCAGCCGCGATTGCAGCCGAAGCCGGGGTCGACGACTTTCTGGCTCAGGCTACCCCTGAAACCAAGCTCAAGCTGATCCGTGAATACCAGGCTGGTGGACGCCTGGTGGCAATGACCGGTGATGGTACCAATGACGCACCTGCCCTGGCACAGGCCGATGTGGCAGTGGCTATGAACACCGGAACACAGCCTGCGCGTGAGGCAGCCAATATGGTCGACCTCGATAGCAATCCCACCAAGCTGATTGAGATTGTAGAAATCGGTAAGCAATTGCTGATGACGCGTGGCTCGCTGACTACTTTCAGCATAGCCAATGATGTATCGAAATACTTTGCCATTATCCCAGCCGCATTTGCCAGTACCTATCCGCAGTTAGGGGCACTCAACGTGATGCGGCTGGCTACTCCAGAAAGTGCTATTCTGTCAGCGGTAATCTTCAACGCTTTGATCATCATCGCATTGATCCCCCTGGCACTTAAAGGCATCCCCTATCGAGCCAAAGGCGCAGCCCAGCTTTTACGTGACAATCTGCTGGTCTACGGCCTGGGCGGATTGGTAACGCCATTTATCGGAATTAAGCTGATTGACATGCTGTTGGTCTTTTTACACCTGGTATAGCCGGCTGACATGTCTACGGCAATAAGTGTTAGTTTAATCCATCAGATTGGAGAGATAAATTATGAAAAGCAATCGATTATCTTTTTCATCCACGGTCTACTTTAACTGTATCTTCGCCTTTTTTAGTGTTGTAATCCTGACAATTCCTTTGTTGTATATTGGGCGTGATACACTAGGTGAAGCCGTAATTGCGTTATTGTATCTGATACCCGTGGGGTGGAGTGCTGCCCGGTGGGGGCAAGGAGCAGGTGTCTGCGCGGCCGTAACAGCCGCACTGGCCTTTGACTATTTTTTTATTCCACCCTTCTATACATTTGAAGTGGGTAGGCTTGAGGGCTGGTTGGTTCTGGTCATCTTCCTGGTTGTATCCATTGTGGTGATTGGTCGGATCCAATCTGGCTTAACCAAAGCCCGGACCAGTGAGCAGGAGGCTCTCTTTATGTACGAAATGAGTGCAGCGCTGGCAGGATTGCGTACCCAGGAATCAGTCGTGCATGCCTTAGCCACAAATTTACAACTCATGTTTCAGGCTGAGCTAGTGGAGGTATGCATTCAGCCCGGAGGAAAGGTGGAGCCGATATTAACCAGCGTACCACCCAACATGAAAGGAAGTGGTGCCCCCGACCGGATCCTGCCCATTCTGGCTTCCCCAGGCTTGTTGGGAGAAATCCGCATCTGGCGTGGGAACGGCTGGTTACCTGCGGATGGTAGCCGTTTGCTGAATAACTTTGCCAATCAGGCTTCACTAGCATTAGAACGGGCGCGATTGGCTGAGGCAGACGCGTTGGTAAATTCGGTTATCAATGGAAACCGTAAATAAAGGCTGCTATGCGAAATCAATTCAAACCGGCAATTGCTTCAATTGCTATATTTACCTTATTGACCGGGATTTTATATCCTTTACTCATTACCGGTATAGCCCAGGTGATCTTCCCGCCTCAGGCTAATGGCAGCCTGATAGTACAGAATGGTCAGGTGATCGGATCTGCGTTAATTGGGCAGTCTTTTGACGACCCGCGCTACTTCTGGAGCCGCCCTTCAGCCACTTCACCTTTCCCCTACAATGCTGCAGCATCTTCGGGATCCAATCTAGGTCCTTCCAACCCAGCTTTAACCGAGGCGGTCAAAGCTCGCATAGCGGCATTGAAAGCAGCTGACCCACAGAATAATGCACCCATCCCGGTGGATCTGGTTACCGCTTCTGGGAGTGGACTTGATCCGAATATCAGTGTGGCAGCCGCCTTGTACCAGGTAATGCGTGTTGCCAAAGCACGAGGGTTGAATGAAGAAATTGTAAGAGTGCTGGTAGAACACAACACGCAAGGACGGCAGTTCGGCTTACTAGGAGAACCACGGGTCAATGTGCTTTATCTCAACCTGGCACTAGATGAGATAAAATAGGAAGGGGAATAAATTGATGATTACTTCGCTTCCAAATAATCGTCCAGATCCAGATGATCTTTTAGCACGTATCCAGGCTGAAGAGAAGCAGCGGGAGCGAGGCCGCCTTAAGATTTTCTTCGGGTATGCTGCTGGGGTTGGCAAAACGTACGCCATGCTCGAAGCTGCCCACCAGCGAAGTGCCGAGGGGGTGGACGTCGTAGTGGGATATGTGGAAACACACAAACGGATTGAAACAGAAAACATGTTACGCGGTCTGGAAGTAATCCAATCTAAAACCATTTCCTACCGGAATATTCAGCTACAGGAAATGGATATTGACCGAATTTTAGAGCGTAGGCCAAGCCTGGTATTGGTGGACGAGCTGGCTCATACCAATGCACCCGGCTCTCGGCATGCCAAGCGCTATCAGGACGTGGAAGAGCTTCTATCAGCGGGGATTAATGTCTATACTACTTTGAATATCCAGCATTTGGAGAGCTTAAATGACATAGTTGCTCAGATCACGGGTACCAAGGTGCGGGAAACCATCCCGGACAGCGTGATTGACGAAGTCACCGATATCGAGCTGATCGATTTACCAACCGATGAACTGCTAAACCGGCTTAAAGAAGGTAAAGTTTACGTTCCAGAGCAAGCCGAGCGGGCGATTGAGAAGTTCTTTCGCCAGGGGAATCTAACTGCCTTACGCGAGCTGACCATGCGACGGGCGGCTGAACGCGTGGATGACCAGATGTTGGATTATATGGGAAAGCGCGCCATTCCTGGTCCCTGGCCAGCAGGTGAACGCCTGCTGGTGTGTGTCAGCCCCGGAACAGTCAGCGAACGATTAATCCGTTCTACCCGCCGCCTGGCAGATGAACTGAAGGCAGAATGGTATGCCATATACGTTGAAACCCCTCAGCAAGCCAGGATTTCCACAGACCAACATGACCGTGTTGATCACATGTTGCAGACTGGCAGAAGAATTGGGTGCCAAAGCTGTCACTATTCCAGGTCAGTCGGTGGCTGAGACGGTGATCAATTACGCGCGTAATCAAAATATTACCAAAATTATCATCGGAAAATCTCGCAGGTCGCCGTGGATTGAGTTACTACGAGGTTCTGTGGCAGATCAACTTATCCGCCAGAGTGGTCCAATCGATATTTACTTCGTCAACAGTGAACCCCAATCATCCATTAAACAGCCTGAGCATTATTGGCAACCCCACAGACCTTGGCGTCGATATTTGTGGGCGGTTGCATTGATAGCCGGAGCCACTGGTCTATGTGCGCTGGTTGCTCCTTATATTTCTCCTACCAACCTGGTAGTGATCTACCTGTTATCTACTGTGGTTGCAGCAATATTCCTGGGACGCGGGCCAGCCATTCTGACTTCGATCTTGAGTGTTGTTGCTTTTGATTTTTTCTTCGTTCCACCAAGCCTCACCCTGGCAGTGTCGGATACTGAATATATATTGACCTTCTTTGGTCTGCTGGCAGTAAGCCTGGTTATCAGTTACCTGACAGCCCAGGTACGCGAGCAGGCAGATGCAGCACAAAAACGGGAAGCGCAAACAGCTGCGTTGTACGAGCTTGGTCATGATCTGACCGCTGCAGTTGGGTTGGAAGCTGTGGCAAAAACAATCATTGATCACATTGGCCAAATATATAGCCGCGAGGTTGCGTTATTTCTGCCTGAAATCAATGATCTAAAGCTATATATGGCCTCACAGGATTTATCGGTGGCAGAGAACGAACTGGCAGTTGCCAACTGGGCTTTTGAACATGGCCAGCAAGCCGGTCGTGGAACGGATACCTTGCCGGATGCTTCGATGCACTACCAACCCCTCAAAACCACACGCGGTGTTATCGGCGTGTTGGGGATAAAACCTCTAGGAATAAATACGTACCTGAGTTCGGACCAGAAAAGGATCCTGGATGCTTTTGCCAATCAAGTGGCTTTGGCAATTGAAGGGGCGCAATTGGTTGAACAAGCACACCAAACAGAACTGCTGGAGGCTACAGAAAAACTGCAAACTGCCCTGCTTAATTCGATCTCGCATGATCTACGCACACCCCTGGTTTCAATCACAGGTGCACTGAGCAGTATGGAAGAAGCCGGTCCCGCCCTGGATGAAGAAGTCAGGAGAAGCTTAATTGAAACGGCACGCGAAGAAGCCGATCGGTTAAACCGATTGGTCGGTAATCTATTGGATATCACCCGTCTGGAGGCTGGAGCTATGCAGCTCCATCGCGAGGCATGTGACATACAGGAATTGATCGGGTCAGCCTTGGAACAAATCGGAACCCCGCTTAAGAACCGCCCAGTGAAAATCGATATATCAGACAAATTGCCCCTTGTACACTTAGATTTCGTGCTGTTTAGCCGGGTGCTGGTCAATGTGATCGATAATGCTCTCAAGTATTCGCCACCGGCAAAGCTCATCGAAATTAAAGCCTACGTATATAACCAAAACCTGGAAATAAGCATAGCTGATCGGGGCGAGGGCATTCCGGTAGATAATCTTGAGCGTATATTTGATAAATTCTATCGAGTTCAGAGACCAGATAATGTCAGTGGAACCGGCTTAGGTCTATCGATATGCAAAGGTATTGTCGAGGCACATAATGGAAACATCCGGGCAGAAAATCGGCGCGGAGGCGGGGCAATCTTTACGATAAGAGTTCCATTGGAAGGGACTGGAAGCTTATGAATGAGATTGGATTGCGAGTTTTGGTGGTGGATGACGAACGGGCGATTAGGCGATATCTGCATGCAGCCTTGAATGCCCAGGGTTATACAGTTTACGAGGCAAGTGGTGGAAAAGAAGCCCTAAATATGACCGTGGCAGACAGACCAGACCTGATCATTCTTGACCTGGGTTTACCAGATCTGGATGGTGTTGAAGTCACACGTCAGCTGCGTGAGTGGACACACATTCCTATTATTATTCTTTCGGTGCGTGAGCAGGAAAGCGACAAAATCAATGCACTGGATGCAGGAGCAGATGATTATCTGACTAAGCCTTTCAGCAGTGGGGAGTTGCTGGCACGTATGCGAGCTGCACTCAGACATTCCACCCAATCAGCATCTGATCCGGTCTTTGAAACCGATAATCTACAAGTAGATCTCACTCGCCGTCAGGTAAAAGTTGGTGGTGAAGAAATATCCCTGACCCCTACCGAATATGACCTACTGCGCATCCTGGTTCAAAATGCCGGCAGAGTATTAACCCACCATCAACTTCTCCGCCAAGTATGGGGAAGTGCCTATGAGAGCGAGGCGCACCTGCTGCGTGTGAATATGAGCAATCTGCGTCGGAAGATCGAGCCTGATCCAACCCGCCCACGTTATATCATCACAGAACCGGGAGTTGGTTATCGGCTTAGGGCAGAATAATAATGCGGGCATCCAGCGCCCGGCAACCATTATTCTCCTGGAATATACGCAGCGGGTTGATGTCCAGCTCGCATATCTCGGGGAAGTCGATCAAGAGCTGCGACAGGCGCAATAGGGCTTCGATGACTGAGTCAATGTCGGATGGCTTGTGGCCGCGTGCGCCCTTCAGGATGGAGGCGCCGCGTAGCTCGTCGATCATCTCGCTTGCTTCCAGGCGGGTGAGCGGGGCGACGCGCAGGGCCACTTCTTCGAAGACCTCCACGAAGATGCCGCCCAGCCCAATCAAAACCACCGGACCAAAGTTGGGGTCCTGACGTCCGCCAAGGATTAGCTCCTGCCCTCCAGTGACCATCGGTTGCACCAGCACACCGTCAATCTTTACCTCCGGGTAAAACTGGTGGATACGGCGCAGCATATCTGCAAAGGCTTCCTCCACTGCTGGACCATTGCGCAGGTTGAGCTGCACTCCACCCACGTCCGACTTATGCGAGATTTGCTCCGAGATCACTTTAATCGCCACCGGGTAACCCATTGCCTCCGCTGCCAGGCGTGCTTCCTCCATCGTGGCAGCTGGAACGCCGACAGCTGTTGGGATGCCATAATGCCCCAGAACCTGCATGGATTCCGAAAGCAGCAGGTCGCGCTCTTCGGATCTGGCATAGGCTATCAGATTTTGCACTGCCTCCTGGTTAACATCGTAAACTGGCATCTCTTCCGCACTGCGGATTTTCTGCATACGGCTGTAGTGTTGGTAGCTCATCTCCATCGCCCGGATGGTTTCCACCACTGCGGTAAATATGGGGAATCCATAAGTTTGCCTCAGGTAATTCACCTCCTGGGCAGTTGTGGAAACGTAATAGGCAATCGGTTTATCATACCGTTTGACCATTTCCATCACCCGTTCCAACAACATCCGGCTGGTTTGTATTTCAGGTCCTGAGGCGGTATGCAGGAAGACTACCCCATCCACATTTTCTAGCTGCAGGGTTTGTTCGAGGATCTGCCCATAAACCGATAGATCGAATAGGTCGCCCAGGTCTAGTGGATTGTTCAGCTTGATCACCGAGGCGCGGAAATGTTTCTCGATCTCCTCCAGGAACGCCCTGGGTAATTCAGCCAACTCAAACCCCGACAATTCGCTCGAATCGGCCGCCACCACAGCATGCCCCCCCGATCGTGAGACGATCGCCAGCCTCTTCCCGCGCATGGCAGGCAGGCGCAGCGCTTTCAAGTTGTTGAGCAGGCTGGTAGCATCGTGCACGCGCACAATGTCTGCCTGCTTAAAGGCCGCCTCGGTAACCTTGTCATCGCTGGACAGGGAAGCCGTGTGTGAAGCAGCAATCACTTTGCCCATCTTCCCGATATTGGACTTGAATATCAGGATCGGTTTGGTGGAGCGCCGGGCAATTTCCATTAAACGGCGACCATCGCGCAGGCTCTCCAGGTATAGGAAGATTTCCTTGGTTTCGGGGTCATCCAGCAAATAATCCAGGATGTCCTCGGCGGTGATGTCCAACATGTTTCCCACCGAGATAAACTTATTGAAACCAATGCCCTCATTCGCCATCAGGTTGAGCACCGAAAATCCCACTCCGCCGCTTTGGGAGATAAGCGAGACCTCACCAGGTTGAGGCGGTTTTGT
Organism: uncultured Chloroflexia bacterium; assembly: GCA_963736805.1. GTDB lineage: Bacteria > Chloroflexota > Anaerolineae > Anaerolineales > UBA4823 > FEB-25. The sequence goes on from CAVTQM010000026.1 coordinate 26,511, forward strand.
GACCTTTAAAAAGGGGACACAGAAGCCATTTTCCTGGCTGATCACCCCCACGCAATTGGGTCCCAGGAAGCGGATGCCGTACTTGCCTGCCACTTCCACGATCTGCTGCTCCAGCAGCAAGCCGTCCTCGCCGTACTCCCGGAAGCCGGCTGTCTCGATAATGGCAGTCTGCACACCCTTTTGTCCGCATTCCTCCAGCAAGCCTGGCACCGTCCGGGCAGGTGTCAGGATCACCGCCAGGTCGACATGATCGGGGATTTCTGAAATGGAGCGGTAAATGCGATGGGTCTGGACGAAACCACCGGAGGGGCCTACCGGGTAAACAATGCCCCCGAAACCAAAATCCACCAGGTTGGCGATGATGTTGCGCCCCAGGTTATCCGGTTTGTCCGAAACTCCGATGACTGCCACACTTTTTGGGTAGAAGATCTCACGCATATCGTATGAACTCCATTATCGCAGGCTAAATGCTATCTCTATGAATTATAGTCGAGTATGGGCAGTAGCACCTCCTGATAGGTACGGATATTGACAATCCCCTAAACATGAATATACTGGCCAAAATTATTGTTCCATTAAATATGTGGATGTCCTTTTTTAAAATGTGATATAGTAATGAAAATAATTAAGGAGAAATTATGAAAGCGAGAACGATTGCCATTCTCACCATTATATTAACCCTGATGCTCCTGGTTTCAGCCTGCTCCTCTGGGTCATCCAGCACTACAACTGCACCTTCCAGCAACCCAACTGCACCATCCAATAATACTACCGTCCTTGATGGCGCAGCCCTCTTTCAAGAGCGCTGCTCGGTCTGCCATGAGCTTACCCGTGCAACGGACAAACAGCTGACTGCTGCAGAATGGAAAGCGATCGTAGACAGGATGATTTCCAAAGGTGCGAAGCTTACCGCCGATGAGGGAGCCCTGGTAGTGGATTACCTTGCAGAAAATTACGGAAAGTAACTGAACATAATCGCTATAAAAACTCCCGGGATGCATTCCGGGAGTTTTGCGTTTAAAGAAAATATCTATACATAAGAAACTGAACAGGGATCTTTACTTTACCAGCCAATAACAGACATTCACATTGCCGGTAGCTTTTCGTCAAGCCCAAATATTACCGCTTGCGAATCCCTCATCCAGCACGGGTTGAGTGCCTTCGACCACCAAGAGACCAATCTCGCGCCCGATAGACAGGTCTCCTTATTCGCTATCTTGGTGTTTTCGCTTATGGAGGGGTTGGACTACTCAACCACACTGCGTTGATACTATTCCAATGCTCCTGGCTGATCAAGAAACTTGGGGACACCCATTGATTAGTGATCCCCGCTTGTTCGGTGGACTCAAGCATGACCTGTAAATTCGCCGCTGGTATGGCTGTCATCTGTTCTTTCGGAAAATCCGGGCTGTAGATATTATCCCATAAGCCAATCATCATGATCACTCGTTCCACCCCGAATTGGGTCAAATAGCTGGCAACCTGGCTGATTGCTTCAACGGGTTGGCCATCCAAATCATGATTTCCCCAGACTACAAGTCGGTCAGCACTCATTAAAAAAGCATTCAGGTCGGTGCCATTCTTTACGACCACATTCCCATTCGTATCTAAAGAAACCCTGGCTTCAAAAAAAGCTGCTTGTCATAGCGATGCACGATCTCGGCTGCTTTTTCCAGGAAACGACCAACTTCTCCTACGCGCCATGCGCCAATGGATGGATCATCTATATCAATTTCGCCGGTAGCTGTACGAGGCCAGTCTTCCTGACCCGAATAGCTGCTGTATGCAGCCTTATCATTATCGCCAAAACCATCCACATAATAAACCAGCTCGGAAATCGTAACCGAGTTCACCGGGTAGTTCGCGGCGATAAATTCGATCATATCCAAAGCATCCTGGCCAAAATCACCTTCAACGAGATCCATCGTACTGACCAGGTTGTCGCTGGCAATCCCGGTATAGGATATTGCCGCTTCATCCGGGTGGCTTTGCAGGTAGCGTGGGGCAAGCATATCGACGACTGCACTCACGTGCGCCCATTCGCTAAAACGCACACTATCCCTGGCCAGATAATCGACCCCAGTATGTTTGACCTCGCTTGACCACCGGTCCGGATGACCTTTCCAGGGGAAATAGGTCCAATCCACACGCCCTGCGCCTAAAGCGACCATATTCGTTCCAGCTGCTTTCATCAGGCTTTCCAGACTATCCTGCTCTGGCTGGCTGTTGCTAATATCCAGGTAATCAATACGGACGGCATGTACAGAATTTAATTGGGTGAATTGTGGATTGGGCGTAGATTTTGGAGTGCGCAATACACCATATGCCACCAAACCGATTAATCCAACGGCAAAAATGATAAGAATAAGTAATAAAACGTTTTTTCGCTTCATACAATATCAATTATCGATGACCTCCCCAAAAATCTCCCAGTACCTGCCAGTGGGTATCATTCATCAGTACACTGGGAGTGATCCAGATATTTTGAATCCCACCAGCCCGGATGGATTGCAGGGCAGTTTCAAAACTCGCTGGAGAAACCGCGCCCCCGTTGTCACTCCACATTCCAACGGAGAGAATCAACCTGCTTTGGGAATAGCGGGTTAAAAAACCGCGCCCACTTCTTCGAGGTATTCCGGGGCATAGTGGTCTACTCCAAAATAGCCCCACACCACGAGCCGGTCCATGTGTTCCAGGACCAGATTGTAATTGGTCCCGTGCTCGTTGGTAATTAAACTTAGGTCCTCGAGGCTCAGCTCTACATCCATGAATACTTGCTTCCCATGCTTCTGTGCAAGCTCAATCGCCTTGTCGAGGAAGATATCCATCTCGTGGGAACGCCAGTTCCCTACGGATGGGTCAAATGTATTAATGGTTCCATTTGAATAGCGTGGCCAGTCATTTCTCCCGGAATATGCCATGTAGGCTGCCTTATCATCCGGTCCATAACCATCGCGATGATAGTATAGTTCAGTGATCGAGATCGAATTGACCGGGTAATTGGCTGCGATATATTCAATCATGTCTAGCAATTTTTGGCCAAACTCACCATGCACGAGCTCTGTGAAGCTGACCAGGTTCTGGCTCCGCTCACCATCCACAGAGACAGCCGCTTTGTCTGGATGGGCTAGGATGTAATTGGGTGCGAACACATCCACCACAGCATTCGTATCTGCCCATCTGCCAAAGCGTACGCTATCCTCATACAAGAAATCTATGCCAGTATCTTTGACATCATTTGACCAGGCATCTTCGTGCCCATTCCACTTGAAAAATGTCCACTCCACCCGTCCTGCGCCTAAGGCCACCATGTTACTCTCTACAGCCTTCATTTGCGATTTCAGGTAATCCACCAAATCTCGGCTGGTAGCATAATTGGGATAATCGAGGCGCATGGCATGGATGGGCGTATAGAGTTGGATGATGGGCATGTATATACGAGGTGCTTATTTCGTCAATTGATATCTTTGGCACTGCAGTTGGCTGGCTGATTTCGGCTGGGCCTCCTACGGGCGTCGGGCCTCAACAATTGTTGGTGGTAGGCTTCTTGCCAGGACATTATCCGGCAGCCATGCAGATCGAAGGGTTAAGATCGTCGCCAGTATCAAAAAACTTAACAGACCTAAATACCAATAAAGTCTTCTTTTCAAAAGCTCTACTTCTCCTTTTTTTTCTCTCCAGACATGGATCGCCGAGAGATTACACCTGTACGTTCGAACTTATTCCATTGGGCTTCCGTGCCTCTTAGCTCTAAAATAATTGCCCATAGCGTGACCAGGCTCATCATCACCGAATAAGGCACCCATAATGGAAGCACGTACAAGTACTTAATATCCTTCCAGGCTTTATCTAAAGCAATGGAAAAGATTGTTACGAATAATACTCCAAATAGTCCAATCCATAGGATTATACCCAATAAATCGCTGGTTATGGGATTATATCCAGTCACAATTAACGAGGAAGAGCAAGAGCAGGATGAGCACTTGCAAGATCGGGATGATAACCATGTTGAAGAAATTTATCGGCAGGTAAAGCCCCAATTGGCCATATTTCATATTGAAAAACATATCTCTGTGTAAGCCTACAGTTTGAAGTAGACCGTGTGCCCATCGAACGTGTTGCTTCCATAGGCTTTTAACCGTGGATGGTACTTCGGCGAGAACCACGGCATGGGGAGCAAATTTCAAACTTGATAACCAGCCTTATGAACTCTCCAGGTCAGCTCGAGGTCTTCGCCAATAAAACCGCTCCGGAAAGGTCCATTACTCTTCCCCTCCCAGGCTTGTGCAATATCCTGCTGAAGAGAAATGCCATCTGCTGGATCAGCCTTCTCTAAGACAGAGCGCCGGAAAGCCCCGACGTTACCAGAAACGATCGGCAGGCAGTTGATTTGTGCCAGTGCCCGGCGCACAAACCCTGTGCCCACGTGGGTTTGCAGGCACATCAGCTGGGTTAGTGGGCGGTCCAGGTTGACCGGGGCATCATTTCCACATACCGCCCCCACTTTTTCAGTTGTGAATAAAGCCAGCATCTCATGAATGGTTGACCGGGTAAAGATGCCATCCGCATCCACAAACATCAGGATCTCCCCATGCGCATGTTGGTAACCAAGGTTCAGCGCCGAGGCTTTCCCACCATTGGGCTTGGTCAATGCCACCACCCGGGGGGGTGCATGATATTGTTTCATTACCACGTAAGTATTATCGGTTGAGCCATCATCCACCAGGATAACTTCAATATTCCGGTAATCAGAAGCCAGGATGGATTTAACACAATTGGCAATGACTTTCTCTTCGTTATAAGCGGGAACCACGATCGAAATTAATGGCCTGCGAGTATTAAATACAGGTGCAGGTCGTTTTTTAAATGGACGCAATTAAAGCCAGTGGGAAATAAATCAAGGTCAGCGAGCCCATGATAATAATGAGCAGGCTTAATAGTCTAAACAGGTTGATGACAATATCCATGATTAAAGAAGATATTCTGCCAGCGCTGCTTCAAACACCTCGCTTGCATAGCGGATATTGGCTCCAAAACGGGCATTAATTTCCAGCACCAGCGGGGTTCCATCACTTTTGCGGCGGATATCAATATCCAATGGTCCACTCAACCCCAAGGCGCGGGTTGCTTGCCTGGCTAATTCAGCCACATCCTCATCCATCACCCTGCGCACACTTTTAGCATTACCAACTTTTCCCTCTTTAACTCGGTCTTTTCCAGGACTACGGTAACTGCCTGACCCCCTGGTCCAATATAAACGTTAGGGGCATAATCAGTCCCCTCAGCAAATTCTTGCAAGATGTAATGGTCCCCTAAAGCAGTGATGATAGACCAATCGTCCGGCATATGCATAAACACCTCACGCCCACCCCGCCCGATACGTGGCTTGCTGATGCATGGCCAGCCAATACGCTCCGCCAGATCCTCGGGTGATGCACCTGCGAAGGCAGGCAAAAGCGTGGAATGCTGACATGGTGCGCAAATAGTTCCTGGCTGGTCAGGTATTTATCATCGGCGGTTTCAACAGCTTTGGCACTGGCAATCAGGGCTGGAATATCTGCATGCCATTGCCATCCCCGCGAAACACCGGCAGCTCTTCACTGACCGTGGGAATCACCAGCTCAACCTTCTCCTGCTTGGCGATGTTATAAACAGTCTCGAGTAGGTCTGGGGCGTTGGCAGGAGGCACTTTAAAAAACTGGATTCCTTCCATATCCACCAGCTTCATATCAGTACCGACTACATGTACATTGCGTTCCAATAAAAGTGAGGTAACGCTGCGCCCCGCAGGTCCACCGACGCCGGTTACAAGGATTTTACTCATTCAAATAACTCCTAAAGCATTGAAATCATGCGTACGACTTCAAATCCTTCTGCATAATCCACCTTTGCCTGCCCCCCTCGAAAAGCCAGCTTTCCGTGAATTGAATCCGTCTTCATATAACTTTTTTTACTCTGGTCGTGGTGTTCCCGGACCGCCTGGATTTTTATATCCACATAATCTCCAACCTCTACGTAATAACTAGGCCGGAAATCCTGGGTCACAGACGGGCTTTCATAACAAAGAATGGTGGTGCGGGTATCCCGTGCGGCGCGTAAGGTTGACTCTGAGACCAGTTGATGATCCTGGTGGAGGTCATGGCTGGAATGGGTGAAGATAATATCAGGTTGGTATTGTTTAATCATCGCTTCAATGGCGCTGGTTACATCCACTGCGTCGGTTATCAGGCGCGTATCCGTGCAGTCCAACACCTGGATATCGGCCAGCCCGAGGAATTCTGCCCCGCTTACCGCTTCCTTCTGCCTGTTTTTGGCATTCCCACCTTTTTCGCCTTGGGTCAATACCAGGGCGGAAATCTGATAGCCAGCATCGCGGTATTTTGCCAATGTGCCGCCTGCCGCAATTTCAATGTCGTCAGGATGCGCCCCAATAGCCAGGACACGCGCCGGGTTCGTACACCGTTTGACCACGATTTTATTGGAAAACAGGACGATTACTAAAATACTTAAAGATTAATATACTGGAGAATTGTGCTAT
>CAVTQM010000027.1:0-18231 GCA_963736805.1 uncultured Chloroflexia bacterium
ACAATGCGATGAGTAAACTAGCTACCGAATACGTAATTCTTCCCGACATCCACATCGCCTACACGCAGTATGGGAATGGGCCAACTTTATTGTTGCTGCATGGAAACTCCGAAAGTAAGCGATTATTCAAAGATATCAGACAACCGATTTTTCCATGTTCCATACGCTTGCTCTGGATAGTCGAGGGCATGGGGAATCCAAATAACCGACGAAAAATACACCATCAACCAGTATAGTGATGACGTGATCAACTTCTGTAAAGCTAAAGGAATTGATGAAGGCATATGTCATCGGATATAGTGATGGCGGAAATATTTCCTTATTCCTGGCAATGAAAGCCCCAGAGCTTTTCACCCGCCTGATTGCCATCTCTCCCAATTATCTCGTCAGTGGAACAACAGATGATGGACTCCGACTGATGAAAAGGCTTTATAGAATTATGCGCTTCCTAGGCCGGATCGGTTTCAATTTCAAGAAGAGCCTGATGCGCTTCAACCTTATGCTTACGGATATCGAAATAACGGAGGATGAGCTAAAAAGTATTCGGACTGATCTAAAAATAATCTATGCAGAACACGATATGATCGGAGGCACCACTCTACAACGGCTGGCTGGGTTGATCCCCAATGCAACCCTGGATAAGGTCAAAGATTGCAATCATATGACAGTACTTCATAAACCAGAGGCGATTGATATCATGAAAAATTACCTGCTGGATCAGAAATGAGCCAATATCGTTGAAAGGAAGAAAGCCTGATGAAAAAATCTCCGATCCTGATCTTCGCCTTTGCCGTCCTTTTTCTGTTCATTATCCAATCCATCGGCACGCTGGTTGAATCGATCTATATCCTGGACCTGATGAACTCCAGCCTGGATGAAAAGGCACTGGGCGTGCTGTTTTTCTTTGCACCATTGCTGGCGCTTCCCTTTTACAAGAAAAACCCACGCCTGCTGGTGTGGATCCTTTTCGCCTTGCTGTTCGTCGCCCGTGGGCTTACACCATACCTTAATACCAGTAACCGCCTGGTTTCGTCTGGTATTGCCACCTTGGCCTCGCTAAGCCTGTTGTTCCTGCTCATCACCTATAAGCCAGATTTCGGAAGGTATGCTCCAGCCGGGCTGGCATTGGCAGTGGGTTTATCCACCTTCCTGCGCACGAAAGCGCATGGCATCGAATTTTCGCTTATCCCTATGGGAGGCTGGGTTGGCTGGGTGCTGGGTGTGCTGCTGGGTATCTGCCTGGCACTCTCAGACCTGCAGCCCGAGCCAGGATCCCAACCCAAGGGAGGAAATCGAACCGTACCGGTCTGGGGGATCTACCTGATCCTGACCCTGATCTATTTTTCATTTTCCGCCCCGGCCGTGATCGCCCGTTGGAGCGAGGGCAATTACACCCTGATCGTCAGCCTGGTCAGCCTGCTCTCCCTTGGCTGGGTCTGGATATCCATTTTCCGTGCCAACCTGCTCGAACGCATCTCTTCTGGTTGGGTGATAATCTGGAACCTGCTCTTCAGCCTCAGCCTGACCCTGACCCTGCTGGCACACCGGGTTCCCTTCCCGCCCGCGCTGGACTCTCCCGCCGTGGAGGTGGGTGCACCCAGCGTGATGCAACTGGTGCCCCTGTGGGTGATGCTGCTGCTCTTCCCGGTGCTTTACCTCGACTTGCAAATCCTCCTGCATAAAATGCACTCTTCCGACCAACCTGCCCGCAGCCTGGTACCTGGCATCCTGCTGGGAAGCATTTCGCTGGTTGTGTTGATCTTCATCAATATTTTCACCAATGTATGGGGTTATATCGAGCCGATCAGCCCATTATTCCGCAATACTTTTTGGCTATCCTACTTTCTGCTATCGGCTGGTATCACCCTGCTGGTGTGGGTTGCTTTACGAGGCAAACCAGCCTCACAAGGAGAACCTGTGCAGAAGGGCCATTGGGCCTGGACAGTTTTACTCGTCATTATTTTCCTGGTTACACTGGTGCTGGCTTTACCCCAACCGCACCTTCAAGGAGAAGCATCCACAAAAACCTCATTGCGGGTAATGACCTTTAACACCCAACAGTCCAACGATGAATTTGCCGAGAAATCCCTGGAAGCTCAACTCGCCCTGATGCGCCAGGTTTCAGCGGATATCATCTCCCTCCAGGAGACCGATTCCACCCGTATCTCGCTCAACAATAACGACTACGTACGTTACTTTGCCGACAAACTGGGCTACTATTCCTATTATGGTCCAAAAACCGTCACGGGTACCTTTGGCACCGCCATCCTGTCCAGGTTCCCGTTGGAGAACACCCGCAGCGCGTTCATGTACTCCGACAAGGACGAGACCGGCGTTGCCGAGGCTGAGGTGGAAGTGGGAGGCTTACGTTTTACGATCTATGACGTTCACCCCGATAGCTCAGACCCTGCCATGTTGGCTTTTGCGAAAACCCTGTTGGAACGCTCGCAGGACAAACTCTACGTGATCGCCCTGGGTGATTACAACCTGAGAGACTACGAAGAACCATACCAGCTGCTTGACCGCGCCTACATCAACGCATGGACGAGTGTCTATCCATCCGAAATCAGCCCGGATGGCCTGGATATGTCTGGAGATAACCGTATCGATCACATTTTCCTGTCACCGAACCTATCCGCCCTCAACCCGACCTATATTCTGCCGCCTGAAGTCTGCCACCGACCACCCCGTACACTGGTCGGATATCGTGTGGGGCAACCCATAACAAATGATTAGTGAATAAGGATGACTAAAATGGATACAAATGAGGTGATTCGATCGATCCTTACCCTATTTTCTGAGGCATATGCCGGACCACCCGACCCGTCTTCAACCTGGTTCATCGACAACCAGCCGGATTCCGGCATCCTGGGGATGATTGCCAGCGTATCTGCCACAGCAGCATCATGGTCCTCCAATGAGCAGCAACCAGGAACAAGCATTGCAGCCCATGTTGAGCACTTGCGTTGGAGTTTGGCAAACGCCAATGGAGCCTTGCTGGGAAAACCCTACCAGGCGAACTGGAAGGAGAGTTGGAATACGCTAAATGCAGACGAGATTGAATGGGCACGGTTACAAAAAGAGCTGAGAACTGAGTATGATGCACTGCTCGAGAATCTACAAAAGCAGACTGAACTACCAGGCGTATACTTACTCGGCGTCATGGCACTGGTCCCGCATGCAGCCTATCATCTGGGAACCATCCGGCAGCTTATCGAGCGGGCTGGTGAAGAAACAGAGAAAACATCCTGAACTTATTGCTCATGGGTGGCAGGATCACCCTCTGAATAAAGGCAACGAGAAAGCCATAAAAAGCGCATTCCAAACGGGATACGCTTTTTTATTTGTAAACAAAGATCATGGTGCAAATCCTAAATAAGTATATTAGCTTTTGATGATTTGATTATTGGATAATTATTACCTTATTAGTAATTGTTTGGTATAATGGATGGATATGATAGGTTCGGTTCACACATGGTGATGAAACCCGAGTTAATACGAAATGTAGCAGCAGGAATATAAAATGACAGCCCATTTTCAACATTCGCAAGTTATAGATCGACCAATAGCCGATGTATTCCACTTTTTTGCCTATGATCATATACGCAACCATCCTCGCTGGGATCCGGATATCAAGCTCAAACAGGTATCTGATGGTCCAATGGGTGTGGGAACCATCATTCATAGGGTTAACAGCCGCAGCGGTACCCCCATTGAAGGGACGATGGAAGTGGTGGAATACGAACCCAATCAAGCAATGGCAATGGTCATCCACGACGGACCCGCTGAAATGCGGGGAAGGACAACCTTCGAGGCTTTAAACGACAATCAAACCAAACTGACAACCTTTATTGAGATTCCTGGTATGGATGATTCAATGGACAAGACCTTTCTGCTCAGCCGGTTGGAGCGGAGTGGTGAGATCAGGAAGCAGCTGATGGAAGCGGAGATAAAATAGTTCCAATGACTGACTTAAGGTTTCTATTACAGGATCTGTTTACCGCCGGTGACGAGGGCAACCTCGATGCTTTCGATGCAATCCTTGATAAGAATGTGATCGTCCATGCTCCAGCAGGGCTTTCAACAGTGGGTATTCAACAAGAGAAAGAATCATGGAAAAGGAGTAAATCCGTCATACCCGATCTGCGGCATAAGTTCCTGGAACTGCTGGGAGACGGTTCCACGGTTGCAGCCCGGTGCATCGTTAGCGGTACACTCAATGGGAAGTTAGGCAATTTATCGGCACAAGGACGCTACTTCTGTCTCGATCAAGCGATTTTTGCGCAAATTCATGATGGAAAGATCACTGAAATTTGGGAGATTGTTGATACAGCCAGCCTACAGAACCAATTTACACCTACTTCAGGTGCAGTTGATACCCCCATAGAGTAACAGCAGGAGAGGCACATGAACAAAAATGGGCAGCTGTATCGGTCTGGGAGATGGACAGTTAAACCTGGAAAGGAGGATATTATGTCTGATCCAATTGTATTCATCAGCTGTAACCGGATTAAGGAGGGTATGCTCGATGATTTTAAAAAGCACTACCAGAATAGCATCCCGGCGACCGAAATGGATAAGCCAGGCACGCTTATTCAGTTTGCCTATGTCAACGAAATCGCTACACAGGTAGATATCGTCCGGATCTTTCCGAATGCAGAGGCATTGGACCTCCAGTTACAAGGCGCTGACGATCGGTCGAAAATAACTTACCAATTCATTGAACCCACCAGATTAGAGATTTACGGCCAACCCGGCAAGTTCGCCATCCAGATGATGAAAAAGGTGGCAGGATCGGGGATACCTGTGAACATCTTCCCGGAGTATATAGGCGGTTTCATGCGTCCGAGGTCGGGATAGACCCAACACCCAGGTTCCCATTCCAAACTCACCTCCAGGATATACGATAACTAAATCAACGCCTCTCTTTTGGGGCGTTTTGTTTTATTTACCCGGTAAGAATAGATATAATTACATCCGGATCGATCATGTTCGTCATCACCAAAATCCGGGCGAGGAAATGGATATAAAAAATGGAAAAATTGCTTCAAAAGAGTACTTCCTATTTACAGATGCTGTGTAATCAGATCCCCAATCGGAGCGTCGGCAGTGACGGGAACAGAATGGCAACCCACTATTTCGAAAACAAAGCTGCCTCATTGGGTTGGCATACGCAGATTTCGGAATTTGAAGCCATGGATTGGATCGATGGTGGTGCAAGCCTGACTGCTGGCGCGGAAAGCTTTCAAGTTTTTGTCAGCCCCTATTCTCTTGGCTGCGTGGTTGAAGCAGAATTGATCTGTGTTTCCAGTGTTGTAGAGCTTGAACAGGCACAGATCACCGGAAAGTTATTACTCCTGCATGGTGAAATCGCTAAAGAGCAGCTGATGCCCAAGAATTTTGTGTTTTATAACCCTGAAGAACATCAGCGCATCATTTCTCTGCTTGAGAAAGGTGCCCCATCTGCAATCATCTGCGCCACTGGCAGGAATGCCTCCCTTGCCGGAGGTGCCTATCCATTTCCACTGATTGAGGATGGAGATTTTAATATTCCTTCCGTATACATGACTGAGGAGGAAGGCAACAAGCTGCTATTAAGTGCTGGTAGAAAGGTTTCCCTGAGCTCCATATCCAGGCGTGTACCCGGAAAAGGCAGCAATGTGGTTGCCCAGTAAAGGTTCGCCATCAGGAGCACGTATCGTCGTCACCGCCCATATCGATGCCAAGAAGGGCACCCCGGGTGCGATTGACAATGCCAGCGGGGTGGTGGTATTACTCTTACTGGCAGAGCTGTTGGGCAATTATGCTGGAGATAGGCTTATCGAGCTGGTGGCATTAAACGGTGAAGATTATTATGCGGTTCCCGGGCAGATGCTGTATCTCGCTCAGAACCAGGACCGATTCCACGAAATTCTGCTGAACATTAATATTGATGGCGCAGGATTTACAGAAGGTGATTCAGCGTTTTCATTCTATGATCTACCCTCAGATATCGAGCACCAGGCAAAAGAAATCATCGATCGTTTCCCAGGGATAACGCAGGGACCACCCTGGGTGCAGGGTGACCACAGCATATTCATTCAATATGGCTGCCCAGCCATGGCAGTATCCTCCCGGTGGTTTACAGACCATATCGACAACCAGGATATTACCCACACCCCAAAAGATAATATTGACATTGTCAGCAGTCATAAGCTGGTAGAGATTGCCCAGGCGTTGGATTTGTTTATCAGGCGACTATAAATTATTGAAACTTAAAGGGGCAATGACGGACAGGATGGACGATTTCCCTGCCCCATTCATACAAAAATACTTACAGCCACTTCCATTTAGGACGGGCGAGTGAGCGGCCTTTCCAGGATAAACGGCCTGCCAGGCTTAACCGCAGGGATTGAAATGCAGCCGCTTCATTTGCTAATATGGTGATGGGATAAATAAATCCCAGGGTTAAGGACATGCCCAGCTCAAGATAGGGAATTACCCAGATTAGCAGGGAAAGCCCGATGCAAATGACCAGCTCACTGAGAACTGCACTCGGTGCCAATCCCAGGATATGTGCTGCGAAGACGAACAGTGGTTCCAGAAAGAGCATTGCCAACCAGATGAAGGCAAACAAGTAAACAAAAAGGTGAAAATCAAAGAAGGCAAACAGGTTTTTTGTGAACCCATCAAAAGCTTCACGGCTTCCTGGATACATCCGGCAGGAAATCAGGTCTGTAACGCGCATCACTCTCCAGCGCAAACCAGCCGCTTTTATCCGTCTCGCCAGGGCTAAATCCTCCACGATCAACGTCCCCAACTTCGCATGCCCGCCTATTCTTTCATAGGCATCTCGGCGGAATATCAGCATCTGCCCAACTGCGCTGGAAAGCAGCGGTACCCGGAGCCGGTATGCCAGCCAAAGTGGGATAAAGCACAGCACAGCCCATGAAAAAAAAGGAACGAGTAATCTCTCGCCCCAGGTTTCAACGTGCTGCCGTGGAAAACCAGTCAGCAGATCAGCTTGCTGGTTCAACATATTGGTCACGACCAGTCTCAGGGAATCAGGTGTAAAAACCGTATCTGCATCCGTAAAGAACAGCAAATCACCTTGCGACTGGTCTGCCAGCTGGGCACAAGCCCAGTTCTTCCCTGTCATTCCTTCAGGTGTTGGAGTACCTTTCAGCACCTTCAATTTTGGTTGGTCGTTTAGCAATATGCTCAAGAATGGAAAGTGTGCCATCGCTGGATTGGTCATCCAGGCTAATTACTTCAAAAGCAGGGTAGTCGAGTTCTACAAGCGATTGGATGCATCCTTCAATACATTTCTCTTCATTGCGAGCGGGGACGAGCATGGAAACCGAAGGCAAATCAAGTGATTGGACATTCGACCTCCTGCGGTGAAGAATTAGAATATTACTCAGGATGATGATCAGCACCACGCATTGAAAATAAATGAAGCCAATGATCAATCCATGCGTCAGGTAATTAACCATCTTCTCTCACTTCTTGATCAGCGATAACCGATTTATTATCCAGGGGCGGAGCTGAGGCCTTTGACGCAGGTCTGCCCGGTGTGTCCAGATCAGGATCAGCGTTTGACTCGCCCAAACCAGGAAGAGCAGTGGATCGGGAATCCAAATTACGAGTGTGCTCAGGATTGCCAGCATACCTAGCATGACAGCCCATCCGGAGGAAGTCATCAGGATGATTCCGATGACTGTACCTGCGACCCCAGCCAGGGATGCCTTCCAGATGGTAAGCCCAATCCATACACCAAGCGAAACCGCGATGGCTTTACCACCGCGGAACTTTAAAAAGGGGCTGAAAACATGCCCAAGAACCGGTGCGATGGCAATCAAGTACATCGGAATGCCACTTATCCCCAGGGTGTAATAGGAAAATCCTACAGGCGCGGCAGCCTTGGCTACATCCAATAAAAGGGCTATTAAGCCGGCGACTTTGTTGCCAGCCCGGAAGACATTGGCTGCGCCTGGGTTGCCATCTCCATATTGGCGCACATCCACGCTTAAAAATAACTTTCCGATCCAGACGGAAAAAGGTAGAGAGCCGCAAAGAAAGGAAATCAAAACCAGCAGAACCCAGTTCATGGAATTATTCTATCGCAACTTCAGAATACGTGGTGACAGAGGAGACAATCGAAATGCTATTAGACGAACCATCCGGTGAATTGGTCTGGTGACCAGGGTCTAGTAAATGAGTTACAGGTATAAATATCCTGGATAGATAGGTGTGGTGTAATCAAACTAGAATTTCAGTGTAGATGGAAACAAGGAAAAAAGAACGATACACCAGATAAAACTGACTTATTCTATTTAATGAATTTTACTAAAGTACCCTATCGTACCAATGACCGGCCAGGTTTTTCCCCGATATACCAAAAATAAGATTCTATAAGATAATCTGCCCATGCCAGGTAGCTAATATTTTTATGTTATTATAGAATCCAAACCCGTTATGGATGGAAATACTGCATTGCTTTCACTGCACAAGCCTAATTCTCATCATGGGGCTGTATTTAATCGCTGGTATGATTTTTATAGGAATATCAGGTATATTTTTTCCAGGTGATGTTGAAACACGTTAATCGATCCTATCTGTTTATTGCTCTCATTTTACTCATTGGCGTATCATTGAGAATATGGGGGTTAAATTATGATTTACCCTATATATATCATCCTGATGAACCCCTCTCATTATCTATAATTCAGCCTCTATTCAAGACGGGTGACCTAAACCCTCACTTCTTTCAATATCCGTCTGTGTTTTATTACATCAATGCAATTGCTTATGTCCCATATTATCTTATCGGAAAACTGCTCGGTATCTTTACCTCCCGGAATGACATATTAGCTCCAATTTCATTAATCATGGGAGTCACCAAAGCTCCAATGCCGAGTACAATTTTGCTAGGGCGGATCATCACAGTAGTTTTTAGCGCCGGGTCTGTACTGTTGACTTATATAATCGGTAAGCAGCTTACAGGCAAAGCGATCGTGGGATTGTTAGCTGCACTGATGTTAGCTGTTGCGATGCCAAATGTCAGTCTCAGCCGTTATATAGCTCCGGATACATTCGTGGTTTTTTTTGCAACAGCTGCGTTCCTGGCTTCAGTCTTGATTTATAAACAGGGTAAAACCAGGTATTATGTAATAGCTGGCATATGCGTCGGGCTTACCGCATCCACGAAATACAATGGGGGATTGATTGTACTGCCCATGATTTTGGCTCATTTTCTTCGCTATGGCAAGCTTGCACTCATGAATTGAGATTTATATATTGCATTATTGATGTGTGCATTCGGATTTCTGGTGGGTACACCTTATGCACTGCTCGATTTTCCTAAATTTTGGGCAGGTATGAGATTTGAAGCGACTCACTACTCAACCGGTCATGCAGGTATGGAAGGAGATACTTTAAAGTGGTATTTAAGTTATATGTGGCGCACCGGGGGTATTCTATATGTTTTAAGTATATTAGGAATCCTCCATGGGATATATTCGCGCTCCAAAGAATTGATCCTGCTAGCATGTTTCCCGGTTGTATATTTTGTGTTTATTAATAGTATGGTCGTCAGGAATGACCGAACCTTTCTCCCATTAACGCCTTTTCTGTTTTTATTAGCTGCTTCATTCCTGGAATTTTTATTCAGTAAATCTTCAACAATAAAGTCAAAAACATGGACCAATCCATCGAAGATAGTACTTTATGGTCTGGTGTTAATTACCTTGATTTTTCCTTTATCCATTTCGATCAATAGAACAATGTTATTAACCTCCACTGACAGCCGTGAAACATCAAGGGTCTGGATAAAAGATAACCTGCCAGCTGGAGCTAAGATTGCGCTTGAATCGTATTCTCCATTTGTAGAACCATCTGAATTTTCCGTGCAAGGTTTTGTTCGCATCATTGACCATGAGCCAGATTGGTATATCCAAAATGGGTATGCATACCTGGTTTTTAGTCAGGGGATGTATGGACGATTTTATGATGAGCCAAACAACTATGGCGCAGAAATTTCTCAATACAATGCGTTCTTTAATCACTTTGAGCTGGTAAAAATGTTCAATGATGGCAATTATGAAATTCGCATCTACAAAGTACCAATGAGGTCTAATCCATGAATATGACTGCACCAAAGGTATGTGCAGATATGCGGGTAAAATTTAGTAATATTCACTATTTATCTTAAGACATTTTCGCAAAAACCTCAACATGGGCAGCATACTCGAACACTCTTTAATCACCATTGTCAACGTCGGCTACCTCTCCACCAATTACTGGGTAGTCAGTGCAGGCAGATCACGCATGCTGGTGGACCTGGGATACCCGGGTACGATGGGCACGCTACAGGCAAGGCTAAAGCAGATGGATATTCCTCTCAACGAAATAAAATATGCCCTGGCGACCCACTACCACATTGACCATGCGGGTCTGGCACAAGAGCTAAAAATGCAAGGGGTAGGCTTGATCGTGCTGGAGACGCAACTTGCGGCTATCCCACTGATGAAACAGTTTACAAAACCACGAGATCATTATGTGGAACTCGCGTTGGATGGTAACGTCAGCATTTCCTTCAATGGCAGCCGTCCTTTGCTCGCTGAAATTGGAATTGCTGGCGAGATACTGTCTACCCCAGGGCATTCGGATGACAGTGTGTCCCTCCTGCTTGACGACGGCGCAGTTTTTACGGGTGACCTGACCCCCCTGGAGGCTGCCTGGGGAGAGGCGGGCGAGGTGGTGAAGGCAAGCTGGCAGATGCTCAGGGAGAAAGGTGCCAGGCGCGTTTACCCGGCGCATGGACCCGTGAGATCAATGAGCTAAATTTTGTACGGATGGCACAAGTTTAACCAGGTGTTTTTCGGGGGGAGATAATTTTTACCGAATCAGGATGGCAGGTTTCAATTTCCCGGTGCCAACAACAGCTGAACATACGACATATAACTAATATATGTATTCATCCTGCCTCGCATCTTTATAATTTCTTGACCCTTTTTGCCTGTTCTTTGTCATTAAATTGACTTTGAAAGAGATATATTAGCTTCTGAATTTGTCTCTTGCTGGTCACATATGGCTGATATTGTCTATCTCATGATCGCTTTTGTTCTCTTCCTGGCAAGCGTGGGCTTGCTGGTTTTATGTGAGCGCTTGATGGAGGAGTGATATGAATCCTTTATACCTGATCGCTGGAATTGTCTCAGTAGCGTTGTTGGTTTATCTCCTTTTAGCGCTGCTTAAGCCTGAATGGTTTGGTTAAGGACTTTACAGTGGTTACCTTATGACTCTCAACAGTGTTCTTCAAATCGGGATCTATTTCGTCATCCTGCTACTACTGGTCAAACCGCTTGGTTTGTACATGGCGCATGTATATCAGGGAGAATCCACATTCCTCGACCGGATTATTGCTCCATTGGAACGGTTGTGCTACCGGTTGATGGGTATAAAACCAGAAGACGAGATGAATTGGAAGACATATACCCTTGCCCTGCTGGTCTTCAGTGTAATTAGCTTCCTGATCGTCTATCTTCTCCAACGCTTGCAAGGGATATTGCCTATTAACCCCCAGAATTTTAAAGCACCGACACCGGATCTGGCATTCAACACAGCGATCAGTTTCATAAGCAATACAAATTGGCAAAACTACGCAGGCGAGAGTACTCTGAGTTACCTGACCCAGATGATTGGCCTAACCGTGCAGAACTTCGTCTCGGCCGCGGCAGGAATGGCCATCTTGATGGCTTTCATCCGCTCACTAGCACGCAGGCAGACCACAAAATTGGGTAATTTTTGGGTTGATCTCACCCGTGGCACACTTTATATCCTGCTGCCAATGTCGATTATTCTTGCCCTGCTCCTGGTGAGTCAGGGCGTGGTCCAGAACTTTTCTCCCTACAAGCAGGTAACACTTTTACAACCAATCAGCTACCAACAACCATTGCTGGATGCCAATGGCAATCCGGTAGCAGATTCACAGGGAAACCCAGTGATGGAAACGGTTGTGCAGGCCAACCAGTCGTTGGCGGTTGGTCCAGCTGCATCCCAGATTGCCATCAAGCAGCTAGGGACGAACGGGGGCGGCTTTTTTAACGCCAATTCTGCCCATCCATTTGAGAATCCCACCCCGTTTTCCAATTTTCTGGAAATGCTATCCATCCTGCTTATACCAGCGGCATTGACGTATACATTCGGTAAAATGATCGGTTCCACCCGACAGGGTTGGGCGATCCTTGCCGCGATGTTAATTCTGCTTTGGGTGCCGTTGGGGCTGGCTTTTGCCTCTGAACAAATGGGTAACCCTGCCCTAACCAGCCTTGGGGTGGACCAGACCGCCAGCGCAACAAACCCAGGTGGAAACATGGAAGGCAAGGAGGTCCGCTTTGGCATCGCCAATTCCAGCTTATGGGAGACGATAACTACGGCTGCCTCAAATGGCTCAGTCAACAGCATGCATGACTTATACACACCGCTTGGTGGTCTGGCTGCAATGTGGATGATGATGCTGGGCGAAGTCTCCTTCGGTGGGGTCGGTTCCGGTTTGTATGGGATGTTTGTTTTCGTCATTGTGGCAGTCTTCGTTGCCGGGCTCATGGTAGGCCGTACACCCGAGTACTTGGGTAAAAAGATCGAGGCTTACGAGATGAAGATGGCTTCGTTGTTGATCCTGATCATGCCAATTACAGTACTGGTGCTCACTGCAATCGCCGTTATGACAAATGCAGGCAAAGATACAATTTTAAACTCGGGTCCGCATGGGTTCAGTGAGGTTCTCTACCTTTTTACTTCCCAGGGGAATAACAATGGAAGCGCATTCGCAGGCATTGGCGGTAATAATCCTTTCTACAACATTTTTGGCGGCGTAGCAATGATGATCGGGCGGTTTTTCCTAGCAGTTCCCACGCTGGCTCTGGCTGGCTCATTGGTCCAAAAGAAAAAGACTCCTGAGGGATCGGGTACTCTACCTACCCACACACCGCTATTTGTCGTCTGGTTGGTCGCAGTCATAGTTCTTGTTGGAGCCTTGAACTTCTTACCAGCCCTGGCATTAGGACCGATCGTCGAGCATTTAATGTTATGGTAACGAATGAAGGGTTAATGGTATGAGCTTACAAATTCAGCGATCAAGATCCTTTAAGAGCCAACTATACAAACGAGCAGTGACAGACGCGTTCCTCAAGCTCAACCCACGCCATATGATGCGTAACCCGGTCATGTTTGTGGTTGAAATCGGCAGTATGTTAACTACCCTATTATGGATGCAAGCACTAACTGGTCACGGCGAAGCTCAACCAGCTTTTATCGGTGTTATCACCTTGTGGCTTTGGTTCACGGTCTTATTTGCCAATTTTTCGGAAGCTGTAGCTGAAGGACGCGGTAAGGCACAGGCGGAAGCCCTGCGGAAGACCCGCCAGGAAACCCAGGCTAAGAAATTAAAGCAGTCGCAACACGATGCCGGTTATGACATTGTGCCATCCACATCTCTCATCAAAGATGAACTAATCCTGGTTGAAGCAGGCGATATCATTCCGGTCGATGGCGAGGTCAGTGAGGGGATCGCATCCGTCGATGAGAGTGCGGTTACTGGTGAGAGCGCCCCTGTTATCCGCGAATCGGGTGGTGATCGAAGCGCGGTCACCGGAGGTACACGCCTGCTCTCCGACTGGCTTGTGGTACGCGTCACCGCCAATCCGGGTGAAGGCTTTCTGGACCGCATGATAGGGTTGATCGAAGGAGCCAGGCGCCAGAAAACACCTAACGAAATTGCCTTGAACATCCTTTTAGCTGCCTTCACGATCATCTTTCTGGTGGTATGCATGACCCTATTACCCTACTCCCTATTCAGCGTGCAGAGCGCTGGAATTGGTACGCCAATTACCATCACCGTATTGATTGCGCTGCTGGTATGCCTGATCCCGACCACAATTGGTGGGTTGCTATCAGCGATAGGCATTGCCGGGATGGACCGCATGATCCAGCGTAACGTAATTGCTCTCTCGGGTAGGGCGGTAGAAGCTGCAGGAGACGTGGATGTGCTTTTACTCGACAAGACCGGCACAATCACCCTCGGCAACCGTCAGGCAGTTGAGTTTATCCCGGTTGGAAATGTCAGGCCACAGGAACTGGCAGAAATTGCGCAACTCTCTTCTTTAGCAGACGAAACACCCGAGGGTCGTAGCATTGTGGTGCTGGCAAAAGAGAAATTCGGCTTGCGCGGGCGGTCAGTCGGAGTGGGTCCGGATATATCTGCGGGGGCTCATTTCATCCCCTTCACAGCTCAAACTCGCATGAGCGGGGTGGATATGGACGGAGCGAGTATCCGTAAAGGCGCACCTGATGCCATGATCATCTATATCAAAGATCAAGGAAAAACGATCCCAGCAGAGCTAAATCGCCTGGTGGATACAATCGCTCGAAATGGTGGCACACCACTGGTTGTATCCTACAACGGAGAGGCCTGGGGTGTGATCCACCTCAAAGACATCGTCAAAGGTGGGATCAAGGAACGTTTCATACAACTGCGTAAAATGGGTATCAAAACAGTAATGATCACCGGTGACAATCCATTGACTGCAGCCGCGATTGCAGCCGAAGCCGGGGTCGACGACTTTCTGGCTCAGGCTACCCCTGAAACCAAGCTAAAGCTGATCCGTGAATACCAGGCTGGTGGACGCCTGGTGGCAATGACCGGTGATGGTACCAATGACGCACCTGCCCTGGCACAGGCTGATGTGGCAGTGGCTATGAACACCGGAACACAGCCTGCGCGTGAGGCAGCCAATATGGTCGACCTCGATAGCAATCCCACCAAGCTGATTGAGATTGTAGAAATTGGTAAGCAATTGCTGATGACGCGTGGCTCGCTGACGACTTTCAGCATAGCCAATGATGTATCGAAATACTTTGCCATTATCCCAGCCGCATTTGCCAGTACCTATCCGCAGTTAGGGGCACTCAACGTGATGCGGCTGGCTACTCCACAAAGTGCTATTCTGTCAGCGGTAATCTTCAACGCTTTGATCATCATCGCATTGATCCCCCTGGCACTTAAAGGCATACCCTATCGAGCCAAAGGCGCAGCCCAGCTTTTACGTGATAATCTGCTGGTCTACGGCCTGGGCGGATTGGTAACGCCATTTATCGGAATTAAGCTGATTGACATGCTGTTGGTCTTTTTACACCTGGTATAACCGGCTGACATGTCTACGGCAATAAGTGTTAGTTTAATCCATCAGATTGGAGAGATAAATTATGAAAAGCAATCGATTATCTTTTTCATCCACGGTCTACTTTAACTGTATCTTCGCCTTTTTTAGTGTTGTAATCCTGACAATTCCTTTGTTGTATATTGGGCGTGATACACTAGGTGAAGCCGTAATTGCGTTATTGTATCTGATACCCGTGGGGTGGAGTGCTGCCCGGTGGGGGCAAGGAGCAGGTGTCTGCGCGGCCGTAACAGCCGCACTGGCCTTTGACTATTTTTTTATTCCACCCTTCTATACATTTGAAGTAGGTAGGCTTGAGGGCTGGTTGGTTCTGGTCATCTTCCTGGTTGTATCCATTGTGGTGATTGGTCGGATCCAATCTGGCTTAACCAAAGCCCGGACCAGTGAGCAGGAGGCTCTCTTTATGTACGAAATGAGTGCAGCGCTGGCAGGATTGCGTACCCAGGAATCAGTCGTGCATGCCTTAGCCACAAATTTACAACTCATGTTTCAGGCTGAGCTCGTGGAGGTATGCATTCAGCCTGGAGGAAAAGCGGAGCCGATATTAACCAGCGTACCACCCAACATAAAAGGAAGTGGTGCCCCCGACCGGATCCTGCCCATTCTGGCTTCCCCAGGCTTGTTGGGAGAAATCCGCATCTGGCGTGGGAACGGCTGGTTGCCTGCGGATGGTAGTCGTTTACTGAATAACTTTGCCAATCAGGCTTCACTAGCATTAGAACGGGCGCGATTGGCTGAGGGCAGACGCGTTGGTAAATTCGGTTATCAATGGAAACCATAAATAAAGGCTGCTATGCGAAATCAATTCAAACCGGCAATTGCTTCAATTGCTATATTTACCTTATTGACCGGGATTTTATATCCTTTACTCATTACCGGTATAGCCCAGGTGATCTTCCCGCCTCAGGCTAATGGCAGCCTGATCGTACAGAATGGTCAGGTGATCGGATCTGCGTTAATTGGGCAGTCTTTTGACGACCCGCGCTACTTCTGGAGCCGCCCTTCAGCCACTTCACCTTTCCCCTACAATGCTGCAGCATCTGCGGGATCCAATCTAGGTCCTTCCAACCCAGCTTTAACCGAGGCGGTCAAAGCTCGCATAGCGGCGTTGAAAGCAGCTGACCCACAGAATAATGCACCCATCCCGGTGGATCTGGTTACCGCTTCTGGGAGTGGACTTGATCCGAATATCAGTGTGGCAGCCGCCTTGTTCCAGGTAATGCGTGTTGCCAAAGCACGTGGGTTGAATGAAGAAATTGTAAGAGTGTTGGTAGAACACAACACGCAAGGACGGCAGTTCGGCTTACTAGGAGAACCACGGGTCAATGTGCTTTATCTCAACCTGGCACTAGATGAGATAAAATAGGAAGGGGAATAAATTGATGAGTATTTCGCTTCCAAATAATCGTCCAGATCCAGATGATCTGTTAGCACGTATCCAGGCTGAAGAGAAGCAGCGGGAGCGAGGCCGCCTAAAGATTTTCTTCGGGTATGCTGCTGGGGTTGGCAAAACGTACGCCATGCTCGAAGCTGCCCACCAGCGAAGTGCCGAGGGGGTGGACGTCGTAGTGGGATATGTGGAAACACACAAACGGATAGAAACAGAAAACATGTTACGCGGTCTGGAAGTAATCCAATCTAAAACCATTTCCTACCGGAATATTCAGCTACAGGAAATGGATATTGACCGAATTTTAGAGCGTAGGCCAAGCCTGGTATTGGTGGACGAGCTGGCTCATACCAATGCACCCGGCTCTCGGCATGCTAAGCGCTATCAGGACGTGGAAGAGCTTCTATCAGCGGGGATTAATGTCTATACTACTTTGAATATCCAGCATTTGGAGAAGTTAAATGACATAGTTGCTCAGATCACGGGTACCAAGGTGCGGGAAACCATCCCAGACAGCGTGATTGATGAAGTCACCGATATCGAGCTGATCGATTTACCAACCGATGAACTGTTAAACCGGCTAAAAGAAGGTAAAGTTTACATTCCAGAGCAAGCCGAGCGGGCGATTGAGAAGTTCTTTCGACAGGGGAATTTAACTGCCTTACGCGAGCTGACCATGCGACGAGCGGCTGAACGCGTGGATGACCAGATGTTGGATTATATGGGAAAGCGCGCGATTTCCTGGTCCCTGGCCAGCAGGTGAACGCCTGCTGGTATGTGTCAGCCCTGGAACGGTCAGCGAACGATTAATCCGTTCTACCCGCCGCCTGGCAGATGAACTGAAGGCAGAATGGTATGCCATATATGTTGAAACCCCTCAGCAAACCAGGATTTCCACAGACCAACATGACCGTGTTGATCACATGTTGCAACTGGCAGAAGAATTGGGTGCCAAAGCTGTCACTATTCCAGGTCAGTCGGTGGCAGAGACGGTGATCGATTACGCGTGTAATCAAAATATTACCAAAATTATCATCGGAAAATCTCGCAGGTCGCCGTGGATTGAGTTACTACGAGGTTCTGTGGCAGATCAACTTATCCGGCCAGAGTGGTCCAATCGATATTTACTTCGTCAACAGTGAACCCCAATCATCCATTAAACAGCCTGAGCATTATTGGCAACCCCACAGACCTTGGCGTCGATATTTGTGGGCGCTTGCATTGATCGCCGGAGCCACTGGTCTATGTGCGCTGGTTGCTCCTTATATTTCTCCTACCAACCTGGTAGTGATCTACCTGTTATCTACTGTGGTTGCAGCAATATTCCTGGGACGTGGGCCATCCATTCTGACTTCGATCTTGAGTGTTGTTGCTTTTGATTTTTTCTTCGTTCCACCAAGCCTCACCCTGGCAGTGTCGGATACTGAATATATATTGACTTTCTTCGGTCTGCTGGCAGTTAGCCTGGTTATCAGTTACCTGACAGCCCAAGTACGCGAGCAGGCAGATGCAGCACAAAAACGGGAAGCGCAAACAGCGGCGTTGTATGAGCTTGGCCATGATCTGACCGCTGCAGTTGGGTTGGAAGCTGTGGCAAAAACAATCATAGATCACATTGGC
>CAVTQM010000028.1:0-46640 GCA_963736805.1 uncultured Chloroflexia bacterium
CACATGGAGGAAAAGAAAACCCAGTGACCCATCCATCCCAACTACTTAGCGAAATCTACGAGCAGCCCGAAGCCATCCGAGGTATGCTGGAAACCGAAGCGGAGCGGGTGGCGTGGATCAGCCAGAAGCTTTCGCCCTTCAAATTTTCCTATGCCGTGGTAGCGGCGCGCGGCACCTCCGATAATGCCGCCCGTTATGGGCAGTACATCTTTGGAGCGATCAACCACCTGAGCGTGGCCCTGGCAGCCCCATCCCTGTTCACGCGCTACCAGGCAGCTCCCCATCTGGAGGGCGCCCTGGTGATCGGCATCTCGCAATCGGGCCAATCTCCGGATATCGTCAGCGTGATCGAGGAAGGTCGGCGGCAAGGTGCTCCAACGATTGCCATCACCAACGACCTTGAATCGCCGCTCGCCCTGGCAGCAGAGTATAAAATTGGCCTGGGGGTCGGCAAGGAGCACAGCGTTGCCGCCACGAAAACCTATACCGCCCAGCTGACCGCCCTGGCGATGCTTGCCCTTAGCCTGACCGAGTCACCCAATCCGCTCGGACCATTGCAGGATATTCCAGGTGTGCTGGAGCAGGCATTAGCCTGCGAACCACAAGCCCAGGCAGCCGCCGTCAGCCTGGCAAAAGCCAGCCACACGGTTTTCATCGGCCGCGGGTTCAATTACTCAACCGCGCATGAGATTTCGCTCAAGTGCAAGGAGCTGGCAAACATGCAGGCTGAGCCCTATTCATCGGCTGATTTCCTGCATGGACCGGTCGCGATGGTGGAGCCGGGCTTTCCGGTGAACCTGGTTTCGATGGGGAGCACCTTCAGGGATGAGCTGAGCTCATTGGCTGAGAATGTGCATAGGCGTGGTGGCAGCTTGCTCACCATCGGTGATGCGATCCTGGAAGGGCACGTGGAGACAACGGATTTTTTCATCCCGGTTCCAGCCGGTCTTCCCGAGTGGCTGAGCCCGATTGCCGCCATCCTGCCAGGGCAGCTGCTTGCCTATCACCTCTCCAAAGCACGCGGCTTCGACCCGGACATGCCGCGCAGCCTCCGCAAGGTCACCCTGACAGAGTGACCGCAAGCATCAACAAAAAACTCCCCGGAGGTCATCCCCTGGGGAGTGATTATTTTCAACGCTGCTCACAGCTCTGCGGAGTCTGAGATATCCATCTGGTTCTGCACCGTGCTTAACCGCCGATACAAGCCATCCTTTGCCAGCAGCTCTTCGTGGGTGCCCACTTCCTTGATCTGCCGGCCCTCCAGCACCACGATTTTATCGGCGTTGCGGATGGTGGAAAGCCGGTGGGCGATGATGATCACCGTCCGCCCGACCATCAAGCGCTCCAGTGCCTGCTGGATGAGCAGCTCGGTTTCCGTATCCACCGATGAAGTGGCTTCATCCAGGATCAGGATCGGGGCATCCTTGAGCACCGCCCTGGCAATCGATAAGCGCTGCTTCTGGCCACCCGATAGCTTGACCCCACGCTCGCCAATCAGGGTATCGTACCCATCCGCCAGGGCTTCTATAAATCCATCCGCGTTGGCGATCCTGGCAGCCGTGATCAGCTCCTGCTCGGTGGCACCTGGCCTCCCAAACAGGATGTTTTCGCGCACGGACCCATGGAACAGGAACACATCCTGGAGCACGATGCTGATCTGCCTGCGCAGGCTTTCGAGGGTGAACTGGCGGATATCCTTGCCATCCAGGGTGATGCAGCCCGAGGTGACGTCGTAAAAGCGGGGGATCAGACTGACCAGGGTGGATTTGCCCACCCCGGTTGGTCCCACCAGGGCAACCACTTGATGAGCGGGGATATCCAAATTGATCTCCTCCAACACCGGTGTTTCAGGCGCGTACTCAAAATTCACTTTTTGGAAGGAGATATTTCCCCTGCACGCGACCTTCCAGCGGAACAGCCCCGGGACAATTCTCCATCTCCGGCTGTTCCTCCAGCAGGTCAGCTACACGGTCTGCCCCAGCCAGCGAGCCCTGGATCTGCTCCCAGGAATTGCTCAGGTTGCGAACTGGCTGGTAAAAGATTTCCAGGTACAGGAAGAAGGCGACCAGGTCTTCCACTGGCAATGCCCCCGCTAATGCCAGCTTGCCTCCAAAATAGATCACGATCAATATACCCAGGGACGAGGTGAAATCAATAAAAGGTTGGAAAGTGGCCATCAACTTGAGTGCGCCAAGCAGCGAAGTTCGGTAGCGGTCGATGCCCTGGTTGATGCGCTTCATTTCCTCCACTTCGCGGGTAAATGCCTTGATCTCGCGGATACCTGAAAGGCTGTCGTTCAGGATGGCATTGAGATTACCGAGCTCTTTTTGCCGCTCGCGGAACGCCGGGCGCACATAGCGAGCATACACCTGCAACGAAACAACCACCAACGGGATGGGTATCATGGTGAGCAACGTCAGCTGCCAGTTCAAGTTAAGTAAAATCACACTCACCCCAACCAGGGTGATCACGTTTACCACTACATCGGGTACAGCATGCGAAATCAGCTGCTCAAATAGCTCGGTGTCGTTGATCACGCGTGACATGAGTTGACCGGTTTGCTTATCCTCATAATAACGTAGGGAAAGAGCTTGCAAATGCTCATAAATGTGCTTGCGCACATCCGCCACCACGCCCCAACCTGCCAGGTGCGCCATGTAGGAGCGCAGGAATTGCATCGCAGCGCGTAAAAGGAACATCCCCAGCACTACTAAGGTCAGAGTACCCACTAGTTTAAATGACAATGGGCTGATCGTCGGAGCGGTAACGGCAGCAATCAATCTGCGAATTACCTCCGGAATCACCAGTTGTACACCTACCAGCAGGAACATGCTGATGATGGTAATGGTAAGCACCAGCTTATAATGCCGGGCATAAGAAAAAACCAGCTTCAGGGGTTTCAAATCATGAGCCTTTCTTCCCACTCAACATTCCTCCCAGCAATGCCGGGAGGAGACCCATTCATTATAGACGGCTGCTGTTAAATTGGGGAGTGTATAATTACTGCTAAAGAGAGGAGATTTACCATGCTTTGGGTAACCCGTTCGCATGTGCATGTTGACAGAGTAGCCTGTCCATGGCTGATCACGCGTTTTGTGGATAGTGAAGCCGACTTTTTGTTCGTCCCGACGAACCAGATCGAGAAGGTCGTGGAGGAAAGCGGGGCAATCCCCTTCGATGCCCCGGGGGTTGAGCTTGGGCATGTAGAAGGAAGGTGTTCGTTCGAGTCCATCGTCCTTAAATATGGGTTGAAAGAACCCGGCCTGTTGCGCCTGGCAAAAATCGTCCATTCAGCCGATGTATCTGAGGATATCGATAAAGATCCAATTGCCCGAGGGTTGGAGGCAATTGCCAGTGGGTTCAGCCTGCGCTTTCCTGAGGATAATGAGAACCTGGCTCACCAGTTCGACCTCTATGATGCATTGTATGCCTGGTGCCGGCTGGATGTAGCTAAAAACAAATAATCACGCCAGGTTGCATGAATTTTTAGCCGACTGGGTTGACTTTTTCGCTCAGGTAGAGAATAGATATCCTATTCAATTGCGCATGAATGGATATAGAACTTATCAAAGCTAGCCTGATGCAATACAGGGATGTGGGATGAAGATATTACCGGACAGATGGGGCACTGAACGATTAATCGTCAGGGATGCAGTCATGGAGGACGTCCCCCACTTGCAGAATGTATTCAATGCCTGCTCATACGTTGGTGAGTGGGACAACACGTTTTATGAGGAAACCGAGGAAGCGTTTACCCAGCTGGTTTCAAAAAGTATTAAGCTCAATCATTCTACTGAAGAGATTTTCAAGATGCAGAGTGTTTTATTACGGGGTGGGGAGAATATTATCGGTTATTTCCACCTGTTCCATGATGCACCGATAACACATCATGTATGGATATCCATGTTTGCGGTACATCCTCACTTCCAGAAAAATCGTTATGGTTCAGAGCTGGCATATGGAATATGGGACCAATTCAGAAGTCTGGGTGAATATGAAGCAATCTGGTTAAGGGTGTATTTAAAAAACTGGCCAGCCCTTCGGTTTTGGATCGAGATGGGCTGGCGGACAATCGTCCGTTATGAAGGGGATACCGTTCATGCAGACGATACGATGGCTGCAGTTGTATTGGAAAAGAAAATAACCTAATCTTTCATCAGACAGGAATTTCCCTGGTTACCTATGAGGCCTGCGGTGGGGTGGATGCTCCCTGACCAAGCTTGCGTAATGAATTTGAGATCGCTTTGAGAGCCAGATCGCGCTCGGGGGTTTCCGGTTGAGCAGCCCAGGTTTTCCTGTCTTCCAGCAGTTCTTGCATACGGGTCAAACGCTCCTCCGGAGCAATGGTTACAGGCAGCGTATCAAAGTCGGGCAGTAAAGTATCAGCATCGCGCAAGACCCGAAACATAAAACCACACAATCCAACCAGGGCTGCAATACAACCACCGATGACAAAGAGCAATGCCATCCCACGACCAGGACCGACACCCATGAACCAACCGGTTGCCGTTGCAAGGGTACTCTGGGGATTTTGCATGGCGGGTTCGAGGACTTTATCGGATAACGGACCAGCTATAAGCATCGCAAGAGGGCTGACAAACCAGGCAATCAACCGGCGAATGGAAAAGACTTTCCCTTGAAGGTCGGGGGGTACTTTCGCCTGCCATATTGCCTGGTTGGAACCGTTGATGATGGGGATAAAGAACATCCCAGAAAAGGCGGCAATTACCCAAATAGGCGTTACGCGCCCCAAGCCAAACAATACATCACCCAGCAGGCTGGCAATAAACCAGCCAAATAACACACCATACACCCGTTTCTTAGGACCGCCCCAGGCACTCATCACCAGGCCACCCACCACGCCTCCAATAGCCCCAGCTGAGTTAACAACAGCCAGAATCTTTTCGTTGCTGGCAGAATTTGCCAGGATCATGGCTGCCTGTATGGCACCAGGAATACCAATAAAAAAGTTGCCTGTCAGGAAAACCAGCTGCAAGGCAAGCAGGGGAGGTCGTTTAAGGATATATCCAAAGCCAAAGACAGCTTCTTTGAAGATATTTCCCTGTGCCTGTCGCCCCTCCTCAGAGATCTTAGGTTGAGGAATGGCGACGATTAACAAAGCGCTGATGGCAATTACGAAGGTGATAATATCGATCACCAGGATTCCAGCAAGGCCAATGAACCCCAATAATGCGCCGGCCAGGATTGGGGCAAAGATGTTGGAAGCTGTATCTGCCAAAGAGAGCATGCCATTCGCCCGTCCATACTGCTCCTTCGGAATCATGGTGGTGATGGCAGCTGAATAAGCAGGCCATTGGAAAGATTGGAACACACCCTGGAAGGCACTGGTGATGAACAGGTGCCATATCTCGAGATGACCTGTACTGTATAAGATGAGGATGATAATCGTGGCAATGCCAGAGGCAATGTCACTGATCATCATCATCATTTTGCGGTTGGAACGGTCGACGATGGCACCTGCAAATGGCGATGCGATAAGCATGGGTGCAACAAAAAAGAACCCAAGCAATGCCAGGGAGGTGGCAGCGTTGGTCTTTTGATAAGCCCAGATTGTCACTGCAAAGCCAGTCATGCTGGTGCCGAGCAGTGAGATAATCTGACCAACCCAAACGACGGTGAAACCGAGCATGCCGGCTGGACGTTTTGGGGATATTTGCGCTGTGCTCATAATGTTAGGCGTTGATTAAGTATAATCTGTAAGTATTGGACCTGGTGGTACTATAAAGTACGATGGATTGGATTATAAGTCAATCTTTCATCAATTTTATCGCATCATCCACGGTCATCTCACCACTCTCGATGCGCTGCAGAATGTCTGCTGTGCTGAGCTTTTCAGGTGCTGGAGTAGGAGGTGAAGGCGGCGTGGGTTGGACGGGAACCGAAGACGTGACTGAAACTGATTCAGTGGGAATGCCTTCCGTTTCAAATGATAAACCACCAGATACACTTTTCAGGCGCACTTCCGCCCCTCCGCCCTGGATTTGGGCTATTTTTGACCCATGACCCAAACGAGTTGTTGTTGCAGGTAATGAGGAACGAATGCTGCCACTCACACTATTCAGCTCGGCATTGCAGCGGGTATCAGCAGGTACCAGCATGCGTACGCTCCCAGAAACCGAGCTAAAATGATAAGGTCCAGTGGAAATAGAGGTCTGTAGCACTAAATCACCACTGACCGTGGAAGCATCCGCATTGGGGAAGTTGGACTCCATCATACGCACTCTTCCCGACACTGCTTCCAGCTCAAGGGTGCCAGTCAGTCGCGAGCCGGTAATATCCCCGCTCACCACATTAAACTTGAATGGGCCGGACAAATCTGCCACGTTAATTTCTCCACTGACAGTTTTTAATCTAAATTCACCGGTCAGGCCTTTCACATCAAGAGCACTGCTGATACCAGAGGCATATACTTGAACGCCCTGGGGTACTTGCAAGGTGTAGTCCACTTTGGGTGGGTGGGATAGGAATCCGAACATGGATTCGTTGGAGCGTGTTTCGACCCGAACACTTTCATCTGAATCCTGGGAGATTTCTATTGTATACCTACCGCTATCAAAACTGCCCCGCTTGACTGCACTGACCCGGATCACATTCGCATCACCTGGTTGGATGGTGATTGAGCCACGTATATTGGATACGGACAGGCGAGCCTGATCAGGTACTTGAAATGTCTTTTCAATGGTTTCGTCGGACATATTAACCTCCATGTAGATATTTACAAAAAATGCTTTGCGTTAGTCTATGAATACCTCAATATGCTCGCCATCTTCTTCGTCGACTACATCCACTATCTTTCCTTCCATCTCCCCGGATCGAATGGCATCGGCGATTTGCGCGAAATTAACGTCTGGAGCATATTGGCTGGCAATGCTCATCCCTGCATCCACCAATCCCAGGGGCAGGTTTACACTGACCTTGGATTTTCCGGTGACCATATCGGTGACGCGGACACGCAGCATGCCCTTGCCGCCTCGACTGGTCGTAATCACCGGGCGATTTTCCTTTCGGCTTTCACGCAGGGCTGACAATAACTTAGCACCTTCTTCAGCTGTGATCTTGCCTTCCTGGATCATTCTTAAAATTCGCATTCTTTCTTCTGTTGTAGCCATATAGACCTCCAAATAAGTTCATTTTTCTTTAGCAAATAAAATTCGATGCTCTC
This sequence comes from uncultured Chloroflexia bacterium, assembly GCA_963736805.1. Classification (GTDB taxonomy): domain Bacteria; phylum Chloroflexota; class Anaerolineae; order Anaerolineales; family UBA4823; genus FEB-25. The sequence goes on from CAVTQM010000028.1 coordinate 7,184, forward strand.
TTGAGTAAGCGATTAACCTATATAAACTTCGACCTTTTCTCCTGACTCGCCTTCGTCCACCTTTACATAGAAAGGTTGCTCGGGAGATGTTTTTTCCAAGGCCATGACAACTTCATCCAGGTTGGCACCATTCATGCCATCAATTTGAGGTTTAAAAATACGGAGCAACCAGGCGGTGAAGCGAATCGGGATGGGCAGGCTAATGGCGATCGTTTTAGGCCACTCACCGGGTTCTTGATGGACCCTGACATGCAGCCAGCGAGCCGTCCGGCTGGCCGCTGCCAGGCTGATGACAAGAATACCGAACAATAACGGAACCCATAAGCATCCAAACCAGAAATAATTGCTGTTTTGGTAGGCCAATGACATCAGCAACCCGCTGATAACCGTGATGCCGATGCCAATGGTTAACGGAACCCACCACCAGCGGCGCCATTTTTTCATGTCTGCATCAAATTGTTGGGGAGAAGTCGATTGTTTACTGCCTGGGGAGGGTGCCTCTTCAATTACCTCGGGCTCCGGGATAAACTCAGGTTGGGTATCTTTTACTTCAGAATATTCAGCCACCCGAGGAGTATCAACTTCTACGGGCTCTTCCGGGAGAGAATTCAGCAGCTGAACACCTTCAGAAGCTGAAATGATCCCTTTTTCAATCATCTCAAGGATTTGCAGACGTTCTGATTCATTCACCATTCTTGTCATCATCCTTTCATTTCAGGATTAAATACAATCCAATTCTGTCAAGCCAGACCTGGCATGATCATGCCGATTTACCTTCCAATGCGGAAAGCAGTTCCTCAGCCTGATCCATGGTAATTTTCTTTTGTTCCAGCATGCGCAGGATCATCAAACGCTCATCTTCACTCACCGGGTCACCTGGAGGTGATGGAGGTTTGGGAGGGGTTTGAATATTGAAACTCCAGCCGTGTTGCCCATGCCGTGCAGCGCGTTCCTGCGCATGCGCTTTGCTCTCAATTTTGCGCTGCGCTGCAGCAAGTTTATGGTCCATTCGCTCCTGGGCACGCCTTATACGCTCCTGAGCCCTGACATTCGCACGCTCGCTAGCCTCACGGGCACGATCTTCGATTCGATGTGCTTGTTCCTCACTTAAGCTTGCGGCGCTCAATCGCATGGTAAGGCTGGAGAGCTGGGCATCCAGCTGGTCTTCAATCATACGTACCTGGGAATCAACCTGTTGGGCGATCTGCTGACTGACAGCCTCAGCCATCCCATTTACTTCACTATCGATATTGATATCAAAGTCTTCGGTATCCCAATCCGGGGTATAAGTATCCAGGATCACATTTCCTTTTGCTGAAAGCATTATTTTTGCATCACCTTCCGCCAGGGTAAGGGCATAGGGTGCCTTTACCGGAGCAGAGGCGTGGATGCCGGGCAAATCGACCATCACCTGGGATGCCTTGGGAACATTAATCTCCACACTTGAGTCGGTAGGTATGCGGCAAAATACATTCCCATCACTGGTAAATTCATAGCTGTGCCCAGGGGCAGGGTCCAGGCGTAAAAAGATATTCCCACTCGCTGAGGCGGCTGCATTTCCCCCCACATCGCTGAGGTTGAGATTACCTGCTACCCTTTTGGTGATCGTGAAATCTCCCTGAACAGCGCGGACGGAAACATCCCCTTTTACTGAATCCAGGTTCAGGCTTCCATCCACATTCTTGGCTTCAAAGTCACCGCTGACATTGCCAATTGTGGTTGTCCCTACATTTCTCAATTCCAAATCACCATGAATGGCATCGATCGTTACTTCCCCGTCCAAAGCTTTTATGACACCATCACCATGCACAGCAGTAACCCGGATAATCGCTGCCCGAGGCACCCTGACATTGCAATCGCCCTGGTAGCGGATATTAACCTGATCATCCTGGGATTCAAATATTAGCTCATTTGGGTTATCAGATTTTGCTATTACTTCGAAGGAATCCTGCCCTTTCAGGTTTAAATCGCCACCAATATCCAAAAAGATATGTGGGGTTGCACTGGTGATGACGAATTTCTTGTCCATGGTTACTTCTCACTTTCTTGCAATAATCGCATGGCTTCCTCAGCGCTGATCACACCCTGATCCAGGTCTTCCAAAATACGCTGCCGTTCCGTATCACTCAAGCCGGCGATTGGTTCTTCGCCACCTGGCTCGTACCCCAAAGCCCGGATGACCTCGTGCAAACGATTGCGAATCGTGGGATAAGACAGGTCCAGCTCAACTTCCATACGGGTGATTTTGCCCTCACAACGGATAAAGGTTTCAACAAAAGAAAGCTGATCTTTGGTAAGTTGTGAAAAAGGGCCACCGGTAAAGCGCCCTTCAATCGTGGTATCACAATCCTGGCAGTAGATACGCGTGACGGTTACTTCTCCGCCACAAAGCGGGCATCGGGTGGGTAAAGTGTTCATTCAGGGTTGCCTCCAAATTCGATAGGTAGGTAAATGATAGAGCTGACCAGGCTAGAGCATGATCAGAAATGATGGCGCTGAGGCTTCCTCAGCAGTCAACTTTGTATAAGCATGTTCTTTGAGCATGGTCCCTGCTCGGATTAATGCATCACCCAACCAAGTTAAGCTTCGATCCATCACGTTTGGGTTGGTTATACCAGATTGCCTGAGTGCCTGCCGAATAGTCGCTTCACTGCGAATACCCTCTTGATGGATTTGAACAAATTCATTTTCCGGATTATCCATAACAGCCTCCTTATCATACATTTTCGCTGTCTTCATCTAGATAATATTATACACAATAATTAATATTTGTCAAGATTATATTTAATAATATCAATATCAATATTGATATTATTTAGTTATTGTTTAATTATTATTAATGGCTTGGGGCGAATTTACGTTAGTTTGGCTGAACTGCAGGCTTTTCGTGCGCAACTGGCGAATCATCATTATCAACCAGGGCAAGAAATACATCCTCAAGGGTTGGTTCAACCTGTTCAATTCTATCGACCTGGACACCCGCATTCACCAAAGACGAATTCAATGCTTCAGCAACGGCATGATTGGGAGTGATAGCACGAAGATGGTCTGATGTCAGGCCGGCTCGTAACACAAACGGGGATTGTTCCAATATGGCCAGCGCAGGCAGGAGTGGATGGGCAAATACATCCCAAGCCAATCCAGGAAAATTATCCTGCTTAAGCGCTGAAGGGGTGTTCATCGCTAACAATCTACCTTCGCACATAATGCCAATCCGGCTGCAGTATTCAGCTTCATCCATGTAATGAGTGGTCACCAGGGCAGTCACACCCTGGGCAACCACTGTATAGATCAAATCCCAGAACGTTCGCCTGGCAGTTGGGTCTACTCCGCTGGTTGGTTCATCCAGGAAGAGCAGGCGCGGCTTATGAACGATGGCAATCCCGAGAGCCAGGCGCTGTTTCCACCCAGTGGAAAGGTCACTGACCCGTTCTGCCTGCAGGTCAGTTAACCCAATCAATTCCAACACTTCCGCCAACCGGGATCGCTCTCTGAATCCATATAGACCCGCATAAAAAGCCAGGTTCTCCCCCACCGTCAGGTCATGATATAAGGCAAATTTTTGGGACATGTATCCCACTCGTTCGCGGATTTGCTCAGGTTGCCGCACGATATCATAACCTAATACGCTGGCGTCTCCCTCGCTCGGTTGTAATAAGCCCAAAAGCATGCGGATGGTGGTGGTTTTCCCTGAGCCATTTGGACCAAGATATCCCACCACCTCACCCTTATGAATATTAAAAGAGATATGGTCCACCGCAGTAAAGCTGTCAAAGCGTTTCGTTAGGTTATGGGCAAGAATGACTTCCTCAGACATACCTTATTCTGCCCCCTCTTGCGTATGGTTTGCTGGTTTATTTTCCAATAAATCGATAAATACATCCTCCAGTTGCGCGGGTATGGTACGAAGCCGGGTAAGCTTGCCTCCCCGGGAAGGAATGATCGTCTCCAGGTGTTTTATTACCACCTGGGCAGAACCCGGACGAACGCGCACATGCAGGCGGTCTCCAAACATCTGAACATCTTCCACTTCGTGTTCCTCACGAACAATTCCCCGCAGCAAGGGCAGTGGTTCACCGTGCACTTCGAGGATACGCCCGTTTAGCTTTGAACTCAGGTCGCCAGGTTTACCTTCAACCAGGATTTTTCCATTGCGCATAAAACCGACCCGACTACACCTTCCTGCTTCGTCCATATATGGTGTGCTGACCAAAACAGCCACGCCTTCCTCGGCAACCAGGCGGATGATCAGGTGCCAGAAATCCTGGCGGGTTACTGGATCGACACCCGTGGTAGGCTCATCCAGCAATAACACCTTGGGCGAATGAACCAGGGCAGCCGCCAGGCCGAGTTTCTGCCGCATCCCACCTGACAACTGCCCGGCGCGGCGGTTGATAAAATCTGCCAATCCAACAAATTTCAGGATCTCCATACAGCGCGGCTGCCAAAACTGAGCTGTGAGGCCGCGTACCTCAGCGAAAAAACGCAGGTTCTCCAATACAGTCAGCTCTTCGTACAATGAAAAGCGCTGTGGCAGGTAACCGAGCTGTGACCTGGCTGAGTCTGTATTTTTAAGCATATCGACATTCGCAATCTGGATGATCGCACCTGGTGGATGTTTACTGGGGTCGGGAAGCAAGGCACCGCACAATAAGCGTATCGTGGTAGTCTTACCAGCCCCATCCGGGCCAATCAACCCATAAATCTCGCCAACTTCCACCCCGAAGCTGACATCATCCACGGCGCGGGTGGTATCAAAGGTTTTTGAAATATGTTCGGCCAGGATAAATGGCATACAGAATCATCCAAAATCAAGGCTGGGTGAAAGTCACATCTGCGGGCATACCGGGTATAAGCAACCCATATGGATCATCAACTTTCAGTTGGATGGCGTATACTGTCGAGCTTCGACCTTCCGTAGTTTGCACATTACGCGGGGTGAATTCCGCCTTATCGGCAATTCGGGTAACAGTGCCTGTAAAGCTCTGGTCCGGAAAGGAATCAACGCTCACCTGTGCTTTATCTCCCAGGCTCACTTCGCCATAACGATTTTCGGGGATATATACGGTGATGGTAAGATTATCCAAATCTCCCAATGTCAGCGCGGACGCCCCAGCCTGGACCACCTCGCCAGGTTCTATGTTGCGAGCCAATACAACAGCAGATAAGGGTGCTGTTATGGTGATCTTATGCAGTTGAATATTGATCAGATCAAGAGCTGCCTGTGCCTGGTCAATCGCGGTTTGTGCCTGAGACACTTTCGACTCAGCCAGGGTCACATTGTTGTGTGCCTGGGTAAGCGTAGCAGCTGCTATCTGCACCTGGAGGGAGTCTCTACCCGTCAGCAGGCCATTATACCGGTCTTGGGCGGTATCATAACGTTCCTGAATCAGGGCGAGTTTTGCGCGGGCTTCCAGCAAATCATTGGTTTCCTGGGTGGTCAGGATTTTGTCATACGCATCTTTTGCCGCTTCCAGCTCATCTTTTGCAGCATCCAAGGCATCCTGGGCAAAATCAATCAACGACTGGTCGTCCTGCAATTTGGAACGGTCAAGTACATCCACTGCATCCAGGTAAGCCGATTGGGCTTGCGCCAGACGGAGTTCGGTGGCAGCCAGTTTCGCAAAGTTTCCGGTCGACATTAACGTATTAAAACCTGCCAACTCATCCTCCAGGGCAGTCCTGGCAGAATTCAATTGCTCCTGTGCAGCAGTGAGCTGTTCTGCATGGGTATAATACCAGCCTGGTAGGTCAAATTCAGCAGGGACATCCTTGCCCCAAGCGCTGCTGCGGACTGGTTGGACTTGCTGCAGCGCCTGGGTGAGGGTCAAGTCATATTGGGCCTGGGCAATCTCCTCACCTGCCAGGGCAGTAGAATACGAATTTTGCGCCACTTCCATTCCTGCCTGGGCTGCACCCAGGTTAGCCTGAGCCTGTATAAGCTGGCCTTCCAATAGCGTGCTATCCAGTGCAAAAAGGGATTCACCGGCGCTCACTCGATCCCCCTGATCAGCAAAAACGTCAACAATTCTACCGGATACTTCTGATGAGATCGTTACTTCATTCGCTTCAACTGTACCCGTTCCAGCCAACTCACCGCTCGTTGCTGGTGATCTTTGAGTGGTGAAATACCAATAAGCACCAGCAACAGCAGCCGCTACAAAAACGATAGGAATGATGATGCGTCTAATTTTCATGCTACCTCCTGTTTAATAACCTTTAGTCGAGTCGCTTGCGGAATCGCATAGATGCCAGGCTCATGATCGCCACCCCAAAAATTACCAGGGCAATGAGGTTGGTTTTCACAGCATCAATACCGACACCTTTAAGCATCAGTGAGCGAATGATGGCCAGGTAATAGCGTAAAGGGAAAATATACGAAATCCATTGCAAGGCCTTCGGCATGGCTTCCAAGGGAAAGAAGAATCCAGCCAGGAACAAGCTGGGCAGGAGCAACATCCAAACAATGAGCATTGCCTCCTGTTGCGTGTTGGCGATGGTAGAAGCCAGCAATCCAATGCCCAAACTGGAAAGTAAGAAAAGCAATGAAGCAGCCGTGATCAACCACAAGCTGCCATTGATCGGCACGTGAAACCAATAATGACCGATTGCCAAAACTTCAAATACGTTCATGAGCGCCAGGATCACATAGGGTAAAAGTTTCCCCACCACCAGCTCCCATGGGCGGATGGGTGTGACGATCAGTTGCTCAATGGTACCGCGCTCACGCTCACGGACGATGGCACTGGCAGTCAGGATCGAAGTAAGCGCAAACAGGATCATCCCAATGACACCCGGGATCATAAAGTATGCACTGATCAGGTCGGGGTTGTACCATACGTTGGTACTGACTTCAACCGGAGGCTGGATGGCAGCAGCCTGCCCACGTTGTGATAATCGCTCTTCAAGGACCTGCGTGGAATAAGCCTGCCCGATCAACCTTGCTGACGAAAGAGCGGTCGATGCCACAGTTGGGTCAGAGCCATCCAGAACAAACATCACCTGGGCCGGATCGCCACCCTGGATATCATCGCTGTACCCGGGGGGAATAATAAGACCGGCGCGGGCTTCTCCATTGTCAATCAAGCTGCGCAATTCTGATTCAGAGCTGACAACATAGGCAATCTTGAAGTAATCAGCCACGCGGTAGGCATCCAATAGGCGACGGGCTTCAGGTCCCCGGTCCTGGTCATATACCGCCAGGGGCACATTGCGCACATCATTGGTAGCAGCATACCCAAGCAGGAAGAGCTGCATGATGGGGATGATCAAAACCAGGATCAGGGTGCGTTTATCGCGGCCAATTTGGATGAATTCTTTTCGGATGAGGGAGCGGAGACGGGAATTGAACATGGAGTATCCTTTGAATGATCCATCCTCATGATTTCTATTCAGGAGGAACAAGTATGCCATGTAAATATATGTCAACAAAATATTGCATGGCATTTTCTCGAAAATCCACTGGGGCACCCGGAGCCAGGGCTGTTTCTGTGAGGAAGTAACCAAAGAACAAGCCCAAAAATGTTCGCACTACCATGGGCGAAGGTACAGGACGGATTTGTTCAGGAAATGACTCGGTCAAATGTTGGAAGATCTGCATCCCTTGTGGAAATATGCTGGAAAATAGTTGCTGAGCATGCACACTTTTAAACTCAACCATCTCAATAAACATCAGGTTCATGAAATCAGTGCGACCCTCCACAACCGTCACCATTCGATGAATGGCATCCTTGACCAATTGTTCAAGGTTGGCACCCTGGGCTTCCAAAATTAGCGGTAATACCTGATGGTAGGGATGGAATGCCAGGAAAACCGCTTCAAAGACAGCTTCCTTGCTGACGAAGTGATTGTATAGACCCACCCAGGGCAGTATGAGCATCCCTGGCAATCTGGCGCATGGATGTGCCATGATAGCCTTGCTCAATGAAAAGGTCATGAGCAGCTTGCAGAATAGCCTGGCGGGTTTGTTCCCCGCGGGTAGGTGCTGGAAGGGTCACATAAACCTTGCCTATATGAACGAACGTTCGTTATTATTTTATTATTATCTCGCCCACCTGTCAAGCAGATTAATAAAAATATCCCACAAGGAAATGCTTGTGGGATAAAGATACCAAGTAGTAGTAGATTTATTTTTCGTCACCGCTTCCCAACAATGAAACCTGGCGCAGCAATCCAAAGATCAACAGCCCAAGCTTGATGCCTTCGATGGCACTGAGATTGGGAGTCTCACCGCGTTTCTTAGATCGTTGGGCAAGCAGATAGGCTGCTCCCAACCCTGTCAGCGCACCTAACACTGCACCGATCGCCAGCACGGGAGCTTCCCAGCTGGTGTCCAGCTCATTTGCACTACCATCTACAATAACTAGATTATCTTGTATATTCATGACTCAATTCCTTTCATAATACCAATTCTCAAAATTATTATATTAAGGCTAGTTATTCAGAATGATCATTTTCAACCGGAGGTTGCTTTCCGTATCTACCCGGATGGCGTATGACAGCCCACATGCTTCTCGTTTTTATGAACGGCGCTGTGATCTTGTTGGAATAAAAGCTTACTTTATATTTTCCTGTCTCGAAATAAAGCTGAATGATGCGGGCGTATTGAGGAGTCATCTTTAAAACGATCGTGATGAGGTACGTAAAAGCAATCAGGATGATCAAAAAGATAAAGGCAATCAGCAAGGAAGGCAGGATCAGCCATATTAACGAAACATCTGCCCAACGAGATAGATTAGTCGCGGCATGGGTAGCCGAGAGGAGCACAACAGCAACGGCAACCAGTACCAATAGAATACCAACCATCATTGGAATGGTAATCTGCCAGAAGACATCCTTCCTGTGCTGGGCATGCGTCAGCGGGTTGCGTTCGGGGAGTACAAGCTTTTTAGGGGCTTCCATGGTAATCATATTTTAACATAAATTGGGAAAACTCTTCAGATTTCTCGCTGCCGTAACACCTCGAATATGAGAATGCTTGCTGCAATGGCAGCATTGAGCGACTCGCTGCCACCCGGCATGGGAATATGCACCTTATCATCAGCCAGTGAGGTCGATTCAGACCCCGCACCGCCAGCCTCCCCACCAACAATGAGTGCCACCGGCAAACAGAAATCAACCTGCGTGTACGGGCTACCTGCTGTGGAATCTGCCAGGTAAACATGAAGGTTGATTCCAGGCGCTTTAAGAATACGGCGGATGGCTTCCCAGCCTGGTTGGAGGATCGGCAGTCGAAAATGTGCCCCCATCCCGGCGCGCATCACCTTGGGTGCAAAGGCGTCCGCACATCCGGGGGCAAGCAGGACTGCCTGAACGCCAGCTGCAGCTGCCGTGCGCAGGATGGTGCCCAGGTTGCCCGGATCGCGCACCCCATCCAGGACAAGGATGAAGTTTAAGTTTTCAGGGATGGGTAATGATTGTAAACTTAAAACGACCAGGATACCCTGGGGAGTCTCTGTATCACTGACTGCTTTCATCACTTCCTGAGTGACCTGCTCGGCAGGCACACCCCGGTTTGTGAAACCAACCAGCACATGTTTACCGCGCTCATCGAGCTGGTCCGTGAAAAATACCTCATGTGCCTGCCAGCCGGCTTGTAAGGCTTCCTCGGCCAGCCGTACTCCTTCAATCACAAACTTGTGTTCTTCCCGACGCGCTCTCACCTGCGTTTGCAGCTTGCGAATGGCCTGGATTTTGGGGTTATGTATGGAGGTGATCATCTTGTTCCCATGCGTTGAGAAATGCCTTGACGGTTTCCTGGTCGAACAGCACCAGGTGGATGATTTTTAAGCTGGAGGCCGGGTTTTCAGCTACATAATCCTGGATGGTGGCAAGGATCACCCCAGCCGCCAATGGCCTGGGAAAACCGAAGACACCGGTTGACAATGCGGGGAGGGCGATCGAGGCGAGGCTGAGCTTGTTTGCCAGTTGCAGTGAGCCGCGCACAGCTGCTGCGAGTTTGGATTGCTCATGCCCTTCACCCCAGCGCGGACCCACAGCATGGATGACATAACGGCAGGGCAGATTACCTGCACTGGTAAAGGCCGGTTCAGCATGGCTGACGGGACCATGCTCGCGCACCCATTGGTCACTTTCCGCCTGGATTGATGGTCCACCCTTACGTAAGATGGCACCTGCTACTCCCACACCGTGTTCCAGATAGGAATTGGCGGCATTGACAATCGCATCCACCAATTCAGCGGTGATATCGCCCTGGACGATCTGGAGGGTTAGACCGTACGGAAAAGTGTGTTCTTTAAGCACTTGGTTCATGATTATTCCAGCTTGACCGATATCATTTTACCTCACCCCGCCCGCCAGAGATAAGAAAGAACCCGCCTTCGAGTTGAAGACGGGTTCCAGGGAGTTTTGTGTGTTCGGGTGTGAAGCTTATGCAACCTTAGCCTGTGCGACCACCGCAGTAAAAGCCTGCGGGTCGCGCACTGCCAGGTCAGCCAACATCTTGCGATTGATGGCGATTTGGTTGATTTTCATGCCGTGCATCAGGCGGCTGTAGGACAAGCCATTCAGCCGGGCAGCGGCGTTGATTCGGGCAATCCAAAGGTGGCGCAAATCGCGTTTGCGTTGGCGTCGGTCACGATAGGAATACCATAATGACTTGAGCATGGCCTCATTGGCACGCCGATATAGGCGGTGGCGTGTGCCAAATTGACCTGCGTTCTGCTTAAGGATTTTCTTGTGGTGCCGGTGTCGATACGGACCAGTTTTTACACGAGTCATTGTTTTACTCTCCTGCGAACCCCTGGGCGCCGGCGGCTTACGCTACCAGTTATGTGCACCCAACGGCCGCACCAAAAGGGTGGATAGGATATGCTACTTTGCCTTCTTCAGGTAAGGAGCAAGGCGATGGACACGCTGTGGTGATGCCGCGTCCTTTGACCGGGATCATCTCGCTGAACTGCTGCTTGACGCGCTTGGGGGTGCGGCGGCGCAGGTGGCTTTTACCACCCTTGGTGCGCACCAAAATCCCCGTCCCGGTGACGCGGAAGCGTTTCGAGGTCGCCTTATGGGTCTTGAGCTTATATTTCGTAGTTGTTTGCTTGCGAGGCACTTGATTTACTCCTTCTCACACAAAACCCCGTGAGGGGGGCAGAGGCAACAGCCTGGTGAGGCTGTCTTGTCTATCCCTGCGGGGAAATTTACTAAAAATAAACTGGATTTACTTCTTCTTTGTCGTCTTGGCAGGAGCCAGGACCATAACCACGCTGCGACCTTCCATGACAGGGGCTTGTTCGATTACGGAGATATCTGCCAGCTCTTCAGCCACTTTCTTCAGGTCGATTAAAGCCAGATCTCCATAATCTATCTCGCGACCCCGAAAGCGGATGCGCACCCTGACCTTGTTACCTTCATCCAGCCAACCCCGGGCATCCTTGACCTTGAAACCCTGGTGGTAAATATTGGTCTTGGGTCTCAGGCGGATCTCTTTAACTTCGATCTTGGTTTGCGCTCGGCGCGCCTCACGTTCTTTCTTGGTTTTTTCGTAGAGGAATTTCCCAAAGTCCATCACCCGGCAAACGGGTGGCTCGGAATTGGGGGCTACCTCCACCAGGTCCAGGTCGGCTTCGTCGGCCAGGCGGATTGCCTCCTGGATGGAGACCACGCCTACATTCTCGTTATTGGCACCGATCAAGCGGACTTCTTTGACTCGAATAGCCTCATTGATTCTATATTGGGTCGCGCTGATATGTCACTCCTTTCAAGACAGACAGTTAATAACGCTGAATGCCAATTTTATGGCATTTAGCGTGCCCGATAATACCATAGTTTAGGCATAATCGTCAACATTTGGATATCTGCAGGGCAATAATGCTGCATACAGGTTTTATAACTCGCGTGGTCGCGACACGTCTCTCAGTAGGCGTCAGACCCGCCACTACGTAAATAATTCATTTACAACTCGCGCGAGCGCTGCTCGATGCGGTCCTTTAGCCAAGCGGATGAACTCGTCCACCGGCATGCCATCCGCGCGCGAGCCATCCCGCTTGCGCAGCGAGACCGTGCCTTCGGCCATCTCGCGGTCGCCCACCACCAGCATGTAGGGCACCTTGAAGAGCTGTGCCTGGCGGATCTTGGCGTTCATGCGGTCGTTGCCCAGGTCAGCCTCCGCCCGGATGCCCTGCTCCTTCATCTGGCTGACCAGGCGCAAGGCATAGTCGTTGTGGGTGTCGGTGATGGGGATCACTCGCACCTGGTCGGGCGAGAGCCAGACGGGGAAGTTACCGGCGAAGTGCTCGATGAGGAAGCCGATCATGCGCTCGTGGGTGCTGAGCGGGGCGCGGTGGATGCACAGGGGCGTCTCCTCCTGCCCGTCGCGGTTGATGAAGTTCAGGTTGAAGCGCCCGGGTTGGGCAAAATCCACCTGGTTGGTGGCCAGGGTGAACTCCTTGCCGATCACCGACCAGATCTGCACGTCGATCTTGGGTCCATAGAAAGCTGCTTCATCCGGCACCTCTTCGTAGGGCACGTTGCCGTTATCCATCGCCCGGCGCACCATGTCCTCGGTCTTGAGCCACAGGCGCTCGTTATCGATGTATTTCTTGCCCAGGCCGCTCTTATGGTGGGTGCTCAGGCGCATCATGTACTTATCGATGCCGAAAATTTCAAAGTACTGGTGGTACAGGTCGATGACTCCCATGAACTCCTGCTCGAACTGGTCTTCAGCGCAGTACATGTGGGCATCGTTCATCTGCATCGAGCGCACGCGCATCAGCCCAAACAGCTCGCCGCTCTTTTCGTAACGGTAGCAGGTAGCCGTATTCCGCCAGGCGGATGGGCATCTCGCGGTAGGAGCGCGGCTTCGAGCCAAAGATCTTGTGGTGCATGGGGCAGTTCATCGGTTTGACATAATACTTGGTACCCTCCAGCTCCATGGGCGGGTACATGCTCTCGGCGTAATAGGGCAGGTGACCCGAATGCAGGAACAGGTCTTCCTTGGCCAGGTGAGGGGTGCGCACGCGCAGGTAGCCAGCCTGGTCTTCCTTCTCTTTGGCCAGCTTCTCCAGCTCGTCGATGATCACGCCGCCGCGCGGCAGCCACAGCGGAAGCCCAGGACCCACTTCCTCATCGAAGGTAAAGATCTCGAGCTCCTTGCCCAGCTTGCGGTGGTCGCGCTTCTTGGCTTCCTCCACCTGCCACAGGTACTCCTCCAGCTCCTTGGAGGTCTTCCAGGCGGTGCCATAGACGCGCTGCAGCATGGGATTGTGCTCATCGCCGCGCCAGTAGGCTCCGGAGGAGCTGAGAAGCTTGAGAGCGGAGGGGTTGATCTGCCCGGTATGCTCCACATGCGGGCCACGGCACAGGTCGGTGAAGGTGTCGGAGGTATAGATGGAGATGTCGGGCTTCTCTGCCAGCGGGTTGCCATATTCGTCGAAGCCGCCCTGCTCGAGCCCGTCGATCAGCTCCAGCTTGTAGGGCTGCTCCTTGAAGATCTGGCGCGCTTCATCGGCGGAAACGACCTGCCTGACGAACTTGTGGCGCCCGGCGATGATCTGGCGCATGCGCTTTTCGATCTTCTCCAGGTCTTCGGGGGTGAGGGTGCGCGGCAGGTCAAAGTCGTAGTAGAAGCCATTATCGATGGGTGGACCGATGGTGTACTTGGCCTCCGGGAATAGCTCGATCACGGCTTCAGCCATGACGTGCGCCGCCGAGTGGCGGATGCGGTAAAGCTCGGTATCTTCGTAGCGTTCTTTCATGTGTTCAGCCATATATGCCTCCTAAATTTTGGTCATTGCGAGGGGCTGTTTCCCCCGCCTTTAACATTTTTCGATGCTTTGGGGAAGAGCAAGCCCCCTCTCAATGAGCATTGAGCAATTTTCTTCGGCGATTTTTAAACACTCTCGATTGAGTGTGTTGGAGATTACTTCGGCAAAATGCGCCTCGTAATGACAAATCTTGCGTATCGAGGATTGCTTCGACCTCAATGCCCTCGTCTCGCGACGAGCACCGATGTTCCGTTGGTGCTTGCAGACAAAAGGCCTTTCATCGCTCATATAAACCATTCGCGATGCTTCGTCGCATAGTACGCTCCTTGCTCGCAGTGACAATTATCCTGACAAAGTTAAACAAAAATCTCTCGCCCGACTGGGGCGAGAGAAGTCTCACGCGGTTCCACCCAGATTATATCCAAAGTTTGGATATGTCTCTTCGGACCAATAACGGGGTCAACCGTTCACCTTACTTGGAAGGATTGGTGGGAGACCCACCCTACAGGATTTGGCGTCTGAGACCTGCCCCTACAGGTTAAATCCTACCTTTGGGGGTCACGCTCACGGGTGGTTTTTACTGGTTACACTCCGAAGGAGACTTCCAGCCTGTGATCTCCTCTCTCTGGCGGACATTTTCCAGTTACTCGTCCCGGTCTACGCGGTATTACGATGGGCGGAATTATACTACGCTTTCTCCGGATTACAAGATGCGGTCAATTAAGGTCATTACCGATTCCAATTTACTACCCTTCTGCTCGTAAATCCATGCTCGCAGGTACATGCCCGAAACCCCCTTCTCAAACATGCGTTCCCATGTTAAACTCAATGCGCTTCACATCATCCCGGCGCTCTCGCACGAGGGCGTCTTTTTATGCAGGAAGAATCGATGTATATCATTCTCACAGGCTCGGTTGCTTTTGACTATTTAATGACCTTCCCGGGTTATTTCCGGGACCATATCCTGCCGGAAAAGCTGGATACGATCAGCCTATCCTTCCTGGTTGATTCTTTTCGAAAACGCCAGGGCGGAATTGCGCCTAACATCGCCTACACGCTGGCATTGCTGGGGGAGAAACCCCACGTCATGGCCACTGTGGGTGAGGATTTCAAAGAATACCGCAGCTGGTTGGAAAGCAAGGGAGTCGACACCTCGATGATGAAAGTGATACCTGGGGTGGTAACGGCATCCTTCTTTTGCAACACCGACCGCTCCAACAACCAGATCGCCAGCTTCTTCCCGGGCGCCATGGGGTATGCCTGCCAGCTTTCTTTCAGGGATTGGAAAGGTGAGAAACCAGACCTGGTGGTGATCTCCCCCAATGACCCCGAGGCGATGAAGCAGCACGTAACCGAATGCCGAGAGCTGGGTATCCCTTACCTGTATGACCCGAGCCAGCAGATCGTGCGCCTGACCGGGGAAGAATTACGCACTGGCATCGAAGGCAGCCTGGCTCTTTTCGTGAATGACTATGAATTTGGATTGGTCCAGAAAATGACCGGGATGAACCCACAGGAGATGCTTCGGCATTTAAAGTTTATGGTGGTGACACGCGGGAGACATGGATCAACCGTGTACTCCAGGGAGAAGGAATTTATTATCCCGGTGGTAAGACCTGAAGCGATGGCTGAACCCACGGGCGTGGGAGATGCCTACCGGGGAGGCTTTCTGGCTGGCTACAGCCACAAGCTTGACCTGGAAACATGCGCACAGATGGGAGCACTAGCCGCAACCTATTGCCTGGAACAGGAAGGTACCCAGGGGCATTCTTACACCCTGGACGAATTTATCATGCGTTTCAGACAGAATTTCGATGACCATGGGCAACTCGACAAATTATTAAATAAATAAACCTGATCAAGGAATTGGGAGATAGATATGAATAATTATGACATTAAAGACAGTACGCTGGCAGAAGGCGGACGCCGGCGAATTGATTGGGCGGAACGCGAGATGCCCGTCCTGCGCCTGATCCGCGAGCGCTTTGCCAAGGAACGTCCATTAAATGGCGTGCGCATGTCAGCCTGTTTGCACGTTACCACGGAGACCGCCAACCTGGCACAGACCCTCCACCTGGGAGGGGCTGATTTGGTGCTAACAGCTTCCAACCCCCTCTCCACCCAAGACGATGTGGCGGCTGCGTTGGTTAATATCTACGAAATTCCCACCTTTGCCATCAAAGGGGAGAATAACGTCACATACTACAAGCACATCCAGGCTGCCCTGGACCATGCCCCACATGTCACCATGGATGATGGGGCCGACCTGGTAGGTACGCTGCACAAGGAACGCCGTGACTTATTAAAGAACGTGATGGGCGGGACGGAAGAAACCACCACGGGTGTGATCCGCTTGCGCGCCATGGCTGCGGACGGAGCCTTGACATTTCCGGTCATCGCGGTGAATGATGCCCAGACCAAGCATCTCTTCGACAACCGTTACGGTACCGGTCAATCCACCATTGATGGCATTGTACGCGCCACCAATGTCCTGCTGGCTGGCAAAGTTTTTGTTATTGCTGGTTACGGCTGGTGTGGTCGAGGCTTAGCCATGCGCGCCCGTGGAATGGGCTGCCAATGTGATCATTACCGAAGTGGATCCACTGCCTGCCCTGGAGGCTGTGATGGATGGCTTCAGGGTAATGACGATGGACGAAGCTGCAAAAATTGGCGATATCTTTGTCACGGTGACCGGAGACCTGAACGTTATCGACCAGCATCATTTCGAGGTCATGAAAGATGGAGTTTTAATCGCCAATTCGGGCCACTTCAATGTGGAGATCAACATCCCTGCCCTCGAGAAAATGAGCAAGGAGAAACGCCTGGTGCGCCAATTCGTGGAACAATATGTATTGGAAGACGATCGCAGGATCAACCTACTGGGAGAAGGACGCCTGATCAATCTAGCTGCCGCTGAAGGGCATCCCGCCAGCGTGATGGATATGTCGTTTGCCAACCAGGCACTCAGCGTCGAATACATGGTCAAAAACGCCGATAAGCTGGAAAAGAAGGTCTATAGTGTTCCAGATGAGATCGACCGTGAGATCGCCCGTTTAAAACTGGATGCCATGGGCGTGAAGATCGATGAGCTGACACCCGCAGCAGGTGAAATATCTCAACTCGTGGGAAGAAGGCACGTAATTCCAGCCAGGAAAACCAATAACCTGGAAATTTTCCGGAGCAGATAAACCGCATGAATCCTGAACCAGTACTATTGACTGGGAAATACGTGCGGCTTGAACCACTTTCGGAAGTGCACGTGCCCAGCCTGGCAGAGGTAGGACTCGAGTCCGAGATCTGGCGCTTCATGCGCTATGGGAAAGTGGAGTCCGAAGAACAGTTACGCGTTTGGGTGCGGGAGCTGCTTGATCAACAAGCCCAGGGGACTGACCTGCCATTTGCAGTGATCCACCTGGCTTCGGGGAACGCCATTGGGTGCACACGCTACCTGAATATTGATATACCCAACCACTCTCTTGAGATCGGAGGCACCTGGTACGGATTGGCTTATCAAGGCACAATGGTCAACACGGAGTGTAAATATTTACTGCTCATGCACGCCTTCGAGACATTATCGTGCATCCGGGTATGGTTCAAAGCAGATCGGCGCAATGCGCGTTCCATCCATGCCCTGGAACGCCTCGGCTCACATAAAGAGGGTGTGCTGCGCAACCATATGATCCTTCCAGATGGCTACATTCGTGATTCAGTGGTGTTCAGCATCCTTCCGGATGAATGGCCCCTGGTGAAGCAGAAACTGGAAGGGAAACTATACCTGGGATAAAACCTGGTGCCTTCAACGATTGCAGCGAAGACCCCCGCTCAATCTTTGCTTTACAAAATCCTTACCCGCATGCTAAAATGAAATTGCAATTATTGACTAAACTTTTTGGTGGGATTCCACCTATATTAAATTCATAAGAGAATAATTATAACTATGAGCGATAAAAAACTTCGCATTGTTCCCCTGGGTGGCCTGGGAGAAGTCGGTAAAAACATGATGGCGGTCGAATATGGAGAGGATATCCTCGTCATCGACGCCGGTTTAATGTTTCCCGAAAACGATATGCTGGGGATCGACTACATCATCCCAGATTTCCAATATCTACTCAATAAGCCTCAGAATGTGTGCGGTATCATCATCACCCACGGTCATGAGGACCATACAGGTGCAATCCACCACTTGATGGAACAAATTAAAGCACCTATTTATGCGACACCCCTGACCCGCGGTCTGGTTGATCTCAAGCTCTCGCGTGGAGGGTTGCTGAGCCAGGTAGACCTGACCACCGTCAAGGCCGGTGAGATGGTCCAGACTGGACCCTTCAAGGTCGAATTCTTCCATGTATGTCACTCCATCCCTGATGGGGTTGGATTGGGGATTGGTACACCGGAAGGCTTGATCATCCATTCCGGGGACTTTAAATTTGACCATACCCCGGTGGATAGCTGGCCAACCGATTTTGCAAAATTGGGGGAGTTTTCAGGGCGGGGAGTGCTGTTGCTCATGTCAGATTCGACCAACGCAGATAAACGCGGCTGGACGCCATCTGAACGGGTGATCGAACCAGCGCTTGACCAGGTTTTCAGGACCGCACCGGGGCGTATCATTGTCGCTACATTTGCCTCGGTCATCTCACGCATGCAACAGGTGGCGAATATTGCCATCAACCACGGGCGTAGAATGACATTCGTTGGCACCAGCATGAATGAGAACGCCCGCATCGCACGTAAGCTGGGTTACCTCGAAATCCCTGACAACCTGATGGTAAGTGTTGAGCAAGCATTAAAAATGAAACCCAACGAAGTCGTGCTCATGTGCACGGGCTCTCAAGGCGAACCATCCTCCATTCTGGGCAGGCTTTCGACCGGAACTAACCGTCAGTTCGACTTACAAGCTGGTGATACAGTGGTACTTTCTTCACACCCGATCCCCGGTAACGAGGAGAGTGTCCACCGCACGATCAACCGCCTGTTCAGGCGAGGCGCCAGTGTAATTTATGACGCCATTGCACCGGTGCATGTATCCGGGCATGCCAGCCAGGAAGAAGAGAAGCTGCTGATCAACCTGGTCAAACCCAAGCACTTCATCCCCATCCATGGAGAACTGCGCCATCTTCACCAGCATGCAGCCCTGGCCCGTGAGCTGGGAATCCCTGCTGACCGTGTGGCAATTATCGAAAATGGTAATGCCATCGAGTTTATGCATGGAAACATGAACCTTGGCGAGCGCGTCCCGGGTGGATATGTATTTGTGGATGGCACCGGGGTGGGGGATATCGGTCCCAGCGTGGTGCGGGAGCGGGAAGCATTGGCTCGTGATGGAATCCTGCTGGTTAACCTGGTAATCGACCGCAATACTGCCCAGCTGCGGGATGAACCAGAATTCATCACCCGAGGTTTTATCGTCATCCGCGATGCCGAGGAGCTGATGGCCGGGATGAGCAAGCTGATCCGCGAGACAGTCCGGCGCAGTAATGGAGATTTGAAGGAAGACCTGCGGAATGCATTGATGAGTTACATCTACAATGAGACAAAGCGTCGACCGATGATCTTCATCAACACCAGCCGGGAGTAATTGGCGGGTTAGATCCACTTCTCCACTCGGATTGGAACAATTCTATGCATGGCATCCACCAAAAGGGCAATGCCAGATTGTTTTTATTAATATTTGCTGAAGATATTAACTAACTGGAACTTTCTAATAGTGTCCATCGTCTTTTTATAACAAAACAAGTTACATGGAGGTAACAATGCGTACAAAACTAGTAATACCCACTATTCTTCTTATTGCAGCCGTCGCCTTAAGCGCCTGCAGTGCTTCATTGCAATTGGGACAGACTCAACCACGAACGATCAGCGTCACCGGAAATGCAGAAGTTATCCTGGAGCCTGATATCGCGTATGTGTCCATTGGTGTTCACAGCGAAGCAAAGACCGCAAAAGCCGCAGTTGCAACCAATAATTCCCAGACCCAGGCAGTGATGGATGCCATCAAAGCTCAAGGCGTTGACGAAAAGGATATTAAAACCACCAACTTCAGCGTCTATCAATCGGAAAAATATGCTCCAACTGGTGAATCGCTCGGTATATACTTTATGGCCGATAACACGGTGAATGTGACCGTCCGGGATATTACGACAATTGGAGATATCCTTGATGCATCCATCAATGCAGGGGCTAATAATATCTACGGCATCACATTCGATGTAGAGGATAAGGAAACGGCATTGGCATCAGGTCGGGACAAAGCTATGGTGAATGCTCAGGCGCAGGCGGAATTGCTTGCCAGCGCTGCGGGAGTCACGCTTGGTGAAGTCCAATCCATCAGTTATTACAGCAGCGCTCCGGTCCCTGTATATTACGACAGTAAAATGGCGGCTGGTGTGGGCGGTGGTGGACAGAGTGTACCCATCTCACCCGGGCAATTGACCTTATCCGCATCCGTCAGCGTGGTGTATAGTATCAAGTAAATACTGCACATCCTTCCCCTGCGAGCCTCAAGCTTGCGGATGACAAACTCGACTATAATACCTCTCGTGAGAGAGGTATTTTCTTTTCGTCCACCCCGTCGGTCTGGAATATATGTGCATGGTGTAGCAGCGCTCTTCCTTACCATGATTGGAGTATTTGGGTTATGGCAGGCAACCCTGGCGGAAAGTGGACCGCCTTTCCTGTTGTATTTATTAATTGCCCTGTTCGCCGTTGCTCTCATACCTGTGCTCATATACCGGATATATGCTCTCCAACGGGCAAGGTATACTCTGGCGCGTGATGGGATCAGCTTGTATTGGGGACTTCGGCGAGAAGATATCCCAATCAACCATGTCAATTGGGTTGGGTCGGTTGACCAAAATGGGATGGTGCTTCGCAAACCATTCCTGCGAATCCCCGGAGCGGTCCTTGGCATACAAGCTCAAGCCGATGGCACACCCGTGGAATTCCTCGCCGGGCGCGATACCAACCTGGTGATGATTGTCACCCCTGAGAGAACATTTGCAATATCACCGGCCGACCCCGATGAATTCCTGCAAACATACCGCAAGCTATCTGAGTATGGCTCCCTGGTGCCGATCCAATCTGTATCTGATTATCCAAGCTTCCTGCTTTCACGCTCGTGGGCAGACCGTCCAGCACGCGTATTATTGATCACCAGCGCAGTGTTGGCGTTGGGATTGATCATATGGGTAAGCCTGAGTATTCCCAGTCACCCACAAATTTCATTAAGACTAACCACAAATTACGAACCTGTTGAGCTTGTTCCCGGGATTCGCCTTTTTTTGCTCCCAGTATTGAACACCTTTTTCTTCATTACCGATTTACTGTTGGGGTTATTCTTTTATCGGAGGGAAGACACGAAATCATTGGCTTACCTGATGTGGGCAGCCAGCGTGCTTACCAGTATTATTATTCTTTGGCGCGGTATACTTTATCCTTCAGGCGACTTAATTCAACATGGTTTCCCCTATGCAATTACTCATTGGATTCGTGCTTGCAGTCATCATCGCAGGTCTTGCATGGAAGGCTGGTTCTCTCTCCCGAAGTGGAGCCTGGGCTGCGGTTATCACCGGTGGTTTAATCTTCGGTTTCGGTGGATTGCCATGGGCAATCTTATTGCTCACATTTTTTATCTCATCCAGCGCTCTTTCGCGGGCTTTCAGTAAACGCAAGGCTGGGCTGGCAGAGAAATTCTCGAAAGGCAACCAGCGTGATTGGGGACAGGTGCTGGCAAATGGAGGCCTGGGAGCATTGCTAGCAGTGGGATATGCCATCCGACCTCAATACGAATGGCTGTGGTTGGCATATGCCGGTGCCATGGCAGCAGTGAATGCGGATACGTGGTCAACTGAACTGGGTGTATTGAGCCCAAAATCTCCACGCATGATCACTTCTGGTCGAACCGTAGAGCGTGGGACGTCTGGAGGTATAACGCTGGTTGGTTCATTCGCTGCCCTGGGTGGGGCAGCCTTGATTGGCGTAGCAGCGGTGATATTTTCACCCACAACAGATTGGTTCGCACACCTGGTGATTATTATCATTGCCGGTTTGATAGGTTCATTATTCGACTCTGTCCTTGGTGCGACCATCCAGGCAATATACTGGTGCCCGACTTGCAATAAAGAGACTGAACGTCACCCTCTACATTCGTGTGGAACCCAAACAAGCCAGGTGCGGGGCTGGTCCTGGATCAATAACGATGTCGTGAATTTTGCCTGTTCCCTGACGGGAGCTTTTCTTGCGTGTGTTTTTGGATTGTTAATAAAATGATGGCAACCGTTAACCACCAATTTCACTCATCTCACGATTGAGGGGGACAATGCCTTGCTCCAATCCATGTCCCCATGGTTTATTCCAAAGCCCATCCATGACGAGCTGTCTTAACTCGTCAAGGGTGGCACCGGCACGTAATGGACCAAGCAAGTCCACTTCCCCTTCCTGCAGCAGGCATAAACGCAAGCGTCCATCCGAAGTCAGACGTGCCCGAGCACAGGAATGGCAAAAAGGTGCGCTGACAGAGGAAATAAAACCAATATCTCCAGGAGCATCTGGTAAACGAAAGATGCGCGCTTCCCCATCCAACTCTTCCCCGTTGACTGGTTCCAGAGGACCGAGGTTTGAATCAATGTAGCGTTGCATTTCACCGGCAGTCACAAGCTGATCCCGATTGGAAACCATTTGTTTTCCCAAAAGGCATCAGTTCAATAAAGCGAACCTGCCAGGGGTGATCCAGGGTGAGGCGAGCCAGGTCTGCCATATCCGG
This sequence comes from uncultured Chloroflexia bacterium, assembly GCA_963736805.1. Classification (GTDB taxonomy): domain Bacteria; phylum Chloroflexota; class Anaerolineae; order Anaerolineales; family UBA4823; genus FEB-25. Next base: position 29,669 of record CAVTQM010000028.1, read on the forward strand.
CTCATTGTATCCGCGCACCACCACCGCATTTATCTTGATGGGGGTTAATCCCGCCTTTTCAGCTGCCTGGATGCCAGACCAGACATCTTCTACAGAACCCCAGCGGGTCAGGGTTTGAAATTTCTTCGGATCCAGCGTATCCAGGCTGATATTCACCCTTTGCAGTCCGGCTTGTGCCAATGAGCTTGCCATTTTTGAGAGCAGAACTCCGTTAGTGGTCATGGTCAGGGCATTCACGCCGGGTGTGCTAGCGATTTGCTGAACCAGCTGGACTACATTTGCACGGATGGTTGGCTCACCACCGGTCAGGCGGATTTTATCAAAACCAATCCCAGTGAATACCTTTAACAGCGCGAGGATTTCGTCATCCTGCATCAGCTCTGCTGAGGGCTGGAAGACCATTTCATCTGGCATACAATACAAACATCGTAAATTGCAGTGATCAGTCAGGCTGATACGTAGATAGTGAAGTTTTCGACCGTAACGATCAATAGCCATATTTCATCCATTCCTACCAGTAAAGAAAAATATTATAGCATTAATCCTGCATGCATCAGGTTTGAGCGTTCAGACCCGCTTCAATTTCAGGATGGTTGATCCATATCCCATCCACCAGTACCTGCTTATCCCATGGGAAGATAATAAATTCATCGCTCACCAGGGCAGATACATGGGGAGCCGGATCAGCCCAACTATGCGTAACCAGGCTGGCAGTAACCACTTGACTGGACCCCTAACTCTGAGGCGCGACATGCCACCATGGCTAATGTCTGGCCAGTATCAGCAATTTCATCCACGACTGATACGATTTTTCCTTGCACATCTCCTGGAATAGGGGTTTTCCAGATGGGTTTTTCGTAGGTAACCACATCATTTTCACGCCGGGTCAACCGGATCGGGTATAACTCGCATCGTAAACTGCACGCCACCGCAGTAGCCGGAAATAATCCTGCCCGGGCAACCCCGAGGATCACCTGAGGTTGATACGGTTCTAATAATTCAGCCAAATGCCTTGCCAGGCCAGCAAAATCATCCCAGGATAGTTGCCTCACTCCAAACCGATGAGCATAATCGTAAGGTTTCATAGCAGCTTTTGAATATGGGCAATATGGTCATATTCATGCCACACAGCCCGGCGCAACAGCTTGCGTGGGCTCCAAAATTCACCGTCGATGCCATTCACCTGGGTTGAGCCAACCAGATCCAGGTAGGATTTCAATCAAAATTAATCGCACTTTCTCCAATCGCTCGGAGTGGTTCTTCAGGTACATCCTGCTTTGGGAATGCCAGCCCAAGGCGGTCCAGGTACCACCATTCCGCTCCGCCAATATGCTTGAGAATACCGGCAATGCTCCAACGCTCCTTCGGGTAGGTTCGCTCCAAGGTAACTTTATCCAAGTCATGAACTGTTTTCAAAAGCTCCTCACGCCCCCAGTTGAGGAGCAATAAGCCGCGTTGAATATCATCCGAGTTTAATGGCTTCCAATCATGCCGAAACCATGCATTGACCTCGTAGCCATCCTGGGTTATTTCGTAATCCGAATTGATCGAGTAACATTCCCAGGTTTCTTCCACTTGATAATCTGTCTCTCTATCAGCGAACCAGCTCTCGGATGTGTGGGCTGCAATCCAATCATAATAATCCAGTATAGCCGCAGGTACAGCGGCTAGAGCTGCTGGACCATCCACACCGTAGGCAAAGCATCCCGGGTGTCCCAATACCCAGGCTTGCGACCGAGCCTCTGCGCCATTTTCTATTCCGATATGAAACATATGAAACTCCTGATTCAGGTGACCTTGATGACACTTCCGCTGGTCATGCGAAGCAAGTCACCAGGGGTCAAGCGGAAGACTGCATGCGGGGTTCCAGCAGCAGCCCAAATTTCCTGGTACTGCAATAAGTCTTGATCGAGATAGGTTTCCAGGGGTTCAATATGCCCGACTGGGGGAACACCTCCGATCACAAATCCGGTGCGCTGACGTACAAAATCGGCATCCGCTTTGGCAATCGCCTCACCGATCAGCTCTTCAACGAGCTTCTCGTTTACTCGATTGGGTCCACTTACAATCACAAGGATGGGACGGTGGCTAATCTCAGTGCAGAAAATGATAGACTTGGCTATTTGACCTACCTGACAACCAACAGCCTGAGCGGCTTCCTGTGCTGTCCGGGTTGAACCAGGCAGCTCAACCACCTCCAAGCTGAAGGCCAATGGCGTTGAGGGCTGTTTGCACTTTCAAGGCACTTGGACTAAGGTTCATCATATTCTCCATTGGGGGTTACTGCGTTTAGTTACATCCACTTGCGCCGCCTCATCCAGAATACCATCCCTATTGGTGTGCCAATAACCACGATCAACATCATTATAAAAGCGACTCTACCTGTCCATGGGAGTAAGGCCTGGAAGGTCGGCTGGAAGAAATTCATCCCGTAGAAACCAACCACAAATGAGATGGGCATGAATATGGTGGTGATCAGGGTAAGGGTCTTCATGATCTCATTCATGCGATTGTTGATCACAGAAAGATAGGTGTCGAGCACGCCTCCAACCAGGTCGCGCAAGCTCTCGGAGATATCGTGCAGGCGCACCAGATGATCGTACACATCCCGGAAGTACACCCGATCTTTGGCATCGATGACAGCATAATCATCGCGTGCCAGTTTATTTAATACCTCCCGCAATGGGGATAACACCCGGCGCAAGTGGAGAGTGGCACGCTTGAGGGTAAATATGCGCTGTACCACCTCGGTGAGATGGGTCTGCCAATCACCTCATCTTCAACCATCTCAATCTCTTCATCCAAGGCTTCCACCACTTGCATATAGTCGACAATCAACTCGTCAGTCAGTTTATATAGCACGTGATCGGCACCACGTTTAAAGTGACGCACGTCCTTGGTGCACACATCCCAAACACGGTTTAGGGCTTGAATGGGCAGATCATGATGGGTGACAATGTAATTCTCACCCAGGAAGATATCCAACTCAATGGCATCGATATCGTCCTCACCACTGGTGATAGCTGATGGCATGCATGGCAATATAGAGATACTGTTCCCAATCATCCACCTTGGGTACGTGGGTTTCGTGCAGGGCATCATCCACTGCCAGGGGATGAAACCCAAAGGTTTGTAACAGGATTTTTTCAGAGGCTTCAGGTTCCTCACCACATAAAATCAACCCACAGGATGCCCCCTTTATCCTGCAGGGCATCAGCGTAGTCATCGGTAGATATTTCCGTCAGCAGGTCCCCATTCCCTTTATATAAGATCGCACGAAGCATGTTTCCTCCGCAGGTTACATCCTGTGATTGATTATGTAAATATCATCCAGTATGTCAAATTATACGTTAAAAAGAAAGGGTGCAGTGATGGTCACTGCACCCTGATAAATATCCTTAAAACTGCATCAGGCAGTAAATTTTTGCTTGAGACGGGCGTTTTTCCCGGTTCGTTCACGCAGATGATAGAGCTTTGCCCTGCGAACCTGTGAATGCCGCTGGACAATTACTTTTTCCAGGCGAGGGGAGCGGGTAAGAAATGTGCGTTCAACACCAATGCCATTGCTGGCAATGCGGCGAACGGTAAACGTTGCATTGTTTCCACGAGCCCTTTGACTGATGATGGTTCCCCGGAACTCCTGGATACGCTCAGTATTTCCTTCTTTAATACGAATATGCACACTAACCATGTCACCAGGACGTAACTGGGGAATATTCGGGTTTTCAGGTTGTTCGACAGATTTCAATAGGTCGTTCATGGTAATACACCTCTCTAAAAAACTAAATAATTGCTATTTTCAACACAAAACCGCCAGGGGCGGCGCGAACAAAGAGTATATCATACCCAGAATAATTTGAGAAGGAGATATTTTGCTCTTGTTAGCTGAGATTAAGTTAACCCATTAATATCCCAGGCTAAAGATCTTTATCCGGGTAGTTTATCTTCGTAATCGCTCCAGGGCAACATGCCACCAGACAGGGTACGGCGCTTCGAATTTTAATCTTTGCCCGGAGTCAGGGTGGGTAAACTCCAGGGACCTGGCATGTAAACCCATACCTGTAAAATGTGTTACCTCCTTGTCAATTTCATGCCGGGATATATTTTCCAAGTCTGAAAGAAAAGTGGAGTTCTTTTCACCATAAAGCGTATCCCCAATGATGGTCAAGCCTTCGGATGAAAGATGGGCACGGATCTGGTGAGTCCGGCCTGTTTTGGGAACTGCTTCAACCAGGCAATATGGACCAAAGCGCTCCAACACCTTTAGATTGGTTAAAGCAGGCTTCCCGTGATCAAGATCGATCACCGTGCGATGACGGCGATCCCCATTCGGTTTTAATGGCAGGTTGATGGACTTCTCTTCCCAATCGGGATTCCCACTTACCAGGGCATGATAAAGCTTCAAGACCAGGTGCTGTTCGAATTGGGTATTCAGCGAGCGGTGGGCTTTGGCTGAACGGGCTAAGAGCAAAACCCCGCTGGTGTCCTTGTCCAGGCGATGTACGATCCATAATCTACCTGACGGCTGTTCCAATACACTTTTTATATGCGGCAGAGCGGGATCATACCCATCCGGAAGCGTGGAAAGCCCCGATGGTTTATTAACCACCAGCAGGGTTGAGTCACAAAAAAGTATTTGAATATCAGGAACCTGGTACATGATGCAAAGGGTTACTTTAATCGGCTAAGTGCTATTCCCAATCGCCTCAGACTGAGGGGCGGCTTCGCCGCGATGTACACCCACCATCATGATAAATGCCAAGACCATGAAGAATGGTGCAGCAATCATGGTCGCGCTGTAGTCGTTGCCACTGAGCTGGATGATCCAACTATTGACGTTCGGGCCAAAAATGGCTGCCGAGGTCGAAAACAGGTAATATAACCCTGTATAAGTTCCCACACGGGCTAATGTGGTCATGTCCACAACCATCGGTAGCGAGTTAATGTTAATGCACGCCCAACCAATCCCAGCCAGCATCAGGATCAGTCCGACAACTGGAACCACTCCCAAAACAGGCAGCTTGGTGAGCACTGTGGTTAGCGTGGCAATCGGAGAAAAGTACATTGCCAGCAGGCACAATGTCATGATCACAATACCGATCAAGATGGTGATACGTCGCCCGATTCGGCTACCAATATACCCGGCTGGAAGTGCAAAGAGCACAAAGAACAAAGAGAGCTGCCCCAACAAGCGCGCCCCATCCGATTCAGACAAACCCAGGTGATTTTTAGCATACAGGGTAAAGAAAGCCTCCACTGCATTGTACGCCACAAACCAGAAAAAGATCGCCAACAGCACGCGCAGAGCACTTCGATCCGGATCGGTCAGCACTGTTTTCAGGCTCCCGATCAAACTGGGTGGTTCTTCGTGGCTATCTTCAATTACCTTGGGTTCACGGATGAACAGGAATACCAATAGAGCCGCCAGGATCACCAACACAGAACCAAGCCAGAAGGGGTAAGCCGGGTTCATATCATATAGCGCGGCACCTCCCAGGAAGGCAATGATTGACCCAAATCCGCCCATGAAGTTGATGATCCCATTGGCCTGGGAGCGATTCTGGGAGGGAGTGATATCTGGCATTAATGCCACCACAGGCGTGCGCCAAAATGCCATGCTCAACAACAGGGTGGTGGTGCAGGCTACAAATAAGGGTAGCACGGCTGCCAGTGGGATCAGACCGAATGCAATTGCCCCAATGGGTGCGCCGATTAAAATAAAGGGCATGCGCCGTCCGATGGGTGTGCGCAGGCGATCTGACCAGGCTCCCACCAGTGGCTGGATGAAGAGGGCGGCGATGTTGTCCAGGGACATAAAAAAACCAATCAGAGCTGGCTGAAGCCCATATTTCTCAGACAAGAAGATGGGAACAAACGCGTTGTATGTAGCCCAGATGACACTGACGCCAAAGAAACCAAATCCGAGTAGAAAAATCTTGCCATATTTAAACCGCATACCAGCCTCCTGCTTGCTCAATTATGGATTTTGAGTAATTATTACTTCAAAGCAAAAAGAGTTACTTATCTTGTAACTCCAAATCCTTTAAATAGTCGCGGTCGTTATCAGAAAGGTTCGCTTTCTCCAGTAAATCGGGGCGGCGGTGCATTGTTCGTTGTAATGCCTGCTGGTGGCGCCACCTGGCTATGCGTGGATGGTCTCCGGAAAGAAGGATATCGGGTACGCGCCAGTTGCGAAATTCAGGGGGACGCGTGTAATGGGGATATTCCAGCAAACCGGTAGAATGCGAATCATCCCAGGCGCCTTCCGGGTCACCTAGAGCTCCGGGGATTAAACGTGTGATGGCATCGATCAGCACCAGTGCTGGTAACTCACCCCCACTGAGCACATAATCGCCAATCGAAATTTCATCTGTCACCAGGTGTTCAATCACGCGTTCATCGATCCCTTCATAACGACCACACAGCAATGCCAGGTGAGACTGCTGGGCGAGTTCTTCTGCCACTGCCTGTGTGAAGACCCTACCCTGGGGAGTTAGCAATATCACCGGGCACTTGGGAGGTGCACCAAGCACAGACTCGATGGCAGTGAATATTGGCTCGGGTTTCATCACCATCCCGCCCCCACCCCCGTATGGCATATCGTCACACACATGGTGCTTATCGGTTGTCCAATCACGTATGTTATGGAGCTGCACATCGATCAGCAGGTTTTCACGGGCGCGCTGCAAGATACTCGTCTCCACATAGGGAGTGAAGACTTCTGGAAAAAGTGTAAAGACATCAAAACGTATGGTCATTTGAAACTCATTCTAGCTGCAAGGAGATGGATTGGCAAGATGGATAATGAAACACTCTCCAGCTTAATATTTTTAATAAATTGGATAGGCAGAGTATAGGCTACCTACTTTGCCACCTGAAAATACTCCTCGATTAAACCATCCAAATCCTTGCTTGTATTCTCCTGTAGAATGTCGAAAAAATCAGTTGCCGTAGCGATCTGATATTTATAATGACTGGCATAATCTCTTAGAAAAGCAAAGAAGGCTTCGTCTCCAACCAATACTCTTAAATCATTAAGAAATTTTGCCCCATTGAGATAAACCGCATCACGGTATGGTCGAAACTGGTCAAAATCATATATTGCCCCATTCACCCATCCATCAGGATCATAAAAGTTTACCCGGTAATACCACCACCAGCCCACCAGAGATTGATCGGAGCCAGGCGGGTAATCCGCATAGATATTCTCATAAAATAGAAATTCCATGTAAGTGCACATGGCTTCATCCAACCACGGTTCCAGTGCCTGGTCATTTCCGACCAGACCATACCACCATTGGTGAGCCGTTTCGTGGGCTGCGATAAAGGTTAGATAGCCTTTGGGGGTGCCATCATAAAGATTATAGAATCCATGGCTGAGAAAATATAATCCATCATACTCCATGCCATCCAGGAAATCTGCTTCGACCACGCTCAGGGAAGCGTGTGGATATGGCATGATCAATTGGTTGTATAACTGCACGGCGTCTGCAGTATTATGGAGTACTTCCTCTCCGGCATATTCATCATAAGGAAAAGAATAGCTATATATGGTCACATCGCCAATAATTTTGGTCTGCACTATATATTGATTGCTGGCTGATAAGGCAAAAGAACGGGCAGCATCCAGCTGATAGAGATAGGTATCTCCATCGTGTTCCGCAGGAGCGGAAGCAGCTATGACCAGATCCTGAACCGGCTCATCCAGGCTAATCCTGACCTGGAAATTGGCGATATCAAACACCTGATGCTCACCAAACCACCAATTTTTGTTCACCAACCAGCCATCCCCCGACCGGTAGGGAGGAATGTAGGGATACCAATCCACGATATTGGTTTGCCGTTCCGTATACCCAAAGGGAAGTGGACGGATCGTATCCGAAGGCAGGGGAATCTCAGGCAGCTCCAATGCATACTTGATCGTTATATTGATATCCTCACCAGGAGCTAATGGTTGTGGCAGATAGATGTGTAATTGGTCACTCGTTAAATCAAACTCTTCAATGTTTTCTCCTGCTTTCCAGGTCAACGATTCCAGATTAAAAACACCTTCCCTCCGATTTTGTTCTACAACCAGGATTAAGTCGGTTAAGGTGGCGGGGGTGTTGTTAACATAGCTGATCGATTCAATAACCGAAAGCGAGTGTCGAAAATAGTCAAAGGCAGCATCCAGAGCATAACTCGTGATCGCTTCAACAACCTCGTTCGGGTTGGAATTTCCACTCTCAGGCGTAGCTTGAGGTGTGAGGGTCGGCAGGGGTGTCAGATCGCGGGAAGGTACAGGCGTAATATCTTGTGAGGTCTTGATGATCGATGTGGGTGTGCTGGTAGAGGAGTTTGGTTCAGATGAGGCAATTGGAGCTTGATTAATCACCGGCTTTGGTAATGCACAGCTGACCATGAAAACAACGCACAACAAAACACTCATTCGTTTCAAGCTGAGTTTCCCCCCGTATATCAGAGCTTGCTTAGAACCCATTCATCCTCCAGAATTTCCAGCTTTCGGTGTGGAGTATAACACCTACAGGTAATTATCCCAATAACAAGGAATGGTTAAATACAATTTATAACCATCCATACGGTGAGCGTAATAATTTTAAGTGGTATTGGTGAGAATATAGACAAGTTTTTAGGTGAAATTATTGGTCGATATCAAGATCAATCGAAAATTCGCAAGAATATAATCGCAAACCTCACCCTGATTACTTTAGATGGCCATGCATAACAGGTATCAATGCTCACCATCCAATGGAGTAACCACAATAGTGCGCAGCTTGTCTGGCTTCGTGAGAAGGAAACGGAAACCGACGCCTCCAATATGGATAATATCTGCATGGGTCAATGCCGTACCCGATGGCGGCACAAGGTTGAAATTCACCCAGGTACCTGCCACTGAACCTGCGTCGGTAATCAGGAAGGAATTTCCTTTATGATGAATACGGGCATGCACCTTCTCGACGGATGGGTCTGATAGTACGATAACCACCTGATGTGAGTCACGTCCAATTGAAAATTCATCAACAACGATGGGTATGGGTGCAGGTAAGGTAGGTTCATCTGTACCCATCAGTGGGACTAAATAAGCATCGGCTGGTTTCAATTCTTCCTTTCGTTTTATCCATGGCAGCCATATCCGCTTGCCTTTTATATCTACGGTGGATTTTAAAACCGGTACAGGTATCCTATTTATCCTTTGGGTGATTGGAATAGTATCGTGAATCATGCTTCGTCGATAACCCATCGGGCGAGTCTTTTGGTTGGAATCAATCGCAACCGTAACTTGCCCGGGATGTGGTTTAGGACGGATACGACCGCTTACAATCAATCCCAGGATTAAGAGGGTCGCGATCATAAATACAATAATTCCCACCAAAAGCGGCGTGTTCTGTGATAATGCCACCATCACTCCTTGTGCTCTCAGTGGAACAATTATCTTGATAGTAGAATCACCCGAGGTTCCGATAAGACCTAAGCTGTCAGTGGCGCTTACTTTTATTGTATGGGTACTATCCTGTGTATAAGGTTTTAGATCCCAAACAAATTTATCGTATGGCGGAATCGTGTTTTCAGAATAAAGAGTACCATCGATATATAAACTGGTACGCGTGAGAGGTCGATCATACCCATCAGGAAATGATACCCAAATACGAATTACCTGCTCGGTGGGAATAAGCTCAGCATCAGCAGCTAGGCATTCCTGGCGTTGCCTGGATTGGGAAAGTGCGGATAATTTCATCAGGGGGATTTAAAAATGAAGGAACTGGCGCCTGGAGATCAAGCTCAAAGAGTTGAGATTCAGTTGTAATTATTTCGCTGCCAATATTTACCTGGGCGGCTACTTTCTGGGAACCAGGAGTGGTGATTTGTGATGTATATCCAAGCTGATAAATGAATCGCAAAGGCTGCAAGAGGGATTCCACGTCAGGTACGGGTTCGTCACGTGAAAAAGCAAAATAAGTTGCCTGGGTTTGGTTCGCCAGGTTTCGGAGAAGTTCTGCTTCAGGAGAATCAAAAACATCCTGGGAACCAACCATCCAGACAAAAATATGAATATTCTGCTGGTGAGCGCTTGTAATGATGGATTGAAGTCCAAGAGAGACATCAATGCCCTGGGGTGGAGTGATAAACAGAATCGCTCGTTCAGTCCCTGGCAGGCGAGATGGATCGGAAGCAACCTGCAGAGCTGAAGCCAACACTTCCAGGCTGGGAGTAGTCACCATACCATCAGGCACATATTCCTCAAGGGCAGTGCGCAATGCCTTGGGATCAGAAGTATGGGCGAGTTGGGGTCCGCCCAGGGTTAAAAGGCTGAAATCATCCGAACCGGATGGTTGGTTGATCCAACTACCTGCCAGGAGCCCTTGCATGAGGTATTCATAACGTGAGACACCCAGGGAATCGCGAATGAAAAAAGAATCTCCAGGAGTAATTGCGATGACAAATTGGACACCCGGTTTTTGTTCTTCAAGCGTACTGACAGGAAGCTGCAGGTCGTTTTCCAGCAAGGTCACATCCTGTGGGGTAAGCCCATGTAAAAATGCGCCTTGCGGATCATGGACATCCAGGTAAGCAGTCATATAGGGAAAATCGCTGGTATCAGGAGCGGAAAGGACTGCTGTATAAGCAGTCTCGGCTTTGGAACCTTGCACGCCTACCAGAATGAATATAAACAGGAGCAAGCTTACAAGCAAAAATCGCCTTAGGGAGCCCGGCATGCAGGCAATTTTAGCACATGAGGAATCAAAAAGGGCACGGCGATTCGGTCGTGCGTGCCCTTGGTTGATTAAGGCGTTGGGGTTGATTTTGCTTAGGGTGGTGGATAAGGTGTTTGGGTTCCAGTGGTATCTGGAGCAGGATAAGCAGGAGTTACAGCCCCGGGGGTTGGCGCAGTGAGAGCTGCTGCATCAGCTGCAGAGTTGGGCATCCCTGCCATAATCCATGCCTGGTACATAGCCACCAGCGCAGGAGGCAGGGCGCGTGGTGGGAGGCATGGGATTCCCAGCTTCAAGACCTTCAACACGATTGAGCATCTGCATTGTGTTACACAACAAGTCAGCCTGCAATCAGGTTCGGTGCATGATCACCAGTGTTGATCGTATCCTCATAATTACCCATCAGGTAGTTGTTATTCTTTTTACCCTCACGGTGACAGGAGACACAATAACGCCGTTGAATAGCAGAAATGTGAACCTCATAGGATGGAACCTCACCCGGAGCAAGGGTCGGCATGGCATTCGCAGCTACAACCTCCTGCGGCAGCTCAACCCGGTCATCCCAGGTATAGCGCATAAATGTGACAATAGCCTGGATATCGGAAGGTCCCAAAACGCCTCCAAAGGCACGCGCAAAAGGAGGCATACCTAAATCCTGCTGACCATATGAAATTATATTGACAAGAGTCTCATCGGTGCGGGTGTACATCTCATCCTGAGAATTGATGGGCTTTAGAATCACACCCTCCAACCCTTCAACACCCTTGATTTCACCGCCTTCACCGTTTGGTCCATGACATTCGGTACAATTGACGGAGTACAGGTCTTGACCGGCAAGGATTTGCTCGGGGATGGTCCCGGCGATAGTGCCGGACACGTCCTGGGGAGGTGTTGAAACGACCGCCAGGATGGTGAGAGCAATAATACCCAGCACCATGACGGACATGATACCGATCGCCCACGGACGCTTTTTCCAATAACGACGCGGATTCCGATCGAAGAAAGGCAACAAGAATAGCGCCAGGATAGCAATGATGGGAATGATGGTTGTCCCGAGCCATTCCAATGAGCCTGGGAAATACTTTAACATCTGAAATAGGAAGAGAAAATACCATTCAGGACGGGGAATATAGGTTGAATCCGAAGGGTCAGCTTTGGGTTCCTGAGCAACCCCTACCCAGATTGCCATGATGATCAGAACAATGAATAGCCCAAAGGTGATAACAACATCTTTATAGATGATATCCGGCCAGAATTTAGCACCTTTTTGTTTTTCCTGGGAATATTTCTCTTTGTAAAGTTTCTTTTGCTCTTCGTTCACGGTTGCGCTCCTTTACCTAATCTTCTTCTTTGGGGACCGAAGAGATACCCAGGCGGATAACCATATACATGTGGATACCAATTAAGGCAGCAATCATTGCAGGCAGCCACCAGATATGAACCGAGAAGAAACGGGCAAGTGTAACTGCAGATAAATCCGTCCCACCGCGTAATGCCTGGTTAACGAAATTGCCAATGAAAGGAACGGTGCCTGCAATGGAGGTGGCAACCGTGGTAGCCCAGTATGCCCGCTGGTTCCATGGGAGAAGATAACCGGTGAAACCCATGCCCAGGGTGAGCAACAGCAAAAAGACACCCGTAACCCAGGTGAATTCCCGTGGATATTTATAGGCGCCGAAGAAATAAGTTCGCAACATGTGGAAGAATACGATGAGAACCATCAAGCTCGCTCCCCAATGGTGAATGCCACGGATCAGCCAGCCATAACTGACCCCCGTCATGATGTATTGAATGCTATCATATGCATGGTCGGGAGAGGGAACATAATAAACGGTAAGCATCATGCCAGTAAAACCTTGCAGGAGAAAAAGGAACAAGCTGGCACTACCCAGGGTAAACCACCAATTAACTTTAGGCACCTTGCGATCGAGGACAGTATCATAAATGGTCTTCAAGCCAAGACGTTCATCAAGCCAGGTAAAGGTCTTTTGGAACATGATCAACTCCCCTGATAATGGATGAAGAGGTTGTTTTCCTCGACCTTGGTTTCATATTCATCCAGTGGGCGAGGTTGTGGGCCTGAAACAATCTGCCCATTGATATCAAAGTAAGCATCATGGCATGGGCAGATATACGCAGTTTCATCTACTGCCCAGTTTACACGGCAGCTCAGGTGAGTACATTTGTTGGAAAGCGCCAGGATTGTTTCATCCGCATTGTGAAGGATATAAACCCCATAGCTGTTGACAGTTTTTTCCCAACCGTTGACTTTTGTACGGTTAAAATTGAACAAGGTTGGAATACCAACAGGATAATTCTCTACCGGACCAGCCGGTATCCATGCATCCGCAGTTTCCTTGGTAAGAGCAGGTGCAATCAGATAACCAATGGTGGGAATACCAACCAGTGCTCCCATGACCGAGCCTACTGCCGCGGTAACAATACCAACGAACGCTTTGCGGCTCATTTGGGGGGACTTGGGCATTTATACCTCCTTGTGAGCAAGATTGATATGTCGATTTTTAAATATTGGGAAGACGATCTTCCTGCTGGGCACGATGAGCTGCAATGTTCGCGTTTTGAACGTATTCGACACAGGAAGATCGTCTTTTCCCGCATCTGTAATTGTAGAACATATCCTGATTTGATGATAAGGATAAGTAATATGAATAATCCATGAGTTTTATCACTTTTCCCTATTGTTATACAAATGGGATAATAGTGAAATCCGCTTTCCGTTATTTGGGTCAGGATTAAGGAGGAGCTCATGGCATATGGTAAATATTCTGGATTCAAAGGATTATTTTACAAAGCAGGTGGTCCCTACCACTCATTCTCATTACACCGCCTCACCGCAATGGCGATTATTCTTTTCGTAGGGACACATGTAGCAGCATCATTTTCGATGCAGCAAGGTTTGGGAACCTGGGGGACAACCATCAATGTCATTTATGAATCCTGGTGGTTCCAAATATTCATCGTCTTCTGTGTACTTTTCCATACAATAAACGGGGTGCGCGTGGTTATTTTGGATATTTGGCCAAAATTAATTAAATATTCGCGTGAAGCCGTCTACCTGGAATGGGCAATCTTTATCCCAATATATCTCCTGACGGTGTTCCTTATCGTCACGAATGCCATCAACATTAGTGTTTAGCTGAGGAGAAAAAGACATGCGACCTCGTTATGTTCCACAGCGTGGCATCAACCTTGATTATCTGATGTGGTTGTTCACCCGCATCTCCGGGTTGGGAATTGTCCTGATGGCGATCATAGGCTTAAGCCTGGCAATGTATATGGGTGCCAGGCTGCAAATGGACCTCCCCACAGTTTTACGATGGACGTTCTTCCCCAATCCAAACCATGTTATCAACAGCAATGTCCCTGATGTAACCCTGGGTTGGGCAAATGCATTTTGGCAGATCATGCAATACCTGATCGTCTTTTTTGCTTTCACGCATGCCGCAAATGGGATACGCATGATTGCTGAAGATTATGTAGGTCACACTCTTTGGCAGCCATTCGTACGGGCATTGATCGCTCTGCTCTGGATGGGAATGGTCATAGTCGGCATCTATGTAGTTCTCGGTTCAGCATATTAGAGTAGAGCAGTAAGGAGCCCAAACAATATGAAAAAACACCAATTTGATGTGATCGTAATCGGAGCAGGAGGGGCTGGCTTGATGGCGGCACTGTATGCTTCAAAGACCGCCAATACTGCCGTGATCAGCAAGCTCTATCCAACCCGCTCTCATACCGGCACGGCTCAGGGAGGCGTCGGCGCTGCGCTTGCTAATGAAGAAGAAGACCACTGGGAATGGCACACCTTTGACTCCGTTAAAGGCAGCGATTATCTGGGTGATCAGGACGCGATTGAATTCATGTGTTATGAGGCTGTACAAGCAGTATACGAGCTTGAACATTACGGGCTACCGTTTTCACGCACACCTGAGGGTAAGATTGCCCAGCGCCCCTTTGGCGGGCATACGAACAATATCACTGGAAAACCTGTCCGCCGGGCTTGTTATGCAGCAGACCGTACCGGGCACATGATCCTGCAAACCCTATATCAACAATGCCTCAAGAACAATGTGAATTTCTTTGACGAATTTCAGGTGGTTGACTTACTGGTGGTCAACGGGGTGACTGCTGGGGTTGTGGCGATTGAGCTGGGAAGCTCTGAGCTGCATGTATTCCATGCCAAATCGGTGATTTTCGCCACCGGTGGGCATGGCCGGGTATGGGATATAACCTCCAACGCGTACGCATATACCGGTGATGGGATCGCCATCACGATGCGGCATGGCATTCCGATGGAAGACATGGAATTCTTCCAATTCCATCCAACGGGAATCTATAAACTGGGCATCCTGATCACTGAAGGTGTACGTGGCGAAGGTGGGTGTGTTGATCAATGGCAAGGGCGAACGCTTTATGGAAAGATATGCTCCAAAGGTAAAAGACCTCGCCTCGCGGGATGTGATCAGCCGGGCCATGTACCTTGAGATGAAAGCAGGGAATGGGATCAACGGTCAAAATTACCTGTATCTGGACGTGCGCCCTGAAACGGTGAACAAATACGCGGCTTTGGATGGACGCCGGCGTCAGGACGGTTCTCCTTATTTGATGACCGGAGAGGAAATAATTGCCAAGCTACCGGATATTGTGGACTTTGCCCGTACTTATTTGGGTGTGGATCCAGTAGCCCAACCCATGCCAGTTCAACCGACCGCCCACTATACCATGGGTGGTATTCCAACGAACAAGTTTGGCGAAGCAGTGATCGATGAGAACAATACCGTCATGCCAGGCTTGTATGCAGCTGGTGAAGTGGCATGCGTCTCTGTACACGGTGCCAACCGCCTCGGAACAAATTCACTGCTTGACCTGATCGTATTTGGCAAACACTCCGGATTGCGCGCAGCCGAGTATGCCCTGGGTGCAGATTTTCAAGCCTTACCTGAAGACCCAACCGAGTTTACCCGGGAACAATTCGACAGGATCCGTAACGTGCAGGGTAACGAAAAAATCCTTGAAATCTCTGGCAAGATGAAGACGGTCATGATGGATTTAGTGGGTATGTTCAGAACCGGAGAAGGTATGCAATCAGCATTGGAAACTGTGCGTGAGCTGCGCGAGCGCTACAAAAGCATCCCATTGCATGACCAAGGGAAAATATTCAACACAGAGATGATCAACCTGTGGGAACTGGGTAATCTGCTCGAGATTGCTGAGCTTACCACGGTTTGTGCGCTGGCCCGTACCGAAAGCCGGGGTGGTCATGCTCGCGATGATTACCCGAAACGCGATGACGTCAACTGGTTGAAGCACACGCTGTCGTGGGTGAAACCTAATGGCGAGATTGAGCTGCGTTACAAGCCCGTTGTGATTACCAAGTATCAACCCAAGGAAAGAGTGTATTAGAAGAGGTGACCGCCATGCAAGTTACAGTCAAAGTCTTCCGCTTTAATCCTGAGAAGGACAAGAAACCCCACTACGAAAAATACAAGTTGGAAGCTGAGCCGACCGACCGGGTTTTGGATATGCTTGAATATATCAAAGGATACTTCGACGGTACGCTTTCCTTCCGCCGTTCATGTGCTCACGGCATATGTGGGTCGGATGCGATGCGCATCAATGGGCGCAATTATCTGGCGTGTAAAGCGCTCTTGAAAGACCTGCATTCGAATAGAATTACTGTCGAACCTATCCTGGGTATGCGCGTGATCAAAGACCTGATTGTGGACATGGAACAATTCTTCTCCCACTATCGTTCGGTGATGCCATACTTTGTAAACGATGAGCCACCGCCGCCACAGGAGCGGATACAAAGCATCGAGGAGCGTGAGCGGTTCGATGATACAACCAAATGCATCCTGTGTGCTTGCTGCACCACTTCGTGCCCATCGTTCTGGGCGAGTGACTTGTATATGGGACCGGCTGCTATGATAGCAGCACACCGTTTCATATTTGACAGCCGCGATAAGGCTGCTGCCGAGCGACTTAGAATATTAAACGATCAGTTTGGCGTATATCGCTGCCATACGATCTTCAATTGCACCGAATGCTGCCCACGCGAGATCGAGATCACCCAGGCGATCGGTGAGTTAAAGGCTGCCATCGTCACGGGTCGGGTGGATTGAGAGAATAGCTAAGTAAATAAACGAAGCTCTAGAGAAGATAAAAAGCCCAAAAACATGAGTTTGGGCTTTTTGTTTCGTGTTTTACAAGCTGCATATAGAGCGATGATTGTGGCTGGG
>CAVTQM010000029.1:0-10468 GCA_963736805.1 uncultured Chloroflexia bacterium
TAAAGGAAGCTTCAATCCTTCCAGAATTGGGGCAGGTAAGGCCGGTTGGTTTCCAGCATATCGTCCAGCACTGCCTGGATTTTATCTGCCTTGGGTCCCAGCGGATTGGCCAGCAGCGCTTCATAAGCAGCCTTCCGGTCGCCGTGCACGGCTGCTTCAACCGTAAGCAGCTCGTAAGACTTCACCTGTGCCAATAACCCGAAGCACACTTGCGGTAATGGCTCAGCCGGCAGGGGATGGATACCGTTCCGGTCAACCCGGCATGGCATCTCGAGCACCCAATCCGCTGGCCAGCCCGGCACTGCCCCGGCATGGGCGGTGTTGACCACGTGCGTCTCACCCAGGTCGTTATAATGCGCATTCAGCAGCTGGGTGGCCACGGTGGAATAATAAGCCCCGCCGCGCTGCATCAGCTCGGCGGGCGGTTCCACCAGCGACGGGTCTGCATACATCTTGAGCAGGTCTTTCTCGATCTCGATCACTTCCTCACCCCTGGAGGGAGGCCATTTCTCTTGTGATTTTAGCTTGTGGTCGGTATGGTAGAAATACTGCAGGTAATAATTGGGCATCATTCCCAGCACCTCGATCGTGCGTGGGTCCCACTCGGGCTCGGGGTCGAGGCGCAATTTTGCCAGGTAGGCTGCGAACACCACCGGCCAGAGCTGCTCGCCATCCACGCTGAAACCGCGGTGCCAGGACAGATGGTTCAAACCCAGCGTGTCAAGCTGGGTGCGTTCGGGGGTACCAGCGCTACCAATATGCTCCTTCAAACCGTCGATGATCCCCATCTTGGTGGTGATGGCCACGTTGCAGACCCCCACCGAGGGCACCTCTGGCGCATATTTTTGTAAAGCCTGGGTGACCAACCCGGCCGGGTTGGTGAAGTTAGCCAGCAGCGCGCCGGGTGCCAGCTCACGCATATCGGCGGCGATTTTCAAGATCACCGGGATGGTGCGCAGGGCTTTCGCCATGCCGCCCACACCGGTGGTCTCCTGCCCGATCAGGCTGTGACGCAATCCCAGGTATTCATCCGCCACCCGGGCCGGCATTTGCCCCACGCGCAGCTGGGTTATGACGTAAGACGCATTTTGCACGGCAGCGCGCTGGTCGGTGGTCAACACCACCTTGAATGGGTTGCCCCTGGCTTCCACGATGCGCCTGGCGAAGCCCCCCACGATATCCAGTCGGGCTGGGTCGATGTCCATCAGCCATAACTCGGAGACCGGCAAAGTGGATGTGCGCTCCAGAAATCCGTTGATCAGCTCGGGGGTGTAGGTGGACCCCCCGCCAATGACAGTAACTTTCATAGAGGTGTTCCTATTTTCTCAGAATGGTGATGCTTGGTCTCAGGATTGTAGCATTAAACCATTCGTATAGGTGTCAAAAATATTAGATCAAGCCCCTTGTAGCCCAATATGGCGGGATGCAGAGGAAGATAAAATAATGGGTTTGAATGTATGACAGGTAAGCATTGTTTCCATAAAATTCAATTGCATTCAATTAATCGTTTTAGAAAATTACGATTCGAAACGAAGGTGACGCTTCGATGGGGTGGGGTTGGTGGATTTCATGGATAGAATGCCTATTCCTCGCTCCTACAATACAGTCGCGAGGCTGCGACAGATAAAGAGCATCTGCCCACGGTCGCAAAGCAGTGAAATCACAGGGACACTGTACAATCGCTCCTTTATCGGCCAGAGAACGGTCGATATACGACTGTGTTTATCAATACGGGAAAGCACCGTATTGACGTAGGAACGCAGTCTAATCATAGCACAAATGTTCTAATCCACAAGGGGTTTATGGATATTTTAAGGTTGGGATTTACCCTCACCCTGTCCAGCGAAAACATGTAGCGTGATCACGAAGACGCTATCCAAAGACGCTGCATGCTCTCCCTATAAGGGAGAGGGGTCGTCCTTACGGGTTGAGCGAAGGTTCTGTGCAGGGCGATCGGTGTCCACCCCTACAAAGCCACTTTGAACCTCTCCATACGGATGGGGGTGAATTATTCTTATGATGATATGAACGCAGATAGGCTCAGACAGCTACATCTGTGACATTAATGGGGCCAGATGTTTGGCAGATTGCTTAGTAAGAAAAAAAATAGTGTTTGGTTTCGGACCCCCCCGAAAGCATTGAGCGAGGTTGCTCAACCCAACCTACTAGAACTGTATTAGCTGATTGATGTTCTTAAATTCTAATATTATTAATTCTGTAGATTGATTCTATATATTATTTTGATCTATATTACTATCCACAGATTAATAAATAGTAATTATAATTATAAAAACAATTTTCGTAATTTGCCACTATTCTTGTTTTAGTGGCAAATTACGAAAATAAAGCGGAGGTTTATTCAATGGTAAAAGATAACCTGTATTTAATTGAATTGAAGAATTTCTTTTCTAATCGGAAATATTTACGAAAATCTGACCTGCGAAATTTTTATCAAAATAAGTACGAAGTACTGGAGGAAAAAACTTTTAGGAGAATTTTATATGCCTTAGAAAGAGATAACATAATCATAGGGAAAGACACGGGTATTTATATCCTGAGCAAAGCGAGAACTACACATCCACAAAAGAAATTTGTTCCAACTTTCACAACCGAGGTCAGATCGATAAGCGATTCCATTCGAGAAACCTTCCCATATACTAAATATCTCATTTGGGAAACCAGAATTCTTTATGATTTCATGCTCCATCAACCAGGGCAAAACTTAAAAATATTAGAAACAGAAGAAGAAGCAGTTGAGTCCATTTTTAATTTCTTACAAAATCAGTTCACGGGTAAAGTTTTTCTGGATCCGGATCAAGAAATATTGGAGAAATATGTCTTTCGAGCTGCTGAAAGTCTTATCGTTTCAGCCATGCTCAAACGTTTGCCTAGTCAACAGGTAAATAGTATTCCCTGTCCGAAGCTTGAGAAAATTTTGGTAGATGTTTTTACGGATAAAAATAAATTTTACATTTTCCAAGGGCAGGAACTTGTAAATATTTATAAAACCGCGTTTCAGAATTATAAGATAAGTGAAAGGACGCTTTTTTGGTACGCTGAACGACGTAAGGTTCATAAGAAACTACAAGCATTTATCCGGCAGAATACAGATATCCAGTTGATAAAGCAAGAGGAGGCGAACTAATGATCTCGACACAATCACTAAGCAAAGACTGGATCATGAGAATAAGGAAAAAATCACAAATTCCTCCCGACCCGATTTTAATCGAAAAGATGATTTTAGCACTGGTACTTTTGGAAAATCTCAATATCAGTGGCTTGGACTTTGTTTTCAAAGGTGGTACCTGTATGTTATTGTTGTTGGGAAAACTCAGAAGGTTTTCCATTGACATTGACATCGTAGTAGAAACTGCTCAAGGATTTGATGAAGCCATTCAGATAATTCTCAAACAAGGTGTATTCCACAGGTGCGAGGAGGATATTCGCTCCAACAACGTACCAAAATCTCACTATAAGTTTTTCTATTATTCTGTGATTGAGGAAAAGGAAAGATATATATTGATGGATGTGTTGTTCGAAAAAAATCCATATCCAGAATACATAGAAGTCTCTGTAGAATCTGAGTTAATAATTATTGAAGGCATTCCTATTTATGTAAAATGCCCGACCCCGGATTGCTTGCTAGGAGATAAATTGACTGCTTTTGCACCACACACTACCGGGATTCTCTATGGAAAAGGCAAGGACCTAGAAATTATTAAGCAGTTATATGATATTGGAACACTATTCGACGTGGTCTCCAATATAAGTTTAGTTGGGAAAACTTTTAATACAGTTGCAAAAAAAGAACTTACCTATCGAGGGCAAAATTCTCTTTCACCAACTGATGTCCTTTCAGACATCCTCAATACAGCTTACGTGATTGGTATGCAAGGCTTTGGCGCTAAAGATGAGTTCTCTGAATTAAAGGGAGGCATTACTAAACTTTCTGGATATGTATATCTAGAGCATTTTACGTTAAATTCAGCAATCCTTTGTGCGGCGAAATCAGCCTATATTGCCACATTGATTCTAAAAGGCGAACAAGAAATCTCACGCTTTAATCCAGGAGATGATTTATCAAGCTTACTAATCATGGACGTCAGATATAACAAGTTGAATAAAGTCAAGAAAACCAGCCCAGAAGCATTTTATTATTTCTACTGTGCGACAAAGTGACTCTTTGCAAAATCTACTGCAAAAAGTACTCATTACATACAATAAGAGTCACCCAATCTAGCGTAGTCTACTGGGAAATGTTATTTGAATTACCCGCATTCATTGATGTAAAAGAATTAACTCACCTCCCTCCACCAACTTGATCTCCTCTGGGTCTTACCCGATTTAGTGGACACGAAAAATGGCGGGTAAGGATACCCGCCCTACTTAGACGAATTCAATATACCCTCGTGCTGGCCGCTGATGTATCCGCATAAGCCCCACGGTACTTCTCCGGCAGCAGCCTGGCCATCTGATACATCATCTCCTGCGTCATCTTCTCCCTTATCTGGCGGGTCACTTTTTCACCCCCCGAATCCAAGTGAAACTGCTTTCCCACCCGGAGGTGAAAATCGGTACGCTTCAACCTGGATAGATTTTCGGTGTAATTCTCAGCCCCGTAACTGACCACTGGCAGGATAGGTGCACCACTGTGCAGCCCCAGCAGCACCACACCCGGGTGGGCAGGCTGTAAGATGCCGTCATGGCTGCGGGTGCCCTCCGGGGCGATGATGATGATCTCACCCTTCTCCAGGGCTCGCAAGCCCTTGCGGATGGCGTCGATATCCGCCACACCCCGCTGCAGAGGGATGGTCTCGGTCACATCCAGCACCCAGCTCAAGACGGGGGTATTCCAGCGCTCGGCAAGCAGCATCCCATGCACGTGGCGCGGCTGCAAGTGGGTGTAGATGATGGGGATCTCCAGGATATTGACGTGGTTGGTGTAGATGATCAGCGGTCCTTGTGCGGGGACCTGATCCAGTTGCTCATCATCGATGCGGCAGATTAACCGGGTGATACCTTTTAATGTGCCAACAATGAGACGTTGCGAGAATGTCACGTACCGACCTGTTTTGCGCAGATGATCTCAAGCTGGCGAGGCAGCACCTCTACCTCCAGCCGGGTTCCATCTACGCAGATAATCTCGCCATCGGTCTGGGCTGGCAGTGGACCATCCACGGAGGTGATGGTGATGTGGGCAGCCTGACCGGTCTTGATTTCCGGCTGGGTGGCCTGGTCACCGCGCGTGAAATGCGGGATCATCTTGATCACGGCGAAGGAGCTCATTTGCTCGGCGATGCACAGGTCCAGCAAGCCATCATCGGGCTGAGAGTTGGGAGCCATGTAGAATCCGCCCCCCAGTCTGCGCCCGTTCATGATCGAGATCAACAGGCTGCGCTGGGTGAGGGTCTTATCGTCGTACTGTGTAGTAGCCAGCGGCGCTTTGTTGTACAGGAAAACGGTCTTGAGCACAGCGGCTAAAAAGGCCAGGAAACCACCCCAGCGGGGCAGCTTGTGCACTTCGATAGTGGTGATGGCATCAAACCCGATACCCACACAGTTGCCAAAATACCTGCCCTGTGGGTAAATACCCCCGGTCACCTTGCCGATATCGATGGTGCGGCGGTGGTCATCGAGCAGTGCTCTGCACACCGACCTCCAGGTCTGCTGGGATGCCCATGCTGCCGGCGAAATCGTTGCCCCTGCCAACCGCCAAGACGGCCAAGGGAGGGATTGTCAAGCCTTCCAGCTGGCACTGCACCAGCCCATTAATGACTTCATTGACGGTGCCATCCCCTCCAGCGGCGATAATGGCCTTGCAGCCATGCTTGACTGCCTGGCGGGTCAGCTCGATGGCGTGCCCGACTCGTTCGGTGCGCACCAGGTCAAAGCTGAGCTTATGCTGGTTGAGCAGCTTTTCAATTTGAGGGATGGCTTTCAAGCCATTGCCGTTCCCAGAGGTTGGGTTGAGAATGATTTTGTAGGTGTTGGTCATGCGGCGATTATATCAGGCAGATGATTTTCATAAAAGTGGGTTTCTTGCCTTCAGAGCCATTCGGTAGTACATTAAGGCATTCTGATTATGATTTAGACTGGAGATCGAAGGACGTTATGACCGACCCAATCATGGCAGCCCTGTTCGTTGGGCATGGCAATCCGATGAATGCCATTGAAGATAACGAGTTCAGCCGCCTCTGGCAGGAGGCAGCCAAAAACATCCCGAAACCGAAAGCCATCCTGTGCATCTCCGCCCATTGGGAGACGCGTAGCTCGCAGGTGACCGCCATGGAAGCACCGCGCACTATTCACGATTTCTATGGCTTCCCAGGCGCATTGTTTGAGGTGCAGTATCCCGCCCCGGGCTCCCCGGACCTGGCCCGGCGGATCGTCGAACTGGCCGGGGAATCAAAGTGGTGCCTGACAGCTCCTGGGGGCTTGACCATGGGACCTGGTCGGTTCTGTGCCGGATGTACCCCGAGGCGGATATACCCGTGGTTCAGCTGAGCCTAAATCGCAGCCTGGATGGGGCTGGTCATTATGCGCTCGGCCAGGAACTCAAACAGCTGCGCCGGGAAGGTATTCTGATCCTGGGGAGTGGCAATATCGTGCATAACCTGGGTATGATGGTGTGGGAGGATACCGCCTTTGATTGGGCGGTCAAATTCGATGCCAAGGTGGCGGGATGGATCCTGAACCACGAGCATGAGCCGGTGATCCATTACGAGGATCAAGGTGAGGCTTGCCAGGCTGGCGGTGAATTCCGCCGAGCATTACCTGCCACTGTTATATATCCTGGGGGTCAGTGAAAAAGACGAACCCGTCAGCTTCTTTGCGGATAAACTATGGGGAGGCTCGCTCTCCATGCGCTGCGTCAGGATCGGGTAGGAAGATGCAATACCCCGGTAAATCACTACCAGGCAGTTTATACCCACTTATAACCACCCACGGAGGCCCCCAATGATCTACTGGATATACCTGATAATCGCCATCCTGACCGAGGTGGTCGGCACCACCATGATGAAGGTTTCCCAAGGCCTGACGCGGCTCATGCCATCGGTGCTGATGTTCGTGATGTACGCCATCAGCTTTGTCTTTATGGCGTTGGCGCTTAAAAAGTTGGAAGTGAGCACGGCTTATGCGATCTGGTCCGGTTTGGGCACTGCTATCATCGCCGCAATCGGGATTGCCTGGTTCCAGGAATCTTTCAGCATCACCAAACTAGTGGGGACCGGGCTGGTCATCGCCGGTGTGGTTCTGATCAATATAAAAAGCTGAGCCAGATCAAGCATTAGATCTGGCTCTTATCTATCGAAAGCGAAAAAACTATCCGGTTACAACCATTCCGCCCGGCATTGAACGCCTGGCGATTGAGCTCAACATACTTGGGTGGCACCCTTTCTGTAATGACCTTCAACCACATCTCTGCCGATAACTCTGCGCCTGCCAGCCCTTCACGCTCCATCAAGGCAGAGAGGCAGCCCAGCAATACCACATTAGCTGCCCGAATATTTCCCAATTGAGCGGCGATGGCTTCCCCATCCACATAGACCATATTGCGGGTCACCTCGGCGATCTTACTCGCGTAGGGTGTCATCCGTTGGATAAGCCTGCCCGCCAGACGTGACGGTGACCGGTTCGATGGCAGCCAGGTTTACGAGTGCCAGGGCGTCAGGTCGCAACTGGTTCAAGTTCCTCAACGCCTCGGCTTTTTCGAATGCCAGCAAGACATCTACCTCCCCACCACCCACCAGAGGCGAATATACCACCCGCCCCCAGCGCACAAAGCTGGTGACGCTCCCGCCGCGCTGAGACATACCATGCACTTCCGCTTGCTTAGCCTGGTACCCCGCCGCCAGCCCGACATTGACCAGCACATCACTGGCGAGAATCGTTCCTTGCCCGCCCACGCCCGCTAACAGGAAATTGGTTGAATCTCTCATGCTATGCCTCGCTCATTTCGATGGGTCGGAATGTGATCGCGTCACACGGGCAAATCTGGGCACACACCTCGCAGCCTGTGCACAGGGCGGAAATCGATCAATGCCTTGGGACGTTGGGTCTTGGCATCCAGCTCGTCGCTCTTCAGGATGGCCGGGCAGCCGATACGGAAGCATAAGGTGCATCCATTGCATTGATCGGAAAGCACTTCCAAGGGCACCCAGCGCTTGCGTGCATCGGGCAGGAGGGCGCAAGGCTCCAGGGTGATCAGCACGGATGGCTCGTCCAGCTTCAAGAATTCCTTCAGGGTGGTTTCTATCTCTGATACGGCGAAAGCTGGGACGGTCTTCACATGTTCTGAATTCCCAGGCGCGGACCAGCGGTTCGAGTTCAACCACCGTAGTTACCTCACCCTGCAGGGTGCGACCCGTGCCTGGGTTCTCCTGGTGACCGGTCATTCCGGTGACCCGGTTATCCATAATGACGGTGATCATCTGGCTGCGGTTATACACTGTGTTGAGCAGGGCTGGGATTCCGGTATGGAAGAAGGTGGAATCACCAATCACCGCCACATGTTTCTCGGGGCTGCCCGCTTTAATTGCCCCATGCGCTACGGCAATCCCGGCCCCCATACATCCGCAGGAATGAATGGCGCTGAGGGGTGGGATGAGCCCCAGGGTGTAACAGCCGATATCTCCGTTCACCGGCACTTTGAGCTTGTTGAGGATATAGAATAAGGGGCGATGCGGACACCCCGGGCAGAGCACCGGTGGGCGCGCTGGCAGCGGACCCACCTCCACACCTGACAGGGGAATGTGGGCGGATTCGGGCAGTAAGCCGGCTTTTATGGCTGATTCCCGTACCACACGCGGGATCAAACTCGCCTACCAGAGGGAAAATGCTTTTCCCTTCAGCGGGGATGCCCATCAAGCGCACAGCTTCCTCGATGAATGGGTCCAATTCTTCCAGGACGATCAGCCGTTCAACCGAGGCGGCAAATTTCTTGATCAGTTGTGTGGGGAGAGGCCAGGTGAGACCCAGGCGCAGGATGGACGCAGTGGGAAAGACTTCTTTGGCATACTGGTAGGACACCCCGCAGGTAATGATCCCAAGGGATGCATCTCCCGGCTCAATACGGTTATAAGGGTAATCCTCGGCAAACTCTGCCACGTCCAGCAGGCGCTGTTCAATCACCGGGTGGCGCTTGACCGCATTGCCAGGCACCATCACATATTTTGCCGGGTTGCGGGGGAAAGGTTTTGGTTCTGGGGGGATGAAATCGGTGCGTTCGCCCAATTCCACTGCGCTGGTTGAATGGCAGATGCGTGTGGTCAGGCGCAGCAAGTACGGGTGTATCGAAGCGTTCACTCAGCTCGAAGGCCGCGATGGTCATGTCTTTAGCTTCCTGACTATCACTGGGCTCCAGGCAGGGGACACGGGCGAACTTGGCAAAGGTGCGGTTATCCTGTTCATTCTGGCTGGAATGCATGGCCGGGTCATCGGCGGAGACGATCACTAACCCGGCTTCCGTGCCGGTCATCGAGGCATACATGAAGGAATCGGCGGCCACATTCAACCCGACATGCTTCATAACTGCCATGCCCCGCCGCCCGGCATAGGCTGCGCCGATGGCGACATCCACTGCCACCTTTTCGTTGGGCGCCCATTCCGCATAAACATTGGGGTAGCGTGCCAATTCTTCCAGGATTTCGGTGCTGGGCGTACCAGGATAGGCTGAGGCGACGGCTACACCGGCTTCCCACGCTCCACCGCGCCACCGCTTCGTTACCTGAGAGCATTTTGATCATGTGTCCTCCGTGAAAGATAATAATAAATGAACTCCAGGCTGTTATTTTACCCCGGAAATGGGGAATTTTAGTTGGCTCGGAGCTCATTACCAGCTCATGATTGATAATCTTGAAATACCAGCCAGTAATAGGATATGAGGGGATAAAAAAAACCGGGCAGCTCTCTCCCTGAGGCTGCCCGGATTGAATGAAAATTGGGTGATTTGGGTTTAGTATGCCGTCGCTGAAGCCTTGTCGCTCACCAAAATCTCTTTGTCAAGCCCAAGATCAAATACAGCAGTGCGGTTGCAATCGTTCCAGGCGGGTGACCACTGTCCTTGTAGATGAGTGTACCAGCCTATACGCCTGCGAAACACCAACTTACCAGCTTGGTCGTAGTAAATCCGGTAACCACCGTTTGGAGTTGGACTGCCTGCTTTCCAATTCAGGGTAATACTTTCCTGGAAACCATTACGAAGATACCAATTGGATCGGGTGGGAGATCAACCGTTGGTAGTCGAAGGCATTCAAGCCTTGCCGGATACGGGTTTCACAGGTTCGGTAGTATAACCCTGACAAAAATCTATTTGTAAAATGAGTTTCTGTGATTGAATTTTATGGATAAATCACTGTTTGGTCAATTGTTTCTGTTAGACGCACAGCTCCCGGGTATATAACTCGGGAGCTGTTTTTTTCAGCGATTGTGTTCAGTTACTTCCCGTAGTTTGCTGCAAGGTATTCCA
>CAVTQM010000030.1:0-12639 GCA_963736805.1 uncultured Chloroflexia bacterium
TCGCCAGACCCAGGGAGAGGGCGTCGGGTGACATTCAGCCTGCGCTTTCTCTGCCCGGAAGTGGAATAGCCCGGAGTTATAGCGATCATCGGCATTGCGGAACAGCTGGCACAGGCGCGGGTAGACATCACCCCCATTGAGCAAGGCTTGCAACTGGCCGTAAAATTCGATGCCCCGGTCTTCGCAGATGCGCAGGAAGATGATCCGGTCGATGGTCATCTGGATGGCATAATTCAGGTCACGCTGGCTGAGGGAAGGGTTGCGCAGGGCGATATTATGCGCCAGCAGGTCGCGCCAGCGCTCGATCTCGGCCAGGAAGGCATGGTCCACCTCGGCGGTGCCATGCTTGCCGGTGGCAGCCTCGGCGTACTGGTCAAACGAGCCTTTGAGCACCGCCTGACGGGAGAAAACCGAGGCGATCTCGTCCCAATGGGTGGGGTAATCGCGATAGGTCAGCAGCTGGATGCGGGCGGTGGATGATTTGTCGGATAGAGTAGGCTTTAGACGGCAGTCGTAAACGGTGAATTCTTCAAAATCCGTCAGGATGGAGAGGGGCAGCTTGGCGCTCCAGGCATAGCGGCGCAGCTGATAAGCCGGGCTGATGGCATCCTTTAGATTGACAGCGGGTTTCTTGGCTTCGACGAAGAACTTGCGCGTGCCACCGATGCGAAAAGCATAATCGGGGGCTTTGGTAGCTCCACCCATGTGGATGGCATCCTCGTGGATGACGTCCTTATAAGCGGAGGCATAATTGGCTTTGTTGAACATATCCCAGCCGAGGGCTTCGAAGAATGGGTCGACGAACTCACGGCGCACCTGGGCTTCGTTGTAATCTTGGGATAGGTAGGCGTGGCGATGAGACTCGAAATTTTCAACCAGCTGGAGAATAACGTCTGGAGTGGACATGGGATGGTTATAGATAATATACACCCCATTGCACCACAAGGCAAATACCAATGAAAAATGGCGGGTAAGGATACCTGCCCTACAACCCGGTCTACTCTCAACAAGGGGCTTAAGCCCCTTGTTGGATGCCCTGAAGAGGAGATAAGCCCCTTGTTGGTGGGGAGGACGGCAGAGGAGACAAGGTCTTTGTTTGAGCCTTACCCGATTTAGTGGACACAAAAAATGGCGGATAAGGATACCCACTTTACTTATACGAATTCAATATACCTCGTGCTGGCCGCTGTGTCTCCGCATACCACCCCACGATACTTCTCCGGCAGCAGGCTCGCCAGCTGCCACATCATCTCCTGCATCATCTTCTCCCGCACCTGGCGGGTCACTTTTTCTCCGTGGGCATCCAGGTGGAAGGGTCCGCCCACCCCAAGGTGAAAATCGGTGCGTTTCAGCCTGGATAGATTCTCCTTATAATTCTCGGCACCATAATAAACCACCGGGATCAGCGGTGCTCCGCTATGCAGCGCTAACAGTACCACACCCGGGTGAGCCGGCAGTAACACCCCATCACCGCTGCGGGTGCCTTCGGGCGAAATAGCGAGTATCTCCCCCTTCTCCAGGGTTTCCAGCCCCTTGCGTATGGCGGAGAGATCACCTTCACCACGCTGTATCGGGATTGCCTCGGTCACATCCAGGAGCCAGTGAAAAAATGGATTTTCCCAGCGCCTGGCAAGCACCATGCCGTGCACCCGGCGCGGTTGCAAGCAGGTGTAGATGATGGGGATCTCCAGGATATTGACATGATTGGTGTAGATGATCAGCGGTCCCTGCCTGGGGACTTGAACCAGTTGTTCATCATCGATGCGGCAGATTAAACGGGTGAGGCCAGTGAAAGAGACTACAACGAGACGCTGCGAGAAAGTCACGTTCCGACCTGCTTTGTAACAATGATCTCGAGCTGGCGAGGTAAAACTTCTATTTCCAGGCGCGTGCCATCCACGCAGATGATCTCCCCATCCGTCTGGGCTGGCAGCGGACCATCCACGGCGGTGATCGTGATGTGGGCAGCCTGTCCGGTCTTTATTGATGGCTGGGTGGCCTGGTCGCCGCGCGTGAAATGCGGGATCATCTTGATCACGGCCAAGGAGCTCATCTGCTCGGCGATGCACAGGTCCAGCAGGCCATCATCGGGCTGAGAGTTGGGCGCCATGTAGAATCCACCCCCCAACCTGCGCCCGTTCATGATCGAGATCAGCAGGCTACGCTGGGTGAGGGTCTTATCATCGTACTGTGTAGTAGCCAGTGGCGCTTTGTTGTACAGGAAAACGGTCTTGAGCACGGCGGCTAAAAAAGCCAGGAAGCCGCCCCAGCGGGGCAGCTTGTGAACTTCGATGGTGGTGATGGCATCAAACCCGATCCCCACACAGTTGCCAAAGTACCTGCCCTCGGGGTAGACACCCCCGGTCACCTTGCCAATATCGATGGTGCGGCGCTGGTCATCGATCAATGCCTGGACACCGCCCTCCAGGTCAGCCGGGATGCCCATGCTGCCGGCGAAATCATTGCCCCTGCCCACCGCCAAGACGGCCAAGGGAGGGATCGTCAAGCCTTCCAGCTGGCACTGCACCAACCCATTAATGACTTCATTGACGGTGCCATCCCCCCCAGCGGCGATAATGGCATTGCAGCCATCCCTGACTGCCTGGCGGGTCAGCTCGATGGCATGCCCGACCCGTTCGGTGCGCACCAGGTCGAAGCTGAGCTGATGCTGGTTGAGCAGCTTTTCAATCTGCGGGATGGCTTTCAAGCCGTTGCCGTTCCCAGAGGTTGGGTTGAGGATGATTTTGTAGGTGTTGGACATGCGGCGATTATATCAGGCAGGTGATTTTCATAAAAGTGGGATTCTTGCCTTGGGAGCCATTCGGTAGTACATTAAGGCATTCTGATTACGATGTACATTGGAGATGGAGGAACGTTATGGCCGACCCAATCATGCCAGCCTTGTTCATCGGGCATGGCAACCCGATGAATGCGATTGAAGATAACGAGTTCAGCCTGCCTCTGGCAGGAGGCTGCTAAAAACATCCCGAAACCGAAAGCCATCCTGTGCATCTCTGCCCATTGGGAGACGCGTACACCCCAGGTGACCGCCATGCAAGCACCGCGCACCATTCACGACTTCTATGGCTTCCCACGTGCATTGTTCGAGATGCAATATCCTGCCCCGGGCTCACCCGAGCTTGCCCGGCGGATCGTGGAGCTTGCCGGTGATAGCACAGTGTCACCTGACAGCTCCTGGGGGCTTGACCATGGGACATGGTCGGTGCTGTGCCGCATGTACCCCGAGGCGGATATACCCGTGGTGCAGCTGAGCCTCGACCGCAGCCTGGATGGGGCTGGTCATTATGCGCTCGGCCAGCAACTCAAACCGCTGCGCCGGGAAGGTGTGCTGATCTTGGGGAGTGGCAATATCGTGCACAACCTGGGCATGATGGTGTGGGAGGATACCGCTTTTGATTGGGCAGTCGAATTCGATGCCAGGGTGGCGGGATGGATCCTGCACCACGAGCATGAACCGATCATCCATTATGAGCAGCAAGGCCAGGTTGCCAGGCTGGCGGTGAATTCCGCCGAGCATTACCTGCCCCTGTTATATATCCTTAGTGTGAGCGAAAAGGACGAACCCGTCAGCTTCTTTGCTGATAAACTATGGGGTGGCTCGCTCTCGATGCGCTGCGTGAGGATTGGATAAATTCATGAAATATAATGGGATACCACAATCAGGCAGCAAACAACACCCACTGATTACCACTCACGGAGGTCCCCAATGATCTACTGGATATACCTGATAATCGCCATCCTGACCGAGGTGGTTGGCACAACCATGATGAAGGTTTCCCAAGGCCTGACGCGGCTCATGCCATCGGTGCTGATGTTCGTGATGTACGCCATCAGCTTCGTCTTTATGGCATTGGCGCTTAAGAAGCTGGAGGTGAGCACCGCTTACGCCATTTGGTCCGGTTTGGGCACTGCTGTCATCGCCGCGATCGGGATTGCCTGGTTCCAGGAGTTGTTCAGCATCGCCAAGCTGGTGGGGACCGGGCTGATCATCGCGGGGGTGGTTCTGCTCAATATAAAAAGCTGAGCCAGATCACGCAATAGATCTGGCTCTTATCTTTCGGAGGGAAAAAACTATCCGGTGACAACATTCCGCCCGGCATTGAACGCCTGGTGATTGAGCTCAACATATTTGGGTGGCACCCTTTCTGTAATGACCTTCAACCACATCTCTGCCGATAACTCTGCGCCTGCCAGCCCTTCACGCTCCATCAAGGCAGAGAGGCAGCCCAGCAAGACCACATTAGCCGCCCGAATATTACCCAATTGAGCGGCGATGGCTTCCCCATCCACATAAACCATATTGCGGGTCACCTCAGCGATTTTACTTCGCAGGGTGTCATCCGTTGGATAAGCCTGCCCGCCAGACGTGACGGTGACCGGTTCGATGGCTGCCAGGTTGATCAGCGCCAGGGCTCCAGGTCGCAGCTGGTTCAGATTCCTCAACGCCTCGGCTTTTTCGAACGCCAGCAAGACGTCCACTTCGCCGCCACCCACCAGGGGCGAATATACCACCCGCCCCCAGCGCACAAAGCTGGTGACGCTGCCGCCGCGCTGAGACATACCATGCACTTCCGCCTGCTTGGCCTGGTACCCCGCCGCCAGCCCGACATTGACCAGCACATCACTGGCGAGGATCGTCCCTTGCCCGCCTACGCCCGCTAACAGGAAATTGGTTGAATCTCTCATGCTATGCCTCGCTCATTTCGATGGGTCGGAAGGTGATCGCGTCGCGTGGGCAAATCTGGGCACACACCTCGCAGCCTGTGCACAGGGCAGAATTGATCAATGCCTTGGGACGTTGCGTCTTGGCATCCAGCTCGTCGCTCTTCAGGATGGCCGGGCAGCCGATGCGGAAGCATAAGGTGCATCCGTTGCATTGATCGGAAAGCACTTCCAGGGGCACCCAGCGCTTGCGCGCATCGGGCAGGAGGGCGCAAGGCTCCAGGGTGATCAGCACGGATGGCTCGTCCAGCTTCAAGAATTCCTTCAGGGTGGTTTCTATCTCTGATACGGCGAAAGCTGGGACGGTCTTCACATGTTTGATTCCCAGGGCGCGGACCAGTGGTTCGAGCTCAACCACCGTGGTTGCCTCACCCTGCAGGGTGCGACCTGTGCCCGGGTTCTCCTGGTGACCGGTCATGCCGGTGACCCGGTTATCCATGATGACGGTGATCATCTGGCTGCGGTTATAGACCGTGTTGAGCAGGGCTGGGATGCCGGTATGGAAGAAGGTGGAATCACCAATCACCGCCACATGCTTCTCGGGGCTGCCAGCTTTGACCGCCCCATGCGCCACGGCGATGCCCGCCCCCATGCATCCGCAGGAATGAATGGCGCTGAGCGGTGGGATGAGCCCTAGAGTATAACAACCAATATCTCCGTTAACCGGCACTTTGAGCTTATTGAGTATATAGAATAAGGGGCGATGCGGACACCCCGGGCAGAGCACCGGCGGGCGTGCCGGTAGCGGACCCACTTCCACATCTGGCAGGGAAATATGAACCGATGCGGGCAGCAAGCCGGCTTTAATGGCTGATTCGCGTACCACGCGCGGATCAAACTCGCCAACCAGGGGGAAAATGCTTTTCCCTTCAGCGGGGATGCCCATCAAGCGCACAGCTTCCTCGATGAATGGATCCAATTCTTCCAGGATGATCAGCCGCTCAACCGAGGCGGCAAATTTCTTGATCAGTTGTGTGGGGAGCGGCCAGGTGAGACCCAGGCGCAGGATGGAAGCAGTGGGAAATACTTCTTTGGCGTACTGGTAGGACACCCCGCAGGTAATGATCCCAAGGGATGCATCTCCCGGCTCAATACGGTTATAAGGGTAATCCTCGGCAAACTCTGCCACGTCCAGCAGACGTTGTTCAATCACCGGGTGGCGTTTGATCGCATTCCCAGGCACCATCACATATTTTGCCGGGTTGCGGGGGAAAGGTTTTGGTTCTGGGGGGGTGAAATCGGTTCGTTCGCCCAATTCCACTGCGCTGGTTGAATGGCAGATACGGGTGGTCAAGCGCAGCAACACGGGTGTATCGAAGCGTTCACTCAGCTCGAAGGCCGCGATGGTCATGTCTTTAGCTTCCTGACTATCACTGGGCTCCAGGCAGGGGACACGGGCGAACTTGGCAAAGGTGCGGTTATCCTGTTCATTCTGGCTGGAATGCATGGCAGGATCATCGGCGGAGA
This sequence comes from uncultured Chloroflexia bacterium, assembly GCA_963736805.1. Taxonomy (GTDB): domain Bacteria; phylum Chloroflexota; class Anaerolineae; order Anaerolineales; family UBA4823; genus FEB-25. The sequence continues at coordinate 6,211 of CAVTQM010000030.1, forward strand.
CGATCACTAACCCGGCTTCTATACCGGTCATTGAGGCGTACATAAAGGAATCGGCGGCTACATTCAACCCCACATGCTTCATAACTGCCATACCCCGCCGCCCGGCATAGGCTGCACCAATAGCCACATCCACCGCCACCTTTTCGTTGGGAGCCCATTCCGCATAAACATTGGGGTAGCGTGCCAATTCCTCCAGGATTTCGGTGCTGGGCGTGCCAGGATAGGCTGAGGCGACGGCTACACCGGCTTCCCACGCTCCACGCGCCACCGCTTCGTCACCTGAGAGCATTTTGATCATGTGTCCTCCGTGAAAGATAGAAATAAATGAACTCCAGGCTGTTATTTTACCCCGGAAGTTGTTAAAATTTGTTGTTCGGAGATAATGCCTGCCTTGTCGCTCGGGCTCAGATATAGGAAACCGAAATCAATACGGATTCCTGGAAGAAAACTTGCATCATTGTAAAGATAGCAATAATTAGACAGGAATTTGTAGTTAATCGGGTAAAATTGCGGTTTGTTAAGACTGCAAGTTAACGTTGGGTGTTAAATCATCAGCTGAGTATAGTTTTATCTATGGAACGATCACTTATTTCGATCATCGGTCATGCGGTTACCTTCCTGTGCTTCACAGGCATGATCATCTATACCTACCTGCGCCGGAGCGAACTACGCAGGTCTACGCAACAATCCAGGATACTATTCTATGTGATCATTGGTACAAGCCTGCTTATTCGCCTTGCTCAACCTGTTCCGGTTGGTCTATGAGCTGCTTGGATCTCCAGAAAACTTGATTTCCACTGAGATTGATCTTATAGCACAATTCTCCAGTATATTAATCTTAAGTATTTTAGTAATCGTCCTGTTTTCCAATAAAATCGTGGTCGAACGGTATACAAGCCCGGCGCGTGTCCTGGCTATTGGGGCGCATCCTGACGATATTGAAATTGCGGCAGGCGGCACATTGGCAAAAATGCGCGATGCTGGCTATCAGATTTCCGCCCTGGTATTGACCCAAGGCGAAAAAGGTGGGAATGCCAAAAACAGGCAGAAGGAAGCGGTAAGCGGGGCGGAATTCCTCGGGCTGGCCGATATCCAGGTGTTGGACTGCACGGATACGCGCCTGATAACCGACGCAGTGGATGTAACCAGCGCCATTGAAGCGATGATCAAACAATACCAACCTGATATTATCTTCACCCATTCCAGCCATGACCTCCACCAGGATCATCAACTGGTCTACGAGTCAACCTTACGCGCCGCACGGGATACCCGCACCACCATTCTTTGTTATGAAAGCCCGTCTGTGACCCAGGATTTCCGGCCTAGTTATTACGTAGAGGTTGGAGATTATGTGGATATAAAAATCCAGGCGGTCCGGGAACACCGCGACCAGAGTAAAAAAAGTTATATGAAGACGGATTTGATTCGCGGAAAGCTGGCTTTTCGAGGGGGGCAGGCAAAGGTGGATTATGCAGAAGGATTTGAAGTCGTACGCATGATTTCAATGCTTTAGGAGTTATTTGAATGAGTAAAATCCTTGTAACCGGCGTCGGTGGACCTGCGGGGCGCAGCGTTACCTCACTTTTATTGGAACGCAATGTACATGTAGTCGGTACTGATATGAAGCTGGTGGATATGGAAGGAATTCAGTTTTTTAAAGTGCCTCCTGCCAACGCCCCAGACCTACTCGAGACTGTTTATAACATCGCCAAGCAGGAGAAGGTTGAGCTGGTGATTCCCACGGTCAGTGAAGAGCTGCCGGTGTTTGCGCGGGGATGGCAATGGCATGCAGATATTCCAGCCCTGATTGCCAGTGCCAAAGCTGTTGAAACCGCCGATGATAAATACCTGACCAGCCAGGAACTATTTGCGCACCATGTCAGCATTCCACGCTTTTGCCTGCCTTCGCAGGTGCACTCACCCGAGGATCTGGCGGAGCGTATTGGCTGGCCATGCATCAGCAAGCCACGTATCGGGCGGGGTGGGCGTGAGGTGTTTCTGCATATGCCGGACGATTGGTCTATCATCACTGCTTTAGGGGACCATTACATCTTGCAAGAATTTGCTGAGGGGACTGATTATGCCCCTAACGTTTATATTGGACCAGGGGGTCAGGCAGTTACCGTAGTCCTGGAAAAGACCGAGTTAAAAGAGGGAAAAGTTGGTAATGCTAAAAGTGTGCGCAGGGTGATGGATGAGGATGTGGCTGAATTAGCCAGGCAAGCAACCCGCGCCTTGGGGTTGAGTGGACCATTGGATATTGATATCCGCCGCAAAAGTGATGGAACCCCGCTGGTGCTGGAAATTAATGCCCGTTTTGGAGCCAATATCCGCTATGCAAGCGAGGTGTTTGAAGCAGCGCTGGCAGAATATCTTCTTTAATCATGGATATTGTCATCAACCTGTTTAGACTATTAAGCCTGCTCATTATTATCATGGGCTCGCTGACCTTGATTTATTTCCCACTGGCTTTAATTGCATCATTTAAAAAACGACCTGCACCTGTATTTAATACTCGCAGGCCATTAATTTCGATCGTGGTTCCCGCTTATAACGAAGAGAAAGTCATTGCCAATTGTGTTGAATCCATCCTGGCTTCTGATTACCGGAATATTGAAGTTATCCTGGTGGATGATGGCTCAACCGATAATACTTACGTGGTAATGAAACAATATCATGCGCCCCCCCGGGTGGTGGCATTGACCAAGCCCAATGGTGGGAAAGCCTCGGCGCTGAACCTTGGTTACCAACATGCGCATGGGGAGATCCTGATGTTTGTGGATGCGGATGGCATCTTTACCCGGTCAACCATTCATGAGATGCTGGCTTTATTCACAACTGAAAAAGTGGGGGCGGTATGTGGAAATGATGCCCCGGTCAACCTGGACCGCCCACTCACCCGGCTGATGTGCCTGCAAACCCACGTGGGCACAGGGTTTGTGCGCCGGGCACTGGCACAAATCAACTGCCTGCCGATCGTTTCTGGTAACGTCGGGGCTTTCCGGCGCTCTGTCTTAGAGAAGGCTGATCCAGCAGATGGCATTTCTCTTCAGCAGGATATTGCACAAGCCTGGGAGGGGAAGAGTAATGGACCTTTCCGGAGCGGTTTTATTGGCGAAGACCTCGAGCTGACCTGGAGAGTTCATAAGGCTGGTTATCAAGTTAAATTTGCTCCCCATGCCGTGGTTCTCGCCGAAGTACCATCCACGGTTAAAAGCCTATGGAAGCAACGCGTTCGATGGGCACGCGGTCTACTTCAAACTGTAGGCTTACACAGAGATATGTTTTTCAATATGAAATATGGCCAATTGGGGCTTTACCTGCCGATAAATTTCTTCAACATGGTTATCATCCCGATCTTGCAAGTGCTCATCCTGCTCTTGCTCTTCCTCTTAATTGTGACTGGATATAATCCCATAACCAGCGATTTATTGGGTATAATCCTATGGATTGGACTATTTGGAGTATTATTCGTAACAATCTTTTCCATTGCTTTAGATAAAGCCTGGAAGGATATTAAGTACTTGTACGTGCTTCCATTATGGGTGCCTTATTCGGTGATGATGAGCCTGGTCACGCTATGGGCAATTATTTTAGAGCTAAGAGGCACGGAAGCCCAATGGAATAAGTTCGAACGTACAGGTGTAATCTCTCGGCGATCCATGTCTGGAGAGAAAAAAAAGGAGAAGTAGAGCTTTTGAAAAGAAGACTTTATTGGTATTTAGGTCTGTTAAGTTTTTTGATACTGGCGACGATTTTAACCCTTCGATCTGCATGGCTGCCGGATAATGTCCTGGCAAGAAGCCTACCACCAACAATTGTTAAGAGCCCGACGCCTGTAGGAGGCCCAGCCGAAATCAGCCAGCCAACTGCAGTGCCAAAGCTATCAATTGACGAAATAAGCACACCTCGTATATACATGCCCATCATCCAACTCTATACGCCCATCCATGCCATGCGCCTCGATTATCCCAATTATGCTACCAGCCGAGATTTGGTGGATTCCCTGGAATCGCAAATGAAGGCTGTAGGAGTTAACATGGTGGCCTTAGGCGCAGGACGGGTGGAGTGGACATTTTTCAAGTGGAATGGGCACGAAGATGCCTGGTCAAATGATGTCAAAGATACTGGCATAGATTTCTTGTATGAGGATAGCGTACGCTTTGGCAGATGGGCAGATACGAATGCTGTGGTGGATGTGTTCGCACCCAATTACATCCTAGCCCATCCAGACAAAGCGGCTGTCTCTGTGGATGGTGAGCGGAGCCAGAACCTGGTCAGCTTCACAGAGCTCGTGCATGGCGAGTTTGGCCAAAAATTGCTAGACATGATTGAATATATCGCAGCCAATTACCCGGTCGATTCGATCTCGATCACTGAACTATACTATCATCGCGATGGTTATGGACCGGATGATAAGGCAGCCTACATGGCATATTCCGGGAGAAATGACTGGCCACGCTATTCAAATGGAACCATTAATACATTTGACCCATCCGTAGGGAACTGGCGTTCCCACGAGATGGATATCTTCCTCGACAAGGCGATTGAGCTTGCACAGAAGCATGGGAAGCAAGTATTCATGGATGTAGAGCTAAGTCCTCGAGGACCGTAAGTTTAATCACCAACGAGCACGGGACCAATTACAATCTGGTCCTGGAACACATGGACCGGCTCGTGGTGTGGGGCTATTTTGGAGTAGACCACTATGCCCCGGAATACCTCGAAGAAGTGGCGCGGTTTTTAACCCGCTATTCCCAAAGCAGGTTGATTCTCTCCGTTGGATTGTGGAGTGACAACGGGGGTGCGGTTTCTCCAGCGAGTTTTGAAACTGCCCTGCAATCCATCCGGGCTGGTGGGATTCAAAATATCTGGATCACTCCCAGTGTACTGATGAATGATACCCACTGGCAGGTACTGGGAGATTTTTGGGGAGGTCATCGATAATTGATATTGTATGAAGCGAAAAAACGTTTTATTACTTATTCTTATCATTTTTGCCGTTGGATTAATCGGTTTGGTGGCATATGGTGTATTGCGCACTCCAAAATCTACGCCCAATCCACAATTCACCCAATTAAATTCTGTACATGCCGTCCGTATTGATTACCTGGATATTAGCAACAGCCAGCCAGAGCAGGATAGTCTGGAAAGCCTGATGAAAGCAGCTGGAACGAATATGGTCGCTTTAGGCGCAGGGCGTGTGGATTGGACCTATTTCCCCTGGAAAGGTCATCCGGACCGGTGGTCAAGCGAGGTCAAACATACTGGGGTCGATTATCTGGCCAGGGATAGTGCGCGTTTTAGCGAATGGGCGCACGTGAGCGCAGTCGTCGATATGCTTGCCCCGCGCTACCTGCAAAGTCACCCGGATGAAGCGGCAATATCCTATACCGGGATTGCCAGCGACAACCTGGTCAGTACGATGGATCTCGTTGAAGGTGATTTTGGCCAGGATGCTTTGGATATGATCGAATTTATCGCCGCGAACTACCCGGTGAACTCGGTTACGATTTCCGAGCTGGTTTATTATGTGGATGGTTTTGGTGATAATGATAAGGCTGCATACAGCAGCTATTCGGGTCAGGAAGACTGGCCTCGTACAGCTACCGGCGAAATTGATATTGATGATCCATCCATTGGTGCATGGCGTGTGGTTGAAGTTGGTCGTTTCCTGGAAAAAGCAGCCGAGATCGTGCATCGCTATGACAAGCAGCTTTTTTTTGAGGCCAGGGTTTCTTTAGATACGAATGGGAATGTGGTCGTAAAAAATGGCACCGACCTGAATGCCTTTTTAATGAATGCTGACCGACTTGTTGTCTGGGGAAATCATGATTTGGATGGCCAACCCGTTGAAGCAATCAGCCAGGTTGCCAGCTATTTGACCCAATTCGGGGTGGAACGAGTGATCATGATGATTGGCTTATGGGATAATATCTACAGCCCGGATTTTCCGAAAGAACAGATGACAGCCATACCAGCGGCGAATTTACAGGTCATGCTTGAGTCCACCGAACAAGCGGGGATCACTAATCAATGGGTGTCCCCAAGTTTCTTGATCAGCCAGGAGCATTGGAATAGTATCAACGCAGTGTGGTTGAGTAGTCCAACCCCTCCATAAGCGAAAACACCAAGATAGCGAATAAGGAGACCTGTCTATCGGGCGCGAGATTGGTCTCTTGGTGGTCGAAGGCACTCAACCCGTGCTGGATGAGGGATTCGCAAGCGGTAATATTTGGGCTTGACGAAAAGCTACCGGCAATGTGAATGTCTGTTATTGGCTGGTAAAGTAAAGATCCCTGTTCAGTTTCTTATGTATAGATATTTTCTTTAAACGCAAAACTCCCGGAATGCATCCCGGGAGTTTTTATAGCGATTATGTTCAGTTACTTTCCGTAGTTTTCTGCAAGGTAATCCACTACCAGGGCT
>CAVTQM010000031.1:0-43123 GCA_963736805.1 uncultured Chloroflexia bacterium
ATCAGGACCCCTGTTTACCGTTGATCTCACCCCATTATGGCAGGCTGAATGGTCTACCGCCGCTCCTGCTGCATGTGGGTCAGGATGAGATTTTGTTGAGCGATTCGCAGCGTCTTTCAAACAGCGCCAAAGCTGCCGGTGTGGACGTACACCTGGTCATCTGGCCTAAAATGTGGCATGTCTGGCATACCTTTGTCCCCCTTCTGCCTGAAGCACAGCAGGCAGTGGCTGAGATTGGCGAGTTCATCCAAAAGCAACTCACTGGTTAATTGGGAGGATACGGTAAGCGATTTGCGGAATCCAACCAAAAACTCCTCCCCCAATTCCAGCTTGCGGGTGCTTCAGGAAAATCATTGACCTTACTATTGTGATTATTATTGGCGTCCATTGCATATCTCCTTTCTAGAGACAAAAAAAGAGCGCCTCCCTGCCAATAGGGAAGCGCTCTAGGTTGGATTGATTATTATTAGTTTTCATCGTTGATGAAATCGCCAAGGGTTGGCTGATCTAGTTTTGCACCACAGTCATCACAGACTTCTGGATGTCATCCCATACATCGCCAGCACTGAAGTGCATACTGCCCTGGTAGGTTGTGTGTTCGTGTGGGCATACTGCCTGTTGCAGTAGTTTGGCGAAGTCTTCCAGGTCGATCCACTTAGGTTCGTTGCCACTACCTTCACAGTATGGGCAAGGAATGTGACGAGTGTATTTGTGACCCTGGCAGTCTTCAGCTTCGCCGACAGGCTAGATAGGCCTCGCCATTACAGTGCGAACAGGTTGCTAGGATTTGTACTTTGAGCATGTTTACCTCCTTTCTTTGTAGAATCAAAAAAGCCCACCCCAAACTCAATGAATGAGTTCAAGGTGGGCTGTGATAAATGCCGCACTATGTACGTGGAAGGTAGGCTGTGCGGATACCTACCCCCACTCCCCAGGTGTCCAGGCGATGCCCTACGGGGTCATCGACACTTAGGGAAGCATATTCAATTGTTGATACCCCCTATGTTCACTTTAAAGGTGGCATACCCCTTATCATAACGAGCTTAAAAATATTTTGATGGGGAAATTCTTAATATATTTATTATTGGACCTAGTGTGTGGAACCTTCTCCATAGGTGGTTGCTATCACTGATCGTGAAAAATATGGATCAGTTCCGACTATCATATATCATCATATGATGTCTTCTGGCCGATCGATAACTTACTTCCCGATGAATAAAATAATAGGATGGAAGTGCGTCATGGGGTTTTATTATTAGTAATCATGAGAGATCTGGAGAATGCACATGATTATAAACTTCTCCGTTTATCCGATATTTTCACACCCGAACAAGAAGCCCAATTAATCCAGATACTGAATGAGCTTATTGTGCGTAAATGGGGGACTTTAGAGATTGAGATCGTGAAAGGGAGGATACGTTTTTTTCGGATTAAGTACTCTATCGAGGCTGCCCCTCCAGGAGTAATATTTGACAGGTAATTTAGATTAAGCTATATAATTAATTATTCTAATGAATTATTGATCCAATATTATAGTTCTTGATTTTTGGAAAATCACTTTCTAAATTTCAATGCGCCGATACATCTTTGCTCTTTTAGTCTTCCTAACAATACTTGTTTGGATCGGAGTTGCAATTAAGTATCGAATTTCCGAGCCAGTTCCTGGTGCGACAGATCTGGAATTAGTTGGCAGGTGTCACTTACTTTTTTTGATACTCGATTACAACCATTCTACACAGTCGTTTTTGGTTGTCCGAGATTGGATCCAATCAGATTATGGCCATTTCCAATCAAATATCCTTGGTTCGAAGACTGGTGGGAATTGAAACCCGGTGAAATGAAAACCTAAGTTATTTGTAGCACTCATCGTTATTTTTAATTTATCTTATAGCCCATAGATGACGGACTTTAGAGATCGAGATATTGAAATAGAAGATAAGAGTCTTTAGGAGCAAGATGTCAATCAAGGCTGATCCTCCTGGGAATTATTTATCATATTTGAGCCATTTCGATATAATAGTCTTTGAAAATTTTATCAATATATTTACTAAGTGAAATTTATAATTTAATGTATAATTAATAATAGATTAATAGGCGGGAGACACACGGGTTTGGTTGAGAGCATATATTTTCGACCTGGGAGGGAACCCACTGATAACCTTTTTATTTTATTATTTCTGTAGCCATAGTACTTAACTGATTAAATTAGTAGAAAGGGGAAATACCTGTTTTCATCGTCAGGTATTGTGTAAAGGTATTTGTATTTAGGTATTATCCCGATGCATCTTTTTATAATGGCGTTTTTTGGCAGTTAAACCACTGGTATTGGCAGTTAATAATTGCAATACTGAGCGTAGATTGCTAATTCTCCTGCCGGTAATGCCCAGAAAGGTAGCACGAAATGGGAGGAAACACTTTGTGGAGGTGATCATCAGCCCCATTGGATTTCACAGGAAAATACCGTTCAACCCGGATGGTTGTGACCTGACTCGCGATCGGCTGGTCGATAGGGAAAACTGGCCGCACCTTCCACCACGCATTTACCTCAAGAGGAGAATATGAACACCAAGCGAAAGATCAAAAATATCGCCAGCATCCTGGCAGTGACCGCTATGATGCTAGTATTGAGCGTGAGCACTGCCCTGGCAGATGCACCATCGAATGATAATTTTGCCGATGCCACGGTGATTGAAAATATACCTTTCGAGGATTCCCAGGACATAGCTCAGGCAACAATTGAACCTGATGACCCATGGACGTCGTGTGTAGGGCGTGAAAATTCCATCTGGTATCGATATACACCAACAGATGATGATGCCTTGAATATTACGTTCTCAAGCGGCGAGGGTGGAGCCATTATGTACGCAATATTCAGCCTGGAAAGTGAAGGGCTCACTGAGATATCCTGTGAATATACGATGCCGCGTACAATAACGATCGATGTAATAGCCGGAACCACCTATTATATTGAATTGTTATCACCCGCATATTATCCAGTAAGAACCGTCTCAATTAATATCACTCACCCTCCTGAGAATGATGATTTCGCCGATGCAGAAGTGATTTCAGTAATTCCATTCTCAACCAGCCAAAGTACAGTTGAGGCGACCGTCGAAGAAAGTGATCCAGATACATGCACGGGTAGATATAAGTCAATCTGGTACGTTTACACCCCATCTGAAAATACAAGCCTGACAATTTCCGCAAATACCTATGATTACTATTCAGTTACGTTATCGGTTTATAGATTGGAGAGTGAAGGGCTTGTACAACTAAGCTGTGGAAGTTATTACCAGGTGACTACGGTCCAAGGTATGACCGCTGGAGCAACCTATTACGTTGAGTTGATGGCAACGATTTCGTATCCATGGCAAACCTATGATGGAAACAACGTCTCAATCGATATTTACCCGACTCCGCTACCAGAGGCTTATTTCAGCTATTGGCCGGGAGATCCAAGCATCTATGATCATATTCAATTCAACAACGATTCCTATGATCCGGCTGGCATTGGCTTCGAAAGTTGCAGCTGGGATTTCGGGATGGCAGCACTTCTGAAGAGTGCTATCCAACGCATATCTATGCCGAAGATGGCGATTATACAGTCCAATTAAGTTCAACGACCTTTGAGGTCGAATCGTGCTTCAACGACACAAACAATACAAGTCCGAACCCATGATGTGGGAATTACACGCTTCAGCGTGCCAACATCAGCACGTGTCGGTCAAACCAAACAAATAAATGTATCCATTAAAAACCTGTATTACGAAGAAACGGTCCAAGTAGACCTATACAAAAGCACTACCAATGGTTATGTATGGGTTGGAAGCCTTACCCAAACCATGCCGGTGCGACCAGCCAACCGTGCCCAGGTATTCCCATTTGCTTACACTTTTACCAGCGCTGACGCAGCCTCAGGTAAGGTCACATTCAAAGCTATTGTCACGATCATCAATGCCCGGGATGCGTATACCCCGGATAATGAGCTGATTTCAGTGGCAACCAAGGTCTCTCAATAATTTATATAGATAAGTTGTTTTCATAAAAAAATGGAGAATGAAATGAACATCAAAGAAAATCTAAAAGGCATAACGGGCATCTTGACAGTCACATTGATCCTACTCGCAATAATCGTCATCGATGTCTCTGCCGCCCCTCCCAACAATGACAATATTGCCGATGCCACGGTGATTAATACTTTCCCTTATTCAGATAGTTCGAGCACAGTTGAAGCATCGGTCGAGGAAAATGACCCAGATACTTGCGGTGGTAGATTAAATTCTATTTGGTATGAATATACGCCATCGGGTAACTCGTATCTAAACATATCTGTCGCAACAGATTATCAATATATCGTCACAATATCGATCTACCAAATTGTGGACGGAGCACTCGTATCAGTAGCCTGTTCTAGCGCCCAATCACAAGTCACATATAACGAGTTCAAGGTCATGAGTGGTACAACCTACTATTTCGAGCTAATGTCGCGATTTGCATCAGAAATTTACCCTCCACCCGGTCCATCAACGCCATCGGATGGAGGCTCCATCTCCGATTTAACATTTCCCAGATGCTGCCACCCGCTAATGACGATTTCGCCAACGCCGCGGAAATCATTGAGCTTCCTTATATAAATACTGTAAATTATCTTTATATGCCACAAGTGAGGCAGGAGAGCCAATTTCATGCGGGGGAGAGCCATTTAGAACAGTTTGGTACTCATACACTCCATCAGTCAGTGGCCCATACCTTGCTAAATCCACTGGAGGATGGTTGTTTTTATCTATAGTACACTGGTGAGAATTTAAATACTCTACAAAATATATCTTGTACCTATGAGTGGAACCCTCAAAGTCTCATAAATTTAGATAGCGGAACAACATATTACTTTCAGATCGCTTATCCGTGGGATTACGGAGGGTCGATAACAATTAGATTAACCCAGAATTTACCACCAGATAATGATAATTTCTCGAATGCTAAAATAATTACAGCTACTCCGTATGTCGATAGTGTAAATACCGACGATGCCTCAACTGAGGAAGTCGAGCCAAATAATTGTGCATGGACTTTCCATAAAACAGTCTGGTATACCTTCACCCCAGCAACGAATGGTTTATACACCTTTTCATCATCTGGAGAGGAAAATTACACCACTCTTGTTGTCTATTCAGGAACGAATCTGGGTGAACTAACATATATCGATTGCAGATTGGAATGGATTCCAGAAATCACAATGATTCTCGAGCAAGGGACAACCTATTACTTCCAGATATTAAATAACAGCGAATTTGGAGGTATCGTTGGATTCGACATAAAAGAAGATATTCCTCCAGCCAACGACGATTTTATTAATGCCACTATGATTCCCACTATTCCATATTCTGATTCTGTAGATATGTTATACACCTCCACAGAAGCAGGTGAACCAAACCCGTGCGATTATAGTGCGGAAAAAACAATCTGGTATGCATTTATTCCAGATACTAGCGGATTGTATACCTCAGAAGTTGCGGGGGAGGGGTCAGTGCGTCAAGCTGTGTATACTGGTCAAGACTTGGCTGAATTAGTTAATATAGGTTGCACCATAGATTGGGCACCTATAACAATGATGCTAGAGGGAGGGACCACTTATTACTATCAAGTTTTTACAAATTCTTATGGAAGGCTTGTAACCATAAATTTAATAAAGTCAGTACCGGCAAATGATAATTTTGTAGATGCAACAAAGATTTCAGAGCTTCCATTCACAGGTTCCGTCGACACAAAATATGCGACCATAGAACCTGATGAGGTCTGGGGTTGCAATTGGACTGGTAGTAATACGGTCTGGTATTCCTTCACGCCGGATAGCGATGGTTCGTACACAGCCGAATCTACGGGAGGATACTATATTTGGCCAACAATAACAGTTTTTCAAGGTTCCAACTTCAATGATCTACAAGTTGTTGGATGTGTTAATAATTTTTACACCGCTCAGGCTACTTTTCATCTAAACGCAAATACGACTTATTTTTATCAAACCTACGCAACAGATTGGCAGGGTAATGGTGTAAGGTTAGATTTTAATCTATACAGCACACCACCTACCGAAGCCTATTTTAGCTTTTGGCCAGGGGATCCGATGAAAAATGAGAGCATTCAATTCAATAATGACTCTTTACGACCCGGTTGGGGTAGGCTTCCAATCTTGCGCCTGGGACTTCGGGGATGGCAGCACATCGTCAGAATGCTACCCCATCCACCAGTTTACAGCCGACGGCGACTATACCGTCCAGCTTTCTGTCATAACGACGGATGGACGAACTGCATCGACCACAAATATTGTTTCTGTCCGCACCCATGATGTAGGCATCACTAAATTTACTGTTCCCACCTCCGCCCGCGCCGGGCAGACCAAGCCGATCAGCGTATCTGTGAAAAATCTGTACTATCCGGAATCCGTCCAGGTGGACCTGTACAAAGTCACCCAAAATGGATTAGAGCTGGTCGGCACCGTCACCCATGATGTGCCCATTCGCCCTCCAAATCGGGCGCAGGTATTCACCTTCAACTACACCTTCACCAATAACGATGCCACCATCGGGAAGGCAACCTTCAAAGCCGTCGTCACGATCATCAACGCACGCGACGTGTTCCCTGCGGATAATGAAGCGATATCGGTCGCGACCAAGGTAACTCGGTAGCATTTAAGGGGTACACACCGCTCTCCTCTCCGGGGAGCGGTGGTGTATTTAATCGGGATACTTTCCAGATTGCAATAAATCCATATATATTAAGTCAGTCAGGATGGCGTTTTGTTTGACCGCTAATTATTCTTGTGCTATAGTGTAATCAATCAAATCGGCCCGACCGAATAGTAACCAAACTATCGGGGCTGTCCCAGTATTCATGGGATAGCCCCAATTTATTTAACCGAAAGAATCTCAGATTAATAAGTGGCTCATCTCCTTTCTGTATATAATCAAAAAAGCCCACCTCGATGTGAGGCGGACCTATGTGTCCATGCAATCCAATGTGGGATAGTAGGCTGCATGGGTGCCTACCCCCACTCCCCAGGTGTCCAGGTGGTGCCCTACAAGGTCATCGACACCGAGCGAAGCGAAGTTCAATTGTTGATACCCCCTTGTTCACTGTTGGTCTTCTCACCCCCTCTATATAACCAGCTTTCAAACGAGTTAGCTCAAAGTAATTGAAAACCTATCACCATATATTCTGAATAATTATTCAACAACTACTGATCATATACCAGGTCAAGAGGTTCTTTTGAGTGGAAGCTTGCCAGCCTAGATGTATAATCATATAGGCTTGTATATAGCTAAATATATCGCAAGGTGGCGTGTTGTGCACTAATTAGCTGGCTAAAACGAATAGTCTATTATGATTTTTCTTTTAGGTGGTCCTCCAAGAGTTGGAAAATCAATAATCTCCAGTGAGATTCGGCAGAAACATGCTGTGAGTGTTGTTTCAACGGATACCCTCGGTGCAGTGCTGGAGAATGTTCTAAGCCCGGAATCGGCGCCAGACTTGTTTATTTTTGACAAGTTTAATGAAAATGCCATGGTGGAACGGGTAAAGTTGATAATGAGGGATCCTGCAGAGCTTATTGATTATGTGCGAAAGGAAAGTTATGTCGTTTGGAAAGCGGTAGATGCTTATATTAGGAGAGAGAATGACGAGGGGCGAGATGCACTGATTGAAGGAGTTGCTGTTCTTCCCGAGTTGGTGAGTCGGCTTGATAATATTCCTCATCGGGTTGTATTTATCGGTAATCAAGGAGTAAATCATAAAGAGAACATCAAGAAATCTGCTGAAGTTAATGAGCGTGATTGGATGCGGGATGTAAGCGACCAATACATTAGCGCTTTTGCAATGTTTGTGAAGCGGATGAGTGCTTACATCGAGCAGGAGGCTAAAAAGTATGGTTTTGAGTATATAGAGATGAATAAAGAGTTATTTGAGAATGTGACGGAGAAGGTTATGAAATCACTGGGATTGAGCGCCAGCTAACAAAGCATGCACTGGACAGTGGGGATTCACTACGAGAATCGTTAATGATACAATGCTCTAATGAAGTCCATCACCAAGGCCTCTCGCACAAATACTCTTACTCAGGTCATCCAGTACATGAATAGTGGCACGAAAAGTCGTTGAGGCATGTCGAGAAGTGGGGATGCCTCGTAGCTCGTTCTATTATATTGTTGAACATAACCCAAGAGACATTGCTGATATTGAGGCAATTATTGATACAAACAATCGTGAACAGCTAATTTTGATCTTTCAGCATAAGATGGAGATATTGGATGAATTCCCAGCAAGAAATCCGCTCACTTATTACAAACATTTCAAGACGGTTATACTCGTCGCGATATCACCCAGTTGGATGCTTTCATGGATTTGTTCACCCCGAATGCCGAAGTGATCGGTACAAACGGGGTCAAACCGGGGGAAGATGAGTGGTATACCAGCCGTGACTCAGCCAGGAACCTGGTTGAAGGTGATTGGAATTGGTGGGGTGATCTACGCCTGGATGTGGATTCTGCATCCATTCAAGTCCATGACAACGTGGGCTGGATTGCTGCAACTGCTACTGTTACAAAGACGATGGGGGCAGAAAGCTACGCTTCGTTTTTGGAATCCATCAAAGAGTATATTGAAACGTCAAGCTTACCCGCCGAGCAAAAACTCCACTTCATTCTGCGCGGTGGGACAAACACTATCTATGAACTCGGTCGTGGGGAAAAATTTGTCTGGGCGTTACGTTTTACAGCCGTGGTCGTGCGTGAGGTTGACGGTTGGAAATTTGCTCAGGTTAATTTTTCATTTCCCACCATTTACTATCCAGATGTACGTATTGTGGATTAGGTTAGAACCATAAGAGCAATCCCTCATCGTGAATCCAGTTTGGCCTTACATACGGCCTTTTTCTGGTCGGTATTTTAGTGAGTCAAGTCGCACCCAACAAAGTGTATAGCGGATGGGGGGATTCACTTGGCAAATCATCAGTGATACAATGCCCTCATGAACTCCATCACCAAAGCCTCTCGTATAAACACTGTTACACAGGTCATCCAGCATATGAATAGTGGTATGACGGTTGTTGAGGCTTGTAGAGAAGTAGGGATGCCGCGTAGTTCGTTCTATTATATTGTTGAACACAATCCACGAGCCATTGCAGATATACAGGCAATCATTGATATAAGTAATCGTGAACAACTGGCGTTGCTCCTTCAGAATAAATTGAATATTCTTGAGAAAGTCATTCAAGATGGCTTATCCGATAGGACTTCGCCGAGAGCGAGATTAGCTATCTACATGAAACTGACTCAACTTGCAGATGAGCTAATGGATACCCTTCAAAGTGATGAAGAACAAGATGTGAGCTATCTTTTGACAGGGCCGAAGTTAGTCAAAGCCGAATCTCGCTTTTCATCAAGGTAGACGCCATCCCCATTGATTATTAGTGATAGGGGATTGCCAGGATAATGGATTTAGACATTACTGGACATAATCAGCCTAAAAGTAGGTCATTTTAGATGAATACCATTACGCAGGGTAATAGTGTATTCAAACACTCACACAAGATCTGTAATTATATACATTTCGGTTGCGTATGAGACAAATCCCACCCTCAGCCCCCTCACACCTTACCAACTCGTTAAAGACCGGACTTTCATTCCCTGCCCTAACATAATTGTTCCGCAAATTTAGTTTCAATATATGACACCTTGCTGCAACCCTGCTGCAACCGCAGGTATACGGCAAAGACAGTATTGACCTTGTATACGATCTTACCCCCATATATGGGTAATATATACCTTGTACTCCGCCATATATAGGATATATTCTGTGTAGACAGTCTTAGGGCAAAAATCGCACTGAAGAAGTTGCGGGTTCGAATCCGCCAGCAAGTGGCAGGTGACTCCGCCAAGTCCTCTGGATAACATTATCTTTTATAGTTACATCATGCAAGCTCTTGTAGCCGGGATCGGTGATCCCGGTTAAAACTCCTCCCCGAACATCGCCAATGGTTTTTGAGCGATGCAATGTTCTTGGATTTTATATCCCGGATGGTTTTTTTGGGTGTGGGGAGGCGGGCGAGTCCAGCGGTCACATGCACGAGCTTTTTGTAGCTACCTTCAGCTGGGAGGGGTCTCTTGTAGATGAGCATTTACGATGTCTGGCTACTCCGAAAGTAGAGACGCGAAACATCGCGAGTGATTTTTACGAGCGATGCCGGGATCGTTGATCCCGGACCACCCTCAACGATGGCGGCTACAAAACTGGATATTCCTGACATGATTTTTATAGCGGCGCAGGGGTGTTGGTCGGATTCACATGGTGATATCCATCCCTGCGCCTTGGTTACGTAGGGCGGGTATTCTGCCCGCCCAAAAAACTACTTCTTCAAATCTGCCAGGTGCTCCTCCACTGCCTGCAGCTCCAGCTTCAGCTCGCTCAAATAAGCCTCCAGCTCGGCAATCTTCTCCGCCTTGGTCTGGTAGCGACGCTCGAAATGGCTTTCATGGCACCCGCACTCGCAGGTATCCCCGCATTCACAATCACATCCGCATCCACATTCTTTGCTCATCGTTTTACTCCTTTGTTTTTAAGTTATAACCTTCTTATTATATTCTCTCTTCCCGTTCTTTTGGTATATTTGCTCGATCATTCTAATTTTGATCACTAACCACCAGGCAAAGATTAGAAATCTTTAAATATCTTGCATCGAGTGATTTTCTCGATGTCAATTTCCTAAAACCTCTTGTAGGTAATTACTCACGGATCGGTGTTGCCAGGTCGCTTACGGCGATATTTAAAGAGTATATCCTTTTACAAAGGGGGGTTGGGTTTGTCATAACGAATCGGTGAGTAATTACCCTTGTAGATTAGAACATCTGTGCTATAATATCGATATAACTAATCACCAGATGCTGTAGGGGTAGATCTGGTTGTCATTGCGAGGAAGCGCTCTTTGCGACCGAAGCAATCTCCAACATGGATCGTTTTCCAATAAACATACAGGTGCTATGAAGGTTTTGCTTGGAAGAGGAAGATTGCTTCGACAAAAACTGTCTCGCAATGACAAAATATGAAATGTTTTTACAGTCATTATCCTCATCATTGCCAGAAAGCTAGTCCAGTGAGTAATTACATGTTTCTATGAAATCCTCTCCTGAACATCATTTTCTCCATGCGTTTTATCAAAATACATTCGAATCGATTCGTTTTATTTAGAAACCATTTCTACAATTCATCCCTTGACATTCACTGCTTTCCTGTAATACCTAATAAATGGCTCAACCAATGCCGCCTCCCCGGGGGTTCTTTATCCCCGTCCGTATGATCTATGACCCCCATTATGCTCCTCGAACGGGCTGCCAGGCAGCTCATCCGCACCTCCTCCTTCTTTCCCCGCATCTCCGAGCTGCGCCAGGCAGCCGATCGGATTGCTGGGACAATATTTAACTGCCCGGCTGCCTCTCTTGGAGAGCGTACCCTCAACCTGGAGGCATATCTGCTTGAAACGGATTACTTTAAACATGGCTGAATTTAATATTAATAAGTGGGAAAAATTAGCCGACCAGCTCGAACAGGTGAACCGTCCGTACCGGGCTGCGGAAGTGCGTGAGAAAGCCCTTCACATCCAGGAAAGAGAAAAAGCCTTTCAGCTTGGAGAGGAATACCCGTCCCGTGAAGCCCGCCAGCGTTACGCCCAGTGGGATTCCAATCCATGAGCCAATTTACAGGTTCGAGCACCTACCTTGAACGGCGACCTCAGCGGGACAAAGTCGCCTGTTGGTTCACTCCTGCCAAACCAAGCCGTTCCAGGCGAAGTGTCACACGGAAAATTCAGCCCTCCCTCGCCTTTCGCCAGGCCAGGCGTCGTCAGCCGCGCTGTGATTGTGGTCGGATTGCCGTCAAGGTGCTTCACGTGAAGGTGGGCAGCGACCCACAGTACACCGTCAGCCTGCCCTTGTGCAGTGTGTGCCTCTCCTTGGAGGAGGGCATGCATGCTGAAGCTTAATTCTAATCGTCCTGCTCTTGCATTCCTGGATGGTTTGCCTGCCAGATCAGGTACCCTAAATACATCCATATCAACAGGACTACCACAATCACTGCGGTGATTGAGATAGGGGTTGGTTTCCTCTTTCAGCATCACGAAGGATCTGGTCTTATCCTTGAAGAAATCGTTGATCTCATTCTTAATACTCAGCATGCGCTCGTAGTTGGAGGTGTACTGTTCGTTCACGGGCACCAGCCCCTGGGTGGCGTATACTTCCAGCCGGTAGGAGCATTTCACGTCAGGGCACTGCTGCCCGATGGTAATTGCCTGCGCACCTGGGATGGTTTTTTCATCCAGGGTGATCGCTCCTAAAATGCTCAGCTTTACCACGCAGTCCACCTCTCCCGATGCAAGGCGGTCACAGCGCAGGGTCCGTTGCCTGCCCGCGCTTGCCAGCGTTACCAGCAGGATCAGCAGGGTGAGTGCCGCAATGGCAAGATAGATGTTTGTCTTACGTTTGGATTCAGCAGTTCGAACAGCTCTTGACGGCATAATAAATCTCCAGGTTTGGTTTGCGCACGAATTATACTCCAATCGATATATAGTTATTAGCTGTTTGTGATTAGTTCTTATTGTCATGTTCTTCTTAGAGCAGGTCAGGATCGGTGTTCCCGGACCGCCATCAATGATGGCAGTGACAAGACCCTCTATGTTTATCTATAGCCCAGGCATGAAATCGGATTTCAATCTATTGTAACAACCAACCTGATGTCGAAACAGATACCATCAAATCCCTGTATAATTTGAAGGGAGGCTTAAGCATGAAATCGATCGTCATCTATGATTCTCAATACGGCAACACTGAAAAAATTGCTCAATCGGTCCGGGATATCCTGGCTGAACAGGGAGAAGTCATCCTTGTCCGGGTGGCTGAATATAAACCGGACTTGTTGACAGGTGTGGACTTAATCATCGTTGGCTCTCCAACCCAGGGATTTCGACCCACCCAGGCGACCCGGGACTTTTTAAAAAAGATCCCAGCAGGTCAGCTGAAAGGATTGCGGGTGGCAGCCTTTGATACCCGCTTCACCCAGGCGAATATCCAAAAAAATGCTTTCCTTGCCTCCATGGTCAAGCTCTTCGGGTATGCCGCTGAGCCGATCGGTAAGGCATTGCAGAAAAGCGGTGGAGAGCTGGTCGTTCCACCGCAAGGGTTCTACGTGGATAATACCGAAGGACCGCTGTTGGAGGGTGAGCTCGAACGGTCTGCCGATTGGACGAGAAAACTATTCGCATAGGCGTAGGAAGGGCATCCCTGCCAGCCGAATTTCCCTGCCCCAAATATTTCTTAATTTGGGGATAGCGGGAGGCGGGTACTTCACAAAACGGGTACCCTACTTACAATAAATCATCTATAAGGAGCACCTGCCAATGACCCATGAAATCCTTCAACTTGAGAAAGCCGCCATGGAACGCTGGCGTAATGGCGATCCGATGGGGTTCGTAGAATTAAGCGCAGATGATATCCTGTACGTGGATGTAGGGCAAACCAGGCCTATCCAGGGGCTGGAGCCATACCGGGTTTACATGCAGCAGCTGGCAGGTCAAATCCATTACCAGAAATCTGAATTTATCGCTCCACGGATTGTGGTTTCCGGTGACGCAGCTTTGCTCACTTATAACTATCGCTCTTCGGTGCTCTCGCCTGAAGGGGCGGTCATCTCACAAACCCCCTGGAATGCCACCGAGGTGTATTTTATACGGGAGGGTGAGTGGAAAATTGTGCATACCCACTGGTCATTTATCAACCACAAGGTACCGGAGCATGTGGAGATTCCACTGCCTGTGCTATCTGCCCCCGTGGAATATGACGGTGTGTTGGGCGAGCTGCTCACGCTTGAGCGTGCCGCCATGCAGCGTTGGCGCAAGGGCGACCCGTGGGGATTTGTTGAGCTGTATGCGCCTGGGGTGACTTATTTTGACACCGGCACGCCACAGCGCATCAATGGCAAGCAGGCGATGATAAAAGAGTATAAGAAACGTGAAGGAAAAATCTTCTATGACGTGATGGATTTCATCGAACCATCGGTGCAGGTCTGTGGCGACATGGCAGTGCTGTTCTACCGCTTCCTGTCCACCTGGTTGAACCCCGATGGTTCAGTCTCCCGGCGCACCCCCTGGAACTGTACCGAGGTCTACCAGCGCATCGATGGAAACTGGAAGATCATCCACAACCATTGGTCCCATATCCTGGGCGAAAGGGTTTAACCAAAGGAATGCCTCGAATACACCTGTTCGAGTTCATGGATCAAGCCTGGTATCCATCCTGTTTTCCGCCGTATCCAGACGGATTATCTGCAGTTTGTCACCACGCGTGGAGCAGGTCACCAGCATCTCATCCCCTTGTTTACCAGGGCGTTACAGCATGCCGGAACGGATGAGATCGTGGACTTGTGCTCTGGCGGGACGGGTCCTTGGCTGCGCTTACGCGATCAGCTCGAACAAGCTGGGCTGCCGGTGAAAGTTACCCTGACTGATAAGTACCCCCATCCGGATGCGCTCCGAAAATGGTCAGCATCATCCCAGGCAGGGATCGAATATCTGTCTGAGCCAGTGGATGCGATGTGCGTCCCAGCCCACCTGTCCGGAATGCGCACCATGTTTGAAGGATTTCATCATTTCAAACCCGAACAAGCCAGGCTCATCCTGCAGGATGCGGTTGAGAAGAAGAGTGGCGATGGGTGTCTTCGAAGCCAGCCTGAAACCTCCTCAGGCACCCATCATCTTCCTGCTTTCACCCTTGATGACCCTGCTGGGTTACATTTTTGCGACCCCATTCATTCGACCCATCACCTGGAGCAGGTTCATCTGGACCTATCTACTCCCAATCGTACCCCTGGCAACCTGTTGGGATGGTCTGGTATCTTTTTTAAGGGTGTATTCGCAAAAGGAATTGACGGAGTTGACCAGTTCCCTCGAACACAAGGATTATTTCTGGGAGATTGGTCAGGCATCCACCGGAACGCCTTTGTTTGTGTTCACCTACCTGTTGGGTTACCCTGTATAATGAGGCGCGTCTACCTTCCATTACCAATTTGGATAAGGGACCTGGAATGAACCCATCGATGGAAATTAAACCCGAAATGACCGCCGCGGATGTCCTCGAGCTGGTCATCCTGTTCGAGCAGAACGACATCGAAGTCATCCTGGATGGGGGATGGGGGGTGGATGCCCTGCTGGGGGAGCAAACCCGCCCGCACGAAGACCTGGATATCGCCATGCCGCACCGCTACGTGCCCCTTGCCCGTGCGCTTCTGGAAGCCAAAGGTTATGTAGATGTGCCCCGCACCGACACTCGTGATTGTAATTTTGTGCTGGGTGATGAACATGGGCACCTGGTGGATTTCCACACCTACACTTTTGACGAAAGTGGTAACCTGGTCTTCGGGTTGCCCTACCCACCCGACTCGCTGACGGGAATTGGCTCGTTGCTGGGTCATCCGGTGCAGTGCATCACTCCGCAATGGCTAATTAAATTCCATACCGGCTATGCTTTCGATGAAAATGATTACCAGGATGTCAAAGCCCTGTGCCAACGCTTTCACATGGCACTGCCGGAAGAGTATGAGGCTTTTGAAAAAGCAATCGATAGATAAAACGTGGTTGGGTTGATCAGGTGCTTGACGAAACTAAAATTCTCTGTATAGTATAAGATGCAGACATTTTTGTCAGGTGCTGTTGTAAATTGAAAAGTTATCAGCAATAAAGTACCAGACAATCTTACAAGTGGGAAATCAAATGGCTTCACCTGTCGTAATCCTCACTGCAATTGAGTGAGGTTTTGGAACGTTGTTAACCGGTACAGTCCTGTATCTCGTATTATCGCGTGGACAGAAAGGCCTACCATTACGTGTTTGCTGCGTTCCTTCTGATCTGTTTTATCTGGGATTTGGGTACCTGTCTGCTGATGCTCAGGAACGAATCATCTGGGATGAGCTGCCTATCATAGGGCAGGTAGCCATCACGCCCTGTATAATGATCCCAGCGTTGATCTTTCATTTCGTCAACTTGTATACTGGGCGACCGATCAAATGGGCGATCGTGCTTTTATGGGTTCTGACTGCTCTCTCTTTTGTACCAATCCTGTTGGGTACTTATTATCAAATTGATGGAAGCTACACCTATGCATGGGGGAATATATTTCGGGTAAAACCATACCGTTATGGATCCAATGATATTCATCTTCTGGTATGGGACCAACCTATCGGCAATCTGGTTGCTGTATAAGAACCCAAAAAATGCGATTACCTCCACCTTGGAAAGACGGCACTACGGATATCTTAATTTCCGGATTCCTGGTGATCACATTCTCGGTCCTGAAAGCTCTAGTAACCATGGGGATTAATGTAGCATTTCTTCTACCATTAGGAATGCTGTTGAATGATATCTTTGTGTCCATTATCGGACTGGCAATCATCAAGGACAAGCTTTTTGACATCACCGTTGTGATTATCAAAAAGGGGACTTTGTACTCTATCCTGGCAGGACTTTTAATTTTTATCTACAGTTTTGTGGAACACCTGTTGGTCACGTTCATTGGTGAAAGAATAGGCGAAGAATCAACCTGGCTGCACATGATTTCAATCGCTATAGGGATTGCTGTTTTGATGCCAGTGAAGAGCCGCATCGAGAAGGCCGTCGAAAGATATTTTGCCCATCGAACATTGGTGTTTTAGGTTCAGAGCGACAATGTAGCAGGTTTCCGCCCAAGAGGTGTCTCATCCCCCATTTTTGGTTTTGAATGAGAATGAAAAGGAGTGTCTCAGTATGATTGGGATTTGGAATTCTTATGCTGATATTTACTTGATCGTTGCCGGAGTGGCAATGCTGGTTGCCTTTGGCTTACCACTTGTATTCGTCCCCTTGCGTTGGGCGAAATTGTTCCGCTGGGATGTCTCACAACCCGGAGATCTGGTCATTTTTCTGGGGCGTTCCCTGGGTGTTTTTATCACCGTCATTGCTTTATATGCTTTCAAAGTCTCCCAAACTCCTTCAGCCATGCCTTTCTATTATGAGCTGATGTTGTGGACATTCCTGGGTATGATCCTTCTGCATGTCTATGGCGCAATCCGTAAAGTCCAACCCATCACCGAGACCATTGAGATTGGGTTATGGATTATGCTCTGCTTGGTGACGCTGTCTTCTATCCGGTATAGACTAAATAAGGTCATCCATATGGCACTCTTGTCGGATCTTACATTTCGTCCCTTT
Organism: uncultured Chloroflexia bacterium; assembly: GCA_963736805.1. Lineage (GTDB taxonomy): Bacteria > Chloroflexota > Anaerolineae > Anaerolineales > UBA4823 > FEB-25. The sequence goes on from CAVTQM010000031.1 coordinate 17,279, forward strand.
CAAGGCGCTTCCGATTATTCCCTGATGCATAACATCATCCGTGCCAGCGACCAGGCTGATCGGGTCAGCGAACCGTTCTCCCTGGAGGATATCATCCAGTGGTGCTCTCCATCCATCCGCTTCGACCCAACCAAGGACCTTCTGTTTGCCTCGCTCAAGAATCCGCCTGGTGAAGAAACTGTGGTGGGTTTCGGTCGTCTCAGCTGGTATACGGGGCTGGGTGGTATCCGCTTATATAACCAGGTCAGTTACCTGCACCCCGATTGGCGGCAGCCCGGGTTATGGCAGATGATGGTACGCCAAAACGAACAACGCTTGAAGGAGATGGCTGCCGGCCAACAGATCGATGCCTTGGGCTTCTTCCAGGGTTGGGCTACCGACTCGCAGGTAATGTGGATATCCGTATTGGAAAGCCAAGGCTATAAGGCAGTACGCCATTTCAACAATATGCTGTACCGTTTGGACGAGATACCGCATCGCCCAATGCCGGCTGGATTGGAAATCCGCCCGGTGCAACCGGAACACTTCCGACCCATCTGGGAAGCGCAGCGGGAAGTGGTGCTCTCACTATTCGAGGTGGTGGCGGAAAATTGGATCGATGAAAAGTATGCAAGCTGGCAGAAAAATCCATCCCATACCCCAGAATTATGGCAGGTTGCCTGGGATGGTGACCAGGTGGCAGGTATGCTGCTTAACCGCATCGATCAAGCCCTCAATCAGCAGCTGGACCGCAAACGCGGCTACACCGAGCATATCTTCGTCAGGCAGGCGTGGCGGAATCGTGGCCTGGCTGGCGCACTGCTTGCAAAAAGCCTGCAAGTCTTGAAAGACCAGGGCATGCAGGAAGCGGAGCTGGGCGTCGACACTGAAAACGAGAGTGGAGCTTATGGATTTTACCAGCGTATGGGATATCAGACTTTCAGCACCGATACCTGGTTTCGCAAACCGATGCTATCGCTCGCTCCTCCAATCATTCAAAAAGTTTAGGATTATAATAGTTTTTGGTATCGTTGGGGTGGATTATCGGTTCATTTCCGAGAGCGTTTGCAGCACATTCATGATCTCTCAATTTCATAGTTTTTGAATATATCAGGAGGAAAGAATGAAACGTCGGTTTATTCAAACAGGCTTAGCAACAATATTTGGCATTGGTTTACTGGCGCTTTCTCTGGGATGGATGGCTCATAACGCCCGGGCTATGCAAGCTGCCCTTAAGGAACAACAGGTAAATGAGAATGGTTTTGGGGATTACCTGAATAAACAAATCCCCTCCCTGGCAATCTTTGATGATTATCTCTACGCAGGCACCTGGCATTGGATTTCAGAGACAGCCTCTGCCCAGATTTGGCGCAGTGTGGATGGGTTGAATTGGGAAATGGTGGATGAACGACCGGTCGACGGAGCTGGCGCCATGATCAGCTTTGATAGCTCCATTTACGCCGGTAGCTGGGACGGAAACATCTGGGCCAGCCCGAATGGCATCACCTGGACCGAGGTCATCACCGATGGTTTTAACGGTTCGGACCAGGGAATTGCCCATTTTGCCATTTACGAGGATACCCTCTATGCCAGTACCTGGTATACCGGAACCCAAATCTGGCGGACCGATAATGGATCAGATTGGGAACTTTTTATTGATCATGGTCTAGGTGACCTGAATAATTATGGAGCACCTTCCAGTGAGGTTTTCAATGGATACCTGTATTGGGGAGTAGGTAATGGTGCAACCGGCGCTCAGTTGTGGCGTACCGATGGCATTACCATGACAGCTGTCATAACAGATGGCTTTGGTAGCCCTGAAAATGAGGCTGTTTCTTCGCTTGCCTTCTTCAAGGATATGCTCTATGCCGGGATTACAAGTTTTCCAAACGGTGCCCAGGTTTTCCGGTCAACCAATGGCAGCGATTGGCAGCCGGTCAGTGGGGGATTCACCTACACTGAGACAAACTCGATCAATTCATTGGAAGTGTATCTAGGAAAACTGTACCTGATGGTTCAGAATGACCTGACCGGACTGGAAGTCTGGAGGACAGACAATGGATCCCAATGGGAGCAGGTGGGATTTAATGGCTTTGGAGACCCAGCCAATACCATGACTTACTGGGATAATGCCACATTGGTATTCAAGGATAAGCTTTACACAGGTGTAATGAATTGGCCGACCGGTGTTGAAGTCTGGCAGTTGAGCGAATTGAAAAATACCTATATGCCTCTGCTTTTTAAGAATTATGCAAACATTGAAACAGGGAAGATCGTATTTTCATCCGCTCGGGACGGTATGGGCGAGATTTATACGATGAAATATAATGGCAGTGCAGCCACCCGGCTAACCTTTAATAACGTCGATGACCTTAGCCCGGATTGGTCTCCCGATGGGTCGAGGATTGCGTATTCTTCCAAGCTATCCGGTGAATGGGAGATCTACGTCATGGATGCGGATGGCAGCAACCAGATCCAGCTCACCACGATGACCAATTGCTTTGTTCCCCAGTGGTCACCCGATGGTACCCGCATTGCTTTTTATACCCGGCAAAGCAACAACAACATCATATATACCATGGACCCGGATGGTAATAACCTTTTCCAGGTCACAGAACCGGTGGTGAGTGCCTATGACCCGTACTGGTCACCCGATGGAACGAAGATCGCCTTCCAAAGCACGCGCACCATTCCAGGTATCTACATTATCGATCCAGATGGCACCGACCAGGAGCTTCTGCTTGAAGCGAGTGATGTCGTGTATTTCGCCTGGTCACCGGATGGCAGCAAACTAGCCCTTACGAAGACTGTCCTACCCAGCTATACAGTTGACCTATTTATATATGACATCGCCTCTGGACTGACCACTCGGGTAACCGATACAGCCCTCAATCATAACTCTGTGGATTGGTCGCCTGAAGGCCGGTACCTGATCTTCCATTCAAACCTGGATGAGTTCAGCAATTTTGATGTTTATAGCATTACCCTGGACGGGAAAAAGATTACGAGATTAACGGATAACCCGGCAGGTGATAGCGAGGCTGATTGGGTGAAGTAGAATTAACAGCCATGCATCAGGAGCTGGCTAATTGATCGAGGAGCGCTATATACGATGAACCTAAGGTTTGCAGGTCGCCAGCAATGCTTTGGAATGGTTGGGTAGGGGCGGGTCTCCTATTCTGGGTGATGTACTGGCAGACAGGTCGACATCTACAGCGGGATGGTTGCGGAGGTGACGATGACCCGTCCCTACGGAAAGACGACGACATTGGACCTTACCGGATTTAGTGTAGGGATAAAAAGGACCCCTCTCGCATTTTTGGTTTTTATAATCGGAGAGGCGGGAGGGGAATCCCGTCGTTGAGGACGTGCATTGTCCGGTTACACCGAGCGTAGCGACGTAAATCATCGCCAACGGTTTTTGAGCGATGCTGGGATCGGCGATCCCGGACCGCCATCATCGATGGCAGTCACAAATCCGCTGTAATTACCGACCCAGGCGTCCTACGGCGTGGGGGTATTTTCCGGTGTGGGTGTGCCAGAGTAGGGTGCCAGCACTTCGATCTCCCGCCATGAAACCCACGAAGGGCTCTCGGTGGTGTCGATGCGTACAAAGCGGATATTCGTGAGTGGAGCAGCCGGTACGAAATTCAGCACGTCGAAATCATATTCCTTGCCCCTGAATTCAGACACCAATCGCATGGCATCGCGCGTGGCACCCACCCAAAGCCGGTGTACCGTATCGCCCGCAGGCCACATCCCCACCGTCAGGCGGATCTCTCCGATCCTATACCCTGCCCCCAGGTCGATCTCGATCCACTGGCTGGGGAAAGCCCCGGCACTCCATTGGGTATTCGGGTCGCCATCCACCGCCAGGGCGGGGGGTTGGTCTGGCAGTGCCGCGGAGACCGCCACCGGCTTCCCAAGTGCCAGATTGCGCCCGGGCAGCACACTGGTGGCACACGCATCCGGCTGCCTGAGCGGAGAAAGCGCATTCAGGATGGTATTGCCTTCATCGACACTACCCCACGTGGCATCCCACACGCCAGCCGGTGATGGATAATATCCCTGGTAAAGCCAACCCGAGAAACCCTCCTGGCAGGAAGCCGCGATCCAATCCTGGACGACGATCGCAGCATTGGAAACATCTGGATATGTCCAGGTATTGGCACCCACTTCGCCCATCAGGATCGGTTTGGTAATATGACCATTTAATCCGAAATTCTGGGCTATCTCATCCATGCTAAGCCCCATCCCCGGGTAGGCATGCAGGTCGAAGAAGTCCAGCGCAGAGTCTTCCAGCAAGGGTGCTGTATCAACGATTCGCCTATCCTCTTCCCGCCAGGGGTTGGGCGAATCGGGTGCGAAAAATCCCATGGTCACCAATCCGGTTGGGTCATGCGCAAGGATGCCTTCCCGCACCTGTTTGATGTAATAGCGAAGCCCATCCGCTGCCATTGCCTGCTTTTGAGCCGCATCCGCCATGTTATAGGTTTTACCGTTGGCGGGTTTGACTTTTCCTTCTTCCAGCGAGAAGGGTGCCTGTTCGGACTGGTAATACTGCTCGGCTTGCAGCTCCCATCCCAGCACAATATCCAGCGGTGCACCCCGGGCGATCAATCCGGTTAACAGGTCCGTCCAAAACTTTTGTGCAGCCTGGATGCCTTCAGGCGTAAGATACCCGGCATTGCGCCCTTCGGCAAAGGTTTCACTTGCGCCCTGGTTGGCCAGGGTTTGATAACCACCCAGCTCGGGCAGGTCTGACGCAGCCAACAGCAGGAACAGCTCCTGCTCCTTGGCCAGCTTCATCAGGTCCACCATGTTGTCCAGATATGCCGGGTTCAACCCTTCACCGTTCTCCAGCCCCAGGCAGCCATCCCCGCTTGTGCAGCCGTCCAGGATGATCCTCACCGTGTTGTACCCGGTGGTCTTGAGGTTTATGAAATCCAGCAGGGTGCGATTATGGTCGTACACGCCCACTCCAAACAGGCGGTCCTCGTAATGGTCGGTCACCGGAACGATTACGGAGTAGTTTACCCCGCGTGGGATGAAACTCTGCGAGTTCTGCTGGTCATAGAATCCCGCGATGCCATAGACGCGATGGGTGGAAATGCGGTGGTCAGCCACATCAGGCAGGGAGGTGGGGTGGATGGTTGTAGCAGCAGAAGTGGTTGGAGGGGGAGATAAAGCGGTTGCTGCGAGGGTGGGTGCACCCGCCGGGGTGATCGAGATGCTGGTAGGCGTGGAGGCTGCATTTCTGGGGCACCTGGCATGCCAGCATGCCCAGGAGGAGCAAGCAAATCATACTTGCGATATGAAAGCGAGGAGTAATGCTCATAACGTTGGATGATGATCACCAGGCAAGTATGTGGTTTAGTATGAAAAGCAGGCTGCCGCCCAGCACTACCAAACCCAGGATTGCTCCAGCAAGGTTGGTTCGCCGGTCCCTGACACTGAACAAAACCCCGATCGCAATGGCTGGCAGACTGGAGAGCAGAACCATCGTACGCCAGTTATAAATCGCTGCGTCCACCCAGGGCAGGTGAATTTTTAATAAGGAAAGCGCATCGATGATAAAAAAACCTGGTGCAACCATTCCCAGCAGCAGGATTTGGATCAGCGAAACCGGCTCAGATACACCTGAGTACATCTGCAAAGTAGATGGTCCATCCCACAGGCTAACCAGGCGCAGGTGCAGGAAGCTGAGGGTCACCACATACGCCAGCCACACACCTGCGCCACCGATCAGCCAGTTGGGGATTCGTGAGGGGGTATGCATCGGATCGGTGTGCTTCATACAGGGTGTTCCAATTATAGCGCAGATACCTATCATGTACCTGGCTTAGCTTATCTATGAATAACGATAACCCAAATCCTTACCGTAGGATGCTCATAAGGTAAATGGTCACTGATCGATTTACTGGGCTACCAGCGGCTATTTTTAAAGAGTTATCCCAGAAAAAGGCAGAATGGGTGAACATTTACCTTAAAAGAATATCGTATTGTCTGTATAATATACACAGCAAAGCATTTTTTGTTCATGGGAGTTTTAGCGCGCTTTTCAGATCACCAAAATTAATTAAATCCGCTCGAGGTCGAGATGAAAAAGGTCATAATTATATTGCTCATCCAAGTGATGTTCATTGGCATCCTGATGCCACAGTATCATCCCAGTGCCCAATCCCCCTCTATTCCTCCTGAAAAACGAGCTGCCGCCTATTATTTCTACTGGTACCGTTACCCGGATAGCCATTTCATCGACCCGGATGGCTCGGATGCCCTGACCGACCACCCTCCCGATAGCTATCTGATCCCCCCTCCCGACTACAGCTTCGCCGACGCAAATTGGCACCGGCGTGAGCTGCTAGACCTGATGGACGCCGGGATCGAGATCGTTCTTCCCGTCTACTGGGGAGACCACACGAATATCCATTGGAGCCAGCTCGGTTTGACCAAACTGGTGGAAGCAGAAAACCAGCTGATCGGTGAAGGTGTATCACCACCCAAGATCGGCATGTTTTATGACAACTCTGCCCTATTTATCCAAAATGGGTACAGCAAACCTGACCTTACCACCCTGGCGGGCAAGCAGCTCTTTTACACGATGATTGACGATTTCTACGACCGGATCCCAGACCACACCATGTGGGCAAGGATGGACGGAAAGCCAATCATTTATCTCTATCTATCGTCCTACGTGAGTGATTACGATCAATCGACCTTCGATTATGTCACTGCGCAATTTACCAATAATTTTCCAGGCGAAACACCCTATATTGTCAAAGAAACATCCTGGACCGGGGTGACTACGGATGGAGAATACGCCTGGGGCGCAGCTGCTCTATGGACCCAATTTTTTTGCAGATCTGGCTGCTGTTGGTCCGGGTTATGATGATTCAGCCGTATATGGGCGCAATCCCCCCACCTATCGTGACCGCGAATGTGGAGAATTCTACCAGGATGGCTGGGACCTGGTCACCGACAGCTCAGCCACCCTGACGGCGGTGGAAACCTGGAATGAATTGCATGAAGGCACCGATGTGGCGGCTTCCAGGGAATATGCCCGACAATTTATTGACCTGACTGCGACCAATATTCTAAAGTGGAAAGCTGCCGACAACACCAACCGAGCCTATGCCTGGATTGACCTGGGAAGGTATCCATGGTCCCAGGGCTTGCGGGCTCCAAATTTGGGCGATGGAACCTGGAAATCAACCTATCTTGCAGGGCGCCAGGCAGCCTATCCCGACCTGTCCAGCACACCCGACCCGTCTCATCACATCTATTTGAACGTCGATGATGCCTACATCCTGGGCCAGAATAATATTCCCAACCAGGTGTGGGTCACCGTTGAATATTATGATGGCGGCAATGACACCTGGTTCCTGCAATATGATAGTGTTGGACCGGACGATATTCCGTATGTGTTTAAAAATACCGATACCATCACCCTGCAAAATACCAGGCAATGGAAGCGGGTCACTTTTAGCTTGCCCGACGCATACTTTGCCAATCGCCAGCAGTCTGGGCTGGCAGACCTGCGCCTGGTGACAGGTTATGATGACATAACGAATTACTTTGGGCGTGTTTGGGTTTTCAAGGCTGACCCATCCGCTTACCATGCGCCCAACCTGACCGGCTTGAGTGACCTGGGATTGACCCCTGGCAGGCAGATGGACATCCTCATCACACCCGATGACCCCGGTGGTGGAGCCTTAACCCTTAGCCTCGACCGCTCTCCTGAATTTGCCTCCTTGATCGATCATCATAATGGCACCTATACCCTGCGCCTGCAGCCCACCGAGCTCGATGTGAGTGCATGCACATACCGCTTGCGTCTCCTGCTATCGGATACAACCAATCCAGCCTTGCTGGATGCGGAGACGATCTCGCTCCGTTTTAATCTGAATGAAATCCTTTTACCACTGGTGAAAAGGTGACTTGAAGGCAAAATATGCCTATAATTTGTGAGTAAATAATTCAAAAACCTATCTCGAGGAGAAAATATAAAATGACTGCCGAAATAATTCAACCCGAAAAACCCAGGAAATGGTACGAGATCTGGTGGGATGTATGGATCCACCCGGGACTTGCACCCTTTAAAACCATGCTGAGCGAACCAGGTAATAATATTACGCGTGGATTTATTTGGATCGGGGTTACCTCATTATTCGTTACCCTGGTAAGCTATTTATTTTCAGCCCTGGTGATGCCCAATGTGATGGCTGATGCTTTTGGGGGTGAGATGTTCAAGAATTATAGTAGTTACACAATTTCCTATATTTGTGGCATCATTCTCTCCCCCTTTTCGCCATCCTTGGAATAGCCGTCTCAGCCTTCGTATACCATTGGATCGCCAAACTTCTGGGTGGTCGGGGGAATTGGAACGACCTGTTGTTTTGCCTGTCTGCGGTCAATGCACCAGCCACAATGATCGGGGGAGTGATTGGTCTCATCGCTCTTCTGTTTTTCCAAAATCCGGTGCTGATCTTCCTGCCCAGCATGGTGGCACTGGCACTCGCCGTCTACGTCATCGTGCTGAATGTGAATGCCATCAAAGCTGCTGAAGACGTTGGCACCTGGCCAGCTCTTGGCGCTATCTTTATCCCGACCCTCATCGGTGTGGCGGTTGTCACCTGCTGTTCGCTCGTGATCCTTGTACCCGTCTTCACAACACTGTTGAGCGAAATCAGGTAACCAGTTGTATTACTCTGCGCATGGAAATGATGACCCCGGCGACGTGGCGGTGATCGTCCTGGACCAGGCGCCAGCAGGGATTACCCCTGCTCAATTGCCCACCGCCGGATTGCTGGATCAGCTCAAGATAAATCACACCCTGAACGATACCCTGTTTACGGCTGTTGGTTATGGTGCTGTGCGTGAGATCAAACAGACTGGGTGGCAGGCAATGCAAAATGATAACATGGACCGCAACCGCGCCGACCAGGAATTTCTGTCTCTCACCAAATCCTGGCTGACCAACTCGATGAACCTGGCAACCGGCAACGGTGGCACCTGTTATGGTGATTCGGGTGGACCCCATTTCATCCACATGAATGGGGTGGAGACCAACATCGTGGTTTCGGTCACCGTGACCGGCGACATGTATTGTAAGGCAGCCGACAAGACCTATCGCGTGGATACAGCACCAGCCCGCGACTTCCTCGAGCACTTTGTAACACTGCCGTGAAGACGTAAGGGATTATAACATTGCCGTGAAGAAGTAGGGGCGCAGCGCCGCTGCGCCCCTACTTCAGATCAATCATAATTCTATTTCAAAAGATTCTGCTCTTCAAACAGGATGGGCGGCTCGCCAGCCGCCCATACAAGAGATATCGCTATTCTGTGAACGAATAACTCTGATACGGGTTCCGGCTGGGCGGACCAACCGCCGCCCACAAACACCCGCCTGCAGGCTCAGCGATCACCGAGGCGACCGTCATTTCATCACCCTGTCCTGGGTCTCCAGGCTCAATGCAGACCGCGTCTGGGTAAGTTTGCCGGTCCCGCAGATAGCCCTTTAATCGATCCACATCCAGGCTGCCAAACTCACCATCGATCAATTGCTGCAGGCGTGCTAGCCGCTGCTGTGAATTCATCTGATCTCCGGTAGAGGCGCGTTCTTCACCCAGCAGCTCCGGGGAGAGAAAATGGTTGGAGTGGATCAACCGCCCATCTGTGGGTGTCAGCCTGCCATGCCGCTGGACCGCCAATTCCAGGTCCAGCATCTCACCCCGTGCATCGACCATCAATATATTCCGTGAAGACGCCCGCTGAACATCCAGCAGGATTCGCTCTGCGTCACTCACATTATCCTGGGTCAGGGCAAGCCTGGTCAGGCAGTAGCGTGGAAAACCCTCCCTCCAGCCATCACACACCAAATAATTCGCAAAGGTACATAAACCGGATCGATTCATCCCAATATACGACACCTGCCCGGCAGGGGTGACCATCAATACCGCCGGTTGATCGTCTGGAATGATCTCGACCACGATGCATATGTCTGAATAAAAAGCCGGCAAGTCAGCGTTCTGCCCGCCCAGTGGGGATCTATCAGAAGTTCCCTCCCCCGAAATGGCAAAACTCGTACATTCCATCCCGGGATTTTGCTCGTTCGCACTGAAGAATGCAGCCTGAATCTCCGCCCGTAACTGCAGAAAGTAAATTTCCTCCAACTTTAAGCCAGTGCTTTCAGCCACACCCTGGATCTCCTCATCTAAAAATGGGGCATGGCGAAGCACATAGGGCCGGTATTGCAGGGTGGTGTTTAGGATCTGCTCACAGGTGGCATTCGTATGCTCCTGTAGGCGATGCATGGATAGATCTAGATTTTTCTTGATCAATTCCTGGCAGGCTGATCCATATTGCAGGCCAATCTGATCATGAGAGCCTGAGAACCGGTAGAATGGGAATACTTTTTTCAACTTCACTACCTCCATGACCATGAAATTATAAAGCATGAACGTAATTACTCACGGTGGGTTTATCAATCGCTTGTATTGTCCACTGTTGAGAGAATTCAGAAAAATGGGTGATGTAATTACGCATGAACAGCATTCCAGCTGCTTGAGACCTTGCTCCCATATAATAAAATCTGTGTTTATGCTAAAATACGGCATCCCATCTTAATATCCGGAGGCCACCCATGACCACCCATGCTGACACCGTCATCACATCTGCAAATGTCTTCACTGCAGACCGAGATCATCCCACGGCACGGGCGGTTGCTGTTAAAGGGAAAAACATCGTCTATGTCGGCGATGAGCTGGGGGTCAAGCAATGGGTTGGCGCGACTACGCGCCTCATCGATGGGGGAAGCTGCACCCTGATGCCCGGGTTCATCGACAGCCACTTCCATATGCTGCACGGTTCACTCTTCCTGGATCAGATCCATTTTGAAACCTGCTTTACCTACGAAGACATGCAAACCGCTATCCGCAGTTTTGCCCTTGAGAACCCGGATCTGCCCTGGCTGACCGGCTTTGGCTTGCGTTATAACCTGGGACCCGCACTCACCCCGCTCACCCGCCAACACCTGGATGCCATCTACAGCATTCCAGCTGCTTGAGACCTTGCTCCCATATAATAAAATCTGTGTTTATGCTAAAATACGGCATCCCATCTGATTAATATCCGGAGGCCACCCATGACCACCCATGCTGACACCATCATCACATCTGCAAATGTCTTCACTGCAGACCGGGATCATCCCACGGCACGGGCGGTTGCTGTTAAGGGAAAACATCGTCTATGTCGGCGATGAGCTGGGGGTCAAGCAATGGGTAGGCGCAACTACGCGCCTCATCGATGGGAGCGGCTGCACCCTGATGCCCGGATTCATCGACAGCCACTTCCATATGCTGCACGGTTCACTCTTCCTGGATCAGATCCATTTTGAAACCTGCTTCACCTATGAAGATATGCTAAACGCTATCCGCAGTTTTGCCCTCGAGAACCCGGAGGTGCCCTGGCTGACTGGCTTTGGCTTGCGTTACAACCTGGGACCCGGACTCACTCCCACTCACCCGCCAACACCTGGATGCCATCCTGGCTGACCGTCCGATCGCCATCACCGCCTATGACGGTCACACCATGTGGGCGAACAGCCTTGGGCTGCGCACAGCCGGCATCTTCAACGGTGGTGAATGCCCACCCAACTCCGAGATCGTCCTGGATGAACACGGTGAAGCCACCGGTGAGCTGAAAGAGCACGCCAGTGTGCATATCAGTAACATCCTCCCCGTCCCAGATAGAAATGAGAAGCTGCGCTTGTTACGGAAAGGAGTGAAAATTGCCTCCCAAATGGGCGTCACCAGCGTCCACAACATGGACGGGGATGATGAGCAAGCCGGGCTGTATGCCACCCTGGAACAGGACGGGGAATTATCCGTCCGGGTATACGTCCCCTACAGCATCCACGTGGAGACCCCCTTTGAAGCCATCCAGGCTGAAGCCTTCCCCCTAAAACTGAAATACCAGTCCGAGCTGGTACGCGGCGGGTGTGTCAAGCTCTTCATGGACGGTGTGATCGAGACCTATACCGGTCTGTTGGTGGACCCCTATACGGATAATCCCACCACCTGCGGCGATAGCAATTACAGCGTGGAACATTTCAACCGCAACATCCTTGAAGCGGACCGCCTGGGATTGCAGATCTTTGTTCACTCGGTGGGTGATGGAGGGGTGCGGCGGGTGCTGAATGCCTATGCCCTGGCGCAGCAGGCTAACGGGCGTCGCGACAGCCGGCACCGGGTGGAACACATCGAAGTCATCCATCCGGATGATCTGCCGCGCTTCAAAGAGCTGGGGGTGATCGCTTCGATGCAGCCTCTGCATGCCCCACCCTCAGTGGATGATGGTGATGTCTGGCAGTTCCGCGTGGGTGAGTCCCGCTGGCCGCTCAGCTTTGCCTGGACGGATATCCGAAATACGGGTGCCATGCTTGTCTTCGGCTCCGATTGGCCGGTCGTCACCCAAAACCCCCTCCTGGGTGTGCACAACACCTTGAACCGCAAGCCTTGGGCGGATGGTATGCCCCACCACCACCAGCACCTGGCGGATACACTGCGCTCCTACACCTGTGATGCTGCCTACGCCGAATTCCAGGAGCATATCAAAGGACAGCTCAAACCGGGCTACCTGGCGGATATGGTCCTGCTCTCGGATGATATCTTCAAAATCCCCCCTGAAAATATGAAGGAAGTCCATCCCAGGCTGACCATGCTGGGTGGCAAAATCACCTACGAGGTGTGATGTTTAATTACGCCCTGCGCCGGGTTTTGCAGTCGATACCGATCATCTTCATTTTGAGCATCCTGCTCTTTGCCCTGGTGCGGTCTGCCCCCGGCGGTCCCCTGTCGACAGCCTATCGCAATCCCAATGTAACCAAAGAACAAATCGAGATTCTGAAGAAGCAGCTGGGATTGGACCAACCCCTGCCGGTCCAGTATGTCCGTTGGCTGGGTGATATGTTGCGTGGAGAAATGGGTGATTCGATCAAGTTTCGCCGGCCCGTCTCGGAGATGATCGCTGAACGCATACCCAATACCCTGATCCTGGTGGGTGTTTCCTTCCTGGTCGCGCTGATTATCGCCCTGCCTGTCGGGATCATCTCGGCACGCAAACCCTATTCACTGTTCGATTACACAGCCACCTCGTTGACCTTCATCGGTCAATCCGTGCCCGTCTACTGGCTGGGACTGGGACTGATCCTGATTTTTTATGTTGCCATCCAAAATCCGATCACGGGCAAGCCCCTTTTCCCGGCTGGTGGGATGCGCACGATTGGCGGCGAAAAAAGTTTGTCGGATCTTGCCTGGCACCTGGTCCTGCCCGTCGTTGCCCTCAGCGCCAGCTGGGCTGCCTGGTACTCGCGCTTCTTGCGCTCCAGCTTGCTGGATATTCAGCATGAAGATTACATCCGCACTGCGCGTGCCAAAGGCGCTTCAGACCGAACTGTGTATTACAAGCATGCCCTGCGTAATGCCATCCTGCCTTTGATCACCCTGATCGCCCTGGACCTGCCCAGCCTGTTTGCCGGTGCATTATTCATCGAGACCATCTTTTCGTGGCCTGGTATGGGGCGCCTCTTTTGGGATGCCGCCCGTGGGCGCGATTACCCCGTGCTCCTGGCCGTGGTCATGATCGATGCCGTCCTCATCATCATTTGCAATATCCTGGCAGACCTGTTCTATGGTGTCCTGGATCCACGCGTGCAATATGACTAACCAGAGCCTGGGACACCAGATCCTGCACCGATTCATGAAACACCGCCTGGCGGTGGTGGCGGTGGCTATGCTGATCGTGATGGTGTTGCTGGCTTTGGGGGCAGGTCTCACTCCCTATTCACCCACCGAGCAAGACCCTGCCCATCCCTTCCAATCTCCATCAACAACCCACTGGTTCGGCACCGATGAGCTTGGGCGTGATATTTTCACCCGCATTTTGTACGGTGGCAGGGTATCCCTGATGGTTGGAATGGTATCAACCTTTATCGCCATTTTGCTGGGTGTGTTGGTCGGTGCTTTGGCGGGTTATTATGGCGGCAGGACGGATAATATACTCATGCGCTTCACGGATACCTTCCTGACCCTGCCCACCATATTTGTGCTCATCATCCTGAGCTCCTTCCTGCGCGAGCAGCCCTATCCATGGCTCAAGAATTCAGTCTTCGTGGTGATCGTGATCATCGCAGCCCTGTCGTGGATGTGGACTGCCCGCCTGGTGCGCAGCCTGTTCATCACCCTGCGTGAGCGGGAATTCGTCACCGCCACACGTGCCCTGGGCGGGAGTGATGGGAGGATTATCGTCCAGCATATCCTGCCCAACTGCATGGGACCGATCCTGGTCAGCGCTACGCTTCAAATGGCATTTGCCATCATATTGGAATCCGGCTTGAGCTACCTGGGGTTTGGGGTTCAACCACCCACCCCCACCTGGGGAACGATCCTCTCCACCGCACAGACCCACGTCTACCGCGCCCCCTGGATGGCGGTCTATCCGGGGTTGATGATCTTTATCACCGTGATGTCGATCAATTTTATTGGCGATGGCTTGCGGGATGCATTTGACCCGTATGTTGTGCATGCCGATAAAAAATAGGGTACCCTATCAGCAACCAATATTCGAAATCCACATGAGGAGAAAAAAAATGAAAACACGTTTGATCACGCTCTTGATTTTGATAGGACTGCTGTTATCAGCCTGTGCTTCTGCCACCACCCAGGCACCAGTGGTCACTGAGGCTGCTCCACCGGATTCTGGAGCAGTCGAACCCACCAGCCCTCCACCAGCAGAAGCTCCAGCAGGCGGGACGGTGATATTGATCATCCCGGAAGAACCGACCACCTTGAATTACTTCCTTTCGGATGCTGCCATCGTCAGGCAGGTGGCAGATGCCACCAGCATGACCGGCTTGGTCCTGGTGGACGAGAATGGTGAGTTCCAACCCGTGCTGGCTGCCGAGCTGCCCACCGAAGCGAACGGCGGTCTTTCGGCGGACAAATTGACCGTCACCTGGAAACTAAAACCTGACCTGAAATGGTCGGATGGTCAGCCGCTGACCTCTGATGATGTCAAATTCACCTGGGAAGCCCTCTCCAACCCGGCCTCTCAGGCATTGTCCGGGACGGGTGGTATTTCTCAGATCGCATCGATTGACACGCCTGATCCTCTCACCGCCGTGCTCAATTACAGCACTCCCTATCCAGGCTACCTGGACCAGTTTGCCAGTGGGCTCCTACCCCGCCATGCCACTGGAGCTCCGGAAGAGATGCCCAATTGGGAATGGAACCGCCTGCCCGTGGGTGCTGGTCCGTTCGTTGTTACCGAGTGGGCTTCGGGCGAGAGCATCATTATGGAACCCAATCCGTATTATTTTGACTCTGGGAAACCCTACCTCAGCCAAATAATCTTCAGGATTGTTCCTGAACCAGCCGCCCAGATTGCCCTGATGAAGCAGGGCGATGCACAGGTTCAGCTCTGGCCTGGCATCGATTCTGTTGAGGATTATGCTTTACAAGTAGGCGATGCTGCCCATGAAGTTCTGGTGCCGGGTGTTTGGAACATGGCCATCGATTTCAACCTGAGCATGCCTTTCGATGGTGACCCGGGTCCCACACCTCCCCATCCGATCTTGGGAGATATCCGGGTACGCCAGGCGATCTCTTCTGCGATCGACTACGATACCCTGGTTCGGGATGTAATGCAGAACACAGTATCGCCTTCCACCTCACCCTTTGCGTATGGTTGGTATCAGTGCGATATCCCCCGCCTCTATCCATTTGATGTGGAAAAAGCGAAGGCACTCCTGGATGAGGCAGGCTGGGTCGTTGGTTCCGATGGCATCCGCGAAGCCAAAGGAGCCCTGTACGCCCAGGATGGCACCCGCCTCAGCCTTGAGCTGCAGGGTTATACCAGCTACGAACCGCTTCAACGCACGGAAGAATTCATCGTGGAGAACCTGAAAGCAGTTGGGATCGAGGCTCGTATCCAAAATTACGATTTCTCGATCATCTTTGGTAGCTATGATGAGAATTCCCCCCGCATGGTGGGTGACTACGACATGCTGATCTACGACCGCAGCCTGGGAATCGAACCCCAGGGATCGATTGAAAATTCTTATCTCTCTACCCAGATCCCATCGCCTGAAAACCCGACCGGTGGTAACCAATGGCGCTGGGTAAATCCACAGGCGGATGCCTTCGTCCAGGCAGGTGGCGGTACATTTGACCTGGCTGCCCGCAAGGACGCCTACTGCGGTTTGGGCGATGAGCTTGCCAGGGAATTACCGATGGTCTACGTTTATCTGTTCCAGGATGGCTATGGTTTTGCCAATAACCTGACCGGTTATTCCGTCAGCACCTGGGGCAGCATGGTCTGGGACGTGCAGAACTGGGTATATTCCGGGCAATAAGCTGCTTCACCTGTAGGGGCGGGTCTCTGACCCGCCCTCAATCATATCGGCCTGTAGGGGCGGGTCTCTGACATGCCCATCATCATATCGGCCTGTAGGGGTGGGTCTCTGACATGCCCATCATCATATCGGCCTGTAGGGGCGGGTCTCTGACCCGCCCATCATCATATCGGCCTGTAGGGGCGAGGTCTCTGACCCACCCTCAATCATATCGGCCTGTAGGGGCGGGTCTCTGACCCGCCCTCAATCATATCGGCCTGTAGGGGCGGGTCTCTGACTGCCCATCATCAAATCGGCCTGTAGGGGCGGGTCTCTGACCTGCCCTCAATCAAATCGGCCGTAGGGGCAGGTCTGACCCGCCCTCAATCAAATCGGCCTGTAGCATGTTTATTAACCATTGATTGTCTGAGGAGAGAAACAAATGTTACTTATTAGAATAACCATCTTTATGTTGCTATTGGGATCTTTAACCCTGTCAGCCTGTGGAAGCTCTTCTAAAGAATCGGTAACTGGAACCGTGACCTATCTGCAGCGCATTGCCCTTCCACCGGATGCGGTGGTTACCATTCGGATCGAGGATGTGTCCAAAGCGGATGCCCCAGCGGAGGTGATTGGAGAGCAGGTGATCCAGACCGAAGGTGCACAGGTGCCCATCCCATTTCAGTTCCCTACGACCCGGATAAGATTGAAGATAATCATACCTACAGCCTGCGGGTTCGGATTGAAGACGGTACCGGTAAGCTATTGTTCATCAACGATACCAGCATACCGGTGATCACGCATGGCAACCCCACCCAGGATATCGAAGTCATCGTGGTGCCGGCGGTCAGCTGAAAAAACCCAGGCAGTAGACAACCTGGTATGCGATGGGGCTACCCTGGTTGAAGTTTTGATCCCAATATTCATCGATACAAGACAGCATCATTTCTTGATATCAGGGGTTAACAAGTAAGAAGTAAACAAATCTGTTTTAGGAGTAATATCCATGGTAGTTTTCTCGCTCATCGTTATTGTCCTGGGTCTGGTATTATTAGGCTTTGGAAAGCGCATGTGGTTATTCGGGGCAGGGGTCGGAGCAGTGGTCGGGCTGGCCCTGCTGCGTTTCCTGCCGGGAGCCCAGGATGGTTGGCTTGGTTTTCTCGTGGTTTTTGGATTGGCGATCCTTTTCGCAGTGGGTTCCGGCATTGCCAAGGGATTCATCGGTCTGATCACCCTGGCACTAGGGGCATTAGCCGGTGGTGCCATCGTTCTGGTGGTGCTTGATCTGTTCAGCCTGGATTGGGGTCTGGTGAATTGGCTGCTTGCCCTGGTTGGTGCCGTCATTGGGGCTGGGGTGATGTCGAAATTCAAGGATTGGGCGATCATCATTCTGGCGGCGTTGGTTGGTGCATTGTTGTGCACCACGCGGCCTGCAGCTGCTGGTCCCATCCCTGGATGGTATTATTGCCAGCCTGATCACGGTGGTCTTGGCGGGAGCCAGCATCCTGTATCAGGGTGGGCTGCTCACCAAAAAAAGCTGAACCAAATCATCAAGGCCTGTCGGGGTGGGTCTCAGACCCGCTCTAAATCATAAATGCCTGTAGGGGTGGACCTCAGACCCGCTCTAAATCATAAATGCCTGTAGGGGTGGGTCTCAGACCCACCCCTACTACATCTGCTTGCGTTCCAGCAGCAATTTTCTGTAAAGGCGCAGGGATGTTTCTCGTTATCTTATGGGTAGATCTTCCCCTGCGCCTTATCTATAATAAATGATTGCCTTATAAGGCGGGTATCCAGCCCCATCGCATGTCCCCTCCCTCATATCCGTATTTTGGATATTCTGTAGCTGGGATCACTGGTCCCGCAATGCCATCATCGCTGGCGGCTACAATTCCAGCTGAACGCTTTCTTGGGTGTTGTTTACCGATTTATCTTCGCTAATAAATCAAGGGTGGGTAATGCTTGTTCACGGCTTTGTCCGAAAATGGTAATATGAACCTCTTGACCCCCGCAGTTTCCATTTCCTCCATCGTTTTTTGGTCAGGGACTGACTCTTCAAAAAGGGATATTTCCAGCGAATTCGGGTCATGTCCGTTTGCGGTTGCTTGCTTCTTAAGTTTGGCAATTAATTCCTTTACCTTCGCCCATTCCATGCACCACGGCGCCCAACCATCACATAATTCCGCAGCACATTCAATTGCCTTTTCGCCTTCCTCCGCCCATAATAATAGGAGGGTGGGGTTGCTGATAAGGTTTGGGAAACGCTTTCATCTTATCAAAGTTCACAAACTTGCCATGAAACTCGAATTCGGTTGTCGTCCAAATCTCTTTGATCGCTCGAATTTGTTCTTTCAGAAGTTGAAAACGTGTGCGGTAGGCAACTCCATGGTCAGCCATTTCTGCCTCAAGCCAACCTGCTCCAATACCAAAAATGAAACGCCCTTTCGATAGAAAGTCTAATGTCGCGGTCTCTTTTGCAAGGAAAATCGGATCTCGCTCAATAACCAGACAAACGCCAGTTCCAACTTTGATGTTTTTTGTGGCTGTTGCTGCAAGTGTCATGGCTCCAAAGATATCGTAGGTTTGCCAATAATACTCTGGCAGAGCCGATGTACGCTCTGGCGCATCTAGAAAGCGGACGGGGATATGGGTATGTTCTGCGAACCAAACGAACTCTATACCACGTTCTTCAGCGGCTTGCGCTAATTCATCGGGTTGAAAAGAAAATTGAGTTGGAAAAATGTGAACACCTGATAGCATTTTGTCTCCAGATATTAATTTTCAATGCATTATTATATTCTTTTTTGAATTTGATCGTCCAACGGTGAGCGTTAGCTGCAAGTGGGCGCGAGGCGGACAATGCTTAGGAGCATGATTCTGCTGAGGATGTAGAAATCTACCCGAAAAATCGCGCAAATCCCACGCGTCCGGCTGTCTGCTGTGTTGGGCGGAGGTATATTGGGCACACCATTTATTTACCTTTCGGCTCGTAATTAAGCACGACGATCCCGCACTCAAATGATCTGGAATGTACCAATATCAGCTCTAGTTTCCGGTCAAGTCCTTTAAAAATGGTCATTCCATTACCAATTACAGCTGGATTAATGAATAAATGAAACTCGTCAATCAGCCCATGTTTGATCAGTGCCGATACAAAAGTGGCACCGCCATATGCGATGATGTCTTTACCGTCTTGTTTTTTTAGTTTCGTGATCTCGTCAACCAGGTCGCCTTTAGCTAAAACGGTATTGTCCCATTCACACCTGTCAAGTGTTTTAGTAAAAACGACTTTTGGTGTATTGTTCATTTTATCAATACTCGCCAGCGTCTTCTCCTTCTGGTTGCGAAGCCCAATGAGGGATAAATCCTTGAGCAAGTTTTCGCCCTAGAACGATGCAGTCAACATGTTCTGTTAATTCGGTTACATATTTGTTCAGTTGCTCATCCCAATTGAAAGTCATCCAGTCCATTTCGCCATTCAGCCCTGCAACATATGCATCGATGGTCATCTGTACTTGAAGTTTTAGTTTTCTCATGCTGTTTTCCTTTACGATGAAATTGTCTCAGCTCGCCTGTCGCTTAAAGGAAGCTGCCTGACGAATTATTATCCGGGCTCTCGAGTTGCTGCAATGATGCCATACTGCCACCCTATTATACGAGGATATTGGAAGCGCAACCTGAGCTATGAGCCAAGATAAAGGTAAATCTCTATAAGAACGAATAAGAACCCCCTCCTGCCCCCCAAACTTCAAAGCATGAAAGTATGTGGATAGGGGAAAATGGTGTTCTGTTGGCGTGGGAGCTTTCAATCGGACCTGGATCTTCTTTAAATATCTAGTTTTCTTTCACCCAGCCATTTCACCATTTCAGGGTTACGATGGTCGAAGAAACTGCTGGTTTTTGTGTCTAAAGTGGTAATAGCCGCCATGTCTTCCGTGCTTAATTCAAAATCGAACACACTGATATTTTCAATCATCCTCTCTTTGCGAATTGTCTTCGCAAGTACAATAATCCCCCTTTGTACAAGCCAGCGCAGAATCACTTGGGCAATGCTTTTTTTGTGTTTTGCAGCCATTGAAAGCAGGATATTCATTTTGAAAAATGCTATTCCTTTCCTCTGCAAATGGCGCCCATGCTTCAACCTGAATACTGTTATCTAGTAAAAACTTATGGGTGTCAATCTGTTGCTGGAAAGGATTTACTTCAATCTGATCTACCGCAGGTGTTATTTTGTTATGAATCATCAAGTCCATGATTCGGTCAGGAGCAAAGTTGGAAACCCCGATTGCCCTGACTTTGCCCTGTTGGTACAGTTCTTCCATCGCACGCCATTCACCATACACATCGCCGAATGGTTGATGAATCAGATACAGGTCAATGTAATCTACTTGCAATCGCTTCAGGGAGTTTTCAAAGGCTTTTAGTGTGCCTTCATAGCCATTTCTCTGAATCCAAAGTTTTGTTGTGATAAACAACTCATCTCTTGCCACACCGCTTTGTTTAATACCTTCTCCAACCGCCTCTTCGTTCCGGTATGAAGCAGCAGTGTCGATATGGCGATATCCGGTTTGAATTGCGTCAACCACGCACCTTTCACATTCGCTGCAATCAGTTATCTGAAAAACACCAAAACCCAGGATAGGAATTTCAACGCCATTGTTTAATTTTACAGTTTGCACGATTTTCTCCTTATGTTTCTGTGTTTAATGGTGCGGCTCTGGGGTAAGTAACCGGGTGAACGAGAGCGACGCTAACTTCCAGCTACAATCTTGCTGCACATACACTTCTGTCACCGTGAAGGGGTTGGTGACCTCATTGCCTCCAACAACAGCCAGCAGTGTAATTCTGTTTAAGAGGATGGCGGTCGCGCTCAATGATATTCACCGACACTTCATGTATGTCTGCATGCTTATAGTGAATTCCGCCACTCTTGATAATCTCAAGTTCCTGTTCTTTTCCCCAGGTTCCGCCCATATGGACAAAAACAGCCTTTTCATGGAAGAGAGCGGCCAGGGAATTCTACTTTGCACTCAGACATCCAGTGCCACTTCTCTTTAGAGAGATTGATTACTTCTTGTTCCAATTTCACATTTTGCATACATTTTTTCCTTAAGTTTATGCTATGTCTTAATATTTTATACCTGCCACCAACATATACTTTGAGCAAGCGTATCCACGCAAAGACCGAATTATTCACCGACCTGTGCAATTATCATAGGTCACCTCGAACGAGATTCTAACACCTGGAGTTTACTCCAAGTCAAGGGTATTGCTTTGCGTTCAGTAGAGTGTGCTGTTTTTTTTACCGAGAAACGCTTAGAATACTTCATAATAAGACATTTCTGAAGTGGTTCTCTAGAGACCTATAAAATCGCGCACAAATAGCGCACAAGTTTGCGTAAACATAAAATTGTCACCCCCATTTATGGTGATTTAACGGTAATCCCCCATATCTTACCGCCCCCATCTGAGCCACGTCACCTGCCACGCCACCTGGTCACGCCACCTGCTGTGATCTCCAGCGGCTGCACGTTTTTTGTGCGGCTGTGATCTCCAGCGGCTGCATGCTTTGTGTGCGGCCTGAATTTTTGGCGCATGCCGGGTCACGCCCTGGCGATTTTACTCACTACATTCCAGAAAAGAAAAAAACTATTACCCAGATCTATTTCTCTTAGAAGCCTTCCATTAAGGTCGGGTATGCCCTGAGACTGGTGCTATCCAATACCCGCCGAACGATGATGTGCGATTGAATGGAATGCCAATGGTCTTAGTTCCTAGGCAATCGTCATACAAGGCAAAATTGTCGAACCGACCATCGAAGTAACCGGTGAATGCTTCTGAAGTCATTCCCGACACGGTGCCACGATAAGTGCCATCGTTGAATGAGCCTAGCAGTTGGTCGTTTGCATATACCAGGATGCTGCTTCCATTACGAATCACTTTCATCCGGTTCACCTGGTAGCCTGGGTGGATGGCGGGAGAAGGTGTCCAATTGATCAAGGGCGTCCAGCTCCAATTATTGGCATTAACACGCCACACGGAATAATATCCATCGATGATTTCGAATGTATAGAACCCCGAATTCGTGGCGCTAAACATGACAGCCGCGGTCCCATCCAGGCTCACAGCCGGCCAGGTATCCACTTCGATACGAAAATCCATCAAACCGAAATCCAGCAAAGACCAGGCCATCCAGTTTTCATTTACTGCAATAAAGTAACGGCCATTATCGTATCCCATCCTATATCCCTCTCCACTGGCAATTGCCCAGCCGCTGGATGGGTCGGAGAAATTATCCGCGAAGATGGGAAGGCAGGCTTTTGAGGCGCAGGGGATAAATGACTTATATAGATCAATTTCAACACTAGCACTCCGCACATATGTTTTGTCATTAGCGAGAATGAACGCCTCATTTGTGACCGAAGTGCCAAAGGATGCAGTTGGGGGTATAGTTTCAGCAAAAGTGATCGTGACTGGGGTGTCCACGGGAATCGAGCCAGACCAGGTCACAACCCCATTTTGGTAGTTTGCCATCCCGCTGCTAGCACTGAGAGATCCCTCTTCATAGGTTAATGAGATAGGCAGGGTATCGGTCATGACGACATTGTCGATCGTTTCAGTGATTAAACTCCCCATCGTTATTGAATATTTGACCAGTCCTCCAGGGTAGGTAACGTTATGATTAACCAGCTTGCGAGAGTCGAAATCCGCCTGATATTGGGGGCAGTTTGCAATTCCGTATGAAAGCCCGGGGGTTTGGATTGTGTCTACTGCATAGGAATGGACATCGATAACTGAGACGGCACTTGCTGCGGAGGCAATGTACAGTTTTCTACCACTACAGTCAAGAGTCAAATCACCTATAATAATACCCTCCACCGGAATATGGGCCAAACGCTTGTGACTGACGAGATTATAAACATCTACACTTTCTGAGTCCTGCTCTCCTGCAAATATCTTCGTCCCATCGTTAGACAATGCCAGACCTTTGGCCTCGCTGGTGTTCTGAATCATATCAATCATGTGGTATGTTTTTACATCGAAGACGCCAATACCTCCCATCCACCGGTCACTGACATAAATGCGTTGATTGTCAGGCGCGGCAAGAACATCCCACGCTTCATGACCGAAATCAATCATATGAACCACCTGGAAGGTATGAGAGTCGATGATGTACACTCTTCCTGTACCGCCCCCACGCCCTGCGGCATAGATCATGTCCCCGGTTGGGCTTATATCCAGGTTCCTGATTTTACCCATGCCTTCCAGTGGGATGGTTGAGATAATTGACTGGGATGCGATATCCAAAACCTGGATACTCGTCAGGTTGATACTGCTGATAAACGCGTAGCCCTCGTCAGGGGTGAACACAATATCGTCCTCGGTTCCGCCTGAGTAGAAGAGGGAGTAAATCAGGCTGAGATCTGGGATGGAAAGGACGATGAGATTTGATGGGGCGTTACACAACACATAAAGACTACTGCCGGAAGGTGTCAGGCGAGCGCGCCAGGGCTCGAAGCACCCCATGATACCGAGATCAACATTATTGATAACCTGTTGTAACTCACGATCGATAACAGTCAGGCTGTGTGTTGATTGTGTTACATAAGATAGCTCGTTTCCATTGGAATTTGCGGATGCCTGGTTAATCAACAACCCACCCACCAGCACAATAAATCCAATAACAACATTCGCCGCAACCAGATAGATCTTCCACTTTAGGTTCATTCAACACCCTCCTCGTTTTTTATCTATTAATTGAGCATTGATGTTATACAGCCATTCCTGGGCAAAGCTCCGCTATGTATTGATAGTCACTGGTAGCAATATGTTTTGAGTGGGGCGATCCATAGTCAAGGGTATTCAGGCGTAAATCTAATGTGGCAATCAATTTCCATTTTACAGAAAGTGTATATTTACCCATCGGTTTAAGGTTAAATTCCGGTTATCTGATAATTTTAAGACCGACGGATCTTATAAGAATACGCTGATCAGACTGTATACTGATTGTACATGAGACAAGTCTTCTGGTCAATTTTCTGGATACCGGTTATTGATTTCACCAGAACCCATTATTCCATTTATCCAGATGCGCTTTATTAAGGCTGGATAAGAATTTAGGAATCAGGATATTTTTATTAGAAAAATTGGCGCTTCCAGCAGCGCTGCTTGAGGCTTGCTTTGGATTCGTCCCGAATAATAAACATTCAGGACTAAGCACAACCGTCTGATCCGCAGTCCAAAATATTTCAACTGCCCTGAACCAGGCACTGGTAATATCAAAGCAGGTCCGCTCAGCTCATGCATGCTTGAACTAATTTCTCGCTTTTAATCATGGACGGAACTTGTATCGGTAATGGGGTTGGTGATTTAGTCTTTCTGGCGGTGGTTAGCTCAACATATTTCTGGCAATTGTCCTTAGCTAAAAATTAAAGTACAATTAAAGATGATTGATCTGCCTGGTCAACGTGCATGCATCGGGGCAGATGGGGTTTTAATGATTGCTGAAGGAGGAGGGGTTAACATGGAAAGTTCCATTAATAAACGAAATTATTGGATCATTCTCGTAGTGGCAGCAATTTTGGCGATTGGAGTGGTGTTGATCCAGAAAAATTGGTTGCCTGATTATGGTTTTGCAGCGTTTTTGATCGCCATGATTATCCTGGGGATCGCCTTTTATTGGGTATATAGCATTGATAAACAGGAATTATGGTGGGCACAAATTCCTGCATTGGTAATGGTGGCATTGCTTGCCACTGGTATCGTAGCATATTTCACACCCAAGGATGCCAGTGGAAGCTCTCCTTTTGGAGTAATCACATTGGGGATCGGAGCGGCAGTAATCGGTCTCGTCTTGAAACGTCCAACCGTGAAACTCGTCTTTTTTATCATTGCGATTATAACGCTCCTGGTTGGTACGATGATGCTGTCGATCGAACCGATCTGGAAGATCATCTTATTCATTGCGGAGAGCCTGCCTATCATCTACCTGATCAGGCAAACGGGCCGGCAAGTGGTTAATAAATAAACCGCAGTTTGATAACTCGATGGCAGGGAGCTCGGAACGCAAATTCGGGTCCCATGATTTGATTCCGGATTTTGCCTGGAGGAGAGTTCTCGGTTGATAGCGGGTATTGGAGTTTTTATATTCGCTTTGACACGGCTACTATTCCGATTCAGGCTGACCGTATCACCCATGAGTTCCCAATTCTCGCCAGAAAGGCCGGTCTGCCAGTGATCTGTTTTCATGACTGCCTGCATACCGCATCCTCAATTATGCGAAGTCTGCGGATCCCTCCGATTATCGTAGCTGGGGTCACCTGGCCACGCCACCGCCACCTGCCGTGTTCTACGGCGGTGCCCTGTTTTTGGGCGGATGCTCGGCCACGTCACCGCCACCTGCCTTTAGGCGGTGCCGTGCTCTTTGGCGGTCCCTGGCTCCAGCAGCTTGCGTGATGGATGATATTATTTCC
>CAVTQM010000032.1:0-22335 GCA_963736805.1 uncultured Chloroflexia bacterium
GATTTCGCGTATGGCACTAATCACCCTGTCCTCTCTTTCTGCCTTTGGCCAGTTGGGAAGGCAGTAGAATTTTGGTGTTATATCAACCTCGTAGCCAACCAGTAGGCCTCTGTCTTTGTTTTCAAGCTCCAGATGCAGTCACTGCTCACGCTGATGTCTATGATTTTCACCCCGCTAGAAGCAAATAAATCGAGCAGGTGCGATGCATCGTCAATTGAGTGTCCATTCCAACTTTCATTTCACCAAAATAAAGGATTGTCCAGTTATATCTATAAATATATATACCGCAGAGAGCGCAGAGACCGCTGTGAAATAATCGAAATTAAAAGGATACTTTAATAGACCGGTTAAGAAAAATAAAAGAAAGTAATAACAAGCGATCAAGTGGAGCGTCTGAATTAATCGATAAATCCATTTACAATTCTATGGATACCATGCTTAAGCAGCCTTTCGTTAAAATTTATCAACAATCCAACCTTACAACCAGTTAATTTTAGATATGAAAGAACTTGTGCGTGGTGTATGGGCAGGATTTGATCCACTGCTTTTTAACTCAACAATTACCTTATCTTCTATCAGCAGATCAATACGATATCCACAATCAAGTTTAATCCTTTTATAAACCAAAGGAAGTGGTTTTTGTGTTTCAATTTTCAATCCCAAAATACCTAATTCATACACCAAGCATGCTTCATAGGCAGATTCCAATAATCCCGGTCCCGACAACCCTCTGTGGACCTACGATCGCTGCACCAATTATTGCCTGCGTTATTTGGTTATAGGTTTCATTATCACTCATATTCACTTTTCTCTGCGCTCTTAGCGAGCTCTGCGGTATGATTGTATTTATATTATTACTCTTTATACATCTATGTTATATATTAAATTCTACTTAGGCGGGGTACCCAGCTTGGTGTAATCCACCGTCAGCCAACGCTCGGGAGTGATACACACCAGGATATCATCCTTCCAGCCATCATTTTTACGGATATCTGCAAAGAGATACTCACCGTTTTCAAGGCCATAATAACGCAACGCCATTGGATGGATATCACTCTCCAGGTCCACAGGCTGGATCCTGAATGGACCTTCGATGGAGACATACTTATAATTCGGTGGGGTTGTATCTTGAACACAGAAACTGATGCGCTGGGCTGCTTTCAATAGCCTGGCTTTGCGTGTTTTTATACCGGTCCAGACGCATACTTCTCCGCCCCGCTGGTAGTTGTACCACACTGGCACGGTCAGTGGACCACGCCCTTCTTCCGGGATGCTGATAATACCTACCCGGGTCTCCGCCAGGAATGCCTGGCGTTCTTCAATGGACATTCTGGTATCCATAACCACCTCCTTGGGATTTCTATATAAATTATACGGGGAATCAAGGTAAGGGGGGATGGCAATTAGAACCATGTTACAGGTAAAAAGTGGCTTATTGTTTCAGCGCAGGACAAAGAAGCCCAATCCACGCACAAACAACCCGGCTGAGAGGGCAATCACCACCGTCAGAGCACTGACTGCCAGCATGGAGCGCCAACCCAGCTCACGCCGTAAAGCCGAGAGCGTCGCCAGGCAAGGGACATAAAAAACCACAAAAACCGTGAAGACAAGCATCTGCAAATTGGTGAGAGCCTGAGAAAAATCATTGACACCGAGTGCCTGGCGCAGCATGACGAGGGATAACTCTTTGCGAAGGATACCAAAGATCAGTGGGACGCCAGTTTCAGCCGGTAATCCAAGCAGCCAGGTAAATGGTCTCACCAGAGCATCGATATACACGCTGAGCTGATAATATAACAGGAATGCCAACAGCAGGCTGCCGATGATCAACAGTGGCCAGGCTTCAACGATGAATTCCCGCACCCTGAACCAGGTTTTATTGACCACGTTTTTCAAGGTGGGTATTCGATAGGCAGGCATCTCTAAGATCAATCCAGGGGTGTCCTCGGGTAACAGCTTGGTGAGGATCGGCCGGTGAGAGCGATGACAAATATATTGAATAAATAAACCGCCAATGCCCAGGCAGGACCCAGGTAGAAAGCCACCAACCCAAACACGACCGAAAGACGGGCTGCACATGGGACCAGTACTGCCAGGGTGGAGGCGATGATGCGATCCTTGCGTTCTTCCAGGATGCGTGTTGACATGACTGCCGGGACGTTACAGCCATACCCCAAAATGAAAGGTACGATGGCTTTGCCATGCAAACCCAGGCGATGCATCAATCCATCCATCAGGAAAGCGATGCGCGGCAGGTAGCCGACGTCTTCCAGGATGCTTAACCCAAACAGGAATGGAATCAGGTAAGGCAGCACGATGGCAATACCACCTGCCACGCCCTGGATCAAGCCAACCGTCAATTCTCCTAATAAGGTGCTCGTTCCGAAAGCTGGCAACCTGGCTGCTGATGGCATTGAATATCGCCAATACCGGTGCCTCGATCAGCTTTCCGAATCCGTAGACAAGCTGGAAGAAAATAAACAGGATTACCACCAGTGCCAGAAATCCCCACACGGGGTGGAGCAGGATATCATCCAGTCGATCACGCCAGCTCACCCTGCGCGGACCCTGGGTGACCATCATCCCAGCTAACTCACCAGCCAGCTGATGCCGATGCAGATCATTCTCGACGAGTAGTGATGGGTCACGTTTTGGAATTGCAGCCTGGGCAGCCTGGTCCGTTTTAAGGAATAATGCCTTGATCCCATGCCCGCGACTTGCCACCAACGGCATAACCGGGACACCCAGTCTCGTCATCAACGCCGGTCCATCGATTGTCAAACCCATCCGGGACGCCTCATCCAGCATGTTCATGGCGACCACAATTGGGCGGTCAACTGAAAGCAATTCCAGGGTTAATTCCAATCCCTGGGTCAGGTGGGTAGCATCCACCACATTGATGATGGCGTCCACTGCGTGCGAGTTAATATATTTGAGTACCTCTGCTTCAGCGGGATTCGTGCCGTGCAGGGTAAACGTGCCAGGCAGGTCAACCAGCTCGATGACCTTACCGCTCAGGCGAACCTTGCTCTCCGTAAAAGTGACTGTTGTGCCGGAGAAGTTTCCAGTTTCAGCTTTGTAGCCTGCCACCTGGTTGAACAGGGTGCTCTTTCCGCAATTGGGTTGCCCGATCAGGGCAAATCGCATGCCGTTACCTCCACCATGATGAGCGAGGCAATCCCCCTTCCCAAGGCGATCTCCATCCCACGTATCTCGAGCAGGATTGGACCCTGAAATGGAGCGTGACGTACCACCCGCGCCAGGTCACCTGGATAAATCCCAAAGCGGTTCAAGCTTGGTCATCAACCCATAACCACCCTCAAAAGAGGCAATTTTGCACCTGTTTCCCCTTTTCGACATCAATCAGTCGTGAGATACCATGTTTCATCATCGGAATTAACTCTTGATAAGCAGCTTAAAATATATTTTGCTCAAAATAACAGGCAAATCGTTCGGATATGTGATAAAATAAGATATATTCAATAGTTAGTATATACTAATATAATTCATTAGTATATCTCGTTGTTTGAGGGATGTAAAGGGAGAATAAATGTCACAGTCAGTACTCGATGGAAAGCCGGCCTACACCTACCATCGAAGATTACCTGGCCATCATGTACATCATGGAACGCGATGGCGAGGAGATCATCGCCGCACGCCTGGCAGAGTCGTTGGAAGTGACCCCGCCCACCGTGACGGTGACACTGAAACGCATGGAACGCGATGGATGGATCGAGGTGGTTGGGCGTAAGACCATCCATCTATCTGATGCTGGTTGTGAGGCTGCCAGCTCAGTGATCCGCCGGCACATGCTCACCGAGTGGATGCTGGCCCGTATGTTGAAAGTCCGCTGGTCGGATGTTCACAGCGAGGCGCATGCCATCGAGCACACCATCTCAAACGAAATCGAAAACAAAATGCGGCAGAATTTTGACGACCCGCAGGTTTGCCCACACGGCAACCCGTTACCCGGATATGAGTATGTCACATTGCAGTGGAAACCTTTAACTGAGATGCAGGCAGGCGAAAAGCTGATCATCCGCCGCATCCATGAAACAGCCGAAGGTGACGCTGAATTAATGCAATTCCTGGAAAATAATGGCGTGTTCCCTGGCACCCAGGTGGAGATATGCGAAGTCCTGCCATTCAACCAGACTCTTACCCTGGGTGTGGGAGAGCAGAGAGTCGTTTTGGGATTTTCTGCCGCGCAATATATCTATGTCGAGGTAAGCAATTAGCATTTAGCGATTTGTTTGTTTTTTGCGGTGAGCAATCAGCTTTTAGGGAAATAATTCATAAACAGTAAAAAAATATTCTATACCATAATTAAGGAAAACTTATGAACTCCAACGACCGTAAAGTAACCCAGGTTATCACCCCCATCCGTGTCCTGGAAGGTGCAGGTGTGCTGCTCAAGCGTTCCATCGCCACCCACACCCTGGATTATCTTGACCCATTCCTGCTGCTCGACCACTTCGGCTCAGATGACCCCGCTGAATACCTGGCGGGATTCCCGATGCACCCGCACCGCGGCATCGAAACCGTCACCTACATGCTGGCAGGGCGCGTCAGGCATAAAGACAGCCTGGGCAATAAGGGTACGATTGGTGGTGGGGATATCCAATGGATGACCGCCGGCGGCGGCATTATGCATGAAGAAATGCCGGAACCTTACGAGGGAATGATGGAGGGTTTCCAGCTGTGGGTGAACTTACCCGCAAAGCTGAAGATGTCCACCCCGCGCTACCAGGATATTCTTTCAGCAGACATCCCGGTGATTGAGCTGACAGATGGGGTAATAATCCGCCTGATCGCTGGGCATTACGGTGACGCATCAGGCGCGGTGACCGAGATTTATGCCGACCCGACCTACCTGGATGTAACCCTTCCACCTGATGGTACCTTCAGCCACTCCGTTCCTGCTGCTCACACGGTCTTTGCCTACCTGTTCCGAGGGAAAGGTTCGTTTGGTGCTACAAACGTCTCAGCGGAAGCGCCTAAACTGGTCATTTTTGGGGATGGGGAAATTGTGCATGTCAAGGCTTCAGCGGAAGGGGCACGCTTCCTGCTCGTTTCGGGTTTACCGCTCGGAGAGCCCATCGCCCGTTACGGTCCCTTCGTGATGAACACCCGAGCTGAAATTGAGCAAGCGCTGATGGAGCTCAGGAACGGGACGTTTATAAAGAGCAGCAGTTAGCATTAGTGGTTAGTTTTTAGCTTAGAAAGTGCAATTACTTTTTAGGAAGGGTGGACTTTTAACTTTTGTATGTACGCATTGAGCATGCGGCGTACCTCTACGAGTTCGCTTGATAACTTGTGAAATATTCGTTTCATCCAAATAATGTAAATCATAGGCCAGGATAAACTGGTATTCCAGCTCACTTGATGAACCCATCGCAATCAGAAAGAAATGGATCATCTCCGCCTGACTATCTCGCCCACAACCTTCAGCAATATTCGTCGGGATCGAAGATGACGAACGACGAATCTGACTGGTTAGTCCGTACATCTCATCCTTCGGAAAACTCGTGTCGCCTTATATAATGCCAGGGTTAATGCCATGCGCTCGTTCCCAAACCTTTAATTTATGGAAATCCTTCATTATTTCCTAACATCCTGACTGTTTTTTCTAATAACTAACATACTAATCGCTAATTGCTAGATTCGTATCCATCTCATTCACCATCCCTTCCAGCACCTCCAACGGCACCGCCCCCGACAGCAGGATCACATCGTGGAACTCGCGCAGGTCGAACTTGCTGCCCAGCATGTTCCTCAGCGCGCTGGCGCAGCTCACGGATCTTTAACTCACCAATCTTATATGCCAATGCCTGACCAGGCCAGGCAATGTAGCGGTCGATTTCGTTGACGATATTGAGCATCGTCGAGGAGGTGTTTTCAGCCAGGTGATCGATGCCCTGCTGGCGTGTCCAACCCAATACGTGCATCCCCGTATCCACCACCAGACGGCAGGCGCGCCACATTTCATAGCTTAAGCGGCCGAAATCAGCATACGGGTCGCTGTAAAAACCCGCTTCCAAGCCCAATCGCTCAGAATAGAGAGCCCAACCTTCCACAAAAGATTGGTAGCCGCAGTAGCGGCGGAATATTGGCAGGTCGGCTAACTCAGCCTGGAGTGCCAGCTGCAGGTGGTGCCCGGGCACTGCTTCGTGCAGCGAGAGGGCTTCGATCTCATACAATGGGCGTGAAGCCAGGTCATAGGTATTGACGTAATAAATCCCAGCCCGTGTGCCATCCCCCAAGCCTGGGCTGTAATAAGCTGCCGTCTCACCCGGAGCAGCGTAGTCCGGCACTGCCCGGATACCGTATGGCATCCTGGGAAGCGTCTTGAACAGGCGCGGTAGCTCTCCATCCATGCGCTTGAGCACATAGGAAGTTTTTTCCAGCAAGGCTTCGGGTGTGGTCACATAAAACCTGGGATCGCTGCGCAGGAACACCAGGAAATCTTGCATGTCCCCTGAAAAACCGGCCCTTTTAATCACCCCTTCCATCTCGGAGCGAATACGCTGCACCTCCTCCAACCCGGTTTGATGCACTTGTTCCGCACTCAGGTGTAGGGAGGTGAAGTAGTAAATCCGGTGAGCGTAGAATGCCTCCCCATCGGGCAAATCAGCCGTGGCGATACCTTCACGGGCGGCAGGCAGGTATTCCTGCTCCACGAATTCCAGCAGAGCCTGGTAGGCAGGAATCACCGAGTTTTGGATGGCTTTCTGGGCGGATTTGCTCAGTTTCCGCTGGTCAGACTCACCAACCTGAGGTGATAACTGCCTGAAAGGCTGGTACAGGGCACTCTCTGCCGGGTCACTCACCATCTGCGCTTTAAGCTGCTGATCGATATCGGTCAGCGTGCAGCGGGGCGGCAGGTAGTCTGTGCGCATACCCAGTCGCATCAGTTTGATATTCTCCAGGGTGTAGCGCTTGAAGTCAGCCAGGCGTGAGATGTAATTCTCATAATCCTGGGCATGATTAAATGGCATCGTCTGGAACATATCCGGAAAGCTAATATGAAACCCACCACAACGTGAGATCGGCAGCAGGTAAGCTTTGAATTCCAGCTCAGCAATCTCGTCCTCCAACAGATGGTTAAAAAGCCTGTAATTCAGCTGATCGGTAACTGACAGGGATTGCGCTGGATGCTTTGAAGTCGCGTATGGAATTCGATCAGCTGACCGTGCCAGGATTGGTAAGATTCTACTGTTGAAGCAGGCAGTCGGTCGTTATAGCGCTGGTCACCGACATATGAGGCAAAGAATGGGTCGAAAAGCATCCAGGCATCCCATTGGTCCTGGAAGAGTTGGTGCAGCGGGGAAAGGGGTGTAGGCATGGGGGCTCCTTATATGATTCGTTATAGGAGTGGTACATCTTCGCTGAAGCAATCTTCAGCTGACCAGGGGAACGATATCTGCGCATTTCTGACAGGCAGACGAATGCCCACTACTTATTTATATTAATTGGCATATAATACTTATTATGCCACAGAAAACAATTATGGTTTAGCAACAGCACCTATCATAATATTATCATCTCGTAACTATTTTTCTGATAAGATAGTCACCGGAAAATACCCATGCTTGAAAAACCCAAGATCCCTGAAGCGTTAATTGCTAGAGCCGTCCGGGCTGATTATGGACTGGATGTAGCCAGGGTAACCTTCCTCCCACTTGGCTATGATGTCAATACGGCTGTATATCATGTTCAAGCCCAGGCTGGAGCTGAATATTTCCTCAAATTGCGCCTGGGAGAATTTAACCCCATCACAGTAGCCGTACCGCATTTATTAAACAGCCAGGGAATCCATGCGGTCATGGCACCCATCCAAACACGATTCGGTCAGCTGGTCAGCACGCTGGAGAATTTCACCATCATCTTATATCCATATATTCCTGGTAAGGATGGTTATCAGGTCAGTTTAGTGGATCTGGATTGGGTAGAGCTT
This sequence comes from uncultured Chloroflexia bacterium, assembly GCA_963736805.1. GTDB lineage: Bacteria > Chloroflexota > Anaerolineae > Anaerolineales > UBA4823 > FEB-25. Next base: position 7,958 of record CAVTQM010000032.1, read on the forward strand.
GGGTGGACGCTTAAAAGTGTTCACCATGCCCCGCTACCGCCATCTATAGCGTTATCGATCCCGCGCGAAGTTTTCGATCCACAATGGAGGAAAATGTAAAGTACTTTCAATCCCAGGTTGAGCAGAGATCCTACACCGATCCGGTAGCAAAAAGATTATCCGCCTTTATGAAAACCAAACAGGATGAGATCAGCCATATGGTCAAGCGAGCTGAAGAGCTGGCCCACACCCTCAGCCAGCAACCCTTGGATCTGGTTTTATGCCACTCGGATGCCCACCCGGGTAATTTCCTGGTGGCAGACAGCGGAGAGCTATATCTGGTGGACTGGGATAATCCCATCTTCGCCCCCAAGGAGCGTGACCTGATGTTTTTCGGTTCTGGCATGTCGGGCGACCAGCCCGGTGGGCTGGAAGAAAGCTCCTTTTACCAGGGTTATGGACCCGTGCAAGTTGACCAAAGGGCATTGGCTTACTATCGCTACGAGCGCATCATCCAGGATATCGCCGAGTTTTGCAAACAACTCCTGCTGACCGATAAAGGTGGGGATGACCGGGAGCAGGCGTATCATTATTTTACAGGATCATTCCTACCCGGCAATGTGGTAACGGTTGCATTTGAGACTGACCGGCTGGTTAATCACTCGAACGAACCTGAGTAATTCCATCGGTGTGGAGGTCAATGTTATTTTTTGATTAAGGAACCAGGTGCTTCAAGACAGGGATGCGTTGCATGAGATAAACAATCCCGATGCTGACTGGCATGACCACCATAAAAGTGAGCAGGATACCCAAGCCCGGAGCAAAACTTGCCCCGCTCATGACGAAACCCAACCGGCCGCCTTTCAGGATGGAAAGCAGAAGCACATGCACCATATACACCCCAAAGCTGGTTACACATACGAGCATGACTAGCCTGGATAGCCAGGGCAGTTTCTCATATATTCGCTCATAAGGCAACCAACGCAGCAGCCAATAGGCAGACAGCGACATGATGATCACATTCGGGCTCAGGTATTCGTAGAAATATGGATCATACACGCCTCTCTGGCGTAAGAGCAGGTACGTGCCCACCAGCGTGACCAACAGTGCAAAGATATACAATACAATCGACCACTTGATGGAACGCTTCGTGTAGCTGACCTGGCTGAAGAAATATCCGGCTACGAAATACCCACTAAAACCAATCACGATCACCCAGAAGTTTGCCAGGGTGATGCCAAAGAATTGGTCCAGCATGGGCGGCAGGCACACGGCGATCATCCAGATCACCAGGAAATACCGGTAATCCACCTCTGAAGCCTTGCGCGTGAAAACCCGCAGGATTGGCACAACCAGGTAAAGTCCCAGGATCATGTACAGGAACCAGAAGTGATAGGCGACCGTATTCTCAACCATGGCTAGAATTGCCTGCTGAAGGGTAAAGCTGTCGCCTTCGTAATAAATCCGCCAGGCGATATAAATCACCGACCAACCGATCAGCGGGATCAGCACTTTCGTGAACCGCTTACGGAAAAACTGGGATAAGCTCTCATCCTTGCCCGGGTTAAGCAGCAGGGTTCCGCTGACCAGGACGAACAAGGGCACACCGATCCGGGCAACCGAGTCCACCAGGTTGGCGACCCACCAGTTGACCTTGCCTGAGGCGTAGCCTCTATCGACCAGCGCGGCAGCGATATGCAGGGTGACCACCAGGCAGATCGCCAGGGCACGGGCAGCATCTGCATAGGGCAGGCGTTGCGAGGTAGTTGAATTCATCGGGGTTATTATACCGGATGGGCAGGATTGGCATGGATTTTGCAGCTATCATCCGGCAGGAATGTGTGAACCATTTTCTGAGGTTGAGGGCATTTCAGAACATGGATGAAAGAGCTTTATCCTGTAAATAAACAAGGATAATATACGGTTATTGTTTATAATAGAGAATTGAGGTCCCATGAACTGTCAAAAATGCATATTGTGGATTGTATTGTTCAGCCTGATATTTCCCGTTTCCACGGTGGCAGCCGCGCCGGCACCTGATGAAGAATGGGAACCCATCGCTCCGGGAATCGAGTACCGCAAATTTCAGCTGCCAGACCCGAATAACGTCTTTGTCGTGCGCATGGATCGCAGCAACCTGGGCGTGACCCTGGAAAGCAGTATCGCCACGGGGAAAATCGCCGAGGGAGAGAGACGGTCAGTAGCATGGCAACTCGTTATGACCAGGCGCTTAGCTATTGGGGAGGCAGTGTCAACCCGACTACATGGGGAATGCGCAACCAGGTGGTCGTGGCGATCAACGGCTCTTATTTTGACTGGAATAACGGAATTCCCCAGGGTGGGCAGATCCATTCCGGGTGGTATTCGAAGCGTTACGATAATATGGGTGGTTGGAGCGGTTTTGCCTGGAAGCTGGACCGCAGTGCTTTCATCGGTGAGTGTGTCTACCATCGCCCTGAAAAACAGTTCATCACCTACCAAACAGGGATTACTCAACCTATCACACGCATAAACAATACGCGTGCCGCGAATAACCTGGTCCTTTTCACACCCCAGTGGAATACCCGCACCGGTACGGACAACGCAGGGTTGGAGGTGGTGGTTGAGATGGAACGCCCCACGATGATTTTCCCCGATCCATCATTTGCGCGGGGATTTGTGAGACAGATCCGCAATAATCAAGGCAACAGCCTGATCCCTTTCAATTCCATCGTGCTCTCCGCCCATGGATCAGCAGCGGAAATCCTGTTGGAGAATGTCCAGGTTGGTGATGAAATCCACGTGTCACAAGAAATCACCTCATATGAGGCGGATTGCTCAACCCCACTACCGCTCAGCTGGACGAAGACCTTCGCCAGCGTACAGGGAGCGTTCTTCTTCTTGAAGGATGGACAGATCCGGGATTTCGACGACCCGGGTGCCACCGAGCGACACCCGCGTACCGCCATTGCCTATAATGACCAGTATATCTTCTTCGTGGTGGTGGATGGCAGGGATTTGCAACACAGCCTTGGTATGAGCATTCACGAGCTGGCTGTATTTACCCGTGATACCCTGGGGGCTACCCGGGGAGTGGCTCAGGACGGGGGCGGTTCCTCGACCATGGTGATTAATGGTCAGGTGATCAATAACACCTACTGCAATATTTACTCCTGCATGGGTGAATTTAAGTATTACCTACCCATCGTAAGAAGTAATAGCCAACATGGACAAACAACTATTGAATCCGAGAAGGATGTTATCCGTTCAGCTGCGGGAATTGAACGCACGGTAGCTAATGGGATGCTGATGGTGATCGTGCAGCCTGAAGCATACTCACCAGAATTTAGCCCGGGCGATCCGGTGACTGCAATCAATGCTACCGAACTTCGTTTAGGACCTGGGACGAATTACGACAGCTTTACGACCATTCCGGCGGGCACGCACGGTACCATTGCGGAGCAGATGAACGGACTGGATGGCGTGCAGGCAAAATCGACCTACTGGTGGTATGTTAATTTTGGGGGCATTAAGGGCTGGGCGCCGGAGGGAGCGCTGGCAAACAGGATCATTGGAGGTGGTGCTATGCTGGATGGCGACCGGCCGGGTAGCGAATAAAGTTATAACAATACTCCGCTGATCAATACTCCGAAAGGGCGGGTCTCTGACCCGTCCTTATGTTTTTTCACCGTCGCACCCAAACCAGCTCGTCGATCTCCATCCCGCGCGCATTGGAGAACCATTTGCCCTCCCCACTAAGCTCAAACCCATTCTTTTCCAACACACGGATGGAGGCAAGGTTATCCTTTGCCACGCCGCGCAGTTAGCGGTCTGACGGTTACCTCCTGCAGGAATAGCCCCAAGGCTAGTGTGGCAATCCCCTTCCCCCAGAACTCACTACCCAACCAATAGCTAATTTCCGGCTCTCCGCCCCATCCGTGACACAGCACCGAGCCTGCCACCTGGCCATTATATAGGATTGTACGGATGGTGATGCCTTTATCTGCCAGGACCTTCGCCCAATGGGCGTCAAATGCTCCCCGGTCGGTGGGATCCTTGGCGGTGAAAGCAGCCATCCAGTTGGCTTTTCGGTCGAGTTGCTGCTCAAAGAAGATAAACAGGTCATCAGATATCACCTCCCGCAGCTGGATATTATGCTTCATTGTGGATTTGTCATATTGTTACACCAACTCCGTCTCTATTGGATTTATTCCAAGATCACCAGATACCAGGAAAAAGCCGATAACGCACCTGTTGGGTGTACTCTGCGTAACCGGGGAGTTCAAAATACAACATGCGATCCTCATATACTGTGCGAATGAACATCATCAGTGCAGCCAGCAACCCGGGGATGACCGCATACCATGACTCCAATAATATACCTGTCACGGGCCAGATGATAACCGTTGCCAGGTAGGCAGGATGGCGGACATATCGATAAGGTCCAAGACGGGTTACTTTCTGGTCTCTTTCCATCTGGATGCGTGATTCGGATGAAAAGAACGGGTTGGCACTCACTGCCCAGGATGCCAGGCCGTTACCCAATAAATAGACTACATACCCCAGGAGTATCAAAACCTTTGAAATATCCCCAGACCAGTGGAAACGACCACCATCGAGCGCGGCAATGAAAATTGTACCAAACGATAAGACAAAATACACCGGCACAATCCAGCGGTCGTAAGGTTGTGTATTTTTGTGTCGCGTTGCACGTTCTACCAGCAAGGCTGGGTCATGCCATCGTAGAAGAAGGATGAACACGACCTTTAATAGCAGCCATACCAAAACAAATAGCCATCCCAGCATCCAGTTGAGTGTCCCTGCCCCAGCAAATACCAGCACACCGATAAGAATGGATGATACTAGAATGCCTACCAGCATTTTTAGTAGCGCAGCGTTAGGTGTTAAGTCCTTGGAAGGCTCTTTTATTCCTTGCATGGTTTTTCTCCCAACTGTGAATACCGGGTGTAAGTGAAGCAAATTCAATTAATATAGATTCTTAAAAATTACCTCTGAATTTGAGATGATTATAAATATCTTCACCATCAGCCTGTCGGTTATCCGTCTCACAAAGATTTAGGATCGATCAATGAACCCCTCTTATATAAAGCGTTCATACCCCCGTTGGGTTAGCTCCTCCAACTCCTGGAACAGCTTTTCATCCACATGGGTGAAGTTGAAGCAGGATTTTCCCTGCATGCGCCGCTTTAGCTCGGGAGAAATCGCATCCAGCAAGTCGGGAAAAGCATACACCGCCATCAGGTGATAGGAAATATATCTTTTTCCAATCCGCGCCATACCAAACCACACTTCCCTGCCCTGGCTGCGCGGGGTGGGTGGTCCGATCAATTCATATTGGTCTGGTTTTTCGGTCCGTATGTACAGGTTCTCACCCACATATCTACTTAACATATCTTTGAACCTGGTATACACCAACTGGAAGTCATTTTTGGAACTTGTGATCATATATTTCTCTCATCCAGTCTTTTTAATTGGAGTATTGATGGAGGCGTTGGGTGGTGTAATAGCTTACTTTCCAAACATTGTCAGCGGAGGCCAGTCCAGCCACAGTTGGCTAATGATTATCGCCAGGTTTACCACCTGGGCAGCCAGGGTATTGAACATTGGCCATGTCCCCCAGAAGAGAATGATACCGATCAGTGATACAAAGGCGAAAATCAGCGCCAGGGGTCTCCACAAATCCACCGGGAAAAGGATGCCCCAAAACGATAAAGCTGCTGCAATGAACCCGAAAAGTGAGAACGCCCAAAAGGTGATGGCGATGATCTTCGCACTTCGGGGAGTCAGTTTGGGAAATAGCCATGAACGGGCTGGTAGCCACTTGCCACCTTTTCCACCCCGATCGATGTACATGAGTGCTCCGATCGCTCCACCATGGCCGAGCCCATGCATAAGTAGCACGCCGGTAATAAGGATTTCAATGGTTTGTGTTGACATGTCATTCACCTATGTAGAATATCGTTATCAAATATTATCATGGTTGGGGCACGATATCTGGCATGATCGTGACCCGCCTGGACTATTCGAATGAACATCCCAAGTTTTGATAGAACCTTTTCTTGTGAAGATAATCTGATTTGATTATTTTACCCCGCTGACAAAGAATACCCGCTTGGTGAAATGGATTCCATCTGGTTGCTTGAAAGGTTGAAGTTCTTTAAAAATAGCTTCCTTTATCCAGTTAAGCTGTCCAGCGTCCTTGCTCTCAATCTTTGCCAATAGTGTATCCCAGCCCACATTTGACATTTGCTGCCACCATTCCCCTTCATCTGTAGACACACATTCAACAGCCTCCTGGATACCTCAATACTCCGAAAGCCAGCCGCTTGTAAAATGATCTCATATCCTGCTGGTTTCTCGTAAGCCATGCCAATCGGACGACGTTCCAGGTACTCTTCATCCTGCTGGATCTCTGGGTAGTGGCGGAGAATGGCTCCCTCCATCCAGGCCAGGTCATCCTGCGCCTCCCATGAACAGCATACAAACCTGCCTGCATTCCGTAAAACTCGGCGGATTTCTGGTGCCTTTTTATCAACCTGGGTGAATTCATTGCGCTCGAAGTCAAAGCAATCATACCAACCCATGAAATTCCGGATAATGCACGATCGAAGGTATCCCTTGGAAAGCCTAGATGACTGGCATTGTTGAATAATACGGCAAGATTCTTACTTTTTTGCTGCTCCACCCTGGAGTGTGCAATGGGTGTTCAGCCAGGACAAATATCTACTCCAATCGCATACCCACGCACTCCGATCTTATCCGCAGCCGGGAAAAGGGATGATCCGGTACCGCAGCCCACGTCCAGGACCCTTTCCCCTGGGTGAATATCAGCCAGCTCAACCAGCCTGGCACCGAAGTAATCCCAATAATTGGGACCATTCAGATCAATTATTCCAATGGGACGACTCCAAATTCGTGTCACCTTATCATCCTCCAAAATCAACCAATGATTTGCAGACGAACAAATTTCTCAACCTTGAAACGAGAGAATAATTTACCACGCGACTCCGGGAGTAGGGTGAAAGCCATTTGTGCACCAAGCACAAGCGGGTCTGTGGCGCACATGCTTTTATTCTGCCTGGTAATTTCACACCCTCCATTTGCCAGGATATTTCGCAGCCAATCCACGTTTTCACCATAGGAAAGCGGGATGATGACCAGATTGCCAACATAGGTGTAATTACTCACACTAAAGAATTTGTCATTGCGAAGGAGCGTTCTTTGCGACTGAAGCAATCTCTCTTTAACTTTCACTGAGATTGCTTCAACCAGCTGCAAAAAACGCACAACGCTGGTTTCGCAATGACAGGCGAGAAATTGTATGTTCTGAATAATGGTGAGTAAATACACATAGGTTGCGAGCACAGGGGTTCGGTATTTGCGACCACTGCGGCGACCTTGATGGGTTATAACAGAAAATGGACCGATCCTGCTTTCGGCAAACATCAACGTAATAGGATTGAAAATATACTTATTGAAAGCGCGAACTGCATCCAGGAATTTTTGATGCCTATCGCCGGCTGGCTGTATCATAATATGATTCCTTTTACCCCTGTGATCCGGGCAGATGGGCTTCTGTCGATCCCCGGATATACTTGATGATCTCCTCGGGTCTGCGCGTCGAAAACGAGATATCTTGCACCGGTCCAACTTTTTTCTTGAGTGCAACAACCACCCGCGGATATTCAAGGAAATTAAATGATGCCCGATACCTTTTACGAATGGTCATGAAATGTATCCCTGCGCCTCCATACTTCATGATAACGGGCACCTCATCCAGACTGCATGCTTGAATATTATCCACTGGTACGGTCCAAGTAAAAATGCCAAAGGTGAGTTTCAATGATTGTGGATTGAGACCGATCAAGAGTATTCTGTAGTTCACTGAGTAAAAAAGAAAAATTACTATACCACAGCCGAACAATAGGGCAACCCAATCCAGGCTGACAGAATTTACACGCCAGATGAACAGCAAACAGAAGATCAGGGTGAGTATTATAAAGAGGGCTTCAGTCTTGTTTGAAGAGATTCTTTCAGTGTAGATGAAATCTCTATTCCGATCAGTTTTTTGATTTATCAGCCTTCTGCTCCTGTTGGGGAAGGTCACCAAACTCCCGGGAACAGGCGAAACCGTACCCGCATTGCATAATCACGGTAGCCTCCTAGTTCAGCCTGCAAGAACCGATCTTCTAAATTAGTGCGCAGGATCAGTACAATGGATATAAACACGGTTGGTAAAAATGCCCAACTCGAATCCAGAAAGAGAGGCATTGCCAGATAGGTCAGTAGCGCTCCAGCGTAACCAGGATGACGCATCCAACGGTAAGGACCACTCGATACCACCTGATGACCCCGGTCGGTCTGCAGGCGTACGACACCCGAGAAGAAGCGGTTTTCAATCAAAGCATAAGAGCCCAGAGCGTACCCAAGCAGGATGGCGATCAGAGCGATAAGCTTTATCGGTAAGCTATAAGCAGGCGACCACCCCAATAGCTCATCCAACCCGACTACTATCAATACCAGGCCGCCCCCGAGACCAGCCAAAGGGGCTAATTTTTTATCCCAGGGTTGGGTATTCTCATGTTGCAAGATTTTGGGCGCGTTCCGCAATTACATCTGGGTGACGCCGGGCAGCCAGGATCCGACTGATCATAAAACCCAGGATGCTCACAATTGCATATATCCATGCTTCCCACCAATCCCACTGCCTGGAGATCAACAATGGTAGGAATGGCATGATGACGACGAAGAAGATCAACTGGATGATAACCCGTGGGGTAATAATTTTTTCTTGTTCCTTCATTTTTTTAACTCCATCCCGGCATGTTTTAACAGGAGTGACTTTATTTAATCCCAGAAAATAGTTTTTTCTCCTGAACGACTTCACCCATCCAGGCTAAATCATAACTCAGAAAAACAAGAAATAACGCGGCACCCTGTCCAGGTACGCACGATACGACTCACCATAGCGATTCAAACATACTTCTTCCTCGGCAAGAATGCTGAAGTGCTGAAAAATCTTCGACATCACCAGGGCGAAAATTGCCACCCAAGAGCCTATTGCCAGGCATACCCCTAATAAGTAGATAAATAGCGCCACAATTTGGGGATGGCGCGAGATCTTATACAACCCCTTGGTCACTGGCTGATCGAGCGGTGTATCTTTGAAGTTATACATCGCCACGACCAGTCCAACCACCCCTGCAACGTATAAGATCATCCCAAGCATGAATATGTCTGAGTTGATCTTTAGGGGTGTCAGGATGATCAAAAGAAGGGTGAGCAGGGAAAAGACTTTACCAATTAACAGGTATGCCCTTTGCTTCACACTCCAGTCAGACCTGTCAAACAGGCGCGCTACCACATCCTTTGGAAAGACCAGCAGCAGAGTGCCCTGGATTAAAAACTCGAACGCAAGCAGAATCCATCCATTCAGCCATCCAATTTCTAAGGTTGGGAACAATTCCATGATCCACCTCCTATCGTACTCAACTTGCTTCCCCCCTTCTGCTGGTCAATAGATTTATTTCAGAAAAAATACCTAACGATTCTGGTCGGCATACTTCCACCAGAGATAGGTCGCGACCATTCCCACCACACTGGTACCAAAGACAATCCCATAGCTGAGTGGGGTCAGGGAACTTTCTCCCTGTGCATATAAAACTGGTATAGCCCAGGGGAAGTATTCTGCCCTCCCCACCACCATCATTATATTAGCCATCATCAGCGTGAGCACTGCCAGAGCCATGGGCAACATGTAACCTCGACCCACGCTGGCAAAGAATGCAAATGGAAGAACATCCGCAATGATTAAACAGACTGTGATAAGAGCAACACCACTTCCATCGAGAATAACACTCATCGATCCTCCCGAAAGCTGGATGATCGCACCCATAATCAGTCCAAAAACGAGCATCATGATCGCCATCACTGCACACCAGGCAGTCACTGTGATAAATTTAGCCAGAACTATGCTTGAACGTTGAACCGGTACGGCAAGCATGTCCTTCAGGGTGCCGTCAGCAAATTCACGGCCAAAGACCCAGCTGACGGTTATGATGAAAAAAAAGAATCCTCCTAACGAGATGATTTCGGCATACAACACCAGGTAGGATGGCCAGTCGGTTGCAGAATAGGCAATCAGATTAGCTTTTGCGCTGATCAAGCCAAGTTTTTGCGAAACCTCGGGATTCCTGGCGAGTAAAATCAAAACAGCGACCGCCAGCGGCATGAACAGGGAGCCTAGAGATGTCCAAACAGGCATTCTAGAACGGACTGCTTTTCGCATTTCAATCCAGATCATTGCTGAAAGGTTATTCATTTTGTTGCTCTCGATCCATTTCCACCAGCCGGAGGAAATACTGCTCCAAAGCCTCTTCCTCAACCATCAGCAGAGTTGGCGAGTATCCAGCATTAACCAGCAGGCGGTTGATTTCATCGGGGCGTTCAATAGATGATGCATTCTTGAGTTCTATTGTTCCATCCTGGAGGATTTCAGCAGGTTCGCCGGCAGTTATTAACGTCTGGCGAGCTGACTCAACCTCCCGCACCTGAATTAAAAGCCGTCTTCTTCGATTCCGCTCCAGCTCATCGATATTCAGCTCCTGGAGCAGGCTGCCATGATGAATGATCCCTATCCGCGCCGCAAGCTGTGAGACTTCAGCCAGAATATGACTTGACATGAAGACCGTCCCGCCATGCACACGGGTCAGTTCTTGGAGCAGCTCACGGATCTCGACAATCCCGGCTGGGTCTAAACCATTCGCCGGCTCGTCCAGAATGAGCAGCCTGGGTTCATGGATCAGGGCTTTCGCCAATCCCAGCCGTTGTGCATTGCCATGGGAAAGCGTCCTTGCCCGCCGATCAGCATATTCTGCCAAGCCCAGGCGTTCTATGATCTGCCCAACCGCCGTGGGTGGGGTTCCTGGATGTAAGCGCCTGGCAACCTCCAGATTCTCATATACCGTGAGTTCTGGGTAGGCATGTGGGTCTTCTACCATATACCCCACCGATTCCCAGGGTTCCCGGCTGCCAATACGCACCCTGGTTTGAAGCACCCTGGCATACCCGCTGGTGGGCTTGATCATTCCAAGCAGCATGCGGATGGTGGTGGTTTTCCCAGCTCCGTTCAAGCCAAGGAATGCATAGATCTCTCCCTCACCGACCCGTAGAGAGAGATGTTCGACAGCTTGGACATCTCCGTAGCATTTCCCGATATCTTCGGTTTCAATCAGCCAGTTCATACCAGATAACCTCTTCAAAGATCCTTTAGGGGTTGTATCCTTACCTCTATTTGCCAAATAGATTTCCCAGACTCAATTATCCTTCAATTACTCTCTGCCAATTTATTACCCAATCAGCGTCCATGCGAACCAACCGATTCTTCTTTAGGTTTTCCCGCATGATCCAACGAATATCTTTGTCTGAACTTTTAAGCCACTTTTCCATCAGGGTTTTGCCCTCTGACGGAAGAGCAGCTACCGCAACACTCCAGCAATAACCCATCCCTTTCCGAAGCGCTGTGAAATCCTCGCTTCGACGATCCGTCATCTGTTCAATGCGTTCAGTGATCTGATCCAATATCCCCAATACTTGATGGGCTTCCTGTCTTTGGCGTAACAACCTGGGCTCACACAACCCAGCCGCAGCTGCCCTTTGCTCGAGCGCTGTACCCCGACACCATTCCTGCATTGCCGCGATGAGCTGCTCCATATTAACCTCCCCGAAGCGCTGGAGTGCCATGGCGACTGCTTCACGAGTGCGCCAACGCGGATCGGATGCATATCGCCGTATGGTTTCCAGAAGAGCAATATTACCTTCCGCAAGCAGTCGACCGAGGCCAATGACTCCACAGAAGGCAAGAAATTCATAAGGCGAGTTTACCGGAGCGATATCGGCAGTGTAGGTAATGTAGCGCTGAAAAAGCTGTCGATCACCCTCATCCGCAACCACCTGGGCCAATTCGATGTTCCCACGTGGTCCTGGCAGCCCTGATTCTTTCAGCAAATATGCATCCCAATCGGAAAGCTCATGGAGTATCGATCTGTAGTCTTCTGCTTTGGTCATGCTAAACTCCGTGCTTTATACTTGTGAATACCCACGGTTTTTTGGAGCTCAAAATTTTGGTGGTTGGAGATCCGTATTTTTATTCGCCCACCGCCACATGGCCAGGAATGCGCTAAATATGGTGGTTAATAATTGTAGAAATGGAGATATCAGGATCATCAGGACGATCCAGCCGATAAAGCTCGCCAGGGGTTCATAGAGGATCATTGGGATTCCAAAGTTGGCAATATCACTAGCAGGATCAAAAAGCAGGCGCATGGTAGGACCCCAGATAACCACCATCCAAAACAGGGTTACAGCTGAGGTAAGCAAGGCATACAAGATTACCTTCCGAAAGACCTGCGGGACCGAGCTGGTCTGCGCAGTGATGTATTTGACGATAAACCATCCCACAAAAAAACCGAACAGGATTGGGAAGATGGGCACACCCATGCCCATGCCGACCAAGATGGTATCAAGAACAATGAAGATCAGGAAAAACCAGGCCGGTTTGACTGTATGTATTCATTTCATAGGAACACTCCATCAAATTGAACGGATCTCAGGACGATGATGTCCTCAAAAGGTTTTGAATTGCCTGGGTGTGCGGATGTATTCAAAATGGTCACCCATGTTTCTGTGCTTGAATAATCAAGGTGAAGAATGGGTTATCTACGTTATCACACTTACCCAACCACAGGCTTACCATTTTTGTAGAACAAATCATTATCCACCGTAATTTCGCTGTCTGCCATATCACACAACATGTCCCAGTGGATCCCAGAATCATTCTTGCTGCCCGTCTCGGGGTAGCCTGCACCGACAGCAAAGTGAATGGTACCGCCGATCTTTTCGTCGAACAGCATGTCCTTGGTGAATTGGGTGATTCCGTAATTGGTGCCGATGCCCCATTCGCCCAGGAAGCGCGCCCCGTCATCCGTGTTGAGTGTGGAGGTTAAGAGTTCCTGGTTTTTGCTGGCTGATTCCCTCACCACTTTGCCATTTTCAAACCAAAGCTCAATATCGGTGATTTCCTGTCCCATATAAATGGCAGGGTACTTGAAGCGCACCCAGCCATTGGCTGAATCTTCAACCGGACCGGTAAAAATCTCTCCATCGGGGAAGTTATATTTTCCATCGCAAGGTTCAAATGTTCGATCTTTTAATGGAAAAACTCATGTCGATACTGGAGCCTTTTAATACCACCCTGTCACGCCCCTTGAGCCACTCAACCAGTTTTTTCTGGCGAAGACCTTCTGCTTTCCAAAACTCAATTGGATTTTCCTCGTTCAACATCCCGGCTGCAAAGACAAACTCGGTGTAGTCCCGCAAAGACATATCCGCATCCTGGGCATTGGCATTGTTCGGGAAAACGGTCAGGCACCAATTCAGCTCTTTGCGAGCCGAGCGTGCCATGAATAATTTGGAGAGCTCAGCCCTGGCTTTGGCATTGCGAGCCATCCTGTCGGGGTTGACCCCGCTGAGCATGCGGCGATTGGATGAAGCGTCAATCCTCAAGTCAGCATCGAACGTTTCGACGATAAGTTTTCTGACTGGAGAAACAAAATCTAATTGCTCATCCGAGGCAAATTTATAAAATATTTCCATTGCCTCTTCCGATGGCTGCTCCACAAACACATGCGCACCAGCTTTAATCGCTTCTTCATAGGCAGCCAGGGTCATCTCGCTGACCAGCGGGCTGGCAGAGATGCGCAATTTCTGCCCGGGTTTAATATTTAAGGAATAGTGGATCAGGATTTTTGCAAGTTTTTTGACGCGTGGGTCAGACATAATGCCTCCGATAATAGAAATAACAATAAAAGGTAGATAGCCCTAACCACTTATTATAATGGGAGAACCAATTGTGTGCGCTATCACAATTCGTTTAGGCGATCCACTCTGATTGATCTTAACCAGACATTCGATAACCCCGTAGCAGAGAGATTATTAAGGGATTCCAATCACTGCATGCTTCACTGTTGAGAAAATTCAGAAAAATGGGTGAGTGGTTACGGAATAATTATGGAACACCTTCACCAGGGATAATGAACGGGGCGGTAACAACATGGATACGAGATCGGGTGGTAGTGAAATGGAGCATATCCGGGTTTTTCATCCGGTATTAAAGAAACCCAAAATGCTCTGAAAATAACCGGTATTCCTCTATTCAGAATTTTCAAATGGGTTATAATTTAGACAACTGTTGTGAAGTAACTAGGGATTTTATAAATTTTTATCGGCAGTTTAATCGATCAATTCACCGAATGTGCTTATAGGGTTGATAGAGATACTAGAAGTGAATTATTTCGACTTGATGGATATAACCAATCTGACTGTTTCAAGATTATACGTTT
>CAVTQM010000033.1:0-73425 GCA_963736805.1 uncultured Chloroflexia bacterium
GAGGTAAGCTTTCCTTTTTCAGACTTTCTATAATGGTATAAGCACCAATGAAAATCATTAGCAAAATTGATACGGACAGGATTGCCACATCCTGTACTCCAAGCTTGTGTATATAAAAAGCTAATTGGATACCGGCTTCAACGCAAGCTAAGGATGGTATGGCTATGCTAATCCCTTCCTATCTGAATTTCCATGTTTTCGATGGATGATGGCAGCCATCAGTGAGTAAAAAATACCAGAAAAGGCTTGTGCCTACTGCAAGATTGACCGGCATTCCCATTACAATAGACGCTGGGGTAACAATAAAACCCTCCGCCCACGCCGGTAAATCCGCTAAGTATTCCTATACTCAAACCAAGGAGAAGCAATATGGCAATGTGGATTTCTAATCCTGGGCTGATTGTGAGCATAGTTTATAAATCATTGTGCTGGTATCACTTTCATGCTGGGTTATCCACCTCCAAAAAATGGATGCTGATCCAGTGAACAGAGAAAGTATAAACGAATTTGGAATTGTGATGAAGGGCCTAGCTTTTGAAAGTTTCTCCAACCAAGAAAATGATCCTTTTTCCAATCATTTAATTCAGGTTATACTTATTTTGTTGATCGAATAATCAATCGGAGGCAGACTCATGGCACCAGACATCAATCCACTTGAACAACTTTACCGATCGCACACATCCGCATCAAAGCAACTATGAGATTTGGCAGGCGAATACTGCCCGGGGGGGTAGCTGCTAATGCGGGCAGATCTTCCTCCCTACCCCATTTACATGGTTGGAGGGCAGGGTGCAGCGATGACCGATATTGACAACAACGGTATATCGACTTGTTGATGGGGGCGGGTGTCCATATCCTGGGACATTCACCTGAATGTGTCCTGCGAGCCGTGCACAAGCAGCTCGATATTGGAGTGCACTATTATCTCCCAGCCGAGGCAGAGGTTAAGCTGGCGCAGAAGGTCTGTCAGCTGATGCCCTCAGTTGAGATGGTTCGCTTCTTGAACAGCGGTTCTAGTTCAACCCTAATGGCGATACGTGCTGCACGTGCCTACCGCAAACGCCCCAAGATTGTAAAGTTCGAAGGCAACTTCCACGGCCAGCACTGATACCGTCCTGGTCAGCACTCTGGCGTGGAAGGCGATCCGGGAAGCCCCCATCCCCATTTGATAGCGATGGCATCCCTGAGATATAAAAGACAATGTTATGAACATCCTGCCCTACGATGATCCAGACACGGCTGTAAGAACAGGATTAAGCTGCATGCTAACGAGTTGGGTGGGGTAATCGTTGAACCGGTCTCGCTTTCGGCCTGGGGGTGGTGCCAGCTGATATCGAATTCCTCAAAGCCCTACGCCAGGTTACGGCTGAAATAGGCGTCCCGTTGATTTTCGACGAGGTGGTCACCAATTTCCGCATCGCCCTGGGTGGTGTCCGCGAATGCTTTTTGGCATCCTGCCAGACCTGGTTTGCCTGGGGAAAATACTCGGCGGTGGCTTCGCCATTGGGGGATTGGTGGTATGCGTGAGATTATGGACAAGGTGGTCACCCCAAAGGTCGGCCGTGGGATCTGTCCGAACAGATCTTCCAGTCCGGCTGTTTCTCCGGCAACCCGGTCTCGATGATGGCTGGTCTTGCGGTCCTTGAGGAGCTCGAGAAAGGCACGGCTTATCCGTATATCAATGGATTGACAGAAACCTTATGCCGCGAAATGGATCGTCTCGGCGAACGCCTGGGTGTGCCTTTATGGCTACCAGGGTGGCATCCATCTTCCAATTCCACTTCACCACCACAAGCATCAAAAACAAACGTGATGTGATGCAAGCCAACAAGCAAGCCGCAGGTTTGTTCCACCTTGGCCTGCGCGCCAACGGCATTATGGCCAGTGCCCACCCGCTATTCATGTCCACTGCGCACAACCAGAGCCATGTTGACAAGGTGTTGGGGTTTCAGAAACAGTTCTGCAAGCAGATGCTGGACAGCAAGCTGTTTTGATCGGTTTACCTGGGGGTTGGATAATACATATTGGGATTTCAGGCGCTTCAGGGTATTTAGAAGAGAATCATCTTTTGGGATATCCATGTCTGATTCGAAACCTGCCTTTGCCTACAATCCACCTTTTAGAACGTGATGACCTGGACTTAATAATACGTCATAAAAGATGAGCAGGCCAAAGATACACTTTCAACCAGTACATAAATATATAAAATCCGCCTTTCCCGGCGGATTTTTGTATCTCCCAACAAGATTTTATGTTTGTGTTACGCTCCCCAGACGACTGCCCTAAATCTACACGATACACCCCTGCTTAATTGGCACGCATCGGAAATGGCTTGCGAGCAGCGTAAAACTGCCACCTGCCAATAATTTCGGCTGCCATCGCAACCAGGAAAATTGGAATCGCCAGCCCTGCTTGATTGGCTTGCGGTATGATAGCTAAGAATGCACCCCCAATAATTCCCAGGCTGAGAAAAGCAATTCGCAGCTTACCTGCTCTGTCATCAATGGTAGATTGCGTAGTCAGCAGCATTAGCATTCCAGTTATCATTCCGATTCCGGCAAGGATTACCCATTCAGGTTGTGGCACCGCGATATTTACCCCAAGAGCTCCAAGAGTTGCCGCGCTCAAGAAGAATGCTGCATAGGTGCGCCAGCTGTTCCAGGTAGGGACTGCTCTAAGGTGGTAGACGCTGGCTCATGCAATAAATCAGCCCGAGGCCTAATATTGCCAAAGGCCAGAGATTGGGAGAAATTCCCCAAAAAAATCGCAATCCAACTGCTACTGCCCAGACTACTCCGAACAAGCCTGCCACCAGGATTTCCCGGCTTAGCCAAGACTTTTTTGAGATGTATGACCGACCGCCAGGCATTGCGTTTCCTACCCAGGTGCACGAACGATATTATTCCCCCGCTGCCCAATAGAATACCAATAGCCAACAGCACCGGCAGGGGTACTGGTGAAAGTACCAGGCTGATGACCTGCTGCCGCCTGGGCGAGCAGGGTGAAGCCGACTAATGGCAACTCGCGGCATGGCGTCAATTCGATGCTTATTCTCAAACGACCGTGGTGGCTGGAGTTCTTCCTGGTTGGAAACCGCTTTGGCAAGCGGGTTATTCATCCCTGCGTGTGGTTTGATAACCAGATGGGGTTCGGTGCGTGAATAGTTGGGTAATGGAAAGGGATGTTCAGCCGCTGGTAGCTGCCATAAATTTTGACCTTTATTTACTGTACTCAAATCTTCGATTGGTTCACAATCTAATACCCGTAGTGGGCAGGCTGCCACGCAACTCGGTGGCATACCGGCATCAAGCCGGTCGTAACAAAAGTCGCATTTGGTCATGATGCCTTGCTTGGTATCGTACTGCGGTGCTCCATAGGGACATGCCCAGGCACAGTAATCGCAACCCATGCACCGGGATGTGTCGATCAATACGATCCCATCCGGGCGGACGGTGTAGGCATCCACTGGGCATACGCCAGCGCACTTTGGATGTGTGCAGTGGTTGCATGCAAGGGATAGATTATAGGCAAAAACACTGTTCTCCCATGCACTGCTGGTCATATGCCATTCTCCGCCGGAAATTTCAATCACGCGTCGCCAGAGTATTCCAATAGGCAGGTTATTTTTATCCTTGCAGGCTTCTTGGCAGGTCTTACAGCCGGAACAGGCACTTGCGTCAAAGGTGAATGTATAGTTCATCTTTTGCAACATTCACTCTGCAGCTTCAAGGATTTCCTGAATCTCTCTGCTGATTTTTTGGGTGGGATTTTTCAACTTGAACCATGATCGTATGTTGCGTTGTGCCGAATGCCAGAGGGGTCCAACGGTGGGAAGTCAGCACATTGATGCAACCGCCATGGTCAACGCCCTCGGGATCGGGGTCCCACCAAGCACCCTGCGGTATATCGACTACACCTGGCAGGATGCGCTGGGTCAGGCGGGCGTGTATGACCAGCTCTCCTCGTTCATTCCAGACGCGGTACTAAATCGCCATCGTTGATATCCCTTGCAACCGCATCCAGAGGGTTGATGAAGATCCGCTGCGGGAAAGCTTCCTGCAGCCAGTCGTTGTTGTCATGTGTGGAGTGCACCCGGGCAAGGCTGTGATGCCCAATGGCTTGCAGTGGATATTGTTTTCCGCGATGTTTTCCTGAAGCGTTTGAACCGTTGTCATCCTCAGGGAATGGATTTTCCCATTCCGGGATGTATTTTGGTACCGCAGGGATCTCGTCGGGTTTGCCTATCTCGAACAGAGTCTTTGAAAAGATCTCGATTTTTCCACTGGGTGTCTTTAAAGGATTATTTTCGTGGATCACGGCGAAAATCGGCCAGCCCGATTGCCGGTTGTGTGACTGGTTTTGAATAGGCGCCCAGGTTCTGTTCGATGAATGTTTCCAGGCTGGGCAGGTCAGGGAAGCGTGTTTCCCTGTAACGGTCAAGGCACCATTCCACCCAGGCTTTTTCGTCACGGCCTTCAGTATAAGCCTCACCAAAGCCTAAACGGTCCGCCAGGTCCGCGCAGATTCGGTAATCACTCTTACACTCACCAAGGGGCATCAACCAGTTTGGGTTGTAAGATAACTTCATCTCCATACTTCCATCCATCCTCCACGCCCCAGGTCTCGAACTGGGTGCAGGCTGGTAGGACAACGTCTGCAAATTTTGCGGTGGGGGTCAGGAAATTATCCTGGATGATGATGAATTCAACTTTTGACTCATCCCTCAATATTGCTGCCGAGCGGTTGACGTCGGCATGCTGGTTGATCAGGCAGTTGGTGGCAACGCCATAGATCAGCTTGATGTCTGTCTTCAAATTCGGTGCGCCAATCACACCGTCAGCCGAAGTCATCTCATGTCCGCGCAGGCACGCTTCACTCCACAGAAAAACTGGGATGCTGGCTTTGACAGGGTTCTCCCCGGTTGGGAAAAGCGTCCAAAAAGGGCCGCCGTCAGGGGCCTGTAAGGCAAGTCCACTGGTCCATCCCCCAGGTATTCCCACGTTACCAGTGATGGCAGCCAGCACGCAGCCGGCACGTACCACCTGTTCCCCGTAGGCACGGCGCTGCATTCCGTAACCCTGGTAGAGCACCCCAGGTTTGATCGTGGCATACTCACGCCCAATGCGGGCGATGGTCGCCGCAGGAACTGCAGTGATGGTTTCAGCCCACTCTGGGGTTTTGGGAACTCCGTCGCGGGTACCCAGCAGATAATCGGAATACGTTTCTGCGCTCTCTAAACCCGCTGGCATTTGGGAGCCATCCCAACCCATGCAGTGGGTGCGCACAAAATTGGCATCGTATAAATCCTCGGTCAGCATCACATAGGCCATGGCGCTCATCATGGCTGTGTCGGTGCCTGGGCGGATGGGAATCCACTCATCCGCCAGGGATGCTGCTGAAAGTGAATGGCGCGGGTCAATGCATACCACCTTAGCGCCGTTCTCACGCGCCAGCTTGACGAAGTAATCGCTATTGGTGCCATCGCGCATTTCGGCAGGATTCCAGCCCCACATGATGATGTAACGGCTGTTCAGCCAATCCTGGCGTTGGTTTCCGGTTACCAGAGTTCCATAAATAGTGGGGGTGGCGATATTGATTGCACCCCACGAATAGGAATTGTAAATACCGAGGCAACCGCCGAACAGGTTCATCAGGCGGCGCGCTGTGTGCGATCCGTTGAGCTGGTTGTAGCTACCCGTACCATAGGGTACAAACAGGGCTTCATTGCCATATTTTGCCCGAACGTCGCTGCAGCTGTCCGGCGACCATCTCCAGGGCTTCCTCCCACGTGCAGCGCACGAATTGGCCTTCACCGCGTTCTCCCACCCGTTTGAGCGGATATTGCAGGCGGTCGGGATGGTACTGGCGGCGCAGATAGGCACGCCCGCGTGCACAAGCCCGCAGCTGTGGAGCAGCCAGGCTGTCCGGGCGGTCGTCCGTATCCAGGCGGGTGATCCTGCCATTTTCGATGGAAGCGATCAGCAGGCAACGTCCTCCGCAGTTATGTGCCGGACAGCCTACCCGGATTTGGGAAGCGTTATGCAGCTTCAGATCTGACTCGGAAAGCCTGGCTGAAGCTGAGCTGCCCTCTTTTGGGCGGAATAATTTCATAACATCAGTATAAAGTAAATGGAGTGATGAGAGAAGTGACAGAGGTCACAAAAATAATAAAATCACCTGAGAAAACAACAAACGTTACGGTGTGGTACACCGCTTACTACATTTGCACATATACGTTATAAGTCTGGTGGGAACGATTAGCGGAATTTCAGGCTGTCCAGCTCGTTCATGCACGACGAGTCCGGGGCATCCAGCGGATTAGCCAAAAATGCCAGCCCCATTTGAAGTGCGCACTGGATTGGAACGCATAACGCCGTGGGACAGGTTTGGGAATTCGTAAAAGTAATGGTGGCTCAAAGTTTCCGCGGCAAGCTGCGCCCAGCGTGGCGGTGTGACGGGATCATACCTGCCGGAAAATACCAATGTGGGAATGTCGCTGATCACAGCTTCGTTTTCCTTAGATGCAGCAGGGGGAACATTCCATAGTATGCACACATCAAAAATATACTTTTCGGTAAAGTGTTCGTGCAATAAGATATGAACAAAGGCAGATTTCGGGAGTCTCCTGCGCACCGATCTCAAAAGGGACTTCTTCCCCGCAAGTGGTAGACCAGAACAAACCCGTACTGAGGGGGGAACCGATCGCACCTCCAACGGGTTCGGAGAGCTTGGCATACGATTCCTCGTACGCCGACTGGATAAAAAGAGGAATGTCAGTAATGGAGACCATCGAGTAGAGTGCGCCGAAGATGGTATCAATGAACAGGTCGCCGTCGAGGTACACAACGTACGGCTGTTCGCGATATGGGCCATAGACTTCGAGTTGAACGGGCGTGACTTCCAGCCGATTAACCACCTTATAGAATTTTGTTTCGATGTCGCCGTATTGGCCTGCACAGGCATCATTTGACGCGCAAGACTGGAAAACCTCCTGTAGGGAACGGAATGCATTGGCGTCAATATCGAGATCCAGGTTGGCCTGCGGTGGGAAGACTGAGTCGATGATTACGCTGCGGACGCCTTCGGGAAAGTCGCGCATGACATTCAACGCCAGGCGCGTACCATAGGATATGCCGTACAGGTTAACTTGTTCGTATCCAAGCGCCAGGCGCAGGTCATTCACGTCCGCAGCATTTTCCACGCTGTTGTAGGCTGCCAGGTTGATCCCCTGGCTTCGCCAATTCTCCAGGCAGGCGCTCAATATGGGGAGTGCCCCGGCATAATATTCAGCAAGGCTCATATTCTGTTCGTGGGCATCCCACAGATATTCATCGTATGGCAGGCAGTACAGGTATGGTTCGCTGTATTGGGTGCCACGCTGGTCAAACAAAATGTAGTCGCGCTGTTCCAGGATCTCAGCGCCGCCCCGCATCAGGATCCACTGTGCGTTGTTCAGTGCTGAAGACCCCGGCCCGCCAATCAAGTGGAAAACCGGATCCAGTGCGGGATTGGGGTTGGCGCTCTCGAAGATGGCGACGTGCAAACGAATCGTCCTTCCATCCGGTTTACTGCGATCCTCGGGGACAACCAGATATCCACATCGTGGTTGGAATCCTCGGGGATTTCAAAGACGCAATCCACTTCTTCGAAGGCGGGTATCGTCTCGGTGGTTGGCGTAACGGGCGCGTGTGTTGGCACGATAGGAATTGGGATCGCAGTCGTTGGCCGGCTACATCCAACTAATACCAGGATCATCATGCAGAATAGTTTTGTGATTTGGTGTGTAAACATCGTGTTTTATTGTTAATTATACGATGATGCATATTAACTTGTTCAAACAACACACCTTGTTCCACAACACTCATTATGGGTATCCTCCCATAATCCATGCTGACTATCAATAAAAGAAAACCTGGAGCTGAATTCCGAGTTTTCTAGTGCCCCCATGGGGGTGGTTTATATACGGATAATATAATGTTGAGATGGTCTTCAGCCTGCTACTCTTCCTGCGGCGGAGTTCAATCGGGGAGGTGCTAATGCTCCTCCAGCAGGTGATGGTGCTTATATTGACACTTCCTGGATTAAATCTGCTACTCGATCTCTTCATGAAATGACTAGTTAATTCCAAATGATCCGGGGTAAAATCCCTACTGATGGCGAGTTTCACCAAGACGATCCCGGCGGGAAAGACGGAGGCTGAGGTAGATGCGCTGCTGGCAGGGCGTGACCATTTCCTGCCGCTGGCACAGACACCTACCCGGGCACAAGCGGGAGATTTCATCTACCTGATATACCGAGGGAGGATATCCGTGCGGGTGCGCATCCGCGCGCTGGAAGTGATGAAACGGGGCGTGATGGCGGAAGAAAGCGCGGGTGCGGCATGGGCGCGCTGCTTGGTGCACTACGCCGGCGAGTGGGAGAAGCCGGGGCGGGAGATCCCGGCGCAGGGTCACCAGAGTGTGCGATACCTGGATGTGCAGGGGCTGGCGCATTTGGATGGGGAGAAGTGGTGATAGACAGGGCTTTGGTTGGCAGTGGTGACCGGGTTGATCGACCGCGGCAGCCTGGGTTAAAGCAGTTTGTTCGCAAGATGGGGGCAAACTCGTAAATGGATTGTATGCTATTGCAATCCATATTTTGTAAATCGTACCAGAGAAAAAATACGCTCTGAAAACAGAGCGTATTAGACGAGAAAGTACTATATGGAAAATATGGACTATGTGTTCTGTGCCCCCAACGAGGTTCGAACTCGTGTTTCGGCCTTGAGAGGGCCGCGTCCTGGGCCGCTAGACAATGGGGGCGGAGAGCGACGGAATTTTACCATCACCTAGAAGCTACGTCAATTCTATGGTTTTTAAAAACGCCCTCAAAGACACAAAACCCAAAATTGTAAGTTTCTCGACGAGTATATCTGTTTACTCCATTGCTCGTAAAGCAGGCCGTTGCCAGATAACCCACACCGCAAAGACTAATAAAATCAATGCGCTGATGATAACCGTAAGCGGCTCACCTATAATATCAGCTGTCCAGCCAGAGATCAGCGAGCCCAGTGGCATGGCTCCAAAAAAGAATAATGTATAAACCCCCATTACCCGACCGCGCATCTCGTCTGCGATCCTGGTTTGGACCATCGAATTGGAAAGGTTGACGATCATCATGAATGCAAACCCCATTAAGGCCATGGCCAATAAAGACGGAATCATCCATTGCATGAAGGCAAAGATGATCATCGAGATTGGCAATAGGATGCTGTTGATCGTCCATAGCTTTCCGTGGAATCGCATCCTTCCCAGGGCAGCAATCATCAGGGCTCCAATCAACGAGCCAATACCCCGCGCCGCCATCAAAAATCCATTGGTGGTCGCATTGCCCCCCAAAACTTCCACGGACCAGGCTGGTATCAGTGCCGCAATACCTAATCCCAAGAAGGTGATGATAGACAGATTGAATATAAGCATTTTCACACTGGGATGGTTGAAGACGTATTTCAATCCTTCCTTGACGTCGCGGAAGGCACTATTATTGGTCAGAACTGGAGTAAATGGCTTTAATTTCATTAAAATTAGTGCAATAATCACCGCAATAAACGAAATGCCATTAATGGTAAAACACCAACCTGGTCCAACCCAGGCATAGATCAAACCGCCAAAGGCTGGTCCTAATACCATCGCTAAATTGAACATGGTTGAATTTAAGGCAATCGCATTGGTCAGGTCCTTGCGGTCTACGATTTCGACCACGAAAGCCTGCCGGGCAGGTGCGTCAAAAGCATTACATACTCCCAGTAAAAATGCCAGGATGAGGATGTGCCACCATTGAACCGCATTGGTAAAGGTTAAAAACGCCAGGATGAATGCCAGGACCATCATACCGCTCTGGGTAATCACCATAAGAGTCCGCCTGGAGACTCGATCGGCGATTGCTCCGGCATATAGGGTGAATATCCAGGTTGGGAGACCATTTGCAAAACTAACATATCCAAGGTAGGCTGGGGATTTTGTTAATTCGTAGATCAGGTATCCCTGGGCAGCGGATTGTGCCCAGGTTCCAACCAGGGAGACTAATTGCCCGGCGAACCATAAACGATAATTGGGATACTTCAGCGATGAAAAAGTATTATGAAAGGAGAACTCCTGGGATACACCCGTCTCACGCAACAAGCTACTCCTCCTCGTCAGAAATTGCCAGCCATTGTGTAATCGAGGGCAAGTTGAGCAACATCAGCCCGGTTATGAGGATAGCTGAAGACAGGCACCAGATACAAACTGCATGGATGACGAACAGCTCAAGGTAGGTCAGGTAGATGGAAAACAGTGTGCCAAACAGCGCCATTCCAAACATGACAGGTCCAGCATGCTTGGCAAGCGCATCGGTTTTGAAACGGCGCCATGCCCAGGCCACCAGGATGGCGATATATCCAATTGCCCCAACCAGCCCAATCGGGAGTACACCGAAAAGTTTTGCATAGGGGCTGTTTTGGACTGCATTACAGTCACCCACCGGACCGCATAGGGCACGCGTACTGGTAAATTCAACATAGGTCAGGTAAATGGATACAATCAAGCCTAATATTGCAAGAACCGGGATGGCAATATCCAGCCATCGATTGACTTTGCCGATTGGCTTGCCTTGAAATGCACGCAGGATCATCACAATTGTCACGATTAAAGCAATAATCATGAAGACCATAATTCCCCAGGCCAGAGCCATACCTGTCGCCTTGGTATCGGTTGCGGTTTGAGGGATTAGCTGTGCCTCAGGATCAAATGATGTGAAAGCGATTCCTTTGGGGAGCATCCGGTCGGCTTGAGGCAAATCGGGGTACCCCAGCCCACCCATGGAGAGATACTTTTCAACCATCTCAGGCAGCTTTTCCTGAATTTCATCTGTGCCTATCAGTGACGTTTGATCGATGAGCAGGAATGGAACTGTAATCTGCTCCTTGGAAAGTCCTAAATCTGATCCCAATGAGTAAAGGTAATCGATATCCTCTGCACTCACAACCTCAATCAGCAGGATGTTCAATCCAGAATCGTATTTTTCCTGAAGGGTTGGCAATATATCCGTCAATACTTGCGAGCAATTCGGGCAGCCGTTTGACCAAAATAAGATGGCATTCACCTGAGGCTGTTCGCTTTGTATGGGTGCTGCTCTTGCGTTGACTGGTATACCGAGCCCAAGGATGAAAACAAAAAAGATTATTAAAGTTTTTCGCATTTTATATTCCCGAGTTAGCAAATATTACCTCTCGGCAGTTAATTGTGTTAGAACCGAGAGGTAGCTTATTAAAATTATAATGCTTTTAAAAACAAGATGAATAATAAAAAATTAATCTCCATCCACCTATGGATTATCAGAACCTACCGTCACCTGGATGAAAATTGGTTCGCCGAATGGCTCTCCATTTGGATTGTACGCTTGCCATGCGCTCTGAAAAGTACCCGGTTCCGACGGGGCAGTAAATATGATTCGGACGGTCGCTTTAGTCCCGCTGCGTGCTGGATAGAGTGCCTGGTCTAAAGGGGCGCTTAATTCAGCGCCAGACATGAACTTCAATCGATATTCTTCATCCCAATTGCAAGAACCACTATTCTCGACCAACCAGCGCTTATCCAAAGGAGCTCCAGGTTTAACAACCGTCCCATCTGGCAGCGATAGGTCCTCCAGGAATTTAAGATTATCGGTGCACACTGGTGTGGTTATGGGAAATGGAGTAACAGCAACTTGCGATGTGGTAGTGGGTGTTGTGGAAGCCTGCACAGGTCTGGAAGCCTGGGCAACAATGCTAGGTGGGCGGTAAGGGGTGGGCTGTTCGCTGCAACCCACCACACAAAGCGAGAGAAGGGTCAGGATTAAAACAATACGCGGAGCTTTCCATAATATACGATACGCAATATTGGCTTCATATTGCGTATCGATAGTACGAGCTGTGACAAAACTTTTAACCAATCGCTTGCTGTTCACAAATCTCCATCGTCTGAACTGCTTTCATCTGCCACACTCCCGAAGCCCAGGGCAGCCTCTCCGCTGGCGGCGCGTTCACGCACAGCCATTTCAATCTCTGACGACAATTCTTTATGCGCCCGCAGGATAGTCCTTGGCGTTTTCGCGCCCCTGACCAAGGCGGATCTCACCATAATTGAAGAAAGATCCTCTTTTGCTGATAATTTCCATTGCGGCTGCCAGGTCGAGCAAGTCGCCAGCCTTGGAAATACCTTCGTTGTACATAATGTCAAATTCAGCCGTTCGGAATGGAGGTGCGACCTTGTTTTTTACCACTCTGACGCGCGTACGGTTGCCAATGATCTCAGCCCCAAGCTTGATGGATTGGATCCGGCGAACATCAAGGCGAACGGAGGCATAGAACTTCAATGCCATTCCTCCCGAGGTTGTCTCAGGGTTGCCAAACATGACTCCAATTTTCTGGCGAAGCTGGTTAGTGAATATTACCGAGGTGTTGGTTTGCTTAATCGCACCTGAAAGCTTCCGCAAAGCCTGTGACATTAAGCGTGCCTGCATACCCATGGTGGCATCTCCCATATCGCCCTCAATTTCAGCTCTAGGGACGAGCGCAGCTACCGAATCGATCACGATCACATCGATCGCCCCAGACCGGACCAGGGTTTCTGTAATTTCCAGGGCTTGTTCCCCCATATCCGGTTGTGAAATGAGTAAATTTTCGACGTCCACACCACACCGGGCAGCATAGGTAGGGTCAAGGGCATGTTCCATATCAATATAGGCAGCAGTTCCGCCTAATTTTTGTGCCTCAGCAACGATATGCTGACATATCGTTGTTTTACCCGATGATTCAGGACCATAAATCTCGGTGATTCGTCCGCGTGGTACCCCACCAACCCCTAAAGCAATGTCCAGCGATAGTGAGCCTGTAGGAATAGATTCAACCAATAGTTGGTGGGCTTCTCCCAATCGCATGATGGAACCATCCCCATAACGCTTGGTGATGTCTCCAACGGCTTTATTCAATGCTGCCTGGCGAGCCTCATCCATTTCGGGTTGCTGGGATACTGACTTTTTAGCCATATGAGATGCTCCTTATTAATTCGAATTGTGATTATAGTTTAGCACATATGTTCGACGTGTCAAGGGGCTGGCGTTTCAAACGGTGCTGGGGTAAACTCAGCACCCGGGGGTGCTGGAGTTTGGATTGAAATACCCTCATATCCTTTGAAGGTGAAATAATTTACCATCCCTGGCAGAACATCGATTGTTGCAGAGAAATTCATGCCCCCAAAAGCAATTCTGATAAGATAAGTACCAGTTGGCATGCCACCTACAACCAGGTTCTCCTGGTAATATTGGTCGCTGTTCACTGAAGTTTTTCCATAAGACCAGGCAAACAAATTTTCTTCCTTCTGTTGATCTGTAACGATAATCATTTGGTCATATAAAGGTTGGCCGGAGGTAGTCATCAATCGACCGGCAATCACACCCCAACCAATGGGAGGCACCAGCCATAATTCGGGATTTCGGGTGGTGAAATAGCTGTTTTCTCCAATCCGCACTTCGAAATGCAGATGTGGCCCGGTGACCATGCCCGTCTCTCCCACCAATCCTAACGGGTCGCCAGTTTCCACATGCTGGCCATCAGTAACATCTATTCGATCTAAATGCCCATAGATGGTATAAAGCATCTGGTTTTTGTAACCAAAGTCATGCTTGATGGTTACTGCCTGGCCATATGGATCTGAGGTATCATATCCACCCCGGTACACACCATATCCCGCCCATACAACCGTTCCTGATCCGGCGGCTAACACGGGGGTTCCCTTGGATGCAGGAATATCGACACCGGTGTGAACCACATCCTGGAAGAAAGCCCCTCCATACCTGTAGTCTGCTACTGGGAGGTTCACTTCATTGGCTGCAATCGGGCTGGCGAAGTAAAAATGATCATAAGGCGTGGGTGCCCAGGGTGTAGTGTAGAGAGGGGGTCTCCAATCTGTGATGGGTGTTGATCCTTGAGTAGGATATATAATTTGCAAAGGGTCAGGCACAACTGTTGGGATATGGGTTGGTAAAAAGTCTGAGGTCGGGGTTGATTCTGGTATCAGGGTAGAGCCAAGGGTGGGAGTGGCTGGCTTAGTCACGGTTGGAGATGGCTGCGGGTTGAAATTATGAGTAGGAAATGCTGGAATAGGTGTGGGTGTTTTCTCAACGGACTGGCAGGCGGTAAGAAAAAATAGGATCGTTGCCGCCTGCAACAAGCAGATTAATCGTTTCATCCTGCCAGAGTTTCCCGGGGTCATTTTTTTAGATAATGGCATAGGAATTGGGGTAGCTAGCTCCTGCTTTTCCAGCTCAACCGCCGGGAGTTGGGGAGGCGGTTTGCATGGGCACAGCCGATGCCGGCGAGCTGGTTGGTGACACCTGGAAGGGTGTAAAAGTTGGGCGAGGAGTGCTTGTGGATGTCGGTGTAGGAGATATATACCAGCGCGATGTCGGAGAGGGTGTACGTGTGGGTGGATAAACAGGTGAAGGAGTGATCATTGTTTCTGGTGGATATATCTCGAGCATTGCAGTTTGCCAATCCAACCCACCGGTTAATACAAATTCATTAAAACGTGCCGCCGG
Source organism: uncultured Chloroflexia bacterium (assembly GCA_963736805.1). Lineage (GTDB taxonomy): Bacteria > Chloroflexota > Anaerolineae > Anaerolineales > UBA4823 > FEB-25. The sequence continues at coordinate 14,596 of CAVTQM010000033.1, forward strand.
GTAAGAAGCCCTCCACGTGGTTAGTGCTGGCAAACGCTCCCATCCATAGGAACGAGCCAATGCCGTAAAATCTATCCAATAACCGGAGGGGATTGATGTTTGTTTTACGCCTCCCTGTTCATAGGTGGTTGTATCCCCGTTATTACGTGAGTTGAAATCCCATGGTTGGTCATGCAGGGGAATACCCGCTGAACCATCCTGATAAAGCGACCGTACGAAGACCCGCCAGTATGTTTCTGAACCAAAATCATCCCGAATTACCACCAACCAACCCGCGTTTATCGGTAGTGTATTAAGAGCATAAGCTCGCCCGGTATATAACCAATCATTGCCCATGCCAGGATCCAGCGGAGAGGTCAGCGGAACATATGCATTTTCAAGGGTGGATAAGAAATCCCAACCCGCCTCTTTGGCAAGCTGTGCCCGCAGGGCAGAAAAACTTTCATCGGTTATATCATGCAGGTAGGGTTGAGGTGCCTCTACACCCGCTAATGGCGATAATTGGTATCGTCCACCGTTATCGCTTGGCTGGGATGTCAGAACCGGAGAATACACGGGTGTTGATGTAAGCGAAGCAGCCATCTGGTAAATGACTTGCAAGGGTGCGGTTGATTCAATCCTTCCCCAGCTCAACCCACGTAGCGCTCCTGGCAATTCAAGCGTAGGAAGCACCAGGCCTGGGTATTGAGCGCGATACGCAGTCAGGTAGACCCGGTTTGCTGCCTGTAGGCTTGTCAGGATAATTTCTCCATCAGCGCTCCAGACAGGCCAATCGCCACTTCCAAGGTTTTGCTGCGCTACAGCAGTGGGCGTGTTGTTTGTCTCACCGGAAGAGGAAAGCCCCACCAGTAAATAGTTGGTGCAACCCATCCTGTTCACCAACCCAGACCAAGGTTTGCCCATCCGGAGACCAGGCTGGATGGGTATCTTCGCCGTTTGGATTTTGGCTGATATTCTGGAAGCGCATCTCCTCGCTTTTATCTAGATCAGCAAGCCAAATGTCATTTTCACCACCCCGGTTCGAAACAAACGCGATCCGCCTGCCATCGGGTGACCAGGCTGGGCTAAAATCAGCCGCAGGATTATTGGTAAGCTGGATGGTTTCATCTGGAGAAGCAATAGATTGGATCCAGACATCCAGGTTTTCCTGGACATAAGTTTCATAGACAAGCCATTTGTTGTCTGGCGACCAGGCAGGTGAGGCTTCGTATTCTGGTGTGTCTGTTAAACGTGTGATGTCACCCGTATTCAAATTCAACAGGTATATATCCCAATATCCACTCCGGTTGGAGGAAAAAGCTACGGTCTGTCCATCAGGGCTGATGGCAGGTGTGAGATCATCCCAGGGGCCATAGGTTAATCTGGTGAGCGGTAAAGGTAGCCCTGCGCCGACTTCTTCTGGCTGGTAAGCAAATAAATGAGTATCCCCACCTTCATCCAAAGCCATCATGATCAAACCCTGGTTTAGGGTCAATGTTGCCAGGGGTTGAGGGCTTGCTGTGGCAGGTTCTGGTGTGGATGTGTCTGTGGTTTGAACTGTTGATGAGGCAGTTGGTTGGCTTGTAACGGTATCTTCAGCAGGAGTATAAGTAACACTCACCGCCATCGGAGTATCCGATGGTTTTTCTATATTCTCCTGACCCGGTATGCCAGACTCTTTCATGAGCTGGCTTATTCCATATCCCCACCCGGCCAGGATGAGCAGGTTTATTAAGACGAGCAGCAACACACCTGCAGGGGTGATACGGATTGTCCATCCCATTCGTCGGCGCTGAGCACGCGTGGAATGGGGTGTGCTGGAAGGATCAGATTGGCTGCTCATAAGAGATCGATCATTCTATTTTACCCGATGCAAGAAATGTGCACAGTCAAAATCCACCATCCCCCATAATAGTGTCTTGTAGAGATGCATGCAGATTCAATGCCATTATTGCCTTTGGCTGATTTCGTGGATTGCCGATCAGGGTTTAGATTATTCAAGGATAACCATCGTTGTACGGTGGTCCACAATCATGGGATCCGGAAGCGGCACAACCTCAGGGACATTACCTGGTTCCGGCAGCTTTTGATAATATACGGTAGTCTCGACTGAATACTCATTGCCTGGTTCTGACTCGCGCAAGTGCATGGTAATTTCCAATTTACGCAGCATGGTCTCCAGGATGCTGGTGTGTGCTATTACCTTTCCTGACCTATTGGAGATGGTGATTTCGATATTCGGTCGCTTGATGAAAGGAGTAAGCTCAAGAAAGACCTTCGCCCTCCCGCTTCCATCCAAAGCTGTGATTTGAATCTGTATCAGACGTACTTGCTCGGGAGGCAGTCGAGTTTCGTCTTGGTCCTGGAAAAAAATATCCATGGCTAGGAATGCCACCTCAGATGATTTCCCTGCATTCCATGTAAAAACGCTTCTCGTGGGCTTCGCCCATTGAAAATGTCTTGCGGGGCAGCGCTCCGTCCAGGATGACAGTCTTAAACAAGTCGCTCTTATTCATTCCAGGTAAATAGAAGGCGACATTTCCAGGGATCTGTCCAAGGGAGTGAATCACCTCTTCACCATGAATATAATCAATTTTCTCAGCTCCACCATGCTTCAGAAAGTCATCCAGGAAGGTTTGAAGCGTACCAACAGGTAAATTGGAGGTTGGATTGCTGATTTCAATGACTCCAAGTCCTTGTGGCGAGACAACCCCAATGATTTGATGAACAGCAGTCGATTGGCAGACACGGCTGACCAGCTCGGATTGGTCCCTGCAAGGCACAAGAGAATACCCGGACTGGAAGGAATCGCTCATGGCTTTGAATAGATCTTGCTTTAAGCCAAAAACCACGCGATGGATCGGTGCAAACGCTAAACCATCATCGTGTACGTTCTCAATTTCTACTAACGCATAACGTGATGGGTGGTCCATCCCTACCTGGACTTTTTTCTTCTCCCAGATCGCTTTAGCGGTTGCCAGGGAATGGTTGCCGTCCCCCATGGCGAAAAGAAGTAATGGTTGATCTTTTTCAATATTGTATTTGGCAGTGAAAGTCTGTGGATTTGCCAGCTGCTCCAAGGCTTTCACCACCCTGGCTTCGATGGATGCCTCAGTCACCAGGTACCCATTTAAATGACCGGAACCGGCCATTAATTCGAAATCATATAGCTCTTTCAAGTGGGATTTTGATTTCCCCACCGGTTCAATGACAGTACACTCTGGGTCATCGATCAACACCAGGATATGCGGTAGCTCCAAACTTGCCCCTTCCCGGATGCGCATCCGTGGAGGCAGGCGTTCAATGATCGTTCCCTCTGTTGCGCGAATGAGCGAACGGGAGCCCTTGTTGTAATCATAATGCTCCAGGTCAAGTGCCAGTCACCAGGCCTCTGCGCAATTTCCCACCTGTGAATCGTTCGACATACACCATACCCTCGTAGGGCAACAGCAACCCGTCAGACATATATCCCTGCATGGTTTGTTGGATATGCTGGATGCGTTCATCTACCCCTGGTAAATCTAGATATACTTCGGGGAAGACTAGATTGAGCGTGGAAGGTGCATCACCCACTAGTTCCTCAACCCTCTTCCAGTAATCTGGTTGTGAAGTGAATTGATCACAGGCAATAACTGCCCATTTACCCAGGTCTACACCTGGACGGGGCAAATATATGCGCGGAACCTGTATGCCAAGATTAGGGTAATATTTCATAGCGTCTCCTGAGGATGGATGAGTTCATCTAATTGTACCAGCAGCAGGATTTTCTTCAATTCCTGGTGGCGGTCGCTTGCAGCTGCCGCTCCATTCGATTCTACCGTTAAATAAAATGCCGCGGGTAATCACACCCGCGGCTTTCATGCTTGATTTAGGATTACATGCCGGCCATGTATACCAAACCCACAACGCCTGGGCCAATGTTAGCGCCGATGGCGGGACTGACCTCTGAAGTATAAGATTCTACCGGGTTGAATTTCTTGGTAGCTTCTTCATGCACAATGCGTGCATCCTCGGCTGCGTTTGCATGTATGGATGCTATACGGACGGGTGTGCGCCCGCCAATTTTCTCTTCCGTAAGCTCGAGGATACGGTTAAGCGACTTGGTACGTGTGCGTACCCGTTCCGCTGCCTCCACCCTGCCGTCGCGCAGCTCGAGAATAGGTTTGAAGTTCAATACCGTCCCCAGGAAACGGCTTGCGCCTCCAATCCGTCCACCCCGGTGAAGGAATTCTAGTGTTGCCACAGCAAAAAAGAGGCCGGTATTTTGAGAAGCTTTCTGGGCTAATTCAACACATTCTGCCAGGTTGGCTCCCTGTTCAATGGCTCGCGCCACTGTCAAAACATGAAAACCTAAAGCCATAGCTGTTGAATTCGAATCGACGATTTCCACCGGTGCATCAGGAGCCAGCATCGCTTTAGCCTGGACAGCCGAGTTGACCGTCCCTGACAACTTGGACGAGATGAGAATGGACAGGATTTGGTAATCTTGTTCAAGCAGGCTTTTATATATTTCGAGGAATTTGCCTATGGTCGCCTGTGAAGTGGAAGGCATAACGGTTGCGGTTTTTAGTCGGGTGTAAAAATCACTTGGCGTGATATCCACCCCATCTTCAAAGGTCTCTTTTCCCCATATTAAAACCTGAGGCGCAACGGTAATGTTATACTTCTCGATCATCTCCTTTGGCATGGAACTCGTGCTGTCTGTTACGATTGCAATTTTCGACATTAAAAACTCCTTGGCGAAGATTCCGTTTATGTCTATAGGATAGTTATTCTGATTCTGCGATGTATCTCATGTTATAGTATAACCCTTCCATCCTCTAAAAGTTGCATATGCGTGTACCCAATCATAAGTAAGCCGCTCCTTGAGCACATCCACGGGCTGGACTCTCTTCATTATCTACTCTTGACCATTCTACGCTTACACGCTAAAATGCAGTCCTGTGTTTGAGAACCTGACTGAACGCCTGAATAATGTATTCACGCAACTACGCCGCCGGGGAAAACTCTCGGCGGCTGATGTTGATACTGCCATGCGCGAAGTTCGGCTGGCTTTATTGGAAGCTGACGTCAACTATGGCGTGGTAAAGGATTTTATTGCCCGTGTACGTGAACGGGCGATTGGCATAGAGGTATCCAAAGCCCTGAACCCAGCCCAGCAGGTTATCAAGATTGTTAATGAGGAATTGATTAACACCCTTGGTAGCCCTGAACGGCTTAATCTGACTGGTTCACGCCCTTGTGTCCTTATGCTGGTGGGGCTTCAAGGTTCGGGTAAGACCACCGCAACTGCAAAGCTGGCACGCCAACTGCGTGGTCATGGTGAGCGGGTGATGTTGGTGGCAGCCGATCCATACCGCCCAGCGGCAGTGAAACAGCTTGAAACGCTGGGTGAAAAATTGACTGTCCCTGTATATTCGGAGGCTGGAGAAAAACCGCCCGACCTGGCAGCCCATGCCCTGGATAAAGCCCAAAAAGGCGGGATTACGGTCCTCATTCTGGATACAGCCGGACGTTCACAGCTCGATGGTACTTTAATGGATGAGCTGACTGCGATTGCCAAAAAAGTTCACCCGGTTGAGACGCTCTTGGTGGTGGACTCGATGATTGGGCAGGAAGCAGTCAATATTGCCAAAGGTTTCCGTGAGGCTATTCCACTTACAGGTTTAATCCTGACCAAGATGGATGGCGATGCCCGGGGTGGTGCGGCAATTTCGATACGTGCTGTGACGGGTGTGCCGATTAAGTACATTGGCACGGGTGAAGCTTTGGATGCGCTTGAAGTATATGATCCTGGTCGCCTGGCTTCCCGCATTCTGGGTATGGGTGATATGCTGGGGTTGATAGAAAAGGCAGAAGCTGCCTTCGACCAACAGCAATCTCAACAAGACGCCGAGAGGTTGCTTAAAGGCGAATTTTCCTTGGAAGATTTTGCCAATCAACTCAAGCAGGTGCGCAAGATGGGTCCGATTGCCCAGGTGTTGGAGATGTTGCCTGGTGGGATGGGTCAGTTGGCCCGCCAGATTGACCCAAAGGATGCAGAAAATCAGCTAAAAATGACCGAAGCGATCATCAATTCGATGACGCCTCACGAACGACGCCGACCTGATGTATTAAATGCCAGCCGCCGTCGACGTATTGCCACTGGATCTGGAACTGAAGTTCAGGATGTTAATCGCCTGATCAAGCAGTACCACGAGGCACAGCGTTTGTTCAAGAATATTAAGAAGTCTGGCGCGCGTGGGTTACCACGCATGTTTGGATAACGGGATGGGGTAATCCCATTTCGACTGGGAAATAATACCGGTGGTACGCCTCCCTTCCGCGTTCCCCTCATAATCACCGGGCACGTGACCCAGAAAAATTGATTAAGATTATTAGATAGAAGGAGACTAGTTAAAAAATGGTACGTATCCGTTTACGCCGTGTAGGAGCAAAGAAGCAGCCCAGCTACCGTATCGTGGCTGCCGATATCGAACATCCCCGCGATGGGCGTTTCCTGGAAATCTTGGGTTTTTATAATCCACGCACGCAACCGGGGACGATTGAGCTGAATGAAGAGCGAATCTACGATTGGATCAGCAAAGGCGCTCAGCCCAGCGAGTTTGTCAGCAAGCTGTTCAAAACCAGTGGTTTGACAGGCCGTTTTGAACGTTACAAAGCTGGTGAGCCGCTTGAGACGCTCGTGGCCGAGGCCAAAGCTGCCCAGGAAGCACGCCAACCAAGCCCACAAACCAGCCAGCGCAAGTGATGGAATAAGTAAAAACAATCAGGTCCTTGGGCAGTTGCGCATGCTGATTGTACATGGCAACGCCTCATGGAAGAAAGCTGCGCAAACTGCCAGGAACAAGGAGTTTACTATGAAAGAGCTCATCGAGTTCATCGCCACCTCATTGGTGGACGATCCTACGCAAGTACGGGTCTCACAGGAACAACATGGTGGCAAAACTTATCTTAAGCTGAAGGTTGCCAAGGAGGATATGGGGCGCGTGATTGGCCGGCAGGGAAGGGTCGCCAATGCCATGCGCATGCTCCTGAATGTAGCTGCTTCCCGGCAGGGCAAACAAGCTTACCTGGATGTTGAAGATCCTCAATGAGGAGAGCCAGGGGTTATCCAACCACAGCGAACGCTGCAGGCTCGCCGAGCGGTGGCGAGCCTGCATTCATTGCTGTTGGTAAGTTACGCCACCCACACGGGGTTCATGGTGAGATACTCATGGAAGTTTATACCGACTTTCCCGACCGCCTTCAGCCCGGTGTTATTTTATATCTGGGTGAAGAAGCTATGCCGTTGCGGTTGATAAAGTGCCGCCAGCACGGGAAAGGTTTGTTGATGACCTTTGAAGGCTTTTCATCGCCCGAAGAAATCGGCCAGTTTCGGAACCAGATCGTTTACGTCAAGTCTATTGACCGCCCACCATTAGCGGATGGCGAATATTACCACCACCAGCTGATCGGATTGTGCGTTATTACCCGTGACGGAAAGACACTTGGAACCGTTACCGAGATATTGGAAACTGGAGCCAGCGATATCTTGGTGGTCCACCCAGAATCTGGCCCCGAAATCCTGATCCCTGTTGTTGATTCGTTTATCCACGAAATAAACCTTGACAGGTGCGAGATAACTGTGCAGCTTATCCCAGGCATAATGGATGAGGAGGCCGGATAATGACCGAGCCCAGGATGTATTGGGTGGGGCTGAATTTGGTTAAAGGGATAGGCTCGGTAAGGTTCAAAGCCTTACTGGAGGTATTTGGAAATCCTGAAACAGCCTGGAATGCCTCGCCTGAGGCATGGCTCAATGCGGGGTTAAACCAGAAAATTGTCGAATCCTTCCAGCGAGTACGTATGGGAGTATCGCTTGACCAGGTATGGGAGCGCATCCAATCTGTAGGAGCGCAGGTGCTCACCTGGGATGATGAAGCGTACCCGCGGCTCTTAAAGGAAATCGACCAACCTCCACCGGTCTTGTACATACGGGGCTCGTTGATCCCCGAAGACGATTGGTCGGTTGCCATTGTGGGCACACGCCGTGTTACGGCCTATGGTCGCCAGGTGGCTGAAGAAGTCGCTACTACCCTGGCACACAATGGAGTGACCGTTGTCAGTGGTTTGGCGCGTGGGGTGGATTCAATTGCCCACCAGTCCGCCATCAGCGCTGGTGGTCGCACCCTGGCTGTACTGGGTAATGGTGTTGATGTTATTTACCCTCCGGAAAACAGGAATTTGGCTGCCCAGATCATGGAACATGGTGCCTTGGTCAGTGATTACCCGCTTGGCACGCAGCCGGATGGGATTAACTTTCCGCCCCGCAACCGCATCATTTCAGGCTTATCCAAGGCGGTCATTATTGTAGAAGCTGGTTCAACCAGCGGTGCATTGATCACCGCCACATTTGCTGCTGAACAAGGTCGGGATGTATTTGCGGTGCCTGGGAATATCAATGCCCCTCAAAGCCAGGGGACCAACCGGCTAATCCGTGATGGTGCACAACCGCTCCTGGATCCACAGGATGTGCTTGAGGCATTAAACCTGACCATGATCACCGAGCATCGCGCTGCCAGAGTGGTGCTTCCTGCCGACCCGATCGAAGCACGTTTATACCAAATGCTTTCCCAGCAGCCAAGGCATGTGGATGAAATACGTTCAGAAGCCAATATGCCCATCGAAACAGTCTCTGCCACGCTGGCCATGATGGAATTAAAGGGCATGGTGCGCCAGGTGGGCGGGATGAATTATGTGGCAGTCAGGGAACGCCCCGCAGCCTATGATGTATAAATGATTGATCCTATCAAGCTTGAAGTCGAAGCTTAGTAATTCATATTGTTGTTAAAGAACTAGGAGGTTTACTTTGGAAGCATACTGTGTAAAATGTCGGACAAAACGGGAAATAACTGACCCACAGGCGGTCTTTACAACGAATGGCACACCTGCTTCTCGTGGCACCTGTCCTGAATGCGGTACTACCCTCTTTCGGATGGGTAACACTCCTGCCCACGCGGGCATGATCGCCCCCAAGAAGGGTGACAACCGTAAGGGTAAGCTGGTCATCGTTGAATCACCTGCCAAGGCACGTACCGTGGGCCGTTTTTTGGGCAAGGGCTTCACAGTGAAAGCCTCGGTTGGGCACGTCCGTGACCTGCTGCATTCCCAGCTTTCGGTAGATGTGGAGCATGATTTTGCTCCCAAGTACCGCGTGCCCAACGAAAAACGCCCGGTGGTCAAGGAAATCCAGGCACTGGCAAAATCACACGCCGAGATCTACCTGGCAACCGACCCCGATCGCGAGGGCGAAGCGATCGCCTGGCACCTGCTTGAGGCGGCCAAGATTGAGCTCAAACGTACCCAACGCGTGGTCTTCCACGAGATCACCGAGCCAGCCATCAACGATGCTTTTTCGCACCCACGTGCCATTGATATGGACCTGGTGGACGCCCAACAGGCGCGCCGCATCCTGGACCGCCTGGTTGGATACTCCCTTAGCCCGCTCTTGTGGCGCAAAGTGCGCAGTCGCCTCTCCGCTGGTCGCGTGCAATCCGTTGCCCTGCGCCTGGTGGTGGAACGCGAGCGCGAGATCGAGGCCTTCAACCCGGTCGAATACTGGTCCATCGCGGCCGAGCTACGCCCGGAGAAGGTCAAGGAGAGTTTCATCGCCAAGCTGGCAAAGATGGATGGCGAAGACCCGGTTTTGGGTGATCAAGCTACGGTTCAGCCCATCCTGATTGACATGGAAAGCTGCTGACTATATCATCTCAAGGATCAAGCGCGGTGAGCGCCGGCGTAAACCCTCTGCCCCGTTCACCACCAGCACTCTGCAGCAGGAAGCCTCCCGGCGCCTGGGCTACACTGCCCGGCGTACCATGGCCCTGGCGCAGCAGCTCTATGAAGGCATCGACCTGGGAGAAGGTGCGGTAGGTCTGATCACCTACATGCGTACCGATTCGACCAATGTGGCTGAGACTGCCCAGGCTGAAGCACGCCAGTTCATTGGAGAACGCTACGGAGAGAAGTTCCTGCCTCCCGAGCCTCCCAAGTATCAAACCAAAGCCAAAGGTGCCCAGGAAGCCCATGAAGCTGTCCGGCCTACCTCGGTCATGCGTTACCCCGATGCCATCAAAGAATTTCTCAACCGCGACCAGCTGCGTCTGTACCAATTGGTCTGGCAGCGTTTCGTCGCTTCTCAAATGGAAGCTGCTGTGTTTGACACCCTCTCGGTGGAAGTAACCGCCAAATCCGTCCAGCATGAGTACTTATTACGGGCTTCCGGATCCACGGTGAAATTCCCAGGCTTCCTGGTGGTCTATGAAGAGGCCAAGGATGAAGACAAGGTCTCCGAAGAAGAGGAGGAGAATGCCCGCATCCCGGCTGGCATCCTGGAAGGGCAAAACCAGAAATTGGTGCGTTTGCTCCCCGAGCAGCACTTCACCCAGCCTCCACCCCGCTACACCGAAGCCACCCTGGTGCGCACCCTGGAGGAATATGGCATCGGTCGCCCCTCCACCTATGCACCCATCCTGGGCACCATCCAGCAGCGCGGCTATGTCGTGCGTGAACAGAAACGTCTCACCCCAACAGAGACTGGCATCCTGGTCAATGACCTGATCACCGAGCACTTCCCAGGGGTTGTCGATTATGGCTTTACGGCCAAAATGGAGGAAGATCTGGACCTGATCGCGGAAGGCAAGCGTGAGTGGGTCAGTTCCATCCGCGAGTTCTACGAGCCCTTTGCCGAGCAGGTTGCTAAGGCTGAGAAGGATATGCCTGAGCTGAATATGGGTCCCGAGCCCATCGGTCGCATCTGCCCCGATTGTGGTCATGAGCTGGTCATCCGCTATGGGCGCTACGGCAAGTTCATCAGCTGCAGCGGCTTCCCCGATTGCCGGCACACCGAAGCCTGGTTGGAAAAGATCGGTGTATCCTGCCCCAAGGACCAGGGTGATATCGTCGAGCGCAAGACCCGTAAAGGGCGCAATTTCTACGGTTGCGCCAATTATCCCAGTTGTGATTTCACCTCCTGGAAATTACCATTAGCCCATGCATGCCCCGATTGTGGTGGGATGCTGGTGGTCGCCAATAAAAACCAGGCCCAGTGTATGGTATGTGAGAATTTGTTCCCGCTCGATATGGTGACTGCTGAAGAGCCTGCTGAAGTAGGAAAATAATAGTATTTAGGTTATGTGGATATATAGAGACGCCCCACCCAGGCGTCTTTACTTTTATTTGCCACAACTCTTGCGCCTTGCAGATTCAATGCCTAAATAGGATTGCATGTTTCCAGAGTATCGTCTAAAATAAGACAACGGTTTATTCGATAAGCAGTTTTATGCATTCGCCTTATCTTTGTCATTAGAATTCTAGTCCTGGAGCGAAATTATGGACCAAATGCGTGAATATTCAAAACGACCGCTTGTAATCGGTATCCTTGGTTTTGTGGTGGGATTGATCATTGGCCTGGTGGTGCTTGGCTGGTGGTTATGGCCTGTCGAGTGGACCGATGCCGCTCCTGCACAACTTGAAGCAGGCTGGCAGGATATGTGGTTGGAAATGTCAATCCATACCTATGGCGCCACGGGTGATGCAGCTGCAGCCAAAGTGCAATACGATGCACTTGGCGATTACGCCGATGATACCCTGGCTCGGGTACAAGCCAACCCCAAAGGGATTGATCCAAACCTGATCTCGCAATATGCAGCTGTGACAGGTGCGACAACCCAGGTTCAGCCTGGGGTCACTCCCACAACACCTCCGGCAGAAGGTGGAAAGAAAAGCGTTACCACGCTTCTAATTGTGATGTGCGTGGTGACGTTGTTGGTGGGAGCGGCAATCGTGGTTTATTTTGTTCTCCAGAGCCGCAAGAAAGCAGGCGGTGCTGAACCCATATCCACGATGCCCGTACCGGAAGGTGAAGCCCCGGCAGATTGGGCGAATTACACTGCCCCAAGTGATCAAGCCCCCATGGCCCAATTTATGGCCTCCTACAAGGCCGGAGACGACTTATTCGATGACTCGTTCAGCATCGACTCGCCCTCCGGCGAGTTCCTGGGTGAATGTGGCGTTGGCATCTCCGAAACCATTGGTGTCGGTGTGCCTAAAAAGGTGACTGCTTTTGAAGTCTGGCTGTTTGATAAGAATGACATTCAAACGGTGACCAAGGTATTGATGAGCGCACATGCCTTCAATGACCCCGCCATCCGGCAAAAGCTGGAAGCCAAGGGCGAACCTTTCCAGGCTAACTCGGGCGGTCAGACCATCCTCGAGACCGCCACGTTGCGCCTGGTTGCCCGCGTGGTGGATATGACCTACGGGCAGGGTGCATTACCCGAGAGCAGCTACTTCGACTCGCTCGTGCTCGAGCTGGCTATCTGGCAGAAGCCAATTAATTAATTTCATTGAAAGCAAAGAGTGGATTGGCACCAGCCAATCCACTCTATTTTTAACTAAAATTGCTACTCAATTTTAAGTATTTTTAGTTTGATCTCCCCACCCGGCGTGGTGGCTGTCACCCCATCGCCCACATGGCAACCCATCAACACCCTTCCGATGGGAGATTCATTGGAGATTTTCCCGTTGCGTGGGTCGGCTTCCTTGGCACCTACCAGGCAAAAAGTCTCTGCAGGGTAATCGCCTTCCTGAACAGTGACACAGGACCCCACCTGGATCGTATCGGCGGAGCGCTCAGAGACATCCACGATCGTAGCCTTATTCAAAAGATACTCCAGCTCCTGGATCCTTCCCTCCAGGAATGACTGGTCTTCTTTTGCCTTATGATAATCTGCGTTCTCAGAAAGGTCACCCATCTGGATGGCTGAGCGCAATCGTTTAGCGATTTCATCCCGCTTCGGACCTTTCAATTCTTCCAACTCAGCCGCTAATTTTGCAGCACCTTCTTGTGTTAAAAATGTCTCCTGCTCCATAGGTTTACCTCTAAGGTTTCATCACCGGGTCAAATAGCTTTTGGTATTCTTCCACTGCAAAGCGGTCGGTCATACCGGCAATATAATCGCAGATGGTGCGCTCCAGACCGCGTTCCTTGGTCCAATCCTGCACGTGATTGGGCAGGATGGCTGGTTCCAGCATATATGCCCGGAAAAGGTCATTGATGATGCGCTCTGCCTTAACCGCCATCCTGACAACCCGGTGGTGGCGGTAAAGATTGGTATAAAGGAAATCCTTTAATTCCCGGTTACGCCGATGCATTTCTTCACTGAAACTCACCACGTTATAGGAAAGGCGCTGCAGGTCAAGTACTGACCTAGTCCCGCTTTCCCGCAGGCGCTGGTCGGTGGCATGGATCAGGTCGCTCACTTCCATATCGATTAGATTACGGACCATCCTATGGCGTGAGAGATCATCCAATACCTGTCCACGCCAACCCACACTTTCCACCAGGATTTCCCAAAGCGAGATGCCTTCCAACATGCGGGAGCTGATCATCCCCGAGTGCAGTCCATCATCCAGGTCATGGGCGGTATATGAAAGCTCATCAGCTGCGTTGGTGATCTGCGCTTCTAGGGGTCCTCTCAGCTCAACATCGAAATCGCGCCCATCCGCAACATCATATTCCGATTCATGTTTTACGATGCCCTCGCGTACTTCCCAGGTCAGGTTAAGGCCTGGAAAATCCTGGTAGCGCTGCTCAAGCTTGGTGACGATGCGCAGGGATTGCCGGTTGTGGTCAAAGCCCCCGTGATCCTTCATCAGGCGTGCCAGGGTGGCCTCGCCATTATGGCCGAAAGGCGGGTGTCCCAGGTCGTGTGCCAGGCAGATTGCTTCGGTAAGGTCGGGGTTGGCACCCAAAGCGCGCGCAATCGTCCGCCCGATCTGCGAGACCTCAAGCGTGTGGGTCAACCTTGTACGATAATAATCCCCCTCATAATTGATAAAAACCTGCGTTTTGTACTCCAGCCGCCGGAACGCCGTGGTATGCAGGATACGGTCCCGGTCGCGCTGGTACGCGGTGCGGTACTCAGGCTCATCTTCCGGGTAACTGCGTCCCTTTGTATTCTTGCTGCGTATCCCATAGGGCGCCAGGCTTTGGTCTTCAATGTCTTCAAGTTCTTTGCGGGTGAAAAACATAATCTCCCTTCACCAATAGACTATTTCGATTTAATTTATCCCAACCGTATTATAACGCTTCTTATTTGAGGGACAACAAGCCCTAAATATGGATTGTCGTCCCAATCAGCTCGCCGAGCAGTGCCCGCTGGACATTGCCCGGTATCTCCCCGGAAAAGATTGATCCTTTTAAACCATGAAATGCCTCAACCAGAGACAAAACCTGCCTCACCTTGTCAGCCATTCCACCGGTTACATCTGTTGCAGCTGAACCGCGCAGCCCATTCTCTACCAGCAATAAGGAATCGGGTGTGATCTCGGGTAGAAGGCTTGTGTTATGGGGGAAATCTGCCCAGACTCCAGGTTCAATCCCAGCTAACAGGAGCCGTGTTGGCCGAAGATGATTTACCAGGTGTGAAAACAGGTCTTCTGTGGATAAAATGGTCCCTCCCAGCTTTGCATCGAAAACAACGTCCCCGTAGATCACCGGGAGAAGATGCTTATCCAGCGCCTGTAGTAATGTGCCGAGGTTCCAGCTCACCACCTTTCCATTGCGGGCAATGACCAGGGCTGAAGGGGGGAATGCGAGTGCAGGGAGTTTGGCATGCGCAAGCGCCTCTAAAACCAGGTGGTTTAGATCAGCTGCCTCACGCCAGACCTCAACGAATCCATCCCATTCTTCGGCAGTATTCACGCCCTGGCGGGTCTTATATTTATTGGCCGGGAAATGACCAAAAGAACCGGAACCATGACCCAGCACGATTTGCAAGTCTCGTTCATCTGACAGGGCAGCCGCGATTTCCTTTGCCAACCGGTCCAACACATCCAGCCTGGCAGAATGCGGCTGACTTTTATCCGTGATCAATGAACCACCCAGTTTTAGGAAAACCAGCTCTCTGCTCATGCTGCCCGAACCTCTGTTATGATCGTCCGTTTAGCCCCTGCTTTGGCAAGCGCTCCTGCAACCGCCTCTAGCGTTTTCAGGAGAGACCAGGGCAATCATATTGCCTCCACGCCCAGCCCCTGAGAGCTTGGCCCCCAGCGCACCTGCTGAGCGGGCAGCTTCCACAAGGCTATCAAGCTCTGGTGATGACACGCTCATCTTTTGTAATCTCGCATGGTTCTCATTCATTAATAGTCCAAGTTGGCCAATCGAACCTGTCTCGATGGCTTCACGGGCAGAAACGGCGATCGCTCCAATTGCATCAAAGAGAGCCTCAAATTGTTCACTCGCCTTTTCCCAGGCAAGGCGCACATCACCCACCACGCGGGCTGTCGGGCTGTGAATCCCGGTATCACCGATTACCAGGCTGAAGGGTAGTTTAACATTAAGGGCTTCGATCGTTTTCCCTTTTTCAAAATACACGGGCCTGGCATATGTGATGACAGTATTATCTATCCCAGACGGAGTGCCGTGATGGATCACCTCCACCTCATATGCCAGCCTGGACACCTGTTCATCGCTCAATGGGTGACCCACTGAGGTGGAAAATGCACGCAGGATTGCCACCGATACAGCAGCACCTGAACCCATCCCTCCAGCGATAGGGATATTGGATGAAACCTGAATGGTACAGGCTGGGATATGGCTTAAATTCATGGCAGACGCCGCTTTCCAGACCACTGCCGCAAGGGGATGATCTGCTGGTAAGTCAGACAGTGCGGCCTCAATGCCAATATCAGGGGCGCGCAGCATCACTTTCCCTGGAGCGCTTCTCGGATCAAAGGTGACAGTTGCCTTTGCCCTCACTTGCATGACGGGGATGGCAATCGCCGGACGCCCATAAACAACGGCATGCTCGCCGAATAGGATGATCTTTCCTGGTGCAGTTGCAAAATATGCCGGCATGGAATATGTGCCTGGTCCTTGTACCCGTTAACCTGGAGCTAGATAATAGATAAACAGGACGGACAGCCCCCATAATAAAATGGACGCCTGTAGAGGCCGGTCTTTAAACAGTACCTCCTCAGGCTCACCACCACACTGTTCCATGTGAACAAGATAGAGATAGCGGAAGATACCATAGATCACGAAGGGAATGGTCAGCATCATGGCGTGGTTCGCCGGCAGGTTAGGGGCTGAAAACGTATACAGGCTGTAAGTGATAACGGCACTGCTGGAAACAATCAGGATGAGCTGGTCAAGTAAGGATAATGAGTAACCTTCCAATGACTTGCGATGTGAATTTGCCTCATCCGCCAGCAGATATAACTCGGCGCGTCGTTTTCCGATCCCCAAAAACAGTGCCAGAAAGGTTGTAAACAGGTATAGCCAGGGCGAGAATTGGTGCACGTTGATCAGCACGACGCCTGCCCCCACACGCAGGACGTAGAAACTGGCCAGGATCATGACATCCAGGATTGGAGTGTGCTTGAGCCAGGCTGAATATGCCAAATTAAGCACCAGGTAAACCAGACCGATCAGCGCAAATTCGGGCGAGAGCCATATCGCCGGGACAAAGAATACCAGCGCAAGCACAACAGCAGCCAGGCGTGCTGTTGAGGCTTTCAACCTTCCCGATGCAATCGGCCGCAGGCGTTTTAGCGGGTGGTTCCGGTCTGCTTCAAAGTCCATCAGGTCGTTGATAATATATACAAGGCTGGACAATATACAGAATAGCACGAAACCCATCACGACCCGCGCCAATGCTGGCCAGTTGGTCAGCTGCTTATCGAAGATGAGCGGTATGAACAGCAGCCCATTTTTTATCCACTGGCGCGGACGCATGCTTTGAACCAGTGGTTGCAACCAGGTAATCGACATGTACTAATCATAGTAGCTTATCCGAGAATAGTCAATTCAGGAACTTAAGAATGGAGAAAACCTGTTTTACCGAAACCGGATTCTCGATTAATATATGCATATGAAGAAAATCCGCCTGGACCTGCTCCTGGTCGAACGTGGCCTGGCTGAAAGCCGCTCAATGGCTCAGCGTCTGGTGATGGCTGGACAGGTGCGCGTGAATGGTGAGGTCGTGATTCGATCAGCCGCCAATGTTACGCCTGATGTACGTCTTGAAGTGGAAACTGGACCTCAATTTGTCTCTCGGGGTGGAGAAAAGCTCGACGCTGCCATAACAGCATTTGAAATTAATATTGAAGGGCGAATATGTGCCGATCTGGGTTCTTCCACCGGGGGCTTCACCGATTGCCTTTTGCAGCACGGAGCGACAAAGGTCTATGCAATCGACGTCGGGCAGGGCATCCTGGACTGGAAGCTGCGCCAGGATCGGCGTGTGGTGGTCATGGAAAGCACCAATGCTCGCTACATCGACTGCCTACCGGAAGCGGTAGGGATGATCACGGTCGATGCGTCCTTCATTTCATTAAAGGTATTGTTACCGGTCATAAAGAACTGGTTTTCCTCAGACGCTCATACCCTACTAATTGCACCAGGAATGATGATTGCTTTAATCAAGCCTCAATTTGAGGCTGGCCGCCAACAGGTGGGGCGCGGCAAGGGGGTCATCCGTGATCCCGCCATTCATCGGCAGGTGCTGACAGAAGTGCTGGATTATGCTCTCCAACAAGGTTATGGAATAAGAGGCTTGATCCGTTCACCCCTGGTTGGGCCAAAAGGTAATGTTGAATTTCTGGCATGGCTCGAATATCCTGGAGAACCGGCAGAACCAGTCGATGGATGGGTTGATTTGGTGCTGGCAGAGCCTCAATAAAGCATACATTTCCGCCCTGCCTCTCATGGATTAAAATCGGTTATACTAAGCTCCGTCAATGACCTCTGAACATATTCGAAACTTCTGCATTATTGCCCATATTGATCACGGCAAGTCCACGCTGGCAGATCGATTGCTGCATCTCACCGGTACGGTCCCGGACCGTGATACTACGGAGCAAATCCTGGACAGCATGGACCTGGAGCGCGAGAAGGGTGTTACCATCAAGGCCTCCGCCGTGCGCATGAATTACACCACCCAGGATGGTGGAAAATACGAATTAAACCTGATCGACACACCCGGGCACGTGGATTTTGGGTATGAAGTCAGCCGGGCATTAAATGCTTGCGAAGGCGCATTACTGGTGGTGGATGCCAGCCAGGGGATCGAGGCCCAGACCCTCGCCAATCTTTATAGTGCGCTGGAAGCTGACCTGGAAATAATCCCGATCATCAACAAGATCGACTTGCCCTCAGCCAGACCGGATGAAGTGGCGCAGGATATCAGCAGTCTTTTGGGAACACCTCCAGGTGAAATCATACGCATTTCCGCCAAGGAAGGCACCAACATCGATGCGGTGCTGGAAGTAATTGTCAGGGAAATACCTCCACCCAAAGGGGACGATAACGCCCCATTAAGTGCCCTGATTTTCGACTCACATTATGATTCTTACAAAGGGGTGGTTGCATATGTGCGTCTGGTGGATGGCACCATCAACCACACAGATATCCTACATCTAATGGCTACCGGTTTTGATATTAAGCCGGTTGAGATCGGCATTTTTGCCCCAGATTTACGCCCTGTCCCCACATTGATGGCAGGTGAAGTGGGTTATATCGCCACCGGGTTGAAGACAGTTCACGAGTGCCGGGTGGGTGATACGATCACAAATGCCGCCAATCCTGCTCTTTCTCCGCTGCCGGGTTACCGCAAGGTCAAGCCGATGGTATTTGCAGGGATTTATCCGGTGGAGGGCGAGGATTATGCCAACCTGAAGGATGCGCTTGAAAAATTGCAGCTCAATGACGCCTCCCTGGTATATGAGCTTGAAACCTCCCAGGCGCTGAACTTCGGTTTCAGGTGCGGCTTCCTGGGGATGTTCCATATGGAGATCATCCAGGAACGACTGGAACGCGAGTACAACCTGGACATCATCGTCACCTCGCCATCGGTGGAATACGAAGTCGTGCTTCGAACAGGCGAGACCATCCTGATCGACTCTCCCGCTGATTTGCCAGATGAAATGCTGATCGAGCAGGTTCGCGAACCGTGGATGAACATCGAAATCTTCAGCCCCACTGAATTTTATGGGATGATCATGGAGCTGACCAAGAAAAAGCGCGGCGTGTTTATCTCGCAGGATTATCCTGCTCCAAACCGGGTTCAGCTTAATTTTCAAATCCCACTCTCTGAGTTGATCATTGATTTCTTTGACCTGTTGAAATCGCGCACTCGCGGCTATGCTTCGCTGGACTACCAATTTGCAGAATATCGACCCGACGACCTGGTCAAGTTGGAGATCCTGGTTAATGAAGAACCGCTGGACGCCCTGGCAACCATTGTTCACCGAAATGATGCTTATCACAAGGGGCAGGCTATCATTACCAAATTAAAGGAAGTGATCCCCCGCCAGTTATTCCTGGTGCCTATCCAGGCTTACGCTGCCGGGCGGGTCATCTCGCGTGCCAATATTAAACCCATGCGGAAAGACGTGCTTGCCAAGTGTTATGGAGGCGATATCTCGCGCAAGAAGAAGCTGTTGGAAAAGCAAAAACGCGGTAAGAAACGCATGAAGATGGTTGGGAATGTCGAAATTCCCCAGGAGGCTTTTCTAGCGGTACTGCGCATTGGGGAGGAGTAAGATTACGATTTCTTCAACCAGGAACAATTGGAAGCGCATTCTACCGGGCTTGATCGTCAGCGTGGTTGCCTTAGCAGTAGTTTTTTCCATGCTGGATTTTAAAAAGTTCGCCCAGGTCTTGCTCCAGGCAGATTTACGCTTTATTTTACTAGGAGCGGGTGCCACATTACTTTGGCTGATCATCCGGGGATTTTTCTGGCGCACTCTGCTACTCAACAAGGCTTCCTACCGAGACTCCTTTCTAACGATCAATGAAGGATACCTGCTGAATAATATCCTCCCTTTTCGGCTGGGAGAGATCGCTCGTGCGTTTCTCATGAGCCGCAAGGCAAACATGAATTTTTGGCAGGTCATCCCTTCCATTATTATTGAACGCTCTCTAGACCTGGCAATTGCTGCCGGGCTGTTTTTAAGCATCCTGCCCTTTGTTATTGGTGTCCCCTGGGCAGCTCAGGCTGCGGTGGGTATCGGTATTATCGTGATAACCGGGTTGGGATTATTTTATTTCCTGGCACGCAACCGGGAACGTGTCTTGGATTGGGTGGCTCGCATGGGTGAACGCTCCAGCCTGATGAAAAAGTTGACAGGCCGGCGCGTGGATGCTTTTTTTGATGGGCTGGCGATATTGACCGACGGCAGGCTGTTCCTAAAAGCATTAGGGTGGGAAGGCCTCAATTGGCTTGTGGCAATCTTGATGTACTATTTATTTTTGCACGCTTTTTTCCCTCATCCAAACTTGCTGTGGGTGATTTTTACAGTTGGAGTTGGGGCACTTGGGATAGCTTTGCCTTCCTCCCCGGGTGCGATAGGGGTATATGAGGCTGCCTTGGTGGGGGCGCTAGCTGTCTTTGGGCTGGAGGCATCCATAACGTTTGCCTTTGCACTATCCATGCATATCATCAGTTATTTACTCACTGCGTTGATCGGTGGGTATGCTTTATATAAGGATGGCGAATCCCTTTCCAGTATGTATACACGGCTTGGGAAGATGAAAGCTGAAGGAAAAGCGTAGGGCTGGAAAGGTTGAAACATAATTCCACACTGATGCGTCATTATTATTAGCATGCGAATATTAACCACCCTTACCTATTACCGCCCACATTATTCTGGGCTGACAATTTATGCCGAAAGGCTTGCCCGTGCCCTGGTGGGACGGGGTCATCAAATCACTGTATTGACCTCACGTTATGACCCAAGCTTACCAGCCCGGGAGTCTCGGGACGGAGTGCAGATTATCCGCTCGCATGTGTGCATGAATATCAGCAAGGGGGTGCTCATGCCAACCCTGTTCTATTCGGCATGGCTAAATATCCGCAAAGCAGATGTCGTCCATCTGCACCTGCCTCAGCTGGATGCAGCCTACATTGCAATGATCAGCCGCCTGCTCAAGAAACCTGTTGTACTCACCTACCATTGTGATTTGATCCTTCCACCAGGATTTATTCATTCCATTGCCAACCAGGTATCTCACCTGGCTAACAAAATATCTTTGCGCTACGCCAACCAGGTTGTGGTGAACACGCTGGATTATGCGGAACAATCCTTATTTCTGCGTCATTACCTCCAGAAAACCCGTGCCATACCAACCCCGGTGGAGCTGGTGACTCCCACCCAGGCGGATGAAAACTCCCTGAAACTCAAGGCTGGATTGAAACCTGGGCAGCGCATCATTGGGATAGTGGCGCGCCTGGCAGCTGAGAAAGGGGTTGAATACCTGGTTGGAGCGATGCCTGAAATCTTAAAAAAACATCCGACAGCACGCGTGTTATATGTTGGGCAATATCAAAATGTATTGGGTGAGGAGGTTTACATCAATAAGCTGCGCCCGAGGATCGAAGCCTTGGGTGACCGTTGGACATTCCTGGGAATATTGCCCCCTGCGGAGCTGGCTGCTTTTTACCAGCTGTGTGATGTAACTGTCTTGCCAAGCACAAACAGCACTGAATCGTTTGGAATAGTCCAGGTGGAGTCGCTGTCCTGTGGTACCCCCGTGGTGGCTTCCGATTTACCTGGGGTGCGCCAACCGGTGAAGATGACCGGTATGGGGCGTGTGGTGCCTCCAGGCTGATGCTCACGCACTGGCTGAAGGGATCAGTGAAGTGCTCATCTCACCCCGAGCAATTTAAAGGCGACGTGGATGCCGTGATCGATACGTATTCTCCTCAGCATACTGCACAGGCGTATGAGGTTGTTTTCAAGGAAGTGCTCGGAGGTCGTTAAATCATCAAGGAGCAGGATGGCTTTTTCCACCCCTATATCTCTACGATCTGAAACCCTATGATCTATGCATAAAAAAGACTATCTGTGGTTGAACCTGCGTGACCTTCCCTATTTTCGAGCCATGCTCAGGGCAGTGGAGGCACAGTTTTATCAAGATCTTGAGTTGCTCGCGCCGACCCTCGACCTTGGTTGTGGAGATGGCCACTTCGCTTCCATCACCTTCGAGCGAAAATTGGAGGTGGGGTTAGACCCATGGACGGGTCCTATCCATCAGGCAGCTAAAGGCGGCGGCTATAAAGCACTTGTGCAGGCAGACGGGGGCAGGATTCCCTTTCCAGATGGGTACTTTGCCAGTGCTCTCAGCAACTCGGTGCTTGAACACATTCCGCAGGTCCAGGCTGTATTGGTAGAGCTGAGGCGGGTGTTAAAACCTGGAGCTCAGTTTTTATACTGCGTTCCCAACCCGCGTTACCTGAGTGAGCTTTCCATCCCGGCTATTCTCGGAAAGGTCGCATTGAAGAGAACCGGACAGGCATACACGGATTGGTTCAGGCGTATGTCACGCGTAGAACATGCCGAATGGCCTGAGACCTGGCAGAATTGGCTTGAAAACGCTGGTTTTCGATTGGAAAAATGGTGGCACTATTTTTCACCCCAGGCAATGCGTGCGTTGGAATGGGGTCACTACCTGGGTGCTCCAACCCTGCTTCCCCATGCCCTCAGCAAAAAGTGGATTATTGCTCCCTGGCGTTGGAATTTATTCTTGACCGAACGATACGCCAACAGGTACGCAGTTGCTGAGCCAGATCCTCAAGGAACCTTTACATTTTATATCGCCAGAAGTATTTAACCTCCATGAGCCAACTCGATTCTAAAGGTCAGCCATTCAATCAAGAATACTTCTCTACCGGTCCGTACTCAGGGGTAAATTTTAACCGTTACAGCCAATACTGGTGGTCAAACCGGTATTATGCCAGGCTTGCTCAACGCTTTGGACCACCCCGGGGAAGCGTGCTGGAGCTGGGTTGTGGAATGGGTCACCTGCTGGCATGGCTGGCGCAGCGCTACCAGGTCTTTGGCTGTGACATCAACGCATGGGCCTTAGCCCAAGCCAGGCTGAATTTGCCCCATGGAAATTTTATACTGCTTTCCGCTGACATGTCATATGCCTTCCCGGAGGCGGTTTTTGATATTGTGATTGCCAAACATGTTGTGGAGCATTTAGCCCATCCTGAGCAGGCTGTCACCGAGATGGGGCGTGTGCTTAAACCCGGCGGTTTGCTGATCCTGGCAACCCCCAACCTGAGCTCACCGATGCGTGAGCGAAAAAAAGGAGATTGGATCGGTTATAAGGACCCCACCCACATCAGCCTGAAGCCTCCGCAGGAATGGTTGGCTTGCCTGCGGTTGCACGGCTTGCAGCCTCGTAAGGTATTCTCGGATGGTTTTTGGGATGCCCCATATATCCCGATCGTTCCTGCTGCCCTTCAAAAGCTGGTCTTCGGCTTTCCAGGGGGCTTGCAAGCTATTCTTGGATGGAGTATTATTCCACTTCGTATGGGTGAAAGCTTGATCATATTGGCGGAAAAAGTATGAATCACGAGCCATCGGTTCTGGATTACGTAAAATCTCTTTTTCGTGGGAAACCTATTGCGATTCCTGCTGCTGACCAAACCCTCAGAGATTCTCAGCTATTGGAGGAACCGCCTTTAGAGCACCTGGAGCAGCTTGTACTGCCGGATCAACAGCTAGCACCAGCTCCAGTCCCAGAAGCTGCAGTAGTAAAAAGGTTCACCTTTCCATGGCGCTCGTTGGTTGCGCTGGGGTTGGCGATTGCAGCTCAAATTTCTCTCCAGCCAGGTCCCAGCCGCACCTGGATGCCTGGAGTTATTTTATATGTATTGTCAGCCGGTTGCCTGGTTTGGGCGGTCTTGAGTGGAGAATTGAAGCCCGCCGAACTGCCTGAAGAGCAGGACCAGGTTGAAGATTACCGGGTGCGCGCCCGCTGGCTGTACGCCAGTCTACCCCTTGCTTTGGCAGCATTTCTCACCCTGGGGGGCAATCGTTTTAACGCTGCTGAACGTCACTTTGTGGGTATTGGCAACCATTTTTACCTGCCTGGCATTTTGGCAGGGAGAATATCCATTTATGGGTTGGTGGCGATGGCTGAAGGAACATCTGCGCTTGCCCTGGAAGCTGTCCATCTCAGCCTGGACATTGCTGGTGGTAGCCTCCGTCCTTCTGATCGTGTTCTTCCGCACTTATCGGATCAATCAGGTGCCACCCGAGATGGTCAGTGACCAGGCAGAGAAGTTGTTGGATGTGTGGGATGTTTTGCATGGACAGACCAGCATCTTCTTCCCGCGTAACACCGGGCGTGAAGCCATCCAGATGTACCTGACAGCAGGCATCATCCAATTATTCAAGACCGGCTATACATTCCTCAGCCTGAAGATTGGTACAGTCCTGGCAGGGTTGTTGACCTTGCCATATCTCTACCTGTTGGGTAAAGAGCTTGGCAATAAACGGGTGGGTTTATTTGCCCTTTTATTTGCTGGCATGGCATACTGGCCGAATGTCATCTCGCGCGTGGGGTTGCGTTTTCCACTCTACCCCCTGTTTGTCGCGCCCGTGTTGTATTACTTGATTTGTGGGCTGCGCAAATCCAGCCGCAACGATTTTATCCTGGCAGGCTTGTTTTTAGGAATCGGTTTGCACGGATACGTGCCCATCCGCATCCTTCCAATTGTCATACTGGTCATTGTCGGAACATATTTGTTGCATCCACAAGCCCGAAACAAGCGCACGCAGTCTGTGTCAGGCTTGTTGGTTCTGATTCTGGTATCCTTGATCATCTTCTTGCCGTTATTACGTTTTGCAATTGAATACCCTACCATTTTTGACCTGCGGGCGATTTCCCGCCTTGGGACGACGGAACGTCCATTGCCGGGTCCTGCGTTGATTATCTTCCTTAAAAACCTGTGGAATGCCTCAACCATGTACTTTTGGTCGGATGGCCAAATCTGGGTTCATTCGGTCACTAACCGTCCTGCCCTGGATGTCATTTCGGCTGCCTTATACTTTCTGGGTGTAATTCTTTTATTCGTAAGGTATGTCAGGCAACGCACCTGGCAGGATTTGGTCCTGCTCCTCTCGGTTCCCTTGTTAATGTTGCCTTCCATCCTGTCTTTGGCTTTTCCAGATGAGAACCCAGCCTTGAACCGGGCTTCGGGTGCCATCGTCCCGGTTTTTTTGATCATTGCGATTGCCCTGGATGGGTTGATGTCAGGTGTTGAAAGCCGGATTCCTTCCAAGGCAGGGGCGACTCTATCCTGGGCAATGGCACTGGTCTTGATCCTGATTTCTGCAATGGGTAATTATGACCTGGTTTTCAACCAATACCAGCGTTCTTATGAGTTATCATCCTGGAACACCTCAGAAATGGGTGAAGTGGTGCATGATTTTGGATCAATGAACGGGAGTACCGAGACTGCCTATGTGCTGCCATACCCATACTGGGTGGATACCCGCCTGGTAGGTATGAATGCTGGTGATCCGACCCGCGATTATGCCATTCCACCTGACCAAATCGCTGCCACACTCAGCGACCCTCGCCCAAAGATGTTCCTGGTAAATCTTGAGGATCAACCAGGCCTGGACCTGCTGCGCCAGCTTTTCCCTCAAGGAAATCTTTCAACGTATCTATCGAAAGTCGGAAAGGATTTTTATATTTACTTGGTGCCACCTGCATCAAACAATCCTGGTGGGACTCCCGCTGCGGTGGATAACCTCACCATAAACTGTTTCCCATAGAACTCCTACCTTAATGACTTCACCTGACCAATGACAGACCCGATTTTATGAATGACGTAATCGCTCCTCTCCCTAGCCAACCCGCCTCGAAGAAGATCCGCTGGGTAACCCCGTTGATCTTCAATATCTTGCTATTGTACGTGCTCCTCTTTGGAGGCTTGTTTCGTTTTGTTGGCCTTACCTGGGGAGATTGGCAATATCTTCACCCGGATGAGCGTTTCCTGATTTGGGTGGGTACGGATATTCAACCTATCGGGACACCCGCAGAAGCTCTTGGCCCACCACCGAATTCTGATAATATCCCATATCGGGCAGCCTTCGGAGATGCCTACCCCGACTGTAAAACCTGGGGTGGTTATTTTGATGCATCATGCTCTCCGCTCAATCCAAACAACCGCGGCCATTCATTTTACGTGTATGGCACCCTTCCCATGTTCCTCACCCGTTACGTGGTGCAGTGGATCTACGGTCACACCGGGTTTAATGAAATGACTGTTGTTGGAAGGGTGTTTTCCGCAATCGTGGATTTTTTGGCTGTGATCCTTGTATATGCGATCGGCTCACGCGTATATTAATAAACCGGTGGGCTTGCTGGCGGCTGCCTTTTCTGCCTTCACGGTGCTGAACATTCAGCAGTCCCACTTTTTCACCATGGATACCTTCTCCAACTTTTTCACCTTGCTGGCGGTATATTTTGCGGTCAGGATTAGCCTGGTGGAAGTTGAATCCACTGTTGGTCAAGATCAAAGCCTTGATGATCCGATCGTTATACCATTGAACACAGATGGAAGTGCTCAATCGCAAACAATCCTCTCCCGCACCGCCCAATTTATCAAACACCCATTTTTTAAATTCTCCATTGCCTTCGGGATTGCCCTTGGATGTGCGGTTGCCTCCAAACTGAATTCAGCCCCGGTGGCATTCATGCTCCCTGTGGCGTTTGGGGTGGCTCTATGGAAAATGTCGGTGAAAGAACGTACTGGCTGGTTGATAAAAGCTGTCGTTTACATGGGCATCGCGGCTTTTGTAAGCATCCTGGTCTTCCGTATTTTTCAGCCCTATGCCTTTTATGGCCCTGGTTTCTTTGGCATCCGTCCAAATCCCCAATGGGTTGCAAACATCAAAGAGCAGCGTAGCCAGGCTGCAGGTGATATTGATTATCCACCCTCCCTGCAATGGGCACGTAGACCAGTCTGGTTCTCTGCCGAGAATATGGTCGAATGGGGCTTGGGTATACCCCTGGGTATCCTGGCGTTCGTCGGTTTTATGTGGGCTGGCTGGCGTATACTTAAAGGGGATTGGCCTCGCCACATCCTGTTATGGTTGTGGGGTGGCTTCTACTTCGCCTGGCAATCCGTGCAATTCAACCCGACCATGCGCTACCAGATGCCCACCTATCCCATCCTGGTGATTTATGCCGGGTGGGCAGTGGTGGAGGTTTGGAATTACAGAAAGCAAAAGAAGTACCAGGAAATTGCTGAGACAGGAGAATCTTCCGCTTACTCTCACCCGGTTGGACCCGTTGGGTATCGGTTGTGGTTGGCAGCGCTGTTCTCATTGCCACTTTCCTGTGGGCATTCAGTTTCAGCCAGATTTATTCCCGCCCAATCACCCGTGTAGCCGCTTCTGACTGGATTTTTCAAAATATCCCCGGCCCTATTAATCTGTATATCCAGGGAGAGCAGTGACCCCTACAACCAGCCCCTTTCAATCCCCTATGGCAGCACGATCCAACCCGGTGTGCCGTATCAAATGATGTTCACCGCCAACGCAAGTGGCACGCTAAACGAAGTTTACCTGGCACATATCCTCGACACTCAGGCATTACAACCTGCTGCCTTGAATGTATCTCTTGCAGGATTTCCTGATGGATCTGTGCCCGCTTATGTCAGAGGTAATCGCTGTCTCGCCCACGAAAGTGGGTGACGGCTCGCCTGGTGAATATCCAATATATTTTGATAATCCGCTACCCGTGGAAGCTGGTCAAGATTATTACCTGTTGCTAACCCTTGCTGCCGGTGAACAAGCGCTGGACGCTTGTGGACCCGTGGGGGTTATCCTCAAGACCTCCACCGAGCTGGTGACCCAGACATTACCAGGTTCGGATCAATGTGTGATCAGTCTGGGGACACCTTTTGTCCTTGCCATCAAGCCTCTGGAGAGTGGTTTATTAGAAGGGGTCGTGCTTAGTAAGCTGGATAACCATACCACCGTCTCTGGCCCCAAGACCCTGTCGCTCACCATCGGACCAACCGGTGACGACCAGGTGATAGCAACATCCAGCCTTACTGCAGACTTTACCCAGGCAGCCGAAAGTGGAGGTGCAGGTTATACCATGCTCCTCAATCGCCCGGTCACCCTTGAACAAGGCAACAACTACCGCTTATCCCTGGCCTTGGAATCAGCTAGCGGTGTGATCAGCGTACGCGGTTCCGCGCTTGCCAACGAAGGGGATTGGGATGATGGCCTGCCTCTGCGCGTGGATGGCTATGACGCCTTTGGAGGAATTTATCCGCCGGGTTTGAACTTCAACATGTATACCGATGATAGCCCGGAGAAACTGGACCATTTTATTGACATCTACGACCAGACTGAGTACATCCTGGTCAGCTCCAATCGCCAGTGGGGTTCATTACCACGCCTTCCGGAGCGCTTTCCAATGACTACCCTGCACTACCGCCATCTTTTGGGGTGTCCTGAAACCCGTTCCATTGATTGGTGTTACAGTGTTGCACAGCCTGGTATTTTTCATGGAGACCTTGGCTTTGACTTGGTGGAAATATTCCAATCTGACCCGGTCATCGGGTCACTGTCAATCAATGACCAGTTTGCCGAGGAAGCTTTCACGGTTTATGATCATCCAAAGGTTCTTATCTTCCGTAAAAACGAATCGTATAATACCGAACAAGCCCGTCAAATCCTGAGCCAGGCAAATTTCAACGAGATGGTCCGCATTACCCCCAAGAAAGCTGCATACCATCCTGCCAACCTGAAATTTCCGGATACCCGTCTGGCGGTACAGGAAATGGGTGGTACCTGGTCGGATTTGTTTAACTCGCAGGCATGGCAGAACCGCTACCAGGTACTTGGCGTTATCGCCTGGTACATTTCAGTAAGCTTGTTGGGCTTGCTGGTGTATCCCCTGCTGAGGGTTACCCTTCCGGGTTTACCTGATCGTGGTTATCCACTCATCCGCACGGCAGGCATGCTTATTTTGGCATACCTTACCTGGCTGGCCGGATCGGTAAACATTCCCGTTAACCGGCTGACGATAACGATTGTAATCTTGCTCATCAGCATGCTTGGAACTTTCCTGGCGTATCGCCAGCGGGATGAACTGCGTGAGGAATGGCATTCAAAACGCGGGTATTTCCTGATCATTGAAGGTTTAGTGCTGGCATTCTTCCTCATTTTCTTGTTCATCCGCTTAGGAAATCCAGATTTATGGCACCCATGGAAGGGTGGCGAGAAGCCTATGGATTTTTCCTATTTCAACGCCATTTTGAAAAGCACAACCTTCCCACCTTACGACCCCTGGTATGCCGGTGGTTACATGAATTATTACTATTGGGGCTACGTTTTTGTGGGTGTGCTGGTTAAGTGGCTGGGTATCGTCCCGTCATTTGCATACAACCTGATCATCCCCACCCTTTTCTGCATGGTCACAATGGGGGCATTCTCCATCGGTTACAACCTGAGCCACTCACGCCGCAAGGAAGGCGAATCCCCAGGTCCAGATATCGATGAACAGGCACATCCAAAACCGAAATGGCAGCCTTACCTCATCGGGCTGGCAGCTGCTTTTGGTATGTCTATCCTGGGCAACCTGGGTACGCTTCGCATGATCGTAAAAGGCTGGCAGCAGATCGGCGTCCCAGGGGGATTGACGGAAAGCACTGGTTTCCTCACCCGCTTAATGGGAGTGTCTCTCGGGCTATTTCAAACCGTGATCCAGGGCGTAAAAATGCCATATGGCCTGGGTGATTGGTACTGGCTTCCAAGCCGGGCGATTCCAGCTCCTGGTGATGTGGAACCTATTACCGAGTTCCCCTTATTCACTTTTCTGTATGGAGACCTGCATGCCCACATGATCGCCCTGGCAATCGCCATGCTTGCCCTCACCTGGGTGGTGGCTGTACTGATGGGTAAAGCACGCTGGCAGAATATTGGAACGGGGGCTATGGGCATCCTCTTGGGTGGCCTGGCAATCGGAGCTCTCTACCCCACCAATCTATCCGATATCTACACCTACCTGCCCATTGGGATGGTGGTATTTGGATACGCCATATTCCGTTACGCGGATGTTGGGATTTTTTCCAGGTTGCCGCAAATTCATCTCAACTTAAAACGCCTCATCCTGGCTGGTATGGGGATGCTCATACTGGCGGTGGTTGCTTATGGTTTATACCTTCCTTACCGGTTGTGGTATGCCCAGGGTTATAGCTCGATCATACCCTGGTTTGGAACTCATACGCCCCTTTGGGCATACTTGACCCATTGGGGTTTATTCCTGTTTGTGATCGTTTCCTGGATGGTTTGGGAAACCCGCCAGTGGATGGCATATACACCGCTTTCATCCCTGCGTAAGCTTGAAAAATACAGCGGATTAATCATCCTGTTATTGGTCATCCTGTTCCTGGTCTGCCTGCTCTTAAGCATCAGGATTCCCGGGATTGAAAGTCTGAGCCTGCTGAGCAAATTACCCTTTGGGAGAGGGGCAACCCTGGCTTGGGTTATCCTGCCGTTGGCCACCTGGGCGGGGGTCTTGCTGATACGACCGGGAATGCCCGATACCAAGCGGCTGGTCCTTTTTTGGGTGGGGACCGGGCTGTTAATCACATTAATGGTCGAGGTGGTAGTGGTCAGGGGAGATATTGGGCGCATGAATACCGTGTTCAAGTTCTACCTGCATGCGTGGGTGCTGTTTGCCTTGAGTGCCGCGGCTGCCCTCGGCTGGCTGCTCGAGCCGGTGCGCCATTGGCTTACAGGTTGGAGGGTTGCCTGGCGGGTGGCATTTGTATTCCTGGTAATTTCCACTGCCCTGTTCACCCTGTATGGCAGCATGGCGAAAATAAAGGACCGCTGGGTACCCAACGCGCCTCACACCCTGGACGGCTTGGCTTACATGCCATTCACCTCCTATTACGAGAATTACCCGAAGGTTAGCGAGACCATACCGCTCGAAGAAGCGGGTATAACCATGGATTTAAGCCAGGATTACCGCGCCATCCGCTGGATGCAGGAAAATATCCAGGGTTCACCTGTGATCGTGGAAGCCAACTCACGCAATTTATACCGCTGGTATTCTCGTTTTACCATCAACACTGGCCTGCCTGGGGTGGTCGGTTGGGAATGGCATCAACAACAGCAACGCGCCAGCAATCCACCCGAGTGGGTGACCAAGCGGGTGATGGATATTGACCAGTTCTATAATACGGTGGATACCGACACTACCAGGCAATTTTTAAACCTATACGGTGTAAAATATATCGTTGTCGGGCAGCTCGAACAGGTCACCTATCCCGGGCCCGGGCTGGAAAAATTCCCGGCCTTTAACGGCATCCTCTGGAATGAAGTCTACCGGGATGCAAACACGGTCATCTACGAGGTGATTCGATGATCCAGGTACTGGTTTGGTGGCTGATCATGCAGCTGCTGGGTTGGCTGGCATTTCCAACCGCCATGCGTATTTTTCGCTGGTTACCAGATCGCGGCTATGCATTTTCTAAATCGCTTGGGCTATTATTAGTCAGTTATTTTTTGTGGATCGGGGCAAGCACCGGCCTGTTAGCCAACAACCTTGCGGGCATCTTGTTTTCCATGATTCTCCTGGCAGGTATATCTGCCTGGTTTTACTTTCGCGGCAAGGGCACCCTTCTCCCGGATATCCGCAGCTTTGTGCGCGAAAAATGGAAACTGATCCTGACGGTTGAGTTACTCTTTACACTCGCCCTGGTGGGATGGGCAATGTTGCGAGCTTACGCTCCCTATAAGATCGAGCCCACCGGTGGTGAAAAGTTCATGGAAATTGCCTTCCAGAATGCTATATTGCGCAGCGAAAACTTTCCACCACTTGATTCTTGGTTATCAGGCTATGCAATTTCCTATTATTACTTTGGTTACGTAATGATGGCACTCCTGACACGTTTGTCTGGTGCGCTCCCGGGTGTGGGATTTGACCTGTATGATGCCCTCCTTTTTGCCCTCGCTCTGCTTGGTTCATTTGGTGTTGTGTATAACCTGGTCGCCTTCACCCTCAAGTCTCGCCATAAACAAGATGAAGCTGCCCCACCCGAAGGTCCACCCGTGGCAGCCGGTGTATTGGGAGGATTGCTGGTTGTGGTGATGGGCAACCTGGAAGGTGCACTCGAGTCATTGCATGCCTGGGGATTGGTTCCTGAAAGAGTTTGGACCTGGTTCGATATCCCAGGGTTGGCGCAAGCACCAGTCATTCACTCCTGGTACCCCGGTGAGTTGTTCATGTGGTGGTGGCGTGCCTCGCGTGTCTTGGCTGATAAAAATTTCGCCGGGCAGGATATGGGTATTCAACCCATCGATGAATTCCCCTTTTTTAGCTTCCTGTTGGGTGATAATCACCCACACGTTCTGGCACTGCCGTTTGTCCTGCTGGCAATCGGACTGGCCCTGAATCTGTTTTTTAGGCAAATAAGCAAGGCAGGAAATGACTCGGCATATGGGAGCGATGATTCCGAACCCAACACCCGCAGGCAGTGGTGGAATCCCGCCGCTTTTACGCTCGATAACGATTGGCTGTTGTTTTTCTTCTCAGCACTAATCCTTGGCGCGCTGGGATTCTTGAATACCTGGGACCTGCCCATTTACCTGGGATTGGTGATGTTGGCTTATGGATTAGGTGCGGTCATGGTGAAAGGACGCCTGGATCGAGGCATCATCCAGCGCTCTTTTATCCTTGGCGTCGGTCTGGGGATCCTTTCAGGGTTGCTGTATGCATTTTTCTACCTTAGTTTTAGTTCACAAGCTGCCGGTATTTTGCCGTATGTCTTCCCGCCCACACGTTTACCTCAATATCTGGTCATGTTTGGCACCTTCGTTTGCCTCCTGGCAATCTTCTTGGTGCTTTACTTGGTAAAACAAAACAAGGAGAATAGTGGGGTAATAAAATCAGCCCTTAATGGTTGGTGGCGCATCCTTCTAATTTGCATTGGATTATATTTCGTGATCCTGTTGCTGATTGCCCTGGTGCTCTTCCTCCAGAAATGGATACCAGACAGCACGATGCTGGCAACCATCCAATCCGTATTGGGCGGGTTAAGCCTGAGCCATGCTTTTACTGCCAGTCTGGGGGCTCGATTGCGCAACCCGTGGCTCTTGTTGATGATTTCTGCACTTCTGGCATTGGTCCTGGCCAACCTGGGCAGTTTGTTGCGTCGTCAGACAAAAGCTGAGGATGAGGTATTGGAGGATGCTCCGTCAGTGCATGCGTTTGGTAGTGACCCATTTGTTTTCCTGCTCATTTTTACCGGTCTGGCGCTTACACTGGTTGTCGAGTTCATTTACCTCCGTGATAGTTTTGGTGTCCGTATGAACACCGTATTTAAGTTCTACTACCAGGCCTGGGTGATGTTGGGTTGTTCTAGCGCCTATGCTGTTTGGTGGGTTTTGAACCGCTTGGAGAGGCCAGCCAGTCGTCTCCTGTTCTTACTTGCGGCGGTTATTCTAATTGGCCTGGGAATGGTTTATCCGCTAATGGCTATCCCCAGCCGCGCAGCTGATTTCAAAGGACCAGCCAACCTGGATGGAGCCAGTACGCTGGCCAGGAATAATCCCGACGATTGGGCTGCCATCCAGTGGTTGAACGAAAACGCCCTCGATGGCCTCTCAGCCGGGGCTGTGCCGGTCATCCTGGAAGCACCCAGCGTCCCACCGGGGGGCGGCTCCTATACCTATGAGGGCAGGATCAGTGCTTTCACCGGCTTCCCAACCCTGCTTGGATGGGCGGTTCATGAAAGCCAGTGGCGCGGCAACTATGACGAGCAAGGCTTGCGTGAGCCTGATATTGCCACCATCTATACCACCTCGGATGCCCAGGCTGCCTTGGATTTGCTGCACAAGTGGAATGTGAGCTATCTTATCCTCGGCAGCCCTGAGCTCAGCTATATCCAGCGTTTATGCAGCCAGCCTGAACGAGGTTGCACCATGAGCACCGCCCTGCGCAAGTTCGAGCGGGTGTTTCAGCCTGTCTTTAGCCAGGGACAGTTGACCATCTATAGAGTTCCATAAGTGATATTATTAACATAGTTTTAAAAATCGATCCAAGAATAAATCGATAAGGGAGGTGCGCTCAAGTTAGGAAGTCAATCAGGTTCATAATCATTATTCCAATACATCTATTGAGGAGATGCATTCAATGAAAACAACAAAACTGTTAGTCGCTGTTGGCGGTGCTGGCGATATTATTGAGCGGATTTTCCAGCCCTGCGGTGGTCAAGGCAGATTGGTCTAAGGTTGACCAGCGTGTGCTTGACCAGATCGATGCCAATGGGACCGCTATATTCCACGTGGTTATGGTAAAACAAGCTGACGTATCTGGTGCGGCTTTGCTGGACACCAAACTGGATAAAACCACTTATGTCTATAATCTGCTGACCCGCACCGCCGCTCAGTCGCAGGCACCCTTGTTGAGCTATTTGCAAGCAGCAGGGGATAAAATTTCAGTCCTTCTATATCTACAATATGATCGAGGTGACCGCTGGGCATGCAGCCGTGCAGTGGCTCGCCTCCCGCCCGGAAGTTGCCCGAATTATTCCCCCCACAGCCGCTCAGCCCGAGCCGGTAACGCATGATATTGTCTCGAGCGGGGAACATACAGTCGTGCTCCCCGAGGCTGCTTCTGCGGTACGTTCACGTGGAGAAGCCATTGAGTTGAATCTCGTCCGCGTCAATGCCGATGACGCCTGGGCGATGGGTTTTCACGGCGAAGGCATGGTTTTGGCAGATAACGACACTGGCGTCGAATATACCCACCCGGCGTTGGTGAACCAGTACCGTGGCAACCTGGGCGGTGGTAACTTTGACCATAATTACAGCTGGTGGGATGCATGGGGCGGTGCTCCATCCCCCGTGCCTGTCGATTATGATGGTCATGGCACCCATACGATGGGGACGATGGTGGGCGACGATGGCGCTGCCAACCAGATCGGCGTGGCACCGGGTGCCAGATGGATCGCCTGCGCGGGTATGAACGTGGAATGTTTCCAGTTTTTCCTGGCACCCTGGGACTTGAACCACCAAAACCCCGATCCATCCAAAGCGCCCGATGCGATTAACAATTCCTGGTACGACCCAGTCGGGATATGACTACCGTCCGATCATCCAGAATCTAAATGCCGCCGGAGTGGCGGTGATCAAATCAGCCGGCAACTGGGGCTCGGGTTGTAGCACGATTTCGCCCCAGGTAATGTGCCTGAGATCATTGCCACAGCAGCCTTCGACCATCGCAATGATATCATTGCCAGTTTTTCGAGCCGCGGCCCCGATAGCACTTATGGGCAAACCATCCTGAAACCTGAAGTCGCCGCACCCGGGGTGAATATCCGCTCGTCAGTGCCCGGTGGAGGCTATGATGGTACCTACAGTGGCACCAGCATGGCAGCGCCCCACAGCACCGCCATGGTGGCATTGATCTGGAATGCTGCACCTTGCATCCGTGGAGATGTACCCCTCACCAAGCAGATCATGATGGAGACCGCCGAATCCAAGATCGATGCTCAATGCACCCCATTTGTGGACCACCCCAATGACGTCTGGGGTTGGGGTGTGCTGGATGCCCAGGCAGCCGTGCAGACTGCCATTGGTTACTGTGGTGGTATGGGCACTCTGCAAGGTACAGTGACAGATGAATCAACGAGTTTACCTATTGCGGAAGTTACGGTCAAGGCTGATGGAGTTTCAGGATTCAGCAGGACTGATACGAGCGATGTTGCGGGTTTTTACACCATGGATGTCCTCTCGGACACATACACGGTTAGTGCTTCGGTATATGGTTATGCGCCTGCAGTGGTTAATTCTGTGGTTGTGACCACAGATATGACCACTACTCTGGACATTATCTTAACTCCCCTGCCTGTCTACACCGTTAGCGGTTATGTAAAGGAGACGGGTACAAACCTTCCCCTGGTGGGAGCAACGCTTGCGTTCACCGAAAACATACCCGTGGATCCGGTAACCACGGATGGCGCGGGTTACTACAGCATCGAAGTTGCCGAGGGTACCTGGCACTTGTTAGCAAGTGCGGCTTCACATCTATCCCAGACACAGGTTGTTAACGTAAACGGCAACATCACCGTGGATTTCTTCCTGGATCCACTCCCCTGTGTCCTGTTGGTGGATGATGATAATAATGCTCCCGATAATGCCCCCTACTTCACCGCCGCCCTGGATAACCTCGGATATGGCTACAATATTTTTGACACTGGGGGTGCTGATGGACCCGGTCTGAATGACCTGCTGGGTTACAAGATGGTCATTTGGTTCTCTGGGGATGCCTATGGTGGGTCTGCTGGCCCGAATGCCGCCGATGAAGGCAACCTTGTCACTTACCTGGATGGTGGTGGGAAGCTGTTCCTGGACAGCCAGGATTACCTGTATGATATGGGTCTCACACCCTTTGGCCAGAATTACCTGGGAATTGCATCTTACACCAGTGATACAGGTGATGCAAACTCGATCGTCGGCCTGGCCGGTGATCCAATCGGTGATGGATTGGGACCATTTTCATTGACCTACCCAGCCGGTTTTAGTGACTATGGCGACATTGTCAATCCTGCGACTGGTGCATCGACGGCATTCAGGGCTAACAATAACACCAACAAATTGGATGTGGATAAGGATGGCGGAGACTGGCAGACGGTTTTCTTCGGCACTTCCTGGGTGGCCGTATACAACAACAATGCCATCAATGGGCAAACGGTCATGCAGCGCGTCGTTGACTTTTTCGGTGGGTGTGAACCGCCGGATGATCCCATTGAGGGCTTGACTGCAGAGAACAACAGCCCAACACCACTGGGTGAAACAACAACCTTCACTGCCACAGTAACGGGTGGCACGAACATCCAATACGATTGGGACTTCGGCGACGGGATGCACCGGCAGTGGTGCAGTGGAAACACACACCTATGCGGCTGCGGGTGTCTATACCGCAACCGTCACTGCCACCAATAATTTCAATTCTGCCACTGCGCCCACTCTTGTGACGGTTACCGATCTACCCATTGAAGGGTTAGCTGCACAGAACGACAGTCCCACTTTGCTGGGAGCAACGACCACCTTTACCGCCACGATCACAGGCGGCACCAGTGTGGTCTATACCTGGGATTTTGGTGATGGGATCACGATGACCGGGCAGGTGGTGGAACATGTCTACCAATTCCCCGGGGAGTACGTGGTTACCGTAACCGCCGCCAACTCGCTGGGCTCTGTGAGTGCTGAAACGGTGGCAGTCATTAATCCATTGAGCTTTTATTTGCCGCTCACATTCAAGTAATGGTATAAACTTTTTCCTCAGCTCATTTCTGGGGTTGGCAATCATATGCCAACCCCGAAACTTTTAATACTGAGGGTATAATATTGTCGATTATTTATGAAAGCAAATAAAATCACGACTGAGCACTTACTGTATGGATTGGCTTTCTTGCTTGCCTTGGGCATGCGATTTTTCCAGCTGGGTGCAGCTCCACTCTCAGATACAGAAGCAGGCTGGGCACTTCAAGCCCTTAGCACGTCGCATGGTGCTGTCGCAGCCTTGGGAGCACAGCCTGCGTATATCCTGCTCACCAGCCAGCTTTTCTCCATCTTTGGCGACACCAATTTCCTGGCGCGCTTCCTCCCCGCCCTGGCTGGCAGTCTCATCATCTGGTTACCTTATTATTTCAGGGATTGGATGGGAGATACGAGTTGGCTTCGCCGGGCAGGATTGATCATGGCTTTCGGACTGGCGATCGACCCGGGTTTGGTGTCTCTTTCCCGGCAGGCCGGTAGCCTGATGCCCGCCATGGCTATTTACCTTGCTCGGGCTTGCCTGCCTGTACAATCGGCGGATGGTTTGGGTTGGTATCTTTACCGGTTTGGCCTTGCTCTCAGGACCAGCTTTCTTGCAAGGGGTGCTCATTTTGGGAATAAGCTGGGGCTTCTACCGCCTCGCCTGGCGGAAGTCATTCCAATCTCCTGCCACTGAATTCTGATGCTGAGCCACCCGCTGCATCCATTTCTTCCAGGTCGATAGCGGTAATGCTGGCAGCCTTGGCGGCGACGGTACTGACCGTTGGTATGCTTTTCCTGCGCTTCCCTCAGGGTTTGGGATCCTTGACAGAAACGATCCCGGCTTTCATCAATGTCTGGATAAAACCATCCGGGATTCCAGCCCTTCGCCTGCCTGCCAGCCTGTTGGTATACCAGCCAATCCTATTGATCTTCGGCCTCTTTGGCGCAGTGCATGTCTGGTTTGGGGCTCAGGATGACCAGCATGCTCGCCGATGGGTATCGGGATTAAGCATCTGGACACTGGTGGCATTGTTATTGCCATTACTCTATGCTGGACGGCAGGTGGGTGACATGGCATGGGCGCTGATCCCTCTTTGGGCATTGACTGCAGTCGAGATCAGCCGCTTATTAATCACCGAGCAGGAAGATTCTTTGACTCGCCTGGTTGCTGCCGGCTTGGGTGTGCTTCTCTTTGTGTTGGCGGTGGTAAGCTGGATTAATTTACTTGCCATTGGCCGTTACCAGGCGAACATAATCGTCTATTGGGCAATTATTATTGGAGCGTTTTTGCTGGGATTGATCGCCTTTTTACTGGTGGCTGCTGCATGGTCTGCGTCCGCTGCCAGGATAGGCGCAGTGGGGGCACTCTGCATCGTTCTAGGATTATGGTTATTTTCAAGCTCATGGGGGATGTCCATTGTCCGCAAAAATGGCTCTCAAGATTTATGGCCAATTCTGCCAACCACTGGGCAGGCTGACCAGCTTAACGCTACGCTATCCGACCTCTCCAGCTGGGACACGGGTTTCAAAGACCAGCTTGAAATTGTTGCCCTGGTGGATTCTCCAGCCCTCAAATGGGGTTTACGCCACTTTCCAAATACCCGTTTTGAGTCTATGCTATCGACTGATGAAACTCCCGCAGTTGTCATAACCGATAAAAATTCCGAATTTCCCAGCCTGACGGAGAAATACCGCGGCCAGGATTTCATCTGGAGGCTTACCCCCGGCTGGCAGGGAGTTTTTCCACCCAACCTGATTAACTGGCTCTCGTTTCGCCAGGCTCCCCTAAACCAGGAACAGATCATTCTCTGGGCAAGATCGGATATCTTCCCTGGTGGCACATCAGGCACATCCGATAGTGTTATTCCATAATAAATAATTTCTGGGAGCGAGCATGGGAATTGCCACTATTATCGCCATCGATGGTCCAGCTGCATCCGGTAAATCCACACTGGGGCATAAGCTGGCCCAGGCTTTGGGATATCTGTATTTTGATACAGGGGTCATGTACCGTGCCGTCACCTGGCTGGCACTCACCCAGGGGATAGATATCAGTGACGAACCTGCCATCACAAGGCTTGCAGAAAGTGCGAAAATCGATGTCCGACCCCCATCCGTTCAGGATGGTCGTGCATATGACGTTGTTGTGGATCAGCAGGATATCACCTGGGATATCCGCCGCCCTGAAGTGGATGGAAATGTCTCTCCTGTATCTGTGTACGCAGGAGTGCGTAAAGCTTTATCTGCCCAACAGCGCCAAATTGGCCTGCGCGGGAATGTGGTCATGGTCGGTCGGGATATTGGCACTGTAATATTGCCAGAAGCCGACCTGAAGATCTACCTGGATGCCTCTGCTGAAGAGCGCGCCCGTCGTCGGTATAACGAGCTGCGCCAACGCGGCGAGTCGGCTGATTATGATATTATCCTTCAGGTCATACTTACCCGCGACCAGATCGATTCCAACCGTGAAGTCGCACCGTTACGCCCAGCAGCAGATGCCTATATCCTGTGCTCGGATGGTTTGGATGCAGACCAGGTCCTCGACCGGGTAAAAGCATTGGCTTCGGGAAGATGACACCGTATTCTGTTTCTTTTGTCAATCGCCTCTCTCGGAAGGTTGGGCGGCCTCTATTCAAGGTGTTCTTTCACCTTTTGAGTGATATTAAGGTCTTCGGCTGGGAGAATGTGCCCAGAAAAGGAGCCTACATCATTGCCGTAAATCATGGTTCGCTTTTCGAGCCGCCATTAATCCTGACATTTTGGCCAACTCCGCCTGAGGCCGCAGGTGCGATCGAGGTCTGGCGTCGCCCAGGTCAGGGCCTCTTGGCTCGCTTATACGGAGGTATCCCTGTCCATCGTGGCGAATTTGATCGGCAGTTATTGGACACCATGATTTCAGCATTACAATCGGACAGACCTTTACTGTTGGCTCCGGAGGGAGGTCGGTCTCATCAGCCGGGTATTCGGCGCGCTCACCCAGGTATAGCTTATATTGCAGATAAAACAGGTGTGCCGGTGATTCCGGTGGGTGTAGTTGGCACATCGGATGATTTATTGGATCGAGCATTTCATTTGAAACGGCCTCGCTTGGAAATAAGGATCGGAAAACCATTTACCTTGCCAGCTGTAGTTGGCAAGGGTGCTGAAAGGCGCCAGGCTTTACAGGCTAATGCAGACCAGATCATGGTCGCGATTACTGTGCTGATGCCTTCTGAATACCGGGGAGTCTATCAAGCTTCAAATGAGGCCAGATGACAGATAAGAGTTCGGGTACATCCGTATGGTCACCTGGGGGTTACGATCATTCACGCTATGAGGCGCGCCGTCGTTTCACGCGATTTTTGCTGCGTACCATCGGCTTCACCTTGCTGGCAAAAATCGATCACGTGGAAGGGGTTGAGAAAGTGCCTGTAAAAGGTCCGGCAATCCTGATGATCAACCATATCAATTTTATTGATCCTTTTGTTGTCTTAAATGTCCTGCCGCGCAATATTGTTCCAATGGCAAAAATAGAGGTGTATTCCTACCCGGTTGTTGGTATTTTTCCCCGCATATATGGAGTTATTCCTGTCCAGCGGGAAGAATTTGATCGGCGGGCTGTCCAGGGTGCTTTGGATGTACTGCAGGCTGGTGAAATCATCCTGGTGGCACCTGAAGCCCATCGCAGCCCACAGCTTCGCACGGGAAAAGAGGGGATTGCTTACCTGGCCACCCGGGCAAATGTACCCATTGTGCCCGTGGCCATCGATGGCACAATCGGTTTCCCTACTTTTCGGTTGTTACCTCGCTGGCGGGAACCGGGTGCCAATGTGCGTTTCGGGAATCCTTTTCGTTTTAATAATTTTGATCAGCGCGCAGGCAAGGAAATATTACGAAAAATGACCGATGAAGCCATGTATATCCTGGCCTCTTTGCTTCCGGAATATCGCAGAGGTGTCTATGCCGATTTATCACTTGCCACGCAAGAAACGATTGAATGGGTTTAAACTTACCGTTTGCTAAAAACGTTTAAGAAGTGTTGCTACATCCGCATTATGCATTCTACATACATGCTATAATCATTTGAGCTAATCACCCGATGTTATTTCACCGATATGGTTATTGATTTCACCCTGCTTGGTAATCCCATTTACGTCGATCTACCACAAGATCTAATTGGGTGGGTAGGTTGGCTCATTTTATTCAGTGCTGTTGTACTGCTTCAATTCCGCTTGGAGAAAACTTAATAAACGTTGGTCGCGTTTAAATGGGGGGATTTTTATTGGATTGCTGATTCTGACAATCCTGGCTAATCTGCTCTTTGTTATTCGCTTTCCAGATGCACAGGCTTTGTTGCAGCCAGGTCCACCGGTCGATACAGCTGGTTTATCCCTGGTTGTATTTACCGCCTTGCCCTGGGTGTTGGCGGCAGGCTTGTTGGGAGTTTTTCCTGCCACGATCTTGGGATTTCTATCCGGGGCGATGCTCACCCTATTAAGCACCCATCGGTCTTTTACCCTCCTGGAGTTTGCTTTGATGGCTGCCCTGCTTGGAGCAGCGTTCCATCAACGTTACCGCACTTGGATTTTCCGCCTCTTACGCCACCCAATCGTCTCAACCGCTCTACTGGCGCTGATTTATCCGCTGCTTTATATCATAGACACGACCCTCTCCACTACCGGAAACCTGACTGGTCCGCCTGGAATATGCTTTCTCAAACGTGGAATTGTTTTCCATTCTTGTTGCCATTGAACTGCTGGTTGGGGGTGTCCTTTCTGAAGCGGTCGCTCTTGTTTTTTCACGGATGTGGGGTTTTTCCGGTCCACTGGTGCCTTCTCCGGTTGAGCGCCGATTACAGAGTCGCTTCCTTTCCAGCCTGACCCCCCTGGCAATCATTTTAGTGGTTGGATTAATGGGCGGTGGTTGGATTGTTGCCAGGAAAGCCGCCAGCGATATGATCAATAATCGCCTGGAAAATACGGCTATCATGGCTGCCAATAGTCTGCCTGCTTTCCTGGATACCGGTCAAGACTTGATCCAACTCATGGCGAAAGACCCGACCTGGTCGACTGGGTACGCTCTCTGAGATAAACGTCCTGCTTGATGAATACCTTCTACAATCCCATACTTCGATGAAATTTTACCTGTTGGATGACCAGAAACACGCTAGTGCCGGGTTACTCGGTACCCGAAATTAATGATTCTCCTCCTTCTGATGAAGAGCGTGAAGAAATTACCAACGCATTAAATGGATTACCGACCAAGATGATTACCCTTCCCCCAGATTTGGGTGGAGTAGTCTGCTCGTT
Source organism: uncultured Chloroflexia bacterium (assembly GCA_963736805.1). Classification (GTDB taxonomy): domain Bacteria; phylum Chloroflexota; class Anaerolineae; order Anaerolineales; family UBA4823; genus FEB-25. The sequence goes on from CAVTQM010000033.1 coordinate 57,006, forward strand.
TGTCATTTGTGACACCGATAATTGATTCGGCAAGACCCTACGGAGTTTTGGTAGGCAGGACCGAGCTGGCAACCAATCCGTTCTTTGAGCCGATCACCATTGCCCTTAATAGCTTGTCTGGTGCAAGTGGTAATGGGATGCTGGTGGATGAAAATGGGGTTATTCTGTACAGTTCGTCACCCGATTGGGTGTCGGATACTTATTCAGGTCAAACCTCCCGGGAGGGGATTCCCTTTGATGGATTGGATCCGGATGGCAACCAGAGTATGATGTATTACCAGCCGGCATCGGGTATACCGTGGGCTACGATCGTATCCGTACCGGTGCAGGAAGCCCAACAGCTCGCCTTGCAAATTGCCGCACCCCTGTTGGTCATGATCCTTATCTTGTTTTCAATTGCAGCCCTGGTACTGCGCTTCTCACTCCGGGCGGTGACCGCATCCTTGCAAAATCTGGCCTCGGAAACCAATCGAATTTCCAGCGGGCAATTGGATAGCCCATTGGCAATCGATGGCAATGATGAAGTTGGGCAGCTGCGTCACGCCTTCGAGAATATGCGCTCGAGCCTTAAAGCGCGCCTGGATGAGCTGAACCGCTTGCTCCTGGTCAGCAGAGGCGTCGCTTCTAGCTTGGAATTTGAGGAATCGGTCAAGCCGGTCATGGAAGCAGCCCTTAGCACCGGTGCCAGTGCGGTTCGCGTGGTCCTCTCCCCCGAAGCATTGCCAGAAATGAAGGGTGGTTCTGCACCGCTTACCCGTTTTGGTTTGGGACGTGGCAATGAACAGCTTGCTTATCTGGATGACCAAGTCTTACCTATGACACGTCAAAAGGAGCGCGTGGCACTGAATAATTTAGGGCGCGTCAGGTTACTCACTTTCCCACCCAATGCGCCCCGGCCGGAAGCGCTTTTGGCCTTACCGCTGCATCACGAAAATATGTTTTACGGAGCCCTCTGGCTGGCATATGAAAAGCCACACCAATTCAGCGAGGACGAAATCCGCTTCCTGACCACCATCGCTGGGCAGGCAGCTCTGGCCTCGGCAAATTCACAACTTTTTGCAAATGCAGAAATCGGTCGCCAGCGCCTGGCAGCCATTCTCAATTCAACCCCCGATCCAGTTTTGGTGACAGACTACCAGGGCAGGCTGCTTCTGGCAAATCCTGCTGCCTTGCAGGTGCTGGAGCTGCCGGGTGAGACCGTCAATGGAAAGGCGATCGACACTATCATTCAGCAGCCAGCCTTATTACAGCTTTTGCAGGTCGTGTCAGAAGAAAAACAATCCGCCGAAGTAGAATTGATGGATGGCAAGATTTACCTGGCAACTGCTTCATCTGTGATTGTTGAAGGTCAGCCGGTTGGCCGGATATGTATCATGCGCGATGTCACCCGTTTCAAGGAGCTGGATACGTTGAAGTCTGAGTTTGTTGCCACGGTAAGCCATGACCTGCGCTATCCGCTCACCACCATGCGGGGTTACGCCACCATGCTTGAGATGGTTGGAGAGATGAACGAGCAGCAGGCAGGCTATGTTCGTAAGATTCTCACCAGCGTCGATGGAATGATCCAGCTGGTGACAAGCTTGCTGGACCTGGGCAGGATTGATGCAGGGGTCGACTTGCAGCTGGAGATGATCCCTATCCAGGATGTGGTGGAGCGCGTGATTGGTGCATTACAGCTTCAGGCTTCTCAAAAGCAGGTAGTCATCTCCAGTGATATTTCGCCACATGCCATCCCATTGGTGGAAGCGGATTACGCCTTGTTGCAGCAAGCTTTGCATAACCTGGTGGAGAATGCCGTAATCTATACCGAGCCCAGGGGCAAGGTGACTGTGCGGGTTGAGCCGGATAAAGACCAGATGGTATTCTCCGTGTGTGATACAGGCATTGGTATAGCCCCGGTTGACACTCCCCGCATTTTTGAGAAATTCTACCGTGGTGGTCAAAAAGAAGCCAAGAAACGCCAGGGAACCGGCTTGGGTTTGGCAATTGTAAAATCGATTGCCGAGCGTCATAAAGGGCGGGTATGGGTGGAAAGCCAGCTCGGAAAGGGCAGTACTTTTTACATGGCAATTCCTTTCCGGCAGCATAAAGGTGAAAACAGGAATACCGGGTAAAAAACCCTAATCTTCCTATTATTTAATCCTCTTGACCAAACCCTATTATTTTAGGTATAATCTAAGTTTGCATGAATCGAAGCTATGACTGTTAACCGCCTGGCGCTTGAGAAAAAAGAATCTCAAGCGCAGGCTTTTGTTCGTCTAATTTCCAGGAGGCACTGAGTGGAAACAAAAGGACTGACTGCACTTCGTATCAGCCTGGCATCCCCAGAAACCATTCGTAGCTGGTCTTATGGTGAGGTTCTGAAACCTGAGACCATTAACTACCGGCGATTACGCCCGGAAAAGGATGGATTGTTCTGTGAAGCCATTTTTGGACCGACCCGTGATTGGCAATGTTATTGCGGTAAGTATAAGAATATTCGCTACAAGGGCATCATTTGCGATAAATGCGGCGTGGAAGTAACCCGTTCCTCAGTACGCCGCGAACGCATGGGACATATCGAGCTCTCTGCTCCTGTAGCCCATGTCTGGTACACCCGGCGTATTCCATCCTACCTGGGTTTGCTGCTGGATATCTCCCGCCGCAATCTGGACCGCGTGCTCTATTTTGCCCAATACGTCGTCACCTATGTGGATGAAGATGCGCGCCAGAAGGCACTCAAGCGCTTGGATGATAATATCATGGCTGCCGAGCGCGAGGCTGCTGCACAGATCAATTCCAAGATCGCCGAGACAAAGGCGGGTCGTGACCGTGCGTTGGCGGAAAAGGAACAGGAGCGCCAGCAGATTAATAAGCGTTACGATGAATCAGCCGATCTCGACCCCATCATTCAAGAGGGTCAGCATCTTGAAAACCTGATCACGGATAAACAGGGAAAGGTAACCAAGACTGCCATCACCTTCCAAACGGACACCGTTGTGGTCGAAGCCGGGGAGACGGTGGGAAACCAGCATCTTGTGCGCCTCCAAAAAGTTGTTAAAGAGCAGTTGGAAGAGCTGGAGCTTCAGCTGAAAGACCAGAAACAACGCGAGCTTGAGCACCTGCGCATGGATATTGAGCGCATCCGTGCAGAAGCCGATATGACCATGGAAGGCTTGCGCAACCAGCTTGAGGAACAATCAGGCACAGTGCGGGATGAGAATGATAACCTGCGCGATGAGCTGATTGACCTTCGCCCGCTCACCTTCATGGGTGAGACTCGCTTCCGCGAGTTAAAAACCCGCTGGGGGCAGGTATTTCGGGCTGATATGGGTGCTGAAGCCTTTTATGATATCCTCCGCCGCCTGGATTTGAATAAGTTGGCGGAAGAGTTATGGAAAGAAGTCCGCACATCCAAGAGCAAGCAGAAGCGCAAGAAAGCCACCAAGCGCCTGAAGGTGGTGGAGGCTTTCCGCCGCAGCGGCAACCGACCCGAGTGGATGGTCCTTACTGTACTGCCGGTGATTCCGCCGGATTTACGCCCCATGGTCCAGCTGGATGGTGGACGTTTTGCCACCTCCGATTTGAATGACCTGTATCGGCGCGTGATCAACCGCAACAACCGCCTTAAGCGTCTGCTTGAGCTGGGTGCACCCGATGTCATTGTCCGCAACGAGAAGCGTATGCTTCAGGAAGCAGTCGACTCGTTAATCGATAACTCCCAGCGTGGCAAAGCACTCTCTCGCCGTGGTCGGCGTGAGCTAAAATCTTTGAGTGATATGCTCAAGGGTAAAAAAGGCCGTTTCCGCCGCAACCTGCTGGGTAAACGTGTGGACTATTCCGGTCGTTCCGTAATTGTTGTTGGTCCGCAGCTCAAGCTTTACCAGTGCGGTTTGCCCAAGGGCATGGCGCTGGAGCTGTTTCGACCTTTCGTCATCTCACGCCTGGTTCATCATAATTATGCTGCCAACGTCAAAGGCGCCAAGCGCTTTATCGAGCGCAACCGCCCAGAAGTGTGGGAAGTTCTTGAAGAAGTCATTAAAGAACGCCCTGTCATGCTCAACCGTGCACCTACCCTGCACCGCCTCGGTATCCAGGCTTTTGAGCCTATCCTTATCGAAGGCTCAGCGATCCAGCTGCATCCGTTGGTGACCACCGCCTTCAACGCTGACTTCGATGGCGATCAGATGGCTGTCCATGTACCCCTTTCAGAAAAAGCGGTCCATGAGGCGCGCACCCTGATGCTTGCCTCCCGCAACTTGCTCAAACCTGCTGATGGTGAGCCCATTATCAGCCCATCCAAGGACATGGTCCTGGGTGTATATTATTTGACGATCTCGGATGCCTCCCGCAAGCATGCTGGAGATGGCCGCAACTTTGCCAATATCGACGAGGTGGAGCTGGCTTATAACCTGGATCAGCTGGAAGTTCATTCTGAGATCCAGGTGTTGGTAAAAACCTGGTATGACGATAATGGCGACCGCCTGCCCGCGCAAGAAGAGCGCCTGCTCAAGACCACTGTCGGGCGGGCTATCTTCAATCGTATCCTGCCCCCTGAGATCCAGTTCATTAACCGGAAACTGGATAAAGGTGAGCTCAAAGACCTGATCGCTGAGCTTTATGAGGTTGGCGGTGAAAGTCAAACCCCCGATGTGGCAGACCGCATCAAGGAAATCGGTTTTACTTATGCTACCCGCTCGGGTTATAGCATTGCAGTCTCCGATATCCATGTACCTGCAGAGAAGCAGGAGATCATCAACGAGTCACTCCGCGAAGTTGAACTGGTGCAGCGTGACTTCCGCCGCGGCTTGCTCACCGAGCAGGAACAGAATGATCGCGTCATCAACATCTGGCAGCGTACCACCAATGATGTCGCCAATGCCGTGAAACGCAACATGGATCCACATGGCAACTTGGCCACCATGGCTAACTCTGGAGCCACCAAGGGTGGTTTTGGTCCCATTTCTCAGCTCGCCGGTATGCGTGGCTTGATGGCTGACCCATCCGGGCGCATCATCTCGCATCCTATTCGCTCGAATTTCCGCGAAGGCTTGAATGCCCTGGAATACTTCATCTCCACCCATGGCGCCCGCAAAGGTCTGGCAGATACCGCTCTGCGTACTGCGGATGCAGGTTACCTGACCCGCCGCCTGGTGGATGTTGCTCAGGATGTCATCATCAACGAGCTGGACTGCAACACCCTGGATGGTATTCCCATCCGCAAGAGCGACGATGTTGCTGGTCAAGCGCTGGGCACCCGCCTGTTCGGGCGCGTGATTGCCCAGAACGTGGTTGACCTCAAAACGGGTGAAGTATTGGCTGAACGGGGTGACGTGATGGATCATGACCTGGTCCGCCGCCTCACCACCTATGATATTCCCGAAGTAATCGTGCGCTCACCACTCACCTGTGAGTTGGACCATGGTATCTGTGCCCAATGTTATGGCATGGATCTGGGACGTGGCAAAATGGTCGAGATGGGTTCGGCGGTTGGGATCGTCGCCGCCCAGTCCATTGGCGAGCCTGGCACCCAGCTCACCCTGCGCACCTTCCATACCGGTGGTGTGGCAGCTGGCGGAGACATCACCACAGGTCTCCCACGTGTAGAAGAGCTGTTTGAAGCCCGCCGCATGCCGAAAGGTGAAGCCAAGGTGGCCGAGATTGCCGGTATTGCCCGGATCATGCAGTCGGACCGCTATTCAGAGTTACGCCTGGTACGCATTGAGCATTCCGAGATGGTGAGTGACGAGTACACCATTCCCGAGAGTTGGACCGTTGCCGTGGAAGATGCCACGGAGGTTGCCCAGGGGGACGTGGTGGCTTTCCTTGATACTGCCACCATCGCAGCCCAGCATACCGGTCGCGCCCGCCTTGAACAGAGTGACGCGGGCATCAAAGTGATCGTTTCCTATGAAGTACACCAGGAAGCTGAGCATGAAATTCCCACCAACGCCCGTTTGTTGGTCAAAGATGGCGACCACGTGGAACCGGGTCAGCCCATCACCGAAGGTTCTTTAAACCCACACCGCATCTTGCGCATCCAGGGTCGCTATATCGCCCAGATGTACCTGCTGACCCAGGTGCAGAAAGTTTACATCTCGCAGGGGCAGAACATTAATGACAAGCATTTCGAGGTGATCATCCGCAAGATGACCTCCAGGGTGCAGGTGACCCGCCCGGGTGACACGAACTATCTACCTGGTGACCTGGTGGACATGCTCGAGCTCAAACGTGTCAATGAAGACCTGCTGTCACAAGGCAGGCGGCCGGCGCGCTCGATAGAGACCCTGCTGGGTATCACCAAGGCTTCGTTAAGCACTGATTCGTTCCTCTCGGCTTCTTCCTTCCAGCACACCATCAAGGTGCTGGCGGGGGCTGCCATTGCCGCAACGGAAGACCCGTTGTATGGCTTGAAAGAGAACGTGATCATCGGCAAGCTCATCCCGGCTGGCACTGGTTTTGTCCATGGGCGCTTTGTGTTGAAGGATACTGAGGTAGCCATCTCGCATGACCGCATCGATGGAGAATTCGAGGACGACTACACCACGGATGATTTCGCCCTGGCGGATGACATCGCCGAGGACGATAACTTCTCGGTGGATTAACCCCTACATGTTACCCCAACGGGGCTGGAAAAACCAGCCCCGTTTTTTTCGTGATCATTGCCATTACTGTAGAGACGCCCCGTCGAGGTGTCTACATAGCTGTGGAACTGAAGGCTGTGGAACTGAAGGCTTGACAAATGGATTGAATTTTCGGTATACTGAATACGCAGGGATGGTTGATTAATTAGATATGGGGTTATGAGTCGCCCACAAAGGAGAAAACTATGTCGGCGATAAAGCGTATCATCATCTTGACTAGCCTGGTTCTTCTTGCAACCTTATGGCATGATAATGACTGGCATGCGACTGGTAGCGCTATTTTACCCTCAACCTGGATTAAGACCGGAGGACCGATTGGCGGGCTGGGTTACGACGTACGTTACGGCGCCCGTGTGGATGGCGCACTGGATCTGAACGTGATCTACGTCACCGATAATTATAGCGGGGTTAACAAGAGCGTCGATGGCGGGAATACCTGGTTCACATCTAACACCGGAATTACGAAGAGATCGGGGACCTCCGGTGACGCAGTGCCTGTATTTTCCCTTACCGTTGATCCCAACAACGGAAATAACATATGGATAGGATTAAAGGATGCTATTGGTGTATATAAGTCCAACAACGCTGGAGGGAGCTGGGTGGAGGCCACCCCCGCTCGGGGCTGAGTCGAATTTCGCCTTCCGAGGTTTCACCGTCCAAAAAGGTAATTCGAATATCGTTTATGCGGCTGGGGAGATCCCCAGCGGCATCACAGGCAAGGAGTTTGATAAAGTACATGGGCGGGTTTACCGGACTGCAGATGGGGGTGCAAGCTGGAAAACGGTATGGGAAGGCGATAACCTGGCGCGCTATGTCATCATCAACCCCAACAACCCCAACCTGCTCTACATCTCTACTGGCATCTTCGACCGCGAGGCGTACAACTCCAACTGCCTGGGAATGCCTCCGGTTCAACCCGGAGGGGTTGGTGTGATCAGAGCCTGGAGCCAAAATGGGGGAGACGATTGGACAACAGAGCAGATTAATAATGGCCTGACTGACTTGTATGTGGGCAGCTTGGTGATGCACCCCACCAACCCCTTCATTTTACTGGCCGGGGCAGGAAATAATTCCTGTTCGTTCCTGCCTGGAGGCGTATCTACTGGGGGAGTGTTCCTGACCGAGGATGGGGGTAACACGTGGACGAAAACCCTGGGCAACGATGAAATCATATCAGTGGAATTCTCACCCAGCAATCCCAATATTGCTTACGCCGGCAGCAAGTTTCGCTTCTACCGCAGCGAGGATGGAGGGCACACCTGGAAGACAGTCGCCGGGGAAGGCTTTTTTTGGGGGCCGCCCGGCGTGATAGCGGGATTCCCTATCGATATCCTGGTGGACCCTACACATCCTTACACACTATTTGTGAATAATTACGGCGGTGGAAACGTCAAATCCACCGATGGAGGTGTGACCTGGTCATTGGCCAGCAAGGGATATACAGGTGCATTAATGTTCGACTTGGCTGTGCATCCGACCCACCCAGGCGTGGTTTATAGCACTGCACGCAGCGGCATCTTCCGCAGTTTCAATGGAGGCAGCATATGGAGTGGATTAAATATAATTCCAATGTATTTCGTAGAAACTTATTCAGTGCTGCTCAAGCCTGATAATCCACAAATCGTGATAGCAGCATCCGAGTTAGAAGGGAAAATTCTACGCAGCACAGATGGTGGCAGCCATTGGACGCACGTGTTCACACTACCCGGGTCGGTGCCTGGCGATCCATCGATCGCCTTGGGTTTTAACGCATGGTCTTCGCTCCCTCCAGCACCGACTTGATCTATGCGGGTACCTGCAAGGGTATCAATTTATTACAGCCAACATCCACTTGTAAAGGCATCTATAGATCACTTGACGGCGGACTCACATGGGAGCAAGCCAACGATGCCAATATCGCCAACCAATGTATACACGATATAGCTATCGACCCGCGATATCCGGGATTAATCTATGCCGCCAGCAACTCGGGTGGGTTGTTCAGGACGTTTAATGGGGGAACGAATTGGAGCAAACTATCGCTCCCATTTGCTGATGTGCGTTCAGTAGCCATCAGGCCTGACTTGCCCGATATAGTCTACGCGGGCACTCAGGGGAATGGTGTCTATGTTTCTATCAATGGAGGTAATTCCTGGACGCCATCAATCACTGGAATGAACGCAAATGAGAAGATCTGGTCTATCACCTTCGACCCGTCGTGGCCTAGCGTGGTCTGGGCGGGAAGCCAAAACTCTGGAGCCTACCGTTGGGATCCGATAGAAAGCTTGTGGACATTGGTAAATAACGGATTAGAAATGCGCGCCATAACTCACCTGGAATTCTCCAGTGATGGCAGCGTTCTATATGCCAATACCTGGGGAGGCGGGGTGTATCGCATGGGAGATGCACCGCCATTACCCAGCATTTATTTACCAGCCATCCTGAAATGAAGACAAAGAAGTTTGCCTTTTTCACATTTGCCCTCCTTGTGGGACTGATTGCAGCGGCAGCCCCGCAACGAACCCCCGCGAGCTCGCCAGCAACACCCCTAAGTACTTTAACATTATTCATGCCGTTGATATTCCAGTCACCGCTGGGTCAGATTAGTGGTATGGTACTTGATCAAGAGGGTCCCCTGGCTGGAGCGACGGTACGCGTCCAGACTACATTAAATCAAACATTGACTGATAAACAAGGGCGTTTCACCCTATATGGTCTGCCAATGAATAGATCCGTGACGATCAGCGCCTGGAAGGATGGCTATTACTGCGCAAAAATTTCTTGCGTCCTGCCTCAACAAGAGGGCATATCTCTCACCATGCGCCGCTATCAAACCAATGACAACCCGGCGTATACCTGGATACCACCGGTTGGTGAGATTTCTTGTGGAAGCTGCAAGGCGGAAGTTACAAAGGTCTGGTTTGACAACGATGCCCATGCCCGTGCAGCAGTAAACCCTCGCTTCTTGACGATGTATAATGGCACGGATGTATACGGTAATCAAAGCCCACCCACTCGCTACCTGTGCACTCCTGACTACGGCTGTTTTCCACTGCCACCTGATCCAAATCAACCTTACTACGGTCCTGGATACAAGCTCGATTTCCCCGATACGGCTGGTAACTGCGCTGCTTGCCATATAGCAGGGGCAGCCGTAGACGCCCCTTACCAAACCGACCCAAACACCGTCTCGGGTGCTGACTTATACGGCGTTCACTGCGATTTCTGTCACAAGGTGGCGGATGTGCTTCTGGAGACTGAAACAGGCTTACCGTATCGCAACATGCCTGGGGTGCTGTCCATGGATATCCGCCGTCCCTTCCCAGATGACCCGCAGCGTTACCAACTTTTCTTTGGGACATTCGATGATGACAATGTGCCTGAGGAAGACACCTACTTACCCCTCATCCGAGAAAGCCAGTTCTGTGCGCCTTGCCATTTCGGCTCTTTTTGGGATACGCTGGTTTACAATTCATTCGGCGAGTGGCTGGATAGCCCGTACAGTGACCCTGATTTCGCCGGGGCGAAAACCTGCCAGGAATGCCATATGCCTGCACCAACCCTGGTGGACGGCGAGCCATTGACCAATGTAGCCGCGGGGAAGGGTGGGTGTCGAGCGCGACCCACAGGCAATTCACGCCCACACATTCCCAGGTGCATCCAACCTCGAGCTGCTCGAAAATTCAGTCAGCATGAGTGTCACAACCCAAGTGCAGGATAGTACTATAGACATCCAGGTGGAGATCATAAACGACCGCACGGGCCATCACGTGCCCACGGATTCTCCTTTACGGCAACTGCTCCTGCTGGTAGATGCTCGTAGCAGCCTAGGGCAACCTCTAACGTTGCTCGAGGGCTCGACCATCCCCGAGTGGGGAGGCGTTGGTGACCCTGCACAAGGCTATTACGCCGGGCTTCCCGGGATGGCTTACGCCAAGATCCTGGAAGAGACCTGGACGGGTATTTCCCCAAGCGGGGCTTATTGGAATCCAACACGCCTGCTGAGTGACAACCGTATCAAGGCTTTTAGCCACGCGGTCAGCAACTATACCTTCGCACTTCCGCAGGAAAGTGATCCGGTCTTTGTGGATGTCCGTCTACTCTACCGGCGGGCTTTCATCCAATTGATGGATCAGAAATCTTGGAATGTTGACGACATCTTGATGGAACGGGAAACTCATCAAGTCGATTTACCATAGGCAGGATTAAATAAAAGGAGCGAAAACGCATGCAATTCACCTCAATATACGATATTGTATTTTCTACCGGGTTCTTACTTCATTGCCATAAATAGAGGCGTTACAAGATAAAACGCTCAATGTGTGAGCATCAATATTTTTTAGGCTAGATCATAGATCCAATCAACTATGGTCGAGGGAGAATACAATGAAAGTATAGATTACGCTTTTGCAATATCCTGATTATTGCGATTATTTTGTGCGTTGCCGCGATCCAAGCACCTGTGGCGTTATCATCTGTGAACAGTGAAATTATGGTAACGACCAGCGCCGACAGCGGTGTGGGATCACTACGCTGGCGATCGAACAGGCCAACACCAATCCAGGCCCAGATGTCATCCATTTCAACACGAGCGGATCGATAATTTCACCGCTAACCGACCTGCCACCCATCCTGGCTAATGATACGGTGATTGATGCCAGCCCCAACTGGAGCGGCAGCTGGCCTGCGGGTAGACCGGGGATAACCATCAATGGCAGCAGTGACACGAGTGGTAATCCCACTGGCTTAAGGATTGTTGGGGCACAGAATGTTACCATCAAGGGCTTGGAGATCGGAGAATTTCAGCTATTGCGTTTGGCTGCATAACGCTAGCAATACTACCATAGGCGAAGGCGCCAGTACCAATGGCGGTGGACGCATGCTCATCCATAGTTGTTCCGGGCCAGCAGTACACATTTTTGGAGGGCAAAGAAAACAAGGTGATCGGCTCGTATATTGGCACCAGCGATAATGGCAACCTGCCCGAGCCAAACGGTGGTGAAGGCATATCCACTCAAGATAGCGAACGGAATGCAATTGGGGGAGAAGGCCTATTAGAAGGCAATATTATCGGAGCGAGCTTATATGGGATCTACATCAAGGGGAGCAAGGCGAGCTGGAATACGATAGATTTGAACTTTATTGGTGTATATGATTCCACAGCCGATATCGGTAACGTCAATGCAGGCATCTATATCGGAGAAGGTGCGACATATAATGCCGTTGGAGGCGACTGCCGAACATGTCGAGAATTACATCCAAAATAACCACGGAGATGGCGTAATTCTCTCTGGTCAAGGGAATTATCAGAATGGTGTCTTGGGGAACAATATTTCTAATAATCAAGGTAATGGAATTGTTGTAGCCAACCATGCCCAAGAGAACGGCATTCGATGTAACACTATTGCATTGAATAATGAATCAGGTGTTCTCGTCATACAGCCTGATACGTCGGGCAATTATATCGGCGAAAACGTCATCGGGTTTGACCCCAATTTATACAAATCCATCATCGCCTAATGGCAAACATGGAATTGGACTTTATGATGGAACCAACAATAATCTCGTGGCTGGGAATTATATTGGCAATAATGGCTGGAGCGGGGTGGCTATCATCGGTATAACCACATCGAATAATGAGTTATACCGCAATCATATCGGAACTGGTCTTAGCGGAGAGCCGATGGGAAATGCATTCTTCGGTGTGGATATTATAGAGAGTCCGGACAATACCCTCACAGAAAATGTGATCGCAAATAATGGAACGGCTGGAGGTTCGGCTGGAGTGCACATCGGAAAAGATACAGCTGTCGGTAATGGGCTGTACAGGAACAGCATTTATGATAATGCCGGTCTGGGGATCCAGCTGACGGATCGCTCGCAGCATGAAATTAGCCCACCAGTGATCATGGATGGATATTGCCCAGGAGTGTCTGAAATAGCCGGGCCGAACAGGAGCGGATATTTTTTCGGATGGTGCTGATGAAGGACGTTATTACGAGGAAGCGCGAACCGTTAATAGCCAATACCAATGGACATATATTGGTCGGTTCCGAGGGCCTAACCTGACGGCGATTGTCACCGACCTGGTCACGCATGACTTGTCTGCCTTTTCCACAGCATGGGTGGGGTCCAAGGGCTGTCATGTGACCTACCTACCCATCACTCAAAGACATTAATGAATAACAGTATCGGGGCAGAAAGCAATGAAAAACATAAAAACTTACCTGTGCAGTTTTCTTAGTGCTGTGATGCTCTTATTTTTCACAGGCATCCAGTCAGTGGCCGGAATACCCTCAGCAGATCCTTCGATCCAGCCACTTGCTAACGCGCACGATACTGATCCACCACCGATGGTGTTGGTCATCCCGGAGAGGGTATTTTATGCATACACCTGGGGAATTGAGGCCGATTCTTGGCGAGTTCAGCGACCTGATGGGGCAGAAAATCCTGGAGGCGCTGGGAAAAGACCCCCGTGATGTAACGCCCAATAACGTCTCGGTGCCAATGAATGAAATTATGGTCACTAATAGTGGCGACAGCGGGATGGGATCACTACGCTGGGCGATCCAACAGGCCAACGCCAATCCAGGCCCAGATGTCATTCATTTCAGCATGAATGGCACCAGTATTTCACCGCTAACCGACCTGCCACCCATCATGGATAATGATACGGTGATCGATGCCAGCCCCAACTGGAGCGGTAGCTGGCCTACGGTAGACCGGGGATAGCACTCAACGGCAGCAATATCAGCGGTAATCCGCCTGGGTTGCTCGTTTGGGATGCCAGTAATGTAACTATCAAAGGCCTGGAGATTGAAAGTCTTTACACCTGCATCTGGCTGGTTAACAAGCAATACTACAGTCGGTGATGTTAGCACCAGTGGTGGTGGACGAATGCTGATCCATAATTGTGCAGGACCAGCGATATACATTGTTGGAGGCCAAGAGAATAAAGTAATCGGTTCGTATATTGGCACCAGCGACAATGGTAACCTGCCAGAACCGAACGATGGGGATGGCATCACTATCCTTGAGAGCCCACGAAATGACATTGGGGGAGAAGGTGCACTTGAAGGCAATATTATCGGAGCCAGCGATTATGGCATACGCATCCTGGGGGAGCAATTCGATCTCCAATACCGTAGTTGAGAACCAGATTGGCGTGGGCATGCTCAATGGCAATATCGCCAACCTGCAGGATGGCGTATATATCGGGGAAGGTGCGAGTTATAACGTAGTTGGATGGACATTCGGAACCACCCCAGCACCGGTACCTATTATACTTGCAATGGGATTGGGAACGAAATTCGGAATAATGGATGTAATGGAGTAACACTTTTAGGTATAGGGAATTTACATAATGGGATCATGGAAATCTTAATAAGCAATAATCATGCCGATGGGATCCAAGCGAGAAACCAAGCCCCTAGAGCATGATTGCGTGTAATAATATCGTGAGCAATAGTCAATCTGGTGTGTTCGTCCAACAAGTAGATACTAAAGGGCATTGGATCCACGGAAACTATATTGGGATAAGGACTACATCGTGAATGGGGCTAATGGGGAAGCATGGAATTGGACTATATGATGGAACCAGCGATAATCTCGTGGCTGAGAATTATATTGGCAATAACGGCTGGAGTGGGGTGGCTATTGTTGGCACAGGCACGACGAAGAACGGGTTATTAACGAACCGAATTGGTATCGGAAGAATGGGAGAAGCGGTGGGAAATGCCTTCTACGGAGTGGATATTATCTGGAGCCATGATAACACCCTCTCTAGAAACGTGATCACCCACAACGGGACGAGGAGTTTATGCCGGTGTGCACATTGGAGAGGACACAGCAGTTGGCAATGGATTTTTCATGACAGTATCTATGAAAATTCCGGTGCAGGTATTGAGCCACGAACCGTTCACAGCATGAGATCGCGTGCCAGTAATCAATAGTGTGAATTGCCCAGTGGTGTCTGGAATAGCCGGGCCGATAGGTGCACGAGTGGATATTTTTTCGGATGGTGCTGATGAAGGACGTTATTACGAGGAAAGTGCCTACCGTTAATAGCCAATACCAATGGACATATATTGGTCGGTTCCGAGGGCCCTAACCTGACGGCGATTGCTATTGATAGCCAAACCAATGATTTGTTCCAATGCTTGGGGGGGAGCTGGTGGACGCTATATATATTACTTACCTATCACCTCCCGGTAAAGTAATTGATTATAGGGTATTGATAAGGATTGGATAAATCAAAAATCGTGTAGGAAATCTATATATTGACTGAATAACGCCAGAACCGTTCTATGGAATTGATGGCAAAAATGGGATTTCTATCCTCCCATTCCGAATCCACACCCTCCCACAACCAGTAACGTAAACCGGTGGGTGCTAAACTCGGGCAGTTTTGATTGAATTGAAGTAATTAAAAATGAAACGAACGCTGTTATTGATCACAGCAGTCTTCTTTGTTGTAAGTGGTTGTGATGCTAATCGTGTTGATTTGCAGCTGAGTACACCCACTGCACGGCAGGTAGATCGACCAATTACCGAGACGCCCGTCTCACTCCCCGGTGACACAAGGGTCCGTTCACTAGATGGAATGGTAATGGTATACGTGCCAGCGGGTGAGTTTGATATGGGGAGTAACGATGAAGAAGTAGAATATGCACTGGGGCAATGTTGGGAGTATGACACCAATTGCAACAGGAAAAGCTATTTTTCAGAAGAACAACCGGTACACACCGTAGGACTGAATGGATTCTGGATAGATAAGACAGAAGTGACGAACGACCAGCACGAGCAGTGCAAGGAAGTAGGGGTTTGTAGCAGCTTGGAATGTCAGGACGAACGCCAACTGGGTGGCACGCATCAGCCAGTGGTTTGCGTGACATGGCTTCGGCTGACAGCATACTGCGACTGGGGTCGGGGGGCGTTTACCGACTGAGGCAGAGTGGGAGTATGCCGCCCGTGGACCAGAATAGGGCGCAGGTATCCTTGGGGTGATGAATTTGATGGAAAATTATTGAACTACTGCGATACCAATTGGTCGCAAAAAGTGACAAGACATTTAATGACGGTTATATTAGGTCAGCTCCGGTGGGGAGCTACCCACAAGGAGCCAGTTGGGTTGGAGCATTGGACATGGCGGGCAATGTGTGGGAGTTGGTGGCAGATTGGAATGGAGAGTATTCAAGATAACGGCAAGTGAACCCAACTGGTCCTTCATCAAGGGTACGCTGAAGTAGCCCGTGGTGGCTCATGGCATGCCAGTCCAGACCACGTTCGTTGTGCGCTCCGTACAAATCTCGGAGCAGACGAATTTGTTGATCATGTGGGCTTTCGGTGTGTTACTTCTGTTCCATAGCACGGAATCATAGGGTGCTTGGTGACTAACTAGTGCTTCCAACTGACTACGCTCCGCTGTGCTTCGGTTCAGTTGAGGCTAATTTTTGGCTAGTTTTTTTGATATTCAACAGCATCAGGTGGCTATATATTCAGCTACTGAATTTACTAAGACTTACTTAACGAAAGATGTAGAAATATGTCGTGTACACCAGTCTTTGAGATAGGTTTGTGGAATGCATGGATTTATGCTTTACGTGCCATTGCTTTCTCCTATCATGAAGGTTGTGGATAAAATTATGGGTACCAGTGATATATATAAAAAGTTGGGGGGTGATGTGTCATATCAGAAAGGGGAGAAAAAAGCTTCCGCAATCTATATGGTTGTCCAGCTTGTCCTCCTTGTTTACTCAATTTTTCTTCCGCTCAAGTTGGGCACGCTGTGGTTCTGTGCAGGAATAACGATCTACCTG
>CAVTQM010000034.1:0-9200 GCA_963736805.1 uncultured Chloroflexia bacterium
CTGTGACCATAAGTCTTTATTGGCGATCCATTCTTCCGGCTCATAACCGGTTACTGTTTTGAGTTGGGGATTAATGTGTAAAGCGTCTGGCAAAATACCTCAGCAGAGTCGGGTATAAATGACTGCAGGGACCTGTCTCCACCAGGACACGGAAACGCACCCCCAGCGTCCGAATTCGATCTCCTCGCTTTCCTCTCCTTCCCTTTGAAATCTCTTGAGCGTTAAGCGCCCTTTGGTTTTGAAGAAATTTTTTCGTGTTCGGCCAACTTTCTAAAACCGTTAAAGCAATGTATGCCAATTCTATTGGCGAAAATTGGTATATTCAATCCATGCAACAATCATGCCTGGAAATTTCTGGCACGTAATTCAACGAACATCAGATTTTACAGAAAATAATGCAGAATATACTCTAGTTTACAACATTTTGTTCATAAAGGCAAGCAGGTATACGCCTTGCAGTTTTGTTAGGTTTGGTGGGCAGGATGGATGTCTACGGGCTCGCTCCCGGTCTCATTGCATCGCTCACAAAGATCGTTGGCGAGTAACAACTCACCGCTCTGAGCATATCTCTTTGGATGAATTAAGGATTCTGTCATTGCGAGACCAGCGTTCTTTGCTGGTCGCTAGCACCGAACGTAGTGAGTGTGTGCAATCTTCCTTTCCAAGATTGTTCAATATATTTTCTAATCCCAATTGACCTGCAAGATCTGTGGAAGATTGCTTCTCCCTCACGCTTCTCGGGACACAGGTCGCAAATATCGCTTCTTCCCCGAAAATCAGCGGGGATGACCGTAATGACATCCAAAACTAGCTCTCGACGACGAGTCCAACAAGGGGCTAAACCCCTTGTTGGTGAACCGGGAGAGGTGGGTAAGTAATAACGTTGGCGATGTTCGTGGAGGAGTTTTTCGGTGAGCAGGAACCCCCCTATTGCATAAACTGGCACGAGGGTTGCAATTTACTTCTGTTGATGGTAATTAATCGAATTTACTCGGATAGCATCTGTGTAGAGGTTGAAGGAGCATGATGATGATTGTTGAATATGACGAGAAGGGTAAGTATTATACGGATGTCATCTCAAAAGATGTCGTGTTTGCCCACATCCAGACCCACACCATCAAATCCACGGTTTTGTGCATGTGCGTAAGGGTGAACGATTGAGTGACGAGGTCAATGAAACCAATCCCTTCCTGGCAGTTACCGAATGCAGAAATCTGCAACCTGGAGGGTGAAGTGTTGTTTACGAGTAAATTCCTGTTAGCCAACCGGAGCAATATCATCTGGCTGATGCCCATCGACGAATCCTTTGAAAAGCCACAACCAGGGAGATTATTAATGGACCAGCCACCAGAACCGACCCGTTACAGCTCCCTAGACCCCAACATGCTCAAGCTACGGGCGTACCTGATCAGCACGGTTGCGCGCGAGATTGAGCAAGTGGCAACCACATCATCGGAACGAGAAGCGATGGTCAATGACAAGTTGAAGCTGGTGTATGCACAAACCGGTCTAAAACTGCCGGAAAGTGTGCGCATCCAACTCTTTCATGACGTGCTGGACGAGCTCGGTCGGCTTCGGTCCGATCCAATACCTGTTGAATGATGAAGATGTCACCGAGGTGATGGTGAACCGTGCTGACCAGGTGTACATTGAGCGAAAAGGAAAGTTGATCGATACCAAGGTAAGGTTTGAAAATGATGATCATGTCCTGAAGGTGATCGAGAGGATCGTCTCACCGCTGGGACGCCGGGTAGACGCGGATAGCCCGATGGTGGATGGCGCGTTTACCGGATGGCTCACGCGTCAATGCAGTCATCCCACCGGTTGCCATCGATGGTCCGCTGCTGACCATCCGTAAATTCAGCAAGAGCAAGTACACCATCGACCAGCTGATCGAATTTGATACGCTGCACGCGCACGATGGCTGATTTCCTGCGCGCACGCATAAAAGGCAGGCTGAACATCATCATCTCCGGGGGCACAGGCTCGGGGAAAACGACCCTGCTGAACGTGCTATCCAGCTTTATCCCGGAGACAGAGCGGGTGGTAACGGTTGAAGATTCAGCCGAGCTGCGGCTGCACCAAAAGCATGTGGTGCGCATGGAGGCCAGGCCAGCCGATATCGATGGACACGGTCAGGTGAGCATCCGCGATATGGTACGGAACTGCCTGCGTATGCGCCCGGACCGGATCATCGTGGGTGAGTGCCGGGGAGGCGAAGCGCTGGATATGCTGCAGGCGATGAATACCGGTCACGACGGCTCATTGACCACCCTGCACGCCAACACGGCGCGCGATGCGCTTTCGCGCCTGGAGACCATGGTATTGATGGCAGGGATGGAACTGCCTCTCAAGGTCATCCGGCAGCAGATCGCTTCGGCAGTGGATGTGATCGTGCAACAATCGCGCTTAAAAACGGGCCACGCAAGATCACCGCCATCTCGGAAGTGGCCGGCATGGAAGGCGATACGATCGTGATGACCGACATATTTAAGTACGAACAGACGGGTGTCACACCGGATGGTGGCATTATCGGCCAGTTCAAGCCGACCGGTATCCGTCCTATGTTCTCCCCGCCTGCCTGGAGGCAGTTGGTTACAGGCTCAGCGCGGAGCTGTTCAGCACGGATAACACCCCAAACCAACCTGGAGGCCGGAGAAGGTAAACGCGAAACGGTTTTCCGGCTATTCCTTGGAATTTTAAAGACGGAAAAAAACCTTCAATGATCGCGTAAATCAGCTTTATTTTCGAAGAGTTATTTTGTCAAATATTAATTCCAGCTGCCTAACGGTTTATCAATGGAAGGTACTTGTTGATATGGATTGACTGGACAGTGACATAGCCATCCTTGCTCTCTACATCGATGCCTCCCAATCCGCTCACTGCCAGGGATACTGTGAACACTCCTGGGGAAGTATAAGTGTGGCTCGGATTGTCGCAAGAGGTACTCGTGCTCCCGTCCCCAAAGGTCCAAGTGCAGATATCATAATCTCCGACAGAGAGATTGGTGAAAGCCACCTCTAATGGTGCCACGCCACTCCTTGGGTTTCCGCTAAACTCGGCAACAGCAGGGTCATGACCTGTTCCTGCTCTGAACTGTAATTCGATACCACCCATCAGTTCGCCTTGAACATACGCCTCCACATCGACAACCGGTACTCCCATTGATAAAGCTTGTAATAACTTGATGGATCGAATAGTTATCATATCCTGGATCGTTTTTGGGCATGGAATGGTCACATGGACCTCGATCACCTGCACACCGAAAGGTCCAATCTCAATACTCCCGGTTGGCACTGTCGTAATTACCCAGTCGGGAGGCACATTGAAAGTGATTACGCCAATATCCAAAGTGACTGTGAATGCTGAGTCATTCATCACTGTGAAATTATAGACTTGCACTTCACCGCAAGGAGGATCTTCAATCACATCCACGTTACGCTGGCTTTCCTGGGGAACATAGATGCCTTGCGGGTCTGTGAGGTGAACGATGACACATTGATGACCTGATTGGATGGGTGTCCACTCTATACTGGGGGTACCAACCATCCCTGGGCTCAGCGTGATGGTGCGAGTATAGGGCAGCATGCCGGTTGTGGTAAAGGGAATCCCAATGCCAAAATCCGCCCAACCGAACTCAAGTTCGACCGTGACTTCGATATCGCTGGAATTTTGAACCACCGCGCCAACAATGGTCGTTTCTCCCTCCATTGGCGGATAAGGATCGATGAAAATCTCTGATTCGGAATATCCCTTTTCATGCGGTTTATGAATGGGAACTGGTGGCACATCCAGTTTTCGGAAACCCCCCAATAGTTCACCTTCTATATACGCTTCGACATCCACAATCGGTTCACCTGAACCCAGCCCAATGTCAGGTGGCGGGGTGACAGTCAGGATGACCTCTCGAATCTCGTTGGGTTGGACATATGCCAATACATCCTGGGAGAGGTTTATTTGCCAGCCATCCTTATGTGGGATTAACCCCAGGGTGATAGTTACGGGTTCTGTATTGTCTCCGCTCCCCACCAGGAAAAGCAATTCGTGTGGTACACCAGGCTCCAGTGGTTCGCCGACATCGACATTGCGTTGGCTCCAGACAGGTTCATATCCTTCCATTTCCAGAGTCACTCTCACACAGAATTTCCCACCCCAATCTGGCGGGGTCCAAACAACCTGGGCTCGCGCAGCACTGTTGGCAGGAACGTAGATTTGCACTGGATTGGGTGTAATGTCATTGGAATTGAACGGTAAACCAATACCGAAGGGGGCAACGCTGAACATGGCTGTGATAATATGATCATCATTGGTTGGGTTAAACAATTCCACACTTAACGTAGTCGGTATGCCAGGGATGGCTGGGTATGGATCGATGCCAATTTCAGATTCGGCAAAGATAGGATCATTTGGTATGTGGATGGGTACAGGAGGGCGGAAAGATGTACCGGATTCCACCGATCAGGCTACCGTTTACATAGGCTTCCAAATCCACAATTGGCGTGCCATCCGGCGGTAAGAATTGAGGTGGTGTGACCAATAAAATTACCTCCCTATTCTCTCCCGGCTGCATATTCGGTAAGACTTCCTGAGATAATTCAAATCCCCAATCTGGCAAGTGCGAAATCAGTCCTAATGTAACTGTGACAGGTTCCGAATGAGGATTACCAACCAGGAAAACCCTGGCATGCGGTACGAATGGTTCGAGAGGCTCACCCACATCGATATTACGCTGGCTGACAATGGGAAACTCATACCCAGGAAGATTAATCTCCACTTTCGCGCAGAACAATCCACCAAAAGGCGGAACCCAGTAGATGCACTCCCTTTCCACCGAATAGGCTGGCAGGTGCACCGAACGTGGTCCGTAAATGGGTGTGAAGGGTAAACCGATACCGAAATTAGCCCAGGAAAAGTTCACCACCACATCCTGCGGGTAGGGAGTTCGGTTGCGCAGTTCGACACATATCTCGGTAGGCTCACCTGCGCGCGGTGGGTAGGGATTTATGATAATCTCCCGTTCAGCATAGATAGGATCTCCAGGAAGATGGATAGGTACCGGTGGACGAAAGATCTTGCGAAAGCCTCCGATCAACTCACCGCCTGCATATGCTTCCACATCCACGATGGGCGTATTGTCCGGGGGTAAAGGCTGCTCAGCCGGTGGGGTTACCCTCAGGTTCACCTGCCGTATCTCACCAGGTTGCACATCAGGCAGGATATCCTGAGAGAGCTCAAGACCCCATCCAGGCAGGTGCGGGACAAGTCCCAGCGAGATGGTAACGGGTTCAACAAATGGATTTCCAACCATGAAGGTCAATGGATTTGGTATACCTGGTTGAAGTGGCTCGTTTACATCGATATTGCGTTGGCTGAATTGCGGCTCATAACCCTCCATTTCGAGGATCACCTGCAGGCAGAACTGCCCGGATATGGGTGGAACCCAGTGGATACATTCCCTTTCCACCGAATAGGCTGGCAGGTGCACCGAACGTGGTCCGTAAATGGGTGTGAAGGGTAAACCGATACCGAAATTAGCCCAGGAAAAGTTCACCACCACATCTTGCGGGTAGGGAGTTGGGTTGCGCAGTTCGACACATATCTCGGTGGGCTCACCAGCCAGCACCGGGTAGGGATCGAGCGTGATCTCTCGTTCAGCATAGCGGGGGTCGGCAGCCACATGTAAGCGCACAGGAGGTAAGTCAACCTGTCGGAATCCACCAATAGGTTGATCATCCAGGAATCCTTCCACATCAACGATGGGCATATTTGAACCTAACATAATTCCTTGTGGAGGTGTAGTCGTCAATGTGGCAGTATATACCTGGAACGGATTGATTATGATTACACTTGGTTCAAGGGAGATTTGCCACTCAGGTAGAATGTTGGTCAAGGCGAAAGTTAAGGTCCCTTGTGTGTCGATAGGACCTATCAGGAAGACAAGTTCATGAGGCTCTCCTGGGAACAAGGGCTCCGATAAAACGATGTTCCTCAAGCTTCGTAAAGGTTCTTGACCGCCTTCTTCAAACAGCAACACTTCGATGCCCCAACGTCCAGGATCAGGGGATACCCATGTTGTGCAACCGGAGGCATAACCTCCGGGAGGCACCAGGACCTCTGTTCTTCCAACAGGAACGTAATTCACTCCAATACCTAGAGGTGCAACACCAAATTGGAGTAAGGCGAGGTGGGGTTCCACAAGATCATCATTGACAACACCAGCACAAATTTCAACTGGCATACCTGTCATGGGCGGTTCCGGGTTCAAGAAAATTTCACCCTGGGCATACCATGGCCAATCTCCGAGTGGGAACCTCAAGAAAAGTAAGTCAGGTGAGGTTGAATTTTGTAACTCTTCATCAGATCCAGCCACCTCAGAAAGTGTGCCTGGTAAAGGATTTGCCCATGCGAGTGTAAAGATAAGAAACAGAGAAGCCGATAGTCCTAGCAACAGTACCCATGACAATTGAGTGATGGTTTTATTCTTTCATATTCTCATCCTCTCCTAAATCAAAAGATTCTGTAAAACCAGTGATGTAAATCAATTAGCCTCTTGGATGGCATAGTAAGCACCACAGAGGGTTTGGGTGGATATCAATCCTGGAATTTGAAGTTCTGATTTTGAGCGCCGAGTATTGGATCTCGAATGAGTGAATGACGCCTGCGATGAGAATTCAAACATAATTGACTATACATATTTATATAACAAAATATACCGAATAGCAAGTGTCTCTTTGGACGTGGTTTGCCAAAGATTATGAACCTGCTTGTTTATCGCCTTTTTAATTCAATCGAGGAATAATTATTTGTTTGTATCACTCCATTCAAAACCGTAAGCAGGCCCACAAGCTTGAACATAATCGCGCAGCACCAGAGAACGCTCTCAGTTAGGGTGGGTTAAATTCATCCAACCTGCCCTCCCGGATAAGCGTGAAGTGACGGGGGAAGTATTGGCTGAGCAACGCAAGCGGCACAGGCCGGGTGCCAAGATTCTGCAGCAGCCGGGTAAAAGCTGCCTGCACATCCGGCTGCACCCAGTAATAGCGCACCCGGTCACTCAGGCTGAACTTCCGCCGCGAAAGCCACTTCCTGTTCAGTGCCCCGGTAGTGACTGGACCAGTAGGCTGGTTCACGCAGCATGGCTTCATCCAGCCGTTCAACCAGGTGTGAACGTTGGATGGAAGAAACCAATTCGTTTTCGACCAGCGCAAGTGCGAATACGGCCTCACGCAAAGCAAATGTCAAGGCCGGGCCAACTTTGAGGATCGCGAAGTGATCATGCACAAGCCTGCGCAAATTTTCCTTCACCTGGTAATCGGTGGAGTGGGCTTCATAAACAAAAGGGGTCGTCTCAGAAAAGTGTTTCAAATCCTGGGCTGCCTCGGGTCGGTAGTCCAGCACGAAATCATCGCCAAACTCCACCCCCGGCTGGACAACCAGGGCAATCACCCACTGCCAGGCTGATTCCAACCCCTGGCGGAAAAATTCAGCCTGCGTGACCTCAAGCATGCGCCTTACATCCTCCACCCTGGTGACGCTGAGGGCGATCTTCGTGCTGGGTGGCACCTCCAGGAGTGGGCACCTCGCTGCCAATAATATAACGCAAGTTGCACGTATCACCCGTATCCTGACAGGCGTTTTCAGCAGCTTTTGCCAGCTGAGCGGTGCGACGGGCAGATAGCTCGAGCTCCAGTGGATGGGATGGGTCATCATCACCCAGCTTCATGCTGGCATCCAGGTGGATTTTAGTGTAGCCACCATCACGCACGCCTGTACCAGATCCTCCGATTTCTGCATGGCTTGAACAGCAGGCTCCTTCTGCCAGACACTCGGACCCAAATGATCACCACCCACCAACAAGCGCCCCCATGGGAAAATGGTTCTCATCAGCCAGACGGTGAACGTAAGCGGCAAAGTCCTGGGGGGTCATACCGGTGTAGCCACCAAACTGGTTAACCTGGTTGCAGGTGGATTCGATCAACAAAGGGATATTTCCCGGCTGCATGGCGGCTTTTAACACCCATCGGTGGGCGGAACGATCGAGGGGATGCCAATGGCTTCACCCTTTTTCTGGGCGGAAATGATCTCATCCAGTGGATTGAGCATAAGTGATTGCCTCCTGCAAGGTTGGCTGGGCAGATACACCTCCCGCCAGGCGGGTTGAGAGCGAGCCGCAGGCGGTGGCCAAGCGAAGTGTTTTTTCCAGGCTCCAGCCATTTAACCAGCCGATAAAGAAAGCCGGCATCGAAATTATCGCCTGCACCAACAGTATCCACCACCTGCAGCGCTAACGCAGGGGCAGCAGCGCTTATGCCTGCCTGGCTGGCATAGGCACCCTCATTCCCACACTTGACTGCCACCGCAGGGCATTTCTGAGCCAAGGTATACAGGGCATCCTCCTAGCGTGGAGGCTCCGCTGATGGCGGAGCCCACGGTCTGGTTGGGTGGAAAACATCCACCACAGGCAGGAGCTCATCAAAACCACGCCAATTGCCAGAGGGATCCCAGTTGGTATCCAGGGAGGTGGTCAGACCGGCGGAGTGGGCGCGGGCGAACAAGCCTGGAAGACCGGGTTGGAGGGCTGATTGCAGGAAGTAAGAG
Organism: uncultured Chloroflexia bacterium; assembly: GCA_963736805.1. Taxonomy (GTDB): domain Bacteria; phylum Chloroflexota; class Anaerolineae; order Anaerolineales; family UBA4823; genus FEB-25. The sequence goes on from CAVTQM010000034.1 coordinate 8,599, forward strand.
GCAATATGCAGGTGACGAGCCTGGTGCAGCAGGTCATCTGTCACCTGCTCCGCCCTCAACGCTCCAATCAACCCAAGCTGGGTCAGGATGGCACGGTCATTTGTACGGTTCAGGATAACACTGAAGCCGGTCTGCCCACCGTGAGTTAGGATCACGTTGGAGATATCCACACCACGGTCCTGCAGCTGCTCCAGCATGAAATGACCAAACACATCATCACCGCAAAGGCCGATAAAAGCCACCTGCAGCCCCAGGCGTGCAGCCCCACAGGCGAAAATGGCGGAGGATGAACCGATGGTCAAGCCGGCCGAATCGACCAGCTTCTCCACCTGGCCGAATTCAGGGGTGACATCCCCGAGAGGATCAGGTCAGGGTTGATCTCGCCAGCAACAAGGATATCAAACATGATCCAACAGTTCCTTTATACATGATTGTAATTCAAAACTGAGATTTTCCGCCATTCGCTGTTCCAGGTATGCCAATTTCACAAACAGGGCTTGAATCCTTAACCCAGATGGAGTTCACTGTATGAGATATTCACCCTCGGAGTGGGTAAGTCAGAACATACTCCTGATCGCATGCCTCAGGGACAGGTGATGCGA